>JACRHT010000017.1 GCA_016217545.1 Opitutia bacterium | reverse complement strand
CGCCCGAATCGCGCGAGCCCCCATGGGGGCTCCTGAGGACCAGATCAGTCCTGCGCTTGCACCCGAATCCTCCGTCAGTAAACCAACCACAACCAACCCGGCTGTCTCATTTTGACCTTACAGCGACGGGGGGCAGGTCAGGGTCAGAACGACGGTGAGGAATATGGCCCAGAAAATTTCCATGTTGGTTTGTGACGCCTGAGCTTTCTTTGCCTATTCGTTTACGATGAGCCACGGCCGGGCGCCAGCCCGGACGTTGGCTCGGGCACCTGGTTCGCCCTCTTCTTTTCGAATCGAGCTACGATTTTGCCATCGCGCACCAAGACCAGCAGCTCTCTGTCCGCTGACACCAGAAGCTCCCCGCTTTGACTGTGGCTCATCTGCTCGGACGTCACCTCAAATGCTACATAGGCCGTAGCACCAGCATCCATGCCTGAGAGGGCCTGCTTGATGGCATGCGCATCAAACTCAGAACGAATAACGCCCTTCTTGCTCAGCGGTCCGACTACGTCCCACTCAACTCCGAGGTCTTTCTTCGCAACCGCAGCACCGAGATCGGCTTCTTGCTTCGTGCTAGTCGAACAACCTGCAGAAACGCAGATGGCACAAAGAAGCAGGAGGGCACTTTTCATCTTCTGGCGAACGTCCTCAGTCAGACACGGAGGGGAGCGTCAGCTCCCCGGAGTTGTCTGTGATGAGCTGGATCGCCCTTCTTCATTTTACTTTCTTGGGTTTCCCATCCGGGCCAACCGTCTCGGAAAAATCTTCTTTCGTGAAGAGCTGAATCGGCCGACGGGCGTCGATGACCATCTTCAGGACTTCCATCGAATTCGGAGGCGAATCGCCCTCGGGATTCGCACGGTAAAACCAAACCACGCCTTTCTTTTCGGCGTGGGCTGCGAGCTTCGCGGGCACCTCCGAGAGCTTCGTGCTCGCGCCATCGAGCAGGATCGCTCCATCGGCTCGGATGATAATCTTCAACACGACGGACGGATCAAAATCCGGCTTCTTGTCGGCGGCGGTCAAACCAACGGAGGCCAGTAACAGGGCAAGGAGGTAGCGGAGCGGTTTCATTCTTCCGGCGATCGTCAAAGCTCAGCCATGACGCGCCACAACATCAGCTTCATCTCGGAAATCAGGTCCGCTGCGCGTCATTGGCTGTGGCGGCTTGTTGGGCCTTCTTCTGTTTTTCCGCAAGCCGGATAAAATTCCTTTGAAAGCGACCAAACTCCACGAAGGCAAAATTCACCATGAGGGCCACCGTAAAAACCAAATTTCCGTCAACGGACGACGCCTTCATCGCCGCAAAATAACTAAGAGCCAGTAACCATATGCCACCCAATCCATCCAATAAGACATCTATCGTCTTCCAATTCTTGATCGCGGTTTCCCTGACGATTACCGCCATGCTGATCATCCGCTTTATCAACCAAGAAGCGACCTCTTTGAAAGATACGCTCACCACGGCAATTATCGCGGTTTTTATCAGTTCTTCTTTGTCCATTGGAAGATGGTTAGAGAGGCGAAGCTTTCTGCCCAACGTCACCGATGAGACACGCGCGGGCGAGCGTGGAGTGAGCCCTTTTGAACTACGGAAAATGCAGAGCGGAGACGGAGCATACGATTTAGGTCACATCCCGCGCGTTGTTCTCTGACGGTCTGGATCGGCCTCATTCTGTCTGCTCTTTGTAAACTGCCAAATCACCATGGGCAGCACCAACGCTCCAAACGCGGCACCCAGCATCTGCCAGATAGCTAGCGTGATAATGTCATTGTGGGAATTGCCTTTCCCTTGGGCGTGTAGGACTGCGACGCAGATCTGTGAAGCGAGGAAGAACCCCGAGACCAAACCTGCCGGGATTGCCGCGACAACTTTCGCCCAACGAATGACGCTCTTGGAATTCATCTTCCGCCGATCGATTGAAGTCAGCCACGGAGGGCAGCGTCAGCTGCCCGGAGTTGGCTGTGATGGCTGGATCGGCTCTTCATCTCTGAGGATTTAGGACCTTCCAGCCCCGCTCCGTCTTTGCGACGAGAATCTTCTGGGTGACCGACTCGCCATCCGGCCATGTGCACAACTCAGTGACTGCGCAAATGCCAGGCTCCACTTCTTCCTTCGTGGGGAAGGTGGAAACAACA
The DNA here is from genome assembly GCA_016217545.1 of Opitutia bacterium. Taxonomy (NCBI): domain Bacteria; kingdom Pseudomonadati; phylum Verrucomicrobiota; class Opitutia; species Opitutia bacterium. The sequence continues at coordinate 1,274,635 of JACRHT010000017.1, read as the reverse complement.
CCTGTCATGTCAGGGAATCCCTTCCGCGCGTGATGATCACGGAACGAAAGCTCGAGAACGTGCGCCGTCTGATGAATCAGGCTTGGGGCAACCGCGGGCTCGTTCTTTTCGCGACGAATGCGCTCCAAGAGCAATCGTGCTTCGATCTGGAAATCCTTGGCTGCGACAGCGGCATCAATGTCCTTTTTTCGATACGCGTCTTCAAGCAGCAGGATCGCTTCCTCAGGCGTGGTGCAGCTATGCATGGTATTACGCCGATCGTTTGAGGTCAGCCACGCAGGGGAGCGTCAGCTCCCCGGAGTTGGCTGTGCCGATTTGTTGGGCCTCTTCTTTTCTGCCTTCTTCAATCCGTTCTGGGCAAAAATCTCATCGAATGCTTTCTCCGCGTCAGCGGTCATGGGAAATTGGGTGACGTCCTTATCCACGCGGATAATCCCCTGCAAACACTCGAAGCAGAGCACAATCTCGACATGCCTGCCTTTGATTTGCGCTCGAAGCGCATGCCGGGGTTCGAAACACTCGTAGGTCTCCTCGGGAGCTTCACGAATCGACTTTCGGAGAGCTGCAACCATGCGCTCTATCTCCTCCTTCTTCTGGGTGCGCGAACGTCCGGTGATAGTCGCGCCATCAATAGCTGCATCGCCCTCCTTGAAACGGGCGGGATCGAGAGAAATGATCTCAAACTCAGAAACTCCCGCCACAGCCGCGTCGAATATCCTCAGGACATCCGCTGGCTCAAGGACGACCAACTCGTTGCCGGAATCATCCTTGAATCTCTTTTCTGCGTGCGCGGAGCCGACGAAAATCGAGAAGGCGAACAATATGAGGAATCGGTTCATGGTGTTGCCCAACGTCCGCAATCAGACACGGAGGGGCAAAGCCCCGGAGTTGTCTGTAGTGCGCTTGTTAGCCCTCTTCTTCATAGCTGTTCGATAGCTCGTGCCGCAGATTCGCCTCTAAATCATCGAGGCTTACAAGAACGGAGCTACCGGGGCCAACCGGAAATATCGCGGCGGCAACGCCGTCTGCTCGCATGCCTGGAAGCCAGCGATCAAGAAAAGCACCAAGCTCGATTTCCTTGGGGACATAAGAGGACCAATCTGCCGTCCGAAAGCGTGAGGCATAAATTTCGTGCGGCCAAAATGGAATCCACTTCTTGTCGCCATCGCCGAGGCTGGCCCAGCCACCGTCGTGAAGACCCCAGACTTTCCGGGTATCGCATACGCGATGAATAAAATACTCATACCGCTTCTTACCGTCGGCACCGAGCATAGCCTCGACTTCTTTTTCTTTAGGGAGCCACGCCATGGGAATTTCTTCGGCTAACGTTTCAGATCAGCCACGCGGGCCGAGCGAAGACGGAGTTTCGGATGCGGGTGAATCGTCCGAAGTAGGACGGCTGCCCGCGTTGTGCTGTGGCGGCTGGTTCGGCTCTCCTTTTGATGTCACGGTAATGCCATCCGACTCGCCGAGTAATGTGAATCTTCCGTCAGGACTCTTCAGCTCGATGCTCTCCTTCTTCTCATCCCGCGAAGAAACAGGAATCCGCTCGCCCGCAATCGGCCCGATGCCAATCGCTACGCCGTCTTCTGGGTAAGCGAGGGCTGGGTCACGTGCGACTCGCTGCCAGCTCTCGACCGCGAAGACTCCGCGCCCAGAGTGCGACACGGTGAGGAGAAATCTTCCTGACGCGTCAAAGCCGAGTGCTACAAGGCCACCGATCATGAGATGCGTGGGCTTCTTCATAGCTTTGCCGAACGTCAACGCTCAGCCACAGGTGCGATAGCACCTGTTGGCTGTGGCAACTGGATCGCCTTTCTTTTCATGCGCTCAATAACGATTAAATGCCGTTCAATTATCGCGGATAGAATCTTGGTATCCCTTGACGCCGGCATACGCGCTTCTCGCGCGTCCGTCTGGGGCACGGGAATTGACATCACACCACCGCAAGAATTCATCCACATCACAATAAACCTTACGAAGGTTGATTCCGCGCTTCTTAAGCTCTGCTACCATATTCTCCGCTCTGGAAAGCCAGCCATTGTAGCCGCCTACAAAGCCGTCCTCATCTACGCACGCCTTCTTGAATCTGAGGAAGGCGGCCTCATCTTGATACCAGATACCGTAGTGGAGGAATGTCTGCTTAGACATAGCGATTCTTCGGCGATCGTCACCGATGAGACACGCGCGGGCGAGCGTGGAGTGAGCCCTTTTGAACTACGGGAGATGCTGAGCGGAGAAGGCACATACGATTTAGGTCACATCCCGCGCGTTGTTCTCTGGCGGTCTGGATCGGCCTTTTTCTTCTCTTCGGGCCAGCGCAAGTCTTCGCCCATGTAGCCACCTTCATTCACAGTCGCACGATCAGAGGTCCACATCCTCCAGGCGAAGACAACGGTCAGTATCAGAAAAATCGCGGTAATCTCTTTCCACTCTTTTGGGGCTGCATAGATAAAGCCGGCCCAGCCAATCCAAAGAAGGACGAGCAACGCGATGCAGAGCTTCTTGAAGAATGAGCGACGCATTACAGTTCTTCCGCCGATCAGTATATTCAACGTAACTGAGTTGATGATAACAATATCGTGGCCCGGGGAGGGATGAGGGCTTATAAGTCGCTGGAGATCAATAACCGATTCGCGTGGGTTGAGCTTTTGCGCGCCGATTTTTACCGGCGTAAACCTCAACTCGTGGGCTGCTTCACGAACGCGCTCACGAAGTCGTGGACGGGCATCGACTCCAGTTTCGGGCGGTCGGCGAAGAGGGACATGAGGTGCGTGGCCTTGTCTTTGCCGTAGTGGGCCGCGAAGGCGGTTTGGGCTTTTTGTTGGAGGACCGGAATGCCCTCGGAGCGGCGGCGGCGGTGGCCGATGGGGTAGTGGACTTCGATGCGGTCCGTCTTCGAGCCGTCCTTGAAGACGACTTGGATGGCGTTGGCGATGGAGCGCTTTTCCGGGTCGAGGTAGTCGCGGCTGTATTGCTTGTCCTCGGTGACGACCATCTTGGCGCGGAGGGCGTCGATGCGCGGGTCGGCGGCGATTTTGTCCTCGTAGTGGTCGGCGGTGAGCTCGCCGAAGATGAGGCCGATGGCGGCCATGTATTGGAGGCAGTGGTCGCGGTCGGCCGGGTTGTGGAGCGGACCGGACTTGTCGATGATGCGGATGGCCGACTCGTGCGTGGTCATCTCGATGCGTTCGATCTGGTCGAGGCGGTCGCGCACGAGCGGGTGGAGCTGCATCGCGCATTCGACGGCGGTCTGCGCGTGGAATTCGGCGGGGAAGGAAATTTTAAAGAGGACGTGCTCCATCACGTAGCTGCCGAGCGGGCGCGCGAGTTTGACGGGGTTGCCCTTGAAGGAAACGTCCTGGAAGCCCCACGTCTTGGCGGTGAGGACGGACGGGTAACCCATCTCGCCGGTCAGCGCGATGAGCGCGAGGCGGACGGCGCGGCTGGTGGCGTCGCCGGCGGCCCAAGATTTGCGCGAGCCGGTGTTGGGCGCGTGGCGGTAAGTGCGCAGCGCGGAGCCGTCGAGCCAGGCGTGCGAAATGGCGTTGATGACCTGCTCGCGCGTGCCGCCGAGCATGGCGGCGGTGACGGCGGTGGAGGCCATGCGGACGAGGAGGACGTGATCGAGGCCGACGCGGTTGAAGGAGTTTTCGAGCGCGAGGACGCCTTGGATTTCGTGGGCTTTGATCATGAAGGTCAGGAGATCCCTGACCTTCAGTTGAGAGTTGAGAGCTGAGAGTTGAGAGCCGAACGCCGCCGGCTGAACGCCGGCCGCCAGGTTGCGATTGATCCAGTCGGCGGTGGCCAGGATGGCGCCGAGGTTGTCGGAGGGGTGGCCCCATTCGGCGGCGAGCCAGGTGTCGTTGAAGTCGAGCCAGCGGACGATCGCGCCGATGTTGAAGGCGCCTTGCACGGGATCGAGTTCGTAGCTCGTGCCGGGGACGCGCGTGCCGTTGACGATCGAGGTGCCCGGGACAACAGGGCCGAGGAGCTTGGTGCAGGCCGGGTAGGCGAGGGCCATGATGCCGCAGGCGAGCGTGTCGGCAAGGCACCAGCGCGCGGTGTCGTAGGCTTCGTCGCTCGTGATGCGGGCGTTGAGCGCGTAGTCGGCGAGGTCGACGAGGAGTTGGTCGGGAGCGGGACGGACGTTGGAGATGTGGGAGGACATTAACGGAGGACGGAGAACGGATGACGGAGGGCGGAGCGACAGCTCGTTCTCGCTCTCTTGCTCGTTCTCTTGGGGGCGTGGCTTTTGAGAATGAGAAAGAGAACGAGGAACGAGAACGATTGGGAATCAGCGTTGGTCGAGCGGCGGGAGCGGGCGGTCGGCTGGGCCGGTGTAGTTCGCGCTGGGGCGGATGATCTTGCCGTCGGCGCGTTGCTCGATGACGTGCGCGGCCCAGCCGGCGGTGCGGGCGATGACGAACAGCGGCGTGAACATGGCGGTGGGCACGCCCATCTCGTGGTAGGCGACGGCGCTATACCAATCGAGATTCGGGAACATTTTCTTCTCGTTCCAGAGGAGCGTCTCGATGCGCTCGGCGATGTTGAAAACGTTGAGGTCGCCGCGCTCGGTGCAGAGTTCGCGGGCGATTTCCTTGATGATGGCGTTGCGCGGGTCGCTGACGGTGTAGACGGGGTGACCGAAGCCGATGACGATTTCCTTGCGCGCCATGCGGGCGCGGATGTCGGCCTCGGCTTCGTCGGGCGTGCGGTAGCGTTGCTGGATCTCGAAGGCGACTTCGTTGGCGCCGCCGTGCTTCGGGCCGCGCAGCGCGCCGATGGCTCCGGTGATGCAGCCGTAGAGACCGGAGCCGGTGCCGGCGATGACACGCGCGGTGAAGGTCGAGGCGTTGAATTCGTGCTCGGCGTAGAGGATCAGCGAGCGGTCGAGCGCGCGGACGTGCGAGGGTTGCGGGGCGCGCTGGTGGAGCAGGCGGAGGAAATGCGCGGCAATGGTCTCGTCGGCGGTCTCGACGTCGATGCGTTTGCCGGTCGTGGCGAAGTGGTGCCAGTAGAGCAGCATCGACGGGAACGACGCGATGAGCTGGTCGGCGATCCGGCGCGCGACGACGGGATCCTTCGGACCGCTGCCGTCGGGCGCGGAGGGCTCGGTATCCATCGCGCCCATCGCGGAGCAGCCGGTGCGCAACACGCCCATCGGGTGTGAGCGCGCGGGGAGTTGCTCGAGGATGGCGCGGAGCGGCGCGGAGAGGCCGCGGAGCGAGGCGAGGTGCTTCTTGTAGGCGGCGAGCTCGGCGGCGTTGGGCAGGCGCTCGTGGATAAGGAGGTGCGCGATTTCCTCGTAGGTCGCGTGGCGTGCGAGGTCGGCGATGTCGTAGCCGCGGTAATGCAGGTCGTTGCCCGAGTGGCCGACGGTGCAGATCGCGGTGTTGCCGGCGACGACGCCAGAAAGCGCGACTGATTTCTTGGCTTTGGGCGCGACGCTGGTCGTGGAGGTTTGAGCGGAGGCGGGGGTATCGGTGCTCATCGTGGGGAGAGGTTAACGCGGGCCGCGGGCGCGGCTCACTTTTCCTTGGGCGGGGTGTAGCCGAGGGAGGTGTAGAGGTCGGCGCGGGTTTGCATGCGCGGGACGACGGCTTGCTGCGTGCCGTCGCGGCGGAGCGTCGTGTAGAATTCCTGCGCGGCCGATGCGGCCATGCGCGAGGCGCCGAGCGGATACAGCGCCATGGCGATGCCGGCGGAGCGGAGCTGCTCGAGCGTGAAGTAGGGCGTCTTGCCGAACTCGGTGAGGTTGGCGAGGACCGGGACTTTGATCGCGGCGGTGAATGCGCGGTAGTCGTCCAGCGTGTGGAGCGCCTCGGCAAAAATCATGTCGGCGCCGGCGTCGACATAGGCGCGGGCGCGGGCGATGGCGCCGTCGACGCCTTCGTTCGCGGCGGCGTCGGTGCGCGCCATGACGACGAAGCTCGCATCGGGTTTGCCGGCGACGGCGGCGCGGACGCGCTCGACCATCTCGCCGGTTGATACGAGGTGTTTGCCGGGCAAGTGGCCGCAGACTTTGGCGGGAATCTGGTCCTCGATGTGGACGGCGGCGACGCCGGCGGCGGCCATTTCGCGGACGGCTTCGGTCGGGTCGTCCCAACCGGTGTCGATGTCGACGAGCAGCGGCAGTTGCACGCGGCGCGTGATGCGGCGGGCGTCGATCAGGACGTCGGCGAGGGTGGTGAGGCCGGTGTCGGGCCAGCCGCAGGAGTGATTCGCGACGCCGGCGCCTGAGAGGTAGAGCGCGCGGAAGCCCGCGCGTTCGGCGAGGAGCGCGGCGTAGGCGTTGAGCGTGCCGGCGATCTGGAGCGGGGATTCGGCAGCGAGAGCGGCGCGGAAATTTTGTCCGGGCGAGGGCATGGCAGTGGAGAAGACGGGCGCGGCGTTCGTGAGGCCGCGAGGGGTAGCGCGAAAGTTGATCACGTCGCGCGTTCTGTCGAGGGTCCCGGACGGCCGAAGCGCGCGTTAGTCGGGACGATAATACCGGGTCGTGAACGGCTTAAGGACGCGGCGACGAGGAGCGCGGAGGCGAGTTGGCGGCTTGCCGGCGGCGCGGCGCGCAGGCAAATTATTGCCATGCCGCCTCACGCGCCGGTGCGCCCGCCGGAGTTCATCTCGCAACAGGTTTCCGCGGCGCGCCGCTTCTACCTGAACTTGAATCCGCGGCGCGCGCGCGGGTTGACGGTGGTGTGCGGCGGCTGGGAGGAATGCGCGGCGGACTACCGGATCGAGCGGGCGGATTTTCCCTATCTGTCGCTGGAACTGGTGGCGGCGGGCCGGGGCGAGTTGCGGCTCGCAGGGCAACGGCATGTGCTCGGGCCGGGGAGCGTGTTCACTTACGGCCCCGGCGTGCCGCATGAGATCCGGACGTCGGTGGACGCGCCGCTGGGAAAATATTTCGTGAACTTCGTCGGCGAGGAAGCGCGGGCGCTGCTGCGCGCGCGACAGCTCTCGCCCGGCGGCGTCGTGACGCTCGGCTCGCCCGCGGACGTGCGGGTGGCGTTCGACGGACTCATCCGGCTCGGCGGACGGCTCGACGCGCACACGGCGCGCGCGGTGGCGCTGCAATTGGAGCTGCTGATCATCGCGATCGGTCGCGCGGCGCAACCGGCCACCCCGGCGGAGCGGCTGGCGCGGGCGACGTTCGAGCGGTGCCGGGCGCATCTCGACGCGAATTTTCTGCGCTGCCGCACAATCGAGGACGCGGCGGCGGCGTGCCACGTCAACGCGTCCTACCTGTCGCGGCTGTTCCGACGATTTCAGGGCGACACGCCGTATCGTTACCTGCAGCAGCTCCAGATGCAGTGGGCGGCGGAGCGGTTGCACGCGTCGGATCGGCTGGTGCAGGAGGTGGCGGACGAACTCGGGATCGATCCGTTCCAGTTCTCGCGCGTGTTCAAGCGCGTGCACGGCGTGTCGCCTTCGGCGTTTTTGAGCGCGCGGTGAGACGGTCAGCTGGATCGCCACGGCGTGCGGCGCACGCCTCGCGATGACAGTCGTGTAAATCGCGGGGAGGGAGCCGAGGCTCCCGAGGGCAAGAATCGACAGGTGCCGGTCACGCTGAGCCATGCGCGCCGCGCCGGTTTCCTGCTAGGCTGGTCGGCGCTGTTCCGATGAGTGCCCCCCTGCATCGCCCGTTTGGCCGCACGACGCTGCGCGTGCCGCCGGTCATTTTCGGCACGAGTTGCCTCGGCAACCTCTACCAAGTCGTGCCCGACGCCACGAAGCGCGCGCTCGTCGCGGAAATGGTGAAGCACTGCCCGGCGCCGATCGTGTTGGATTCCGCGGGCAAATACGGCGCGGGGCTCGCGTTGGAGGAGATCGGCCGCGCGCTGCGCGCGTTGAACGTGCCGGCGACCGATGTCGTGATCAGCAACAAGCTCGGCTGGCGGCGGGCGCCGCTCACGGGCCCGGAGCCGACGTTCGAGCGCGGTGTGTGGGCCGGCATCGCGCACGACGCGCAGCGCGACATCAGTTACGACGGGATCTTGCGCTGCTACGAGGAAGGCAACGCGCTGCTCGGCGACGGTTGCGCGGCGCAACTGGTTTCGGTGCACGATCCGGATGAGTTTCTCGCTGCGGCGACGGACGCGGTGGACCGTGCGCGGCGGATGGAGGACATCGTCGCGGCGTATCGGGCGCTGTTCGAGTTGAAGGCGGCGGGGCGCGTGCGCGCGGTCGGCATCGGCGCGAAGGACTGGCGCGTCATCCGCGAGGTCGCGGCGCGCGTCGATCTCGATTGGGCGATGTTCGCGTGCAGCCTCACGGTCTACACGCATCCGCGCGAACTGCTCGACCTGATCGCGCAGCTGCATGCGCGTGGCGTCGGCATGGTGAACTCGGCGGTGTTTCACGCCGGCTTCCTCACGGGCGGACAGTGGTTCGACTACCGGCGCGTCGATCCGCAGCGCGACGCGGAGTTGTTCGCGTGGCGCGCGAAGTTCCAGGCGATTTGCCAGCGGTTCGGCGCGCGGCCGGCGGATGTGTGCGTGCAGTTCGGGCTGGCGGTGCCGGGCATCGCGGCGGTGGCGCTGAACACGGAGAAACCGGAACGCATCGCGGCGAACGTCGCGAGCGGCACGACGCCGATCCCGGCGGAGCTGTGGCGGGCGCTGAAGGCGGAGCGGTTGATTGCGCCGCATTTTCCCCTCGGAGACTGACGATTTATGAAAGCCTGGGTGATCACGGAAGCGGGCCGCATGGCCGTCACGGAAAAGCCGATGCCGCGGCCGGCGCGCGGCGAAGTGCTGCTGCAGGTGAAGCGCATCGGCTATTGCGGCAGCGACCTGAACACGTTCCGCGGCTACAATCCGCTCGTGACCTATCCGCGCGTGCCGGGACACGAGATCGCGGCGGTGATTGCCGAGGTGGCGGACGATGTGCCGGCGCAATTCAACGTCGGGCTCGAGACGACGGTGGTGCCTTACACGACGTGCGGCGTGTGTCCGTCGTGCCGGCGCGGGCGGGTGAACGCGTGCCGCAGCAACCAGACGCTCGGCGTGCAGCGCGACGGCGCGCTCGCGGAGTTCATCGCGGTGCCGTGGCAGAAGCTCGTGCGCTCGGAAAAACTCTCGTTGCGCGACCACGCGCTGGTGGAGCCGCTGAGCGTGGGCTTTCACGCGGTGCGGCGCGGTGAAGTCGCGGCGGGCGACACGGTGCTGGTGTTCGGCTGCGGCATGATCGGGCTCGGCGCGATCAGCGGCGCGGCGTTGCTGCGCGGAGCGCGCGTGATCGCGGTGGACGTCGACGACACGAAGCTCGCGTTGGCCCGGAAGGCCGGCGCGGCGGAGACGATCAATTCGCGCACGGAAAACCTGCACGAGCGCCTGCAAGCGCTCACCAACGGCGACGGGCCGGACGTGGCGATCGAGGCGGTCGGTTTGCCGGCGACGTTCCGCGCGGCGGTGGACGAAGTGGCGTTCGCCGGGCGCGTGGTCTACATCGGCTATGCGAAGGAAGCGGTGAGCTACGAGACGAAGTTTTTCGTGATGAAGGAGCTCGATATTCGCGGCTCGCGCAACGCGACGGCGGAGGATTTCGCCGACGTGGTGCGCGTGCTGGAGTCGGAACGTTATCCGGTGGCGGAGACGATCACGCAGACAGTGCCCTTCGCGCAGGCGGGCGACGCGCTCGGTGCGTGGTCGGCCGACCCGTCGCGCGTGACCAAGATTCACGTCGAACTCTGACGCGCGCGCCGTTTCTCTCCCGTCGTCTTCATCGCGTTTACCCCATGCTGAAAACCGGAATCCTCAATCCCGCGCTCAACTCGCTGCTGAGTCGCGTGCGGCACACGAACACGTTGGTCATCGCGGATCGCGGCTTTCCGTTTTGGCCGATGATCGAGACGGTCGACCTCGCGCTGGTCGACGACTTGCCGACGGTGTTGCAGGTGCTCGCGGCGCTGCGGCCGAATTTTCAGATCGGGCGGGCGTGGATGGCACGCGAGTTTGCTCAGCACAACAGCCTGGCGACGCGCGCGAAGTTCGAGCGCGCGCTGGCGGGCGTCGAGCTGCGGCACGAACCGCATGTGGCGTTCAAGCGCCGCGTGCCGCGTGCGATCGGTCTGATCCGCACCGGCGACACGACGCAGTATGCGAACGTGATTCTCGAGAGCGCGTGAGGCGCGCACCCCCCTTTCCCCAAATGACAAACCCCGTCACCCCCACCGCTGCTTCCCCGAAGAAGCCCGGTCTCTTCGTCATGCCGGACGGCCGCAATCGCGCCGTCACGTTCGCGTTGGTCAGCTCGCTGTTCCTGTTGTGGGGCTTCTGCAACGGGATGATCGACGTCATGGACAAGCATTTCCAGGAGGAGCTGCACCTGACGCTCGCGCAGTCGGCTTGGGTGCAGTTCGCGCACTACCTCGGCTACTTTCTCATGGCGCTGCCGGCGGGCTGGATCGCGACGCGGCTCGGCTACAAGGGCGGCATCATCTTCGGCCTGCTGCTCGTGGCGCTCGGCGGCTTTTGGTTCATCCCGGCGACGAAGATCGCGATGTTCTGGGCGTTCCTGCTCGGCGTTTGCTTGATCGCGGCGGGCCTGACGTTCCTCGAGACGGTGGCGAATCCCTACACGACGGTGCTCGGGCCGCCGGAGTTCGCCGCAGCGCGCATCAATCTCGCGCAGTCGTGCAACGGCATCGGTTGGATCCTCGGGCCGATCGCGGGGGGCATGTTTTTCTACGGCACGGACGCGGCGGGGAAGAGCACCGGTTCGCAAACGCTGTGGATTCCTTACGTGGCGGTGGCGGTGCTCGTGCTGGTGCTCGTTGCGGTGTTCAAGGCGGCGGATCTGCCGGACGTGCAATCGGAGGACGTCTATCACTTGGATGACGGTCGCGGGGAAGGGAAGGCGTCGATCTGGACGCACCCGCACTTCGTTTTCGCGGTGGTGGCGCAGTTCGCCTACGTCGCGGCGCAGTCGGGCATCTTCAGCTTTTTCATCAACTACATGACGTCCCAGACGCCGGCGATTCCGGCGGATTGGCAGACTGGCGTGATGGCGAAGTGGATTCAGGTCGGCGCGGATGGACGGGCGATCCTGAGCAATCAGGGCGCGGCGTTCCTGGCCTCCGTGGGCTTCTTTTGCTTCCTCGCTGGACGTTTCAGCGGTGCGGCGATCCTGAAGAAATTCTCCGCACCGACCGTCCTCGGACTCTACGGACTGATCAACGTCGTGGCGTGCGGCCTCGTGGCGTTGAAGCTCGGCTGGCTCTCGGTGGTGTGCGTGTTCGCGAGCTATTTCTTCATGTCGATCATGTTCCCGACGATCTTCGCGCTCGGCATTCACGGGCTCGGGTCGCGGGCGAAGCAGGCCTCGGCGTTCATCGTCATGGCGATCATGGGTGGCGCGATCGTCCCGAAGCTCATGGGCGCGGTCGGTGATCACTACGGGATGTCGATCGCGTTTCTCGTCCCGTTGGCGTGCTTCGCGGTCGTCATGGCCTACGGCTTCGGCTGGAAACGCCTCAGCCGGCAAACGGCCTGAGCGCGCGGCGGGCCAGAAGAGGCTCGCCGCCGCCCCGGCGCTTTGCCACGAAAGCCGCTGCTGCGCCCGGGTGGCGGAATGGTAGACGCAGGGGACTTAAAATCCCCTTTCCGCAAGGAAGTGCGGGTTCGAGTCCCGCCCCGGGCACTCTGTTTTCGCGCCGGGAAAGGCCTTGCGCCCTGCGTTGGGCGTCGGCACACGTGGCATCCCACGAATGAAAATCGGCTTCCTCGGTGGCTCCTTCGACCCCGTCCATTTCGGCCACTTGATCGCCGCGCAGGACGTGTTGGAGCAATTTCATCTCGACCGGCTGCTGCTCGTCCCGGCGGCGCAGGCGCCGTTGAAGCCGAGCGACGTGCAGTCCACTGCCGACGACCGCCTGGAGATGCTGCGGGCCGCGACGGAGTGGGATCATCGCGTGGAGATTTCCGACTACGAACTGCGCAAGGGCGGCATCAGCTACACGATCGACTCGGTGCGGCACTTCCGGGCGATGTTCCCCAACGACCAGCTCTACTGGATCATCGGCGGCGACCAGCTGCCGTTGCTGCACAAGTGGAAGGACATCGGCGAACTGGCCAAGATGATCGAATTCATCTTCCTCGAGCGCCCGAAGCATCCGGCGAAGCCGCACCCGGAGATTCCCGGCCTGGTCTTGCACCGCTGCGACGGCCACTTGATCGAGATCAGCTCGAGCGAGCTGCGGGCGCGGGTTTCGCGCGGACTGTCGCTGCACTATTTTTGCCCACAAAAAGTCATCGCCTACATCGAGGCGAACCGGCTTTATCGCTGACGCCGCAATGACCACCCGCAAGCCGACGAAGAAAAAAACCGCCGCCAAGAAACCGGCGGCCCCGCGCAAACCGAAGACGAAGAGCCCCACGCCGCGCGCGCCCAAAGCCGCCGCGCCGAAGCCGGCTTCCTACCCGCGCCTCCTGTCGCTCGTGGTCCAGGCGCTCGACGCCAAGAAGACCGAGAACCTGCAGGTCCTGCACGTGGGCGAACTTTCCAGCATCACCGACTACCTCGTCGTCGGCACCGCGACCTCCGATCCGCACCTGCGCGCCCTGCGCGTCGAGCTCGAGAAGGTCATCGACGGCGAAGGCGCGAAGATCCTCGGCATCGACACGGGCCGCGGCAGCGGCTGGACGGTCGTCGACGCGTTCGACGTGATGGTGCACCTTTTCACGCCCGAGAATCGCGAGAAGTATCGCCTCGAGCTGTTGTGGCGCGACGCGCAACCGGTGCCGGTGGAAGCGCTGCTTTAACGCGCGCGGAAGTTTACAGTTCCATTGCAGGGTTTGCCCTTGAGAGCCCTGTGTGCGGGCAGTTTGCTCGGCGGCCTCGCAAGAGCCGCTAATCATAGCCCCACACAACAATGAAAACCCCGAATCGCTCGAACCAGGGTTTCACCCTCGTCGAAATCATGATCGTCGTCGTCATCATCGGCCTTCTGGCTGCGATGGCGATCCCGGCGTTCCAGAAAGTCCGCGCTTCGTCCCAGGACAAGGCCGTCACGAACAATCTCCGCCAGCTCTCGGCCGCGGCTGATCAATACTTCCTCGAGAAGGGCTACAGCACGGTTCTGTCCGACGACCTCGTCGGCACGAACAGCACCCAATACATCAAGGCGGTCGCCCCGGCGGCCAACGAAAGCTACCCGGGTGGGCTCACGCAGGGCGTGGCGCTCACCGCGACGGGTATCGCCGGGCAGCGCACCGTCACCTACAGCAACTGAGCACGCCGCTCGTTCACTCCCTACCAGACCGCTCCTTTCCGGGGCGGTCTTTTTTACGTCCGCGTTATAACCCTCATTAGGTTTGCCCTTGTTTCAGGGGCTGCTTTTCGGCCTAATCGCGGCGTCTCTCGCTCTGCGGGAGGCGAATAATAATCCAAACCATACCCATGAATACCCAGAATCGCTCCACCAAGGGCTTCACCCTCGTCGAAATCATGATCGTCGTCGTCATCATCGGCCTCCTGGCCGCGATGGCCATCCCGGCGTTCCAGAAGGTCCGCGCTTCGTCCCAAGACAAGGCCGTGACGAACAATCTCCGCCAGCTCTCCGCGGCGGCCGACCAATACTTCCTGGAAAAGGGCTATAGCACCGTCTCGTCGGCTGACCTCGTCGGCACGAACAGCACGCAATACATCAAGAACATCGCTGCGGCGGCCAACGAAACCTATCCGACCGGTGTCACGCAGGGCGTGGCGCTCACCGCGACGGGCATCGCCGGCCAGCGCACGGTCACCTACAGCAACTAAACCGCTGTTTTAAGGTTCCTGAATTGCAAGCCGTCCATTTTTCGTGGACGGCTTTTTCATGCCCGTGCTAAAGCTCGCGTTGCGCAACAAGCTCGTCTGGCTGCTGCTCGGTTTGGGTGTCGCCGCGCTCGTCGTCGGGCGCTTCGCGCTCACGGAGCTGCAGGCCATCACCCTCGTCGCCAAGGGCGGCTACTGGGTGATGCTCGCCGCGTTCCTGCTGTTCGCCGCGGCGGTCTGGCGCCTTGTTCGCCGCGGCTGGGCCGATTGGCGGCCGGGCCGCGCCGACGCCGGCGCCCTCGCGCTCGTGCTCGGTTGCAGCGTGCTTTGGTCGGCGCACGAAAAACACGGCTTCAAGATCCTTGCCGACGAGGTGCTGCTCCTCGGCACGTCGATGGGCATCCACTACGACCGCGAGATCGGCTATCCCGCCCGCGCCAGCGACGCGACCGGTCCGCTGCTGCTCAGCCTCAAGGTCGTCGACAAACGCCCGTTCTTCTTCCCGTTCGTCGTCGCGCTCGTCCACGACTTGACCGGTTACCGGCCGACGAATCCGTTCTGGGTCAACACCGTGCTCGGCGCGGTTTTCCTCGGACTCGTCTACGTGCTCGGCTGGCAACTCGCGCGCACGCGTTGGGCGGGCGCGTTGCTCGTGCTCCTGTTCGCCGGCCTGCCGTTGGCCGCGCAACAATCCGCCGGCGGCGGCTTCGAGCTGCTCAATCTCGTGATGATCGCCACCGTGCTGCTCGCCGCGCGACGTTACGCGCGCGAGCCTGACACGGACTCGCTGGAACTGCTCTGCCTTTCCGCCGTGCTGCTCGCGCTCACGCGCTACGAGTCGGTGATCTTCATTTTTCCCGTCGCCGCACTCGTGCTCTGGGGTTGGTGGCGCGCCGGACGCGTGATCCTCAGCTGGCCCGTCGTCGCCACACCGGTCTTCCTGCTGCCCTACGTGCTCCAGAACCGCGTGTTCGCCGCGAATCCGGCCACGTGGGAACTCGGCAGCATCAAGGGCGCCGACGCCGTCTTCGCGCTCCACTACGTGCCGGACAATCTCGGCCACGCGCTCGCTTTCTTCTTCGATCGCTCCGGCTATCAGGCCAACTCGATCACCTTCGCGGCGCTCGGCCTCGTCGCGCTGCCGTTCCTGCTGCTGCTCGTCGCCCGCACGCTGCGCCAATCGCCCGATGCCGCGACCGACGCGGCGGATGTCGGCAGCGCGTTCGTCGTGCTCGGCTTGTTCGGGATCACGGCGCTGTTGATGACTTATTTCTGGGGTCAGTTCGATCATCCGGTCATCCGCCGCCTGAGCTTGCCCGTGCACCTCCTGTTCGGGATCGCCATCGTCGTGGTCGGGGCGAGCTTCCTGCGTTCGGTTCGAGGCTGGCAACTCGCGGTCGCGGGCGCCGTCGCCGCGCTCGTCCTGCAGGGCCTGCCGATGATGGCGCAACGCGCCTACGAATGGGACTACACGCCGGGCATCGAGATGGCGTGGCGCGAGGAGTTCCTCAAAAAATTCCCGGCGCGCGACTACCTGTTCATCGATCAGGACTCCACTTTCTGGATCACGCAGCGCATGCCCTCCACGCCCATCAAGCAGGCCGGTGAGCGCAAGGAGGGCCTCGCGTTCCATCTCCACAATCACAGCTTCTCCGCGATGTATGTGTTCCAGCGCTTCACGGTGAATGCGGACACCGGCGCGCTCACGATCGACGCGGCCGACGACCTCGGCCCCGACTTCGAACTCGAGCCGGTCGTCGAGAAGCGCATCGCCACGCTCCACCTTGCGCGCATCAGCCGCATCGTCGCGATCAGGGACAAGGGCGCCGTCGTCGCCCGCGCCGGCCTCGCGCCCGTCGCGCCGGGTCCCGCGCGCACCGCCGAGGAACTCGAAAAGGCCAAGGCGCAATACCTCGAAAAGTGGATCAAGCAACTGCCGTGAACCCCGCGCGCGCGTCCGGCTGGCGTGAACGCTTGCCGCGCCTCGGCGGCGACGAGGGCGGCCGCTTGCCGGTGCGCCTGCTGTTGTTCGGCGCCGTGGCGGTCGCGGCGGTCTACGTCGGCTTCGTCGCTCCGAGCGTCGCCGAGGCCGGCCGACTCGTGCAGCGCTATGGCTACTACACGATGGCGGCGACGTTCGCGTGGGCCGTGCTCGCGTGGGCGCGCGTCGTGCCGGCGTGGTGGACCTCCCGCCCGCAGCTCACGCGCCGGGAATTGCTCACGCTGGTCGGCGCGATCGCTGGGCTGACGCTGATCGCCGCCCTCACGACGCCCTACACCTACAAGGTCCTCTACGACGAGTTCGTGCTCCAAGCCACCGCGCGCAACCTCCACGAGATCCGCGAAGTCGGCGCGATCACGCGCGGCTACGAGATCGAGGGCGTG
This sequence comes from Opitutia bacterium, assembly GCA_016217545.1. Taxonomy (NCBI): domain Bacteria; kingdom Pseudomonadati; phylum Verrucomicrobiota; class Opitutia; species Opitutia bacterium. The sequence continues at coordinate 1,258,492 of JACRHT010000017.1, read as the reverse complement.
TTTCGCGGCGTCAGCTCCTACCTCGATAAGCGTCCGATCTTCTTCACGTTCCTCGTCTCGCTGCTGCACGACCTCACCGGCTACCGCGAGGGCAACGCCTTCGCCCTGAACACCGCGTTGATGCCGGCGATCCTCGCGCTGGTTTATCTCCTGGCCCGCCGCTTCGTCGCGCATGCGGCGGCGTGCGTCGCGGTCGTGAGCTTCGGGGCGTTCTCGCTGCTCGCCTACAACGCGACCGGCGCCGGCATGGAGATGGTCAACCTTGCGATGCTGCTCCTCGCCGTGTTGCTCGGCGCGCTCTATCTCGACGCGCCCGACGAGCCGCGGCTCGCTGCGCTGCTCCTCAGCGTGATCCTGCTCGCGCAATCGCGCTACGAGTCCGCGCTCTACATCGCGCCGACCGCGCTGATCGTGCTCGAAGGCTGGCGCCGTGCCGGGCGTCTCATCCTGCCGCCCGCGGCCATCCTCGCGCCGGCCCTGCTCGTGCCCTACGCGCTGCACAACGTTTTCCTCTCCGGCACGCCGTCGCTGTGGGAATTGCGTGAAGGCGAGGAGCACCGCTTCGCGCTGCACTACGCGAAGAACAATTTCCCGCACGCGTTCGGTTTCCTGTTCAACTTCTCCGGCTTGATGCTGAATTCCTGGTGGCTCGCCGTGGCTGGAATTCCGGCGCTGCTGTGGGCAGCGTTCCGTCTGGTGCGCGGGTGGCGTGGCTGGGCGGTCGCGCCGGCGCCGACGGTTTCCCTCGTGATTTTCGGCGGCGCCATCTGCGGCGGGCTCACGCTGCTCATGTTCTATTACTGGGGCGAGCTGGACGATCCGATCGTCTCGCGCCTCAGCCTGCCGTTCTGCGCGCTGCTCGCGCTGGCGCTCGCTTGGGCCGCCGGCAACCTGCCCGTGCGTTGGCGCGGTGTCGGCGTCACGGTCGGCGTGCTTGGCGCGCTCGTGGCGTATGCGGGCACCGGATTGCGCGCGAACGCGATGCACTGGCAGCTCAATGTGCTGATGCGCGAGATCGAATGGGAGGCGGAGACGATCGACGCGCTGCCGCCCGCGCGCCGCCTCATCATCACCAACAAGTCATCGCTCCTCTGGGTCGCGCGCGAGACGGCGGCGGTGCAGATCCCGCGTGCGCGCTGGCGCGACGCGCAGGTGAAATTCCACCTCGATCACCACACCTTCGACGAAGTGATCGTCTGCCAGGGCTTCCGGGCGGTCGGGCCCGACGGCGGTTTCCAGATCGATCCGCTGGATCGCCTGCCGGAGTCCTTCGTGCTCGAACCGGTCGTCGAGCGCCGCTGGGGCGGGCGTATCGCGCGGCTGAGCCGCGTCGTGCAAATTCGGCTCGCACCACCCGCGCCGCGCCTTGAGATGGGGCCCGTTTTGCCATGACGCCATCCGCTCCCTCCACCGGTTCGCTGCAGTCGCATTTCGACTGGGTTGCCACCCACGACGCGACGGCGCGTTCCGTGCAAAGCGGTTTCCACGCGCAACTTCGCGGCCATTTCCAGCACCACATAGCCGAGGGTGAGAGCGTGCTCGAACTCGGCTGCGGCGCGGGCGACCTGCTCGCGGCTCTGCGCCCGGCGCGGGGTCTCGGTGTGGATTTCAGCGCCGCGATGATCGAAAAGGCCAAGGCCCGGCATGGCGATCAACCGGGTCTCGAATTTCGCGTGCTGGATGTCAGTGCGGCGGAGTGGACGGAGAAATTCGACCACATCGTGCTCGATTACCTCACGGGCTATCTTCCGGATATCCAGCAGGTGCTCGAAAAGCTCCGCGCCGCCGCGCACGCGCGCACGCGCCTGCACCTCACCTCGCTGAATACCCCGTGGCTGGCGCCCCTCCGGGTCGCCACCGCCGTGGGCACGGTCATGCCGCAGCCGCCCAGCGCCTGGCTCGCGCACGGCGACCTCATCAACCTGCTCGAACTCGCCGGGTGGGAAGTCGTCCGCTTCGAACGGCTGCAACTGCTCCCGTTCAACGTCCCGTTGCTCTCCGGTTTCTTCAACCGCACGGTCGTGCGCCTGCCGTTCTTCCGGCATTTCGGCATCACGCTCGCGCTCACGGCGCGGCCGCGCGTCGCCCCGCGGATCGAGGGCGAGATTTCCTGTTCCGTCATCGTGCCGGCGCGCAACGAGTCGGGCAACATTCGCGCGGCGCTCGAGCGCATCCCGACGCTCGGCGCACGCACGGAGGTCATCTTCGTCGAGGGCCATAGCAAGGAGGGCACCTGGGCCGCGATCCAACGCGAGTGCGCCGCCTACCGCGGCCCGCACGCGGTCCGCTTCATCCAGCAACCGGGCAAGGGCAAGTGGGACGCGGTGCACGCGGGTTTCGCGATCGCGCGGGGCGACGTGCTCGTGATCCAGGACGCCGATCTGACGGCGCCGCCGGAGGAGTTGCCGAAGTTCTACGCCGCCATCGCAAGCGGCGCCGCGGAGTTCGCGAATGGCAGCCGACTGGTGTATCCGATGGAGGACCACGCGATGCGTTTTCTGAATTTCCTCGGCAACAAATTCTTCGCCCTGTCGCTCTCGTTCGTGCTCGGTCAGCCGGTGAAGGACAGCCTGTGCGGCACCAAGATGCTGCTCCGTTCCGACTACGAGCGCGTGTTGCGCCGCATCGCGCCGTTCGGCGATTTCGATCCGTTCGGTGATTTCAATCTCCTGTTCGGCTCGTCGCTGCTCGACTTGCGCATTCGCGACGTGCCGGTGCGCTACAAGGACCGCACCTACGGCGAGACGAACATCTCGCGTTTCCGCCACGGCGCGCTGCTGTTCCGCATGACGTGGTTCGGGCTGTGGAAACTGCGCTGTCATCCGTCCGTCGCGACGGCGCGCCCGCCGCGCGCATGAGCGTCGATCGTCAACGCTGGCGCTGGAGCGTCGCGAGTGCGCTGACGCTCGTGACTGTTTTCCTGCTCCTCGTGCTGAATGAGTCGTGGTGGGAGCGCATAGGCGTTTTTCACATGCGCCCGTATTTTGCCGACACGGTCGCGATCCTCGCCGCCGGCGAGGCGCAGCGCGCGGGACTCGACGTCTATCAACCCAATCCGTTCGACCCGTTGGGGCGTCCGCACGTCTATGGTCCGGCCTGGCTTGCCATCGCAGGGCTCGGCCTCATGACTGAAGACGCGTGGTGGTTGGGCGCGCTGCTCGCGCTGACGACGGTCGGGGTGGCGCTGTGGCTGTTGGCGCCGCGCAATCTCGCGGATGCGCTTGGCGTATGCCTGCTGATTCTCTCGCCGCCGGTGCTGCTCGGCCTCGAACGCGGCAACAACGACCTTGTGGTCTTCCTGCTGCTCGCGCTGGCCGCGGTGTGCCTTGCGCGGCCGTCGACGCTGGGCGGCTTTGCGGGCACGGGGGTGCTCGTTCTCGCCGGTGTGCTGAAGTTTTATCCTTTGGCGGCCCTTGCCACCGTGTTGGCGCGACGCGAGCGTGTGGTGCGGCTGGTCTGGATCGTCGCCGGTGCGCTCGCGCTCTTCGGTGCTCTGTGGTGGGTGCAGCGCGTGGAGTTCTTTCGCGTGCTGGCGATCACACCGCGGCCGGACTCGATCTACGCGTATGGCATACGCATTCTATCCGTCGCGTGGGCGCACGAAGGAGAGGGGCGGCTTTGGTTCGTTGCTGGGGTGGCGCTCGGCGGTCTGGGGGCGGCGGCAGCGTTGTGGCGCGGACGCGCTGCGATCGCCCGCTCGATTCCAGACGAGGGTCTGCTGGCCGCAGCGGCCGTCGCGGGCGGGACGAGCTGGTTGTTCTGCTTCCTGGCGAACAACAATTACTCCTACCGCGCCATCCTTTGGCTGCTCGTGGTGCCCGCGTGGCTCGCGTTGGCGCGCAGTGCCGAGGCGGCACCCCGCGCACTCGGTCGCGGTCTCTGCCGGTTGCTGCTGGTGGCGCTGTGGGCGTTCATGCCGAAATCCTTCACGATCGAGCTCCTTCGCGCCGACGGCGGCGTCTCGCTCGAACGTTGGCGTTGGGTGTTGCTCTCCTCGGGGATCGAGCAGGCGCTGATCCTCGTGTTAAGCACCGTGCTCATGGTCGCGCTCGTGGCCTGGGCTTGGCGACGTGGACGGACCCTCCTTCAGCTTGGTTGATTTGTCGCAATTCTGGGGACTGCTTCCGGCACTTGTGTTTGCCGCGTTGGCGCGCGAGCGCGCGGCGAGAGGTCGTGTCGCTGCGGAAGCGTTGCTCGAAGCCGCCGCATTGTTTGCGGGAGGAGTGTGGGTGATCACGAACTGCCTCGGTGCGTTCGGCCTCGTGCGTCCTGATGCGTTGCGCCTCGTCTGGCTGCTCGCAGGTGTCGGCGCGCTAGTGTCGCTCTGGCGTATGCGCGCTCCGCGGGTGGCGTGGCCGCGGCCGCGCGGAGCGACGGAAGGGCTGGTTGCGCTCGCGGCGGGCGGGCTGCTGGCGTTGACGCTGGCGCGCGCGCTGCTCGCGCCGCCAAACACGGTCGATGTGCTGAATTACCACCTGCCGCGCCAGTTGATGTGGCTGCAGCAGGGCAGTCTCGAACCGTTCCTCACCCTCAACGATCGGCAGAACATGATGCCGCCGCTGGCGGAGGTGCTCGGTCTGCAATTTCTCGCCCTCACCGGTGGCGATCGCTGGGCGAACCTGCCGCAATGGAGCGCCTACGGCGGGGTGGCCATCGGTCTTGCGTTACTGGTGCGCCGGCTCGGCGGCTCGCGCGGCGCGGCGACGGTGGCGGCTCTGCTCGGTCTGTTGTTGCCGATGGCGTATCACGAGGCGAGCAACGCCAAGAACGACCTGCTGGCGGCATTTTGGACGGTCGTCGGTGCGGTCGAGCTCGCACGGTGGCGGACGGTGGAGTTCGTTGCGACGCGCCGCGCGGCACTGCGGCTGGCACTGCCCTTCGTGCTCGCCTGGCTCACGAAGAGCACGGCGATGCTGTTCGTGCCGCCGCTGTTGATCGCAGGCTTGTGGCCGTGGTTGCGTCGCGCGGTGTGGTCGGAGCGCGCACGTGTGTTGCTGCCGGCCGCGTTGTTCACCCTGATGATGATCGCCCCATTTCACGCGCGCAATCTCGCGTGGTATGGCTCTGCGCTCGGATCGCGCAGAGCGGATGGCGGTGGACGCGAGGCCACAGAGGCGTTCGGTCCGCGGTTGTTCGCTTCGAACGTGCTGCGCCAAGCTTCGCTGCATGTCGTGCTGCCGGTGCCGGCGTGGAACGAGCGCTGGCTGGCGGGCGTGCGGACGGTCCATCGGTGGCTCGGTGTCGACACTAACGACCCGCGCACGACGTTGTGGATTCTGACTTTCGACGCGCCCTATTCACCAAGCGACGAGACGATTGCGGGCGCGCCGGTGCACTTCGTGCTCGGACTACCGATCCTCCTCGTCGTCGCGGCCGGCTGGCGCGCGGGTGGCGCGCGCGATCGCGTGCGGTGGCTGGCGACGGCGGTGCTGGCGGGCGCGGCGTTGTTTTGCGTGAGTCTGAAATGGCAGCCCTGGGCGACACGGCTGGAGCAGCCGCTCTTTCTTCTTGGCACCGCTGTCGCCGTGGTGGCGGTCGAGATGGGGATGCGCCGTTGGGCGCGACCGGTCGCGTGCGGAACCGTCGTCCTGGCGGGCGTGGCGTGGTGGCCCGGCGCCGATACGGTTGGGCGCACGTTGTGGCGATCGCCGCGGATCACCGAAATGCCGCGCGACGTGAATTACTACCGCATGCTGCCGCGGCTCGCGTTTCGCGATCGGGCGTTCGTCGACTTGATCGCGCGCAGCGGTGCGCGGCGGATTTGGCTGCAGAACGTGCACGATCTCGCGTATCCGCTGATGCGCCGATTGCAGGCGCGCATGCCGGACCTGACATTCGTCGGCGCGACAGCTGATGCGTTCGGACGCGTGGAGGCGATCGTGACGCTCTCGCTGGGCGTTGCGATGCCGCTCTACGGAGAATTCGCGGGCCGCAGCGACTGGCGCCTAGTAGGCGCGGGTCCTGGTGACGGGATCTATTTGCCCGCAACGCGAGTTTGGGAACTCGGATGGGAGCGAAACATGCCGGACTTCGCCGGCTGGACCAAGCACATCGGGTTGACGCCAGCGGAGCACGACCTACCGGGTGGCGGTCGCCTGTCGGTGCGCACAATTCCAAGTGGTCACGCGCAGCTGTTCTACGAATCGCGCGGACAGCCGATGCGCCTGCGCGTCACTGCGCGACGCCTTGCTGCGGTGTCGGATCGCTGGTCGTTTTCGGTCGATGCGCTGGGAGCAGACGTCGTCGTCGATTGTGAAGGTTCCGGGGTGAAGGAAATCGAACTACCGTTGCCGAGTGAGCCAGGCGCCCATGTGATCGGTCTGCGTCTGTCCCCCGGTGTGGCGCAGGACACCGTTTTCACTCGCGTGCAAGTGATCGATCTGCCGCAGCCGTCTCTCGGTCGTCGATTGTAAGCTGCGAGGATCCGGGCGCGGCCAACGCGGCCTGAATTTCGGAAGCAGATAGGCGGTAGATCAGGACGGTGTTCGCCACGATCGCGTCGGGCGCGCGACGCTCCAGGTAGCGACACAGCCGGCCGAAGCGGAGTTGCTCGAGGCGCGCGAGTTCCAGTTTCCGCTCGAGGTCGCCGAGCGGGCGGGCGTCGGGGCCCTGCCATTCGGCGCCGGGCTTGGTCTGCTGCTCGACCAGCCAGCGCGTGAGGCGGCGATACTCGGTTTCGTAGCCGTCGGACCACGGCCCGCGCACTGACGTGTAGACGCGGTGCAGCATCGTCGCGCTGATGCAGTAGAGCCCGGGCTCCAGCGCGGGCAGGACCGGCCGCGACGGCGCGTGATCGAAATAGCCGTCGCCGATCCGCGTGGCGTGGATGCCGAGACGAGCCGGCTCGTCCGAACCGAAATAAGAGAGATACACGCGCGCGTCGCCGGCGTTGGCCGCCAGCCAGCGGCGCAGATCAGGCAGGTTTTGGCCCCAATCGAGCGAGCTATCGACGAGGAAACGATGCCCGCCACTCGGCCCGCCCGCGAGTGCGTTGAAGAACGTCAGGTAGTGCGGCCGCACCGCCACCGAGTCGGCGATCTGCCACGCGAGCAGCACCAGCGCCACGGCGCCCCAGCGCTGAACGGCGAGCCCGGCGACCGCGCCGCAAAAAACATAAAGCAGCGGATAGAGCGGCAACAGGTGTCGATGGCCGATGTTCAGATGGCTGAAAATCGCAGCGACCCAGTAGACGACCGCCAGCACGGCGAGCGGAGCGAGCCGATACGCGACGCGCCGGCGCCGGCCGTGCCGGACCCACGCGAGCCATGCCAGAACGACGAGCACGAGCGCCGGCAGCGTCGTTTTCAGTAGGAACGCGGCCGGAAAAAACTCCACCCAGCCGCGCTCTCGAAATTCCCCGGAAAAATAGGCTAGCCGGTGCCGCGAGAAGCGATCGACGAAGGCGAGCCCGTAGAGATACGCCTCGGGCAGCACACGGTGATCGCGCCCCCAGTGCACGGCGTGTTGCACGATTCCCGCTCGCAATTGCACCTCGTCGCGCGCGGTCGCGCCGTCGGCCATCACGGAGCCGCTGCGCCGCGCTTGCTCGATCAGCACTTCCGACCACGGCATCGCGAAGTGCGCTTCACTGCCGTCCGGCGCGGCCGAGTAGCGGAATCCGTAGCCCGCCCAAATCCCCAGCCACGTAACGAGGGCGACCACGACGATGGCGCCACCCAGCGCTGCCGCGCGCGTGGCGCCGCGAAAATGCCAGCCGCGCGAGCCGATAGCCGCGGGCAGATCCGCGCGTTGCGCTAACCGCAGCGCGGCGAGCGCAACGACGATGGGCGCGAGCAACACGGCGGAGTATTTCGAGAGCGACAGGAAAGTCGTCGCAAGCGCGGCGGCAGCGAGCCGAGCCGGTGTCACGCGATGCAAAAGCCGCCACCACGCGAGCAGCGCCGCGGTGAAGCCGAGCGCGGCCGCGAGGTCCGACGTGGCGAGCGAGCCGTGCGCGAGGAGGTGCGGACAAAACGCGCCGAGCACGAGCGTCACCAGTCCGCCGCGTTCGCCCCAGAGCGAGGCCGACCATCGCCACATGAGCGCCAGCAGGAGGACGCCGAGACCGACTGTCACCAGCCGGGCCGGAAACACGATCCGGTTGGCGTCCACGCCCGCGTCAAAAAGGTATTCGCGAGCGATGCCCCATACGTCGGCCCTCTCCAACGTCGGGCCACTCGGCGCGGGAAACGGCATGCCGGCCAGTTGCGCGGGCAGGCCTTCGAGTCGTTGCGGAAGCAGTCCGTTCTCCGGTTGGAGGCGATAGTCGCCGGTCAGCCAGTAGGCGCGCCCGGCGGCAACGTGCGCCGGTTCGTCGAACGTGATGCCTATCCGCCGCGCGGCGTCGCCCGCCATCACCGCGAAGGCCGCGAGTGCGAGCATGGCGGGCAGGAGGGACCGGCGAAACGTCATGCGTCTCGGAGCTTGGAGCGGGGCAGGCATTCGTCAACCTAGCGGCCGTGAACTCCTCCGAATACGAGAACCTCGCGCGCGTCGAAGCGGAGCATTGGTATTACGCCGGCAAGCGCGAGCTGGTGCGGCGCTGGATCGCGCAGGCGAGGCCGATGCGGCCGGACGATACGCTGCTCGATTGCGGCGCGGGCACGGGGCGTTTCGCGAAGGAGATGGAAGCGCACTGCCGCGTGCTCGTGCTCGACGATCACGAGGAGGCGCTGCGGCTCCTGCGCGCGCAGTTCCGCGCCGAACAGGTGTTGAGCCTCGCCGGCGACCGCGTGCCATTGCCGGACGCGTCGCTCGAATACGTCACGGCACTCGACGTGCTGGAGCACGTGCCGGACGATCAGGCGGTCGTCGACGGTTTCGCGCGACTGCTGAAACCCGGCGGCCTCGCCGTCATCACTGTGCCGGCGAGCATGGCGCTGTGGAGCGATTGGGACGAGGTGTTGCATCACTTCCGGCGCTACGCGCGACCGCAGTTGCGCGGGCTGTTCCGCGAGCGCGATTGGGAGCTCGTCTACGTGAACTACACGAACGTCTTCGCGTATCCGGCGGTGTGGCTGTTGCGGCGCTGGCGGAAGTGGTTTCCGGCGGCGAAGGACGCGCCGCGGGCCGAGGACCACGTGCCGTCGGCGTTCGCAAACAAGGTGCTGCGCGCGCTCTTCGTCGCGCCGGCGACGTGGCGGCTACCGTTTCCGTTCGGTGTGAGCTTAATCTTGGTGGCGCGTCGGCGGGCTCCGTAGGGGCGCAGTCTTGCTGCGCCCCTACATTGGAAACGGCGCTTTAGCGGCGGAATGGCACGCGTTCGAGCGTGCGGCCCTCGGCGTCGAGCACGCGCAGCTCGAGATCGTCGACCGAGGGGAGCTTCAGCGGCGGGATCGAAAATGACATCCGGCACAACCGTCCGGGCAACGTCGCGTCCGCGAACGGTCGCGACGGCGCGGCGGCGGTGCCGTCATCATTGAGAAGCTCCACACTCGCTCGCGCGCCATCGATTTCGCCGCGACCGACCAGCCGCGGTTCGCCATTTGTCCAAAGTTCCCACGTGGCAGCGCGGCCGGCACGATCGGTAATGAGTTCGATCTGCCAGCCGCAACCGCTTGATTCGGCGTCGCGGTGTGCGGTGCCCACGGGCGCGATCGTTCGCCCTCGGCGCACCCAGAACACGTAGGTGTCGATCCGGAACGCCGGCGTGAAATTCCTCACGAGGAAACGGTTCAGTTCCCCCTGTGGTGCGAAGCCTTGAGCAATGAGGTGGTTGAGCACGTATTCCTGACCGATGACCACCGCGCGCGGATCGGCGGCGAGGCGCATTTGAATTTCCTTCTGCTGCTCCTCACTCAGAAGCGTCGACCACAGTGTGACGTTCGCAGCCGTCGGAGTGGGGTGCCCGGTCCAAAGATTAAAGCTGAACATCCCGGGGTGGCTGAAAAGCAGATCGCCGTGCAGAACGACATTACGGCTCATCGCCTGCAGCGCTTGCGCGATGTTCGGCGGTAGGGCGAGTCGCTCTGCGCCGGGCAGATCGAGCGGCGCGGAGACTTTTTTGTAGAACCATCCGGTCCGGGCCAGCACGACGCACGGAACAAGCGTCACGCCGCATACAACGAGAGCGACCGCACGGGCGCGCACGGGTGCATTCGGGAACAAAATCGAGATCGCTTCATGGGCACCGATCACGAGCAACGGTGCGCCGAGCAGCGAGCCCCAGGCGACCTGGCTGCCGGCCACGGGGAACGCGTGCAGCGTTTGCCACACAAACAGCCAGCCGAGCCACAAGCGCGCTCTCGCTGTCGGGGTCTTTTCGCCCTGGAGCGGCCACGCGAACAACCAGGCGAGCGCGGTGCCGCAGTAGAATAGATAACGGCTCACCGACTGGTGCATGACGTCGATGCCCACGCCGGCGATGGCAACGACCATGATCAGTCGAACCCACGCGATCGCGAGGACTGTGCGCCGCGGTAATACGGGCTGCGAGGCCAGCCAGGCCGCCACCGCCAGTCCAACGAGGCCGACGCACGCCGCCGGCAGAGCGGCACGCGGTGCGAACGAGTAGGCGCCGGTCTGCTTGAAAGGGGCGATTGCCACGCCATGCACGAGATCGGCGAGAGCCGTGCCTCGCGCAAGCACCGCCGCGCCGACGGTGAGTGCGACTGCCACCGCCGAAGCGACGAACACGCCCCAATCGCGCACCGACGTGTCAGAGCGTGTGTCGCGCCGCAGCAGAAGCGCGACTGCGGCCGATCCGCTGGCGAACATCAGCGCGAACCCCGCATAGTGGCTGTCGGACAGCTTCTCGCGCATCAATAACAGCGGCGATATCACGCAGCCGAGCAGCACGACTGAGCCGAGCTGCCGGCGTGTCTTTTCGGTCCAAGGACCGTGCAACACGAGCCAACTGCCGCTCGCGATGAACAGGAAGACTCCGACATTCACTTTGGTCAGCAGCATCGCCGCGCCGATGGCACCGCAAGCGATCGCAAGCCGACGGGGGCGTTGGCGCAGGAGCGCGTCGCAACCGCACCACGCCGCGACGGCCGAAAGAAAGGCCAGCGGGCCGCCGGGGTGGATCGGCTCGCTGCTCATTGCGAATAGCGCGGCGAACGCCAGCGCCGTCGCCGCGAGGCGTGCGATGGTGCTGCGCGTGAGCATCGCCGCCATCGAGCCGGCGAGGAATGCGGTGCCGCACCACAGCGCGAGCGTGATCCAGCGGGCATTTTCGTTGGTGAACGCGAGGCCGGTCAGGCGGTGCGCGGCGTCGTAGGCGGCGAAGAAGGCCGGACCGTATTGGCTGTAGACGCGCGTGTAGAGACCGCCGAGTTCGACGTAGTTTTTCAGCGACCAGAGCACGTAGCCCTCGTCGTCGTAGACCATGAACTGCGTGAAGAGCAGCCAGCACGCGGGCACCGCGAGCAACGCGGTCAGGAGCGCGCCGAGGGGCCAGCTCAGGTGTTGTCGGTTCAAGTGCGGTCGCGGCGTTTGACGATGTAGTTCGGCCGGCGCTTCACCTCGTCGTAGACGCGGCCGAGATACTCGCCGAGGATGCCGATGCCGATCAGTTGCACGCCGCCGATGAAAAGCACGAGCGTCACGAGCGTCGTGAAACCGGTTTGCGCGATTTCGATGCCAAGCAGGCGCCGTGCGACGAAGAAGAGGCCGACGGCGAAGCCGATGCCGGCGATGAAGACGCCCGCGTAGGTGAGCAGGCGCAGCGGCAGGTAGGAAAAGCTGAAGACGCCATCGAATGCGTAGCGCGCGAGACGGCGGAAGGTTTGTTGCGGCTGGCCGGCCGCGCGGTCTTGCCGGTCATAGACGATGTCCGCGGTCGTGAAGCCGACCCACGAACGCAGGCCCGGAAAGAAACGGTGCCGCTCGGGCAAGTTAAGCAAGGCGTCGACCGCCGCCCGGTCGAGCAGACTGAACGTGCCGGTGTTGGGCTCGATCGGGAAATCGGCGATGCGGTTGAAGACGGAATGAAACACGTCCATGCCCACGCGCCGCAGGCCGGTTTCCTGGCGGGAGCGGCGGACGGCGCGGACGACCTCGGCGCCTTTGCGCCAGCGGGCGAGCATCTCGTGCACGAGTTCGGGCGGGTCTTGGAGGTCGGCGTCCATCGTGACGATGACGTCGCCCTGTGCGGACGAGAGGCCGGCGGCGAGTGCGGCTTGGAAGCCGAAGTTGCGGCTGAGGCGGATCAGCACGAAGCGCGAATCGCGCGTCGCTTGGGCCTCGATGAGCGCGGCGGAGTCGTCGCGACTGCCGTCATCGACGAGCACGGCCTGCCAGCGCACGGACGGGTCAGCGGCGAAGACGGCGGTGAGACGGGCGAACAACGTCGGGAGCACGGCCGATTCGTTGAAGATGGGCAGCACGACGCTGACGAGGGGCAATTCGACGGAATCGGGCATGGAGAGGAGATGCGGATGCGCGCGGGACACACTGGGCGGCGCGTCACTTCAGCGCAATACGTTGTGCTTCAAGATGGCGTAAATCCCGGGGTGGAAGGGTGTCATCGGGTTGGTGGGGTTTGCTCCGGTAGCGCCAGGTCGTAGATCCACAACCCCCGCGTCGTTACGGTTGGCTTGGTGGCGAGTAATCTCACTATGCCGGGTGCTGATTTGTAGAAATACATTTCCGCGTTTGTGCCTCCCGAGAGAACCACAAAGCGAATGTGTTGTTCGCGCAGCGTCTGCCGGAGGTCGGCAAGCCCCATCGGGGGACTGTAGCGCCACAGGACGGCGAGTTGTGGGCTGAAGGTTGAAACCATGTTTCCGCCGTTGCGACGCCCGAGCACGAAGAAATTGGGATGATCGACAACGATGCTTTCCCCTTGGGCCGCTGCGCTCAGGCTCTCCCACACGGCTGGATCACGATCCCAGCGGATGAAGCGAGCCCATTTTTCCCAGGGGTGCCATGTGTAGGGCAGGACCGGAGCCGTGGGAGTGATGACAAAGATCCACGAGCGGCGAGCGGCGTCCACGGTGAGCAGCGCGCACAAGATTGCGCCGGCGAATGCCCAGCGACCTTTCAACACCTGCACGCTCGCAGCCGCGACTATCGCCAGTAATGGGAGCGCCGATCCCAGCACGCGGAGACTGTAGGTCCAACCTCCGGCCGTAGAGGAGATGGAAGCCAACCACAAAGCAACTGTTGTCAGGATGAGGCCGGCCGGCACGATGCGCTCAAAGCGATCGGGTTTGAGACCCAGCAAAGCGGCGGGGATCAGCGCGCCCGCCCCCAACAGCACGGACTTCAGCAGACCGATGGGATTCCAATAGTTGGCGAACAGAGACCAGAAATCCTGAATCTCGCGCATGACCTGCTGATGCGCATGGTTGGAAGGAAGCAGCCCGCCCAGCGCGTGCGGAAAAAGTGGATTACCCGTGATCCATGCGTTCCGGAGATACCACGGCGCGACCGTCGCTGCCATTGTCGCTGCCGCGAGCCACCAGTGGGCTCGGTGTGGTCGAGCGAAGGCGAGCAGACCGAGCGTGACGGGAAGAAAGATCAGATTGTAGTCGCGACACAGTCCTCCGAACCCTGCGGCCAAGCCGATCCAGGCCGCGGTGGCGGCGCGCGGAGTTTCCCGATAATCGAGCAAGAGCGCTGTGAGCGTCAGCAAGGCGATGCCGCTCAAACCGGTTTCCTGCCCCATGGAGATCGAGCTCAGGAACAACGAACTGGTCGACAGAACGAGGATCGACACTCTGGCACCGGTCGCGCCCCAGAGTCGGCGGGAAATCTGCCACACCAACGCGACGGTCAATCCGAACTCCACCGCAGTTCGCACGCTTCCGACGAGTTCCGCCGAAGATCCGGTGGAGAGATAGAGCCAGAGGCTCATGATCGACACCAGCGGAGGTATGCCGTCGCACCAAGGATAGACGGCAAAATCTTCGGCTGTGACGGGCGGGTAATGCTGGAGCGATTGTTGACTCGCCATCACCCGCGCGAGATAGTCCCACCGGAAGAGAGTATCGAAACCAGACAGGGGTTCCAAAACCAAGTGAGCCAGCAGGGATGTTGTTGCGATCAGTCCGGGGACCAGCCACCACGCTTCGCGATACCATTGGCCAGGGCGAACCCACGCGACCGAAGCTCGTAGGCGGTCGTCAGTGCCCCGTTTGCATCGGGAAAGAAGCCAGCCCGCCAGCGCCGCTGCTCCGAGCATCACCGTTAGGTATTCGCGGGTCAGGGCGACCTGAAAGAAATCGCCGGCGAGCACCGCGAAAAAGAGGAGCAGTCCCGAGCCGACGAAACTCGTGGCCAGCTTTTGCGGCGAGGGCAGCCACCGAAACGCAAAATACCCGCTCAGAAAAAACCCGAAGCCTGCCGCCGGTCCGACCAGCAGCCACGCGCCGAGGCTCGCGGTCGCGTCAGGCGCGATCATCGCACTTGCTCCGGATGAACCGGACGAAAGTATGCAAGGCGAGCGTTGATGTTTTCACGCGCGCTGCGCCTCAGCGGAACAGGTTGTATTTCACGATCACGTAGATCGCGCGGAAGCCGTCGCGCCAGCCGATCTTTTTGCCCTCGGCGTAGGTGCGACCGTAGTAGCTGATGCCGACCTCGTAGATGCGGCAGCCTTCGAGGCTCGCGACCTTCGCGGTGATCTCCGGCTCGAAGCCGAAGCGGTTTTCCTCGATCGTGATCTTCTGGAGCACGTCGCGGCGGAACACCTTGTAGCACGTCTCCATGTCCGTGAGGTTGATGTTCGTGAACATGTTCGAGAGCAGCGTGAGGAAACGGTTGCCGACCATGTGCCAAAAGTAGACCACGCGGTGCGCCTCGGCGCCCATGAAACGCGAGCCGAAGACCACGTCGGCCTTGCCCTCGGCGATGGGCTTGAGGAGGCGCGGGTATTCCTGCGGATCGTATTCGAGGTCGGCGTCCTGCACGATGACGGCGTCGCCCGTCGCGGCGCCGAAACCCGTGCGCAGCGCAGCGCCCTTGCCGGCATTGACGGGGTGGTAGATCACCTTGCTGACCAGCGGCTCGATCTCAGCGCGCAGGATCTCGCGGGTGCCGTCCGTCGAGCAGTCGTCGACCACGATGATCTCCTTGTCGCGCACGGGTGCGGCGCGCACGGCTTCGACGATCGAGCGGATCGTGTGACGCTCGTTGTAGCAGGGGATCACGATGGACAGCTTCATGGTAGCGCGCGGCAACCTAGAGGACGCGCGCGGCGAGGGAAGAGCAAAGAAGGCTCCGGCCTTGACGGCGCGGAAGCGGCGCGCGCATCGTGGGCCGATGGTCGAGAATACGCCTCCCTCCCGAATCAACCGCGAACTCCTGCTCAAATTGGCGGCGGCGGTCGTAGTGCTCGGCATCGCTGCGGTGCTGGTTTTGCGCGGCATCGATGTGAAGGCGCTGATCGAGCGCGGTCTCGATTTGCTGCGCGCCGCAGGACCGGTGGCGTTCTTTGTCGGCATGGCGCTGGCGCCGCTCGCGGCCGTGCCCATGTTGGCGTTCTCGCTGCCGGCGGTCGCGCTCTACGGACCGCAATTCGGCACGGCCGGCGTCGTGGCGCTCGCGCTCGGCGCCGTGACGGTGAATTTCTGCCTCTCCTATGCGCTCGCGCGGCGCGCGCTGCGGCCGGTGCTCAGCGCGATCGTCACTCGTCTCGGCTACAGGCTTCCGGACGTCGAGGCGGGAGACGCGACCGATCTGGTCATCCTGTTGCGCGTGACGCCGGGCATCCCGTTCTTTGCGCAGAATTTTCTCGCGGGTCTCGCCGAGGTGCCGTTCGGCCGGTATTTCCTCGTGTCGGCGCTGACTGCGTGGCCGCTGAACGTGGCGTTTCTACTTTTCGGCGATGCGTTGCTGCACGGCAAGGGCAAGGTCGCACTCGTTTCGTTTTGCGCGTTGGCGGCGCTCGTGACCGCGACGCACCTCGTGCGCAAACACTACGAGCGGCGCAAAAAGGCGGCGTGAAACCGGACGAACTGGCGCTGAACGACGAGGCCGGCCGCGTGCAATCGGTCGGCGAGTTCACGCGGCGCGTGCGCGAGCTGCTCAAGGGCGGCCTGCCGGCCGGTTGGGTGCGCGGCGAGATCTCGAACCTCCGCGCGCAGTCGAGCGGGCACGTGTATTTCTCGCTGAAGGACGCGACGGCGCAACTGAGCTGCGTGCTGTTCCGCGGCGACGCCGCGCGGCAATCGGTCGCGTTGCGCGACGGCCTCCAGGTGCTCGTCTACGGCGAAATCGACGTCTACGAGGCGCGCGGCCAATACCAGCTCATCGTGCGTGCGGTGGTCGACCACGGCGTCGGCCGGCTGCAGCAGGAGTTCGAGAAACTGAAGCGCAAGCTCGCCGACGAAGGGCTTTTCGCCCCCGAGAAAAAGCGCCCGCTGCCGCTCGCGGCGAGCTGCGTGGGCTTCATCACCTCGCCGACGGGCGCGGCGGTGGCGGATTTCATCCGCATCCTGCGGCGGCGCGAGTGGGTCGGGCGGCTCGTCATTTTGCCCGCGAAGGTGCAGGGCGCCGGCGCTGCCGCCGAGATGGTCGAACAGCTGCGCGTCGCGGCCGAACTCGGCATCTTCGACCTGCTCGTGATCGGTCGCGGTGGCGGCAGTATCGAAGATCTCTGGGCGTTCAACGAGGAGCCGCTCGTGCGCGCCGTGGCGGCGTCGCCGGTGCCGATCATCTCGGCGGTGGGCCACGAGATCGACTACACGCTTTGTGATTTTGCGGCTGACGTGCGCGCGGAGACGCCGAGCGCGGCGGCGGAGTTGATCTCGAGCCGTCACCTCTCGTGCGTCGAACGCATGCTCAACGCCAGCGGGGCGATCGAAGACATCGCCGCGATGCGCCTCGAGCGCGCGCGCCAGCACCTCGACCACGCGCGCAGCCGGCTGCGACTGCTTTCGCCGACGGCGGTGATCGAGCAGCGGCAGCTGCGGCTCGACGACCTCGGCAACCGCCTCGGCGCGGCCCTGCGGCAGTCGACCCAGGAGCGGCGCGAGCAGCTCGCCCACGCCCGCGCGCGTCTCGCGGCGGCTTCGCCGGAGCGGCGCGTGCAACTTGAGTCGCATCGCCTGCTGGCGCTGTGGAAGCGTCTGGAGTCGGCGAGCCCGCAGTCGGTGTTGAAGCGTGGGTTCGCGCTTGTGCGCGGCGAGGATGGTCGGCCGATCTCGCGGGCCAAGGGTGTGGCGGCCGGCCAGCCGATCGTGACGGAGTTTGCGGACGGGAAGATTCGCAGCCGCGTGGAATAAACGGCGTCGCGCCCGCTCCCACGAGCGTGGCATCCGCCGCGTTTGCTTCCCCGTAGTCCCTGAGTAGCCTCCTCCCGCCGATGAAAAAATCCGTTCTCGCCGCTGTCGCCGCCGCCGTGCTTGCGGGCGCAGCTTCCCTCGTTTTCGCCGCCAATTCCCCGACCATGAAATCCACGAAACCCGACGCTCCCGCCTCCGAAGCCGCCTATTGCCCGCCCGGCGACGCGAAGTCCGCGTGCGGTCTGCCGTCGAAGGTCGTCATCGACATGAGCAAGGCGAAGGTGCAGCGCACAGACGCCGAGTGGCGCGCGCGACTCACCGCCGAGCAGTATCGCGTCGCGCGCCAGCAGGGCACCGAGCCGCCGTTCCGGAACGCGTATTGGGACAACCATGCGGACGGCGTCTATTTTTGCGTCGGCTGCGAAACGCCGCTCTTCGACTCGCGCCACAAGTTCGACTCCGGCACCGGTTGGCCGAGCTATTGGCAACCGCTGGAGAAGGCGTTCGTGGCCGAGGAGACGGACTCGAGTTGGGGCATGGTGCGCACCGAGACGCATTGCGCGGTGTGCGGTTCGCACCTCGGGCACGTGTTCGATGACGGCCCGAAGCCGACCGGCTTGCGCTACTGCATCAACAGCGCGTCGCTGAAATTCATGCCGCGCGCGGAGTATGATCTGTGGGCGGTGAAGAACAGCCCGGCGAAGACGGCGCAGTGAGCGGCAGTCGCGCGCGAGTGGTCGCGGCTCCGCCCAAAAAAATCTGGAGGGCGCGGCTACTGCCGCGCCGTTCGGAAGCTTGGCTAACGTGATGGGCACGGCGCGGCGGTAGCCGCGCCCGCCAGCGGAGGTTAGCATCCGAGGCACCCGCGCCCGGAGGACGCGGGCGACCGGGCGACGGCGAGTTGTTTCACGCCGGACTACTTCACGCTCGGCGCCGGCGCGGCGGACTCGCCCAGGTGCTCCGCTTTCCAGCGCATCGACATGAGGATACGGTTGTAGCCGCTCGGGTGATCGAAGAAGAGGATCTCCTCCCATTTGCCGGGGTGGAGCTTGCGGTATTCGGAGAGTTGCAGCGCGGTGAGGGCAAAGGCGTCGGGCTCGCGCGCGGTGTTGAGGCCGTAGATGTCGGCTTCGACCTCGTTCGAGCGGATGATGGAGTTTTTCACCGGCTCGGCGAACAGCATGAAGACCGAGAAGCACGCCATGATGATCGGCAGCCCGGCGTAGTCGGTGATGTCGCGCACGCCCCATTTCTCGCCCCAGCGTTGTTGCACCCACCAGAAGGCCGAGTTCACGAACCAGAAACCCGCGCCGACCAGCAGACTGAAATAGATGACGAGTTCGTAAACGTGATTGAGCACGTAGTGGCCGAGCTCGTGCCCCATCACCGCCTGCACCTGCGCGGGCGTGCAGCGGTTGAGGAGGTTGTCGTTGAGCGAGACGCGGATGGTGTTGAGCGCGCCGCTGACGTTCGCGCTGATGCGCTTGGACTGCTTCGAGGCGTCGAACTGGTAGACGTTGTCCACCGGCACGCCGTTGGCGCGCGCCATCGAGAGGATCGGGTCGCGGACCTTCGCGTCGGTGAGCGGCGTGTATTTGTTGAACAGCGGGCTGATGAAGACCGGCGCGAGCGCGAACAGGAAAATCATGAAGAACGGCGTGGCGATCGCGGCTCGGATCCACCAGCGGCCGGGCGAGCGGCGAATCGCGGCGTAGAGCAGCGAGCCGAGGAACACGGCGATGATCAGTCCGGGAATGAGCGCTTTCGCGCGCTCCGCGAGCCAGCCGCCGGCGCTGAGATTCGAGAGCCCGTAGTGATGCTCGCGGACGAAGCCCGTGTAGTAGTCCCAAGGCAGGTTCACGATCCAACCGATGAGCACGAGCAGCACGAGGAAGATGGCGCCGTGGACGACGCGCGATTTCGTCACGCGCTCGGCGATCGTGCGCAGCTTCGTGTAGACGCCGAGACGGTAGAGCAGGGCGGTGAGGCCGAGCGTGACGACGACGTCCCAGAGCAGGATCCAGTAGCCGCCTTCGAAATAGGCGTCGGACTTCGCGCGCGCGTCGGCCGGCAACTGCGCCATGATTTTCTCGGTTTCAGCGACGGGGTCGAAGTCCGGGGCGGCGGCGCGCAGCGCGAGAAAGGTGCCGGCGAACGCGAGCGCCAACGCGGCGCCGCGGAGGATCGAGCGGGGTAAGCGGAGCATGCGCGTTGAAAGCGCAACGACTCCGGCAGCGCAAACCCGGAAGCAGTCTCAGGCGGCCGCGCGGCGGCGGCACCACGCGAGCAGCAACGCCAGCGCGCCCGCCGCGATCGCGTAGCTGGCCGGTTCCGGCACGGCGGTGACGCTGTAGCCGAGGTCGGCGAGGATGCCGAGTTCGATGGCCGAAAGGGTGCGCGTGGCCAGGCCGGAGGAGACCGCATGCTCCATGAGGTAGGCGTTGGACGTGTAGAAATTCGTGTCGAGGTGGCTGAGGCTGCTGCCCTCCGCGTAGCTCGCCGGAGAGTAGATGTGCACGCGCTGGCCGCCGTTCGCGGCCATGGCGTTGGCGCCGGAGAAGTAGACGTCGCTGCCCACCCCATCGGTGAGAATGGAGCCGCCCTCGTAGGCTTTGGTGGTGGAGTTGATCAGCGCGTTACCCGCGGCGTCGGTGAGGAATTGGTCGAACGTGGACCAGGTGTTGCCGCCAAACTCGCTCGTGCCGGAAGCCGTGATGATCGACGCGAAGCCGAGAGCGTGGGTGAGCTCGTGCATGGCGACGGCTTTGAAATCGTAGGTGCCACCCGCCACGGTGTCGCCGTAGCTCCAGTTGTAGCCGAAATCCCACTGCACGGTGCCGAGGTAGGATTGGCCGAAGTTGGTGCCGTTTTGGATCATCGACGCCACCAAGCCGGGTTGGAAGGTGTTGTCCGTGCTGAAATACAGGCTGCCTGCGCTGGCGAGAAAACCGGTGCCGTCGGTCTGCGAGGCGTTGACGCGGATCGTCACGGTGCGCGCCGGGTAGCCGGTGAAATAACCGGCCAGCGTGCTGGCGGCGGATTCGAGCGCGGCCTTGCGCGCCGCGCCGAATGTGGCGTCGTTGAAGCCGGCGGAAGCGCTTTCCGACGTGGCGTAGTCGAACGAGAACGTGATTTGCGCCCACGCGGCGGCGGGCAGCAGGCACGCGAGCACAAGCGCGCGGACGGGGGCGGGCAGGGGCATTTTCATGAGGGGCCGCGCCGAAGCATGCGGTTGAGCGGTGGGTGCGCAATGCCGCAAATGGCCACGCTGCCGCACGCGTGCCCGCGTTACTGATAGAGCCAGTATTTGCGGCTCGTCTGCTGGAAGGTCGCGGCGCGCTCCGACCAGTTCTTGGTGAA
The DNA here is from genome assembly GCA_016217545.1 of Opitutia bacterium. NCBI lineage: Bacteria > Pseudomonadati > Verrucomicrobiota > Opitutia > Opitutia bacterium. The sequence goes on along the minus strand of JACRHT010000017.1, from coordinate 1,237,961 downwards.
GAGCGAGACGTCGACGCGGCCGCCTTGCGTGCGGATCGCGTTGAGCCAGGCGGCGGAGCCGACGTGGATGTTGAACGTCCGCGTCTCCGCGGCGGTGAGGCTCGCGTAGGGATTCAGCTTCGACCACAGCACGGCCTGCTTCTGCATGTAGAACGAGACTTCGGTCGGGCGCCATTTGTCCCAATCGACCACCTCGACGTAGACGCCGGGCACGACTTTGCCCTCGCGTGAGACGCCGTTCATTTTGAGGAATTTCACGCCGGGAATTTTGTAGGCTTCCATCGCCTTGATGATCTCGTCGGGCGTTTTCTTCGGAAAATGGATGCCGCGGAACGGATAGTCTTTGCCGATGCCGGACTTCCAGCCGCTGTCCTGCGTGCCGAGTCCGATCATGGCGTAGCCGACGGCCGCTTCGTAGGTCGGCACCATCGGCGAGGTCGGCACCCAGCGCAGGCCGGTCTCGGGCCAGCGCATCGCACGCGTCCAGCCGCGCATCGGGATGACGGTGAGCCGGCCCTTCTCGCGCGCGGCTTCGGGGGTGTCGATGACGTTCGGGATGTAGAGCATGCGCGGCAGGTCCTTGGCCATGCGCGCGAGTTCGCCGAGCGTTAGGCCGTGCACGTAGGGCGTGCGGAAGGCGCCGACGTAGCTCTTGAACTCGGCGTCGAGCGGCGGGCCGTCGACCTTCAGGCCGCCGAGCGGGTTCGGCCGGTCGAGCACGATGACTTCGATGTTGTTTTCGAAACACGCCGCCATCATCGCGAGCATCGCGCTGGCGAACGTGTAGGAGCGCGAGCCGATGTCCTGCAGGTCGATCACGACGGCGTCGAGGCCCTTGAGCATGGCCTTGGTCGGCTTGCGCGTCTTGCCGTGCGTGGAGTAGATCGGCACGCCAGTTGGGGCGTGGATCGAGTCGGCGAAGTTGACCGAGGCGGCGATGGTGCCGTCGAGGCCGTGCTCGGGGGCGAAGAGCGTGACGAGCTTCGATTGCGGCGCGCGACGCAGCACGCTCCACGTCGGCTCGCCGCGCCGGTTCAGGCCGGCGGCGTGGGTGAGCAGGCCGATTTTTTTGCCCGCGATGGCCTTGAAGCCGTCGGCCTCGAGCACGTCGATGCCGAGCATGACGGGCGGGAGTTTTTCGGGTGGCGCTTCGGGCCGCGGAGTGGGCGCCGGCGCGGCGGGCGCGGGTCGCGGCGCGGGTTTCTTGGCGGACTTCGAGGCGCAGCCGGGCGCGACGACGAGCGCGGCGAGCGCGAGGAAGAGGCCGAGAAAAAGCAACGCGGGTGACCGGCGGGACATGCGCCGTTTTTTGTGCGAGCGGCGCGAAACGCTGGCGAGGAGAAACGCCGGGGCGGCTCCATCCAGCAGGAGCCGGTTTACAGGCGACCCGAATGGGGCGAAGGCTCCGCGCGCGCCGGTCGCCTGCAAGCAGGCTCCTACTTCACGCTGCGATGACCGTGGAGTGAAAGGTTCTTCGCCCTTGAATCGATGCGTGCGGCGTGGCTGCATCGCGAGCGGGTCACCTGCGGCGAGGGTTTCGCCGGATCAGAACAATTAGCAACCATGAGAATCGCACTTCTAGCACTCATCTGTGCAGGTATCGTGAGCTTGTCGGCACAGCCTGAGAAAGCCGATCCACTGCCTGATCATTTATTCATTCTCCAGAATTTGCAGAAACTATCTCAGCAGAAAAGATACGGAGATATACTTGATTGCATGTCCGCTGACTACCGGAATGCCGTCTCACGCGAGCATTGGATAAAGCAATCAGAATCCTTGGGGTGGGTAATGACAAAGGCTCGGCTTGGGACTTTTACCGTTAACGGCAATTTCGCCGATGCGTCGGTGAGATGTGACACAGTCATCGGCACAAGAGTGATTCACATCGAAGCTGTTGCCTATTTTGTGCGCGAAGGAGGCGCATGGAAGTTTTGGAACTTTCCATTCGTGCCGATGGAGATCCCAGACAGGCTTAGCTGGCCTCCGCCGTTCACTCAGCCATAGCACGGCTGCATTCTGCGGCTCTTAGCGTGAGCCAATACTGCACTCACTTGTATTTGCGCCGCGCCACCACCGCGGCCGCCAGTTGCTCCAGCACGGGCACCGTTTCAGCGAAGCCGAGACACGCGTCGGTGATGCTCTGGCCGTAGATGAGGGGCTTGCCGGCTTCGTGCTTTTGTGCGCCGGCGGCGAGATTGCTTTCGATCATCACGCCGATGATCGCCCGGCTGCCGCCGGCGATTTGACCGGCGACGTCGGCGGCGACGGCGATCTGGCGGTCGTGCTGTTTGCCGCTGTTGCCGTGGCTTAGGTCCACGAGCACGACCGGCAGCGCGCTGGTCTTCTTCAGCAAGGCGACGGACTGCGCGATGTGCTCGGCGGAAAAATTCGGGCCGGTGCGGCTGCCGCCGCGGAGCACGAGGTGGCCTTCGGGATTGCCGGCGGTGGCGAGCACGGCGGGCGCGCCTTCGCGGGTGAGCGACGGGAAACAGTGCGGGTGGCTCGCCGAGACGATAGCGTCGACCGCGACTTGCAGATCGCCGTCGGTGCGGTTCTTGAAGCCGACGGGCATCGAGAGGCCGGACGCGAGCTCGCGGTGGATCTGGCTCTCGGTCGTGCGCGCGCCGATCGCGGCCCACGAGACGAGGTCCGCGTAGTATTGGCCGAGCGTGGTGTCGAGGAACTCGGTGCCGATGGGCAGGCCGGCGGCGTTCACGTCGAGGAGCAGCTTGCGCGCGAGGCGCAGGCCCTTGTTGACCATGAAGCTCCCGTCGAGGTCCGGATCGTTGATCAGGCCCTTCCAGCCGACGACCGTGCGGGGCTTCTCAAAGTAGACGCGCATCACCACGAGCAGGTCGCGCGCGAAACGGTCGGCGAGCGGCTTGAGTTGCTTCGCGTAGTCGAGCGCGGCGGCGGGGTCGTGGATCGAGCACGGGCCAACGACGACGACGAGACGGTCGTCGCGCCCGGCGAGGATGTCGCCGATCTCGCGTCGCGCGCGATGCACCAGCGCCGCGCCCGCCTCGCTCAACGGTAGATCCTCCTCGAGGATCGCGGGCGACAACAGCGGTCGCGCCGTGCGGATGCGGAGATCGGAGGTTTGCGGACGCATGGGAGGTCAAGTGAACGCGCGGCGGCGCGGAACGCGAGATTTTCGTCGCCTCGCTCCGGGTATGACGGAAACTCGGCGCGATGCTTTTCCTCGGCCAACACGGTTTCGAAGCGCTGCTCGCCCGCGAGTTGCAGGCGGACGGTTTGACCGTGGTGGAAACGGGTCCGGGCTGGGCGGGCGCGGAGCCGTTGCCCGGCGACGCCGTGCCGCAGTCGATCGACGAGCTGTGTTTCCCGCAGCTGACGCTGCTCGCACCGCGCGAGATTCGCGGCGAGTCGGTCAACGCGCTCGCGCAGCAGCTCTCGGACTATTTTCTCGAGAGCCTGCGGGGCGAGCGCATCGACGCGGCGTGGCCGTGCGTGTTCCGCGAGGCCGCGGAAATTCCGGGGCTCGGCCGGCGCGCGGCGGGCGTCGAGAAGGCGTTTCACGAGGCGCTGGAAAAGAAGCTGCGGCGGGTGGCGAAACTCGCGTCGTCTGAAATGCCCCGCGGCAGTGGCAAGGTCCGCGGGATGTTCGTGTTTTTCGCGGATTTCGGGCGCATCTTCGCCGGACGCGAGGCGTGGCGCGGCGGGCAGCAGCGTATGGCCGACGATCCGCTCGCGCCGTCGCGTTCGTATCTAAAGGTCGAGGAAGCCTACGCCGTGCTCGGCCGCGAGCCGACGGCGGGCGAGACGGTGTGCGATCTCGGCGCGGCGCCGGGAGGTTGGAGCTACAGCGCGGCGAAGCGCGGCGCGCGCGTCGTGGCGATCGACAACGGTCCGCTCAAGGGCGGCGCGCTGGACCATCCGCTGATCGAGCACCGGCGCGAGGATGCTTTCAAATACGCTCCGCCGGCCGGCGAGGTATTTGACTGGATGTTCTGCGACCTCGTCGAGGAACCGCACCACGTGTTGGAGAATCTCATCGCGCCGTGGCTGCAACGCGGCTGGTGCCGGCGCTTCGTGATCATCTTCAAGTTCGGCCGCACGGATCCGCTGGCGTTGCTGCGCACGGTGCGGGCGCCGGACGGCGTGTTTGCGCGTGGCGCGAAGAACCTCCGCATCCGCCATCTCTACCACGACCGCGAGGAGTTCACGCTCGTGGGCGAGGTTGGGGTGCGTGGCTAGGTGTTCCGCCGGCGCCAGGCGACGAGGCCAAGCACGAGCGCACCGGCGAGGGCGCCGTAGGTCGAGGGCTCGGGCACAGCGCTGACGTTGCCCGTGCTGACGCTGAGGTTGTCGAGCCAGTAGGTGCGAGCGTTTTGGGAGAAGATGGCGAATTCGTCGAATTCGGTCTCCGGCGTCGTGTGGTCGAGGCTGTAGACGAGCGTGGTGGGCCCGGTGCCGGTCGTGCCGCGGAACACTTCGAAAGTCGCGCCCGCCTCGGTGCGTGTCAGCTGGAGCTGGAACATCACCGGTGTCGTGACGCTGAGCTGGCGTTGCGCGGAGGTGCCGGGTGCCGTGGTGGAGGGATTGCCGAGGGAGAAATAATAGGCGGGGCCGCCGGTCGCATACCACGCCGCGCGCGAGCCGGTGGAGGCGCCGAAGTCGGCGTTGTAGCCGGTGTCGTCGCCGTTGGCGCTGCTCCAGACGGTGCCGCCGTTGTCGAAGAGCCCGAGCCGGAAATAGCCCTGCTCCACGGTTTCGGTGCGCAGCGTGACATTGAGACGGACGTAGTCGCCGGTGCTGGCGCCGAGCGTCACGGCGCTGGGGAAAAGCGCGAGCAGCACGCTGACGTTGCCGGCCTGCACGCGATACGCCTCGCCGAGCGTGGCGTCGGTGCCTGAGCCGTGGGCCGTGATGCTTGCCATGTTGGCGTAGGTGAGCGAGGTGGTCCCACTGGTGTAGTTTTCGGAGAACAGCGTGGTCTGTGCGCGCACGACGGATGCGAGACTGGCTAACAGGGCGGCGGTGGTCAGGAGGGAGCGGAGTCTGGGCATGGCCCGGATGGCATGGGCCACACCGTCTGCTGCGGGCAAATGGAAACCCGCCGCCTACGCAGGTATGCGTAGGCGCGAGCACCAGCAAGCGGCGACGCGGGGGGGCTTGCCTCTGGTGGGGAATTCGCCGGGTCCGTTTCATGCACCCTCGCTCGCGAGAGCGGCCGCAGGCAGTCGCTACGCAGGAACGCGTAGGGCGGGACGCGGGTTCTGGCTTTTCGGCGCGGGGAGCCGGCGCACGATGGAGCGCATGCGGATTCGCGTGAGTTTCGAGTTTGGCGCGGGCGTCTGCCTCTGGGCGGACGATGCGGAGGCGCGGGCGAAGTGGTGCTCGGCGGTGTTGTTCGAGAATGTCGCGCTGTCGCCCGATCTGGCCGCGGAAGGCGCGGCGTTGATGGCGGAGTTTGATGCGGCGTTCGATCCGGCGAATCCCGGCCGCGGGCCGCAGTGGAGCGAGGAAGCGGCGGCGGAGAGCGCGGATTTTCATGGGCGCGCAGCGACGTGGACGGTGCGGGTGACGGCGGCACTCGCGTCGAGTGGAGTGGCGGTTGCGCCCTACGAGGCGACGCCGCTGCGGTCTTCGGATGGGGCGCCGGCGCAGGACGGAGAGGAGTTCGCCGGTTGCGTGGTGGTGGTGTTTCGCGACGAGGCGACGCGCGCGGCGGTGGATCGGAAGGAGTCGGCCGGAAGCGGTTGGGACGAGGCGGCGGTGTGGAACGGCGATGCGCTCAAGCTCCGTGCGGCGGAACGCACGCCGGCGGAGTTGCTCGCGAAGTTGGAGGACGAATCGGGGTTCGTGTGCGGCTGGTGGCAGGCGCGCGAAGATCGTGGCGAGGACGAGATGCTCGCGGGCGATCCGGTGGCGCACGCGGTCGAATGCGTGCGGACGCGCAACGCGACGGGGCTGGCGAATTTCCTCTCGTGGATGAGCGTGGAGCGCGTGCATGTCGGCGCGGAGCTCGTCGCGCTCGATTGGGCGCCGGCGAAGTCGCACCGGCTCGCCGACGCGGGCGGATCGTGGTGGGAGTGGTTCAGTTTCGCGCGGAATGCGTCGAAGGCGTTGCGCGGGCAGGCGCCGAGTGCGAGCTACCGGCGGGCGGAGCGCGAGCGGCTGTTTTGGAAATGGACGCGCGGTGGCAGCCGCGACGGCTGGCCGGCGAATTTCGGCGAAGCGCTCGAGCGCGGCGGGTGGCGCCGCGAGAGTTTCACTCGCTGGGCAAAGTAAGCGGGGCGCGCCGGGGTGTCCGAATAAAAAAGGGATGCGACGGTGGTCGCATCCCTGAGGGAAGATATCCGCGCGGTCTGTCGGTCGGCCGGCGGACGCGGGCGTTGCGGATCAGTGGCTCGGCGCGGGCGCGGTGCTCGGTTTGCTGCCGGCGGGTGATTGGGCCTCGCCGAACAGGAACGAGTAGTCGGAGGCGAGGGTCGAGTTCTGCGGCAACGCGGTGGTGGCGCCGACGTGGCAGGTGAGGCAGGTGAGTTGTTGCTTGTAGGTTTCGAGCGTGGTGTTGGCGACCGGCTGCTGGGTGATCGGCGGGTTGGGGTTGCCGGCGGTGAGCGGGACTTGCGCGCCGGGGCCGCCGGTGGGCGAGTTGTTGGTTGGCCAGAGGACGTTCACGAGTTCGTAGTTGAGGAAGACCGACTGGGGATTCGCGGCGGCGATGGTGGTCCAGACGCTTTGGTTGAGCGCGGCGATGTTGTTGGCGGTGGAGGAGCTGATCGGGATCGAGCGCACGACCTGCACGGGCGTGGTGTAGTCGGGCGTCGGCGTCGCGGGCGGCGGCACGTTGGGGGGCGTGGTGACGGCGGGATTGTAGAACGTATACCACGCTTTGAGCGTTTGCTGCCGGATGTCGGCGACGCTGGGGGCGTTGTTGACGTGCTCGAAGGTGGTCCAGACGAACTGCTGGGCGTTCGCGGTCTTGTGGATGATGTGGAGGCCGACGAGGCCGACCGTCACCAGCTTGGGCGTGGTGGAGCCTTTGGCGCCGGCGGGGTAACTGACCCAGGCTTTCGAAATCTTGAAGAGCGGCCAGAGCTTCGGGTCGTCGAGCTGAATCCAGGCGGCCTTGATCTCGATCGCGCCGATCGTGCCGTAGGTGGCGAAGGCCTGCGTGCCGTCGGGGAGATTGATGCCGGTGGTTTGGGCGAAGGTCTCCTGGATCGTGGCGTCGTAGAGTTTGTTTTGGACGATGTAGTTGAACTCGTCCTCGTTGAGCCGCTTCTCGAAGAGCGCGAGGTAGCCGGATTGGGAGACGAGCCAGTGGCCGTCGGCTTCGTGAATGCCGTCGAGGCCGACGATCCGCTGAACGCCTGCGCCATCGAATTTGGAGAGGGCGAAGAGTCCTTTGACGCCGAGCGGGGAGGTCGCGCTCAGGGCGTTGACGGCCGCGGGGAATTTCGCGGGCAGCGCGCGTTTCGCGGTCCAAGGGCCCGGTGCCTGGCCGTTGGCCCGGAAGACCTCGGAGGATTCCTTGAACGATTCCCAGACCGTGGGCGACGTGTCGCCCGGCGTGCCGAATTTCGCGGGCGGGACGGAGAGGTCGGGCTGGCCCGGGTGTTTCGGATCCGCCGCCCAGTTGAGCGCGATGAACTGCTGCCACGCGAGATTGTTGAAATTCGCCTGGCTGACGGGCAGCTGCACGTCGGCGGGCAAGATCGGCTCGACGACGGGAGTGCCGTCCCAAGTCGGAGCGGCGGCGCGCAGCGTGAGGATGGGAGCGGCGACGAGGGCGAACGCGACCGCGAGTCGGCGCGCGCGAGAAAGGAAAGGATGGGAGTGCATGGACGAAAGGAGCGAAGGGGAACGGTGGATCACGAGATGGAGGCGACGACGTTGAGCAGCCCGGGCATGGCGGGTTGGACGGGATCGCCGGAGTTGGTGAGCGTGCAGCCGTGGAGGCCGAGGGCGGCGTCGGCGGCGACGGAGACGGTGACGAGCAGAGCCTGGCTGGTGCCGGGATAGGAGTTGCCCGGAATGGCGTAGCTCACGTCGCCGAGCGATTGCACGGCGTTCACGGTCACGCCGGTGCCGAACGAAACGTCGGGCAGCGGGTTGAGCGTGGCGGTGCAGACCAGCACCAGGGAGACGTTCTGCGCGCCGCGCGCGACGAGCGGCGCGATGAGCGTGGAGTTGCTGGCGAGCGGGATCGGGCTGTTCATCGGATTGGAGACCGAGGTGTTGTAGAGCGCCTGCCAGACGGTTTGGTGAAAGAGCTGGAGCGGCTGCGCGTAGTTCGGCGCGGCCGGGGCGTCGGGCGTGGTGCTCACGCCGGCGGGCGGCGGAATGACGCACGGGTTCGGCAGGGGCGCGACCTGCGCGGGGATGGCGCGGGCCCACAGACCCATGTCCATCTGCTGGGCGATCTGGCCGCCCCATTGGATCGGGTTGCCGAAGGGATCGCGGATGTCGCCGACGGTGAATTTCACGCCCGCCGCGATCCAGGCGGAGGGAATCTGAAACACGGCGTGCAGGACGAAGTTGCCGCCTTGGCCGACGAGCTGGCCGTTGGCGTTTTTGGTCAGGCCGTAGGGCAGGCCGGTGATCGGATCGATCAGCGTTTCGGCGCCGCGGACGATCTGCCAGCAGTCCTGGACCGATGCGCCTTTCGGCAGCTGGGGATCGGGCGGCAGGCTGAAGCCGGAGAGGTCGGGCACTTGAATGTAGAGGCCGGACGGGTTGGCGAGGGCGGCGACGGCGGAGGTGCTGATGGCTTGGTTGACGACTTGGCCGATGTGCGGGTCGCTGTTGCGGTAGGCTTGGCCGTATTGGGCGCAGCAGATGAGTTGCTGGGTGTTGCTGTTGCCGCACTGGCGCAGGACGGTGGCGCCGCCGGCGAGCTGCATCTCGGTCTGCAGGGTGTTGGGCGTGGAGGTGAGGTGCATCGCGCCGCCGGAGTAGGAGAGCGGGTTGGTGGCGGGATGAACGGGGCGCGTGGAGATCGGGCCCGAGTTGTATTTGTTCAGCGGGTTGTAGGCCGGGCGACCGGTGGAGGGGTCGGTGACGACCTGACCGGATTTGGGGTCCTTGAGGCAAAGGTCGTCGAGGGTGACCGTGATGCCGTAGCCCGGCGGGACGTCCCAGTTCAGCGTGGAGTTGTAGAGCTCCACGACGCGGTTCGGGTCGATCATCCAGAGCGTGTTCCAATACTCGGGATTCTCGCAGGTGAAATCGATGCGGCGGATCTTTCCGGTGGCGGGGTCGCGCGCGACACTCCACTCGCAATACTCATCGAGCCAGCCGCGCGGGCCGTAGGGGCCGTAGGTGTGTTGCGGGCCGGACCAGTCGGCCTGCGGGCAGAGATTCGTGGGAATCTGCTGGAACGCGGGCACCGGCACGGCGGACGAGCCGACTTGGTCGGCGAGCGCGAGGAGTTGCGGCTCGGTGTAGTTGTAGGGATTGGCGGGCGAGGACTGGGTGCCGAGGTATTGGGCGAGGCGGTTGGGGAAGACGTTCCAGTTGATGATCACCGCGGGTGTGCCGGGCGGAATGGTGACGGCGGCGGTGTCGAAGTAGGACGTCTGGTTGGCGGAGTAGAGCAGGTTCCACGGATCGCCGAGGATGGCTTGGGCGGTGAAGCCGGTGAGGTTGGTGTTCCACTGCGCGCGCAACGCGAGATCCTGCGGCGAACCGACGGGGAAGTCGTGGATGTCCGCGGGCGTGGTGTAGGTGAACTGGGACATGGCGGGGTAATCGCGCGTTGGCCGGAATTGGCTGAGGCGCTCCCCCTAATGCGCGAAACCGGGAACCAATCATGCCACGACGCGGAAAATTCTCTCCTCACCGAGCCGAGGAGTGGAAACGCCCGCCGCCGAGAATCGGCGCGCGATCAATCAGGCGAGGTGTCCGCGGCCGTCGCGGTCGACGCGGACGCGGAACTTCCGGCGGTCGTCGTAGAAATCCTCGCGGCGGAACTGGCGGCCGGTGGCTTCGAGTTCGGATTCCTCGCAGGTGACGATCTGGTCTTCGCCTTCGATCGTGAGGCCGTAGCAGACGGGTTGTCCGGGTTCGCGGCCGATGCCGAGGATGACGCCGGTGCGGCCGGCGAGGTGGGCGTTGTGCGGCTGCGGGCGGGCGAGACGCACCTCTTGGTAGAAGGCAAAAGGGTTCATCGGGCGCGCGTGAACGGGTGACGTCCGCGCCGCGCGATCAGGTAGCTGGCGACGTAGACGAGCGCGAGGGCGAGCGGGCCGGCGAGCCACTCGGCGGCGAAATCGCGCCAAGGATCGATGCGCGGAGAGACTTCGAGCCCGGCGGCGCCCGCGGCGAGCAAACCGGTGAGCGCGACGCACGCGAGGGCGGCGATGAAGCCGGTGTCGGCGAGTTGTTGCGCGCGGGTGCGCGCGGGCGGCAAGTCGGACGAAACGGTGCGGATCACCGCGGTGGGCTCGTGGCTGGCGGAGCGGAGGGCGGCGAGGAGCGGAGCACCGAGGTCCGTGGCGCTATAGAGCGAGTAAGTGAGAGAGTCGTGATACGGCATCGGGCCGCCGACGTTGCACCAAGTCTCCGTGTGCAGGAGGGCGACGAGGCGATTTCCGCTGCGCCATTCGGCGGCGGTGATCGGATCGTGGAGTTCGGGTGCGGTGTCGCGGTAGTGGGCTTCGAGAGCGGTGAGGTCGACGCGCTGGCGGCGACGGCCGGGGCGGTCCCAGAAGAGCGAGGCAGACGTCGCGAAATGCGTGTCGACCGCGCGGACGAGGGCGAGCACGACGCGGGAGTCGACGACCATGTCGGTCACGGCCGGCGCGTGCGTGGATTGCACGACGGCGAAACGATGCGTGAAGCCGTGGGCGCGCGCCGCGGCGGGCACGGGCGTGGCGTCGTGCGTGCCGAGGACGATTTGAAACGGAGTGCGGAGCATCGCGGCGGTGGAGAGTGCGGAAGATCGAAGGCGGAACGCGGAAGGCAGGACAGCGGAGGACGGAGGACTGAAAACGGAGGACGGGGGACTGAGGCGGGTTATTTTTTCTCGGCCTCGGGGAGCGGCTTGACGGGGTCGGCTTTGGCGCGGGCTTCCTTGACCCACTCGGCTTCGGCGAACATCGCGCCGGCAATGTCGGTGGCGGCGAGCGCGGCGGTGTTTTCGCGGAGGACGAGGAGGAGCGAGATCTGTTTGTGCCAGAAACCTTCGGTGACGCCTAAAATGCCGGCGTAGCGCTGATGGACGGCGAAGTGTTTGGCGCGGTCGTTGCCGGCGGCGGCGAGTTCGGCTTCGTATTGCTGACCGAGCTCGGGGCCGACGAACGGGAAGAGGAGCGGCGGCACGGGGTTGCCCTCGGCGATCAGCGGGAGGGCGCGGGCGCGCAGCTCGGGTTTGTTCATGAAGCTCGTGGCGTAGAGACGGCGGGCGCGGTTGCGGACGGCGGCGCGGGCGGTGCGTTCGAGGGCGGGGGCGAGCTCGGTGATGGGCAAGTCGCCCATCTGCGCCATGCGGTGCTGGCGCATGACTTCGGTGGCGGTGTCGGAGTCGACCCACTCCTGGCAAACGGCGGCGACGGAGACGGGTGTTTCCTTGAGGCGTTTGGTGAGCGCGTCGGCGCCGGGCACGTCGCGCTGGATGTTGACGGCGACGGTGAGGTCGAGCGTGGCGCCGGCGCGCCAGCCGAGCTGGGCGCGGGCGCGCGCGCGGGCGAGCCAGAACGTGGCGTTGGCGGGATCGGCGGCGATGAGAGCGGTGAGCGTGGCTTCGAGGGCGAGCGATTCGCCGGTGCGGTGGAAGAGCGCTTCGATCACGTCGAGCTCGGCGAATTTTTGCGTGAGATTCTGGTAGGCGTCGCCGGAGGACGGGAGCGCGCGGACTTGGGTGAGGATCTCACCGAGGGGCTGTTTGGCGGCGGCGGTGCGGGTGAGTTGGGCGACGAGATCGCGGAGGAGATTCGCGACTTCGGGGTGGGCGAGGGTTTCGCGGGCGAGTTGCTCGCGGATTTTTTTGAGCGTGGCGTGCGTGTCGGCGCGTTCGCGTTGGGCGTCGGTGGGGCGCTGGCCGGCGAGCTCGAGGTGGCGGGCGCGTTCGCCGGCGTCGGGCGAGTGGAACGTGGAGAGTCGCGCGATCTGCGCGACGGTGGCACCGAGGGAATCGGCGGCGGCTTTGCGGTCTTCGGGGGCGATGAAGGGATTGAGCGCGGCGAGGCTGAGGTCGGCGAGCTGGCAGCGGCGCGCGAAGAGTTCGGCGTCGTAACTTTCCCAGAGGCGGGCGCGGAGCTCGGCGGCTTTTTCCTTTTGGCCGGTGCTCTCCATCAGACCGATGGTGGCCTGCTGGCTCTGGCAGCTGAGTTGAAATTCGTCGAGGTCGGTGACCGTCGGTGTATCGGGTAGCGGAAGCGCGGCGCGGGCGGCGAGAGCGAACGAGACGAGGAGCGTGAGGACGAGGAGGCGCATGAAGGGGAAGTGCGGGAGGGGGGCGGTGTGGGCGGACGACACGGAGGTCGTCCCTTCAAGGACTCAGAGCGCCATGAGGCGGCGGAGCGCGGCATAGACGTCTTGGCTGACGGCGTCCTGGTGCTGGCGGACTTGGTTGCGCTCGGCGCGTTGGCGGGCTTCGGCGGCTTCGATCTGCGCGGTGACGGCATCGACGTCGCGGCAGAGCGCTTCGAGGTGGCGGAGTTGCGGGCTGGAGTAGCCGCTGTTGTAGGCCTCGGCGAGGGCGTCGAAGTTGGCGTCCTTGTAGTTGACGGAGATCTGGTGGAGGTTGCGGCGGCGCTCGAGGAGGGAGTCGATGCTTTCGTTGAAATCGAGGGCGGGCGGCTCGTCGGTCGCATTAAGCAGGCGGCTGAGCTGGCCGAGTTGCGCGGACACGGCGCGGACGCGGCCGTAGAGGCGCTGCAACATGGCGAGGTTGGAGCGGGCCTGCTGGTAATTGCGGCCGCGGTAGGGGGCGAGGACGGCGCCCATGCCGGCGGTGACCGAGCCGGCTTCGAAGGCGGGCTTGAATTGCTCGAGGGCGGTTCTGAGTTCGGCGGTGGAAATCGAGCCGGGTTCGAGCAGGCGGCGCCAGGCGGCGCGCGTGGGCTCGTCGGGCAGATCGTGGGTGAAGGCGAAGCCTTCGACGGCCGGTTGCGCGAGGGCGATGGCCTCGGGGACTTTCAGCGTTTCGAGCGTGCCGAGCAGATCCACGGCGTCGCGCAGGCGGATCTCGACGAGGCGGCACTGGATGTAGCCGGCGACGATGAAGGCGTAGGCGCGCACGGCGTCGGGCGGGAGCTTCTTCAATTCGAGGCGCTGGCCGCCGCAGTGGTAGGTCGCGAGATTGCGGAGGAGCGAGTCGAGGTCCTTGCGCACGGCGGCGGCTTTGGCGCGGCGCTCGGGCGCGGGAGTGTTTTTCAGCTCGGTGAGGTGGCGGCGGACGAAGGTCGCAGGGTCGTTGTTGGCGACGAGCGCGTCGAGGGTGGTGAGCGTGGCGCGATTGTGGCGGACGAGCTCCTTCGTGCGCGCGATGGCGGCGAGGGCGAGGTCGTTCTGGCCGAGGCGCCAGTGCGCGAGCGGCAGGAGCAAATGCGGCGACCAGCGGAGATCGTCGGTCGCGATGGCGGCGCGGAGCAGAACGGGAAACGAGGGATCGGCGCGGCCGGATTTGAGGGAGGTCCAGATGCGCTGCTCGTCGGCGGTGAGTTTTTCTTCCTGCGCGGGCGCGTCGGTGACGGCGGCGATGAGATCGGGCAACGGCGCGAAGGCGGGGTGTTTCTTGGGGTCGCACCAGAGTTGGAGGTCCGCAAGGGCGCGCTCGGCAGAGAGCACGTGGCCGGTGCTCAACGCGGTCACGATGCGGAGGTGGCAGAGGCGCTGCACGAGCGCGATGCTGTCGGCGGGGAGATCAGGATCGAAGAGGTAGGCTTCGCCGTGGCGCTCGGTGAGCTGATCGTCGATGTCATCGCTGGCGGCGAGGGCGGCTTCGAGGTGTTTCTCGGGGACGTCGGTCGGCGGGTAGCGGAGGATCTGCGCGTAGGCGGTGAGAAACGGTCCGCGTTCGAGCGCGACGATGCGCGCGCGGTAGGCGTCGAGCGAGATCGCGGGGGCGGTGTCGGGGAACTGCTCAAGCTTCGCCAGCTGCTCGCGGGCGGCGGCGAAGTCGTTCGCGAGGAGCGCGCGGCGGAAGCGGAGCTTGGCGACGGCGACAACGTAGTCGCGGTCGCGAGGCACGGCGTCGCGGCCGGCGGGAAGCGCTCGGTGGAGCTGGGCGAGGACGGCGTCCTCGGCGGCGACGAGATCGGCGTAGGCTTGGAGCGTGGCGAGTTGCGCAGGGGAGAAGGTCGCGTCGAGCGGCTCGTTCAGCAGCGCGGCGCCAGCGTGGGCTTCTAGGCGCGCGAGAGCTTGATGGACGCGCGAGGCGAAACGCAGGCGCGGGTCGGCGAGGAGCGGCTGGAGTTTCTCGCGCCAGGCGAGATCGAGGCCGGCTTCCTTCTCGGCGCGCGCGAGGTCGCCGTGGAGATCGTAGTGGGCGAAGTCGAAGGTCGGCTGGTGCGCGCGGACGTCGGCGAGGAGCGAGAAATAGTTTTCCCAATCGGCGCGCGCGGCGGGCGTGGCACAGACTTCGCGCGCGGTGGCGACGAGGAGGGCGGCGAGGCGCGCGGCGCCGGGCTCGCGCGCGGCGTCGCCGAGGAGGGCGCGGACGAGGTCGCGGAAACCGCGGCGCGCGCGCTGGAGATTGGCGGGCGGGAAATTTTTCTCGGCGCTGAACTGCTGCTGGAGGTTGTTGACCGCGCGGAAATACAGGCCGTCGGCGAGAGGGTAGGCGCGGGCGGTGGCGGCGAGTTCGGCGTAAGCGAGGAAGTCGGTGGAGTAGGGATCGTCGGGTTCCTTCGCGGCTTGGAACTTCGCGAGGGCGGGCGCGAATTTCGCGCGGTGCGCTTTCCACTCGGCGAGCGCCCACGCGGGCGCGCCGGTGGCGCGGGCGGCCTCGCGGTCGGCGCCGGCGAGATCGCCGGTGTGCCAGAGCATCCAGGCGCGGGCGAGGGCGACTTCGCCGCGCACGGTGGCGTTGGCGAGCGCTTCGTTGGCGAGTTCGGCGGCGAAGTTCACCGCGCTGAGGCGCGCGAGGATGAGCGCGCGACGAGCCTGCGATTGCGCGCGGAGATTGGCGTCGGTCGAGTCCTCGGTGCGGGCCGCCTCGGCGTAGGCGCGGACGAGTTGGCCCTTTTGCAGCGCGGAGGCTTCGGCGTCGGGCGGGCGCAGCGATTTGTCGGCAGCGAGGAGATCGGCGGCGTCGGCGGCGATGCCGTGGGCGAGCGGATACTCGGAGCCGATGGGTTCGCCGCTGAAGTGCAGCTCCGCCGGCGGCTCGTCGGCGTGGGCGACCACGGCGAGCCAGAATGAAGAAGCGATGGTCGCGGCCAGGAGACGATGCATCGGACGCTCGAATCAGAGGTGCAGCGAGAGGCGGACGCGGAAGCTGCCGGTGTCCATGTCGACGATCAGCGGCATCTTTTCGTTGTCGAAGAGGCGGATGAATTTCTCGCCGTCGGCCGACTTGAGCAGGATCGTGTTGATGCCGCCGATGGTGTCGTTACTGTCGGGGATGCAGCCGTAGTCGATGGAGAGCGGCATCACGCCGGCGCCTTCGGGGTCGAGCTTGAAGGTGATTTTGCCGTCTTGGCCGAGGTCGAGCTCGACGGGTTGGCCGGCTTTGGCGTCGGCGAAGACTTTTTGCGAAACCCAGACGGAAGTCTTGTCGGTGAGCGTGTGCTCGCCCGCTTCGAAGTAGTTGTGCAGCGCGGTGGCGGAGGCGACGGCGTCCTTCGACATCGTGATGAGACCGACGGGGCCGAGATCGGAAAAGACGTAGCGGAACTTGATCGGGCCGTCCGGAGTGGACGACGGATCGAAGGCGACGAGCAGCGTGCCGCCGGTG
This sequence comes from Opitutia bacterium, assembly GCA_016217545.1. Lineage (NCBI taxonomy): Bacteria > Pseudomonadati > Verrucomicrobiota > Opitutia > Opitutia bacterium. The sequence continues at coordinate 1,222,087 of JACRHT010000017.1, read as the reverse complement.
CTGAGTTTGTAGACGAGACGCGATTGCGGACCGAAGAGCTTGAACGCGGCGGCCGGCGATGGGGTGGCGGCCGGAGTGGCGGGAGTGTCTTCAGCGACGAGGCGAGCGGCGGCGGCAAGGAGGATGGCGAAGAGGGCGAGGAGGCGGAGTTTCATGGGCGAGGGAAGGAAAGGGGTGTGTGGATCAGTCGGTGTAGCCGTGGGCTTGGAGCCAGGAGTGGAGCGCGAGAAAAACGGCGCCGAGAACGACGGCGGCCGCGACGCCGGCCCAGCGCAGCGCGCGGCGATTTTGCTGCAGGGCGCGGACGGCGGTGTAGCCGGCGAGCCCGCGCAGCATCCAGAATGTGCCGAGCGCGAGGCCGAGGATGCCGAGCGCGATGGCGGCGTGGAAATACGTGACGGCGCGCTCCTCGGCGACGGCGGAGGCGATGGATCTCGCCTGCATCCACAGCAGGCCGGCGCCGCCGACGAAGAAGCCTAAGCCGAGAAGCCGCGCAGCGCGATCGCTGCGCGGTTGCCAGAGGGGTTCGCTCATGGAGGGAACGGCGCGGTCAGCGCGCGTAGAGGCCGCACGGCGCGGAGACGGCGGCCGGACCGCCGGTGATGCCGCCGGGCGGGATGAACAGCGGCACCTCACGGCCGTCGACCCAGAGTTGCGCGGACGCGGCGGCGCGTTCGACGCCTTGTTGCCAGAACGGCGTCATCGGCGCGGGGGCGCGGTGCACGAGCGTGGGCGCGGAAAGTTGCGCGAGGCGCGTGCGGAGTTCGTGGCCGCCGACGCGCACCAAGGCGCCGACGGAGTCGGCGGTGACGTCGATCGCGATCTCGGCGGCGAGCACCGGCGCGGCTTCGAATGGCGTGCCGGCGAAAATTTTCGGGCCGAAATAGGCGCCGACTTGCACGTCGGTGGAGACGAAGCCCATCACGGTGGGCGCGGTGGTCGGGTCGGGTTGGAAAAAAACCATGCCCGCAGCGGCGCTGCCCCGGGGCGTGTGGACGAGGCGGGCGACGTGAACGATGACGTTGGGTTGCGCGAGCGTGGGGGCGGTGCAGGCGACGAGGTCGACGCCGCTTTCCCAGCTCATCCAATCGGAGAGGGTGTTGTGCATGTGGGATCGGGATCCGCGCGAATCCTAGGGCAGCGCGGCCGGTTTGGGTATACGCGGTCCTGCGTAGCCGCTCGGGCGCCGGTCTCCGGGCTTGCATGGCGGGCGGCGGCGCGGTGCGCTGCGTCGTGCGCGCGCCACATTCCGCTCCTGCGAAACCCACCGAACTCAACGTCTGCGGCTGGCAGGCCGTGTCCGCGCTGTTCGCGCAACACCCGGCCGACGTGTTGCGGTTGTTCTTCGATGCCCAGACGGGCAAGCGCGCGGGCGAGATGTGCTCCTACCTCGCGCAGAACAAGCGCGTCTACCGCCAGGTGCCGCCCGAGGAACTCGAGAAGGTCGCCGGCACCGTGCATCATGGCGGCATCGTCGCGGTGATCGCGGCGCGGCCGTTGCGGCGCGTGACGCCCGATGTGCTCACCGCGTGGGCGAAGGCGAAGACGCCGCTCTTGCTCCTCGATCGCGTGAGCAACGCCAACAATCTCGGCGCGATCGTGCGCAGCGCGGCGTATTTCGGCGTGCGCGCGATCGTGATTCCCGATGCACCCGGCCAGGCGGTCCCGAGCGAGGCGGCGTATCGCGTGGCCGAGGGCGGCATGGAGTTCGTGGAGTTCTATCGCGTGCCGTCGCTGGCGGATTTTTGCGCGACGTTGAAGCGCAGCCACTACCTCATCGGCACGAGCTTGCGCGGCACGCAACTGTCGCCGCGCGAAGTGCGCGACCGCGGCTTGCCGCGTCCGCCGGCCATCGTGCTCGGCAACGAGGAAAAAGGCATCGCGCCGGGCGTCGCGGCGGCGTGCGATCGACTCGTGAAAATCCCCGGCGCCGAAACGGTCGAGTCGCTCAACGTGTCCGCGGCAGCGGCCGTGCTCTGCTGGGAATTTTTCGGCGCACGGTGAGCGGGACGCCGCCCGGCGGACGCTCGGGTGGTGGCGGGCGCGTCAATCGCGCCGCAGCACTGCGCGCACGGGCGAGCCGTCGCCGCCGCGCACTTTCAGCGGCAGCGCGATGAGTTCGTAGACGCCAGGCTCCGCTTCGCGCAGGTCGAGGTTTTCGAGGATGAGCACGCGGGCCGCTTCGAGCGCGTGGTGCGTGAGCAGGTCCTTGCTCGTGGGCTGATCGACGGACGGGAAATCCATGCCGATGAGCCGCACGCCATGCGCGCCGAGCCAGGCCGGCAACTCCGGCGCGTAGCGCGGCCAGCCGGGCGGAAACTCGGCGGGGTTTTGCCAGCAATCGGTGCGAATGAGCGCGCGGGGCGTCGCGGTCCAGTCGAACGGCGCGAAGAGTTCCGGCGTGAGCACGTCGCGCCCGCGGGCGTCGATCACGCGCGCCGGTCCGACGTAGGCGTCGAGCGCGACTTCGTCGATCTTCGCGCCGGCATCGGCGAAGTGATACGGTGCGTCGACGTGCGTGCCGGCGTGCATGCTCGTGACGAGGCGGCCGACGTTGGCCGAGTAGCCGCCGGCCTTGGTGGCGGCGAAGGAGAACTCGGTCGCGGTGTCGCCGGGCCAGACGACCATGCCGTTGTGGATCGGGCGGGAGATATCGATCAGTTTCATGTGACGCTGCCGCGGTGCGCGGGAAAGGTTTCGTAGCTGCGGGTGACGGCGATGTGGTGGAGCCGTTCGATGGTGGCAACGCAGTCGCTGTAGGAATTATAGAGCGCGGTCGGTGCGAGCCGGACGACGTCGGGCGGACGGAAATCCGGCACCACGCCGGCCGCCTTCAACGCCTGGCAAATGCGCCAGGCCTCCGGATGGGCGAGCGACACGTGGCCGCCGCGGTGCGCGGGATCGCGGGGTGTCACGACGGTGAAGCCGAGCGGCGCGAGGTGCGCATCGGCGAGTTCGATGAGCCACGAGGTGAGCGCGAGGGATTTTGCCCGCAGGGGAGCGATGCCGCCGGCGGCAGCGAAGAGTCCGAGCGCTCCCTGCAACGGCGCCACGCTCAGGATGGGCGGCGTGCCCACGTGCAGCGCCGCGGCGCCGAGGGCGGCCTCGTGCGTGTGCGACATGGCGAAGCGCCGGCCGAGCGCCACGCCCCACCAGCCGGCGAGGCCGGGCGCGCGCGTGTGGTGGCGGCGATGGAGGTAAAGGCCGCCGACCGCGCCGGGGCCGGCGTTGAGATACTTGTAGGAACACCAGAACGCGAAATCGACGCCGTCGGCATCGAACACGTGCGGCACGGCGCCGATCGAGTGCGAGCAGTCGAACCCGATCACGATGCCGCGCGCGTGTGCTTCGCGGGTGAGGCGCGCGAGATCGAGCCGTTGGCCGCTCGTGAACAGCACCGAGGGCAGCACCGCGATCTGCACGTCCGGGGCGAACGCGGCGATGATGTCGTCCTCGTTCAGCGTGCGCCCGTCGCGGCTGCGCACCTCGCGGTAGTGCGTCGCGGGATCGAGGCCGCGCAGGCGGAGGTGACTGGCGATCGCGTGCGCATCGGAAGGGAAATTCAGTTCGTCACCGAGGATGACGCGACGCGTGGCGGCGGGGTCGAAAAGCGTCGCGAGCAACTGATGGAGATTGCCGGTGGTTGAACTCGTCACGCAGAGCTCGTCCGGTGCCGCGCCGACGAGCGGGGCGAGCTGCGTCGCGATCGTCTCGCACAGTGAAACCCACGGCGGCGTGGCGTCCGTCCAGGCGCCGATGCCGAGCGTGCGCCACTCATCGAGCACGCGGCGCGCGGCGGCTTCCGCAGGACGCGAGAGCAGCCCGAGCGAATTGCCGTCGAGGTAGATTTGTCCCGCCGGCAGGTGAAACTCTGCCCGCAAGCGTGCGAGCGGATCGGCGCGATCCAACGCAGCGGCGTGGTCCCGGAGGGCGGCAAACGGCATCGCGCAAGCCTTGGAATCCATCCTTTCGGAGCAAACGCGAAAGCTCCCTTCGCGGCCAATGTTCCTATTAAGCAACTATGCTCTACTCTGGTCCCGCCCGCCTTCGCCACCTCGATCCGCTCCTTTCGTTGATCGAAATCGCCGCCGTCGAACTCGCGCGCGAGTTGCGACGCCATGCCGTGCCGCGGCGGCCGGCGCGGCGGAACGCCACGCTGCGGCCCGGCGTGGAAACGCCGCACTGGCTCGCGCTGGTCGAGATGGTGCGACCGCTCCTGCGGCGGCGGGGCGCGAAGGCGCTGCTCGCCTATGAGCTCGGCTTGCATCGCGGGCGCATCACCCAGTTTTTCACCCGTCGGAGCGCGATGCCGGATGCGGAGCGCACGTTGCTGCTGCTGTTCTGGTTGGTGCGGCAGGACCGGAAGCGTCGGAACAAAATTGCTTAATAGGAACATTGGCTCGATTGGCGCGGGGCTTGAAAACCGAGGCGAGGGCGGCAGCATGCGGCGCGTGAACAGGCCGATCTGGGACGATGCGCCGTGGGAACCGCTGCCGCAGCTTGCGGGCGTGGTGCGGGCGGATGTGTGCGTGGTCGGCCTCGGTGGCTCGGGGCTGGCGGCGCTGGAGGAGTTGCGCGCGCGGGGTGTGGATGCGGTCGGGATCGACGCGCGTGGCGCGGGCGCGGGTGCGGCGGGGCGCAACGGCGGCTTCGTGCTGGCGGGACTGGCGAAGTTTTATCACGACACCGTCGCGCAGTTCGGGCGCGAGGTTGCGGCGGGCATTTATCGCGCGACGGCGGAGGAAATCCAGCGGCAGGCGGCGGCGTTGCCCGGTGTGTTCAAATTGAACGGCTCGCTGCGGATCGCGGCGAGTCCGGCGGAAGGGGAGGATTGCCGCGCGCATCTGGCGGCGTTGCAGGCCGACGGGTTTCGAGTCGAGTGGTATCGCGGGCCGGAGGGCGAGGGGTTGTTGTTGCCGACGGACGGCGTGTTTCAGCCGCTCGCGCGGGTGCGGGCGGTTGCGCGGCGGTTGCGCGAGCAGGGCGTGCGTTTGTTCGAGCGCTCGCCGTTGAAGAAGCTCGTGCCGGGGCAGGTCGTGTCCGATGTGGGCGCGGTCGTGGCGGACACGGTGATCGTCGCCGTGGATGGGCGGCTGGAGCGGATTTTCCCGGAGCTGGCGTCGCGCGTGCGCACGGCTCGGCTGCAGATGCTGGCCACGGCGCCGACGCGCGAGGTGAGTTTTCCGCGGGCGGTCTACTGGCGTTACGGCTACGAGTATTGGCAGCAGCTCGCGGACGGTTCGATCGCGCTCGGCGGGTTTCGCGATCACGCGCTGGAGGAGGAATGGACGCAATCGGCGGATCCCACGGACTTCATTCAGGAAAAGATCGAGCGGTTCCTGCGCGGGCATCTCGGCGTGAATGCTCCCGTGACGCACCGCTGGGCGGCGTCGGTGGGTTACACGATCGATGGTTTGCCGCTGCTCGAGGAGGTGCGCCCGAAAGTCTGGGCGCTGGGCGGCTACAGCGGCACGGGCAACATCGTGGGTTCGCTTTGCGGTCGCGCGGCGGCGGCGCGGGCATGCGGCGAGCGTTCGCCGTGGGCGGAATTGCTGCGGCAGGCGCGTGCGCGCGCGAAGGTCTAGCGTGTGCGACGGGCGCGGACGCGAGGTTGCCGGGGAGGTGTTGGCCGGGCGCGCGTGTTTGGGCGAGGGGGAAGGCGTCTAATTTTGACTCGGCACGGGCCGGGCGTTGGGGCTGAGTGGCGTTCCTATGCGCCGGCTGAAAGTCCTGTTCGTCACCCCCGAGGTTGAACCTTTCGTCAAAGTGGGCGGTCTCGCCGACATGGTCGGCGCGCTGCCGAAAGACATCGCGGCGCTCGGCCACGATGCGCGGGTCATGTGCCCGCTCTACGCCACGACGAAACGCGTCGGTGAATGGACGACGCGCGAGGAGCCGCTCGGCGTCGATGTCGGTCCCGAGGCGCGTTGGGCGCGCACGTGGGAAACGACGCTGCCGGGGACCGCGGTGCCGGCCTATTTCATCGAGCACGATTGGTATTTCGGCCGCCCGGAGGTCTACAGCGAGTCGAGCGACAATCCGTTTCGCTTCGCGTTCTTCTGTCGCGCGGTGCTCGCGCTGTGCGAGCAGCTCGACTGGATCCCGGACGTGATCCATGCGCACGATTGGACGACGGGCCTGCTGCCCGTGATGCTGAACACGACGCTGCGCGACGGACCGCTCGGGAAAATCGCGACGGTTTTCACGGTGCACAACCTCGAGCATCAGGGCCTCGCGCCGCGCGGACTCGTGGAGTTTTCTCGGCTGCCAATGAGCGAGTATCGTGCCGACTCGCTCGAGAGCCACGGCCAGGTGAACATGATGAAGGGCGGGCTCTATCACTCGTCGAAGATCACGACGGTGAGTCCGACCTACGCGCAGGAAATCCGGACGCGCGAAGGTGGCTTCGGACTGGATAGCGTGCTGCGTTTCCGCTCGGCGGATGTGATTGGCATCCTCAACGGCATCGATGCCGCCGCGTGGGATCCTGCGACCGACAAGGCGCTGCCCGCGAATTTCTCCGCCGCCGATCTCGCCGGCAAAGCGGCGTGCAAGGCGGCGTTGCAGGAACGGCTCGGCCTCAATCCCGACGCGCATGTCGCCGTCTACGGCGTCGTCGCGCGTCTCGCGCATCAGAAGGGTCTCGACCTGCTCGCCGAATCGATCGGGCACATCGTCGAGCGCATGCACGTGCAGTTTGCCATCGTGGGCAGCGGCGACGAGCGGACCGAAGCGATGTTCCGTGCGGCGGCGGCGCGCTATCCGGGCAAGATCGGGGCGTTCATCGGCTTCGACCCGAAGCTCGCGCGTCTCGTGCAGGCGGGCAGCGATCTCTTTGTGATGCCGAGCCGTTCGGAGCCGTGCGGTCTCACCCAGATGTATGCGATGCGCTACGGCACGTTGCCGATCGTGCGCGCGACCGGCGGCCTCGTGGACACGGTGGTGAACTACGACGAAGGCTCGAATCGCGGCACGGGTTTCCTTTTCCGCGAAGCGAACTCGGCCGCGCTCTACCAGGCGATCGGCCGCGCGTGCGCGACTTACTACGACCGGCGCGAGGAGTTTCGCGCCATGCAGCTGCGTGCGATGGCGCAGGATTTTTCGTGGGCCGCGAGTGCGCCGAAATACGTGGAGTGTTACCGCTGGGCGATCGAGGCGCGGACGGGCGTGGCGCTGGAGGAGTGAGGCGAGATGAAAGCGCTGCGTCTTTCGATCGCTCTGTTGATGGTGATCTCCGCAGCCAGTCTTGGTTTGGCCGAGAGGCGAGGCATTGGCGAAGAGCGCCGCTTCGCTAGTCGTGTTGAGTTGGAGAAGTGGGCCGAAAAAGAAAGCTTCGGCGGATACAGCGTCCGCCTATTCTCGTGGCAAAAGCATGAACTACTTGTGGTGGAACGAGCCTTCACCTCCGGCGTGGAGAGCTGCATGCTCTCCTTCTATGTGAGGGATAGAGAAGAATGGGTGGAAGCCGTGCGATTGCGGCCCTGGTGGGGCGAGTCTCTGCGCGTGAAACAAGATGAAGACGTTGTTCGAGTTTTGGCGGGGGAATCGGAGAAGGAGGTCGGAATCGTTTCTATCAGCGGTCTTCAAGTGCGCACCCGATAGACCGCAAAGAGTGCGGTGCGGCCGATATATGACATCGCGCCGAAAACCCCGTCGTTGACACCTCGCGCGCCCGCCGCCACTCCTCTGCGCACATGCTTCAGTCGTTTGCCTATAGCTTTTTTGCGTTCGCCGGCTTTTTTGCCCCGCGAACCATGGGCGGCTGACTCCGAAGCATAAACTGACTCACCAGATTTAAGCACCAGAGCCGCCCAATCCCGGGCGGCTCTTTTGTTTTTCCACCACCGACTCCCTCACACTCGCTCCCATGATCCTCCCCAAAGCCAATCGCCTCACGCCCGAACAGCTCAACGAAGTCACGACCATCGTCGCCGAGTTCGGCTGCAAGATTCAGCCGATCATCGGCGCCGTGCGCTCCATCTACGCCATCGTCGGCGACGAGCGCGATGACCTCATGATCGCGCGCCTCGAGGGCCTCGACTACGTCGAGCGCATCGACCGCATCCAGTCGCCGTTCAAGCTCATGGACCGGCGCTCCGATCTCGCGAATCACCGCCTGAAAATCGGCAACGTTACGCTGGGCGAGGAACTGCTCATCATCGCCGGCCAGTGCACGATCGATCCGAAAAATCCCAACTACTACCTCGAGACTTCGCAGGCCGTGAAGGAGGCCGGCGCCGACGCGCTCCGCGGCGGTGTGTGGAAGCCGCGCACGAATCCCTACAGCTTCCAGGGCGACGCGCGCTCGCTTGAAATCCTCATGGACGCCTCGCGCCGCACCGGCCTACCCGTCGTCACCGAGGTAATGGAACTCGAGCACATCAATCTCGCCCTCGATGCCGGCGTGCACGTGCTCCAAATCGGCGCGCGCAACGCCCTCAACTACTCGCTCCTCCGCCAGGTCGGCCGCGCCATCGCCGGCCGCCAGACCGCCGTGATGCTCAAGCGCAGCATCCACAGCGGCCCGCTCGCGGAGTTCATTTCCGCTGCCGAATACATCGCGGCTTTCGGCAATCCGAACGTCATTCTCTGTCCGCGCGGCACGCAGCCGCAGCTCGAGGGTTACCGCAATCAGCCCGACGAATCGATCACACCGCTCCTCAAGGAAAAGACTTGGGCGCCGGTCGTCGTCGACCCGTCGCACTCGGTCGGCAAGGCCTCCTACGTCCCGGCCGCCGCGCTCGCCGCGGTCGCCTACGGCTGCGACGGCCTCTGCATCGAGGCTCACGTCAGCCCGTCGCACGGCATCGGCGACGACCCGAAGCAGGCCGTGACACCCTCGGCGCTTGCCGAGCTGGTCAAACGCTGCCGCGCTCTCCACGCTTCGCTGCGTCCCCAACCCGCCGCCGCCCGCGCATGAAAAAAGAACTCGCCGCCATCCGCACGCGCATTGACACCATCGACGAGCGTGTCGTGAAGCTCCTCAACGATCGCCTCCGTCTCGCCCAACGCATCGGCGAAGTGAAACGCGGCGCTCGCGGTCGCATCTATGTGGCCGAGCGCGAGGCCGACGTGCTCCGCCGCGTCGCCGCCACCAACAAGGGCGGCGTGCTCAAACCCGCCGCGCTCCAAGCCATCTACCGCGAGATCATGTCCGCCGCGCTCGCGTTGGAAAAGCCGCTCGTCATCGCCTACCTCGGACCCGAGGCGACCTACACCCACGCCGCGGCTTTGAAGAAATTCGGCCGCAGCGTCGACTACCGCCCGATGCCGTCGCTCGCCGACGTGTTCACCGCGGTGGAAAAGGGCGAGGCCGACTACGGCGTCGTGCCGATCGAGAATTCCACCGAGGGCACCGTGCGCGATTCGCTCGACCTGTTCGTCGAGACGCCGCTGAAGATCGTCGCGGAACTCCAGCTCGAGATCGAACACACGCTCCTCTCGCGCGAGCCGTTGGAGAAGATCACCCGCGTCTACTCGAAAGACCAAGCGCTCGCCCAATGTCGCCGCTGGCTCCAGCGGCACCTGCCGCACGCGCAGCTCGTCGATGTCGACAGCACCGCGCTCGGCGTGCAGCGCGCCGCGAAGGAGAAGGGCGCCGCCGCCGTCGGTCCGCGCCTCGCCGGCGAACGCTACGGCGTGCCCGCGGTCGCGCAGCGCATCCAGGATCAGAAGAACAACACCTCGCGCTTCGGCATCCTCGGTCGCGAGCCGTCGGGCGTGGTCGGCCACGGCCACGACAAGACGAGTCTCCTCGTTTCACTCCGGCATGAGCCCGGCGCGTTGCTGCGGGCGTTGACGCCGTTCCACAAGCGGAAGCTCAACCTCACGCGCATCGAGTCGCGCCCGAGCCGCCTGCGTCCGTGGGACTACATCTTCTTCCTCGACGTCTCCGGCCACTACGAAGAGCCCGCGATGCAAGCCGCGCTCGGCGATCTGCGGAAGCAGTGCCCGCTCGTCAAATGGCTCGGCAGCTACCCGGCGGCGAAAGCCGTCTAAGACCCGAAATGACGCGTTACGGCGCTTGGATTGTTTTCGCCGGGGCGCTGCTGCTCGCAGCGGCCTCTGCGCTGGCAGGCACCCGGCCGGCCCCGCTCGACGCGCTGGCGACGAGTTTCGGCGGCTGGGCGCCGTTGCGTGAAGTGCGGACGATGACCTATCGCCTGACCCGGTTCAGCGGTGGCACACGCGTCGGCGAGGTGCTGTATCGCCTCGATCTCGAGAGCGGCCATGTGTGGTCCCGCGATATGCTGACGAACGAGGAGTCCTGGTGGGACGGCGCGACAGGTTGGCGCCGGGCCGCGAAGGGAAACCCGGAGCGCGACGCTGGTGTGGCCGATCGGTTGCGTGAGCATGCCGCGTATCATTTCTTCCGTCTGCTCCGCGATCCCGCGACGCGGGCGGAGTGGATCAATCTCACGCGGATCCGGATTAAACCGGCCGGTCAGGAGGCGTTCGAGGTGGAACTCGATCCGAGCGACGGACGCATTCGCTCGAATCACTTCGGAGATGTGACTGTTCGCGAAGGTTTCTACGAACCGGTGGGCCAGTTGGTCTGGCCGATGAAGTTCATTGTCGAGCAGCCGCTGAAGCCGCCAGCGTCCGGGCACTTTTCCGCGGTGCGATTGCTGGCTGAACCGGCACTGCCGGTCCCCCCGTAATCGAGTGTTGTCGCGGACGAGGGTAGGGCCGCGGGCTCAGTAGTTGTCCATCAGCACCCACAGCACCCACGCGAGGGCGACGTTCACGAGGGCGAGCGCGGCGATGCCGTAGACGAAGAGGACGGCGTTTTGCGTGCGATAGCCCCAAATCGTGAGCGGGACGAGGACGCCGTTGAAGACGAGCGTGAGCAGCCAGTAGTCGCGCTTGCGGCGGCTGCGCACCGGGCGAGCGGGTGGGGCGAGTTCGTCGCCGCCCGCGGCGATCTCGCGTTCGCGCAACTCGCGTTGGATCGCGAACACGTCGTTCGCCGCCGGCGCATCGGGCTTTTCACCGGGCTCCGGCCGCGGCGCGTTCACGCGCTCGAATTCCTTCGGTTTGAAGCCGTAGTTTTTCCGCGGCGGGTCGGTGTCGTCGGGCACGCGGGCGAGGCTGCACGGCGATTCGCTTATGCACAACCCGCGTTCTCCTCGGGGGAATGTCCGTGCGCCTCCGCGCTCGCCGCCGAAATTTTCCGCGGCTAATAGTCCGGATATGCCACAACGTAGCGTTTGCAGGGGCATTAGAGGTGCTACCAAAAGGGTTGCCATGCATTCCTGCGGTATCCCTTCGCCCCTCTACGATCCGGCGTTTGAACACGACGCCTGCGGTGTCGGCTTCATTGCGCGCACCGACGGCCACCGGACTCACGACGTTCTGAAGCACGGGTTGACCGCACTCAAAGCCCTCGCGCACCGCGGCGCAATCGACGCCGACTCCTCCACCGGCGACGGCGCCGGCATCATGACGCAGCTGCCCTACGAACTCATCCGCGCGCACCTCGTCGCGCAGAAGGTCAGCGTGCTGCCGAAGGACAAGGATCTCGCCATCGCGCAGCTGTTTCTCCCGCGCGAAAACGACCTCGCGCAGGCGCAGATCAAAAAGATTTTCATCGAAGCGGTGAAGGAGGAGGGCCTCGGCTTCGTCGCGTGGCGCGATGTGCCCACCGACTACTCGATCCTCGGTCGCAAGGCCGCCGACACGCGCCCGATGGTGCTGCAGGCGATCATCGCGCGCCTCGACGATTCGAGCGACGACGATTTTGAGCGCCACCTTTACCTCGCGCAGAAGATGGCCGAACGCCGCTGCAACGAGGCGCGCCTCGACGGCTTCTACGTCTGCTCGTGCTCGTCGCGCACGATCGTCTACAAGGGCCTGCTCAACGCGCCCGAGGTCCGCCGCTTCTTCCCCGACCTGCGCGACACGCGCTACACGACGGCATTCACGATCTTCCACCAGCGCTACTCGACCAACACGTTCCCGACGTGGCACCTCGCGCAGCCGTTCCGCCTCATGGCGCACAACGGCGAGATCAACACCATCCGCGGCAACCGCGTGCGCATGCAGGCGCGCGAGAAGGCGATGGCCGGCGGCGTGTGGGGCGGGCGCTTCGCCGATCTGCACCCGATCGTGCAACCGGGCATGTCTGACTCCGCGTCGTTCGACAACGTCCTCCAAGTGCTCGCGCTCGGCGGACGCTCCGCGCTGCACTCGATGATGATGATGGCGCCGCTCGCGTGGGAACAGAACCCGCGCCTCAGCGAAGACGCCCGCGGCTTCTTCCAATACCACTCGCTCTTCATGGAGCCGTGGGACGGTCCCGCCGCGCTCGTGTTCTCCGACGGCAAGATCGTCGGCGCCACGCTCGACCGCAACGGCCTGCGCCCCGCGCGCTTCAAGCTCTACGACGACGGCCACATCCTCCTCGCCTCGGAAACCGGCCTCGTGCCGAACCTCCCCGGCCAGGTCGTCATGTCCGGTCGTCTCGGGCCCGGCCGCATGATCGCGGTCGACCTCGAGCGCCAGCGCCTGCTGATGGACGAGGACATCAAGAAGGAAGTCGCCGAGAAGCCCGTCTTCCGCGACTGGTGCTCGCGCCACCTGATCAATCTCCAGAAGTTCGCCGCGACCTCGCCGGAGAACGAAGTCATCACGCCGCCCGCCGCCTACACGGCCTCGGTGCTCCAGCAGCAACTCGCGTTCGGCTACGACACCGAGGAGCTCGAACTCGTGCTCGGCTCGCTCGCCGTCGGCGTCGAGCCCACCGGCTCGATGGGCGACGACACGCCGCTCGCCGTCCTCTCGCGCCGCCCGAAGCTCCTCTACAGCTACTTCAAGCAGCTCTTCGCGCAGGTCACGAATCCGCCCATCGATTCCATCCGCGAGAAGTCCGTCATGTCGCTCGGCGCCGCCCTCGGCCCGCGCCTGAGCTTGTTCGACACCGGCCTGTCGCCGACCGGCGTGCTCACGCTGGATTCACCGCTGATCTTCGATCACGAACTCGAAGCGCTCTACGCGGTGCCGCTGTTCCGCAACGCTGTTGTCCGTCTCTCCGTCCTCTTCGACGCCAACGCCGGACCCGACGCGCTGGCCAACGCGGTGCACGACCTCGCGCACCGCGCGTTCAACGCCGTGGAAAACCAAGGCGCGAAGATCATCATCCTGTCCGATAAGGGCCTCGCGCCCGACAAGGCCGCGATCCCGATGCTCCTCGCCGTCGGCGCCGTGCAGCACCGCCTCATCCGTGGCGGCCTGCGCCTGAAGTGCGACATCGTTGCCGAGACCGGCGAGGCGCGCGACGTCCACCACATCGCCTGCCTCAGCGGCTACGGCGCCAACGCCATCAATCCTTACCTCGCGCTCGCGACCGTCCGCGAACTCGCCACGCAAGGGAAGCTCGCGACGCCCGCGAAGCCGGCCGACGCCGAGAAGAACTACAAGAAGGCGCTCGAGGCCGGCCTCTTGAAGGTCCTCGCCCGCATGGGCATCAGCACGCTCGCCAGCTACCGCGGCGCGCAAATTTTCGAAGCCATCGGCATCGGCGGCAAAGTCATCGAGGAGTGCTTCGGCGGCACGCCCTCGCCGATCGGCGGCATCGGCTATCGCCAGATCGCCGACGAAGTGTTGCGCCGCCACGAGCGCGCCTTCCCGCGCATGAACAACGCCGCCTCCGAGGCGGAAGCCACGCCCGCGCCCGCGACCGAGTTGCCGAACGACGGCTACTACAAGGTCAACAAGAAGGGTGACGGCGAGTTCCACGGCTGGAATCCGAAGGTCGTCGCCGGCATGCACAAATTCCTCAAGGGCGCCGCGCCCGAGGACTACAAGGTCTTCTCGCAAACTTCCGACGAGCATCCGCCGGTCACGATCAAGGACCTGCTCAAGATCCGTTTCCCCGCCGGCGGCCTGCCGCTCGAGGAAGTCGAATCCATCGAGGACATCCGCCGCCGTTTCACCACGGCCGGCATGTCGCTCGGCGCGCTCTCGCCCGAAGCCCACGAGACGCTCGCCATCGCCATGAACCGCATCGGCGGCAAGTCGAACTCGGGCGAGGGCGGTGAGGACCCCGAGCGCTTCGGCCTCCGCGAAAACGGCGACAGCGCCAACAGCGCGATCAAGCAAGTCGCGTCCGGCCGCTTCGGCGTCACCGCCGAATACCTCGCCAACGCGCGCGAAATCGAAATCAAGATGGCGCAGGGCGCGAAGCCCGGCGAAGGCGGCCAGTTGCCCGGCCACAAGGTCTCGCCGCTCATCGCGAAGCTCCGCTTCTCCGTCCCCGGCGTCACGCTCATCTCGCCGCCGCCGCACCACGACATCTATTCCATCGAGGACCTCGCGCAGCTGATTCTCGACCTCAAGGAAGTGAATCCGCGCGCCAAGGTCTGCGTGAAGCTCGTCTCGTCCTCCGGCGTCGGCACGATCGCCGCCGGCGTCGCCAAGGCTTACGCGGACGTCGTCCTTATCTCCGGCCACGAAGGTGGCACGGGCGCCTCGCCGCTCGGCTCGATCAAGAACGCCGGCTCCGACTGGGTCCTCGGCCTCGCCGAGGCGCACCAGGTTCTGATGATGAACGGCCTTCGCAATCGCGTGACGCTGCGCACCGACGGCGGCATGAAGACCGGCCGCGATATCGTCATCGCCGCCATCCTCGGCGCTGAGGAGTTCAACTTCGGCACCGCCGCGCTCATCGCGGCCGGTTGCGCGATGTTCCGCGTCTGCCATCTCAACACGTGCCCGGTCGGCGTCGCCACGCAGCGCGACGACCTGCGCGCGAAGTTTCGCGGCAAGCCCGAGAACGTCATCGCCTACTTCAACGCCGTCGCCGAGGAAGTCCGCCACTACCTCGCCCGCCTCGGCGCGCACACGCTCAACGACGTCATCGGCCGCCCCGAGCTGCTCGAGCAGATCGACGACCCGGCGAACCCGAAGACGCGTTTCATCAATCTCTCCGGCGTGCTCCACAACGTCGACCCGACCGGCCAGCTCGATCGCTTCCACACGCGCGAGCGCAACGAGCGCTTCGGCTCCGAGGGTTCGCTCGACGAATTCATCATCCAGGAAGCGCGCCACGTCGTCGCCGGCCGCGCGGGCCGTTTCAGCGGCACCTACAAGGTCACCAACGAATCGCGCTGCCTCGGCACGCACCTCTCGGGCCAGATCGCCTACCTGCGCGGCAGCTCCAGCCCGCTCGCGCCGCGCACGATCGACTTGAAGTTCAACGGCACCGCCGGCCAGAGCTTCGGCACGTTCCTCGTCCCCGGCGTGCGCCTCACGCTCACCGGCGAGGGCAACGACTACGTCGGCAAGGGCATGAGCGGCGGCGAAATCGTCATCCGTCCGCGCAGCGACGAGATCTTCGCTTGGGAAACCAACGTCCTCATCGGCAACACCTGCCTCTACGGCGCGACGGGCGGCTTGCTCTTCGCGGCGGGGTGGGCGGGCGAGCGCTTCGCCGTCCGCAATTCCGGCGCGATCGCCGTCGTCGAGGGCGTGGGCGACCACGGCTGCGAATACATGACGCGCGGCACGGTTGTCGTGCTCGGCCGCACCGGCCTGAACTTCGGCGCCGGCATGAGCGGCGGTCTCGCCTTCGTCTACGACAAGCTCGATACGCTGCCCAAGCGCTACAACAACCAGATGGTCACGCTCGAACGCCTGACGAACGACGACGAGGCCGAATCGCTCCGCAAGCTCATCAGCGACCACGCTGCCTCGACCGGTTCGCCGCACGCGCAGCGCATCCTCGAGCAGTGGCGCGAGAGCGTGAAGCTATTCTGGAAAGTCGTGCCGAACGCGCCGACGCCCGACGCGCCCAAGCAGTTCTACCGCTACGAGCCCGTGCAAGTCTTCGCCGAGCACGAAGCCGCGCTCGGCTGAGCGCGCCTGGCACCCCGTTTTGCTTCCCAACCCGCGGCCCGCGCCGCGGGTTTTGTTTTGCGGGTGACTGGGCCGCGTCGGCCGCCCGCTTGCCTCCGTGTCATGTTTTTGTCATAGAGCAAAGTTGGCCGGAACGATGCTTAGGTCCCTGCGAGACGTCGCACACCCTATGCGCCGTCGACCACGCAAACCCAACACACCGCAAACACCATCATGAGAAAAACCCTGCTCGCCGCGCTCGCGCTCATTGCCGCTGCCGGCCTTTCCGCCGAGGAAGCCAAGTCCTCCTACTCGATCACGTCCGACGTGACCTACACGACGCGCTACTTCTTCCGCGGCGTGAAAAACCAGGACTCGGCCCTCCAGCCGTCCGTCACCTACACGCAAGGCGCTTTCTCCGGCGGCATCTGGTCCAGCCAGGCGCTCGGCGACAAGGCGGCCGCCTGGGCGCAGGGCAAGGAATACGACTTCTTCGGCGGCTACACGTTCTCCCTCGAGAACAACGCCTCCGTCACGCTCGGCGGCACCTATTATTACTACCCGTCCGCGCGTCCGAGCCTGAGCGAAGCCAAGAAGTCCTATGAGGGCTCCATCGCCTTCGCCGCGCCGGTCGGCCCGCTCAGCGGCAAGTTCACCGTCTTCCACGACTTCAAGTTCGACTCCAACACGCTGCAAGCCGACCTCGGCTACAGCGTGCCGATGAGCAAGGGCTCGTTCGATGTCGGCGCCTATTACGGCTACAACGACATCGGCGACGGCGACGCCGACCTCCCGGGCACCGCCGGCTACACTTACAAATACTACGGCCTCGACGCCGCGGTCAGCATCAAGCTCCAGGACAACGCGACCGCCAAACTCGGCGTCCACTGGACCGATACGACCGGCGACATCGCTTCGCCGTCCAAGAATGTTTGGGTCACGCTCGGCGTCACCGTCGTGTTCTGATCCAGAAACAGGAACGCATAGCAGAATGGGAACCGGCCGCGCGCAAGTGCGGCCGGTTTTGCATTTGGGCGCTATGACACTCTGCGGACGACGTTGCGTCGCCGCCGCATTGCCGGGCGGGCGGCGAGCCGTGAAATTATTCCCCTGCCACGCACGAAAATTCCACGAAATCTTTCTGGCGCCACCGCGCCCGAATGCTTTTGGGTAAACCTTTTCCCCATGAAGAAGCCACGCAAAGTCGCCATCCTCACTGCCGGTGGTCTCGCTCCCTGTTTGAGCGCCGCCGTCGGTGAACTCATCCTCCAATACACCGCCGCCGCGCCGGAGATTGAGATCATCTGCTACCGCTCCGGCTACAAGGGCCTCCTCTTGGGCGACTCCATCCTCGTCACCGACGACATGCGTGCGCAGGCCGGCATCCTCCGCCGCTACGGCGGCAGCCCCATCGGCAACTCCCGCGTGCGCCTCACCAACGTCGACGACTGCGTCAAACGCGGTCTCGTCAAACCCGGCCAGGACCCGCGCGCCGTCGCCGCCAAGCAGCTCAAGAAGGACAAGGTCGACATCCTCCACACCATCGGCGGCGACGACACCAACACCGCCGCCGCGGACCTCGCCGCCTACCTGAAGAAAAACGGTTACAAGCTCACTGTCGTCGGCCTGCCCAAGACGATCGACAACGACATCGTCCCCATCCGCCAATCCCTCGGCGCGCTCACCGCGGCGGAGCAGGGCGCCCGTTTCTTCCAGAATGTCGTCAGCGAGCACGGCGCCAGCTCGCGCATGCTCATCGTCCACGAAATCATGGGCCGCCACTCCGGCTGGCTCACGGCCGCGACCACGCGCGAATACCTCCGCTTTGTCGAGGGCGGCCGCTTCCTCCCCGGCCTCGGCCTGCACGAGGAGCGTTGGAGCGTCCACGGCGTTTACCTGCCCGAGATGGAGTTCGATCTCCACGCCGAGTCCGACCGCCTCCGCGCCGTCATGGACCGCCTCGGCAACGTGAACCTCTTCGTCTCCGAAGGCGCCTGCGTCGAGACCGTCATCGCCGAGATGACCGCGCGCGGCGAGTCGATCGAGCGTGACCCCTTCGGCCATGTGAAACTCGACAAGATCAACGTCGGCTCCTGGTTCGGCAAACGCTTCGCCACGATGATCGGCGCCGAGAAGGTGCTCGTGCAGAAGTCCGGCTATTTCGCCCGCTCCGCCGCCGCCAACGACGCCGACCTCGTGCTCATCGCCCGCTGCGTCGAGCACGCCGTCGAGTGCGCGCTCCGCGGCGAGTCCGGCCTCATCGGCGAGGACGAGGAAGCTAACGGCCACCTCCGTCCGATCGAGTTCAACCGCGTCAAGGGCGGCAAACACTTCGACCTGCGCACGCGCTGGTTTCAGGAACTGCTCGTGACGACCGGCCAGAAGTCCGGCCGTCGCCGCAAGATCGCCTGAATTTTCGGAAAGAGCGCGACGTCGTAGAAAACGTCGCGCTCGTCCTGCCGCGCCGCATCGTCGGCGATGAGCCCCAGAAAAATTCGAACGCCTTGGCCCGTGCGGGGTCCAACGCGCAGCTTTATCTTTTTCGCTGCATGACCGCCCGGGAAAATCTCCAACGCCTCGTCTCTCTCTTCCTGCTCACGTTCGTCCTCGTGCTTCCAGCCCGCGCGGCCAGCTGGGTGCTGGCCAACGGCGACCGCCTCACCGGCACGCTCGTGCGCGAGTCGGCCGACGAGCTCGAAATCCAGCACGCCCAGCTCGGCACGTTGAGGATCCCGCGCTCCGCACTCGCGCCCACGGCCAGCCCCGTCACCGCCGCCGCGATCGCCAAGGTGCCCACCGCGCCCGCCGGCACGCCGGCCGCGCGCAACGACAAGGTGATCCCGAAATGGACGCGCCAGATCGAACTCGGCTACTCGACACAGGACGGCGCCAAGACGAAGCGCGATCTCACCGCGCGCTTCCAGATCGAGGGCCACGACAACCGCTCCAACAGCTACCGCGCCACCGCGAGCGCCCTCCGCTCCGAGGCCAACGGCGTCGTCACCGCCGACCGCCAGCTCGCCGATTTCCGCTGGCGTCACGACTTCAGCAAGCGCCTCTTCACGCAGTCGCTCACCACCTATTCCTCCGACGATCTCAAGCAGATCAACTACAGCGTCGAGCAACAGCTCGGCGGCGGCTACAAGATCCTCGACGCACCGAAGCAGCAGGTGAACGTCGGCCTCGGCGCCGTGCTCCAACGCCTCTCGCGCGACGACTTCGAGGACTACACCGCGCTCCTCGGCTCGGCGTTCCAGGACTACACGCTCCAGTGGGACAAGCGCTTCAAGTTCACCCAGGAAGCCACCGTCTTCCTCGCCGACTCGCCCAACATGTCCGCGCGCGGCGGCCGTTCCACCTTCACCGGCGCGCCTTCCGATGGGAATTTCCGCGTGAAGTTCAACGCCGCCCTCCAGTCGCGCATGACCGAGCGCGTTTCGCTCAACCTCCGCTACGAAGTCGACTACGACCACTCGGTCCCCGATCCGAATTATCGCTCCGATTCCCGCCTGACCTCCTCGCTCGGCTACGCGTGGTGAGGGCCGCCTAGGCCGGTAGCCCGCGCCCTCCAAACGCGGGATGAAGCGCCACCGGCGGGGGATGAGCGCTCGATCGCGGAGTCGAGCCGCGCCCGCGCGACGAGCGCCGCGTATCCCGTGCAGCGACCAATCTCGGTCGCGCCCGCAACTTTTCTCCCGTTCCGCGCGTCACCGCTTCGGCATTGCCCCGGCACAAAACCCGCCCAACGTAGTCGAACGATTCCCCGCATGCGACCGCTCTTCCTCCTCGCGTTACTCGCTCTGCCCGCGCTGGCGCAGACACCGGCCGCGCCGTCGCTGCAGAACTTGGTGCAGAATTCGCCCTTCGGCACCGCCACGCCCGCCGGACAAGCGGCCGCGGCGGCGGGTCCGCTGGAGTTTCGCGGCACCTTCGTGGATCGCGGCGAGCGCTTCTTCAGCATCGCCGACACCGCCTCGCGCCGCGCCGAGTGGGTGTCCCTCAACGAGTCCGGTCGCCCGTTCGTCGTCAAAAATTACGATGCGGACAGCGAGACGGTGACGCTCGATTACCAAGGGCGCAGCATGAGCCTGAAGCTCCGCACCGCCCGGATCACGGCCATGGCCATGCCGCCGCCGCAGGTGGTGGCCCAGCCGCAACCCGGCCAGTCGCCGCAACCGATCGCGATGCCCGCCGCCGCCCCGACTGCTCCCGGCGCCACCGAGGCCCAGCGCCTCGCCCAGGTCGCCGAGGAAATCCGCCGCCGCCGCGCCTTGCGCCAGCAAGCCCAGCAGCAACCTCCTCCGACGCCTCAGCCCACTCAACCGCCCCGCTAATCTCCCCATGAATCTGCGAAAAGCTCGCGCCGCGTTCACGCTCGTCGAAATCCTCCTCGCCCTCGCCATCGTGGGCCTGCTCGTCGGCCTCGCGGTGACGAATGCCGACAAAATCCTCGGCGGCAGCCAGGAGTCCGTGGCCAAGATCTTCGTCCGCGACGCGCTCAAGACCTCGCTCACCCGCTACAAGATCGACGTCGGCGATTACCCCTCGACCACCGAAGGCCTCGCCGCGCTTCTCGCCGCCCCGGCCAACAAGGCCGATCGCTGGCGGGGCCCCTACGCCGACGCGCCGAACGGCAAGCTCCCGGCCGATCCGTGGGGCGAGCAATATCGCTACCGGTTTCCCGGCACCAAGAACAAGGGCAGCTTCGACCTCTATTCCGTCGGACCCGATCACGCCGACGGCACCGAGGACGACATCGGCAATTGGTGACCGCCCGCGCCTCAGGGCCGGGAGGCGCGCCGTTGCCAGTCCATCGCATGCCACGCGGTAACGCCCACGTTCGCGCCTTCACCCTCGTCGAGGTTCTGCTCGTCCTCGCGCTCATCGCGCTGTTCGCGGCGATCTTCATTCCCGGGGTGAACTCGATGCTCGCGCAGATGGACGAGCGCGGGCCCGACCAGATCGCCAGCGAAGCCGTCCTCGCCGCGCGCACCATCGCCCTCGAGTCCGGCCGCGCCACCGAGCTCGCCTACGACGCCGAGAAGCGCCAGCTCCTCTGGGGCGAGAGCGGCGCGCGCAGCGATGTCCTGCCGGTCGGCGTCGTCCTCGATCTCCTCCCCATGGAGGCTGGCGGCAGCATTCTCCTTGGCGGCGAACTCACCGAGAATCAGGAACCGTTGAAGCGCGTGCGCTTTTTCCCCGACGGCACCTGCCAGCCCTTCCGCCTGCGCCTCCGGGCCGGCGCCGACGCCAAGCCGCGCGTGCTCATCGTCGATCCGTGGACGTGCGCGCTGAGCCCGGCCCCGACCAAGACCTGAGATGCGCCGCGCCTTTACCCTCGTCGAAGTGCTGGTCGGCCTCGCCATCCTCGCGATCGCCGCGATCGTGCTCGGCGCCGCCTACGCCAACACCCTCGGCGCGCACGCCGCCATCGCCCAGCGCGCGTCCGGCGGCTCTTCGATGGATTTCCTGCGCGACACCGTGCTCAACGAGCCCGAACGCGAGAAAATCGAGAAGGGCGGGGACATGTCGTTGCCCGACGATCGCCGCCTGCGCTGGGAAGCCAAAGTCGAGGAGGTCGCCGTGCCCGATCTCTTCAAGGTCACGCTCACGACCCGCACGAGCGGTGGCACCATGAAGAGCGAGGAAGAGGCCACCGAGACCCTCATGGTTCTCCGGCCGACGTGGAGCGACCCGCAACGCCGCGAGCAACTCCGCTCCGACTGGCGCGCCGCCCGCGAGAAGGCCAAGGAGACGATCGCGCGATGAACGCAAGTCTCGGCCCGCGTCGCGAGGGTGGGCGCCGTCGTCCCGACGGCGCCGAGGATTGCCGTCGCCGGGACGGCGACGCCCACCTCACGCGTTCCCGCGCCTTCACTCTCATCGAGACGCTGCTCGCGGCCGCGTTGCTCGGCGGCCTGCTGCTCGCGCTGAACTTCTTCGTGTTCTCGATGGCGGAAATCTGGGGCGCCGGCGCCGAACGCCGCCTCTTCGATCAGCACGTGCGCGCCGTCACGCGCGAGGTCGAGACGATGCTCCGCACCGCCGCGCTGCCGCCGCTGCAGACCGACACGCCAATCTTCGGCCGCGAGGTGCGGCTCGACGACGGCCGGCGCATGACGCTCGTTTCCTACGAACTGGCCGAGGGCAGTCCGCGCCTGCCGTGGAAAACCGCGCCGCTGCCCGACGTTGTGTGCGGACTCGCGCAGCAGTCCAACAAGGGATTCGTGCTCTACTGGCAATCGCGCCTCGAAAAGGACTTCGACGACGCCGCGCCGCGCGCGTTCATCCTCTCGCCCTTCGGCGCCGAGCTGAAATACGAATACCTCGAGGGCGACGGCAATTTCTGGCGCGTCTACGATCAGCTACAGCGCGACAATCAGGGCCGTTGGCGCATGCCGCAACGCCTGCGCCTCGGCTTCGCGCACGGCACCATGAAAACGGAAACCACCGTCACCCTGCCGCCCGCGCCGGGGGCGTTGCCGCATTACTGAGGTGAAGTTCCAAATGCCAAGTATCAAGTGTCACGAAGCCCGCAGAAGTCCGGGCGCGGATCGCCGCGCCTCCGGCAATCTGTCCCTTGGCCACTTGGAACTTGGTCCCTCTGGCGCGCGTGCGCGCCAGCGCGGTGCCGTCATCGTGCTCGTGCTCGTCACCGTGCTGCTCGCGGCGTTTCTCCTTACGGCGTTCATCCGCCGGAGCGGCACCGAGCTGCTCGCCGATGCGCGCTCGGCGAACATGAAGAGCCTGCGCGCCGACGCTTATTCCGCGCTCGAGACCGCGCTCGCCGTGCTGGCCGATTTCCGCGCGGTCGACGGCGCCTTGCGCAGCCCCGCTGAAGGATGGGAGGATCCGCTCACCGACACCGGTTTCACGCCCGCTGCCGGTCGCGAGGTCGCGGTGTCGTTCGAGGACGAGTCGGCCAAGCTCTCGCTGCCCAACGCCGGCGAGACCGAGATCCAGACGATGCTCGAATTCGCCGGCGTGGAGCGCAACCAGGCGGAACGCCTCAGCCACGTGCTGCACGCGTGGGCGCATGACGCGCCGAAGGATGCCGCAGTCGATATGGACGTGCCCGACTACGGCGCCGCGACACCGGCCTACCAGCCCGCGCACCGCGCGCTCCGGTCTTGGGGCGAACTCGCCGCGGTTGAACTCAACGAACACGTCTTCTTCGACGAGGCCGGCCGGCCCACGCCGGTCTTCGACGCGTTTCGGCAGGAGGTGTCGTTGCTCTCGTTCCGCCGCGTGAACCTCAACGCCGCGCGCGCCGGCGTCCTCACCGCGCTCGGCCTCGGCAGCTCCGAGGTGCAGTCGTTGCAGGATTACCGCGCCCGCCCGAAACCGAAGGGCGAGACCGGCGTCTTCCGTTCCATCACCGAAGCCAACACCATCATGGGCGCGAGCGTCACCGGCGACCACTATGGCACCAACATCGAGGCGCTGCGCATCAACGTCGAGGTCCGGCAGGGCCAGGTGGTTTACCGGCTGAGCGCGGTGGTTTCCGCCGGAGCCAACGCCTCCGCTCCCCAGCGCCGCAACGAGGCGACCAAGCCGGGTGGCGTCGAAACCGCCCCGCCGCCTGAGCGTAAAGCCTTGAACTACCCCTTCACCGTGCTCGAAATTAAGGAGAACAGCGAACCAACCGCGCCCGAAGCGAGTCCCACGAGCTGACATGCCGACCCCCACCGAAACAACTGCGCCCGCCGCCGCGCTCGACGAGATCGTCGTGCTGCCGCCGGAGGCGTTCTTCGTGCGTCGCGTGCCGCTCGATGCCGCCTCGCCCGCCGCCGAGCAGGTGGAACTCGCGCTCGAGACCCACGCCCCCTTCGCCGTCGGCCAGCTTTACTACGGCTTTCTGCCCGCGGCAGACGGTGCCAGTGCGCTCGCGTTCGCGACCCATCGCCGGTTGTTCGCCGCCGAGGGTTGGGACGGTGCCACGGCGGTGCTGCCGGCCTTCATCGCGCTGCTCGGCGATGCGCCGACCGGCAAAGCGGTCCGCGCCTGGAGCGACGGCAATTCGCTGATCGTGGCGACGTGGGATGGCAACGGCTCGCTGCCCGCGCTTGTGCTCGCGCGCAAGGTCGAGCCCGCGACCGAGTCCGCGGAACGCGACCGCTTGCTCGACGAGGCCAAAGCCCGGCTCGGCGAACTCGGCGCGGTCGAGGAATTCGTTGGCCCGATCTCGGTCGTCCCGCGCAAGGACGCGTCGGAGTTCGCGGTCGCCCGGCGCAACGGCGGCACGCTGACCACGCGTTTCGAGGAATCCGCCGTGCAGGCGATGGACGTGCGCGACAAGGCGGTCCTTGCCGACCGCCGCGCCACGCAGCAGCGTGACCGGTTCCTCTGGCGCGTGTTGCAGGTGACCGTCGGGTGCATCGCCTTCGCGGCCGTGCTCGAACTCGGTGCTTTTCTCGGCGGCGTGCTGCTCAACCAGCAACGCGAGGCGCAACGCATCCTCGCGCCCGACGTGGAGAAAATCCAGACCGCCCAGACACTCGGCACGCGCATCGAGGAGATGGCGCAGCGCCGCCTCCGCGCGATGGAAATGCTGGCCGTGCTCAACACCGTCCGGCCCGGCGGCGTGGTGTTCTCCCGCTCGGTCACCAACGGCCGCGACACGATTGAGATCGAGGGCCAGTCGGCCAACGCCGACAACGTCGGCACGTTCGAGTCGTCCGCCCGCGCGCTGCCGCAGGTCGCGACGTTGGAGGTCTCGAATATCCGGCTGATCGAGGGCGTGACGACCTTCCGTGTCGTCGCGACGTTCAAGGATGGCTCGCTCGCGGCCGTCACCGGCACGGGAGGTGCGAAGTGAAACGCTTTTTCTTCACCCGAAATTTGCGCGAGAAGGCGCTGCTCGTGACGTTCGTTTCGCTCGTCGCCATCGCGTGGCTGCTCAGCGCCACCGGCCGCGCCCGCACGCGGGTCGCGGACTGGCGTTCGCTCCGCGCCTCGGGCGAGGAGCAACAGCTCTGGCTCAAGAACCGCGCCGACATCGAAGCGCGCGCCGCCAAGGCCACGGCGCAGCTCGACCCGGCAAAGACCCTCAACGGCACGCGCCTCGTTGCCGAGATGAGCGCGCTCGCGTCGCAGGCCGGCCTGACCCCGGAAGTGTCCGGCCAGCGCAGTGAGCGCACGACGCAGTTCGCCTTCCACACCGCGCAGGTGACCTTCCGCCGCGCCGAACTCGGCGCGTTGGTGAAGTTCTACGAAGCGCTCTCGGCGCGCTCGCCCTATGTCGGACTCGAACAGGTTTCGCTCCAAGCCGACCGCGCCGCGCCCGGCACGCTCAACGCCACCTTTCGCGTCACCGCGGCCGAATTGCAGCGCTGAGGCGGCCGCCGGACCGTCACGAGATGTTAAATTCTCACGTCGGCCGGTTCCGGGCTTGAGTCGGGAGTGCCGGCGCGAAAGATGCCGCGCGTGATTCGGGCCCCTCGTGCGCTGTGCGGCGTGCTGCTTCTGGTCGGCGTTTTCGCCGTCGGCCGCGCCGCCGTCTCGCCGGATACCGCGCTAAGCGCCGACGAACAGGCGGCGCGCTTCCTCGTCCAGGCGACCTTCGGCCCCACGAGCGACTCCATCGCCGAGCTCCGGCAGATGGGCTACAACTACTCGGCGTGGATCGACGCGCAGGCGGGCAAGCCGCAGACGAAGGCGATGGATATCCTCGCCGCCGCCCGCGCCGCCGGCTCGATCACCACGAGCGACAGAAACCACAACCGCCGCGCCCGCACGCAGGTGATGCTCACCGGCCAGGATCAGCTCCGCCAACGCATCGCCTACGCCCTCAGCCAGATCGTCGTCGTCTCCGATGCCGACACGAACATCGCCAACGCCAGCGACGGCTCGTCCGCGTGGTGGGACATGCTCGCGCGCAACGCGCTGGGCAATTTCAAGACGCTCCTCACCGACGTCACGCGCTCGCCCATGATGGGCCGTTACCTGAGCCACTACAAAAACCGCAAAGCCAACACCGCGAGCGGCACGCGCCCCGACGAGAACTACGCGCGCGAGGTCATGCAGCTTTTCAGCATCGGCCTCTATCAGCTCAACTCCAACGGCACCTACATCACCGACAGCACCGGCCGCCCCCTCGAAACCTACACCAACGACAACATCACGGAGTTCGCGCGCGTCTTCACCGGCTTCACCGACGAGAGCACGAACAACACCGGCACGGGCACCGGCCGCACGGATTTTCCGACCGCGACCGCCGACTACATCAGCCCGATGCGCATGTGGGAGGCGCAGCACGACACCGCCGCCAAGACGCTCCTCGCCTACGCCGGCGCCCGCAAACCCAACCTGCCCGCCAACCAGCCCGGCCTCACCGACGTCAGCGACGCCCTCGACAACCTGATCGAGCACCCGAGTTGCGCGCCGTTCATCTCGCGACTGCTGATCCAGCGGCTCGTGTCGGCGAATCCCAGCGACGGCTACGTTGCACGCGTCGCCTCCACTTTCGCCAACAACGGCTCCGGCGTCCGCGGCGACCTGCTCGCCGTCGTGAAAGCCATCCTGCTCGACAGCGAAGCGCGCAGCCTCTCGATGCTCACCGACGCCGAGCACGGCAAACTCCAGGAGCCATTCCTCCGCCTCACGCAGCTGCTCCGCGCCGGCAAGTTCACGATCAGCGCCGGCACGACCGTCATCCCCTACGACCTTGGCGCGTTTAGCGAGTCCTCGATGGGCCAGTTTCCCCTCGGCGCGCCTTCCGTGTTCAACTTCTACTCGCCCGACTACGAGCCGCCCGGCGTGATCCAGAACGCACGCCTCGTCGGCCCCGAGTTCCAAATCCTCAATGCCGTCACGGCGATCGCGTTCCCCAACGCCGTCTACACCCTCATCTATAGCGGCACGGGCAATATGCGCCTCGACCTCTCCGCGCAGGAGACGCTCGCCGCCACGCCGGGATCGCTGATCGACAACCTCGACCTGTTGCTCACGCGCGGCACGCTCAGCGCCGACAACCGCACGAAAATCCTCACTGCGGTGAACGGCATCACCGCCGGCATGGTTCCGAGTGGCAGCACCCTCAACCGCGAGCGCGCGCGGCTCGCTTACTACCTCATCGCGCTCTCGCCGGAGTTCGCCGTCCTCAAATGAGCGCTCCCTCGATCACCCGTCGCCAGTTCCTCGGCCAAGCCAGCTGCGCTGGCGTGAAGGGCACGGCCGTCCTCTCCACGCTGCTCTCGCTCCGCCTCGCCAATTCGCTCGCCGCACAGACCGCGCCGAGCGACTACAAGGCGCTCGTCTGCCTCTTCCTCGCCGGCGGCAACGACTCGTTCAACATGCTCGTGCCGACCACGGCGGCGGAATACGCCGCCTACTCCACGGTCCGCGGCAACCTCGCGCTCGCGAAGGACACGTTGCTCGAGATCACGCCGTCGAACCTCGGCGGCCGCACGCTCGGCATCCACCCGTCGATGACCGAGGTGCGCGACCTCTTCACGCAGGGCAAACTCTCCTTCGTCTCGAACGTCGGCTCGCTCGTCCGCCCCACGACGCTCGCCGACTACAAGGCCAACAAGTATCGCCCCATCTCGCTCTACTCGCACGCCGACCAGGTGAAGCAGTGGCAGACGTGCATGCCCGACCAGCGCACCGCCATCGGCTGGGGCGGCCGCGCCGGCGACATCATCAAGTCGCTCAATTCCGCGAGCCTCGTCTCGATGATGATCTCGCTCTCGGGGCAAAACACCTTCCTCACCGGCGAGCGCACCTTCGGCTACACCGTCAGCTCCGCCGGCGCCACGGCGCTCACCGGTTACAGTCCCACTGCGACGAACAGCCTGACCGCCCTGCGCACGGCCGCCGCGGACAGCCTGCTCGAAGCGCAATACAGCAGCCTGTTCGACCAGTCCTACGGCGGCAACTCGGCCGCTGCGATCGACGCTTACTACGAATTCTCCGGCGCGCTCACCGGCGTGACGCTCGCCACCGCCGTCCCGAGCGGCAACACGCTCGCCAACAATCTCGCGATGATCGCGAAGATCGCCTCCGTCGCCGGCAAGCTCGGCGCGAAGCGACAGGTGTTCTTCGTGCAGATCGGCGGCTGGGATCACCACGACGAGCTCATCAACAACCAGCTGACGCTCCTGCGCACCGTGAGCCAGGCGGTCGGCTTCTTCTACACCGCGCTCGGAGAGCTTGGTTTGCAAAACAAGGTCACGCTCTTCTCCGCGTCGGACTTCGCCCGCACGCTCACGTCGAACGGCAACGGCTCGGACCACGCGTGGGGCGGCAACCACTTCGTCATGGGCGGTTCGGTGGCGGGCGGCCGCGTCGCCGGCAATCCCGAGCAGGGCTACTATCCCGATTTGCAGCAACGCGCCTCCATCGACACCGGCCAAGGCCGGCTCATTCCCGGCGTCTCAGTCGACGAATACGCGCGCGACCTGCTGAGTTGGTTCGGCGTCGGCAACGGCGACATGGATTACGTGCTGCCGGCGTTCAGCAGCCGTTTCGGCAATCGCCTCTCGCTCGGCCTGATGACGAGCAGCGCGCAGACCGGCGGGACGGGCGGCACGGGTTCCAGCGGGTCAACCGGAGGCTCTGGCTCGTCGGGTGGTGGCGGCGGCGGTGGCGGTGGTTCGCCGACGGTCCTCGGCGCGGCGGCGATCGGTGGTGCGCTGTTGCTGAAGAAAATCGCGGACCGCAAAGCGCGCCTCACGGCCGAGCGCGCGGCGTCGGCGAAGATCGACGCGTCCGCAAAGTAGCGCCGCGACCTGGCGCGTGGCGCGCGTTTGCGCGGGCGAATTCGCCGTTGCGCGGAATTTCGGGTCCGATTGTCTAGCCGCAAGGGCCACGAAACTCCTCAAATCACATGAATGTTCTCGGCGGTATTTTCGGCATCGGTGCGTTGCTCGCGCTCTTTGCGCTCTGGCTCTATGCGCTGATCTCCGCGATCAAGAACGAGCGACTCGATCCGACGATGCGGATCGTGTGGGTGCTCGTGGTCATCTTGGTCAGCGGAATCGGCGCATTGATCTACCTGTTGGTCGCGCCGAATCGTCCGTCCCCGGAGGAACTCCGGATGGAGGCGGGCCGGCGCCGGCGCGACGAAATCCAGCGCGCGGCGCGGAGCAGCTGATCTCGCGCCGCGGTCGATGGGCGCCGCGCGCAGTCCGCGCGGGACCAGACACTCAGGCAGCGGCGGGTTTTGCCGTCAGCTTTTCGCCGAGCTTGATCGCCAGCCACGCCATCGGCAGGTAGGCGACAATCAGGTCGAGCGCGACGAACCACGCGGGGGCCGGAATCATGACCGCCGCCGCGATGCCGCCGCAGAGGGAAAGGCCGCCCATGGCCCACGCGAAGACGGCGCGCCGGCTCGCAGCGACGACGTAGGCGACGAGGCCGCCGACAAAAGCGTTCATGGCGTGCGCGAGGAACGGGAACACGAAATGCGCGGGCTGCAGTTCGTGGGCGTGGGCACGGATGCTTTCGACGTTGTTGACGTCCATGCCCGCGGGCGGCGGGAAGACGTGCGGACCGACGGTGATGAGGAGGGTGTTGGCCAGACCGCCGGCGACGAGGCCGGCGATCACGGCGAGGATGTTGCGGACCGTGGGGTTCATGGCGTGGGTGTCGTGTGAGCGACGTCCGTCGCGGCACGCGGGGGTCGCGTGCGTGGTGCGGCGACGGGCGGGGCGCCCGACAGTTAGGCGTCCAGGTCCGATCGGTCAATCTCCGGTGCCGCGGATGGCGGCCGCCCCTTACGGGCCGACCGCGCGTTCGAGCGCGGCGACGTCGATTTTCACCATTTCCATCATCGCAGCCATCGCGCGTTGGGCGCGCGCGGGGTCCGGGTCTTGCATGAGCTCGGTGAGGCGGCGCGGCACGATTTGCCACGCGAGGCCCCAGCGGTCGGTGATCCAGCTACAGCCCATCTCGCGGCCTCCGTTGGCGAGGATCGCGGCCCACAGGCGGTCAGTTTCGGCCTGGTCGGCGGTGTGAATCTGGAAGGAGACGGCGGGGGTGAACTTGAAGTTGTCACCGCCGTTCAGCGCGAGGTAAGGCTGGCCGCCGAGGGTGAACTCGACCGTGAGGACGTCGCCCGCCTTGCCGCTCGGCCAGTCGAGCGGCGAGCGAAACACGCGATCGATGCGCGAGCCGGGCAGGAGCGAGACGTAGAAGTTGGCGGCCGCTTCGGCGTCGCCGTTGAACCAGAGGCAGGGGGTGATTTTCGACATGGGCGTGGAGGATATAAAATCACGACGAACGAACCGGCTGGCCCCGGACACCGGATGGACAGGGAAGGCCCCTAGAACTTGAAGCTCGCGCTGACGGAGAAGACGGCGGAGACGATCGCGTAGGCGATGAAGGCGACGAAGGTGAACGCGACGAGCAGCACGCCGGTCGAGATCACTTGCGTCAACAGGTTCACTTGGCGCGAGAGATCGTCCTGATACGAGGCGGCGATGTTGCGCAGGCTGGGCGCGAGCTGGCCGGTGCTCTCACCGACGGCGAGGCGGTCGATCACGAGCGGCGGGAAGCACTGCGTCTTGGCCAGCGACTGGGAGAGGCTTTCGCCCTCGAGCACGCGGCTGGTGGCGTCGCGGAACGCGGCTTGGAGCGAGCGGTTGGCGATCGTGCGCTCGGTCATGCGCAGCGCCTCGGCGGTCGTGACGCCGTTCTCGAGCAGCACGGCGAGCGTGGAGGCGAAGTTGTGGATCGTCGCCGCCGAGACGAAGCGGCCGGCGAACGGCGCGCGCAGGACCCACGCGTCGGTGGCGGCACGGCCTTTGGCCGTTTTGCGCCAGCGCCAGAAAAACACGATGGTCAGCACGGCGCCGACAAGCGCGATGATGCCGTAGTGCAGCAGGAAGTCCGACATGCCGATGAGCAGGCGCGTGGCCCACGGCATTTTGCCGCCGAGCGAATTGAGCAGCGTCTGCAGGCGCGGCAGCAGGAAGAAGATGAAGAAAATGATGACGCCGACCGCGATCGTGCAGATGAACACGGGGTAGGCGAGGGCGGCGGTCAGGGTGCGGCGCATCTCGCGTTGTGCGGTGTAGTGCTGCACGAGGCGCTGGAGCACTTCGCGGAGATTGCCCGTCGCTTCGCCGGCGGCGATGAGGTTGACAGCGTGCGTGGTGAACGTGCCGGGGAGCGACTCCATCGCTTGCGAGAGCGGCAGGCCTTCGCTGAGGCGTTCCCACAACGCGGCGCAGAGCCCGCGGAGCTGCGGCTCCTGCAGGCGCTGGCTGAGCAGGCGCACGGCTTCGCCGGCGGGGAGGCCGCTGCCGATCAGGTCCGAGAGCGCCTGGAAAAACGGCAGCTGGAGATCCTCGCTGAACTGGCGATGCGCGCTGCGTTCGGCGAAGAGCTTGGGGAGGGCGTCCGAGACGGTCGGGGATTTTTTCGCCGCCGCCGTGGGGGCGCCGCCGAGTTCGTTCAGGCTGATCGGGCGCAGGCCGCGGGCTGCGAGGAGGCGCGCCGCGTCCTTGCGGCTGGGAGCGTCGAGTGTGGCCTCGACGGTCTGGCCGGTGCCGGAGCGGGCGGTGTAGGTGAAGCGGGGCATGGCGGCGGCGGCTTAGCTGAGAGCTGAGAGTCTAGAGCTGAGAGTAGCGGATATGGCGCTGAGAGATCGTCGGCTCGGGACTCTAGACTCTGGGCTCTGGACTTTGCTTCTCACTTTTCCGCCACCGTGATGACGCGGAGGACTTCCTCGAGTGTCGTGTGGCCGGCGAGGACCTTGGCCCAGCCGGATTGTTGCAGCGTGCGCATGCCGTGGTCGCGGGCGACTTTGGCGAGGGCGCGCGTCGATTCGCGGTGGACGATAAGGTCGTGGAGCGATTCGTCGGGCTTGAGAATCTCGAAGAGACCGATGCGGCCGCGGTAGCCGGTGTTGCGGCAGCGTTCGCAACCGCAGGGCTTGGGGACATGCGTGACGCCCTCGGCGAGCGAGGCTTCGAGGCCGAGAATCGCGAGGGTGTCGCGGAGCTTCATCTGGCTGATCGGCTCCTTGGTGGCGCAGTCGGGGCAGAGGCGCCGCACGAGGCGTTGGGCGATGACGAGTTCGATCGACGACGCGACGAGGAACGGCTCGATGCCCATGTCGATGAGGCGCGTGATGGCGCCGGGGGCGTCGTTCGTGTGCAACGTCGAGAAAACCAAGTGACCGGTGAGCGAGGCGCGGATGGCGATGTCGGCGGTTTCGCGGTCGCGAATTTCGCCGACCATGATGACGTCGGGGTCCTGGCGGAGCACGTGGCGCAGCGCGCTGGCGAAGGTGAGGCCGATTTCGGGGCGGACCTGCATCTGGTTTGAGCCGGGGACTTCGTATTCGATCGGGTCCTCGACGGTGACGATGCGGAGGTCGGTTGAGTTGATCTTGCGCAGAAACGCGTTGAGCGAAGTCGATTTGCCGGAGCCGGTCGGGCCGGTGACGAGGATGATGCCGTGCGGGTAATCGAGGACCTTGGTGATGATGGCCTGCTCGGACTCATCCATGCCGAGGCGGTCCATCGTGTAGGCTTCCTTCTTTTGGTTGAGGAGGCGGAGCGAGACGGACTCGGCGTAGATGGTCGGGATGGTCGAGACGCGGATATCGAGGACGTTGTCGCCGGCTTTGAAGTTGATGCGGCCGTCCTGCGGGAGGCGTTTCTCGGAGATGTTGAGACGCGCCATGATCTTCAGGCGCGAGATGATGGCGTCCTGGTAGCGCAGCAGGTTTTCCGGGACGGGCACGGGGACGAGGAGGCCGTCGACGCGGTAGCGGATGCGGAGCTGGCCTTCCTGCGGTTCGAAATGGATGTCGGTCGCGCCGTCCTCGATGGCTTGGGCGATGATGTCGCGGACGAAGCGCACGACGGCGGCATCGGCGTCGGCTTCGATGTTGAGTGCGGCGCCGGAGGCGAAGGTGTCGGGCTCGTCGGTGTCCTCGATGGAGCCGGCGCCGACGCCGTAGTTCTCGATGATGAGCTGACGGAGGCGGTCGGCGGCGGCGAGGTGCCATTGCACGCGGCGCGGCGTGAAGACGGCGACCCAGTCGCGGACGTCGTCGTCGGGTGGCCACGAGGTGGCGAGGTGGAGCGGGCCGTCGCCGTTCTTGGCCGGCGCGCCGACGCTGACGGGCAGGACTTGATAGTCGTGCACGAGGCGCGCGGGGAGAGTGGCGATGGCATCGGCGTCGGCCGCAAGGGTGGCGACGACGGGCAGGTTTGTCTGCTCGGCGATGAATGGGAGGACGGCGCCGGGCGAGAGGTTGCGGAAGACGGCGAGGAGCTCCTGGCGCTCGGCGCGGGGAGCTTCGCGGAGTTGGCGCAGCTGGTCCGCGTCGGGCCAGTCGCGCAGGAAATCGGGCGTGGAGAGAGTGGGCGCGGCCATGGTCAGGTGGAACGCGTTGACCCCAACGCGTTCGAGGACGGGCGAAGCGGGCGGGCGTTTGAGCGCATTGAGGTCAATGCGCTCCACCTCGAAGACGGCGAAACCGTGGTCGCGGACATGGTCAGCGGGATTTCTTCTTCGGGTCCGGCAGGGGCTGGCCGATGGCTTCGCGGATGGGGTCGCGATCCTTCTTGGGCAGCTTGTCGATCTGCTGGAGCGCCGGGGCGTTGTCGGACGCGGTGTTGTTGAGAACGGTGGGACGGAGGAAAAACACGAGGTCGGTGCGCGTGTCCTCGCGCTTCCGGGTCCCGAGCAGGTCACCGAGGAACGGAATGGGGCCGAGGCGCGAGGTGCTCTTGGATTTTGTCGTGCGCTGCAGGCCGCCGAGAACGACGATGTCGCCGCTCTTGACGGAGACGAAGGAATTGGTCGAGCGGCGGCCGATGCGGGGCTGCTGGTTGCCGTCGATGGTGATCTCGCCGAGGATGTCATTCACCTCCTGCTTGATCTCGAGCTGCACGGAACCGTCGGTGCCGATGAGCGGCTTCACGGTGAGTTCGATGCCGATGTCCTTGTAGGAAACGGTGGAGCGATAGCCGGAGTTGGATGTGTTCGTGCCCGTGGAGTCGTTGAGGTAGCTGCTGATGGTGGGTCGCTGTTCGCCGACGAAGATTTTGCCCTCCTTGTTGTGTGTCGTGATGATGTTCGGCACGGAGAGGATGGTGGCGTTGCTCTTGCGCGGCGTGGAGGTGAGCGCGATTTCGGCGG
The DNA here is from genome assembly GCA_016217545.1 of Opitutia bacterium. Lineage (NCBI taxonomy): Bacteria > Pseudomonadati > Verrucomicrobiota > Opitutia > Opitutia bacterium. The sequence goes on along the minus strand of JACRHT010000017.1, from coordinate 1,188,151 downwards.
CGAGGTCGACGTCGCCGGTCGGCTGGCGCGTGCCCGTGACGGCGCTGCTGGACGCGCCGGCCATCGCGAAGGAGCCTCCAACGAGCTTGTCCTTGTCGATTTTCAGGCCGAGGGCGCTGATGCCGGAGGTGGCCTCGTCGCCGAGCGTGACTTCGGCGATGACGACCTCGATGCGGACTTGGGCGAGGAGGAGGTCGATCTTTGCAACGAGGTCGTTGATGAGGCGGATGTCATCGACGGTGCCGGAGACGACGATGGCGTTGGTGCGCTCTTCGGCGAGGATGGTGAGGAGCGCGCTGAACTGGTTGGACGGCTCGAGGAGATTGGGCGCGCCGGCGACGTTGACGATGGTCGCGGCGGGCGCAGGTGCGCCGCCGGGGGCGGGAACGGGCGCCGCGGTGACGACGTTGGGCCGGCCGGATTCCTGGGCGCGGGCGGCGTTGTTCTGGCCGGTGACGAGCTGCGAGAGAATTTGAGCGACGTCCTTGGCGGTGGCGTGCTTGAGGTAGATGACCTCGTTGCGGGTGTTCGGGTCGGATTTGACGTCGAGCTTGGCGATGAGGTCGTCGAAGAAGGCGACCTGGCGCGGGTCGGAGATGACGATGACCTGATTGGTGCGGTCGTCGGCGTTGTAACTGGTGGCGGTGCCGATTTGCGACTGGAGCGCGCCCGAGAGGATGGTGCGCATCTTGTTCACGACGTCGGAGGCCTTGGCGTATTGCAACGTGTAGAACTTCGGCGTGAGACCGGTGAGCGCGGGCTGATCGAGGCGGTTCAGGAGCGTTTCGATGCGCTGGAGGTTGCTGATCGAATCGGTGATGAGCGCGGCGTTGGCTTTTTCGAAGATGACGGGCGGGCTGCCGGTGTTGGGCGAGAGCAGGCCGGCGATCTGCGGCATGAACTCGGCGACGCGGAGGAAGGAGAGCTGGAAGATTTTCGCGGCGAGGCGGCCACTGGGCGGGAGGGCGAGGGTGGAGCCTTCGATCAGTTCCGGCGCCTCGGATTTGGCCATGTTGAGGGCTGTCACCTTGATGTAGTGGGCATCCATCGGGGTGAGGGCCACGCCGTTGAGGGCGAGCAGCGTTTCGAGCGCGCGGATGGCTTCTTCACGCGTGACGCTCTCTTTGAGATGCACCGTGATGGTGGCGGCTGGGAGTGCCTGCGGGCGCAGGACAGTCTTGCCGGTGAGCCGCTCGACGAGGGCGATGACTTGGTCGATGCTTTCCTCGCGGAGATCGATCGGCCCGACGTTGCCGGTGGCGGGGAGGTTCGCGGGCGCCGGGACGGTCGGGGCGGGTTGCGCCGGGAGCGACGAAAGGGCGACGCTCAGGGTGAGCGCGCCAGCGGCGAGGCGGGAGAGAAGTTGCTTCATGCGGGGTGCCGCGTGGCGGCGGAGATTAGTCGTGTGACGTGGCCCACGTCGAAAAGTTGCAGGCGAAGAGTTGAAACGGCGGTCGCGTCGAAGGCAAGGCCCGCGTCCATCCCGGAGAATGAGCGACTCGTCCCGACCGACGGCCAACGAGGAACAACCTGCGCTTGCGGCGGACAAAAACATGCGGTTATTTCGTCTTCGGGCCCGGCGACTCGACGCGCGAGTCACTTCCAAGTGAATACCTGTTACCCTGTCCTAAAAAACCCGGTCTGGAAGCGCGCAAGCGCACGCCGAGCCGGCTCCTTATTCCCCATGCGTTCCCTGCGAACCTTGCTCCTGTGCGCGGCCGTGTTGACGGTAGTCGGCGTGTCGCGTGCCACCACGGTCGTGCCGCCGGATTTCGCCGACCTCGCGGCCGACTCTGACTATGTCGTGCGTGGTCGCATCAAGAGTCTCCGAAATGAGATCGTCGTGCGCGAGGGCCGCGAAGTGCCGTTCACGCATGTAGAGGTCGAGGTGCGCGACGTGGTCGCCGGCACCCCTCCGGCGAAAGTAGTGCTCCGCGTGCTCGGCGGCCAGACTTCCGATGGACGCGAGCTTCGGGTGGAGGGCGTGCCGGCGTTCACGGTCGGCGATGAGCATATCCTCTTTGTGAAGGGCAACGGCACCAACTTCTACCCGCTCAAGGGAGTCATGCACGGCATCTACCCGGTGAAGTTCGACAAGAAGCTCGGACGCGAATACATCGCCCGCGCTAATAGCGTCCCGCTCTCATCGACTGCCGAAGTCGGGCTTCCCCTCGCGGGAGGCAAGACAGCCATGATGCTCAGCCGGCTCCGCACGGCTGATGACGCACTGACGCCGGCAGAGTTTATCCAGAGCGTGCGGGAAGCACGTGCGGCCGGGAAGGAAGGAGGGCTGAGCCGTGCAAAGTAATCTGCGTCTTCGCTTCTTCGTCCTGCTTGGGCTGCTTGCGTTCGCTGCGAGCGCGAGCGCTTACGTCCTCATCACCGACAACGGTCGCACGGTGAAGTGGACCCCGGGCACGGTGTTCTTCGACGTGAAAGTGGGCACGAGCCGAACCTTGCAGGACGGCACGAATTTCAGCACGAGCTTCCTGGAAGCGGAGAAATCATGGAATGCCGTGATCGGCAGCGTGCAGCTCTCCGGCAACATCGAGGCCGAAGGCGCTCCGACCCAAAAGGGCGACGGCTACAATCAAAGCTTCTTCGCTGCGGACGTCTACGGTGAGGCGTTCGGAACTGATACCATCGCGATCACGACCTCCTATCGGTCCACCGCGGTGCAGGGCGATGGCACGTATCGCCGGTTGGAATCCGATATCGTGTTCAACAATGCCCGCACTTGGGATTCTTATAGGGGCAACCGTCAGGGCACGACCATCGATTTCCGGCGCGTTGCGATCCACGAACTCGGCCACGTCCTCGGTCTCGACCACCCCGACGAGGCGAGTCCGGTGCAGACCGTTTCGGCGGTCATGAACAGCCACGTTAGCAACATCGACACGCAGCAAAGCGACGACGTCGCCGGCGCGCAGTCACTCTACGGCACGTCCACTTCAGTGAACCGCCCCGCCAACGACAACTTCGCCAATGCCCTCGCCCTCACGCTGACCAACAACGCCGTCACGGTCACGGGAGCCAACAATTACGCCACAAAGGAAACCGGCGAACCCAACCACGCGCCCAATGAGGCCGGTGGCTCCTCCGTCTGGTGGAAATGGAACGCCACCGCGTCCGGTTCGCTTACCGTCACGACCGCCGGCAGCAATTTCGACACGCTCCTCGGCGCCTACACTGGCACCTCCGTGAGCGCGCTGACGCAGCTTGCGAGCAATGACGACGTGCAGTCGGGCGTCATCCGCACCAGCACGATCACCTTCAACGTCGTCGGCGGCACGACCTACTACTTCGCGGCCGACGGCTGGAACGGCGAGTGGGGCAACGTGAGCCTGAACCTCACTTTCTCGCCATCCAACACCGCGGTTGCGCCCACCATCACCTCACAGCCGCAAGCCGTCACGGTCACTGCGGGCGGCAATGCCAGTTTCAGTGTCACCGCGACCGGCAATCCCGCGCCTACTTATCAATGGCTCAAAGGGAGCACTGCGATTAGCGGCGCGACGAGCGCCACTCTGAACCTCACCAACGTGCAATCGGGCGACGCCGGCAGCTACACCGTGACAGTCACGAACAGCGCTGGCTCCGTCACGAGCAATGCCGCCACGCTCACCGTGAATCCCGCGGCCACAGCACCGACGATCACCGCCCAACCGCAAAGCGCCACGGTCACCACCGGCGGCAGCGCGAGCTTCAGCGTCACGGCCACTGGCACGCCCGCCCCGACATATCAATGGTTGAAGAACAGCACCGCGATCAACGGCGCCACCAGCGCGACCTACACGATCTCGAGTGCCACCACGGCCGACGCCGGCAGCTACACTGTGACGGTCACCAATAGCGCCGGCTCGGTCACGAGCAGTGCCGCCACGCTCACCGTGAATACGCTTGCGCCCGCGCCCTCCTCGGGCGGCGGCGGTGGTGGCGGCGGTGCGCCGAGTGCTTGGTTTGGTGTTATCATCGCTTTGCTCCTCGTTACAAACGCGGTGCGAACAGTTGGTTTGCAGGCATCGAATAAGCCCTGATTGGGTGCAATTATGAAGACGCGAACTTGGGATTTGGGCCGGTGCGTTGCCCTATTTGTGGGATTTGGTTTGGCGCACATGGCGTTTGCCTCTGTCGGTCAGCAGCGTCATTATCTGTCGGTAAACACACGGCTGACAGCGCTGGATGCCGAGGGTGTAACGTTGAGCGACTGGCGTGTGATCGCTCTATCCGGCACTGCCTATGTGGACTCCATCGTTGCGCGAGAGATATTCTGGTGCCCTGGCCTCGAATGGGAACCGTGGGTGTTCACTGACGGTTGGGTGAAACTCTTGCCATCAACCTCTGTTACTTTAGCGAATCTTGGCGCGAACGGCGAGCGGACTTGGTGGTATCAGGTCATCGAGAGAAACGCCGACGGCAGCATTGCTCGCGATGATCTGTTCTACGATCCTGATTACGAAAATCCGCCTTCTCCGCCCAACGAACCTCCGCCCGACGAACCTCCTTTCGGTCCCCCGGAATCTGAAAGATAGGCCGCGGTGGCGAATTTGGCCGGTTCGGGACACGCACTTATGCTTCTGCGCCGCATCGGGACGCCGCCGTGGTTCTACACGGCGGCTTTTCTTTGCGCCCTCGTCGTGCAGCTCGTGCCGGCGTGGCGCGAGGTGCTGATCTACGACCGCACCGCGGTGGCGCACGGCGAATTGTGGCGCATCTGGACCGCGCAGATCGTGCACTTCGGCTGGCCCCACTTCGTGGCCGATGGCGGGTTGTTGTTGATCATCGGCTGGACGCTGGGCCGGGAATTTCCCCGCGACAGCTGGATCGGCCTGCTCGCGATGCCGCCGGTGATTTGCGCGGTGCTATACTGGTTCGATCCGACGATGGTTCGCTACGCCGGTTTGAGCGCGCTGAACCTCGGCTTGTTGCTGCTCCTGGCGGCGCGCGGCTGGAAAGGCGATCTCCGCGACTGGTTCTGGCCCGCGATCGTGCTCATCTACGTCGTCGAGCTGGGTTACGAAATTTGGAAAGGCGGCCGCGGTGGCGGCTTCATCGAATTCGACGACGCCAACGTCAAGGTCGCCACCAGCGCGCACCTGGCTGCGGTGGCGTATGCCCTCGTGGCGTGGATCGCTGCCGTGTGCGTGCAACGGTCGCGACGGCAGACGTCCTGAACATCCAGCCGGCGGCAAGCGGAGCCCGAGCGCGCTGCGGTGAACGGGTAAGATGATTCAGCGACGTGAACTACTCCCTGCTCTGCGAGCCTCCCGGAGACATGCGCGTCGATGGGAAAGGGTCGCTCTCCCTGCGACGCTGACGGTCGGCATTTGCGTCGATGCGCCGCTGAAGAACGAAGAACTCGCCTCTGTTTTTCACGGCTTTCGGACGGAACCAGCCCGCGAGGAAACGGCGAGTGTGCGGGCATCAGCCAATACGCGCCCCGAATCTACACGGGGCGGAGAGCAGCACCAATTTCCGCCTGAGTTCGGACAGCTCCGTGAACATTTCTTCGCCTGGTATCGTCGGCGGAGTGTTGTCGAAGCTGTCGCGTGTCGCATTGAGGCCGCGTGCGGTTGCGCTACTTCGCTGGAGCTGAAGCGCACACGTCGCGGATTTTCTCGCGCAGCCAGCGGTGCGCAGGATCTGCGTCCATGCGTGGATGCCAGAGTAGTGAGACAGTCAGCGGTCGGGTGCGGAATGGTAGCGCGAAGGTGTGCAGCCCGGCGCGCAGAGCGGCCGTGTGGCGCTCCGGCACTGTCGCGACGAGATCGGTGGATCGGGTGAGCGTGAGCGCGGCGGCGAAACCGGTGAGGATCGTTCCGATGCGGCGCTCCAGTCCGAGCGCAGCGAGATCCGCGTCGACCGGGCCCTTTTCCTTCTCGCCGCGCGAGACGAGGATGTGCCGGGCGGCAAGGTAGCGCGGAGTCGTGATCCTGCCCCGGGCAAGTGGGTGGTTCGCGCGCACGACGCCGACCAGTCGATCGCGAAAGAGCGCGACGGTCCGAATCTCGGGGCTGAGATCGGCGCCGACGACGCCCGTTTCGAAATCCACGGTGCCATCGCGGAGCAGCGCGCCGTCGCGGGTCACCTTCTGGACAAAATGAATCGTGATGCCCGGCGCTTCCGCTGCGATCGCCGCCAGCAGCGCCGCGCCGAAATTCTCCACGAAGCCGTCGCTGGTTCGAATCGTGAACGTCCGGCGCACGTCAGGGCGAACTGCACTCACCGCCGGGCTCAACATCCGGAGGGCCTGCTCGACCAGCGGTCCGGTTTGCGCGCGGAGCTCGAGCGCGCGAGGCGAGGGGACCAGTCCGCGCCCGGCGCGCACGAGCAACGGGTCGCCGGTCGTCGCACGCAGGCGCGCGAGCGTGCGACTCATGGCGGACGGACTCAGGCGCAGCCGTTTCGCGGCCCGCGCGATGTTTCCTTCGTCCAGCAACACATCCAATGCCACGAGCAGGTTGAGGTCGGGGTGGGTCATCGACGGCGGCGTGACTATCGGCCGGCCCGGCGTCGCGTGCACTCATAAAGTGCATCCGGCGCGCGTTCCGCCGGTGTGGCAATTCGGTTATGCTCGCGGAGTGAATTCCACGACCAAGTCGCCCGACCGCACGCGCATCGCCGCTCTCGCGGGACTCTCGTTGGCCGTGCTGCTGTCGACGTTCAACACCAGCATCGTCAACGTTGCGCTGCCGACGCTGAGCCGGGTTTTCGGCGCGTCGACACAAGCGGTGCAATGGACGGTCATTTCGTTCGTGTTGGCCATCACGACCCTGATCGTGAGCGTCGGCCGGCTGGCGGATATCGTGGGACGCAAGCGGCTGCTGCTTTCCGGCGTGGCGCTGTTCACGGTCGCGGCCGGCGCGTGCGCGTTCGCTTCCTCGCTGGGGTGGTTGATCGGTTTTCGGTTTTTCCAAGGGATCGGCGCCGCGGCGATGATGGCGCTCAGCGTGGCACTCATCGGTGAGCTCGCACCCACGGAAAAAGCCGGGCGCGTGATGGGATTGCTCGGTAGCATGTCGGCCATCGGCACGGCGCTGGGGCCGGCGCTCGGCGGCCTGTTGATCGCGGCGTTTGGCTGGCGGGCGATATTCCTGGCCAGCGTCCCGCTGGGGGCGGCGACGTGGATCCTGCTCGTGCGCTCGCTGCCGGCCGATCGTTTCGCGCGAGCGGCACGACGGGATGATTTCGATGCGTGGGGCACTTTGCTGCTGGCGGCGAGCCTTGCGGCTTACGCACTCGCCCTCACGCGGCAGCGCAGCGGTTTCGGCGCGGCCAATTTCGCCCTGCTCGCGCTCGCCGCGGTGGGCGCGGCGCTATTCGTGCGCACGCAGAGACGAAGCACGTCGCCATGGCTGACAATGGAGCTGCTCCGGGACGGCGCGTTGCGGGGAGGTCTGACGATGAGCCTGCTCGTTGGCGCGGTGATGATGTCCACACTGGTGGTTGGGCCGTTTTATCTCGCGCAGGCGCTCGAGGTTCGCGCCGGGACGATGGGCTTGGTGCTGGCGGTCGGTCCGGTGATGGCGGCGCTTGTTGCCGGACCGGCGGGCCGCTGGGTGGATCGGATCGGCACGCGGCAGACGACGATCGGAGGACTCGGCGTCGCGGCTACCGGATGCCTCGCGCTCGCGCTTTTGCCCGAAAGGTCTGGCGTGATTGGTTACGTGATACCTGTCGCCGTGATGACGGCGGGATACGCGGTATTTCAGACGGCTAACAATACGGCGGTGATGCGCGCGGCGGGACGGGAGCAGCGCGGATTGATCGCGGGCGTGTTGAACCTCTCGCGCAACCTCGGTCTCCTGACCGGCGCCTCGTTTCTGGGCGGCGTGTTCGCGTTCGCCGCGGAGCGCGCGGCGTCGCCGGGCCCGGAGTCCGTGGGCTTCGCCACTCGCGCGACATTCGCGGCCGCGACCGCCTTCATCGTCGCGGCGCTCGCGCTGAGTCTGCGCGCATCCGGCGTCCCCAACCTCTCGGCGAATACAAACCCGGCTGCGGAGCCGCTCGCTCCGTTGTCGCCAATAGCACCGAAATCGTCCTAGTAGCTCCGCCCCTCCACGCTCCACGGCGCACCGCGTTCGCGGAGACCCACGCCATCCCCGACCCCAACTGTTCCATGCGTCGTCTCCTCAAATTCGCCAAATTCGCCCTCATCGCCGTCGTGGCGATCCTCGTTCTCGGTCTTACGGCCTTGTTCACTCTGCGCACCATTCGTCAGCGCGCAAACGAGAAGGCGTTCGCCATTACGACTGCTCGCGGCATCGACGAAGCTGGCTACGTCGAGATCGGCGGCATCAAGCAATGGCTCCAGATTCGCGGGCAGGATCGAGACAACCCCGTGTTGCTCTGCGTGCACGGCGGGCCGGGCGGCACGTGGATTCCGGTGACGCGCCTGTTCGCGAGTTGGGAAAAGGATTTCACGGTCGTGCTCTGGGACGAGCGTGGCGCGGGCAAGACACTCGGCGCCACCGGTCCCGGCATCGCGCCGACGATGACGATCGAACGCATGACCCAAGACGGCATCGAGGTTACGGAGCATCTTCGCCGCCGGCTCGGGAAGGAGAAGATCGTGCTGCTCGGGCATTCGTTCGGCTCAATCCTCGGGGTGAACATGGTGAAGCGCCGCCCGGAGCTGTTCTCTGTTTTCGTCGGCACGGGTCAGGCCGCCGATTTGCCGCGCAGCCTCGCGATGGAATACCAGCGCCTGCTCGCTTCCGCGAAGGCGGCGCAGGATGTTCGAACGCTCCGCGAGTTGACCGCGATTGGCCAGCCGCCTTTCTCGAACCTGAAACAGGCGGGCGCTTTCTTCCAATGCGCCGAACGCTATCAGGCAGCCGCTGACTCCGCAGCGATGATCGAGCTGCAGCGCAGCCTGCTCTCGCCGGTGCCGAACTACTCGCTCGGCGACGAATGGAATCGCATGCGCGGGTTCGCGGTCGTGCCGACCTGGGAATTGTATCGCGACATCCTCAGCACGAACCTCGCGACGCTCGGCGTGGAGTTCGCGGTGCCGGTGGTGCTGCTTCAAGGAACGGAAGATCACGTGACGCCGCTGGCGCTGGCGGAGGAGTATTTCCAAACGATTCAGGCGCCGCGGAAGGAACTCGTGCGAATCGAGCACGGCGGACATTTCGCGGTTTGGAGCCACGCCGGGAAGTTCGGCGAGGAACTGGCGCGGCAGGTGCGCCCGCTGACGGTCAAGTAGGTGCGCCCAGCGCGATGGGGTTCGGCTCGGGCGCGGCGCAGCGATTCGTGCTGCGTGCAATCCGAGCAAAAGAAAAGCGCCGGCTCGCAAGGAGCCGGCGCCGGAAAGGGGACGCGATTTTCGCGGGAACTGCTCAGCGATACTCTTCGTTCGTGAGCGCGTTGATGATTTTGAAGTTCTCGACGTGGTAGTTCGGGTCGGCGCGGAAGGCCAGTTTCACTCCGAACAATTTCTCCATGCGCACGAGCAGGTCGGCGTCTTCGGCGCGGAGGCGTTCGAGGATCGACGGGTGGACGTGCACGCGGAGCGAATACTCCTTGTTGTCCTTGCGATTCTGCAGACGGCGCGCGACGGACGAGAGGCGGCGCTGGAGTTCGACGGACATAGTAGTCGCGCTCTTCACGATGCCGCGGCCGTGGCAATACGGGCAGCCGGTGTAGATATTGGCCGAGAGCGACTCCTGCTGGCGCTGGCGCGTCATCTGCATGATGCCGAGCTGCGAGATGGGCAGGATGTGGGTCTTGGCTTTGTCTTCCGACATGAGCTCCACCATCTTGTCGTAGACCGATTGGCGGTGGCGGCGCTCCTTCATGTCGATGAAGTCCATGATGATCAGGCCGCCGATGTTGCGGAGCCGGATCTGGCGCGCCATTTCGGCGGCCGCTTCCATGTTCACCTGGAAGATCGTGTTCTTCTCGTCGCCGCTGCGGCTCTTGTGGGAGCCGGTGTTGACGTCGATGGCGATGAGGGCCTCGGTCTCGTCGATGACGATTTCGCCGCCGGAGGGCAGCGTGACGCGGCGCTGGAAGGTCTGCTCGATCTGGCGCTCGATGTTGTAGCGTTCGAAGACCGGGATGCTGTCCTTGTAGTAAGCGATCTTGCCGCGTGAGCGCGACGAGATGAGCGAGACGAGGTCCTGCGTGCGTTTGAAGTCGGCCTCGTTGTCGATGAGCACGCGGTCGATGTCCTCGGTGAGGAAGTCGCGGACGGTGCGCTCGACGATGTCGGGCTCCTGGTAGAGGCACGCGGGGGCGCGGTCGTTCTCCATCTTGCGCTGAATCTCTTCCCACTTCTTGAGGAGCAGGTGGAGATCGCGGACGAAGTAGCGGGCTTTCTTGCCCTCGCCGGCGGTGCGGACGATGACGCCCATGCCTTCGGGGATCGTGAGCTCGTTGATGAGCGTCTTGAGGCGCTTACGCTCGGCCTGGTCCTCGATTTTGCGGGAGATGCCGCAGCCGTCGGAGAACGGCGTGAGGATCAGGTAGCGGCCGGGGATGGAGAGGTTGGTCGTCGTGCGCGGGCCCTTGGTGCCGATGGGGCCCTTGGTGACCTGGATGACGATCTCGCTGCCCGGAGGATAGAGGTTCGGGATGTCTTTGACCGTCGGCTCGGTTTTGCGCGGCTCGGCGTTCTTCTTCTTGTTCACGCGCACGACTTCGACCGACGAGTCGGCGGCGGCGGGGAGCATGTCCCAGTAGTGGAGGAAGGCGTTCTTCGAGTAACCGATGTCGACGAACGCGGCCTTGAGGCCGGGGTCGAGGTTCTTGATGCGGCCCTTGTAGATGCCGCCGACCATGCGGTTGTCGGACTCGCGCTCGATTTCGAAGCGATCGAGGACGCCGTTCACGAGGAGCGCGACGCGCTTCTCGAGGGGTTCGGAGTTGATGACGAGTTCGCGGAAGGTCGCTTTTTCCTTTTGGAAGATGCTGAGGATCTTTTGGAGGAGCGGGCGCTGCGTGGAGCGTTCCTTGGCTTCGGCGTTAAGTTGGGCGGACGTGACCGGTTCGCTGTTTTTCAGAGGCGGAGGCTGCTGGAGCTCCTCTTCATGGCGAGCGGCGGCGTCCCGGGTATCTTCCGGGGCGCCCATTGGTGTGGGCTGATCGTTCATGGTGTGGCGTGTGCCGTGGGGTGTGGTTGACGTCGGCGGACGCCTCGGTGGGGGACGGCTGCGCGCAGGAGATTCCGGCAAAGCGGTCAATATCGGGGGAGGCTGACATCAAAAGTCCCTCCGGAATCGATAGACGCTTTGGACCAGTCCTTGCAGCAAGCAGCAGCTGAGCACAAAGGTGCCGCCGTAGCTGATGAAGGGAAGCGGGATGCCTTTCACCGGCACGAGGCCGACGGTCATGGCGATGTTCACAAAGATGTGCACGCACAGCAGCGCGGTAACGCCGATGACGAGCAGCATCCCGAAGCGGTCGCGGGCGAGGCCGGCAATGCGGACCCCGTTCCACAACAACACTCCGAACAAGCCGATGACGGCAATGCTTCCCAGGAAACCTTTCTCCTCCGCGATGACGGAGAAGATAAAATCGTTATGCGCGACCGCGCGCGGCAGATAGCCGAGCTTCGCCTGCGTGCCCTCGGTCCAGCCTTTGCCGACCAAGCCGCCGGAGCCGACCGAGATGCGTGACTGCACCTGGTTCCAGCCGATGCCGGTGCGGTCGAATTGATCGGGATTCCAGAACGCCAGCACGCGGTTGCGCTGGTAGTCCTTCAGCGGCAGGCGCGCCCAAGTGGATTTCTCGTAGGCGCCGCGGTCGTTGTTAAAATCCAACCCATTTTCGTCCATGTAGTTCGCGTATTTCGCCACATCCAGCGCGACGGCGCCGATGAGCAACGCGAACACGGCCAACGCCCCGGCAAAAAAACGCAGCGAGAGGTTGGAGACGAAAAGCATAGCGAAGACCATGGGCGCGATCGCGAGAGCGCTGCCGAGGTCGGGTTCCGCGACTATGAACAACATGGGTATACCCACCGCAAGGGCTAACTTGATCAGCACCTGCAGCGAGTCGCGCACCGTGCCCAAACGGTTGCCGGTCAGGATGGAAGCCGTGACGAACAGCACCGCGATCTTGCCCACTTCCGACGGCTGAAACGACCAGCCCGGCAACTCGATCCAGCGCCGCGCGCCCATGCCGTGCGTTGTGCCGATGCCCGGGATGAGCACGAGCGCCAGCGCGACCAATGCCGCGAAGTAGACCCAATGCGCGTATTTCAGCCACAGCCGGTAATCCAGCAGCGACGTGCCGACATAAATGATCCCGCCCAACAGCAGGTAGAACAGCTGCTTCATCCACTGGTCGCCGTCGTTCGCGACCTGCGCACTATAGATGAAGAACACGCCGAACGTCGACAGCAGCCCCATGCAGGTGGGGTTGATCCAGTCCGACCGCTCACGCGTGGTGAGCTTGAAGAACTGGGCGAGGTCGGTGACGCGGGCGATTCTCACGAGGAAGAGCCGCGATTAAACGCGCCGCCCTCGCGCGCGCAATGGCGCAATCGATCTTCCGCGCGCCGCGTCAGCGGCGGCGCACCGCGATGTAGCTTTTCGGCAGCCCGAGAAAGCGTTCGGTCAAGATTTCGCAGTCGGGAAACAGCTCCCGCATCTCCGCGCGCGTGAGCAGTCGCACTTCGGCGAGAAACGCATCCACGTCGGCCGGCGTCGGCCGCGTCAGCCAGCCCCACGGCGTGAACCAGCGCAGCAAGCCGCGCTGCATCCGGCGCGGCAGCCAGTGCACGAACGGCGCGAGCAGGTGCGGCTCCACGAAGAACTCGCGTGCCGGCGTCTGCACCCACAACCGCCGGCCCACGCGCCGCGCCTCGCGGGCGAAGGCCTGTTGGCGCTCCCACGTGCCGACGTGCTCGATGACGCTGTTGGAGAAAACCGCGTCAAACTCGCCATCGCCGAACGGCAGCGCGCAGCCATCCCCCGTCATGTAGGTGAAGCCCTGCGCTGCCGTGCCGTCCGGAAATGCGCGGTTCAGCAACGTGACCCGCGCCGCCGTCGCGCCGGGCGGCCAACACCAGGGATACCCGCCGACATCGAGCAGGCGCGCGCCATCCCGCAGCGCGAGCTCTCGTTGCATCCAACGCAATCGCCGCCGCCGGAAAAGCGGCGAAACCGCGCCGTAGATGCGATGGATGAGCTTCACGGCTTTCCGCTCGCCGTTTCCGGCGTCTCCGGCTCGGGCTCGTCGCTGGCCAACCCCAGCAACACCCAGAACGGCACGGCGCCCATTGGCCCTTCAAGCACCACACCGAAGAGCGAACTGACCAGGATCATGGTGGCCGCCGTCCACAACGCCGCGCGCATTTCGTTGTCGGCGCGGAGCGCCCGCCACGTGCGCCTGATGATCAGGAGAAAAATGCCCGCCCAGATCGCCGCGCCCACCAATCCCATGCGCCCGAAAGCGGTCATGAACATATTGTGCGGACTGCGCGTGCTGAACTCGTCGGCGAGATCCGGCGCATACTCGCGCACGAATCCGCCCGCCAGATCGTAGCCGAAGCCGAGCCCGAAGACCGGGTTCGCCGCCACCGTCTCGCGCGCCACCGTTTGCCACCAGACTAGCCGGAAGCGGTTGTTGTCGCCTTTGTTTCCGCTCTCCTCGCTGCGATACGCGCGCACGCCGCCCGGATCGATCACCGAGGCCACACGGTCGCCGACCCCGGCGAGCTTGCGCTGCGCCCAGTCGTTGTCGGTGAACAGCGCAGCACCGATCACCAGCACACCGGCGAGCGCCGCCGCGCCGAAATGCCAGACGGGAAATTGCCACCGGCGCGCCGCGGCGAACAGCCCCGCCGCCGCCAGCAGCGCCAGTGCCGAGGCGCGATTGTTGCCGAACAACACATACGCGAAAACCGCGGCCGTGACCGGCAGCACGTATTTCCGGCCGGCGCGCGGCGTCGCCACAAAAACCAGCAGCGCCGCGACGCCGAGGAACGTGTTCAGCAGGTCGCCCTTGAAGTAGATGAGCGGCGCTCCGCCGACGCTCACCAGCGACCAGAAAACCCCCGGAAACGCCTCGTAGGCCGGACCGATCGGCACCAGCAAGGCGAGCGCCACCACCAGCGCGCCGATCAGATAGCGCCGCGCCTTCGCGTCCTCCGCCATTTGCTGCGCGATGAAGAAGAACGCCGCGTAGTAAACCATCGCGTAGTCGCGCACGGCGAGAAAACGGTATTCCGGCAGGTCGAAGAGCACGCGCGCCGTGCCCACCACCATCCACAGCAGCACCAGCCGGTTCAACCCGTCGCGCCGGACCGGCAACCGGCGTTCGAACGCGCACACCACGGCCCGCCACGCGCCGGCGACGAGCAACGCGGCTTCCGCGGGCAGCAGCGGAAAACTGCCGAGCACCGGGAGCTGGGCGAAACCGCGGTTGCCCACGATGTATCCGGCGACGACGACACCGAGGAAAACCACGTCGCCGCTCAGGCCGGTGAGCCGGTTGATCGCGGCGACACCGGCGACGATCGTGGCCAACGCCGGCCACAAGTGTTCGCCCTCCGCGAGCTTCCACCCGAGGAACATCGCGACGAGGCACGCCGCGAGCACGATCAGGAAGTTTTTCAACTGCGGGTTCATCGCCAGGGGCGCCGCCAGTGAAGAGCACGCCAAGTCCGCTGCAATCTCGGAGAAACTTGAACCCACTTGCCTCCGTCCTTCGGCCAACCGCACAATGCCGCCGCATGCCCGTTGTGTCCGTCGTGCTCGTTTTCCACCGCGTCTCGCCCCATCTGCCGTCGGCGATCGCGAGTGTGCTCGCGCAAACGTGGTCGGACTTCGAACTCGTGCTGGTCGACAACGGCGCGGGCGCGACGCCGGAACAGCTCGGCCCGGCCGGCCGCGATCCGCGCCTGGTGTGGGTGCGGCTCCCGCGCGACGAAGGCATCGGCGTGGCGACGAACGCCGGCGTCGCCGCGGCGCGCGGGGAGTTCATCGCGTTTCACGACTGGGACGATCTTTCCTATCCGACGCGATTCGAGCGACAGGTCGCCGCCCTGCGCCGCGATCCGTCGCTCGGGATCGTGTCCGCGCTGGCGGAGATGATCGACGAGGCCGGCCAACCGCTCGGCCGGCGGCTCTTCACGCTGCACGACAGCGCGGAATTCCTCCGCTATTCGCAATACGCCGCGCCCTTCATCAACCCGTTGGCCATGGGCCGGCGGGAGCTGTTTGTCGCGACGCCGTGGCGGCGGGAGTTTCGCTACGCGGGCGACCTCGATTTTCAGGCGCGGGTGTGCGAGCGCTGGCGCGCCGCCGTGCTGCCCGAGCCGCTGCTGCACTACCGTTGGCACGGGACGCAGACCACCCAGCGCTATGCGACGCTCATCGCGCAGAGCCGGCACGCGATCGCCTTGCTGGCCGCGCGCCGTCGCGCCGGGCGCAGCGAGGAAGGGCCGCTGCCGCCGCTCGCGGAGAACATCCCGCCCGCCGAACACGCGCGGGCGGTCGCGGCGCAGGCGCTCGCGGAGAATTTCGCCGCGCCGGCTGGTTATCTCGCGCGGCGCTCGCTCGCATCCGACCGAAGTCCGCGAGCGGTCGCGGCCGCGCTGCGGCTCGCGTTCCAGGCGTGGCGCAACGCGCCCGCCGCCGAGCGAAGCACGGTCGCCGCGCTATTCTTCAAAGGCCCGGTGCGGGCGCTGCGGGTGCATC
Source organism: Opitutia bacterium (assembly GCA_016217545.1). Classification (NCBI taxonomy): domain Bacteria; kingdom Pseudomonadati; phylum Verrucomicrobiota; class Opitutia; species Opitutia bacterium. The sequence continues at coordinate 1,172,501 of JACRHT010000017.1, read as the reverse complement.
CGGCTTGAGCAACGCGCGTCGCGCGAGCGTGCGGTAGCACAGCCACGGCCACGCCGGCGCGGCGATCAGCCACGCGCGAAACCACGCCTCGCCGGCCCAGCCCGCGACGGCGCCGGCCGCCAGCAGGCCGATCGAGAAGGCCACTTCGATCCCGCCGATTCGATCCTCGCGTCGCACGGCCAGCAGCAGCGATTGATAAAACGCGGCGGTGGCGGTCGCGACCGCGAAGCAGCCGGCGGGAAACAGGTAGCCGATCGCCGGCCGGAATTTCTCATGAATGAGCGGGCCGACGAGCCAGGGCGCGACGAGATGAAGCGCGCCGAGAGCGATCAACGTCACGATCACGAACTTCGCGGCCATGCGATCGACTTGGCGCAGGAGCGCGCGTCGCTCGTCCATCGTCGCATGCGGTTGGGCGAACCAGCCCGGTTGGGCGTATTGGATGGCGATGGCGACGAAGACGCCCGGCAGGATTGCGCCGACGTTGTTCGCGAGAGTGAAATAGCCCGCTGTCTCCGACGCCAGAAAACCGGCCGCCACCCAGCGCGTCACACCGGTCAGCGCCCATCCCGACAGCGCGAGCAACGGAAACAGCGCTCCCACGTATGCCGGCGGCAGTGCGAGCATCGGTCCGCTCCGGCGCGGCATCACCCCGAGCACGAGCGCGGCCACCGCGGCGAAACTCAAGGCGCTCAACAGCAGTCCGGCAGGCAGCGCGACCGCCACGCCGGTGGCGGCGAAAAGCAGCAACGGCAGGAAAGTGCGCGTGACGCCGAGCGCGGTGTTCGCCGCCAAATCGCGCCAGTGAGAGCGATCGGCCTGCAGCGCCGCTTGTGCGAATGCACCGAAACTCAGGAACGCGGCGGTGCCGAACAGCAGGGCTGTGGCGGTGCCCCAGCTCCACGCGTCGAGCGAGAGCGCGGCGATCCCGCAGGCGAGCAGCAGCCACGGCAACCGCCGCACGGCCAGCGCGACGAGCGCGGCGGCGCCGGACGAGCGCTCCGGCATCGCGGCCCAGTGACGATTCACATACCGCACCAAACCGGCGTGCACGACCCATTGCCCAAGGGGGGCGAACGAGAGCAGGACGCCATATTGGCCGTAGAGCGCGGGCGGCACGAGCTGCGTGGCAACCCGAACGCCAATGACGCCGCACAACACGCCGACACCCTGCGAAAGCGCGATCGGAAGCAGACGTTGGCGGAAATCTTCCGGAAGGCGCGGCATGAGGGAGTCGGTCGGGCGAATATGCGCATTGCGCCGTGGGGCTGAAGCCAGAATATCGCCCGGCGTTGATCGCTCGCGCTGGCCAGTCTCCGGAGGTGCTTCATTACGTCGGCTACGATGACGATGCGGGCGGCATCGTGTCCGTCGTCCGCGCCTTGGCGGAGGAAGCGCAGTTCCACAGCGTGCTGGGTCTGAACCGTGAGGCGCGGCAGTCGCGCACGCCGGCGCTGCCGCAGGCGGAGTTCGCTCCACTCGCCGGCGAGAAGATTTCGCCGCTGAATCTCTGGCGTGCGCGTCGTGCGGCGCGCGAGGTGCAGGCGTGGCTGCGCGCGGAGCCGGGGCGGATTTTTCACGGGCATTCGCGCGCGGGGTTGCTCGTCGCCTTGTGGCTGCACGCGTGGGGCGAGCGGCGCGTCGTGGCGAGCGTCCATTGCTACGGGCGGCACCGTTGGTTCTATCGCTGGGCGGCGCAGCGCTTGGGCGCGCGGCTGTGGTGGCTGAGTCCCGCGATGCGGCGCTATTATGGCGTCTCGGGTGAAGGTTGGGGGCAATGCCTGCCGGGCGGCGTGACGCGTCGATGGTTCGATCTCGCGCCTGCTGCGCCGGTGCCGGGCGTGCTGCGTCTCGGCGGTGCGGGCGCGCGGGTGCGGTGGAAGCGTTGGGAGTTGGTGCCGGAAGCGCTCCGCGAACTCGGTGATCGCGCTGTTGTGTTCGAACACATCGGCGCGGAGCCCGATGGCGGTTACGCGGGCGAGTTGCGCGCCCTGAGCGGTCCGGTCGTGCATTGGCGGCCGGCGGAGACGGACACAGCGCGGTTGCTGCGGTCGATCGACGTGCTCGTGTGCGCTTCGGATCAGGAGCCTTTTTCGATGGCCGTGCAGGAAGCGCTGGCGGCGGGCGTGCCCGTGCTCGCGGCGGCGGGCGGCGGTTCCCTCGATCTCATCCGCCCCGGCGTCAACGGCTGGCTCTTTGAGTCCGGCAACGCGTCGGCTCTGGCGGCACGCCTTCGCGATATCGCGGAAACTCGGGCGTGGGAGCGCCTCGATCGTGCGGCGATCCGCGCTTCGGCTTGGCGAGCCGAGGAGGTCGGGGTGCGCTGGAAGACCGCCTATGCCGCGCTAGCTTAGCGCCGCCGCGAGGGCGGCGAGGTGGTGCTCTCGCGTGTAGCGCGCGTCGAAAAACTCGCGTTGCGCTCCGGCGAGGGGCGGCGTCGCCAGCGTTGCCGCGAGGGCGGCGGCGAGACCGATGATGTCGCCGGGCGCGACGAGGCTGACCGTGGGCGGCAACGTTTCGGGAAGTCCGCGCCAGCGCGTCGCGACGATCGGGGCGTCGGCGGCCAGGGCCTCGAGGGCGACGAGCGGCTGGGCCTCGTGCGGATAATGCGTGGGCAGACAAACGACGCCGCAGCGCGCCAGCAGATCGGTTTTCGTCTTGCCGTGGACGATGCCCGCTTCGCGGCAGATGCCGGGATCGTCGACGCGCGCGCGCTGGAGGGCGGCGTGGACCGCCGGCTCGACTGGGCCGGCGAAGACGACGTGCGCGGAGCCACCTCGAGCCCTCAGCAGGCGCACGGCAGCGAGAAGATCGAGCGCGCCCTTTTCGACGGAGACGGCACCGAGGAAGAGGACGAAGTTCTCGCGTGGAACGGCCGCGACGGTCGGCAGCGCGAGACCGTTCGGCACGACCGCGATGTGGCGCGCGTGCAAGGCCGCGGCGTCCGCCCGCAATGAGGGCGTCAGCACGATCGCGCGATCGGCGCGGCCCAGCAGAATGCGGGTCATCGCGCGCTCGAAGCCGGTGACGTCCTGCGCGAGCCAGGCGCCGAGGCCGCCGTTGTGGAAATGAAGCACGAGTCGCGGGAAGAACGGCCGGCAGAGCAGCATCACGAGCCAGTCGCGGTAGAGCGCGCCGCGCTTGGCCGGAGCGGGCACGTAGTAGAGCGTGTCGCAGTTTTCCGTGAAGCGCGCGACGATGGCGTGGAAGCAGGCGTCGAGGATCGCGAGGACTTTGCCGAGGCGCCAGCCGCCGATGTCGGCGTGGCCGCGCGAGAGCCGGAGGTTGACGTGGAAGAGCGCGACGCCGTGGCGTGGCAGGCCTTGGACGGCGGTCTCGACCATCAAACTCTGGCCGTGCAGCGGCGGGGGAGTCTGGGCGAGAACGAGGAGCTTCATCTTCGGCTTGGAATCGGGGCGCGAGCGCGGATGATGCGGTCTCCGAGTGACCAAGCCAGCCGCAAAATTCCCCGCTGTGCCGCCGTCGTGGCTCGCGGCGGCGGTGTGCGCGCTGGCGGGCGCGGCGGTGTTTCATTTTTTCGGCAACAGCACGCGCGGCTACATCGACACGGCGTCGCTGCTCGTCTGGTGGGTGAAGCAGTGGACGGACCCGAACGCCGAGACGGAGCACGGCTGGCTGATCCTCGGCGTGAGCGCATGGCTGCTGTGGCGGAATCTGCGGCAGCGATCAGCGGTCAGCGAGCGGCCGTCAGCCATGATTGCTCCGGCCGTGGCCGCGCTGCTCGGCGGACTCGCGTTGCACATGCTCGGCTATGCGATGCAGCAGGCGCGGCTGTCGATCGTGGGGTTGTTGCTGTTCACGTGGGGTGTCGTGGCGCTCGGTGGCGGACGTCGTTGGTCGGCGGCGGCGGTTTTCCCTCTCGGGTTCATGTTATTTGCTCTGCCGCTGAACGTGCTGGATACGGTCGGCTTTTTCCTGCGCGTGGGCGTGACAGACGTCTCGTATCACGTCTCAAGGGCGTTCGGTTGCGAAGTGATGCGCAACGGCACGCAGCTGCTCTCGCCGGACGGCAGCTATTCCTACGACGTGGCGGCGGCGTGCTCAGGCATCCGGTCGCTCACGGCGTTGACGGCGCTGTCGCTGTTGCTCGGCTACTTGAGTTTCGAGTCGTGGTGGCGGCGCGCGCTGATCGGCGCCTTGGCGCTGCCGTATGCGTTCGTCGGCAACGTCGTGCGCATCCTCGCCATCATCGTCGCGGCGGAGTGGAAGGGGCAGGAGGCGGGCGCCATCGTGCACGAGTGGTTTGGGTTTCTGGTGTTCGTGATCGTGCTGGGCCTCGTGCAGGCGACGGTTTGGCTGCTGGAACGGCGCGCGCCGGAGCAGACGCACGTTCCGTCCGTTGGCGCAGCGTCGACCGAGCCGGGTAACCTAATAGGTTACCGCAGCGCCTGGGTTGCCGTGGTGGTGGTGATGCTCGCGGCGATCGGCGTGGCGGGGGCGACGCGGGCGCTGGATCGCGTGCAGGTCGATCCGCGCACGGGCGTGAAGCTCGCGGCGGACGGCGTGAATCCGGTGGCGCTGCCAAACTTCATCGGACTCGACTGGGCCGGGCAAAACGCGCCGGTGAGCGCGGTGGAGCGCGAGGTGTTGCCGCCCGACACGGGCTACTCGCGGAAAAACTACGTGTCACTGCGCGACAAGCGCGACCAGGTATTCCTCTCGATCGTGCTGAGCGGGCGCGATCGCACGTCGATCCATCGGCCGGAAATTTGCCTCGTGGGGCAGGGGTGGACGATTCGCGGGCGGACGCTGCACGAGTTTTCCGTCGGGGGTCGCCAAGTGCCCGCGATGCTGCTGCACATCGAACGCGAGGTGACGAACGCGCGCGGCGAGAAGGTGCGCGTGCCGGCGTTGCTCGCCTACTGGTTTGTAGGCGCGGACCGCGTCGTGGCGTCGCATTGGGAACGCGTTTTCTATACCTCGCTCGACCGCGTGCGGCACCTGCAGGCGCATCGCTGGGCTTACGTGCTGATGCAGACGCATGCGGTGGACGGCGACGCGGCGGCGCTGAAGCGGATCGACGAGGTGCTGGCGGGGACGTTGCCTCGTTTTCAGGAACCGATTGGACAGCTTTAGGCTTTATGCCTGCCGCTTAACGCCTACTGCTTCCGCCATGGCCGATCCGAAAATCCTCGAGACCTTCCCGAATCCCGCGCCGCATCGCGATTTCCTCATCGAGCACACGCATCATGAGTTCACCTCGCTGTGTCCGATGACGGGCCACCCGGATTTCGCGCATATCACCGTGCGCTACGTGGCGGACAAGAAGTGCGTCGAGCTGAAGTCGCTGAAACTCTATTTCCACGCCTACCGCAACGAGGGCATCTTCTTCGAGGCGGCGACGAACCGCATCTGCGACGAACTCGGCGAAGCGCTCCGGCCGCGCAGCCTGACCATCATCGCCGACTGGAAGGCGCGCGGTGGCTTCAGCTCGCGCATCACGGCGGAGTGGAAGCCGGCGAAGAAGAAGCGCTGAACGATGCGCGGGATTCCGCCGCGCCGGATTTCAAGCGTCGCGCGCGCCGCGCAAAATTACGTAATTTGTAATTTTGCCGGAAGCGGCAGCCGGCATTTCGGCACCGCGGAAGCGGCGCAGCGCGGGACAACAGAGCGGCGCTGCACGAGAGAACGGCGCGCCGCGGATCACCGGCCGGCTTGCGTGAATTTGATCGCGGCCTCGGTGCGCGAGCGCACGCGCCACTTCGCGTAGATGTTGGCGAGGTGCTGCTTCACGGCGGAGACTGAGACGCCGAGCCGCGTGGCGGCCTCCTTGTCGGACGCTCCGGTGGCTACGAGGGAAAGCACGTCGTGTTCGCGCGGCGTGAGCGGTTGCAGCGGGCTGCCGCCGGCGCGTTGAGCGTTCATCTGGGCTGCGGGCGAGGGAGATTCTCGCATCAGGGCGAGCACGCGGCGTGCGATGGCGGGCGACATCGGCGCGCCGCCGGAGCAGGCGTCGTCGAGCGCGGTGAGGAGTTCGGCGGAGTGAGTGCCCTTGACGATGTAGCCGACGGCGCCGGCCTTGATGGCGTCGAGGATGGAGTCGTCGTCGGTGCGCGCCGTGAGCATGACGATCGTGAGTGTGGGGAATTTCTCCAGCAACCGCCGGACGGCCACGGTGCCGGGCGCGCCGGGGAGCGCGATGTCCACGAGCGCCACGTCGGGCCGGAGCTGCGGCGACCACGCGGCGGTGGCCTCGGCGGAGTCGGCTTGGGCAATGACTTCGTAGCGCAGCGACTCGTTCAACAGGCTGGCCACGAAACCCCGGAACGGGACGTCGTCCTCGATCAGGGCGACGCGGAGGCGGGAGTTCGGGGCGGCTGGCATGCGAGGGAATTTTTAGCCGTGGCGGGGCAGTTCAATCCAGAACGTGGCGCCGCGCCCGATTTCACTGTCACAGCCCACGCTGCCGCCCATGGCTTCGGCGAGGCGTTTGGCGACGGCGAGGCCGAGGCCGTGGGAGGATTCGCCGCCGGTGGGGCGCGTGCTGGCGCGGCCGAATTTGCGGAAGAGCTTCCCGTGCTCGTCGGCGGCGATGCCGGGACCTTGGTCGACGACGGCGAGGCGGGCGCGCGGGTGACCGGGGGCGGTTTGCACCTCGAGGCGCACGGTGGAGTCGGGCGGGCTGAACTTGAGGGCGTTGGTCACGAAGTTGTCGATCACTTGGGCGAGCAACGTGGCGTCGGCTTCGACGTGCACGCCGGCGTCGATGCCGCCGAGTTCGATGCGCTGGCGCTTCGCCGCGGCAGTGGCGGTGTGGCGTTGCGCGGAGTCGCGAGCGATTTGACCGAGTTCGAGTTGCGTGAGGCGCACCGGCAACTGACCGCTTTCGGCGGCGTGCGCGCCGAGGTAGTCGTTGACGAGGGCGAGCATGCGGCGCGATTGGTCGGCGATGAGCGCGAAGCCGCGGGCGAGGGCGGGATCGGCGGCGCGGGGGGCGAGATGCTCGGCGGTGCCGCCGACGCTGGCGAGCGGCGCGCGCAGGTCATGGGCGGCGATGGCCATGAATTCGTTCTTCTCGGCGTTGAGGCGCGCGAGCTCGGCGTTCATCGCGGCGAGCTGTTCCTGTTGGGCGAAGGAGAGGCGCTGCAGCCGCTCGCGCGCCCACGTGACCGCGATCAACACGAGGGAAATCAGGCCGACGGTCGCGACTTGTTGGATGATCGTCTGGTGCAGCAGAAAATCGCGAGCGGCGGAGGGATACGCCGCGCGGATGAAAAGGTAGCCGATCGCCGTGGTGATGAACAGGGTGACGCCGACCGCGCGCGTGCTCAGCGGCACCGCGACCGCGACGGCGACGAGGAACTGCCCGTTGAGCGAAAACAGGCTCACGGTAAGCGAGTAGGTGAGCCGCATCTGCGTCGCGACGGCGAAGCACTGGGTCAGGAAATAGAACGAGACGGCAGCGGTGCAGCAGAGCGCGCCGATGAGCTGCAGGTGCGGGCGTTGGCGACGCCAGAAGGTGAACGCGAACATGAGCGCGAACCAAGGCAGCACGAGGGCGAAGCGGCCGAAGCTCTCCACGCGGGCCGAGGCGGCGTTGTTGATTTGGTAGAAAAGCCCGATCGCGACGACCGCCGCCGCGCCCAGCCCGGCGGCGATGCGCCATTGGCGCAGCGAGCGTTCGTCGTGATCGGCTCGAAAGCGGGCTTCCTGGGCGGGGTCGTCGAAGCGCAGGCGGTTGGCCTGCCGGGAGAGAGCGGCGTCGGTCATTGCGGGGGCGACCGGGGCAGCGAAACGAAACGGAAGCCGAGTGCAACACCTGGTCGTCCGACCATGGTCGCCCGCGGTTTTGACCGTGCTAGCACGACGCGACTAGTTCGGGCGCATCGTGATCAGCGTTTCCTTCGTCCTTCATCAACCGGCGGCCCGTGTGGCTGCGGCGTCGGTTTTTGCGGCGAGCGACGACATGTTGGTCCTGGATTGCGGCACGGTGCGGGAAGCGCGCGAGTTCCTGCGCGCGCGCCCGCCTCGCGTGGCGTTCGTGGAGATGTCGCTGGGAGATGAGGACAGCCCGGCGCTGCTGGCGGAAGTGGCGGAGGAATTTCCGGCGACGTCGGTGATCGCGGTGGGAGCCGGCGCGACGGAAGCGATCCGGGCTTTGCGGTTCGGTGCGATCGGCTTTCTCGAGGGCGCGAGCGCGACGCCCGCGGAGTGGCTCGCGGCGGCGCGGGAGGCACACCTCGGCGGCGCGCCGTTGTCGCGCAGCGTGGGGCGCTTCGTGGTGCGGGCGCTCGCGCGCGAACGCGGCATGATCGTGGCGCGGCCGGTGCTCACGTCCCGCGAACGCGACGTGCTCTCGCAGCTCGCGACCGGCGCGACTTATCGCGGCATTGGCGGGCAGCTCGGAATTTCCGAGGACACGGTGCGGGCTCACATTCGCGGGATTTACCGCAAGCTGCGCGTGCGCACGCGCGACGAGGCGATCGCGCGCCGGATCGAGTTGGACGCCACCACGCCCGAGGTCCCGCGCGAAATGGCATGCTAGCATGCACAGCACTTTTCCGAGCCCGCCGCTTGCCGCTGATTTTCACCGAAATATCAACCCACCACTCACCACCTGAACCGCCCCGCTGACCATGAAATTTGTCCTCCGTCTCGCTCTCGTTGGCTCCTGTCTCGCCGCGACACTCTCCGCCCAGACCATCCTTGCGCAATGGCGCTTCGGCGAAGCCGACGCCGGCGCGGCCAACGGCGGTGCTGTCGGTGTTTCGACCACCGCGAGCGTTGGGAGCAATCTCTCGCTCGCCTCCGGCGCGGCGACCTACACGAATTCGACGCCCGGTAGCGGCTCGTCGTTGGCCGTCGACATGAACGCCTCCGCGCAGTTCAGCACGGCGGCCTACTCGGCGCTGACGAACGGCTCGTCGTTCATCATGGAAATGTGGTTCAAACCGACGAGCGTCACGGGCGACCAGTATTTGCTCTACAACGGCGACACGAGCAACAACGGCCTCGGCCTCTATCTGCACAACTCCAGCGTGCAGCTGCTCCAAGGCGGACACATCGACGAAGCGGCGAACGCCACGGTCACCGCCGGGCAATGGAACTACGCGGCGATCGTCTGGGACGCCGGCACCGCGCGCGTCTACGTGAACGACACGAGCGCCCCCACGTTCAACGCGGGACGCGCGATCAACGATCCGACGGGCACGTTTGTGCTGGGCATCAACTACGCGGGTGCGATCGACGAGGCGCGCATCTCCACGTTCACCTCGGGCACGTTCAGCACCTCGATGCTGAACTACTCTTCGGTTAGCGCCGTGCCCGAGCCGTCGACCTATGCGGCGCTCGCGGGTCTCGCGGCGCTCGGCGTGGTCGCGTGGCGCCGCCGGCAGGCCCGCGCCTGACGCGCGACGATACGGTGGATGAAATTTGAGCGGCGCCGTGCAGGCGCCGCTTTTGTTTTCACGGCTTCAATGCAGCCAGCATGGCGGCGTGCAACTCAGGCGTCGCGGCGGCGATCGTGGAGGTCGCGGGATAGGCCGCGCCGCCTTGCCAATCGGTGATGACGCCGCCGGCACCGCGAATGACCGGGACGAGCGCGGCGATATCCCACGGGTTCATGATCGGATCGACCACGAGGTCGGCCCAGCCGGTCGCGAGCAAGAGGTAGCCGTAGGCGTCGCCCCACGTGCGGGCGAGCTTCACAGAGCGCGAGAGGCGGTCGAAGGCGGGACCGTTTTGGTGAACCGCTGGCGTCGTCCAGTCGCAGGTGAGCAGGGTGGCGTCGGCGAGCGCGCGAGTGGCGCGGCAACGCACCGGCGTGCCGTTGAGCGTGGTGGTGGTGCCGTCGCCGACCACGAGTTGGCGAAGGATCGGTTGATGGATGCAACCGAGCACGGGCTGGCCGTGGTGCAGCAGGGCGATGAGCGTGCCGAAGAGCGGCACACCGGTGACGAAGGATTTCGTGCCGTCGACGGGATCGAGCACCCAGACGAACTCGGCATCGATGCGCTCCGGGCCGAACTCCTCGCCGAGGATGCCGTGCGCGGGGAAACGCGTGTTGATCATCCGGCGGAGCAATTCCTCCGCGCCGCGGTCGGCCGCGGTGACCGGCGTGAGGTCCCCTTTCAACTCGACCGCCACGTCGTGGCGGCCGAAAAGCGGGCGGATGAAGTCGCCGCTGGCGGTGGCGAGTTCGAGGAGGAAAGCGCGTTCGGCGGCGAGGTGCATCGGAGCTCTTTGAAACCACGAAACACACGAAATACACGAAAATTGCGACGAGCATGAATAGCCGTGATTTCGTGTGTTTCGTGTATTTCGTGGTAGGCAATGCATTGGGCCGACACGCCGATTCACTTCATCGACTTCGAGGGCAACCGCACGTCGGGCATCCTCGAGTTCGGCGTGGTCACGTTGCGGGGCGGATCGATTGCCGAGACGCGCACGCGCGCGTGCGCGGCGACTGGGCGCGTCGCGCTCGAAGACACCGCGGTTCACGGCCTGCGCGCCGAGAGCGTGCAAGGCGAGCTGCCGTTCGCGCACGAGTGGGAGTTTTTCGCGACGTTGCGCGAGACGGGGCCGCTCGCCGCGCATTTCGCGAACGCGGAGAATTCGCTCCTGAAGTCCGTCTGGGCGTATCCGCGCACGGCGCCGGATTTCGTGCATGCGGGTCGCGACGCGCACGAGTGGGGGCCGTGGATCGATACGGGACGGCTGTATCCGCAGATTTTCCCGCAGTTGCCGGAGGCGAAACTGGCAAACCTGATCGTCTCCGCGGGCTTGCAAACCCAACTTGACGAGCTGGCCGCGGCGCACTGTCCGCCGCACCGACGCCGCTATCACGCCGCGCTCTACGATGCACTGGCGGGGGCGTTGCTGCTGCTGGACCTGCTGCGCCGGCCGGAGTTTTCCGGGGCGACCATCCCGTGGCTGCTCCAAACGAGCACGCTCGACCCCGAGCGCCGCGGCGCGATGCAGCAGGGCGATTTGTTCTAGCGCGGTCGTTCGTCCAGCGGAAAGCGGCGGAGGCCGGTGAGCTGGGCGAAGGTTCTCAACAGGAACATGGGGTTGTGCACGAGGTAGCGGCGTGCGAGCCGCCTCGGCTCCATGCACAGGCGGAAGAACCATTCGAGTCCGGCGCGCATCATCCAGCGCGGCGCCTGCCGCACGCGGCCGGTGTGGAAATCGAATGCGGCGCCGACGGTGACGAGCGCGCCGACGTCGAGTCGCGACCATGCGGCGTCGGCGAATTTTTCCTGCTTCGGCGCGCCGAGGCTGACCCAGATGATGTCGGGCTGGCGCGCGGCGATGTCGGCCTGGAATGCCGCGAATTCCTCCGGCGTGAGCGGTCGGAAAGGCGGCGTGAAAGTGCCGACGACGGCGAGGCCGGGGAAGCGCGCGGTGAGTTTCTCACGCAACAGCTCGGCCACGCCTGCCGCGCCGCCGTAGAAGTAGTGCGTGAGTCCGACCGCGCGGCCGGCGTCGCAGACCGCGAGCATGAGGTCGGGGCCGTAGACGCGCGTGATGGCGCGGTGGCCGTGCCAGCGGCCGAGCCACACGAGCGGCATGCCGTCGGGGACGTTCAGCCATGCGCGGTTGTAGAGGGCGCGGAGCGCGGGATCGCTTTGCGCTTCGCTGATGCCGTGGACGCCGGTGGCGTAGACGCAGCCGCAGCGTTTTTGTCCGCGCGTGGCCAGCAGGTGATCGCGCGCTTCGGCGAGCGAGAGCGCGTGCACGCCGACGCCGAGGACGTTGAAGCACGGGGGCTGGTTCACGGGGCGGAGCGTGAGCGAGCGTGGGGCGCGTGGCAAACCGCGCGTGGCTCAGTGCGCCGGCGCGGCTTGGGCGGCTTCGGCGGCGGGGCGGGAGCGGAGCATGCCGATGAAGGCGGCGGCGGCGACGAGCAGCAGCAACGCGAAGCACAGCGGGGCGCCGTGGACGTCGACCAGCGCGGTCATGAGCAGGATGAGCACGGTGCGGAGCGAGCGTTCGGCGACGAGGAAGAAGACGTGGATGCGGCCCATGAGGGTGTTGGGCACGGCTTCGAGGACGATGACGTTGCGCGCGACGCGCACACCGGCGTTGCCGAGGCCGAGGAAGACCATCGCGGCGTAGAAGGGGAGGGTGCGCGGCCAGACGGCGAGGAGCAGGAGGCCGACGAGGAAGACGGCGGCGAGCGCGACCGTCGTGCGCGCGTGGTTGAAGCGCGCGGTGAGGAACGGCACGCACACGCCGGCCGCGATGGCGCCGACGGCGAAGATCATCTCGCCGCGGCCGTAGACGCCGGGCGTTTCGTGCAGCGTCGAGGCCACGTAGATCGGAAACAGGTAGTTGCTGACCATGATGCCGAGGAACGGGACGAAGGAACAGAGCAGGAAGGTGGAGAGCGCGGGGCGTTCGCGCAGCCAAGCCCACGCTTCGCCGACGGCGCGCCAGGCGTTGGGTGCGGGGGCGTTTTTCGTTTCGGCGGTTTGGTGCGTGGCTTCGTAGGGGATCGTCGATTGGAGCACGAAGCTCACGAAGTAAGTCGAGGCGTCGAGGAGGAGGATCGTGGTGAGGCTGACGTGGCCGATGAGCAGCGAGGCGAGGCCGCCGGCGAGCATCGAGGCGGTCTGGCCTTGGATTTCCATGACGCTGGTGAGCGATTGGTAGTGCGCGCGGCCGAAGATCTGCTGGATGAACGCGAACTTCGCCGGGAAGTGCAGCGTGTAGTAGAACATGCCGCAGAAGTAGACGGTGACGAGTTGCCACGTGGCGAATTCGCCGCGGATGAAGCCCGTGAGCGCCATGGCGAGTGTGGCGGTGGCGCCGAATATCTCGCTCAGGAGCAGCATCGTCTTCCGCGAGTGGCGGTCGACCCAGGCGCCGTAGTAGGGCGCGAAGGCGAAGATCGCGAGCGTGGTGAGCGCGGTGGCCCAGCCGTAGATTTGCGAACCGCCCGGGCGGTTCACCAGCAGCCACGGCACGGCGATGATCGTGACGCCGGAGCCGATCGACGAGGTGACGTTCGCCGCGATGAGGCGCTGGGCGCGAAGGTCGCGCAGGAGGGCGTTCATGGGGCGATCAGGGGCGAGTCACCATGGAACACACGAACCGGAAAGACGGGTAGGGCGCGACCGCTGGGCGCGCCGTGGAGCGTCATCGCGGCGGGCCCAGCGGTCCCGCCCTACCGCACGCGAGCGGTGTTCCTTCACAGGCCGTGCTGGTCGACGAGGTAGACGAGGGCGGCCATGGCGGCGGCGCCGAGCTCGAGTTCGCGCTTGTTCACCTTGTCGATCGTGTCCTCGCGCGTGTGGTGGATGTCGAAGTAGCGCTGCGCCTCGGGGATGAGGCCGGCGACGGTGTTGCCCTTGGCCATGAGCGGGCCGACGTCGGCGCCGCCGCGGCCGGCTTGGAAGATGAACACACCGTAGGGTTCGAAGAGCGGTTTGAAGCGCGCGGCTTTCAGATGGGCGTCGCCGGCAGCGTTGCCGATGTTGAAACCGCGGGCGGAGTAGCCGCCGCCGTCGGTTTCGAGGGCGAGGAGGTGGACTTCCTTCTTGTTGCCGGCGACTTCGGCGTAGGTGGTGGCGCCGCGGAGGCCGTTTTCCTCGTTGGCGAAGAGGACGGCGCGGATGGTGTGCTTCGGCGTGTAGCCGATGGCTTTCAAGATGCGGAGGACGTCGATGGATTGGACGATGCCGGCGCCATCGTCGTGCGCGCCGGGGGCGATGTCCCAGCTGTCGAGGTGGCCGCCGACGAGGATGATTTTTTCCGGGGACTCGGAGCCGCGGATTTCGCCGATGACGTTGGCGGCGGGCCAGTCGTCGTGCCACGAGGAGTTGATCTGCATGGCGATCTGGAGCGAGGCGTCGGTTTTCAGCGCGGCGCTGAGTTGCTCGGCGGCGATGGTGCTGAGGGCGGCGGCGGGGATGCGCGGGACGTCGGGCAGGTAGGTGGTGTTGCCGGTGTGCGGGACGTCGTCGAGGCGGTGCGTGAGCGAACGGACGAGGACGCCGACGGCGCCGTGCTTGGCGGCTTCGGCGGGGCCTTGGTTGCGCTGGCGGCCGGCTTCGCCGTAGGCTTGGCCGGGGATGACGTAGCGCGGGTTCATGGCGCCGTTGAAGAAGACGATTTTGCCCTTCACGTCGGTGGACTTCAGTTCGTCGAGCGAGCGGAGTTCGACGACGGGCGCGGTGAGTCCGCCGGCGGGCGTGGGGACGGAGCCGCCGAGCGCGACGGTGGAGAGCGCGGCGGATTGGCCGTTGGCGTGGGCGATGCGGACGGACTCCGCGGCGCCGCGTTCCCAGTGCGGGACCATCGTCGGCTGCAGCTCGGTGCGGTCGCAGCCGATTTTTTTGAGGACTTCCTCGCCCCACTGTTCGGCGCCGCGGCCGGCGGGGGTGCCGGCGAGGCGGCCGGGGAAGCGCGTGGTGAGTTCGCGGAGGTTTTCGTAGGCGGGGCTGTCGACGAGCGCGGCGTCGTAGATGCGGCGCAGCATCTGGGCGTCGGGGTCGGCGGGTGCGGTGGCGGCGTTGGGCGCGGCGGGTTTTTCCTGGGCGCAAAGCGCGGTGGCGAACGCGGCGGCGGCGAACAGCGGGAGTAGGCGCATCGCGGCAGACTTGCGCGGGCGCGCCGGCGTGCAAGCGGGGAGTGCAGCGCAGCGAAACAGTGGGGCGCGCGGGCGGGCGGCGCAGCGGGAAGATGGAATGGGAACGGGGTGACCCGCGCCCGGAGGTCGCGGGCTACCTTACATCCAGCGCTTTTTCTTCAGGTAGATCCACATCAGCACCGTCGAGACGAAGGTCAGGCACGCGGCCCAGAGGTAGCCGTGGGGCGACTTGAGCTCGGGCATGTGGTCGAAGTTCATGCCATACCAGCCGCCGACGAGCACGGCGGGTAGCGTGATGGCGGTGAGCGCGGTGAGGAATTTGATGCCTTCGTTGGCCTCGAACTGCGCTTTGTTGAGGTAGATGTCGAAGGCCATCATGAGGCGCTCGTGGTAGCTGTTGGCGGCGTCCTCGAAGCGCGCGAGGTTGTCGCGCAGGTCGCGGAAATAGGGCAGCAGCGTGCTGCGGATCATCTTGGTGTCGCCGCGGGCGAGGCGTTCGATGACGTCGCGTTGCGGGCGGACGATCTGGCGGAGTTTCGCGAAGTCCTTCCGCGCGTGGAGCATCTCCTGCATGAACGACTCGGTGGTGCTCTTGTGGAGCATGATTTCCTCGATCTCGTCGAGTTCGTTGCGCAACTCGTCGAGCACGGGCGCGAAGCCGTCGATCATGAGGTCGAGGCAGGTGTGGGCGAGGCGGTCGGGGCCGCGCGGCGCGAGCGTGGTGTTCTTCGCGGCGCGTTCCTTCATCAGGGTGATCGAGCGCAGTGGCTGGCGGTGGAAGGTGACGAAGTAGTCCTTGCCGAGAAACATATCTAGCTCGGTGGTGGCGAACTTGTCCTTGCGGTTGAAGTCGACCGCGTGCGTGACCATGAAGAGGTATTCCTCGTAGTCCTCGATTTTCGGGAGGTCGCTGGGCGCGACGCAGTCCTCGATGGCGAGCGGGTGGAACTGGAAGACGCCTTCGAGGATGGCTTTGATTTCCTCGTCGGTCGGGTTGTCGAGGTCGACCCAGAGGATCAGGCCCTTGTCGGCGCGGACGAGGCGGAGAGCCTCCAGTTCGAGGTCACGGCCGACCAGTTTGCCGTCGCTGAAGATGAACGAGTGAATCATGCGCTCGGCCGCATCGTGTGCGACGGGCGCGGAGTGGCAAGCCCGGGGGAGCGGCGTCGTCGCGCGCGCTGCGCCGTTGGCCGTAATTTTTGACCGTTCGCCAAATCCGGGTTGAGAGCCGCGCGAAGGCGGGTTTGTTCGAGGGCTTATGCGACTTCGTTACCCCCGATCCCTCCTTCTCCCGTTCGTCCTCGGCGCCGCGGCCCTCTTACGCGCCGATGACGGCATGTGGCTCCTCAACGCGCCGCCGGCCGAGCAACTGAAACAGCGCTACGGCTTCGAGCCGACGCCGGCGTGGCTCCAGCACGTGCAGCGCTCCGCGGTGCGCTTCAACAACGGCGGCTCGGGTTCGTTCGCCTCGGCGGACGGCCTGATCATCACGAACCACCACGTCGGCTTCGACGCGATCTTCAAGCTGAGCACGAAGGAGCACAATCTGCTCAAGGAGGGCTTCTACGCCAAGACGCGCGCCGATGAGCGCAAGTGCGTCGACCTCGAACTCAACGTCCTGCAGTCGATCGAGGACGTCACCGCGAAGGTTAACGCGAGCGTGCGCGACGGCATGTCGGCCGAAGAAGTTCTCGCCGCGCGCAACGCCGCCAAGGCTGCGATCGAGAAAGAATCGTTTGAAAAGACCGGCCTGCGCAGCGACATCGTCACGCTCTTCCAAGGCGCGCAATACCACCTCTACCGCTACAAGGTCTACACGGACGTGCGCCTCGTCTTCGCGCCGGAGGAGCAGGCGGCGTTCTTCGGCGGCGATCCGGACAACTTCGAATACCCCCGCTTCAACCTCGATATCTCGATCTTCCGCGCCTACGAAAACGGCCAGCCGGCGAAGGTGGAGCACTTCCTCAAATGGAATCCCGCCGGCACGAAGGAGGGCGATCTCGTGTTCCTCGCCGGACATCCCGGCACGACGCAACGCCTCATCACGATGGCGGAACTCGAATACGCGCGCGACGTCCAGTTGCCCGGCGTGCTCCGTTGGATGAAGAGCCGCGAAGTGCTGCTCAACGCCTACGCCAAACGCGGCCAGGAAAACGCCCGCCAGGTGCAGGACGAGATTCGCGGCATTGAAAACAGCCGCAAGGTCTACGACGGACGCATCGGCGGCCTGCTCGATCCGCAGCTCGTCGCCGCCAAGCAGGCGGAGGAGGACGCGCTGAAAAAGTTCGCCCAGGACAAGCCCGAACTCGGGGCCAGCGATGCGTGGGACAAGATCGCCGACGCGCAGCGCGTTATCGCCGCCAACATCACGCGCTACAACTACACCGAGTTCTACTATTTCAACTCGAGCCTCTACAAGATCGCCCGCGACCTCGTCCGCTCCGCCGCCGAGCGCACCAAGCCGAACGGCGATCGCCTCCCCGAATATCGCGACTCGGGCAAGACCACCTTCGAGCTCGCGCTCTTCTCCGCCAAACCGATCCACCCCGAAGTCGAGCAGGTGAAAATCGAGCACTACCTCACGCTCATGGCGATGGAACTCGGCGCCAACGACCCGGCGGTGAAAGCCGCGCTCGGCGGCAAGTCGCCCGCGGTGCGCGCTGCCGAACTCGTGAATGGCACACAGGTGCTCGACATCGCCGCCCGCAAGGCGCTCTACGCGCAATCCGCAGACGAACTCGCGAAGTCCGCCGACGCGATGGTGCAGCTCGCGCTCGCGATGGAGCCGTTTGCCCGCGGCGTGCGCAAGACGATCGACGCGCAGAGCGAAGCCAAGCAGCAGGCCCACGCGCGCATCGCCAAGGTCCGTTACGCGAAGGACGGCGACAAGGTTTCGCCCGACGCGACGTTCACGCTGCGCCTCTCCTACGGCGCGGTGAAGGGCATCGACGCCGGCGGCGCGAAGGTCGCGCCCTACACCACGCTCGGCGGGATCTTCGAGCGCGCAGCGGACCGCGGCAACGTGCCGCCCTATGACCTGCCCCCGAGCTGGGTGGAGGCGAAGGACAAGCTCGATGCAGCGGTGCCGTTCAACTTCATCGCGACCTGCTACAGCATCGGCGGCAACTCCGGCAGCCCGACCATCAATCGCAACGGCGAGTTCATCGGCATCATCTTCGACGGCAACATCGACACGCTGGTGTGGAACTACGCCTTCAGCGACACGCGCGCGCGCTCGGTGAGCGTGGACGTGCGCGGCATCCTCGAGACGATGCGCAAAGTCTACGGCGCCGACGCCCTGGTGAGCGAATTGCTGGGCGCGAAGTGATCCGCGTTTCCTGCGCGGAGTATTGATTCACACGGCGCGGTTCAGTCCGCGCCGTTTTCTTTTGGTCGATACGCCAGCGGAGCCGCCTCAGGGCGGCTTCGCGCTTGCCACTCCGAAACGCCGACAGATACAGGTCGACTGCGGGTTATTCCGCTTCACGGGCCAGACATAAGAAATGAAATACACCAAAGTGATCCTGTTCGCAGTTGCCGCCGCGGTGGCGCTGCTCGAAGTCGGTTGCGCCTCTGTCAATCGGCAGGCCGCCAATGCCTACGCCGAACCCAAGGCGGACCAAGGCGTCGTCTATTTCTTCCGTCCGAAGAAATTCATGGGCGCCGCGATTTCCTACGATGTGCGCGACCGGGCAAACAACACCGTGATCGGCGCCATCGCGAACGGAACGTATTTCTTCCACTACGCGTCGCCGGGCCAACACGTCTACGCGGCCGCGACCGAAACCGACACGCTGCAAAACGTGGAGGTCGAGGCCGGCAAAACCTACTACATCGAATGCGGTGTGCAGATGGGCGTTTTGGCCGGCCGGCCTTCGATGAAGGTCGTCACGGAGGCGGAAGCGAAGCCGGTGCTGCCCACGCTGCAATACGCCACGAAATGACGGGTTGAGTTCGTCGAGGCGCGGCTTCCCAGTCGCGCCTTTTTTGCGCAAGAACGCTTTTCGGTTGGCTCGCGGGAGGATTGCCCTTGCGGGCACGCGGAAAAATCGGATTTCTCGCCGGGCGAAAATTCGCATCACGGGCCAGGTTACCTCCATGAAGTTCCCCAGAACTCTACTCCTCGGGGCTGCCGCATTGGCATCCCTGCTTCAGATCGGTTGCGCCACCATTACGCGTGGGACCACGGAGCAATTCAAAGTCGAGTCGAACCCGTCGGCTGCCTCAGTGCGGCTCGATAGCGGTGAGACGGGCGTCACTCCGGTGACGTTCACGGTGCCGCGGAAACGCGATCTCATCGTGACCGTCTCCAAAGAGGGCTACGAAACCGTCACGCGCACCGTCGGCACGAAGATCGCCGGCAAGGGCGCGGCGGGGCTCGCCGGAAATGCGTTGATCGGTGGCGTCATCGGGATCGGCGTGGATGCCGTGTCCGGAGCTTCGCTGAATCACGAACCCAATCCGTTGGTCGTGAATCTTCAGCCCGCGACGAAGCCGGCGGTGGCGGAAGCTCCGAAACCCGCCGAGTCACCCGCTCCGGTCGCTCCATCAACGTCTGCCGCCGTGCCCGCGCCGGCGGAAGCGACCGATGCGAAGGCGGCTCCGGCCCCAGCTCCGACTGCGGCACCAAGCGAACCCGGCAAATAGACTTGGCCGGCAAGCGATCTTTCGAGGCGCGGTTTTGGCCGCGCCTTTTTTATGCGGGGACGGACTTGCGACGGCGCGGGGCGTTTGCCTGACTCGAAAATGTCCGCGGGCCACGGATGACTATGCTGAAACAATTTCTTGCAGCCATCGTGATCGCGTTGGCCGGTGCCGTGCAGGCGGCCGAGAATTCCGGCGGGCTCTCCGATTACCAACGCGAGGCGGGCCAGATCATGCTCAAGCAGGTGCGGCGCGACATCGCCGAGCATCACTACGATCCCGCGTTCAAGGGCGTGAAGCTCGACGCGGTGGTCGCCGAGGCGAGCGCGCGCATCGCGCAGGCACAGTCGAATGCCGAGGTGTTTCGCGCCATCGCAGGCGTCACGCGCGCGTTTGGGGATTCGCACACGTATTTCGTCCCGCCGCGTTGGGGCTTCGATTTCGACTACGGCTGGAGCGCGATGGCGTCGGGCAAGTCCTGCCTCATCCATCGGGTGAAGCCGGGCAGCGACGCGGCGAAAAAGGGGCTGAAGGTCGGCGACCAATTGCTCGCGATCGACGGGGCGCCCGTCGCGGCGGACACATTGCGCGCGTGGATGTATCTGTTGAACGCGATCGAGCCGCACCGGAGTCTGCGGCTCACCCTCGCGTCGCCGGGTGAGCCGGCGCGCGAGTTGGAGATCGCGACGAAGGTCACGGAGCGCGAGCGCAACCTGGATTTGCGGCGGGACTTCGATGTCCTGATGCGCCAGCAGGGCGACCGCGTGGAGCGGGGGCGGAATCGTTACGAGGAGTTCGACGGGGTGTTCGTGTGGCGCTTGAAGCGTTTCATGTCCGACGCGGAGATCACGGAGGGGCTGGCGAAAATCCGCGGCTATGACCGGCTCGTGCTCGATTTGCGCGGCAATCCGGGCGGGGCGGTCGGACAGGTGTTGCGCGTGATCGCGGTGCTGCTCGGGCGCGACACGAAGATCGGCGTCGAGCGCGAACGCGACCGGGTGAAGCCGGTGGTGGCCGAGTTGCGGCGCGAGAAGCCATGGACGGGCAAGCTGATGGTGCTCGTCGATCGCTTCAGCGGGTCCGGAGCGGAAATGGTCGCGGCGGCGGTGCAGCAGAACGGGCGCGGTTTGCTGCTCGGCGATCGCACGGCGGGCGCGGTGCAGAAGGGCTACGCGCAAACGAGCAAAGTCGGCGTCGATCGGATGGTGTTTTTCGGCACCGTGGTGGCGCAGTCCGAGTTCGAGTTGTTGGACGGGAAAAAGATCGAGGGCGTGGGCGTGACGCCGGATTTCATGATGCCGCTTACGGGTGCGGATCTGGTGGCGCGGCGCGATCCGGTCCTAGCGCGGGCGCTGAAACAGCTCGGCGTGGTGCGCACGCCGGAGCAGGTCGCGGGCGTTTGCTGGGTGTTCGAGAAGCCGGCGGACAGCGGCGAGGACGACTGAGGCGTAGCCTGCGATACGCAGAGCAACGTGCGCGTGCAAGCACGCGGCCTACGACGGGAAGCGCGCGTGTTCGCGCGCGGCCGGCGACAAAAAGGCTTGGCAGAGCGCGGCGGCGGAAGGGCACCGGCCTGCGTCTCTGTCGGCGATGATGCGGTCGTGCGGGTTTATTCGGTCGCCTGCAAGCAGGCTCCTACAGGGGCACGGGGCGCGTGGGCGGTGCGCCGACGCGATCTTATTTCTCCGGACCGAGGATCTTGTTTTCCAGCTCCTGCACCGTGGCGATAAACGCCTCGGGGGTGGGCGCGGCCATCAGGGCGTCGCGCGAGGCGGCGTCCTTGATCAGGCGGCAGAGCGCGCCGACGAGGATGAGATAGTCGGTGGGATTGTTCTTCGGCGTGCCGAGCACGAACATCAGCTTCACCGTCTGGTTGCTGTTCTCGAAGAGCACGCCCTCGGTGCTGCGGCCGACGGCGAGGACGATTTTCTTCACGTGCTCGGTGCGCGCGTGTGGGAGCGCGATTTCGTTGCCGAGGCAGGTGGTGTCGAGGCGCTCGCGCGCGAGCAGCTCGTTGTAGAAGCCCTGGAAATTTGCGACGTCGGGGTGAGACTCGAGGAGCTTGGCGACTTCGTTGATGGCGTTCGTGCGCTTCGTGCTTTGCAGGGCGAGCGTGATGCGCGCGGGGTCGAGGAGCTTGGACAGACGGGTCGCCATGAGCGTCGGGAAATCCAAAAGACTCGCGCGGACGCACCTTGGCAAGGCGAGAGTGCGCGCGACGCGCGCAGGACGGAATTTTTTCGACATTGCGGCGGAGCGCGCGGCGCGCAGAACGAGGCGCATGCACAAACTGATGACTTGGCTCGGCGCGCTGGTGCTGGCGGTGGCGACGGTGCAGGCGCAGGACTTCACGCGAACGATGACGGCGGAGGAGCAGGCCGCGGCGGGTTTGGAGAAATTGAGCCCGGCGGAACTCGCGAAGCTCAAGGCCGCGGTCGAGCGCTACAAGGCCGGTGCGGTCGCCGTGGTGCAGGAGGCGGCGGAGCAGAAGGTCGCGGCGACGCAGGCGCAGGTGCAGGAAGTCGCGCGTCAAGCCGCGGCGTCCGAAGCGAAGGCGAAAGAGGCCGAGGAGAAGGCCGCGGCTGCGGAAGCGAAGGCCAAGGCGGCGGCGGAAAAGCCGGCGGTGGCCGAGAAGAAGGGCCCCGGTTGGCTGGGAGCTCTGATCACTTTGAGACGCGCGGAGGCGAAGCCGGAGGCCGAGGAGGCGATCGAATCCCGTCTGGCCGGCTCCGTCTCGACGTTCAGCGGACGCCGGACGTTCACGCTGGAGAACGGACAAGTCTGGCAGATGACGGAGTCG
Source organism: Opitutia bacterium (assembly GCA_016217545.1). Classification (NCBI taxonomy): domain Bacteria; kingdom Pseudomonadati; phylum Verrucomicrobiota; class Opitutia; species Opitutia bacterium. The sequence goes on along the minus strand of JACRHT010000017.1, from coordinate 1,150,503 downwards.
GACGCCTATGCGGGGCCGACCTACGATCATCCCGTGGTGCGGGTGCGGCCGGGGATGTTTGGCACTTTCTGGCTGCAGATCCCCGAGGCGGCGATCCGTGTGAAGGTTAAGCCGGTTAAACTCGAATAGCGCACTTTTCGTCGCGCCGCCGTTGCGAGGCAGCGATGACGCGCTAGTTTTCGGAATCATGAAACTGATCGCATGCCTGCTCGCTGGGATGATCGCGGTGTCTGCGACCGCAGCCGACGCGTTCCTCAAGAACCTGCCGCCCGAGAAATTCGCCGCCGCCGGTTTGAACAAACTGACAGCCGAGGAACTCGCGCAATTGGAACAGTTGATCGCCGAGCGTGAGCAGGGGGCGGTGAAAACCGCCGTGGCGACCGTGCGCGCGGAAGCGCCGAAGGCGGCGGCCAAGGCGGAGACGAAGGCGAGTGGTCCCAGCTGGCTGCGCGCGCTGGTGACGCTCCAGGAGACGGCGGACAAGCCCGAGGCGGCGGAGGCGGTCGAGAGCCGGCTGGCGGGCGACTACGAGGGGTGGACCGGCAAGACCGTTTTCAAACTGGAGAACGGCCAAATCTGGCAACAGACGGGCGGCAGCGCGCGCTACGACGACAAGCGCCACGCGCCAGCGGTGAAGATCTACCCCGGTATGCTCGGCGCCTATTGGCTCGAGATCGAAGGCGTGCGCGAGCGGGTGAAGGTGAAGCCGGTAAAGTTGAATTGAAGTGCGGGTTGGGTGCCCGCACCCGGCGTCCGGGCAGTAATGCGATGGCCCGCGGGGTGAGGGCGCACCGCCCACAGAAGATGGGAAAGAAAAAGGCGCGCCGTTGGGCGCGCCTTTGAAGGGAGGGAGGGCCGGCGGGAAGCCGGCGCTACTCAGACGGACGGAGGGGCGTCGGGGGCGGGGGCTTCAGGGGCTTCGTTCGCGGCTTCCTCGTCCGGGGAGGAAATCACTTTCGCGATCGCCAGGAGCTTGTCGCCAGCCTCGAGGTTGACGAGGCGGACGCCTTTCGCGCCGCGACCGGTTTCGCGGATTTCCTTCACGCGGGTGCGGATGCTTTGGCCCTTGGCGGTGAGGAGCATGACCTCGTCGGTGTCGCGGACGCTGAGGGCGCCGGCGACCGCGACGGAGCCGTCGTCGGGCAAGTCGATCGCGATGACGCCAGTGCCGCCGCGGCGGGTCTTGCGGTAGTCTTCGAACGGCGTGCGTTTGCCGACGCCGTCTTCGCGGGCGACGAGCAGGCGCGCCTCGTGGTCGCAAACTTCGAGGGCTTGCAGGTAGTCGCCGGCTTTCTTGAAGCGCATTCCGGTGACGCCGCCGGTGAAGCGGCCTTGCGAGCGCAGGCCGAGCTTCGGGCCTTCGGCTTCCTCGCCTTCGGCGGCGGGCGCGGTGGTGGCGGTGGCATCGGCGCCTTCGACATCGTCGGTCTCGGCGGCGCCTTCGTAGAAGCGGACGGCCTGGCCTTGGTGCGAGACGAGGACGATCTCGTTCGAGCCGTTGGTGAGGACGGCGCCGACGATGGCGTCGCCTTCGGAGAGCTTCATGCCGCGGATGCCGCCTTCGCGGGTGGCGCCTTCGTATTCGGCGAGGGCGGTCTTTTTGATCGCGCCGCTCTTGGTGGCCATGACGACGAAGTGCTCGGGCGTGAATTCCTTTACGCAGAGGAGCGCGGCGAGTTTCTCGCCGTTGGTGAGGCGGAGGAAGGAGGCGACGGACTTGCCCTTGGCGGTGCGGGTGCCTTCGGGGATTTCGTAGACCTTCTTCGCGTGGCACTGGCCGGTGCTGGTTAAGAACAGCACGTAGTCGTGCGTCGAGGCGGTGAAGAGGTTTTCGACGAAATCGTCCTCGTAGGTCTCGGCGCCGATGACGCCTTTGCCGCCGCGTTTCTGGGAGCGGTATTCGGCGACGGGCGTGCGCTTGATGAAGCCGAGGTGCGAGACGGTGATGACGGCGCCCTCGTTCGGGATGACGTCCTCCATGCGGAGGTCGCCGGCGTCGTCGATGATCTGCGTGCGGCGCGGGGAGGCGTATTTGTCGCGGAGGGCGATCAGCTCGCTCTTGATGAGGGCGAGGAGCTTCGACTCGTCGTCGAGGATGCCTTGGAGCTCCTCGATGAGTTTCATGAGTTCGAGGTATTCGGCTTCGATCTTGCCGCGTTCGAGGCCGGTGAGCTGGTAGAGGCGGAGTTCGAGGATGGCGTTGGTCTGCGCTTCGGAGAGCGGATACTTGAGCATCAACCGCTGCTTGGCCTCCTCCTTGTCTTTCGACGCGCGGATGATCTTCACGAAGTCGTCGAGGTTATCGAGGGCGATGATGTAGCCTTCGAGGATGTGGGCGCGTTCCTTGGCGCGGTTGAGGCGGAACTGCGTGCGGCGGGTGACGACGTCGCGGCGGTGGTCGATGTAGCACTCGATGAGTTCCTTGATGTTCATCTGCTTCGGCCGCTTCTTGTCGAGGGCCAGCAGGATGACGCCGAAGGAGGATTCGAGGGCGGTCTTCTGGTAAAGCTGATTGATGATGACCTGCGACTGCTCGCCGCGCTTCAGCTCGATGACGATGCGCGTGTTCTCGTCGGACTCGTCGCGGAGGTCGCGGATGCCGTCGATTTCCTTTTCGCGGACGAGCTCGGCGATGCGGAGCACGAGTGTCGCGCGGTTAACGTTGTAGGGAATCTCGGTGATGACGATCTGCTCGCCGCCGCCCTTGAGTTCCTCGGTGTGGGCTTTGCCGCGCATGCGGACGATGCCCTTGCCGGTGGTGAGGTAGGAGCGGATGCCGGCGCGGCCGTTGATGTAGCCGCCGGTCGGGAAGTCGGGGCCGGGGATGTAGGTGACGAGCTCGTCGACGGAGACGTTGGGGCGGTCGATGACGACGCACGTCGCGTCGATGATCTCGCTGAGGTTGTGCGGCGGGATGTTGGTCGTCATGCCGACCGCGATGCCGGTCGAGCCGTTCATCAGGAGGTTCGGCAGCGCGGCGGGAAGGACGGTGGGCTCGGTGGTCGACTCCTTGTAGTTAGGCGCGAAGTCGACGGTCTCTTCCTCGATGTCCTTGAGCAGCTCTTCGGAAATGTCGCGGAGGCGGCACTCGGTGTAGCGGTAGGCGGCGGGCGGGTCGCCGTCGACGGAGCCGAAGTTGCCCTGCGGGTCGATGAGCTGGTAGCGCATCACCCAGTTTTGCGCGAGGCGGACGAGAGTGTCGTAAACGGAGGAGTCGCCGTGCGGGTGGTAGTTCTTAAGGACTTCACCGACGACACCGGCGCACTTGTCGAAGGCGCGGTTGTGGAGGAGTCCTTCGCGGAGCATCGCGTAGAGGATGCGGCGCTGCACCGGCTTCAGGCCGTCGCGGGCGTCGGGGAGCGCGCGACTGATGATGACCGACATCGAATAATCGATGTAGGCGGTCTGCATGATGTCGGTGATGTTGGCGGTGGAGAGCTTTTCGTTGGCCGTATACATGGCTGCGGGGAAATCTTTCTCGTTCTCTTACTCGTTCTCGTTCTCCCGGTCGCTTTCCCGTCGAGAACGAGAAAGAGAACGACGAACGAGAACGATGGGAATCAAACGTCCAGATATTGGACGTTGAGGGCGTTGTCTTCGATGAACTGGCGGCGGGGGGCGACTTCTTCGCCCATGAGGAGGGTGAAGAGGGCGTCGGCTTTCGCGGCGTCGTTGATGTTCACCTTGAGGAGGCGGCGCTTGTCGGGGTCCATCGTCGTCTCGTAGAGCTGCTTCGGGTTCATTTCACCGAGACCCTTGTAGCGTTGGATGGAGAGGCCCTTGCGGCCGTTGGCGCGGATCTGGCCGATGATCTCGAGCGGCGAGTGCAGCTCGGTTTTGACCTCGTTTTTCGTGCCGGGGTTTTCGGTGAAGACGTAGCGCGCGGCCTCGGTGGGCGCGAACTTCGTCTCGATGCCGGCGTGCGCGAGGGCCTTGAGGAGCTTGGTCATTTCGTTCGCCTCGAAGATCTCGTGGATCGTGACGCGGCGAACGGGGCCGGAGGGCGCCGAGGAGTTGCCGTTCGCGGCGGCGGCTTCGGATTCCTGGGCATCGGCGGCGGCGCGGTCCTTGTCGGTGCGGAGGAACTTGTGCGACTCCTTGTTGCCTTCGCGGATGCGCTGGATGTAGCGCGGCAGTTCGTGGGTCTTCGGGTCGTGTTGGTCGAGGTATTCCGAGAGCTGCGCGCCGTAGCGCGTGATGCCGCTGCCGAGCTTCTCGAGGGCGGCGAGCATCTCGACGATCGGGTCGATCTGCGTGGGCGCGAAGACGTGTTGGTCGGCGGCGCGGGCGAGGACGATGTCCTCGGAGCCGAGTTCGAGGAGGATGCGGTTGAGCTGCTCGTCGTTGTCGACGTATTGCTCGCGCTTCTTGCGCTTGATTTTGTAGAGCGGCGGCTGGGCGATGTAGACGTAACCGCGCTCGATCACGCCCTTCATTTGGCGGTAGAGGAACGTCAGGAGCAGCGTGCGGATGTGCGAGCCGTCGACGTCCGCGTCGGTCATGATGATGATGCGGTGGTAGCGGGCTTTGTCGGCGTTGAAGGAGGCGTCGTCCTCGCCGGTGCCGATGCCGGTGCCGATGGCGGTGATGAGGGTGCGGATTTCCTCGTTGGAGAGGACCTTGTCGAGCTGGGCCTTCTCGGAGTTGATCAACTTGCCGCGGAGTGGGAGGATGGCCTGATAGCGGCGGTCGCGGCCCTGTTTGGCGGAGCCGCCGGCCGAGTCGCCCTCGACGATGTAGAGTTCGCAGACGGCCGGGTCTTTTTCGGAGCAGTCGGCGAGTTTGCCGGGGAGGCCGCCGCCGGAGAGGGCGCCTTTGCGGATGGTCTCGCGGGCCTTGCGCGCGGCTTCGCGGGCGCGGGCGGCCATGAGCGACTTTTCGATGATGCGCTTGGCGATGCTCGGCGTCTGTTCGAAGGCGAACATCAGGCCCTCGTAGGTGGCGGAGCCGACGATCGACTCCACTTCGGGCGAGAGCAGCTTCACCTTGGTCTGCGACTCGAATTTCGGGTCGCTGTGCTTGATCGCGATGACGGCGGCGAGGCCTTCGCGGACGTCGTCACCGGTGATTTGCGGGTCCTTTTCCTTGAGGAGATTGTTGGCCTTGGCGAATTGGTTGATCGCGCGGGTCATCGCCGAGCGGAAGCCGGAGAGGTGCGTGCCGCCGTCGGGATTATGGATCGTGTTGGTGTAGCAGAGGACGAGGTCGTTGTAGGAGTCGTTGTATTGGAGGACGACTTCGAGGTGCACCTCGGCTTTTTTCTCATCGATGGTGGTCTCGACTTCCTTGGCGATGCGGACGGGCTGCGGGTGCAGCGCGGTCTTGCCTTGGTTGATCTGCTTAACGAATTCGACGACGCCGTCCTTGTAGAAATAGCGCTCGGGCTTCGGCTCGGAGGGGCGCTCGTCGGTGAAGATGATCTCGAGGCCGGAGTTGAGGAACGCCAGTTCGCGCAGGCGTTGGGAGATTTTGTCGGCCTTGAAGACGGTGGTCTCCTTGAAGATTTCCGGGTCGGGCTTGAAGGTGATGAGCGTGCCGGTGCCCTTGGCCTTGCCGATGACTTCGAGCTTTTTGGTGGTCTTGCCGCGTGCGAAGGTCATGTGGTGCACCTGCCCGCCGCGGGAGACCTCAACCTCGAACCACTCGGAGACGGCGTTCACGCACTTGGCGCCGACGCCGTGGGTGCCGCCGGAGAACTTGTAGCCGCCCTGGCCGTATTTGCCGCCGGAATGGAGCGTGGTGAGCACCATCTCGACGCCGGGAATCTTGTATTGCGGATGGATGTCGACCGGGATGCCGCGGCCGTCGTCGCGCACGGAGATGGAGCCATCGAGGTGGATGGTGACGTCGATGCGTTTGCAGTGGCCGGCGAGATGTTCGTCGACGGAGTTGTCCAACACCTCGGAAACGCAGTGGTGCAGCGCGCGTTCGTCGGTGCCGCCGATATACATGCCGGGCTTTTTGCGGACGGCTTCGAGGCCCTCGAGTTTGCCCAGTTTGGAGGCGTCGTAGGTGTCGCCGGCGGGAGGATTTTTCGGTGCGTGGGAGGCGTCGTCAGGAGCGGACATTCAGGTGAAAATGGGTATGGGAAAACGTCGCGGAAAAGGGCGGGCGGCACAAGGGATTTTTCAGGTTTTTTGGGGTATTTTAGAAAACTGAAAACCAACAACTTACAGCGTAAAACGGACGCTGGTTTTTGGGGCGCGGCGGGCGGTGCCACGGAGAGCCATTCGGCCCGGTTGGAGTCGAGCGCGATTGAGCGCAGGTTTTGGCGGAAATTCCGCGTGCCGGAGGTTTCGTTTGACGGTGTCGCGGCGCGGCGGGCAGTGTCGCCGCATGGCTGCGATCAAATTGGATAACCTGCTCGCGTTGCAGGAGGCGGACATGAAGCGCTTGACGCTGGAGCAGCAACTCGGTGCCGTGCCCCGCGACATCGCCGCCGTCGAAGCGAAGATCGCTTCCGAAAAGCAGGCGATCGAGACCGCGAAGACCGAGTGGCACGGGCTGGAGGCGAAGAAGAAGTCGCTCGAGAACGACATCAAGTCCGCGCAGGAGAAGGCCGCCAAGTATCGCACGCAGCAGCTCGAGGTGCGCAAGAACGACGAGTATCGCGCGCTCACCCACGAGATCGAGACGATGGAGGCGACGATCGGTGGCTTCGAGGAGGAGGAGCTGAAGGTGATGTATGCGATCGACGAGGCGAAGAAGCGCTTCGCCGCCGCCGAGCGCGTGCTGAAGGAGAATATTTCCGGCCACGAGGCGAAGATCGCGTCGCTGCGCGCGCACGAGAAGGAGCTGAAGGCCGACCACGACCGCGCGGTCGCCGAGACGAACGCGGCGCGCGGCGCCGTGCCGGAGCCGCAGGCGCGGCTCTACGATCGTCTCGCGAAAAAGCCGGGCTTGCCGGTGTGCGTGCCGGTGCAGGGCGGCCGCTGCGGCGGTTGCCACATGAAAGTTTCCTCGAACATCGAGTTCGAGGCGCGCAAGTCGGAGAATATTGTCACTTGCGATCAGTGCGGCCGCATCGTTCTCTGGCGGCTCTAGTTTCGGGGCCAGACCTTCGCTCCGAGTTCTTTGAACCAGGAGAGGAAAGTCCGGACACCATCGGGCAGGATTCCGCGTGAAAGCGCGGGCGCGTCGCGTCAAGGCGTCGCGATGGACAGTGTCACAGAGAACAAACCGCCCGCCGTCGCTCGGCTTCGCCGAGCTATGGCGCGGTAAGGGTGAAAAGGTGGGGTAAGAGCCCACCGCGCTCGGTAGCAATGCCGGCGGCACGAAAAACCCAATCCGGTGCAAGGCAACATAGGCGGCTGGGCGGCCCGTCCGATAGCCGCGGGTATGCCGCACCCCGTCGGAGTTCCGCGCAAGCGGCGCGAAGACGGGGCAAGTCTCTGCTTGCAGGGAGTTGAGAGAAATGAAGGTCAGCCCCGACTCTGTCGGGGTCACAGAATCCGGCTTACGGCGTCGAAACTAGTTCATCACCACGCGGGGCGTGCTGCGACGAGCGGCACGCCCCGCTCCATTTGGCGGAAGGACGGGCCGCAAAAGCGCAAGAAGCGCCAAAGCACACCATGGGCGGCCCGGGTCGTGTCACTTTGGGTGGCGTTGCGGTGGGCGCTGCCGGCGGTATCTTTACGGCGGGCGAGAGGGTGGATCGGGTTGACCTCAACCCGATCCGAGCGCGTTGGGGTCAACGCGTTCCACCGGCGGGCGAGGCGATTTCGAGGCGGACAAGGGGTGGCGGCGCGGCTTTCATGCGCGGCGTGCGGAATCGCGGACTATTGCCGAGGCAGTTTACGAGCACGTCCTGGATGCCGGCCGACACGCATCTGGTGTTGGCCGCGTGCGGCGTGTTGCTGTTCACGGCTCAGCGGCTGACGGGCTACATGGGATTGTGGCTCTACCATCATCTCGCCTACGAGCATCTGGTGCTGGCGGCGCATGTGTTGGGCGGGGCGGGACTCGTAGTGACGCTCACGCTCGGGGCGCGGGAGGTGGCGATGCAGTCGCGCGTGATGCCCGTGTGGCGTGTGGTGGCGAACCACGGCTGGAGCGTGGGAGCGTTCCTCGTCGTGTTGCTGTGGTGGATGTGCTGGCCGGGCTGGCGGCCGGCGACGAACGGCGGGCGCGCGCTCGCGGCGAGCGTTTATCTCGTGGCGATGCTGGCGGCGTTGCGGCCGTTCGAGGCGTGGGTGGCAACGCGGCCGCGCGCGGGGGCTTGGCGGGTGTGGTTGCCGGTGGTGCTGTGGCAGGCTTACAGCCTGCATTGGGAGCTGGCGCTGAATTTCCTGAAGGACGACGTCACCGGGCAGCGCGGCGCGGTGCAGTGGGAGCAGATCGCGGCAGATTTCGCCGGAACGGCGCTGGGGCTCGCGTGGGCGCGGTGGGCGGCGCGCGGGGCGAGGGAATGAGCGGGACGCGGGCGTGGGCGGGCACCGCGCGACATTCGCGGCGGTCCCAGCGGTCCCGCCCTACCGCACGCGGTGGGTGTGGCGGGCGCAGTGGGTGGCGTGGAAGTGCGCGTGGGCGGGCGGCGCTAGAAGGTCATGACGCTCGTGTAGACGGCGCGGTCGGTGGCGGTGTTGAGTTCGTCCCAGCGGGTGACGCGGAACGGGTTGGCGCCGCCGAAATTGCCGAGCGATTCGTCGTAGTGAAATTGGGCGCTGGTGCCGTTGAGCGTGATGTCGTTCGCGACGACGGAGCCGAAGGTTTGGACGGAGCCGTCGAGCGTCACGGAGCCGAAGGGCGCGTAGAGCACGCCGGAGAAGACGCCGTTGCCTTTGACGCTGATGGCCTGCGTGCCGCTGGTTTTGGTGCCGTAGATCTGGAGGTTTACGGGCTGGCCCATCGTGGCGGCGGAGGTGCCGCCGTTCATGGCGCCCTGGCCGCTGATGTTGATGTCGCCGGCGGCGTAGATTTCGAGGGAAGCGCCGGAGCTGACATTGATGCCACCGCTGCCGCCTTTGATGTCGATGCAGTTGCCGACGGTGTCGGTGACTTTCAGGACGACCTTTTTGCCGGCGGCGATGGTGTAGACCTTGTTCGAGCCGCCAATGCTGGAGCAGGAGATGTAGTATTTCCCGTCGGCGGCCAGCGTGGCGCCGGCGATGTCGTCGGGCAGTATTTTGCTGGTGCTGAGGGCGCCGGCGTTGGCGTAGGTGTAGGTGGAGGGCGCGGAGACGTTGTCGAAGCTCGCGGAAAAATCCGTGGTGACGTGCGAGGCGACGGTGGTGCCGGTGGGGGTGCCAAAGGGTCCGATGGTGCCGGTGGCGCCGACGCTCGGGGCGGAGCCGCCGGTGCCGACGTAGCCCCAGATGTCGGCGTTGTCGACGAGGACGGCGTTCACGCCGACGGAGATGGAGCCGACGGAGCCGGCGTCGTTTTTCGTGGCGGCGCTGTAGACGACGGGGGCGGTGGCGGGGTTGTTGTCGGGGTCGGAATTCCAGCTGTCGATCTGCGGGCTGCCGTTGAAGTTGATGGTCTGCTTGGCAACGAGGCCGTTGGCGAATTTCGAGGTCTTGCGCAACTGGACGCGGACCCATTTTTCGACGGGGGCGACGGTGTTGTCGCCGCGGACGGTGACGAGGGAGCGGGCGATGATGTTGGGCGCGGCGGCGCCGTCGTAGTTGTAGACGTAGACGCGGAGTTCGCCGGTGGCGTTCTGGTCGAACTGGAGCGTGCTGTCGGAGGACGAGGTCCACTTGCGGCGCATGTCGTTCGAGCCGACGGCGGTCCAGCCGTCGCTGGTGAACGAGTAGGTGGAGTCGGCCACGAGCTTGTTGATCGAATACATGGCTTCCTCGAGACCGTTTTCCGCGAGGTTCATCGCGGCGTTGTTGTAGAGGGAGCGGTTGGAGGTCTTCAGCGCGGAGCGGCCGACGTTGATGTAGGTGACGAGCGAGATGCCGATGACCGCGCAGAGCAGCATCGCCACGATGAGGAGGGAACCGCGTTCGGCGACGGCGCGGGCGCGGCGCGGCGTGCGGGAGGAAGGAGACGGCGTGATCATCGGCGTCGGCGGGTCAGGCGGTGACGCGCTTGTTGCGCAGGATGTAGCGGGCGGAGAGCACGAGGTTGGTGGCGCGGGCGGCGGTGGTGGTCGTGCGCGCGGCCTCGAGGGAGATTTGGAGCTGCTTGGTGGTCTGGCCGGCGGTGGTGAGGGCGGAGGCGCTGGCGAAATCGGTGATCTCGGCGCCGTTGATCGTGTAGGCTTTGTAGGTGAAGGAGGTGATGCCGCTGAGCATCGTGCGCGCGGTCGCGGTGCCGACTTGGCGCGAGAGCGCGCCGGACGCGTAGGCCCAGGTGATGTTGGTCGAGTCGACGACGAGCGTGACGGATTGGTTGCTGTTCCAGGTGATGGCGCTGGCTTGCCGGACGTCCTGGGCGAACTGCTCGAGGCCGCGGCGGGCCTGGCCTTCCATGTCGTTGTAATTTTGGATGTTCGCGCCGCTGCGTCCGAGAAACAGGAAGCACGTCATCACGCCGGTGAGGATGAACGCGGCGAGGCTCGAGCTGATGAGGACTTCGACGAGCGTGAAGCCGCGACGGCGAGTGCGCGGGCCGGCGTCAGGGACGTGCGAGAGTGTAGTAGTAGTCATAGAGTCCGTTTTTCATGTAGCGCATCTGGAAGCGGCGGTCCTGCGTGCGGCCGTCGTAGGTGCGCCATCGCACGGAGATGGTGATCAGCGCGACGTCCGAGGGGCGCGCGGAGTCGAGCGCGGTGGTGCGGGTAATCGTGTAGTCGCCCTGGATGGCGGTCGCGGTGGAGAAATAGGTGGCGCCGTCGAACATCTCGACACCGGCGGGGCTGCCGGTGGGAAACGGCGCGGTGGTGTCCGTCGCGGTGGCCAGCGCGGTGACCGTCGTCCAGCTCATCATGCGGATGCGCTCGATCTCGCTTTGGATGATCTGGGAGGCGAGCGTGGTGCCGCGCGCGACGTCGAGGAACTTGTAGCCCTGCTGCATCGCGAGGATCGAGGTCGAGATGCCGAGCGCCATGACGAACGTCGCCATCATGACTTCGAGAATGGTGAAGCCGCGGCGCGCCGCGCGGCGCCGTGGGGCGGGAGGCGTTGAAGCGGAGAGGGAACGGACCGGATGCACGTCCCGAGCTTAGCGCTCGCGGACGCGGACCGACACAGACGGAGGCCTCGCTAAACTGGCCCTACGCGTCAGGGCCGAACGGGCGGTTTCGGGCTGCGACTTTCGGCATAGAGCACCGCGGCTTGGGAGCGGCGGCTGATCTGCAGCTTCTCGAAAATGTTGCTGAGGTAGTTCTTCACCGTCTTGTCGCTCAGGCCCATCTGCTCGGCGATTTCCTTGTTGGTCTTGCCGTCGGCGACGAGGGCGAGGACGCGGCGTTCCTGCGCGGAGAGTTGGGCGAGTTTGTCCTGCTCGCTTTGCGGCGCGCCGTGGCGCACGAGGTTGAGCACGCGCGTGGTGACGGCGGGATCGAGGATGAATTTGCCCGAGGCGACGTCGATGATCGCCTGCCAGAGCGCCTGGGCGTTGATTTCCTTGAGGAGGTAACCGTGCGCGCCGCTGCTCATGGCTTCGTAGACGAGGTTGTCGTCGATGACGGAGGTGAGGATGAGGACGCGCGTATCCGGGAGTTGGGCGAGGATCTGGCGGCACGCTTCGAAGCCGGTGCCGTCGGGGAGGCGGATGTCGAGCAGCACCACGTCGGGCTGGAGGCGCGTCGTCTCGGTGACGGCGGTGGCGACGGACGAGGCCTCGCCGAGCACCTGCAAATGGTAGCCGTCCGCGCGGGTGGCGAGGAGCGTCTTGAGTCCGGTGCGGACGAGTTCGCTGTCGTCGACGAGGAGGAGGGTGATGGTCTTGGTGGCGGTGCTGGTCATGGGGTCGAGGGACGTTGGGAAAATTGGAGGGTGATCTCGGTTCCCTTTCCGATGGTCGAGGCGATCGTGAAGGTGGCGCCGATCTCGCTGGCGCGCGAGGCGAGGTTGGCGAGGCCGCTGCCGCGACGGGCGTGGGCGGCGTCGAAGCCGGCGCCGTCGTCGCGGATGCGCAGCACGGGCCGATCGGTTTCGCGCGCGAGTTGGATGGCGACGTGGCGCGCGCCGCCGTGGCGGAGGGCGTTGCTGACGCACTCGCGCACGATCTGGAGCGTGTGAACTTCCTCGCGGGCGGAGAGCGTGGCGGCGGGCAGCTCGATTTGGAGTTCGAACTGGACCGGATGGAGCGACTGGAGCGTGGTGAGGAGCGAGCGGAGGACTTGGTCGAACTCGGGGCGGTCGGCGAACTCGGGTTCGAGTCCTTGGATGAAGGAGCGGACTTCGCGAATGGTCTGGTTCAACGCATCCCGCGCGGCGTCGAGTTTGCGCTCGGCGGCGGCCGGGTCGCAGGAGAGCGACGCGCGCACGCCTTCGAGGCCGAGGCCGGCGGCGTAGATGGACTGAATGACGCCGTCGTGCAGGTCACGGGCGAGGCGGGCCTTGAGTTCGCTGGATTGGCGGAGCTCCTCGCGGCTCTGGCGGAGCGCGGTTTCGGCGCGGCGGCGTTCGTCGATCTCGCGCTCAAGTTCCTGGCGGTGTTCGAACGACCCGGCGACGAGCGTGGCGAGGCGGCCGAAGATGTCGGGTTGCATCGCGAGCGCGTGGAGGGGCGCGGGGGAGTTTTCCGCGAGGCTTTGTTCGAGGCGGCGCAGCGGGCGCACAACCCAGCGCGTGACGCCGATGGCCGTGGTGACGATGACGATGCCGCCGAAAACCAGGAAAAGCAGGATCTCGTAGTCGTTGCCGATGTCGATCGGCTCGGCGGTGCGCACCCGGTGCACGGAGCGGAAGACCGCGACGGTTTGCCCGGTCCAGTCGGCGAGTTTTCGATCCGTGACGACTTCGTTCGGCGAGGCGGGCGGCGGCTCGGCGCCCGGCGCGACGATTTGGACGTCGCTTTCGAGGACCTGTTGCAGGCTGCGGCGGTAGTCAGAGTCCCAGAGGCGTGCGACGATGAACCAGCCGTGCGGAGCGGTGGTGCGCGTGGTGTCTTCCGAGGGCTGGATGGGGCCGGCGCGGATTTCCAGGAGGCCGGCTTTGCTCGCGAAGAAGAAATGGGCGAACTTCTTCTGCCGCAGGTGAGGCAGGACGTCGGCCACGGCGAACGGCGGCGTGCGCAGCGCGGGGTCGACGCCGCGCACCGCGCCGTGGATTTGTTTGCCGTTGGCGCAGATCACCCAGGCGGCGTGAGCGTTGAAATTCGGCAGGCTGGCGTCGATGTTGACCGTGGCCCAGTTTGGATCGGGCTTGTCGATGAACTGGAACATCTCGCCCCAGTTCGAGTAGTCGTTGGCGAAGTTGCGCAGCGTCTGGCCGGTCAGTTCGAGCAGACGTTCGGTGAGCGCGGCGCGTTCCTGGGCGATTTGGCCGAACATCTGGCTGCCTTCGCGCTTTTGCGAATCCCGCAACAGGCCGACACTCAGCGCGAAGACCCCGAGGACGAGGCAGAGCAGCACGATGAGCCGGGTTTGAGTCTTCATCCAAGGTTTCAGGCTGCGACATAGGGGGTTTCACCCGGACGAGCAACCAAACACAAGGCGGAGGGCCATTTGGCCCCATGGGAGAAAGCTCTTGACTCACCCCGGCGATTTTGGGTCCTTCCACGTTTCCTAAATTTTAAACCGTCATGGCCAACACCAAGTCCGCTATCAAAGCCGCGCGTAAATCCGCCCGTAACGCCGCGCGCAACAAGACCGTCAAGACCCGCCTGAAGACCCTCGCCAAGGCGGTCGCCGCCAGCGCCAACGATCCGGAGAAGGCCCGCGCCACCGCCATCGCCTACAGCTCCGCCCTGGACAAGGCCGTGAAGAGCCACGTCATCCACCGCAACACCGCCTCGCACCACAAGTCGCAGGTCGCGAAGTATATCTTCGCCAAGAAGTGAGCGGTCGCTGACGCGATCCCTTTAAAACCCCCGCGCGCCGTGAGGTCGCGGGGTTTTTCTTTGCCCGAGCCGGACGTCGGCGCGCGGGTGCATCGTGGGTTGCGCTGATGCGCGCCAAGCTCTGGAGTAGTCGCGTGGTCGAGGCTCCCGAAAACGTGCGGCGTCACTTCCTGACGTGGCAAACACCCCTGCTGCCGCCAGCGGTGGCGTGGCTCGCGCGCGGTTGGGACGGCGCCGGTCCGCTCGATCTGTCGCGTGTCGCGGTCATCGTGCCGACGCGGCAAGCGGGGCGCCGTTTGCGGGCAGGCCTCGCGGAGCACGCCGCGACACGCTGGCAGGCGGCGTTCCCGCCGCTCGTCCTGCCGCCCGAAGCGCTGCTGGCGCCAGCGGAGAAAGCCGCCCCGGTCGCCACGGCGTTGCAGGCAACGCTCGCGTGGACGCGCGTGTTGCAGGACATCGATCTCGCGGAGTTCCGCGCCGTTTTCCCCGTCGATCCGCCGGCGCGCAACTTCGCGTGGGCGCTGCGGCTCGCGCAGGAGCTCCAGCGCCTGCAGGCCACGTTGGCCGAGGAAGCGCTGACGCTGGCCGACGTCGCGACGCGCATGCCGGCCGACTTCGTCGAGCGCGAGCGCTGGCTGCAGCTCGGCGCGCTCGGCCGCCTGCACAGCGCCGCGCTCGCTGCGCGTGTCTGGCGCGAACCGCAGGCGGCGCGCATCGCGGCCGCGCGCGAACCGGCCGCGTTGGCCGGTATCGAGCGCATCGTCGTCCTCGCCGTGCCCGATCCGCTGCCGCTCGCGCTCACGGCGCTCGCCGCGCATGCGCGCGAGTTGCCGGTCGAGGTCGTGGTTTTTGCGCCCGAGAGCGAAGCGGCAAATTTCGACGCGTGGGGCCGGCCGCTGGCGGACGCTTGGGCGCGGCGCGAGGCGCCGTTCGCGGATTTTGCGGCGCACGTGCATCTGCGCGCCGATGCGGCGGCGCAGGCCGAGGAAATCGCCCGCGTAGCGCGGCTCTACCCGCAGGCCGACGGCGCGCTCGGTGTCGGCGTGGCCGATACCGCTCTGGCCGCGCTGGCGGAGAACGCGCTGGAGCGCGCGGGCGTCGCCGCCTTCAACCCCGCTGGTGCGCGGCACGACGCGCACGGCTTCTACCAATTTCTCGCCGCACTCGCCGACTGCGCGCGCGAGCCGTCCTTCGCGCACGCTCTCGCGCTCGCGCGGACGCCCGAGACGCGGGCGTGGCTGCGCGCGGAGCTCGGCGAGAGTTTTCGCGCGACCGAGTGGCTGAAACAACTCGACGATCTGCGCGCGGAGCACCTGCCCGCGACGCTGGCCGAGGCGCGGCACTACGCGCACGCGAACCCGCGCACAGCGACGGCAGCGCGCGGTCTCGCCGCGCTGGCGGAGTTGCGCGACATGCTCGGCGCAGCGGACTTCGCGGACGGCGTGAGCGCCGTGCTCGCGCGGGTGTTTGCGGAGCGGCCGCTCGATCTCGCGCGGGCGGAAGACCGGCATTTCGCCGAAGACGCGCGAGCTTGGACCGAGGTCGTGCGCGAGTGCGCCGAGGCGGCGGAAAAGTTTCCGCGTGTGACGCGTGACGAGTGGTGGGAGATCGCACTGCGGCGTTTCGGCGAGCAACCACGCGAGGCGGACAAACCTGCTGGCGCGATCGAGCTGCAAGGCTGGCTCGAATTGCCGTTCGAGGACGCGCCGCACGTCGTCGTGGCCGGCTTCAACGAAGGCGCCGTGCCTGAAGCGGTGAGCGGCGATGTGTTTCTGCCCGAAACGCTCCGGGTGCTGTTTGGCCTGAAGACCAACGCGCAGCGCTTCGCGCGCGACGCGTATCTGTTGCACGCGCTCGTGGCATCGCGCCGCGACGGCGGCCGCGTCGATGTGCTGCTCGGCAAAACGTCGGCATCGGGCGATCCGCTGCGGCCGTCGCGGCTGCTGCTTCAGTGTGCGGACGAAAAACTGCCGGCGCGCGTGGCGCATTTGTTTCGCGAACTCGAGTCCGCGCGCACGCTGCCGGCGTGGGAGCGCGCGTGGCAACTCGCGCCGCGCCGCGCGCCGCCGCCGGAGAAGCTCTCGCCGACGGCGTTCCGCAGCTGGCTCGCGTGTCCGTTCCGTTTCTACCTGAAGCACGTCCTGAAAATGGAAGCGGTCGACGCGGCGAAGCGCGAGCTGGACGTCTTCGATTTCGGCCGGCTCTGCCATTTGCCGCTGGAAAAATTCGCCGCGGAGCCGTGGCGCGATTGCACGGACGAGCGTGCGTTGGCGGCGATGCTGGTCGAGGAATTCGACCGCGCGGCGACGGCGCGTTACGGCGAGGCGCCGTCGGTGCCGATCGTGGCGCAGTTGGAATCGGCACGGCAGCGGTTGCGCTGGGCGGCGAAAGTGCAGGCGCGCGAACGCGCGGACGGCTGGGTGATCGCGGCGATCGAGAAAGATTTCGCGGTGCCGTTCGGCGGTTTCCAGCTGCGCGGCCGGATCGACCGCATCGACCGGCACGAAGCGACCGGTGCGTGGCGCGTGATCGACTACAAGACGAGCGACACCGCGAAGACGCCCGCCGACGCGCATCTCGACACGCCATGGAATCACGTGCCGGAGTGGGCGCGGCTGACCGTCGACGGCCGCGAGCGCCAGTGGATCGACCTGCAACTCCCGCTCTACCTGCTCGCGCTGCCGACGATTTTGCCCGAGGCGAAGGAGCGCGCGGCGTGCGGCTATTTCAATCTGCCCAAGGCTGCGAGCGCGACGACGCTGGCGCTGTGGGACGGCTACTCGGTGGAGCTGCACGAGTCGGCGCTGCGCTGTGCCGAGGGCGTGGCGGCGGCCGTGCGCGCGGGGAATTTCTGGCCGCCGAACGAGGAACTGCGGCCGGATTACGATGAGTTCGCGCCGCTGTTTCAGCGCGGAGTAGAGGACAGTGTGCGGTGGGAGGTGACGCTATGATCGCGCCGCGGTTGGTGATGATCCACGCGTCGGCGGGCACGGGAAAAACCTTCCGGCTGACGAATCGCTTCATCGCGCTGCTCGCCGCCGGCGCGGCGCCGGAGCGGATCGTGGCGCTGACCTTCACGCGCAAGGCGGCGGGCGAATTTTTCGACAGCATCCTCGGCAAGCTCGCCGATGCGGCGGCGAACGAGCAGCGCGCGGCGACACTCGCGCACAATCTCGGCCGGCCGGAGTTGCGCGCGGCGGATTTCCTGCGGCTGCTGCGCGCGATGATCGATGCGCTGCACCGGCTGCGGCTCGGCACGCTCGACAGTTTCTTCGCGAAGATCGCGCAGGCGTTTCCGTTCGAGCTCGGGCTCGCGGGAGATTTCGAAGTGCTCGAAGGTCACGCGGCGACGCGCGAACGCGAACGCGCGCTGCGGCAGCTCTTCGCGCGCGGCGGCACGCTCGACGAGGCGCAGCGCGATTTTCTGGAGGCGTTCAAGCTCGCGACTTTCGGCACCGAGGAGAAGCAGCTCGCGCGACGCATGGACCAGTTTCTCGACGAGAAATACGAGCGCTTCCTCGAAGTGCCGGAGCCGACGCTGTGGGGCGTGGCGCAGCGCCTCTGGTCCGACGGGCAGCCGTGGCTCGCGGATTTGCCGTTGCCCGCGGTCGTGGCGACGCTGCGGCGCTGGCTCGATGGCGCGGCGATGAATGACGCGCAGCGTGAACGTTGGGCGCGGCTCGCGTTGGAGTTGCCGGAGTGGTCGATCGGCGCGCCGTGGAGCGCGGAGATGAAGTATTTCCTGCCGAAACTGCTCGAGGCGTGGCCGGCGATTTCGGCCGGCGCGGCGGAGCTGACGATCGAGCGGAAGAAGCAGGCGCTCGACGCGGCGGGTTGCGCCGTGGCGGCGGATCTCGTGCGTGCGGTGGCGGGCGCGGAGTTGCGGCGGCAGCTGGCGATCACGCAGGGCTTGCACGCGGTGCTGAGCCGCTACGACGCGGTCTACAGCGCGCTCGTGCGGCGCGCGGGCAAGTTGACTTTCGGCGACGTCACGCGGTTGTTGCGGCCGGACGCGGGCGCGCGCGAGTTGTCGTTCGGCGAGGCGGGCGAGGGTCGGTTGATGCTCGAGTATCGGCTCGATGCGGGGATCGACCACTGGCTGCTCGACGAGTTTCAGGACACGAGCCGCGGGCAGTGGAGCGTGTTGGAAAATCTGATCGACGAAGTCGTGCAGGACGCGGACGAGCGGCGGACGTTTTTCTGCGTCGGCGATGTGAAGCAGTCGATCTACGCGTGGCGCGAGGGCGATCCGACGTTGATGCGCGACATCCGGCGGCACTACAACGGCGACGCGGACGCGAACGCGCCGATCACGACGGAGCCGCTCGACGCGTCGTGGCGCTCCGGGCCGGAAGTGATCGCGATGGTCAACGCCGTGTTCGGCGCCGATGAGACGATCGCG
The DNA here is from genome assembly GCA_016217545.1 of Opitutia bacterium. Classification (NCBI taxonomy): domain Bacteria; kingdom Pseudomonadati; phylum Verrucomicrobiota; class Opitutia; species Opitutia bacterium. Next base: position 1,132,202 of record JACRHT010000017.1, on the reverse strand, counting down.
ACGCTGTTCCCCGGCGAAGCGAGCCGGCGCTGGAACGAGGAGTGGCGCGAGCATTTCACGGAGCGCGGCGACCGCGCGGGGCAGGCGGCGCTGTTGCTCGCGGAAGATGAAAACGCGCGCCGCGCGCTCACGCTGCAGTTGATCCGTGAGATCGATCCGCTGGCGCGCGGGCTGACCTGCGCGGTGCTCACGCGGTCGAACGATCAGGCGACGGAGATCGCGGATTTCCTCCGTCGCGAAGGCGGCGTGCCGGCGGTGGCGGAATCGGATTTGCGCGTGGCGGCGGACAATCCCGTCGGCGCGGCGCTGCTCGCGCTCGTGCAGGCGGCGGCGCATCCGGGCGACACGCTGGCGTGGGAACACGTGCGCATGACGCCGCTCCACGCGGCGCTCGCGGCCGAGGGAGCCGCGACGCGCGAGGCGGCGATGGAGCGCGTGCTGGCGCAGATCGCGGAGGACGGCTTCGAGCGCTTCGCGGAGCATTGGTGCGCGCGGCTAGCGCTGACGGGGGATTTCGCGCCGGAGCGCGCGCGGCAGTTTGCGGCGGCGGCGGCGCTGTTCGATGCGCAGGGGCGGCGCGATCCGGACGAGTTTGTGCGGTTCATGAACGACTACACGCTGCGCGAGCCCGAGAGCGCGGCGGTGGTGCGCGTGATGACGGTGCACAAGTCCAAGGGCCTCGGTTTCGACGTCGTGATTTTGCCGGAGCTCGAAGGCACAAAGCTCGCCGCCGCACCGCGCGGGTTGGCGGTGCATCGCGACGAGGAGACGCACGAGGCGCGTTGGGTGCTGGAGTTGCCCAAGGCGGAGCTCGTCGAGGCGGACTCGGTTTTGAACGCCCACGCGGAACGCGCGGCGGGCGAACGGTGCTACGAGGCGTTGTCGCTGCTCTACGTGGCGGTGACGCGCGCGAAGCGTGCGATGTATGCGATCACGGAGCCGGTGGCGGCGAAGTCGCGCTCGTCGAATTATCCGAAACTCCTCGCCGAGACGCTCGGCAGTGACGCGCGCCCGGTGCGCGTGGGCGCGTGCGAAGCGAACGGCGTGTGGGCACAGGGCGAGGCGGAGTGGTTCGCGCGGTTGGAGCCGGCGGCGGCACCGACGCGGGCGGAGGTGCTTTCGGCGATCGATGCGCCGGCGGCGACGCGGCGCATGGCGCGGCGGCCGTCGGGCGAGCGGGGTGGGGGCGTGCGGGCGGCGGAGCTGTTCGCGCCGCAGGCGCGCGCGGCGGTGGATTTCGGCGCGGGAGTGCATCGACTGCTGGCGCAGGTTGAATGGTGCGCGAGTGGCGAGATCGAGGCGCGGGCGGCGACTTGGCAGGCGGACGGCGCGAGCGACGAGGCGATCAGCGAAGTCGTCGGGTGCTTGCGCGCGCCGGCGTTGCGGGAGTTGTGGACGCGCGCGGACGGTGTGGAGGTCTGGCGCGAGCGGTCGTTTGAGGTGGTCTTGGAGGGGGCGTGGGTGTCGGGCGTGTTCGACCGCGTCGCGGTGTGGCGCGGGCTGGACGGGCGCGCGACGGCGGCGACGGTGTTCGATTTCAAGACCGATGCTGTGATTGCTGACGCGGCCCATGTGGAGCGGGCGATTGCGCGACATGCGGCGCAGCTGAATCTCTATCGGCGCGTGGTGGCGCGACTGGCGGGTTTGGCGGAGTCGAAGGTCGGCGCGGAGGTGGTTTTCACGGTTTTGGCGCGGCGGTTTCCGGTGCCGGCGGCGAGCTAACTTCGGGCTTTACAGAGGAGGGTGCGCGCCGCACGTTGGCCCCTCTAACACCACCTTTTCACCATGGGAAATCTCAAGAAGAAGCGCCGTCTGAAGATGTCGAAGCACAAGCGCCGCAAGCGCCTGAAGGCAAATCGCCACAAGAAGCGCACCTGGCAGAAGTGAGCGCGGGCTTCGCGCCGCCACTCGCATCGCCTTTCGAAACCCGCCGTGTTCGCGGCGGGTTTTTTCGTCTCCGCGCGGTAGGGTAAATATCTAGTAATCCTTGGCCCTGATGGGTCTACCGGGGGTTTTGGTCTTGTGTAGAATGGGGGCTGAACCTATCCGGTTAGCTCCGTCACACTAGAAACCGTCAGCCGTTCGCGCGTGCGTTATCCCCATTTTGGCCGCGCTGTCGACCTGTCACCTCTCCTCATTTTTCACGCATATGTTCGGCAAGAAGACCAAGGGCTTTTGCGTCGATTTCGGCGATCAGGCCGTGCTGCTCGCGCGCTTGTCCCAGGAAGACGCGCCGCTGGTCGTGGAGGAAGTGAAGGAGTTTGCCGCCGCCGACTCCGAGGGTCTCCAGAACTACCTGAAGACCGCCGACGGCAAGGGCCCCACCGGTTACGCGCACGCGAAAGTCTCGCTGTATCCGGCGCGCCGCATCGTCCGCCGCCACACGATGGATCTGAAGCGCGTGAAGGAGCCCGGCTACGTGCCCGAGGTGCTGACGCAGAGCTTTCGCGTCGAGGCCGATAAGTTCACCACGTTGCTGCTCAATCCCGCCGACGGCTCGGAATACGACGTCGCGAAGGGCAACCAGAAAGAGGCGCTCTTCTGCGGCATGCCGTCCGACGACATCGTGCAGTGGCAGGAAAAACTGCTGGAATTCGGACTTTATCCCGAGCAGTTGGAATTGGGCACCGTTGCCACGCTCGGCGCGCTGGTGAGCTACCAGAAGTTCAAGCAGTCAAAGGCACCGCTGCTCCTTTTGGAGATGGGCGAGGAGGCCACCCAGTGTTTCATCCTCACTGCGGAAGGCGTGGATATTTCCCGCCCCATCGCGTCCGGCATCTCCGCGATGATCCCCGTCGTGCAAAAGGAGCTCGGCCTCAAGGACGAGGAGTCCGCCAAGAAACTTTTCTATTCGAACACCTTCGATTTCACGAGCATGGGCGGCTCGCTGATCAAGAAGCTCCTGAAGGAACTGCAGTCGTCCATCGGCTTCTACGAAGTGCAAACCGGCCAGTCGATCGGCGCGGTGCTCTGCACGCAGCTCCCCTCGAGCCTCGCCTGGCTCAGCCCGACGATCGCGAGCTCGCTCGGCGTCCAATCCTTCAAGGCCGAGCTGCTCCCATGGGCGCAGTCGCTCGGCATTTCCCTGGCCCCGGGCGTCACTCTCGCGGCCCCCGACGAACGCTGGCTCGGCCTTTTCGGCCTGATGGCTTCCTACAACAATGGCCCTGTCGCTGCTGAACAAAAAGGCTGACGCCGCGCCGCCAGCGGCGCCGCTGTGGCACCCGAACTTCCGCAACTTCGAACGGTTGCCGGACACGAAGGTCGTGCGCACGACCTTCTTCATCAACGTCGGCGGCATCGCCACGGCCGTGCTGCTGCTCGCGTTCGTGGGCTGGCGCGAATACCAGACGCACGTCTTCAACTCCCAGCGCGCCACCGCCGAAGCCGAAATCGCGAAGAACCAGAAGCTGCACCAGGAAGGTCTGCGCCTCACCAAGCTGTTCGCCGACGAGGACAAGAAAATCGCCGAGGCCGTCGCGTTCGTGAAGATGCCCGTCGAGCCCACCGCGCTGCTCTCGCTGTTCGGCGCGAGCCTCCCCAAGGAAATCCAGCTCGAATACGTCGACCTTCGCCCGAACGACCCTGCTGGCGCGCGCTGCACACTCCGCGGCCTCGCCGCCGGCGCGAAGGACCAGGCCAGCGGCTTCGCCTCCGCCTACGTCGAGACGCTCCGCACCCAGCCGCGCCTCGCCGAAATTTTCGACGGCGTGAAACTCAACGCCATCACCCCCGACCCGAAATCGGGAGCGCTGCTGTTCGAGATCGAGCTGAAATTCAAAGGCGCGAAGGAGGCGAAGAAGTCATGACCGGCGCCGATCTCCTCGCCCTCGTCAAGAAACAGCCCATCGCCTTCGCGTGCGGCCTGCTCGCACTGCTTTGCGGCGTGGCTCTCTATTTCCGCAGCGACGCCGTCGACGAGGCGCAGCGCCTCTTCGAGGAAAAGGACAAGGAATCCCAGAAGATCGCGCTCAACGCCCGCCACACCACCGGCCTCGCCGAGCAGGTGCAGGAAATCCAGGCGGGCGCCAAGCAACTCGAGTCGCGCCTCGTTCACGCCGGCGACCTCGCCAACAACCTCCAATTTTTCTACCGCCTCGAGAACGAGACCGGCGTGAAGCTCATCGACGTCCGCCAGAATTCGCTCCCAACGCCGAAGGCAAACGCGCCGAAGACACTGTTCATCCCCGTATCCTTCAGCCTCACCCTGCAAGGCAGCTACGCCCAAGTGTGGGCGTTCATCCGCCGCGTCGAGACCGGCCCGCATTTCGTGCGCTTCGACCGACTCACCGTTTCGAAACTCGAAGGCGCCGGCCGGTCCGAAGCCGGTGTCGGCGCCGGCTTGGATCAGATGAACGCCGTGTTCACCGTCGAACTGCTCGGCACGCCATGAAGACTCTCCGCCTCGCCGTCCCGTTCACCCTGCTCGCCGCGCTCGCCGTCGCCGCCGACGTGCCGCCGGTCGTCGCTCCCGCCGCACGCACGGCCAGCCTCGGCAGCGCCAAGCACCTTCTCGCCGCCAAGGACGTCGCCGCGCCCGCCAATCTTCCCGATCCATTCCATTCCGAGGCATTCGTCGAATTCGCGACCGCGGCAGGCACCGCCGCCGTCGGCAACGCCGGGGCCGGCACCGGCCCGGGAGCCGCCGCCCGCCCCGGCGCCCCGCGCAATGCCCGCGATCTCCTCGCCGCGATGGGCGACGCGCTGAAGCCCACCGGCTACATCCTCATGGCGGGCCAGCCGTCGCTCTCGTTCGGTCAAAAGCGGGTCAAACCCGGCGGCACACTCACAATCACCTTTGAAGGCGCGGAATACACGGTAGAGGTCACCGCCATCGACCGCGCCAATTTCACTCTCCGGTTGAACAACGAAGAATATACCCGGCCCATCAAGAAATGAGGACACCCCCCATGAGCACCCGCACCCTCGCCGCTGCCGCCTTGGCGCTTTCGCTGCTCGGCTCTGTCACCGCGCAGACCCCGGCCGCCGCGCCCGCCGCAGATAAGCCCGCCGCCACCGTCGCCGGTGCCCAGCCCACGCAAGCCTCCGTTTCCCGGGACAAGGACACGCTCTCCGTCGATTTCCCCGAGGAGGACGTGAAGACCATCCTCCGCAACGTCGCCGACCTCTTCGAACTCAACATCGTCGTTCCCGACACCCTCGTCGGCAAGACGTCGATCAAGCTTCGCGACGTCACCTGGCGCCAGATTTTCGATACCGTCCTCTCGCCGGTTGGCTACACCTACATTGAGGAGGGCAACATCATCAAGATAGTCAGCCGCGAGTCGCTCACGCAGGAGCCCGCCACGACCGAAGTCTTCATCCTCAACAACGCCAAGGCCGCGGACATCAAGCCCACGGTCGACGGCCTCGTCGACGCCGCGCAGGGCGGCAAGATCCTCATCGACGTCCGCTCCAACGCGCTCGTCGTCACCACCCAGCCCTCGCGCATGACGCGCATCCGCGCGATCATCGAGAAGCTCGATAAGGCCACCGACCAAGTGATGATCGAGTCGAAGTTCGTCGAAGTCAGCGACAGCGACATCCGCAACATCGGCGTCAACTGGGCGTCGCTGCAGGGCGTGCAACTCAGCGCGGGGAAATTGTCCCAGACTTGGAGTAAGGGGGCCAGCCAGACGGGGACCAATGGTTCGAATACTAATAACGGAACCAACCTGACAAACACTACCGGCCATCAGAATGTGGTCGGGGACCAACATGGCACGACTAATAGTAACACTGCCACGGCGAATACACAGACCGGTTTTTCCACTAGCCTACCGACCGGGACATCGGGCGCAGCTAGCTCAGTTTCATTTCCCTCTGGGAGCGTTTCCCTGACAAATCCGAATGCGACGATTTCAACCGTGACTGGTCCTCCGACGATCCAAACCACCGATGCACAAGGCAATCCGATGACACAAGCTCTCCCAATCAGCACAACTAACTCAACTACAGTTGCTGTTGACGGATTAAGTCACACGACCTCGACGAACGATACTCTTACTACGGGTGCTACCAACACCGTAACGTCGGTGGTAAATAACTTACTTGGATTAACCAATTCAAACACGCAGTCCCGACTCGCCTCCGCTGTCTTCACTGCTTCCGATTTCAACATCATCGTCTCGGCGCTGAAACAGCAAAATAACACGAAGGTCATTTCCAATCCGACCATCGTGACGCTCAACAACACCGAGGCGTTCATCAATATTGGCTCCGAATACCCGATCCCGAGCTACACCTATAACTCCGAGCGCGGCACCTTCGAAGTCTCCGGCTTCCAATACAAACCCATCGGCGTGATCCTGAAAGTGACCCCGCAGGTCAACGCGCAGGGTGTCATCCGCATGACCCTCGAACCCGAAATCAGCAGTTCGAACCGCGAGACCACCTTCGGCGGCGCCGGCGGCGCGTCGATTCCGATCATCGACACGCGCAAGGTGAAGACGCAGGTCTCACTCAAGGACGGCTACACCGCCGGCATCGGCGGCCTTATGTCCGCGAGCAAGGCCCACGGTGGAACCAAGGTTCCGGTTCTCGGCAGCATCCCGGTTCTCGGCCGCCTTTTCTCCTCGAAGAGCGTCAACGACGTCACGACGAACCTGCTCATCTTCATCACCGCGAAGACCGTCTCGGCTGACGGCGCGGATCCGTCGCAAGTGTTCAACGCCGCCGCCCTCGAGGCCGCCGGCGAGACGCCCGCCGCGAAGACGACAAAATAGGCCTTCTGCGTTCGCCACGGAGTGGAGGCATCCCGCTTCGTGGCCGAGGGCGCTCGGTCCGGTCGGTGCTGCGGATTGCCACAGATATTTCGGTCACCTTCATATCAACCAGGGCCACAAGAAAGGCAGGATCATGAACAAGGTGAGCAGACTTATCGTTGCGTGCGTTTATTGCGCATTGGTGTCCTTCGCTTCCGCGGGCACTCAGTATCTGTCCAGTGAAACCTGGATGAACTACGGCCCCGGTCGCCAGGTATTGCTGAAGGCCGGTCAAACCGTGACTTTCGACGATGGCACCGGGTATTTGATTTCAGGAAACCTGAGCACGTCGTTCACCAATAATGTCGCTTACAGTTCGACGCGCTCGGTCTTGCTGGGTTTAGGGACGTTCGCGCAGTTCGCGGGCGGCTACCTCAGCAGCGGGTATCTGACGAGCAACTCCACCTTGCTCTACTACGGCGCCTCATCGAGCGCGCTGTTCTCCCCGAACTCACTCGTGACATTCAGCGGCGGATACGTGGCCAGCGGCTACGTCACGTCGTCGTTCTCCTACCTGCCCTACGGCCCGTCCCGGACGGTCGAGGTCAATATCGCGGCCAAAGTCGAATTCGCCGGCGGTTACCTGTCCAAGTGCGTCCTGGCCTCCCCGTATTACATTTACTACGGCCCGAGCCGGCAGGCGTATATGAGGGCGTCCGGCGTCTTCACGAAGTTTGCGGGAGGCTATCTGGCTGGAGGCGTGACGGAGACGAATCAATACCTCACCACCTCGGGCGGCCTGCAGTATGTGCTGGCGTCCACCATCGTCGCGTTTTCGGGCGGCTACTACACGCCGTGACGGCGTAGCGGCTACCACCCGCTCACGAAGCCCTGGGCGTATTTGATCGCGAACACGCCCAGATTCTTCGCCGCATGCGCCGCGATGCACGGCAGCAGCGAATGCGACGGATTCAGTTTCCAAAACCGCACCGCGTAGAACCACAGCGAACTGGCGAACACCACCGCCGTGCTGAACCACGCCTTCGTCCCCAGCTGCGCGTGCAACGCGCCATCGCGCCACTGCCACAGGAACGGATGCAGCAGCGCGAAGAGCAGGGACGCGCCCACAATGCCGCCGACCAGCGCGGCTCGCCCGCGATGCTCCACCACGATGAAGCCGCGAAAAATCAACTCCTCGCCGAACGCCGCCGCGAGCGTGTAGAGCCCGAACAGCGCGGTCACGCGGGTCTGCTCGCCGGCGATGCCGAGCGCGATCTCGCCCCACGTCTCCAGCGCCAGCAAGGCGAGCGCGCCGAGCGCGGCCAGCGCCACCGCCGTGATCGTCGCGGGCGTCACCCCGGGCAGCGGACGCGGCACCGGCGTGCCGGCGCGAGCGGCCCGCAAATCGTCGAGCCAGAGCTTTGCCACGTATCCGGTGGCAGCGAGCAAGACGAGCAACAGCAAGGGGTTTTCCTGGCCCATGTTTCGACCAAACGCGATTCGCGCCGTCTCTGGCAAGACTTGCAGGAGCTTTTTGTTAGCCTTTCCGCCCTCCCTTCCTAGCCTCACGCGCGATGTCCGGACCCGCGCCACACACCGTCTTTGCCGAGAACGACCCGGCCGCTGTCTTCACCCGCCTCGCCCCGCAGATGGCGGCGCTCGATGCGTTCATGCAGGATCAGGTCGCACATTTCGAGCCCGAGATCCGCGAGATGGCGGCGTATTGCGTCGAGACCTCCGGCAAGCGTCTGCGTCCCACGCTGGTGTTCATCTCCGGCTGGCAAGGCGATGGCGTGATCGATCAGAATCTCGTGCGTGCTGCCGGCGTCGTGGAAATGGTCCACATGGCGACGCTCGTGCACGACGACATCATGGACCAAGCCGAGCTGCGCCGCAGCCGGCCGACCGCCTCGCGCAAATTTGGCCCCGACGCCGCCGTGCTGCTCGGCGATGCGCTGTTCGCCCAAGCGCTGCACGTCGCCTCGCAATTCCCCACCACCGACGTGTGCCTCGCCGTCTCCGAGTCGACTCGCAAGGTTTGCTCCGGCGAGATCATGCAGACGCTGCACCGCCGCGACATGGGCGTGACGATGGAAGCCTATTACCGCGTCATCGACTTCAAGACGGCGGAGCTTTTCCGCGTTTCGTGCCACCTCGGTGCCAAACTCTCCGGCGCGCCCGCCGCCTTCGTGCAGGCCGCCAACGACTACGGCCGCCACCTCGGCATCGCCTACCAGATTTACGACGACCTCGTGGACTTCCTCGGCGAGGAAAAGCGCATCGGCAAGACCCTCGGCACCGACCTCGCCAGCGGCAAGCTCACGCTCCCGCTCATGCTGTTGCTCGAGAAACTGCCCGCCCATGAGCGCGCCGAAGTCGTCGCCGCGATGCAGCAAGCCAAGCCGTTGCCGCTCCACGCCAGCATCGAGCGCATGCGCCAGCTCGGCATCGCTGCCGGCGTCGTGGCGGCGGTCGAGGAGGAACTGGCCCGCGCGCTCTCGGTCCTTATGCCTCACGGGGGCCTCGCTCCCGTGCCCCTGCTGAGGCAACTCAGTGGGCTGTTGCAGGGCCAAATCGCTGCCTTGCAGGCTCCGACCAAGCCTTAATTCGCCGTTGCCTCCGGACGGCGCCAATCCGACCTTACACCTCCCGATGAATCTCTCGAAGGTCTTCGCCAAGACCCTCGTCACCTCGCCTGAACGTCAGGCGGAGGCGGATTCGGATATTGAGGTCGTCAAACGCGTGCAAGCGGGCGACGTGGCGGCCTTCGACGTGTTGATCCGCAAATACCGCGAGCGGGTCTTCGGTGTCGTTTACAACCTGACCTCTAATCGCGAGGACACCGCCGACCTCGTGCAGGACGCCTTCATCAAGGCCTTCCAGTCGATCAATCGCTTCCAGGGCCAGTCGTCTTTCTTCACCTGGCTCTACAAAATCGCGGTCAACACGACACTTAGTCACCTACGCAAGAATAGGTTGCGCACATTCTTCAGCCTGGAGAAAGTCCAGGAAGACGGCACGTCGAGCGAGATTCTCAACCAGCTCACCGACACGACTGGAGCCGACCGCGATGCCTATCTGCGCGAGCTTCAGGAAAAATTGAACGAGGCGATGCAAAAACTGTCTATCAAGCATCGCACCGTCATCACCTTGTTTGAAATCGATGGACTCAGCCACGCCGAGATTGCCGAAGTCATGGACTGCTCCGAAGGCACCGTGCGCTCCCGCCTGCACTACGCGAAGCAGTTCCTCCAAGGCGAATTGAGCAAATACCTCCGCTGAACCTCATGTCGCAACGCCCGCAAAATTCCAAGATCACCGTCGAAGACCTGCTGCGCCTCAAACGCGCGGAGCGTCCCGACGCCGAGTTTTGGAACAAGTTCGAAGTCGAGCTGCGCCAGAAGCAACTCGCCGCGCTCGTCGAACGCCGCCCGTGGTGGCAGCGCGTTCCGCTGCTGCTGAACCGCCGCGCCTACCTGCCCGTCGGCGCCACCGCCGTCCTTACTTTCACGCTCGTCTCGCTCCGCTATTACGCCCCGACCCAGGTCGCCGCCATTGCTCCCGCCGAAATGGCCGCTCCGGCGCCCGTGGCCTCGCAAGTCGCCGAGCCGCGCCACGACATCGTCGCTTCCGTCGCCGCGAGCCAGCCTCGCATTGAGCAAGTCGCGGTCGAGGATCAGCCGCGCGCCACGGCTCAGGTCCAGCTTTCCGATGAGATGCCCGCCAAGAGCGATGAGCTGATCCCCTGGACCGCTCCGCGCGGCGAGCAAAGCCCGTCCGCTCGCTCCATCGCCGCCAATCTCGCCAGCCTCGCCGAAACCGATCCCGATCTCGCCAACGCGCTCCTCGCCGGCAACCGCGTGCCGTCTTCTTCCAGCGCGGTTCAGAACATGGCCGGCAACGCGGCGGAACTCGCCGGCGTCGCCGCCGTCTCCTCGCGCCGCAATCGTCTGCTCGCCGCGATGGGCGACCGCCAATTCACGCCCGACCCCGCCGCGCCCGAAGTCGTCCGCGAGCGTCTCGCGCGCCGTCTCGGCGACACCGAACTCGCCGGCGGCTGGACCCGCGTCGGCCTGAAGGCCGACCGCGTCTCGCTCAAGTTCTGAGCCGAGACCGCGATTCCCCCGCCCAGCCCGCCTCGCGCGGGCTTTTTCATTTTTGCGAACCGCGCGCTCGCACCTAGCTTCCGTCCGATGAGAACCGAACGCGATTCGATGGGCGAAATGGCCGTGCCAGACGACGCGCTCTACGGCGCCTCCACGCAACGCGCCGTGCTCAACTTCCCCGTGAGCGGCCGCCCGCTGCCGTCGACCTTTATCGGCGCGCTCGGCCTCGTGAAGTGGGCCTGCGCTCGCGCCAACGCCGAGCTTGGCCTCCTCGCTCCCGAAAAAGCCCGCCTCATCGAGCAAGTCGCGCTCGAGATCTCCGACGGGCGGCACACGGCGCATTTCCCGATCGACGTTTTTCAAACCGGCTCCGCCACCTCGACGAACATGAACGCCAACGAGGTGATCGCCAACCGCGCGAGCCAGCTCGCCGGCTTGCCGATCGGCGCGAAGAAGCCGCTGCACCCGAACGACGACGTCAATCTCGGCCAATCGTCCAACGACGTCATTCCGACCACGCTGCACGTCTCCGTCGCGCTCGCCTTGCACCGCGACCTCGCGCCGGCGCTCGATGCGCTCGCCGCCGAACTCGATTGCAAAGCCGCCGCGTGGCAGGGCGTTGTGAAGATCGGCCGCACGCACCTGATGGACGCCACGCCGCTGACGCTCGGCCAGGAATTCTCCGGCTACGCGATGCAGGCGCACAAGGCCGCCGAACGCGCGCGCCGCGCCGTGCGCGTGCTGAGCGAACTCGCGATCGGCGGCACCGCCGTCGGCACCGGCCTCAACACCCACGTTGAGTTCGGCGCGCGGGTGGCGCGTCTGCTCAACGAGCGCACCGGCCTGACGTTTCGCGAGGCGCAGAATCACTTCGAGGCCCAGGCCGCGCGCGACGATTGCGTCGAAGCCGCCGGCCAGCTCGCCGCCATCGCCGCGGCCCTCACGAAAATCGCCAACGATCTCCGCCTGCTCGGTTCGGGGCCGCGCGCCGGCTTTGCGGAGATCAAGTTGCCTGCCACGCAACCCGGCTCGTCGATCATGCCCGGCAAAGTGAATCCGGTGATGAGCGAGATGCTCGTGCAGGTCTGCCTCTACGCGCAGGGCCTCGCGCAGACGATCCAGCTCGCCGGTCGCGACGGACACTTCGAACTAAACGTGACTCTCCCGCTCATGGCGCATTGCTTCCATGAGGCCATTTCCTGCCTCACCAACGCGACTCGCACGTTCACCGAAAAATGCGTCGTGGGCCTCGAAGCCGATCCTGCGCGCTGTCGCGAGCTCGTCGACCGTTCGCTCATGCTCGTCACCGCGCTCAATCCGCACATCGGCTACGACGCCGCTGCCGCGATCGCCAAAGAGGCCTACGTCACCGGCCGCACGCTGCGCGAACTCGTGCTCGAGAAAAAGCTCATGGACGCCGCGACCCTCGACCGCGTGCTCGACCCGCTCGCGATGACGCAACCCGGCGCGAGTTCGCCCGGTGCCGGCGGCGGCTGATTGAGTGCGGGACGCCACTCCGCCGGCGCCATAGTCTGATTCGCGGCGGCGACGGAGCGCCGCCCTCTATTTTCCGATGTCCTCGATTCATCAAACCACTCTCACGATCCGCTCGCCCGGCCAAGGCACGCACGAGATCACCGACGAACTCGCGCGTGAACTCGCGCGCAGCGGTCTGCAGCGCGGCGTCGCGACGATTTTCTGCCAGCACACGAGCGCGAGTCTCGTGATCATGGAAAACGCCGACCCGTCCGCGCGACGCGATCTCGAGGCGTGGCTCAACCGGTTGGTGCCGGAGGACGACCAGCATTTCACGCACACGCTCGAGGGCGCGGACGACATGCCGAGCCACATCAAGATGGCGCTCACGCGCACGAGCGAACAGGTGCCGTTCGCCGAGGGACGGTTGCTGCTCGGCACGTGGCAGGGCGTTTTCCTCTGGGAACACCGTCGCTCGGCGCACACGCGGCGCGTGGTGGTGACGTTCGTCGGCGAGTGAGCGGGCGCTTGACCCGAGTGCCGCGCTCGGCTGACCTGATCGCGGATGTCATTTGCAGAGATTGTCTGACTAGCCACTGGCTGAACACCGGCCGCGTTTCGCGGCGGGCTTTTCATTATTCCCGGCAGCCAACGCCCAGCGAGGCGGCGCCGAGCCAGCCAGTGTGATGCGGCCCGCGAAAACGCGGGATATTTTTCCAGACCTGCCGGGATTTCGCATCCCATGTCAGACCATTATCGCTTTTCCCCGCCTGAGTGCCGCGGCGCGAAGCTTTCCTATCTCAAATGCCGGCACTGCCGCGGCGAGTTCTCCCTCGACGCGCCGGGCACGCGCCATCGCAACCACTGCCCGTGGTGCCTGTGGAGCGTGCATCTGGACAACAAGCCCGGCGATCGCGCCGCCGACTGTGGCGGCGGGATGGAGCCGATCGCCATCCACGCCGCGACCGACGGCGAGTGGCTGCTCGTGCATCAGTGCCGGACCTGCTTCACGGTCCACGTGAACCGCATCGCGGGCGACGATAGCGAACGCGAATTACTCGGGCTCGCCGTGCGTCCGTTGCGGAACGCGCCGTTCCCGATCTAACGTCGGCTGGCGTCAGCCACGCTGGCGCCAGCCCCACTTCCCACTTTCGCTCAATGCGGCGCGCAGATGCCGCAGTTCTGGACGAAGAAGTCGTTGCCCTTGTCGTCGACGAGGATGAACGCCGGGAAATCCTGCACCTCGATTTTCCACACGGCCTCCATGCCGAGCTCGGGATACTCGTGCACCTCGACCTTCTTGATCGAGTCCTTGGCGAGGATCGCCGCCGGGCCGCCGATGCTGCCGAGGTAGAAACCGCCGTGTTTCTTGCAGGCGTCGGTGACCTGCTTCGAGCGGTTGCCCTTGGCGAGCATCACCATCGAGCCGCCGAGCGACTGGAAGAGGTCGACGTAGCTGTCCATGCGGCCGGCCGTCGTCGGACCGAACGAACCGGACGCGTAACCGGCAGGCGTCTTCGCGGGGCCGGCGTAGTAGACCGGGTGGTCTTTGAAATACTGCGGCAATCCCTGGCCGGCATCGACGCGCTCCTTGAGCTTCGCATGCGCGATGTCGCGCGCGACGATCATCGGGCCGTTGAGCAACACGCGCGTCGTGACGGGCAATTTGGAAAGCGCCGCGCGGATCTCGGCCATCGGCTGGTTCAGGTCGATGCGCACGGCGCTGTCGTCCTTGAACGTCCGCATCTCGGCCGGGATGAAGCGCCCGGGGTTGGTCTCCATCTGTTCGAGGAAGACGCCGTCTTTCGTGATCTTCGCCTTGATGTTGCGGTCGGCGCTGCATGAAACGCCCATGCCGACCGGGCAGCTCGCGCCGTGGCGCGGCAGGCGGATGATGCGGACATCGAGGGCGAAATATTTGCCGCCGAACTGCGCGCCGACGCCGCTCTGTTGTGCGAACTTGAGCACCTTGGCCTCCATCTCGACGTCGCGGAACGCACGGCCGTGCGCGTCGCCGGTGGTCGGCAGCGTGTCGTAGTATTTCGTGGAGGCGAGCTTCACGGTCTTCAGGCACGTCTCGGCGCTGGTGCCGCCGATGACGAACACGAGGTGATACGGCGGGCACGCGGCGGTGCCGAGCAGCTGCATCTTGTCGACGACGAACTTCTCTAGGCTCTTCGGATTGAGCAGTGCCTTCGTCTCCTGGAACAGGTAGGTCTTGTTCGCCGAGCCGCCGCCTTTCGCAACGAAGAGCAGCTCGTATTTCTGGCCCTCGGTGGCGTAGAGGTCGATCTGCGCGGGCAGGTTGGTGCCGGTGTTGACCTCCTTGAACATGTCGAGCGCCGCGGTCTGCGAATAGCGGAGGTTTTCCTTCGTGTAGCACTCGTAGACGCCGCGCGAGAGCCACTCGGCGTCGTTGGCGCCGGTCCAGACTTGCTGGCCCTTCTTGCCGAAGACGATCGCGGTGCCGGTGTCCTGACACATCGGCAGAATGCCGCCGGCGGCGATCTCGGCGTTCTTGAGCAGCGTGAGCGCGACGTAGCGGTCATTGTTCGACGCCTCGGGGTCTTTCAAGATCGCGGCGACTTGCTCGACGTGCTTCGTGCGGAGGAAAAAATTGGCGTCGTGCAACGCCTCGCGCGCGACGTAGGCCAGCGTCTCCGGCGTGATTTTGAGAACCTCTTTGCCTTCGAAGGTTGCGGTCGAGACGCCTTCCTTCGTGAGCAGGCGATAGGTCGTATCGTCGGGGCCGTGGGCGAACGTGTCGGAATAGGTGAACGCGGGCGTAGCCATGCCCGGCAGCGTAGGGAAGGGCGGCGCGAGCACAAGCAGCCGCCGTGACGTGACGCGCAGCTATAAACCGGGCGCGCCGCCGCGTCAGAGAATCTTCAGCTTCGGCAGGTCCTGCACATCGATGTAGCCGACCGGTCGGCCATCCGCGTCGAGCGCGAACAGGTCGGAGATCTTGAACTGCTGAAAAAGTTTCAACGCTTCGACCGCCAGCACGTCGGCGCCGATCGTCTTGCCGCCGCGGGTCATGAATTGCGCGACGGGCGCCTTCAGGAAATCCGCGCCGCCGTTGAGCGCCGTGCGGCGGAAATCGCCGTCGGTGAAGATGCCCGCGAGTTTTCCGTCCGCCGTCGTGAGCGCCACCGCGCCGGCCTTCGCGCCGGTCATCGCCAGGATCGCCTCCTGCACGGTCGTCTTCGCCTCCGGGAGCAGCGGGCAGCCTTCGCCGGTGCGCATGATGTCCTTCACGCGGAGCAGCAGTGTCATGCCGAGCGTGCCGGACGGGTGATACTTCGCGAAATCCTCGCGCGTCACGCCGCGCGTCTCGAGCAACACCATCGCGAGGGCGTCGCCGAGGCCGAGCGCGGCCGTCGTGCTGGCCGTCGGCGCGAGCGCCAGCGGACACGCCTCGCGCGGCGCGCGGTAGATGAGCCTCAGGTCGGCACCGCGCGCCAGTTCGCTCTCGGGCGCGCCGGTGAGCGCCACCGTTTTCAGTCCGAACCGTTCGAACAGCGGCAACAGGCGCAGCATCTCGTGCGTCGAGCCGCTGTTGCTGAGGAGAAACGCCAAATCACCCGCCGCGCACAATCCGAGGTCGCCGTGCAGCGCGTTGGTCGGATCGAGGAAGGCCGACGGCACGCCGGTGCTGTTGAACGTGCCCGTGAGTTTCTGCGCGATGTGCGCGGACTTGCCGATGCCGGTGAAGATGAGTTTCCGGCCGGCGGAGATCGTCTCCTCGACGGCGCGCACGACGTCCACGAAATCGCCGTTGAGGATCGCCGCGGTGGCGTCGAGCGCTTCGCGCTCGATGGCGAGACATTGGCGGGCCTTGGCGAGAATCGTAGGGGCGTCGAGTGGCATCTGGACTTGTAGTGGGGGAGACCGGGCGCAAACCTACGCGCCACTTCCGCTCGTTCAATTCCTTTCCCGTGCCGCGCGTTCCTGTCCTGCTCCGTCGCCACGTGCTGCCGCTCGTCGCGGTGGCCGTTTTGGCGTTGGGTTTGGCCGGATGCGGCGGCGACAGCCGGCAATCCTACGCGACGGAGGCGGACGAGCCGTATTACCGCCAAGCCGAGCAGATGAAGCGCTCCGGCCGCCTGCAGGAAGCTCTCTCCGCCTATCTCAAGGTCATCGAAAAACGCGGCGACGACGCGCCGGAATCCCACCTCGAAGCGGGGTTGATCTACGCGCAGCACATCCGCGACCCGATCGCCGCGATCTACCATTTCCGAAAATACCTCTCGCTCCGACCGAACAGCGCGCAGGCCCCGCTCGTGAAGCAGCGGATCGACGCGGCCGTGCGGGATTTCGCGCGCACGTTGCCGGCCCAGCCGCTCGACACGCAGGTCCAGCGCGTCGACCTCATCGCGGCGATGGACAAGCTGAAGCTCGAAAACGACATCCTGAAGCAGCAAGTCGCCGACCTCCAAGCCGGCCGCGAAAACACCGTGACCGCCGCGCCGACGGATTCGCCGGCCGAGCGTTCCACGCCCACGCTGACGCCCGCGCCGACACCCACCACCCGCGCGCCGGTGATCGCCGGAGGCAGCGCGAACAATTTCTCGGTCAACCTCGAAACCATGCCGACGGTGCGCACGCGTCCGGCGACCGCGCGTCCCGAGCCGGCGAAGCCCGCGCCCACGACGCGCCCCGCCGCCGCCACGGCGCAAAAGCAAACGCCGACGACGCAAGCACCGCAGCCCGCGCGCGGCGCCCGCACGCACACGGTGCGCCCGGGCGACACGCTCTCGAATCTCTCGCAGCGCTACTACGGCAATCGCACGCGTTGGCGCGACATCTTCCAAGCCAACCGCGCCACGATGCGCAACGAGGGCGACCTCAAGATCGGCTCGCAGATCACGATCCCGCCCTGAGCGGGCGTAGGCGACGGCCCGATGCACGCCGTCCACTATGGCGCACTTTCGAGCTTACAGCGTTTGGCGGACTGCTTAGCGCTTCTCCATGCCACGCACCTCCCGCCGGACATCCGTTTTCACCGAGTCGCTGATTCGCGAGATGACGCGCGTCGCCCTGCGGCACGGCGCGGTGAATCTCTCCCAGGGTTTCCCGGACTTCAATCCGCCGGCCGAGATCCTGGCTGCGGCGAAGGCGGAGATGGACACCGACCACCACCAATACGCCATCACGTGGGGTGCGCCGCCACTCCGCGAGGCGCTCGCCGCCAAGCTCACCCGTTGCACCGGGCTCCCGTGCGATCCGGAGAGAAATCTCATCGTCACCTGCGGCGCCACCGAAGCGATGATGGTCGCGGTGATGACCGTCGCCGACGTCGGCGACAGCATCGGGCTGTTCTCGCCCTTCTACGAGAATTACAGCGCCGACGCGATCCTCTCGGGCGTGAAGCCCGTCTTCGCCACGCTCCAGCCGCCGCACTACTCGTTTGATCCGGATGAGCTGCGCCGCGTCTTCGCGAGCGGCATCAAGGCCTTCGTGCTCTGCAATCCGTCGAATCCGACCGGCAAGGTCTTCACCCGCGCCGAGCTCGAGCAAATCGCCGCGCTCGCGCAGGAGTTCGACGTCTGGATCATCACCGATGAAGTCTACGAGCACATCGTCTTCGCGCCGCACCAGCACACGTATCTCTCGGCGCTGCCGGGCATGGCGGAGCGCACGGTGATGTGCAGCTCGCTCTCGAAAACCTTCGCGATCACCGGCTGGCGACTCGGTTATGTTTTCGCGTCGGCGGCCATGGTCGCGCAGGGCCGCAAGGTGCACGACTTCCTCACCGTCGGCGCCGCCGCGCCCTTGCAGCACGCGATCGTCGCCGGACTGAAAATGCCGCCGGCCTACTACGACGCGCTCGCTGCCGAGTATGCGGAGCGGCGTGACATCTTCCTCGGCTATCTCGACCGCACCGGCTTGCGCTACACCACGCCGGAGGGCGCGTATTTCGTGATGCTCGACATCTCGCCTTTCGGTTTCGCGAACGACGTCGAGTTCGCTCACTGGATGACGCGCGAGATCGGTGTCGCGCCGGTGCCGGGCTCGGTGTTCTTCCCGACGCCGGAGCACCGCTACGTGCGCCTGAACTTCGCCAAACGCCACGAGACGCTGCACGCCGCCGGCGAGCGGCTGCTGAAACTCCGCCGCGGATGACGTTGGTGTCGCGCCCGACGAAGCCTTGGTTCGCACGTCACGTCCCGCCGGGCGTGTTCACGATCCGTGGCCTCATGGGCGTGTGCCACCTGCTCGTCGACGAACGCGGGGAGGCGGTGCTGCTCGACACCGGTCTCATCGGCGAGCGCACGCAGATCCGCTGGATGCTTCGCCGACTCGGCCTCGAACCGGAATCGGTCAAGGCGATCCTGCTCACGCATGGGCATCTCGACCACGGCGCGAACGCCGCGTGGGCGCAACGTTTCACCGGCGCGCCGCTCTACGCGCATCCCGCCGAACAGGCGCACCTCGACGGCACTTATCCGTTCAAGGGCGCGGCCCGCTGGTGCGGCCGCTTGGAGCGGGTGGGCTACAACGTTCTCAACTACCGCCCGGCGCGCATCGACCGTTTCATCGCGGACGGCGACGAGTTGCCGTTCTGGGGCGGTTTGCGCGTGGTGCATCTGCCCGGCCACACGGAGGGCCACTGCGGCTTCTACAGCGCGCGGCACGATCTGCTTTTCAGCGGCGACTTGTTCGCGAGCTACTTCTTCAACGTGCACTTTCCGCCGCCGTTCCTGAACGCGCGTCCGGACCTGCTCGTGGACAGCGTGCGCAAGACGATCGCGCTGAACCCGCGCTGGATCGTGCCACAGCACTACGACGTGCTCGACGGCGAATTGCACCGTCGGCGCTTTCACGCGCTCTGCGAGCGCGCGGTCCAGCGCAGCCGGCGGACGACGCGGCTCTGATCAGTGTTTGCCGGAGGACTTCACCGCCTCCACGCCAGCCATCATGATCTTGTCGGTCCACGCGAGCGCGATGGCGGAGAGCACGAACACGCCGTGGATGATGACCTGCCACATCACGCCTTGATCGGTGAAAGCGATGCTCGGCGAGCGGACTTCGATGAAGGTTTTCAGCAGGTGAATCGACGAGATGCTGATGAGCGCGGTGGCGAGCTTCACCTTGAGGACGCCGGCGTTCACATGGCTGAGCCACTCGGGTTGGTCGACGTGGTTGTCGATGTGCAGGCGCGACACGAAGGTCTCGTAGCCGCCGATGATCACCATGATGAGGAGATTGGCGATCATCACGACGTCGATCAGGCCGAGCACGCCGAGCATGATGGCGGTGCTCGGGTCCTTCACGGTGCCGGGGCCGGTCACGATGTGGAACAGGTGCCACAGCTCGACGAAGAACTGGTAGACGTAGACCGCCTGCGCGGCGATGAGGCCGACGTAGAGCGGCGCCTGCAGCCAGCGGCTGGCGAAGATCGTGCGTTCGAGGAAGGCTTCGGTGCGTGAACTCGGCTCGGACATGGGCCCGGACTAGTGCGCAACTCCGCGCCGGTGTAAAGCGGGATGTCAGCTCACGGTGGCGCGCAGCGCCCGGGCCTCGGCGAGGACTTCGCGCGCGGCGGCCAGCGCGTCGCCGGCAGTCGCCTCGGGGATCGGGGCGATCGGCGCGGGGGCGGCGTGCGCTTCGTCGGGATCGCCGAGTCCGGCGTGGCGGAATTGGCGCAGGCGCTCGAGGACGAGGTCGCGGATTTCCTGGGCGTTGTCGACGCCGTGGAAAATGCCGGTGTGCAGCGATTCGCCATCGTGCTTGCCGTGCTCGGTGACCCCGCCGCCGCCCGCAGACTGCACGCGCACGTCGGCGATGCCCAGCAGGCGCTGAAGCGGGCCTTGCGAGACCTCGACCTGCTGGAGGTTGGCGAAACTCATGGTCGACTCCTGCAGCGACCAGATGCCGGCGCGGATGCGCAGGCTGCGATCGGTGACGATATACCAGCGCAGTTCCCAATCGAGACGCACGGCCGCGAACGTGAAGGGCAGTTGCACGAGAAAACCGGCGATGGTGAGCAGTTCGATGACCGCCACCAAGTCCATCGACCAAGGCGGCAGGCGGCGGGCTAACTCGCGGAAACGTTCCTCGTCCGAGGGTCGGGGGCGCTTTTTCTTCTTAGGAGCGGACGCGTCCTCGGTCGGCTGCGTTGCGGGCGCGGCGGCGGGCGTGCTGGCAGCGGAAGCGGCGATGGCCGCGGTGCGGACCGCCACGAAACCTCCGCGCAGCTGTGCGATGAAGAAGAGCGAGAAAGCGATGCCGGCCGCGGCACCGACCTGGGTGAAAATCCAGCGGGTGAGGCGGACGTAGTAGAAATTCCGACCGGCGCGGAACGTGCGCACGGAGCCTGGCGCACCGAGTGGCGGCTCCGGTTCGGTCGGCACTCGCATCCAGCGCAAGACGAGGGAACGCACCCGGTCAAACATCTGCGGACCCTCCGTGTTTGGCGCCATGTTTGGCGAGGGCCTGGCGGGTGGCGCGCAGCTCGGCGGCGACTTCGCGGAGCGCGGCGGCGAGGTCGGCGTCTTGTCCGGTTGGCGGCGTGGCTGGGGCGGCGCTGGGTTTGATGGCGGGGTCCTTTACTCCGCGCATCTGATGATAGAGGAAGTCGCGGACGGCTTCGAACTCGCGCAGGCCCTCGATGGTCATCTCGGCGCCGGAGCTGCCGCTCGCGGTTTGCACGAGGATGCGGGCGAGACCGAGCCAGCGTTCGACGAGGTTGGAACGCAGATGGATGTCCTGGATGCGCGCGTATTGAACGATGATTTCGCGGCGGAACAGGATGCCCCAGCTCATGGAGATGCCGTCCGCCGTGAACTTGTAGCGCATCGTGTGGTAGCGGAAGTAGTAGTAGGGACCGACGATGAGCAGCAGCGGCGGGAAAACCAGCAACGACAGGAAGTAATACGTGAGCAGGTTGCGGTGCGGTCGCTCGATCGCGTGGATGGCGGCTTCGGAGGGGGCGGAGGTCACGCGCGAGAGATGGCGGGTTTCGGGGCCAAGCTCAATGGCGGACGCGGCGATCGGTCGCCGGACGGCCCCGAGCGGCTCCCGGGTGGCGTGTGCAGTTTGCCGGGGCCGCTGCGCCGGGATTTCCCCCACGATGAATGAGACGGCTTGCGGCTACTTTCGCCGCGCTTGCAGGTCGGACTCTCGAACCATGAACAAATCGCTCTCCGTTGCGCTGCTTGTCGTCGGCGTCGTGTTGTTGGTTTTCGGCTTCAACGCATCGCAATCCGTCAGCTCCGACGTTTCCCGCGCCTTCACGGGCAATCCCACGGACAAATCGGTGTGGTTCTTCGTGGGTGGCGCCGTGGCGGCAATCCTGGGTCTGTTCGGCCTTTTTGCCGGCCGCGGTTCGAAACGGCTCTAGCTTCCACGTCAACTCGTCCTCTCCATGCTCGGCTACACCATCCTCTTCCTGATCATTGCCATTGTGGCTGGCGCACTCGGCTTCGGTGTCGTCGCCGGCACGGCGGCCGTGATCGCCAAGGTCTGCTTCGTGATCTTCCTCGTGCTGTTTCTCTTCTCGCTCTTCCGCGGCACCACGCGGCGCCCGTGAGAATCAGGCCGAGTATTCGGCCCAGCTCGAGCTGGTCTCGGTGACGCGGATGCGTTCCACGCGGACGTTCGGCCCGATGGCGTAGTTGCCGCTCGGGGTTGGCTCGGCGAGGCGGCGCGTGAGCTCGTCGAAGATCGCTTTCGCCATGACTTCGGTGGTCGGGTCGCGGTCCGGAAACGAGACGATGCGCTCGCCGTAGGCTTTTTGGAAATAGGCGAACTGCGGGTCCGCGGTGTTGATCGCGAGCGCGTGGTCCCAGCGACCGAGGAAGTCCGCGAGCATGAGCTTCACGGCCTTGAAGTCGCAGACCATGTCGTTCGCATCGAGACTGTCGGCGACGAGCACGACCTCGACCTTGCGGCTGTGGCCGTGCGGGAAGCGGCACTTTTCCGGGTGCTTGGAGAGCAGGTGTCCGCTCTCGATCTCGAAAATTTTGGCGATGCGGTAGGGCATCCGGTCAGACGACTTTCGAGAAGCCGGTGCGTTTCTTCTCGAGATGCGCGTCGAAGCGCATGCCGAAGATGCGGAGGAAAAGCTGGCCGATCTGTGTGATCGCTACGCGGCCGGGCGTGCGCTCGATAAGGCCGTCGGCCTCGAGGTCGCCGAGCGTGGCGAGCTCGGCGGCGTAGGTCTGCTCGAAGTCGAGGCCGAGCTGCTTGGAGAGCTTGGCGAAATCGAGGCCGCGCGCGCACATGATGTCGGTGATGATCGTGCGGCGGCGCTTGTCGTCCTCCGAGAGCAGGTAGCCGCGCTCGATCGGCAGGCGGCCTTCCTTGATCGCGGTTTCGTAGTCGGGGAGTTCCTTGTAGTTCTGGCGGAAGGATCCGTCGGTCTGCGAAATCGAGGACATGCCGAAGCCGTAGAGCGAGGCGCCGGCGCGGGTCGTGTAGCCTTGGAAATTGCGGTGGAGCGTGCCTTCGGCGAAGGCGACGGCGAGTTCGTCCTGCGGGCGGGCGAAGTGGTCCATGCCAATCGTCGCGTAGCCGGCGGCGACGAGCTTGTGCGACGCGGACATGAGCATCGTCAGCTTTTCCTCGGTGCTCGGGAGTTGCTGGCGCTGGTCGAAGATTTTTTGCGCAGGCTTCACCCACGGCACGTGCGCGTAGCTGAAGACGGCGAGGCGGTCGGGATTGAGCGCGATGACTTCGTCGACCGTCTTGCTGAACGAATCGGGCGTTTGCAGCGGCAGGCCGTAGATGAGGTCGACGCTGACGGACTGGTAACCCGCTTCGCGGAGCCAATCGATCGCTTGCTTCGTCATCGCGAGCGGCTGCCAGCGGTGGATGGCGACCTGCACCTGCGGGTTCGTGTCCTGCACGCCGAGCGAGGCGCGGTTGCAGCCGAGGCGGCGGAAGGCTTCGACGTGCTCCTTGGTCAGGCGGCGCGGGTCGATCTCGACGGAGATTTCGGCGTCGGCGGAGAACTTGAAATACTTGTGGATCGCGGCGGCGAGGCGATCGATGTCGGCCGGCGGCAGGAAGGTTGGCGTGCCGCCGCCGAAGTGCAGCTGCGTGACGGGGCGGTTCAGGTCGAGCAGCGGCGCGGTCATCTCGAGCTCCTTGATCAGGAGGTCGACGTATTCCGAGGCCGACGCGCGGCGCATCGTGATGACGGTGTTGCAGCCGCAATACCAGCAAAGCGACTCGCAGAACGGCAGGTGGAAGTAGAGCGAGAGCGGCGTGCTGGCGTCGGCGTTGTCGCGGCGGATCTCCTGGAGCAAGGCGTAGCGGTCGATCTGGTCGGAGAACTGCGGCGCGGTCGGATACGACGTGTAGCGCGGGCCGGGAATGTTGTATTTCCGGACCAGCTCAAGCGCGGGTTCGATGGCGGGAGGGACGGTGTAGCGTGGAGACACCATAGTGCGGAAAGGGTAGACCAGCGCCCGGCGAGTGGCTGCGCATCTGTTGTCGTTTTTTGGTCGGGGTCGGTCGGGCTTGGGGATTGCGGCCCGGGAGCCGCCGCGCTTGCGTGTCCGTCCGATGAATCGCCGCGATTTTCTCCAACGCAGTGGGGCGCTCGCTCTCGGCGCTACCGCTGGCATTCTGGCTCCGTCTGCGGCGCTGGCGACGCCGCCGAACCCCGGGAGGCGCCGCGTCCTGCGCGTGGCGCATTTCACGGATATCCATGTCCGGCCCGATCAGCCCGATCTCCAGCATCCGGCGGCGGGCATGGCGGAGGCGATCCGCCACGCGCAGGCGCAGGGCGACCGGCCTGAGCTGTTGCTGTTCGGGGGCGATTGCATCGGCGATGCGCTCTACACGCCGAAGGAAGAAGTGCTCGCGCAATGGGACGTGTGGAACCGCGTCTTTTCGGCCGAGGTGAAGACGCCGGCCAAGCTGTGCCTCGGCAACCACGACATCTACGGCTGGGCGCACAAGGATCGCGCGGCCGCGGAACGCGATCCGCACTACGGCAAGACGCTCGCGTTGGACCGGCTGGGCCTGACGGATCGCTATTACTCGTTCGATCAAGCCGGCTGGCATTTCGTCGTGCTCGACAGCATGGAGCCGGACTATGCGAGCGACCACCACTACATCGCGCGGATTGATGAGGCGCAGTTCGCCTGGCTGGCGCGCGATCTGGTGGCGACTCCTGCCGCGACGCCGATTTGCGTGCTTTCGCACATTCCGATCTTCAGCGCCGCTGCGTTCTTCGACGGCCCGCGTGAACGCGGACCGGATTGGGTCGTGCCCGGCGCGTGGATGCACATCGATGCGCGGCGCATCAAGGACCTGTTCCACCAGCATCCGAACGTGAAGGTCTGCCTCAGCGGCCACCTGCACATGGAGGACGACGTCACCTATCTCGGCGTGCGTTATCTGTGCAACGGCGCCGTGTGCGGTGGCTGGTGGAAGGGCAAGCACCAGGAATTCAGCCCCGCCTACGCGCTGATCGACTTCCACGACGACGGCAGCGTGGAGAACACGCTGGTGCGCTACCGCGGCGCCTGACCGGGACGCGGGCGGGTTCAGTGTCCCGCGAGAGCCTCGGCGAGTTCCGCGGGGGCCGGTGCAGGAGTCTTCTTCGGCGCACCGCTGCGACGCAGGCGAGCGGCTTCGGCGACGGAGACTGCGCCCGGTGCCCAATCGGGCAGGCGGGGGCGGGCGCGGCGCTCGATGATGTTCACCAAGGCGTCGACCGCTTCTCCCAAGGCTTGGGAATTGGACTCGAGCTGCGCGGCGTTGGCGGCGGCCTCCTCGGCGTGCGCGGCTTCGGCCTGGGTCGACTTGTCGAGTTCGCTGACCGCTTTGTTGACCTGGGCGATGCCCTGGTCCTGCTCCTGCGCGGCCCGGGTGATCTGCGCGACGAGTTCGTTTACCTCGCGGGCTTTCGCGGTGATGTCGGCGAATCCTTCGGTGACTTTCCGGGTGATCGCGACGCCGTCGCGGCTCTTGGCGATGGAGTCGTCGATGCGCTCGGTCGTCTCGCGCGCAGCGGCGGCGGCGCGCTGGGCGAGATTGCGCACTTCCTCGGCGACGACGGCGAAGCCCGCGCCCGCCTCGCCGGCGCGGGCGGCCTCGACGGCGGCGTTCAGGGCGAGGATGTTCGTCTGGAAGGCGATCTCGTCGATCGTCTTGATGATTTTCGCGATGTTGCCGGAGGAGGATTGGATGGCGTCCATGGCGCGGGCCATGTCGCCGATGTCCTTCGAGCCGGACTCGGCGGCGGCCCGCATGCCGTCGGCGAGTTCCTTGGTGCGCAGGACGCTCTCGCTGTTGTTGCGCGAAGTGCCGGAGATTTCCTCGATGGTGGCGCCGATTTCCTCGAGTGCGGCCGCCTGTTGCGAGGCGCCGCGCGCGAGGGTGTCGGACGTGCTGTTCACCGCACGGGCGAGGTCGCCGAGTTCGGTGGAGCGGCCGGTGAGGCCCGCGCAAAGCGAGCGCAGCTGGATGTTGATGCCGCGGGCGATCCACCACGTCGTGGCGGAGGCGACGAGCACGAGAATCGCGAGGGCGCCGAGGCCGCGGTATTGCTCGCTCTGCTTCGCCGCGATGCGCTGTTGCAGTAAGCGATCCAGTTCGGTGGCGCTCTTGGTCCAGAACGCGAAGCTGGCTTCGTGCGCTTCCCGGCCGGCGGCGGCCAGCGTGGCGGCGGTGACGGCGGGGTTGCCGGCGGCGAGACCGTCCACCTGCGCGATGAACGCATCGAGCGCGTGGTGCCAGGCGGCGGAGGCGGCGGTGAGCTCGTTCGCGAGGGTCGGGCTGACGCCGTAGAAATTGGCATCCTCGTTCAACGTGGTCGAAAGGTCGCCGTCGATGCGAGCGGTGTTCACATCGCGCAGCATGGCGGCTTGCACGAGGGCCTCGCGCTGGGCGCCGGCGTCGAGAGCGCCGGTCCGGAGCGGCGGGACGAATTTGGCGGTGACCGTCGCGATGCGTTCCTGGAGTTCCGGGAGGACGCAAAGCGTGACGTCCATCAGGTAGTAGCTGTCGAGATCGGGATCGAGGATGAGGTTCGAGGTGTCGCCGCCGTGGGCGATCAGGCCGCGCGCATCGGTCATCAACGCGGCGGTCGCGGCCACGTTGACCTTGCCGCCGGTGGCGGATTGCCAGCGGTCGCGGATCGCGGAGGGCATCAGCTGTTCGCGGTGGCGTTGCGTGAGCCCGGGCAGGGTGAACTGGAGCGCCTCGCCGTCTTCGCGCAGCGCGGCGTCGAGATCGGCGAAGGCTTGGTCGATTGCGGCCGACGTGCCCGCATCGGCCTCCCCGGCGGCGGCCTCAATCTGGGTGCGGCCGGCGAGCCGCAGCAAGTTTTCGAGCGGGCGCTGGACGGCGTTGCCGCGAAGTTCCTGTTGAGCGAACTCGATGTGTCCGTGGATGCCTTTGGCGAGAAGCCAAACGGCGAGTGCGGTGAACGGCACGGCGAACACCAAGCCGATGAGCGCGAGTCGTCGATTGATCCGCTGATCTTGAATCGTCAGTTTCACTGGTTGTCGGGGGAGTAAAACCCCTATCGGCCGGCGGCATGGCCGAGTTAAACGCAAACCTCAGCGTAGGTTGCGCAAGATTTGCGCGACGTTTCTTCTTCAGAGGGGAATTCGCCGCCCGCGAAGTCAGCTAAATGTGTCCTAACCGGCGAAAAATCTCAGGATGCGTTGGAGCGACGCCGCGAGCCGGTCGATCTCGGCCTCGGTGTTGTAGAGGTAGAAGCTGGCGCGCGAAGTCGAGGCGAGGCCGAGTTTGCGCATGAGCGGCTGGTTGCAGTGGTGGCCGCCGCGTAGCGCGATGCCGTCCTCGTCGGCGAAGGTCACGACGTCGTGCGCGTGCACGTGCTCGAAGGCGAAGCTGACGAGCCCGCTGCGCGCCGCGCCGACGCGCGGGCCGATGATGCGGATGCCGGGCAGCACGCTGAGTTTCTCCATCGCGTAGCGGGAAAGTTGGTCGTCGTGCGCGGCGATGGCGGCGCGGCCGACGGCGTCGAGGTAATCGCAGGCGGCGGCGAGGCCGATGGCGCCGGCGACGTGGGGCGTGCCGGCTTCGAAGCGTTCGGGCGCGGGTTTCCAGGTGGCCTGTTCGTAGGTGACCTGCACAACCATGCCGCCGCCGGTCTCGTCGGGGGCGAGTTTGTCGAGCAGCGCGCGGCGACCGTAGAGGACGCCGATGCCGGTGGGGCCGCACATCTTGTGGGCGGAGAAGGCGAGGAAGTCGCAGCCGAGTTCCTGCACATCGAGCGGCATGTGGCCGATGGATTGCGCGGCGTCGATGACGGTGACGGCGCCGACGGCGCGCGCGCGGCGGCAGAACTCGGCGGCGGGATTGATCGTGCCGAGCGTGTTGGAAATGTGCGTGAACGCGAAGAGCTTCACCTGCGGCGTGAGCAGCGCGTCGAGCGCGGCGAGGTCGGCGCCGCCTTCGCCGTCGGCGCCGAGGAGCGGCACGTATTTGAGCGTGGCTCCGGCGGCTTGGGCAGCTTGTTGCCACGGCACGAGATTGGAGTGGTGCTCGAATTCGGTCGTGAGCACGACGTCGCCGGGCTTCAGGTGCGCGTGGCTCCAGCTGCGCGCGACGAGGTTGATGCTCTCGGTGGTGCCGCGCGTGAAGATGATCTCGGCGGGGTCGGCGGCGTTGATGAACTTGGCCACGCGGGCGCGGGCGCCTTCGTAGGCGTCGGTGGCGCGCATGGAGAGTGCGTGGAGGCCGCGGTGGACGTTCGAGTTGTCGCGCTCGTAGTAGCGGACGAGGGCGTCGATCACCGCGCGGGGCTTTTGCGACGTGGCGCCGTTGTCGAGGTAGACGAGCGGCTTGCCGTTCACCTGCTGGTGGAGGATCGGGAAATCGGCGCGGATTTTTTGCGGATCGAGGGACATTTCGGAGGAGCGTTCTCGTTCTCTTACTCGTTCTCGTTGTCTGGTTCGTTGCTCCCCGAGAACGAGAAGGAGAACGAGGAACGAGAACGATCGGTGCGGCGGCGGTCAGTCCTTGTGTGTCTCGGTGGTCGCGTCGGCCGGGTCGTTCTTCAGCGCGTTCAGTGCGGCGTGCCAGCCGAGCGTGGCGCATTTGATGCGCGCGGGGAAGGAGTGCACGCCGGCGAAGGCGGCGAGATCGTTGATCTCCTCGGGCGGTTCGCCGGTGGTGACGATGTGGTGGAACTGGTCGTAGAGTTGCTGCGCTTCGGCGGCGGTTTTGCCCTTGAGCTGCGTCGTCATCAGCGACGCGCTCGCCTGCGAGATGGCGCAGCCCGCGCCGTCGAACGAGATGTCGGCGATGCGGTCGCCGTCGAGCCGGAGGAACACGCTGCATTGGTCGCCGCACGTCGGGTTGTCGCCGTGGGCGACGCGGTTGGCCGTGGGCAATTTGCCGCGGTTCCGCGGGCGGCGGTTGTGGTCCAGAATGACGGACTGGTAGAGGTCGGTGAGATCGTTCATCGGCCGGCGAATGGACCGCCGAAGCTAGTCCGGTGCTCCCGGTTGGCAAACAGAGTTTCCGGCGTATGACCGGTGGGCGCCGGGTGTGCCGGCCGAACGCTCGCGCCGCTGTGCGCGCGGGTGCGACGCGCGCTCACTCGGCGGGCTTTTCGGCCTCGGCGATGGCGCGCTGAAAAACTTCCGTGGGTTGCGCGCCCGAAAGCGCGAGCTTCTGGTTGAAGACGAAGAACGGCACGCCGGTGATGCCTTGCGCGCCCATCGATTGGGCGAGGTCGCGCACGTGCTGGCGCAGATCGGTGTTGGCGAGGAGCACGGCGACCTGCTCGGCGCGGAGTCCGTGCGGTGCGGCGAGTTCGGCGAGCACGGCTGCATCGCCGATGTCGCGGCCCTCGAGAAAATACGCGGCGAAGATCGCATCGACGAACGAGCGCTGGGTCGCGGAATCCTGAATCGCGGCGACCAGAATGTGCGCGGAAAGCGTGTTCGGCATCGTGCGCACCTTCGCGAAATCCAGCGCGATGCCAGCGTCGCGCGCGGCCGCCTCGACGCGGCCGAACATTTCGTCCGGGTTCGCGCCGTAGCGTTCGCGCAGGTAGTCGCGGAGATCCGCGCCTTCGGCCGGCGTGTCGGCGTTGAGTTGGAAGGGATGATAGCGCACCTGCGCGTCGCCGCCGGCTGCGGCCCGTGCGCCGAGCACTGCGGCCAGGCGGCGACTGCCGATGAAGCACCATGGGCAGGCGAAATCCGAGACCACGTCGACGTTGAGCATGGGGCGAAGCAATCGGGACGTGTCGGATACGCAAGCGCCGGTGCCGTGATTCCCGATTCCGCGTCGGGGCTCTGCCCGCTGCACTGACCGCACCTTTGCGATTCGCTGCAAGAAATCGCCATGCCCGTCCGTTTCAAAGGCGCGGACACGAACCGGGTCCGCCCAACCTCCAACCCGTATCCCCATGAAAAAACTGACCACCGCATTCGTTCTGTCCCTGCTGACCTCCGTCCTCGCCCTGGCCGGCCCCGCCGCCAAGGATTCCAAGGAGGCGCCTGCTCGCGACAAGCAGGCGCCGGCGAAGGAAAAAGGCCCCTGCGAAAAGGAGCGCGAGACCAAGGAGAAGCAGTGCGAGAAGCTCGGCAGCGGCATGGCCGCCGATGCCTGCAAGAAGGCCGCCGAGCACAACGAGAAAAACTGCAAGGCCGCCGAGGACGCGAAGTAATCGGCGTGCGCTTTCCGCTCAGCCGCGGCGCGCGGCTGGGCGTGACGCCGCGCAGGCACCGGGCGCGCCGGGTGCTTCGCTACGGCTTCGCGGTGGCGCGCGAGCCGCCACGAACCTGAACCCGATAACCGGTGAGCCACCGCGCGTCGTCGCTCGAGAGGTAGCGCGCCGCGAGCGTTTCGCCGAGGCGGGCGCGGAGACGTTCCTCGATGCGCGCGGCGAGGACGCGGTTCGACAGGCCGATCTCGCGCGGCTTTTCCTGGTCGATCCAAAACTGTTCGCGAATCCACCATGCATCGAGCGCGGTGGTGTTGTCGACGTCTTCGCCGAGCGCGTCGTGCATGCGCGCGAATTTCGGCTCGGCGGAGGCAAAGTAGATGGCGAAGCGATCGTCGCCGATGAGGTCGCGGATGCGGCGGCGATGGTCGAGGATCACGTCCCGCTGGCCAATCCGCAGGCGCGCGCCGTTCTCGCCGGCGAGCGCCTCGAACTCGCGCTGCCAATCGTAGATCGTGCGGCGCTCGTCGTCGGTGAGCGGCACGTTTTCGAAATGGCGTCCGGTTTTTTGGGCGGATTCGGAGTTCATCAGGCGGAACTCGGCGATTTGGTCGTATTCGAGGACGCGCAGGAGCGTGCGTTGCCAGCGGCCGTTGACGGCGAGCATGGTCTCACTGCGGTGTGCCGGGTCGATCTCGATGCCTGTGGCGGCGCGCAAGCGCGCGGCGCGGACCCGCGGGAGAAACAGGCGGTCGATCGCCTTGATCGCGTCGATTTGCTCCGGTCGCAACCAGCCCCAGGCGCGCGGGATGTCGACCTCCCAGAGTTTGGCCAGCTTCGGCTCGAACCAGCGCAACTCGTCGGGCGTCGCGCCGCTGCGGCGCAGGCGGGCGAGGCTGGCCGCCGCATCCTCGTCGGCGCGGAGCTGGCGCCAGAACTCGTTTTCGCGATCGAGCTGCCGCAGCTCTTCGGACGTGAGCAGTTTCTCGTCGGCGCGTGTTGCTGGAGCGAGGAACGCGGTGAGCAGCGCGAGCGCGGCCAGGGCACGGAGCGGAGTTTTCATTCTGAACGAAGGCAGAGCGCCGGATCGGTGCGCGCGGCGCGCCAAGCGGGCAACGCGCAGGCCGCGACGACGCAGGCGAGCAGCACGGCGCTCGCGATGCCGAAGGTTTCGAGCGCGGGCGGCGGCGTGCCGTAGAGGGTGGCTTGCGCGGCTTGCCCGAGCGTCCACGCCCCGAGCGCGCCGGCGGCACCGCCGACTGCGGCGAGCACCAGGCCCTCGCGTAGGACGAGCCCGACGATTTGGCGCGGCGTGGCCCCGAGCGTGAGTCGCACGCCGAACTCGCGCGTCCGTTGCGCGGTGGTGAGCACGAGCAGCGCGCCGAAGCCCGCCAGCGCGAGCCCAACCGCGAGCACGGCCGCGGTGAGAAGCGATTGCGCGGCGAGGCGCGCGGGCGCGGTTTGCGCAGCCATATACTGTTCGAGCGGCAGCGCCGCGCGCGGGGCCAGGGTTGTGTCCACCGCGCTCAGGGCCGCGCGGAAAGACGCTTCGGAGAAAGGCGCTGCGCCATCGAGGCGCACGAACAAAACGAAGCCGCTCACCGGTGCCTGCGCGAACGGCTCGTAGAACTGTGGCGGCGCGGCCTGCAGGATGTTGCCTTGTTTCACGTCTGCGACGACGCCCACGACACGCCGCCACTCGCGTGGTCCGACGGCGGGCACGATCCATTGATCGAGTGCGTTGCCCTGCGGGAAATACTGCCGTGCCAGCGACTCGCTGACGATCGCGACGCGCGGGCTGCCCGCGCGGTCATCGGCGTTGAAGAACCGGCCCGCCACCAGCCGGGCCCCGACGGTTGAAAAGTAGTTTGGGCCGACTCCGTAATAGACGCAGCGGGGCAGGTCGGCGGCGCGCTCCACCGCCACGCTGCTGCGCTGGAAGGCGAACGTGACCGAGCCGGTGAGCGGCGAGGTCGTGGAAACGGCGGCCGCACTCACGCCAGGTTGGACCTGCAGGCTTTGTTCGAGATCGGTGGCTAGGCGCACGATTTTCTCCGGTGTGTCGTAGCGGGCGGCCGGCACATTCAGCCAAGAGAGCCAAAGTCCGCCGACGCGCAGTCCCGGGTCGATGTGCCGGACGGCCTGCCAGCTGTGCACGAGCAGCGCGGCATTTGCCGCGAGTGCGAACGAGGCCGCAAGTTGCGCCACGACCAGCAGTCGCTGGAACGAGCGCACACGACGATCGGCGATGGCGGATGTCGCCAGGCTTTCCCGCTCGATGGCGCGGCGCGCCACGCGGAAGGCTTCGCTCGCGAGCAGCGCGGCGTTGAGCGCAGCCAGCGTGACGGCGGCGAGCGCGGTGTTCGGCCCGAATTCGACTCTGATCCAACGCGGAAAGGTATCGGGCGAGATGCGCTCGATCAGCGCCGGCAGCACAGCGGCGGTGGCGGTGCCGAGTCCCACGCCCGCGATGGCGAGGAGCGCGCCTTCCATGATCAACGGGCGGACGAGCCGTGAGACAGTCGCACCGAGCGCGGCGCGCACGGCCAACTCGTGCTGGCGGGAATGCAGACGCGCGAAGAATAGACCGGTGGCGTTGAGGGCGGCGAGCAAGGCCGCGCCGAGAGCTGCGCCGCCGAGCATCGAGAGCAGCGGACGCAACGGCGCGGAAAATTCGTCGCGCCATTCGCGCGTCTGCAGGCGATAGCCGCTCAGTTCATTGGGTTGAGCGGCAGCGAGCGTGGCGCACAGGCGCTCGACCTCGGCTCGGGCGGTGGCGACCGTGACGCCAGGAGCGAGGCGCGCTTCGACGCGATGCGTCGGGTAGAAGAAATTCCGGGCGAGGCCCTCGTTGGCCGGCTGAAGGCACCATACACCTTCGTTCTTCCAGGGTGGAACTAGGGCGGGCATGACGCCGATGACGACGCGCTCGCGGCCGGCGAGGCGCACGCGACGGCCGATCACGTCCTGGTCGCGGGCGAAGCGTTCGGTCCAGAGCGATTCGGACAGCATGACGCCGCTGGTGTCGCCGGAGCGCTCTTCGTCGGCCGTGAACGTGCGGCCGAGCCGCGCACGCACACCGATGACGGCGAAGGTGTCCGCGTTGACGTTGAGCATGACGGTTTCCGTCGCGCGGTCCCCCGACTCCAGTGTCGCCGATTCGGGCCGGCTCATGGCGATCGTCACGAAACTTGCGGCGTGCTCGCGCAGATAGAGCGCCACGCCGGACGGCACCAGCGCCGACACGCGCTTGCCGTCGCGGACGGGGAACAGTTGCACGACGCTTTCGGGCGCGGGGAAACCGGGGTCGCGCCAGAGGAAGGCGTCGAGCACGGTGAACAGGGCCAGTGCGAGCGTCGCGCCCGCGGCGAACACGGCCACGATGAGCAAGGAGTGGGCGGGATGGCGCGCGAGCGAACGAGTGGCGGTCGACAGAGCCGTCATGAGGGTAAGGGACGTGGCCCGCGTCCTACCCGGGTAATGGCAAGGCGCGGCTGCGATGTCTACGGTCGAGTCGCCGGAATCTTAGGCGTCGTCGCGCGGGAATCGCTCAGCGGTCGGGGGCCGGCGTGGCTTGGAGGAGGCGGGCGATGAGTTTGCGGGCGCGGACGAGGCCGACGATGCGGCGGCTGGCGGCGTCGGCGATGACGGGCATGGATTTGTAGCCGTGTTCGCGGAAGGCCGAGGCGGCGAGCAGCGCGGTGTCGGTCGCGAGGATTGCGGCGGGCGCGGCGACCATGAATTGCGCGACGGGCGTCTCGGGCGCGGCGCCGTTGCCTTGCACGCGGAGCAGATCGGTGAGCGTCACGATGCCTTCGAGGCGATCGCCGGGGCCGGCGACGAAGAAGAGATCGTTGGTCGTCTCGGCGAAGAGGCGCGTGACTTCGCGCAACGGCGTCGTCGGCGCGAGGAAGGGCTGCGGTGCGGGCTCGACGAAGTCGGCGAGGGCGAGCGCGCGCAGCGTGGCGACGGCGCGCGGGCGTTCCTGCCAGAAGGTGCCGGAGCGGCGCGTGATGGCGGCGGTGAGCGCGGCGCGGAGCGGAGTGAGGGATTTCGAGATCGTGCTGAAGACGTGGCGACCCATCACGACGACTTCGACGACGCTGCGCGCGCGGACGGAAGCGGTGCGCGGCTGATTGTTGATGAGCGCTTGTTCGCCGAAGAAGCTGCCGGGGCCGAGCACGGCGATGATTTCGCCGGCGGGGTTTTCCTGCGTGGCGCGCACCACTTCGACTTCGCCGCTCTCGATCACGTAGAAGGCGGAAGGCGGCTCGCCTTGGCGGACGATGAAGTTGCCCGGTTCGTAGTGCGCGTGCGTGACGCGCTCGGTGGTGTCGGTGCGGATATACGCGAGGTCGCGCGGGAAGAGCAGCAGCCACGCCCAGTCGGCGCCGACTTGGATGCGCCGGCCCCACGAGGGCATCTTGAAGAGATAGACGCCGCGCCAGGCGAACCACGCCCAGAAGCCGCTAAGGCGAAAGCCGAACAGCTCGGCCACCGCGCGGTGTCCGCCGATGGAACAGAGTTGTCCGAGCAGGCGGAACGAAAAGGGCCGCGTCGG
This sequence comes from Opitutia bacterium, assembly GCA_016217545.1. NCBI lineage: Bacteria > Pseudomonadati > Verrucomicrobiota > Opitutia > Opitutia bacterium. The sequence continues at coordinate 1,097,744 of JACRHT010000017.1, read as the reverse complement.
TGCGCCGCGCAGGACGCGCGCGAGGTTTTGCGCGCATTGGCGACCTTGGCGCTCGGCGAACTGGCCGGTGGGCGGCGAGAGCTGTTGATCGAGCGCGTTGACGATCAGCGCGCAGTCGCCGACCGCCCAGGCGTTGGCGTGGCCGCGCAGGCGGAGGTCGGGTTCGGTGAGGAGGCGGCCCTTTTCCTTCGGGGCGTCCATGCGCTCGATGAATGGCGCGGCGGTGCTGCCGATGGTGCAGACGATGGTGCCGCCGCGCACGAAGCCGTCGCCCGTGCCCACGCCTTCGCCGGTGGCGAGCGTGACGCGGCAGTTCAGGCGGATGGTGACGCCGGCGGCGGCCATTTTCTCCCGGGCGAACTCGCGGAGCTGTTCGCTGATTTCCGGGAGCAATTGGTCGCGCGAGTGGATGAGCGTGACGGTGACGTCCTCGGGGCGGATGTGATGGAAGAAACGCAGCGAGCCGCGCACGAGGTCGTTGATTTCGCCGGCGGCTTCGACGCCGCTGTAGCCGCCGCCGACGACGATGAACGAGAGATACCAGCGGCGCTTTTCCGGATCGTCGCAGACTTCGGCGCGTTCGAGTTGTTGGAGGACGTGCGTGCGGAGGACGGCGGCGTCGCCGACGGTTTTCAACGGAAACGCGTGGTCGGCCATGCCGGGCACGACATTGAGGTTCGAGACGGCGCCGGCGGCGATGACGACGTGGTCGTAGCCGAGGCGGGCGGGCGAGCCGTCGTGCGAGACGACCTCGAGTTCGTTGCGCGCGAGGTCGAGGTTGAGGACTTCCTCGGTGCGGCAGATGACGTCGGGCAGCAGCTGGCGCAGCGGGACGATAACGTCCTGCAAGCTCAGCGAGGAGCCCACGGCGTCGGCCAGCAGCGGGCTGAAAACGAGATGGTTCTCGCGGTTGAAGAGGATGATTTCGGCGTCGTTGCGGCGGAGTTCGCGGCGCAGGGTCTGCGCACACTTCACTCCGCCGAAGCCGCCGCCGATGATGACGATGCGAGTGCGAGCCATGACGTGGATGCTCGGAGGTTGGCCAGAAATCTTCCGACCGCAATCGGACACGGCAGCAGCGGCACCTTGGGCGGGCGGATGTCGGTCGACGAAAGAGAGGTGGAGAAATTTGTCTGGCGTGCTGCGGGGCCGCCGGGTTTCCCGGCACCGCTCTCGCGCGCGGCGTATTTCGCGTCCGCGTCTCTCCTCAACCCTGCCTCCCGCCTGTCCGCCATGAATACCGCCCCGAAGATCATGATCGTTCGCCACGCCGAAAAGCCCGCCGCCAAGGGTTCGCCGCACGGAGTCGATATCAACGGCAAGCAGGACCCGGAGTCGCTGATCCCGCTCGGCTGGCAGCGGGCGGGCGGGCTCGCGACGTTGTTTGCGCCGTCGAACGGGCAGTTCAAGAGCGCGCAGCTCGCTAAGCCGCAGTTCCTGTTTGCGTCAGGGGTGGGCAAGCACAGCAACAGCCTGCGTCCGCAGGAGACGATTACGCCGACGAGCCAGCTGCTCGGCGTCGCGATCGACGGCAGTTGCCTGAAGGGTCAGGAAGCGGCGCTGGCCGCGCGGATCGTGCAGTGCGCGGGTGTCGTGCTGGTGGCGTGGGAGCATCAGGACATTCCAACCATCGCCAACGCGATCCTCGGTAACTCGACCACCGTGCCGCAAAAGTGGCCGGGCGATCGGTTCGATCTGGTGTGGATCTTCGACCTGAATGCCGCGACCGGGAAGTATGCGTTCAGCCAGGTTCCGCAAATGCTGCTGGCCGGTGACAGCCCGACGCCGATCGCTTAACCGGCGCCGCGCGCGGCAGCCAAGGCAGCGGCGAGTGCGTGAGGCGGGTTTGCGATTCGGGAAAGCGCTGCTGCCTTGAGCGGCCGGGATGTGAAAGGGCGGTTGAGGGCAACCGCCCCGACCGAACGCTTCAGGTGAGACGTTTCACGCGGAGCGAGACGCTGCCGCGGTTGTTTTCATAGAAACCCCAGGCGTCGTTGGCGTAGGCGAAGAGGTAGCCGTCTTCGGTGGGCTGGAGGACGAGCGGCTGGGGCGTGCTTTCACCAATGAGGAAGGTTTGGTGCGGGAAGGGCGAGCCGTCGGGCGTGGGGTTGACGCCGTTTTGCGGACCGTCGTTGGCGATGGCGCCGATGAGGGCGAACCACGGCCAGGCTTCGTGGCGTTTGGTGCCGACGAAGTTCAGGCCGGGGTTGTCCTTCACCTTGTTCACGACGTTCTCGATCTTGCCGAGGACGCTGCTGGCGAGGTGCGCGATTTCGCCGAAGTGGAATTTGCGGTCGGCGGCGCCGCCGGGGCCGCAGGGGACGTCCTTGTCGAGCCATTCGCCGGTGGCGGTGAAGGTGTAGCTGGCGCCGGCTTCGAGGTAGAGGCCGGTTTCGTTCCAGGCGTTGCGGGCGTAGATGTCGATGGGCTCGCTCGTCTCGCCGACGGCGAGGGTGGCGGTCGGGTGGTGATAGGGCGATTGCGTGATCGGCGGCTTGGCTTCGCGGTCGATGGCGCTGCGGTGATAGTGCGGCGAGGTGGGCGCGAGCATCGGTCGGTTGCGCGGCCGCGATTGGAGGTGCTCGAAGCCGCCGGAGTAGGAATCGTGGAGGACGCCGCGGTGCGTGGGCTGGATTTGCGCGAGCATGTCGGGGCGGAAGGCGAGACCGGCAACTTGCGCCTCGGCGATCATCCATTGGAGCGCGCCGTCGGAGAGGCCGCAGTCGGCGTAGCCGCCGCCGACGTCGCAGTGCGCGCCGGGGAACCAGAGTTGTTTCACGCGGGCGGGGCCGGCGGGCGTGTCGGGTTCGTTGAGGATGTTGTCGTTGGCATCGGTCCAGAAGGTGGGCGTGAAGCTGGCGCGGACCTCGTCGATGGCGACGGCGTGGCGGGCGAAGCGGACGTGCGCGCCGAGCGTGGTGTCGTGGAATTGCCACTTCTGCGGGTTGTCGAAGAGGTTGAGCACGGCGAGGTCGTCAGGGATGCCGAGCGCGCCGACGGTGTCCCACACGCCGACGAACTGGATCGGCACGCGGCCGGTGGCGGGATCGACGGCGTGGAAGGCCCAGCCGGCGGGGATGCTGCCGGATTTCTCGTAGGCTTTTTCGTAGACCTGCTCGACGCGTTCCCAGGCTTCGGAGTGGGGCAGGCCGGTGAGGTCGAGGAGGCCGCAGCGACCGATGAAGCCGCCGAGGCTGCGCGCCGTGAACGCGCCGCGGCTGAAGCCGAGGAGGTAGATCATGTCGCCGTCGGCGTAGTGGTTCGCGAGCCAGGCGTAGGCGCTCATGATGTTCTTGCTGATGCCGGAGCCGTAGGCGCCGCCGGCGACGCGTTCGAGCTTCGAGCCCTCGGTGCCGACGCCGGTGTGGTAATACTTGCGCTGTTCGTTGCCGGCGGCGTCGGTTTTCGCGAGCGCGTTGTGGAAGCGGACGACGTTGGTGGGTGCGGGGATGTCGTTTTGGCGCTGGTCGGGAGTGTTCCAGGTGCCGTCGCAGCAGACGATGAGTTTTGTCATGGGCGGAGGGGGTTGGCGGAGTGAGCGCGAAACGGAGACAGAAAGGCAGGCGCGACGTGCGGTGCCGGTTTCGCAGGGAGGGGTATCGTGGTGTGGCGTTTGGCCCGGTGACGCCGGACCTGAACATCCTCGTAACGCGGGGAGACGCGAGAAACTTTCGGGAATCCACGCGTCAGCCGTGCGTAAATCGGTCCCGAAGGAATTTCCGTTGACCGAGGCGCGGCCAGTGCACTTAGTCCACCTTCCCTTGGTCACTGGAGAGGTGGCAGAGTGGTCGAATGCGCGCGCTTGGAAAGCGCGTATACCGCAAGGTATCGGGGGTTCGAATCCCCCCCTCTCCGCCACTTTCAATTGTTAGCGAACCAAGCGGCCGATCATTCAAATCGGCGCAAGTCTCTGGAATAGAAAGGGCACGCGAGTAAGTGCGTTTCAGCGGACCTGACCGAGGTTCGGTTTTTCGTGGAAAAACGAGATAGAAAATCGCACGCGCGCGAGCGCAGTGTGCGCTGCCGTTAAAATCCTTCCGTTGATTTTCGCGCAGGCTCTGCGAAGATTTTCCGCAGCAAAACGTCGCTATCAAACCGGATCAGGCCGCCGGTTTCCCGACGAGAAAAGGAGAACCCAATATGCCTGCAATCTCAGCCCCTGTTACGTCCGTTTCCACCGGTTCACTGCCCGTCGGAATCTATGCCCGCGTCTCAACCTTCAACCAAGTCGGTGGGCGCTTTGACTCCTGCGAAAGCCAGGCGGTCATGTGCCGGGATTACCTGAACAAGCACGTCGCCGTCGAAGGCTGGCACGAATTCATCACCCTTACCGACGCCGCCTACTCGGGTGCCAACCTGAACCGCCCAGGGATGCAGGCGCTGATGCAGCACATCGAGAGTGGTGCCATCAAGGTGGTGCTGATCTTCAAGCTCGAACGGGTGCTGCGCAGCACCCACGAGTGGGTGCCCTTCCGGGCCTTCCTCCGCAAGCATGGCTGCCGGCTGGTCAGTGCCACGGAGGACATTTCGGACGAGACGCCCTCGGGCCGGCTCAAGAACAACATCGTGATGAGCGTGAACGAGTATGAGCGCGACAACACCTCCGAGAAAATTCACCTGAAGCTGGTCGAGCAGGCCAAGCGCGGGATGTGGACCGGCGGCAACGTGCCCTACGGCTACACCTACGATGCCGAATTGCAGGGCTTGAGGCCGCTGCCCGAAGAGGCCGCGGTGCTCCGCCGCATCTACGAGCAGGCGGCGCAGCTCGTCTCGCTGACGGACATCGCCAACGCCCTCAATGACCAAGGCCTCCGCACCCGGGCGCGCATCCGCCAGCGCCGGGACGGCACCAAGTATGCCATCGGCGAAAAGCGCTTCCGCACGGACATTCTGCGTCGGCTGATCATGCGCCCGCTTTACGCCGGCCGGGTGCGGATGCACGGCATCGAATACCCCGGACAGCACGAGGCCATCGTGGGCCAGGAGCTGTGGGAGCGGGCCAACGCGGCGATCACCCAGGCGCTCCAGCCGGCCCGCTGCCGGCTGCGCGCGCGGGACAAGAATTTCCATGTGCTCAAGGGCATCGCGGTCTGCGGGGGTTGCGGCCGGGCAATGGTCCCGAATGCCAGCGGCAAGAGGGACCCCTCGGGCCAGCTCTACCGCTACTATACCTGCGGCCACGCCCACAAGGAACGCGGAGACGCCCGCTGCCCGGTGCGGCATGTCTCAGCCTCCGCCCTCGAATCCGCCGTCATCGGCTTTCTTGCGGAGTGCAGCCAGCACCCCGATGTGCTGCGCACGACCTCCCTGCAATCCCAACGTCGGGCCGAGGCGGAGCGCACTCCCCTGCGGGCGAAGCTGACTGAGTTTGATCACTCGCTCGCCGATCTGACCCAGCAGTTGCGGCATTGCGCGCAGGCCATTGCGCGCGGCGGCATTGATTTCCTCGGGGACGAACTGCGGCAGGAAGCCGCGGTCCTGCACCAGAAAAAGCAAACTCTCATGGTGGAGCGCGAACAGGCTCGGCAGGACCTGGCGGCCTGCGAACAGCGCTCCCTCGACCCGGAGCGGGTCCGCCGCTCGCTCGCCCGGTTTGGCGAACTGATGCCGACCTTGTCGCCCGAACAGCAGCGGGATCTCCTCTTGCTCTTCCTGGAGCGAGTCGAGGTGCGGCCGGCGGTCAAGCCCGCGCCGGATGCCTGTGCGCGGCACATCGAGCTGCGGCTCAAGGTGCGCGTGCACCGGCTGATCGAGGGCATGGAGGAGCGGCTGGTCATTGACGCTGGCGACCGCGGGGCCTTGCCGACCGTTGCGGCAACCCGGCCGCTGCTCCTGCAAACCGAGGTGGCGGTGCGGCAGGCCGGCGGCGTGGCACTCCTGAGCCCCTTTGCCCGGACGCTTCTCACGTCCAAACGGGCGGCGGCCCCCAAGCCTGCCCCGTCGCCGGTCCAGCACCCGCTGCACCGCGCTCGGGCGTGGCAACGCCGGTTGGAGGCCGAACCGAAGCTCAAACGGATCGAACTGGCGGCAGCTGAGGGACTGACGCCGGGGGCGATCACCCATTGCATGAAGCTTCTGCAACTGGTGCCCGCCATTCAGGAGCGGCTGCTCAATCTGAGGACTCCCGCGGAAATGCGCCGCTTCAGCCTGAATCAGATGAAGGCCCTGGCGGAGCTTCCCCCGGACGAACAGCTCCTGCGCTTCGCCGTGTTGGAGAACGCCTCTTAATTCGCGCTGAATTCGGACCGCAGCCGGTAACACGCCGGGCGGCTGCGGTCCTCGACCCGGCACAAGCCCGCGGCGCACAACCGAGCGAGCTTTTGGGCGGCGACGGATGTGCTCACTCCAAGGGACGTCGCTGCCTCGCGGGCATTTGTGCTGCCGGCCACGCGCAGGTGCATGATAATCCGCGCCTCCAGCGGATCGGTGACGAGTTGGGTGAGATCAAGAGCCGCGAGGTAGGGATCACGGACCGATGCGCCCTGCGATGTGCTGACCGACACCGCGAGCTGCCGCTGCTGCTGCTCACGGCGGCCGATGGCGATGGCGAGCAATGTGCCGATCCGGTCCAGCACCTCCTCGTCGCTCAGACGGTCAAAGCGTTGGGTGTCGAGATAAGGCACCTTCCGATTGCCACCGTCCGAGTTCACAGGCTCATCCGCGGACCCTGACGCGGTGTTGGAGTGGATGGGGATTGCTCCGGTGCGTGGCCCATCTGGGGCGGCGGAACGGTGATCTTCCGGCCCGTCGTCAGGATTTCTTTTTGGTCAGCGAGAACCGTCTTCACCTCCGCCGCCTTCTCCGCAGAGACGCCCGCTTGCTCGGCATAATACGGCCAGAGCGTGATGGCCTGCGCCACCTGCTCGGTCACGGCGCGGACCACGCGTGCCTCAAGACCGGCATCCTGCGCCACGCTATGCAACTGGGTCCAGCCGGGGGTGCTCCACACGCCCGCGACCGCCATGCCGCGCATCGACTGCCTCTGAGGCGAAACGAAGGTGACATCAAAGGCCGGCGACAGCGTCCACTGGCCGTTCCGATACAGGAAGGCGTGGTTCTTGCCATGGTCGTCGCGGTTGCTGGCCACGACGTTGAACACCATTCGCCGGAAAGCCTCCGTGACCTGCGCCATGTCGCGGGTGAGGGTTTTGGTGATGAGCAGCAATTCGCGGTAGTCTCCCTTGTCGGGGTCGCGGTGGGTCACCCCCGCGTAGGAATGGACATGAATCGCCTCGTCTCCGTCGCGGTCAAAGCGCCTGACCCCGAAATGCCGCCGGAACCCGCCGGCCTGGTCGTAGACGGTGAAGAGTCGGGTTTCCGGCATCGCAATGCCGGCGGCGCGCGCCATGGCGGCATACGCCTGCTCCAATGGCGCGACAATGTTCTGCTCGCTCAGATCGAACTTGATCAGCCAAGGAGTGTAGCCGGCCGGATAGCGGTTGCCCCCGTAGACCACCTCGTTGGCGGCCTGGTCATTGACGCCGACCAGGACCTTGGGGTGCGCCCCGCCGGCCGTGCCGCCGGCCTCGAGCAGATGCGGCAGCACCTTGCCGGCAGCCCCCGCGACCGCCTCGCGGGTCTCGCGTTCGAGCACGAGAAGTTTGGTCTGCTGCACGGCCGGCCGAGGATCCGCCTCGGGCCAGGACGGCTCGTAGGTCAGGGCGCCGATGCCCCGCTGTCCGACGTAAGCCAGACGCATCAACCGGGTGACGTCTTTCGGTTTGATGCCTTTTTCTGCAAAACGCAGCTCCATCAGCCTGGCCCCCCACGAATCAGGCAATGAATCCCAAAAAAGCCCGGGCAGGCCATCGAAGGCCTTGCCGTGATGGTAGAGCGTGCCGGGCTTGCGGGCCAGATGCAGCGGGGAAAGTTCATGACCATTCACGAGCCAAGCGGGGTCATACACGAAGTAGACCCGGCCGTTGCCCTCGTCCAGTTGGCCGACCCGCTGTCCGTGGTAGGATACGTTAAGCATGTTTGGTTTTTCGGGCACGCTGCCGCTTCGGCACATGCAATTCGGCTAGCGTGCGCGGTGCGTCACTCGGCGCGCACACGAGGTCAAAGTCCTGCAGATGATCCAGGATGGAAAGCACGCGCAGCAAGCGGATCAGGGCAATCTGACCAGTCTGTTCAAACAGCCGATAGGTAGCCGGGCGCAGTCCGGCCCGCCGGGCCAGTTCGTTCTGTGACCAGCCCAGTTGCAGCCGCGCATCGCGGATGCGTGCGGCCAGTTCGCGGGCAACCTCCAGCTCTGTTTTTAATGCTAACATATTGGTAGTAGAGTCAAATTAATTGGTATATCAAACAAATAGTTAGCAGTTATTGATTCAATTTGGGTCACCTTGGCCCCGGGGTTAAGGCAGTTGCATATTTTGCCGTTGGATCGGGTTCAGGCGAGCACGCACCGCGAACACTCCAGGCAGGAGTTGTGCGCTAAATCCACCGGAGGTGGCTTGTATCTGGCTCCACCGAGTCCCTCGCCTCAAGGTGGCTCTTGCGCGAGGAGGTATTTCTCCAACGCAACAGCAAGCGGTTGCAATTCCTGCTGGGCGATGTTCCAGACCGTCGGGAAATCGACCCGGCCGTCGGGATGAGCCATGCGGCTGCGGAGGCTCCGAGCCTGCTGGATTGAACCAGCGGGCATGTTCGCCACTGTCGCCGGGGCCAACTTCTGGGCAAAGTCGTCGATCATCGTGAGCCGGAGAACGACCGCATCCTGAGTTCTGGGATCATCCAAGAATTGGACCAGCGTCAGTCCCTGCAAATAGTTGTCGGCCAAGCGGGCCGATTCCAGCAGGTCATGCACATAGGCTCGGTCGTCTTTGGGCGATCTAGCTTTCATAGATGATACGGCGGTCGCGTTGAATCGATGCCTTGCGATAGGGGTTCGTCATTTCTGCTATGGTTTCGTATGTCAGCAGGTGCACCGGAACGCCCAGCAGCTGGGCGCATTCCTCCTCCATGGAAACAATCTCCAGGCCGGGGTGATGGGCGAAAGTGGCGATCAAGTCCACATCGCTGCCCACCGCGGCATCACCGCGGGCCACGGAGCCGAAAATCTCGAGCCGGGTGATGCCATGATTCCGGCAGAATGGTGGCACGTGGCGAATGATCTCTGCCAGTGGTGGGGGTGCGACCTGTCCTCGTGCCTGCGGCGGGACCGGCGGTGGCAATACCAAGTCACCGGCACGTTGGATGCGGGGAGGAGACTCAGGCTTGGGGTTCGAGCGAGGCATGAGCGAAAGGGATGGTCTGCGCTGGCGCTGAAAATCACAGCACCTGCACCGGCCAGCGGCCGGCCCGTTCCGTGACCCACGTCACCGTGCCGGTCGCCGTGTCGATGATGATGTGATTTGGGATCGCGGCCTGTTCGTCAAAGGTAGGGTTGAGCGACCAGGACGGACCGCACCGGCCTCGCCATGATTTCGGTTTGTGCAGGTGTCCCGACAGGACGATCCACGGTGGCCGGGCCGCGGTGGTCAGCGCTCCGGCCAACAGCCGGCAGCCGTTGTCGTTCCCACCGGTCCCACCCATGCCGGTCGCCGCCAAAGCCGGCGGAACATGGTGCAACAGAATCCATTTCCCTTGAGGAGCCTGCGGCCAGACCGGCGGGAACCTGAAGGGATGACAGAAAATGTAGTAGTCGCCGCAATAGGCCCCCTGGCCGTCGACCGTGACCTCAGGCCGCCCCATCTTGTCCAGCCAGCCGCAATGCGCATCCGTGTCCACGATCCCATCCGCGTCCCACCAGTCATGATTGCCGGAGCAGACGAACAACCGGCCGGGAAATTCCCGCAGCCAGTCGCGCACCCAATTGGCCTGGTGCCGCAAAGGGGTTTTCGCGGTGCCGAACATGTCCAGCAAATCACCCGACAGGCAGACGGCATCGTATCCGCAAGCCTGCGCCGCCACCCACTTGAACCAGTGGGTGCGATAATGCAGATCGAGACGTGCAGCAGTTTCATGGGGACGGGGGCAGACCTCGGGCGTCATCAGCCGGTTCCAAGCGGTCAAAATCTCGGGTTACCAAGCTGAGGGTCCAAGACGTTGGCGAGGCGCGGGAGCAAGCGCGTGACTCACTTCCGCCGCCTTGAGTATCGGCACCTGCGCCTGGTCCGCGAATTCCCGCCAACGGGCGACACTGGCCCGGACTTGCTCGATAATGCCCTCGGCCTGGCGCTGGGCGAGGCCTTCGTTTTTGGCCAACGCCAGCAAATGCTCCACCCCGGCGGCCCGGCGCTCGCCTTGGATTGCCATGCCCCGCTCGGGCAGTTGCTGGGCGCTGGAGAAAGTCAGGTCATAGGCGGGTCCGAGCTGCCATTTTTTGCCCCGATACAGAAACCCATGGTTCTTGCCATGATCGTCGCGATTGCTGGCAAGCACATTGAACGCGGCCCGCCGGAACGCGCGCCAGACTTCGCCCTCGTCCTGCGTGAGGCGCCGCGCGACCCGCAGAAAAGTTTCATAATTCAAATCGCCGCCGCCCACCTGCAGCATGGCGGCGAGGGTGTGGTGATGGATGCGCTCCGCGCCCTCGCGGTCGAAACGCTTCACCGTGAAATGCCGCCGCACATTGCCGTCCTGCTTGGTTTCGAGGAGCCGCGTCTCGGGCATCTCGACACCGGCCGCCCGCGCCATCAGGGCATAGGCTTCCTCCATCGGTCCATGCGCATTGTCGGGGCTGGTGTCGAACTTCACGAGCCAGGCGTCATGGGTTGTCGGCACCTCCCCGGCGCCGGCGAGCGTGCGAGCCGAGCCTTTCCGCGACAGTGCGATCAGCGCCTTCGGCCGGGCACCGCCGGCGGACGAGCCCACTCCCGCCAAGACGTTCAGGTCGATTTCTCCGGCCTGCTCCGCCCGCATGGCCGCCGCTTGCAGCGCGTCCAAGGACACGGCGGTCCAGGGATGCTCGGAGGCGTCCCGCGCCGGTTCATAGGTCAACGCCCCCATGCCGTGGGCGCCGACAAAGGCGAGCATCGCGAGTGGCGTCACCTGGTGCTCGGCGGTCCCCTGCTGCCGAAACCACTCCAGCATCACGCGCCGGCCCCACGCATCGGGCAGGGAATCATCAAACAATCCGGGCAACTTCTGGCCGCCCCGGGTTTGGACGCCCGGCCGCAACGGCAGATTGAACGGGGACAGTTCGTGGCCGGTGGCGATGAAGCCGGGATCGTATTCAAACGCCAGGCCAGCCGACGTCTCCGCCAGACGGCCCACTCTTTGCCCGAGATACCTGACAGTGATCTGGCTCATGGGCGTTTCCGGCTGCCCCGTTGCCGCGTCGGTTTCACTAATTCAGCGAGCGTCACGGTGGACAAATCCGGCTCACGCGCGATGCGGTCGAACTCTTCCAGCAGGCCCAGCATGTCGAGCACCTTCAAAAGCCGGAGGAGTGAAATCTTGCCCGTGCGCTCGAACAGGACATAGGTCGCCTCCCTGATCCCCGCCCGCCGGGCCATTTCCGCTTGGGTCCAGGCGCGCTGCAAGCGCCGCGCTCGAACCCGTTGGGCGAGTTCAGCGGCGACTTCCGGAGCGCTTCTTAGCGATAACATAGCAGCGACTATCGTCATATTATGCCGTTAGTCGATATTATATTACCGTTTCTTAATCGCTAGTGAGACCCACTGAATAGAGCCCCGGCCGTGAAATTCAGCTTCCCCGGCCGCCGTATCGATGACGATGTGATTCGGCTCCAGCGCCTGGAAATCCACGCCCGGATTGAAACACCACGCCGGGCCGAGGCGGTGGCACCAGCGCTTGGGATCATGGATGTGTCCCGAAAGAACGAAGCTTCCGGCCGGCAGCTTCATGACGGCCGCAGTCACTTCGGGATCGCCCGCCTCGTGGCCCAAATCGGAGGACAGCGGTGTGCCCAGTGGCGGGGCGTGCACGAGCACCACGGCGGGTTCGGAGCCGGGAACCACCGGAACCCCAAACCAAGGGCAGCAAACGAAACGATACCCTTGGAAGATTTCCGACGTGCCATCGACGCGCACCTTCGGGCCGGCGGCCTTCTTCAGCCAACCGCCCTGCGTATCGTTGTCGCTGACGTGCTCCTGCGGCGGCCACCAATCGTGGTTACCGCTGCACACATACATCCTCCCGGGAAAATTCCCGAGCCAAGTGCGCATCCATTTGCACTGTGCTCGAAGGCCGATGCTCGCGTTCGGGAAGACATCCAGCAGGTCTCCACTGAAGCACACGGCATCGAATTGCGCCGCCTGCGCTGCCACCCACTCGAACCAGTGGACGCGGAAATGCAGATCGGAAACGTGCAGCAGTTTCATGGTCGCCGCCATGACAGTATCCTTTGGGCTCGGGTTCAAATCTATCAGCTGGCGCGAACATACAGTGCGTGGAAAAATAGGCCCGGGGCTGGGGGCGGCCCGAGCCCCCAGATAGGTGTGCCGGCCTCGAGGCCGGACACACCGTAGGCAGCGCATCGGGAGCCGATGCGCGGAGCTCCGGCGACTCCCTGCAACGCCCGCCCACTCCCCGAACCAACCCCGTCCCCAGCAACAAAGAAGCGACGAATACGGCCAAAAGCCGCGACGAATACGGCCAATCTCCGCCAAGTTTATTTTCCGACAGCATTGACCATTATCACTGGCTATTGCTGTCACAAAAATAGGCCACCACGGCTCCTCGTGCGGAGATGAGCATAAACCCGCCACGCTTCATGTCAGGGCGGCTAAGGCGTTTCCGTCGCGGTGACCGCGCTCCATGCTCAGAACAGCCGCAGGCGTTAGGCGGCACAGCAACTCAGTTTTTTCACATCCTTGCCGAAGGAAAGCGCCGCGAGTTTGATGCCTTCGCCGAGCGTCAGATAGGGATGAAACGCCGTGGCGAGCGATTGCACGGTCAGGCCGTGGCGGATCGCCAGGGCGACTTCCATGAGCAGTTCGCCGCCTTCGGGAGCGAGCACCCGTGCCCCGAGGACCTGATCGGTCTCGGGGTTCCGAATCAGTTGGATGAATCCGCGGGTATCGCGCGCGGCGATGGCCCGCGGCACTTGGGCGAGTGGCAGGGTCACCGCCTCGGCCGGAATCCCCTGCTTCCGGGCTTCCGCTTCGTCGAGACCGACGCCCGCGACCTGGGGATCAGTAAAGACCACCCAAGGCAGCGCGGTGTAGTCGCGGGTGCGCCCGGCACCAGTCAGGGCGTTCTCCGCCGCGAGCGCGCCCTCGTAGGCCGCTGTATAGACAAACATGGGTTCGCCGATCACGTCACCGGCAGCGAAGACTCCCTTCGCGGGTGTAGCCAACATGTCGTCTACTTGCACAAATCCGCGCTCGTCGGTGAGGACGCCCACGGCGGGCAGTCCGAGGCTGTCGATGTTGGGCTGGCGGCCCGTCGCCAGGAGGAGCCGTTCGGCGCGAAACTGCTCGGACTTGCCTCCGACGGTCGCCTCGAAAACGACCTCGCCGTTCTGCTCGGCCACCCGTTGCGACTGCACTCCGGTGACAACGCGGATGCCCTCGGCTTCGAGGTAAGCGGTGAGCGCGTTGGTCAACTCCGGCGATTGATCGGGCAGGATCCGCGCAGAGCGTTGCAACACGGTCACCCGGGTGCCGAGCCGGGCGAACAACTGGGCGATTTCCAAGGCGATGTAGCGACCGCCCAGCACGAGCAGTGAAGCCGGCAAAGCCGTCATCTCGAAGGCCGATTCGTTCGTCAAATAGGCGACCTGCGCAAGGCCGGGGATGGCGGGAATGGCGGGCCGCGCGCCGGTTGCGATCAGCACGGCATCGCCGTGGAGGTGCTCGCCATCCACGCTGACCGTGCGGTTATCAACCAGTTTGCCCCGCCCGCGCCGAAAGGTGATATTCGGATCGTCGCCGATCACGTCGGCGTATTTGGCCTGGCGGAGCTGCTCGACCAGCTCGCGCTTCTGCCGCATGACCGCGGAAAAGTCTTCGAGCCGGCCCGACGTGCTGATGCCGGCGAACGGCGGTGGGTGTTGCGCGCGATGCAGCGACTCGGCCGCGCGCAGGAGCGTCTTGGACGGCACGCACCCGACGTTGACGCAGGTGCCGCCCATGGGCAGTCCGTCGTTGATGATCGTGACTCTGGCCCCGAGGCTGGAGGCCTTCAGTGCGGCAGCAAAGGCGGCTCCGCCTCCGCCCACGATTAGCAGGTGTTTGCCCTCGGCGCCCGAGCGGCCGGTGCCGCTTCCCTGCGTCGGGGAGGTTCGTTGGGTTGAGCAGCAGTCGGACATGGTGAGATTATTTGATGGAAGAGCGCTCGGCTTGGAATCCGGTGGCGTCGATCCGGGCGAGCAACTGGTCGCGGCTGGTGACAGCGGGATCGTAAGCTATGACCGCCCGTTTGCTGTCAAAATCAACGGTTGCCCGCTTTACGCCCGGAGCGCGTTGTAGGTTGGCTTCGATCCCGGTGGCGCAAGGCGGGCAATCCATGGACGGAATCGAAACGCTGAAGCTGGCGTCCCCGGCCGCCACCGCCGCCACAGTCGGCCGATGGGCTGCGGGCAGCGCGGGGTAGATCGCCGCCGCCAGGGCAATCAGCGTGCCCAGCCACAGGCTGAGCCGCGCCGCCTTGCCGGGCGGTCGGGCACAGGAACCGTCCGCACAGTCGGTCTTTGGCCGACGGTAGGTCAGATACCAGGCGAGTCCCAGCAGGGCGAAGGTGAGCCCGAGAAATACCGGCCGCCATTGTGCGAACCAGGCCGACGCCGCGAAACTACCCAGCCCCAAGCCGAGCGACACCAGCGGCCCCACGCAGCAGAGGGACGCGGCGAATCCGGCGAGAAGACCGCCGGCTAGGGTCCAGGAAAAACGCGACTTTTGCATGGCGACACTTATACACCCTGTAGTATGGTATAAGGTCAACCGCCCCCTTCATGACCATTGGAGAACTCGCGAAATCCGCCGGAGTGAACGTGCAAACCATCCGTTTTTACGAACGCGAGGGCCTGCTGCCCGATGCGCATCGCTGGCCGGACTCGGGATACCGCGACTTTGACGACGAGGCCCTGCTCCGGCTGCGCTTTATCCGGTCGGCCAAGGAACTCGGGTTCACCCTGCGGGAAATCCGCGAATTGCTTGACCTGCGGATTTTGCCAGGGGAGTCGTGCGCGGAGATGAAGCACCTGCTGGAGTTGAAGCTCACGGACCTCGACCGGCGGATGCAGGAGATGCGCCGCCTGCGGCGGGTGCTGAGCAAACTGGTTGTCGCCTGCCAGCACCGGCAGAAGAGAACAACCTGCCCGGCGCTGTGGGCCATCGAACGATGATTCCGGACGAGGCAAGAGACCTCACAAGGCTTCGAGAATCGCCAGCAGGCAGGAGTCTTGCGCGTCACGTCGAAGTCAGGGCGAAGCAACCTCCTCTAGCTGTCCATATAGATCAGCTGGCTGGCTGTGCATAATGAACCGCGTAGCATAGCGTGGTCGGACCGGTCGGGAAAGCGATGGCGGGTTGCTGGAGGCGGGGTCAACTCCCCGGTAAGGACAAACCGACCGGACGACCCTACACGCCGTTGAACAAGGTCTGAATAGGCACTTTCAGAGCCCGGGCAAATGCGGCCACCTCGAAGTCGCGCAGGGGCCTCTGGCCGCTCTCGATCTTCGCAATCTGTGGCTGGGATAGCTATAGGCCGTGTCGGGCTTGGCGACCTGCCATGTCGTCATGGGTGATCTTGGGCTTGGCCGCCATCCGGATGCGGTGGATATTCTGACCGGTCACGTTCTTCAGACGGCGGGGTGACGTGAAAGGCGCTGATATCTTCGTCACCGATCAATCTATTTCCAGCTCGTTGGCGACTGCGGCCATGAACCGATCCACTGGAACTTCAAAGATTTCACAGAACTGAAACACGGTTTCCAAGCTCGGGCCTCTCTCCCCTCGTTCAAGCATACCGATCATGTTGATATGAAGGTCCGCCTTCTCCGCCAACTGTAGCTGGCTCCATTTTCTGCGCTCCCTGTGGGAACGCAGGACGCGACCGAATGCTCTGGGTATGGTCTGACGCAAGCGTTCATCGTAACGAAAAAGCACATATCTATATACACACTGTGAGTGTGTTTTTGCTTGCGCCACACCTTGTCCCAAACGCATATCACCTCCGCAAATCCGGTGATTTATGATAATGAGTGTTTCAGAACCCCAAAAACGACTGCTCCACATCCTCTGCGCCGAAGACGACCGCTTCTTCCGTGAAGCGGTCACGGGCCTGCTGGAGTCGGCGGGGCACCGGGTGTGCGCGGCGGAGAACGGACACGCAGCCTGGGACATCCTGCTCGAGGAAATGGACCGCATCGACGTCGTCATCACCGACCATCGGATGCCCGGATTCACCGGGCTGGAACTGGTCCAGCTTCTGCGCCAGACGACCTTTCGCGGGCGGATCTACGTCTATACGTCACTGCTGAAACCGGAGGAGGAACATGGCTATCGTGGCCTACGCGTGGACGGCATATTCTCCAAGAACATCGCGCTGGCGGAACTGCTGCGGGCAGTCGAAGATACCCGGCCGGCGGTCCCCTCAAAAATTCTCCAACCGATCTCCCGCACCCAGCCCTAACCTTCCCCTGATCTTCCTCCTTTGCGGTTGATTCCGATTGGTTCAGCCGGAAACTGCCGACACCGCACGCGCCGGGCCAGCGTAGTGTGGTGTTCCCCAAGATTGTCATGGCCCAAAATAATCGTCCCCCAAACCCCTCAACCGGAGATGGCCCTCTACAGGCCATGATCGGGGAACCGCAACCCGCCGTCGGGACCGACGGTAGCGGAGTGCCACCAAGAGCAGCACCGCCCCGGACCCTGTTGGTGGTGGACGATCTATCTTCGGTCTGCATCTCGGTCGCCTATTACCTGGAGGTCTGCGGTTACCGGACCTTCAAGGCCGATTCGGGCCTGGCGGCATTGGAAACTTACCGCCGGGAGCAGATTGATGGTGTCCTGCTGGATATCCAGATGCCGGGGATGAACGGCTTTCAGACCTGCGCCCAATTGCAGGCGGTCGCACGGGAGACGGGCCGACAGCTCCAGGTCTGGTTCATGACCGGCATTCATTACCGGGAACTCGATGAGGACTGCGCCAAAGCGGGCGGGAGGATGGTCTTCCACAAGCCTTTTGAGTGGACGCAACTGTTGGCTGAACTTGAGCAGGGTCTTGCCCTGCTCCCGCCGCGCACGGGACCTGACGCGGAAGCCCGGTCACCCTCGTCCTGATGCCATCGTCTCGCGACGCGCGCACAACGGGCCGGCCGTCCCGGGGAGCGCCCCCGGGGCGGCCACAATTTCCCGGCGTGATCGTGCGGCTGCCTTTCGATCTGTTGTCTCATCTGGAAGGAACGGGAATCGCCACCGGTTTTGGCCTGCGGTCTTGCAGCGTCAAACAGCACACGGTCGTCGAACTGGGGAGGAGCGAGGCGGAGGATCTGCTGATCTTGCTCCAGGCCTTGGCTGACGAGCTTCGGTTGCGGTGCGAGCAATGGCGCAAGCATGCGTCCAAATCGCCGATCCCGATCAAGCGGCGCACCGCCACGGAGCAGAGGATGCAAGGAATCGATGCCGCCGTTCGGTTGATCAGCGTCGCATTGGTGGAATCGCCGCCCCACAAGAAACAGGGCTAACGTGTTCTCCAGTCGGCGGACTCAGGTCGGCGCGGTCCTGCTGGTCCGGCCAGCCTTTTGTGGCTGAGTTTATCGTCGCGTTCACTCCGTCGAGCGTGCGGCAGGTCAAAGGTTTAGTCAGGCGCTCATGCGTTCGCTTCCCGGAGGATTTCGCGTCCACCGTGCAGGACCACCGCGGCAATCGCGGTGCCCACGATGAGGTCCGGCCACCGCGAGTCGGTGACCGCCACCAGCACACCGGCCAGGATGACGCCGGCGTTCGCGATCACGTCGCTGCGGGAGAATATCCAGCTTGCCCGCAGGTGCACTTCGCCGTTCCGATGCTTCGAGAGCAGTTTCAGGCCGTAAGCGTTCGCTGCCAACGCCACCATGGAGACGGCCATCATGAGCGTCGAATTCGGCTCGCTCCCGTAAATGGCCCGCCGCGCCACTTCGACGAGGATGGAACCGGCGAGCACCACTTGGAAGATGCCGCTCCAAAAGGCCGCCCGGTGCTTGGTCATGGCGGACCGCCCGATCGCGTAGAGTCCCGTGCCGTAGACCAAGGCGTCGGCCAGCATGTCCAGTGAGTCAGCCATGACGCCCGTCGAATGGGCCAGCAGTCCGACCACCATTTCCGTCACGAACATCGTGCCGTTGATCGTAAGCAGCCGCATCAGCACTTTCCGTTGCTCCGCGTCGCGTGCCTCGAAACTGCATCCGCAATCGCTCATATTCGAGCGTCTAGCTCCGCTGCTTAATCAACGCTGTCAATGGCCTTATTATCTACCAAATGCAGCCTCGCAGAGCCGTGCGTATGGATGCTCCCACCCGGGCAAACTGCGGGTGGTCGGGGTCGGCCGCGCCCACGCGCCGCAGGTGCGGTGGGCGCGAGCGCCAGCGGGCCGCGCCCCGACCTCCCGCAGTCGTTCCCGGCCATCGCCGGCCGTGAAAGGAACACGCTCCCGGAGGACGGAGAGCGCTCGCGCGGAGTCCGACGGGAGGGTGTTCCCAGTGCCGGCCCGCACCGCCGCTGGCGAAAATCGCCTCCTGTGGTATAATACCGGTCTTTTGCAACCCAAGATGCCCAGAGGATTCAACTCCTGGACCCAAGTCCTTTCGGATTGGGCGGTGAGCCGCGTTTGGCGGGCTACGAAGATTCCGCCCTGCCTTGAAGGCCGTCCGGAGCTGGCGGCACCCTTCGTCACCGAGATCAGCGCGGCAATTCGTCATCGGCAACTCCACCGCTGGGTCGGCCGGCTTGACTTCGCCCAAGAGCGAGTGACTGAACCCGCCTTCGAGAAGGCTGGCGGCCCGGCCTATCAGTCGCTCCGGGACGAAATGGAGTCTGCCCAGCACGCTTATTTCTCAGAACGGCGCGCCCAGTGCCCAGGAGGCGCCGATGAATCGGAAACCGTCGTGACGCTCCGCAACAGGATGGAACAATTACAGGCCGCCTTCGTTGAAACGCAGCGCCAGCACAAATCTCATGTGGAGGATATCCGGCGTAAAACAGCCAAGGCCTTTTGGGCGACACGCGACCCACGCGTGATCACGGACACCTGTTTTGCCGATGAACCCACGCACGCGGTGGCCGCACGTCTGGCGCGCATCCATCCGCCGTGGTGGGGTGCCTTTCACCGTCGGCTGCAACAAATCTTCCTGCACGGTCATCCGGCCGAGGGGTATCTGCTCGACGCGCTGCCCGGCCTTCGCCGCGAGGGCACCAGACGGTCCAAACTGAAGTTGGAAGGAACCGTGGCCCTTTGGTGGGAAACCAACCAACACCGCTGGGGGTGGTATGCCGCGAAGGAGCCACACTACCGGATGCTGGCGAAGCGAAGCCGTAAGAAGATCCGTGAGCTGGTCCGCTGGTTCAACTCGACAGCCCCCGGCTACCTGTCTGACCAATCCGTGCGGGTCTCGCTTCATGCCGCCCTGACGGAACGGCTCCGCGAAGCCGATCCATGGTCCGTGCCGGCCCCGGATGGCCGATCCATGTTCGCCTGGAGCGAACACGGATTGAACTGATGTTCGCTGTGCGCGCTCCTCCTGGGGTTCGTGTCCGTTAGGCTGGTGGGGTGACGATTACCTTTTCCTGTCCGCTCTCCGTTGCTGCGCTCGTGTTACAGGTCCCAGCTCCTGCCTCGGCCTGCCGCCGGCGCCAGGCTTCCAATGGCGTTTCGCCTGGGCGGATAAACCTCGTGCCTTGTGGCACCGGATCATTGGCGCCACCGCGTGCCGGGCCGGGGTGCGGCGTGGGCGTGGCGGCTGGAGATGCCGGGGAGGCAGCGACCCGATCCGCTGGTGCTACCGGGGCCAAAACTGGCCCTGCGGCAACCGGGTTCGTCGGCGTGGAGATGGCCCCGATTCGCGATCCTCTCACCGGCTTTTGCCGCCGGGACCGCTTGGCCGGTCTGCGGCCTAATTCCCGTTGGAGCCACCGCCGCATGGTTTCGCGGCCGATCTCGATACCGATCAACCACAGGCCGCCGACCAGCGACTCGGCCGATTCGCCGGCTTGGGCCAACCGCAGCAATTCCTCGCGATGCGGTTCCAACTGGGCGGTCGCGTGGTTGCGCGGGTGTCGCGCCTGGGCCACGGCTTGGGACAGCGTGGTGGGTCGAGTGGTGGCAAGCGGGGAGTGGATGGGCAGCGACATGGTGGTGAATGGGTCACTGTATGCGTGGTGCTTGGGTAGCGCAAGGGGAGCGCCTCGGGCGCAATCTAAGCGGCAACGCTTGGACGTTGGTGTCATTCCTCATTGTTTTCTTTTGGTTTTGGTCGGTCAGTGGTCTGGTTATTCAGGTTTCGTTGTTGATGTGAGTTTCAGATGGATGAGTTGGTGGAATGTCTTCGTTGCTTCATCGTGTGAGTGTTTTGTCTTCGGTGAGTGTTTGGAGTGGTTGAGTTCAGGTGTTTTGAGCGATATTTGTTCGATCAGTTCGGGTTGGGTTTCCGGAGGTGGGGGATGCTGACGATTCGTATGGTGAAAGGCTTCGGCAAAGCCCTGGGGGAATACCTCCGGCAAGCCGACTACTATGCCCAAGGCATGAAGGTGGAGGGCCACTGCCAGGGGCGGCTCTGCGCCGCCGTGGGGCTCGCCGAAGGAGCGGCGATCACTGATGAGGCGTTCGAGCGTATTGCCGCCAACCGCCACGCTCTGACGGACGAACAGCTCACCGAGCGCATGGCCGCCGGCCGGCGGGCCGGTTACGATGCCGTGTTTAACGCCCCCAAGTCGGTCTCGATCCAAGCCTTCATCGGGGGAGATGACCGGCTGATCGCTGCCCATGAAACCGCGGTCCGGAAGGCTCTCCATGAGCTGGAATCCTTCGCCCGGCACCAGACCGGTCGGGGCCTGAACAAGCGTCATGTCGCCTCCGGTGGCATCGCCGCTGCCGTCTTCCGCCACGGCGAAAGCCGGGCGCTGGACCCGCACCTGCATTCCCACTCCTTCGTCTTCAACGTGACGGCAAGTGAGACAGGCCGACTCATGGCCTTGGAAAGCTCGGCCATCTTTGAAAACACCCGTTACCTGACGGAGGTTTACCGCAATGCCCTTGCTCGGGAAGTCCAACGGCTCGGCTATGCCATCGAACGCAGGGATCACGGCTTCGAACTGGCCGGTGTATCTTCAGATTTACTCGAACGCTTTTCAAAACGGGCGCAGCAGCGCGATGCCGCCATCAAGGTCCGCGAGGTCGAACTTGGCCGCGAACTTTCCCGCGATGAAATTGCCCTCCTTGTTCGAGAAAACCGCGCGGCTAAGCAATATGAGCTGACTCCGGATGAGGTGCGCCAAGGCCAATTGGCCCAAGTGAACGAGGGTGAATTGGCGCAGCTCCAGGCCCTCAAAACCGGAGCCCTTTGCTCCGGGCCGCCCGAGAGGCTTGCCCTGAGCGAAGCGATTGCGCGCGCGGCCGAACATCTGTTCGAGCGCCGCACGGTCGTTTCCGAGCAGGAATTCACGGCCACTGTGCTCCGGGAGGCTTACGGCCAGCACTCATTGGAGGAGGCAAAGGCGGCCATTGCGGTCGATGATCGCCTACTACGGGCGGAGGGGCAGGTTTCCACGCAGGCGGCCTTGGACCTCGAACGCAGCCTCGTGGACCGGCTCAATGCCGGGGTTGGTCGTCATGACAGTGGCTTCGGGTTTGTGGCCTACGCCGAAGGCGGCCATCTCACACGCGAACAGCGGCAAGCCGTGGAGCAGGTGCTTGATTCGAGGGACGTGGTCACAGTCCTCCGAGGCCGGGCCGGCACAGGCAAGACCCAGACTTTGGCCACCCTGATCGAGGGCGTCACCCGGTTTGACTGCAGGATGGCCTGCTTCGCCCCAAGCACCCAGGCCGTGACAATCCTGCACGAGGACGGCCAGCGACAGGGCGCCGCCGGTCATTCCGGCGCGGGCCATGTCTTGGGCGGTGCGCACACCGTTCAGCGATTGTTGGTGGACGAGAGCCTTCAGCAATCACTCAAGCGCAGCGTGTTGGTGGTTGACGAATACGGGCTGCTTTCCGTCCGCCAGTTGAAGCAATTGGTGGACATCGCCGAGAAGCAGCAGGCCCGGTTGC
Organism: Opitutia bacterium; assembly: GCA_016217545.1. Classification (NCBI taxonomy): domain Bacteria; kingdom Pseudomonadati; phylum Verrucomicrobiota; class Opitutia; species Opitutia bacterium. The sequence goes on along the minus strand of JACRHT010000017.1, from coordinate 1,075,592 downwards.
TCCTCGTGGGCGATTCCGCCCAGCACAAGAGTGTCGAGGCTGGGGACGCCGCCCGGATCATCGAGCGGGAAACGAGGGTCCGGGTTGTGACCTTGAGCGAGGTCCACCGACAGGCCGTCAACCCCGCCTACAAGGCCGCGGCGGAGGATCTGGCCGCCGGTCGGGTGGCGGCCGGACTCAAGCGACTGGACCGCATGGGAGCCGTGGTCGAAATCGAAAATCCCGCGCTCCGCCGCGAGCACATGGTTCGCGAATGGTTTCAAGCCACGCTGGAAACGAAGTTGGTGCGCACGGCTACCGGACAGGCTGAGCGCGCCAAGACGGCCTTGATGGTCGCGCCCACCTGGACCGAAATCGACCAACTGAACGTCATCGCCCGGCACCGCCTGCGAACCAATGGACAACTCACGGGCGAGGACCAGAAGTTCGTGGCGCTGCGGGCGAAGGACTGGACCCACGCCCAGCAGAAGAACATTCGCAACTACCGGCCGGGTGACGTGCTGGTGGCGCACAAGGACACCAAGCATTTTTCGCGCGGCGACGAATTGCGCGTGCTTCGCAAAGAAAAACGTCGGATCATTGCGACGCGCGGCACCACTGAGCTGTCGCTATCTCCCTGCCAATCCGGACTCACGTGGACGGTGTGCGAAGAGCGTCCCAATCCTGTCACGGCCGGCGACCGGCTGCGGCTCCGCTCCATCGCCCGCGTTGAATCCCCATCTGGGCAGATTCGTCGGTTGGCGAACGGAGCCGTGGTGATGGTTCAGTCCGTCAATGCCGCCGGTCAGATCGTGCTGCAGGACGGCTCCACCCTGCATACCCGGCAGGTCGCCTACGGCTACGCGCTAACATCGCACGCTTCCCAGGGCGTCACCGTGGATAAGGTCTTCCTCGCCGGCGCCGCTTCCCGTGAGGGTCTTTATGTCGCTGCTACCCGCGGTCGTGAATCGGTCCGAATCTTCGTGCCTGATCGCGAAGATTTTCTCGATGCGGCGGGCCTGCGATCTGAAGCTCGCACGAGCGCGTTGGAATTCACCAGATCATTCCGTCCCGATCTACGGACCCATTTGGCCCGCGCTTGGAATTACCTACAACAGGTGCGTGCGCAAGTCGTCGATTATCTCGTTGCCCAACCGGATGTCCGATTTCTGCCTCCGCCAGAAATCCATCGCATCCCGGTGCGGGCCGTGGAGCGGGTTTGTTCCCATGCGTCGGAGGACTATTCACCGGGTCACCGCCATTCCGAAGCCCCCGACCAAGGCATGCGCATGCGCTTATGAGCGGACTAAAACCCAAATTCCCGGGCGCAGACCAACCCCGCAATCCCGGTTGTCTTGTCACCCAGGATGTCCCCGCCGTTTGCTTGCGCCTGAAGTCCCACCGTCAGCAGATCGCTCTGCCCTATGCGCTCCTGCTTCGCGCCGAATTATCCGAGGACGAGACAAATTGTGTGGTCGTTTTCGCTGCCCACGAAGTCAGGGTGCGCGGCCACCACCTAAATGCGGTCTACCTTGCGGTCAGCCAAGGCCTGGCCGCGCAGATCAGCATCGGAGATTCCGCCAGGTTTGCGGAGGGTGACAAGTTTCTCGGGCCCCTTGTTACCGACGTTCGGGTTGAGCCGACCGATGAGTCGGGCCGTGCTTGCAGATAGCTAGGGGTGTGTTTGCAAAATGGCGGAACCGGTAATGAGGACAGGAGTCAGAGCGGGACCATGTTCTGTTCAGATCGTCGGATGATCCCGGAGCCGCGGTGGGCGCGGCTAAAAAAATTGATCTGATCGCAGTCGTCGCGCGACTGCTACAAAATGTCCCACTCGACGGCGACGACGGGGTCGACCACCGAAGGACGACCGGCTGATGCTCAGCGCTATCCTCTTCGTGTTGCGCACCGGTCTGCCGTGGCGGGATCTGCCTGAGCGTTACGGACCGTGGTCCTCGGTCTATGCGCGTTACCGACGCTGGTGTGCCAGTGGGCTGTTCGCCCGGATGCTCGCGGTGCTGGCCAAAGACGCCGCGGGCGAGTTGCGGCAGAAACCGGTGTTGTTGGAGGAACGCGCCCCACTCGTCATCCAAGAGGACACCGTTGGTCTGAAAGGCGTTCTCGATGGTCTTCCCGTTGGCGTATTGGGCCTGCAGGGCGGTAGCGGTGCGAAAGAAGTCTACTCCGAGCAGCGTCGGTTCGCCGCCCAGCCAGGCGAAGCTGACGACCGGGCCAGGCTGTGCGGCGATGTAATCCCGGACATACGTTTCCAACCCCTCGGGCTTCATGCGCATTCCGCCGACGTCGGTGTAGAGTTTTTCCCTCTCTAGATAGAAACAATAGCTGCAGTCGAGGTTGCCCCGCGACCCAATGGGCTTGGTCATCAGGTGAAAAGGTGCCTTGGCCTTGGGCGGGGGCGGACCGGGCTGCGTTGAAAGTGACATGGGAAGAGGCGACGAGAGACGGTCGTCTACGGAGCGGCAGCGGATCGTTGATAAAAGACTCGGAGGTCGGGTTTGACGCCAATGAGATCTTGGGCGCGCTGAAGGGCCTTTTTGGTGGCCATCGTGGAGTTTTCCTCGGCGGGGAAGAGATTGTCCAACCCGATCTTGGCGTGCAGGCCGCTACGCTTGAGCACGACGGCCACATCGCCGTGGACCCCGGAGATGAGCAGATGCCGGTCCTGCGATTGCAGGTAGTCGAGCAACTGGCCCAGCGCCATGACCGTTGTCGCGTCGAGATGCCGAGCGTTTTTCATCCTCAGGATGAATACGCGGATGTTCGGGTCCTCGGCGAGCCGTCGGACGCCTTCCTGGAAGAGGTCCGCCGCTCCGAAGAACAAATCGCCTTCCACGTGCACAATAGAGACCTGCGGGTGATTGCGCTCGGCAGGAGCGTCGATCTGCGACAGCTGGCCCTGTTCGTCGAAGGCGTGCTCCAGCAAAGTGGGCGCACTGGCCTTTTGCAGGAACAACACCAGGGAGATGCCGATGCCGGTGTAGATGGCGGTGTCGAGTTGCAGGAAGAGGGCGGCGATCAGTGTGACCCAGAAGACCATGGCGTCGGCGCGCGTGGAGCGGCGGACGATGAAGATCTGCGCAGGTTGGAAGAGCCGGATAGCGATGACGATCAGGTAGGCGGCGATGGCGGCAATAGGGATATAGGCCAGTAACGGTGCGAGCAACAGAACGAGCAAGAGCACCACGGCGCTGCCAGTGATCACGGCCCACTGGGTGCGCGCCCCGGCTTGGAGGCCGGCGGCGCTGCGCAGGAAGGAGGCGGAGCCGGGCATGGCGCCGAAACCCGCGCCGATCAGATTACCCAGTCCCATGCCGATGAGTTCCTGATCCGGATCGATGCGCTGGCCCGTTTTGGTTGCGAGGCTCTTGGCGATGGTGACCGACTCGAGCATGCCCAGGACGGCGGCCGCAATCGCGACGCTGGTGATACTTGGCAGCAACGCGAGGCCGTCGGCATTGAGCGGAAAACCGGTGAAGAAAGGCACGCCGCCCGAAATCTCGCCCAAGTCGCGCACGACACCCACACCGTGTTCATCGAGATGCAAGGCCCATGAGGCCAATCCTGCAAGGATCAAGGTGGGCAGGCCGTCGGGCCAGCGGGGCCGCCACCGGCGTAGCCAGATGATGAGAAGCAGGCTGCCGAGGCCAACTACGGCCGTGGCCTCGTTGAAGTTGAACGTGATGACGTTCGCGGCGAGGTGCCTGAGGGTGCCGGGCAGACTTACCTCCGGGCCTCGGGCGATGCCGAAGAGATTGCCCATCTGGCCGATGGCGATGAGGGTGCCGACCGCGGTGGTGTAGCCGACGATGACGGAACGTGAGACAAATTGCGTGATCTTGCCGAAACCGGTGAGGCCGGCGGCCAGTTGCAAGGTGCCCATCAAGAACCCGATGAGGAGCACCTTTTGAAGCGGGTCGAGGGGATTGTCGGCGAGAGTGAGCAGCGCTCCTGCGAGAATCAGGCTGATAGTGTTGGTCGGGCCGAAGACGAGATGGCGCGAAGAGCAATAGAGGGAACAAATCACCGTGCCCACGATCGCGCAGGCGATGACGGCGGGCACGGGGATGCCGATCAGCAGGGCGAAGGCGACAGATTGAGGAATGGTGAGTGCGGCAATCGTCAGGCCGGCTACGAGGTCGGCTCGCCAGGCAGACCGGTCGCTTTCCGGCAGGCTACGCAACAGGGGCGGGACCAGATTATCCCGCAGCCGACCACCCAGTTTGGTGAGCCGTCGCTCTGCGACCTCCGTCAGGTCGTTGAGTTCGTCCATTTGCGCAGACTTGAAAATTTTATTCACCATGGACGAAAGGAATGGAATTTCGCTACTAGCCCCGGCTTGCATCCGGTCCGGCGGCCATAGCCGGTCACAGGGCCAGCGACAAACGACTGGCCGGCTACGTGGACGGGACTGAAGTCTGAATTCACTTGCATGGTCGGCGCCATGTGACGCCGCCAGCGCTGACAAACCTCCGTGCCGGCGACCGCCATGCAGCAACTGGAACTGCGGCGGTAAAATTGCAGAACGTCACGAGCCTGTAGGCGATTAACAGGCGAGCTCTGCATTCCCGCATAGAAGCATCGAAACCAAGCCGATATCTGGAGAGCGTAGCGTTTCAATCGCCCAAAAACACCAGATTACCCACTATTGTTAAAGCCTACGGCATTGTAACTACTGAAGCCGCTGTTGTATATTCCAGACTTTGACGTTCCCTGTTTCGCGAGATCAACGAAGCGTCGATCCTAGCCGGCTATTGAGCCTTCTCTGATTTGGAAACTCTCTCGCGAAAGGCTTGCGGTGTGATGCCGTTGCGTTTCCTAAAAAACTTTGAGAGGTGCGATGCATCATGAAATCCGCACTGCACGGCGATAGAAAGCTGATCGTTGTCCGTGCTTTCAAGAAGGCGCTTAACTTCTGCGTTACGTGCATCCATTTGAAATGCTTTGGGCGAAACCTTAAACCGCCTCCTGAACAAGCGCATGAAGTGCGTTTCAGAAACGCGATAAAATTGAGCGACCTCGGTCACGGCCGACGGCCTGGCAAAATGTTCAGCCAGAAAGTAAGCTGCATTATCCAGATAAGTCGGAAGATTCGCCGAAAGATGCGGGATGACGCGCTCAATCGTTGCAGGATGAACTTCATCCTCTTTTGCGTCCCTCATAAGAGTAAGGACTAGCCGCTGAAGCACCAAGCGTCGCTTTTGCTTCCAATAGAGTAGTGCGTGCTCCTGTTCATTTAATATTTCGTCTAGAAGCTTCTGCGGATGATCGGGGCCCGAAAAGCAACGAAAGGCTCGAAACGCCCTGTTGACCAGAGCGCTCTCCAGCGAGCAGCCCGCCGGCACTGTAAATCCGATCCAGCCTAACAGGGGATCGCGATGATGGGTGAAGAATTCAGCGTGTCTGGTTTTTGGGGGAGTCAGAATCCAGTATCCTTTGGGAAGGGTAACCCTCTTGCGAAGATCCGGAAAGTCCCAAGCAGCCCCGTCTTCGAGCGCGAACGCCAATTCAAAGAACGAATGCTCGTGCACTTTGGTTTTCGGGAAAACGTGAAGCCGTCGGGGGTAAGAGCAAAGAGCCGCTTCGAGGACCGGGAAGGCGATTTCTTCATTCGCGATGTTGCTCATGATTCTGGCGAACTACGGTTTATCTAGCGTGCGAGACAACTAAATCTCACGGACTCCGGCCGCGCGATGCCTTCGTTCGCGAAAAGCCTGTTGGCGGAAGTCATGCGCTAAAAATACAACATCAAGTCAAAATATTACAACCATAAGAAACGCGATTCTGTTAAAGTGTGAGAGTGTCGTTACCCCCTGAACTGCCCGGCAAATTCTATCTGCTGCCCGAGCTGATGAACCTCAACCGCCTGGAAAGCAGGCCGCGCTTGATTGCCCGCGATGGGGTTGAGTTTTCAGATTCAGGCGAGACGTCGCGTTGGTATTTTCCTCTCAATGGGCTGTGGCGGTTTTCTTTCTTACGTTGCCCGGAAGACGCTCCGGATGGATTCGTCCATCCTGACTTCGACGACAGCGGTTGGACAAGCTTACCGGTGCCGAGCAATTGGCAGATGAAAGGTTTTGGGCAGCCGCACTACACAAATGTTAAGATGCCATTTCGGGAGACGCCGCCCGCGGTGCCGTCTTCAAATCCGACAGGGCTTTATCGCAAGGAATTCAGCGTCGCGAAGGATTGGATAAACCGACGCACAGTCCTGCACTTTGGGGGCGCAGAAAGCGTGTTGTGCGTCTGGTTGAACGGGAAATTTATCGGATTGAGCAAGGGCTCACGCCTTCCGGCGGAATTTGAAATCACGTCCGAGTTGCGCGAAGGCAAAAACCTGATTGCGGCCATGGTCGTGCAGTGGTCTGACGCCAGTTACCTGGAAGATCAGGATCACTGGTGGCTTGCTGGCATTTTCCGCGAAGTGTTCCTGCGTTCGACGCCACCGGTTCGGATAGACGACATTTTCGCAGAACCGTTGTTGGAAAGGAATCTCTCGGACGCGAAGTGTCGCTTCCGAATTCGGCTTGGCTTTCCCGATCGTCCGGAAGAGGGGTGGACGGTGACAGTGCGGTTGACGGATCCCAAAGGGAACTCTGTTTGGTCAGAACCTTGGACGCTCAATGTCGATGCGAAGATTAACGACGAGACTCGGAAGTGGTGGCAACTTGAAGGCGTCCGACCTGTAACAGCGCCTTTTTTGTGGTCGCATGAGGATCCCAATCTGTATCTCGCGCGCGTGGAGCTTTGTTTTGGCGAAACGGTCCATGAGCGCCACGCGTTTTACATTGGGTTTCGCCGTCTCGAGATCACCGGACGTTCTCTGCTGATCAATGGCCAGCGCGTGCTGATCAAGGGAGTAAACCTACACGACCATCATGATCGAGAAGGCCGCGCTGTCCCGCGCGATACGATGGAGGCCGATGTGCGTTTGATGAAGCGCCTTAACATGAATGCGATTCGTTGTTCGCATTACCCGGCCGACAGCTATCTCTACGAACTGTGTGATCGTCACGGACTCTACGTCATCGACGAGGCGGACATAGAATGCCATGCTTTTCGGAGCAGTTTGGCGGATGATCCACGCTACACCGCCGCCTGGCTGGATCGCGGGATGCGGATGATTCAACGGGATAAAAATCACGCGTGTATCATTGCCTGGTCACTCGGTAACGAGAGCGGCTACGGGGCCAGTCATGATGCGCTCGCCGGCTGGATCAGGCGTTACGATCCGAATCGACTGATTCACTACGAAGGTGCGACACGTGAAATGAACTGGGCGTGGGGAGCCACCGGCGCGCACCGCCCCGATTATTTCAGTGTGACCGATTTAATCTGTCCAATGTATCCACCGTTGGAGCGGCTTGTTGAGGTCTCTGCGCACACCGAAGAGCCGCGTCCGTGCATTGCCTGTGAGTTCTCCCACGCCATGGGCAATGCGAATGGAAACCTTCGCGAATATTTCGACCTCTTTGAGACCATGCCCGGCTTGCAGGGCGGATTCATTTGGGAGTGGGTCGATCACGGACTGGTTAAAGCGGATCCGGGTGGCCGTGAATTCTGGGCGTATGGCGGGGATTTTGGAGAGACCCCGCATGATGCGAACTTCGTTGCGGACGGCTTGGTGTGGCCGGATCGGACGCCTCACCCGGCAGCATTTGAATTCAAGAAGCTCGCGCAGCCTCTGCGGCTCGAGGCCATCGATGGTGCGAAAGGGATATTTCGCCTGCACAACAAACAGTCCTTCACCTCCCTTGAATGGTTAAAGGGTAGTTGGGTAATCGAGTCGGGTGGTCTTCGGATTGCGAGCGGGCTGCTTCCTGCGCTCGATGTTCATCCAGGAGATTCTTTGGAATTTGCGATTGATTCCGACGTGGTGTCGCTCGCGGCGGCGCAAGCAGCGGAAACGTTCATCCGCTTTTCCTTCTCCGCTTCCAAGGAAGAAACTTTCTGTCCCATTGGCGCAGAAATGGCGTGGGAGCAGTTTCTGCTGTTTCCAGCACGCGGGATGAAGGCAGAATCGCCGGATGGAAAGCCTGGCGTTGCCTTGAAGTGCGAGATGGATGGGACCAGCGGTCTCTGGCGATCGTGGGCGTTTCGTGGACAAGAGCTATTGAAGTCCGCCCCCACGTTGAACCTGTGGCGTTGCCCGACTGATAATGACGGTCTGCGTCTGTTGGGACCGGGCAATGAAACCAAGGCGCTCACGCGGTGGATTGATGCAGGATACGATCAGGTTGTTTTGGAAAAAAGATCTTCCAGTGTGTCTACAAACCTAGCGGACGGTTGCGTCTTCACCACGATTCACGATATTTCGCTCAAGAAGTGTGTCCGTGGCGCCCTTCACCTTGGTTGGCAGGTTTTGCCCGATGCGCGAATGCGCTGTGATGCACGGGTTGAACTGGATACTGCCTTGCCCGATTTACCGCGGGTTGGCCTTACCTTGTCGTTGCCGGCGGACTTCGAGCGCATCGTCTGGTTCGGTCGGGGACCTTGGGAGACGTATTGCGATCGAAAGGCTGGTGGTTGGATCAGCCGTTTCGAATCGACCGTAACCGACCAGTTCGTGCCCTATTTGCTGCCTCAGGAACACGGAAACCACACTGACGTCCGTTGGTTCGAACTTTCGACGCCGGGGGGCAGGAGCGTGCGCTTTGAGTATGACTCTCCGATGGAGTTTTCTGTGAGCCATTTCTCGGCCGCAGACCTGATGCAGGCGCGTCATCCCGGCGAATTGACCCCGCGGACGGAGACCATCGTTAACATCGATTTTGCCCAACGCGGTTTGGGTAATGCGGCGTGCGGCAACGATGCTCTCACGCAATATCGCCTGCCGGCAGGAAACTACAATTTTACGTTCACCATTTCATTCACCTGACACCGATGCGCTCCCCTCCCAATCTCGTTTTCCTGATGCCTGATCAACAACGTCACGATTTCATCGGATGTTATGGGGCCGACTTTGTGCGCACCCCGAATATCGACCGGCTGGCGAAGGAAGGCGTGAGATATGCCCGCGCATACTCGCAATCTCCATTGTGCGTGCCGGCCCGAGCGGGCCTGCTCACCGGACGAAGCGCCTTGGGGAACGGAGTAACTTCAAATGGCGAGTGGCTCCGACCCGATCTCGCGGCGTGTGGAATCATTACCTGGCCGGAGGCCCTTGCGGCGGCGGGCTACGATACCGCCGCGGTCGGGAAAATGCATTTTTATCCGTGGGACGCGTCGTTCGGATTTCGGCATCGTTCGATCTGTGAAGACAAGCGGTGGGTCAAGATTCGGGACGACTATTCTGATCATCTGCAAAAACACGGAACAAGGAAATATGCCGGAAACGAGCATCCCGGATATCTGGAAAACAAAGGGGCAATCCTCGCGCTCAATGCTGGGGAGCATTCCTGGGATCGGTTTGTCGGCGACGAGGCATGTCGCTACCTGAAACAGGAGCGAGTGGCGGGAAAACCGTTTGCCATGATGGTTGGATTTCCGAGTCCGCACTGCCCCTACGATGCAGATCCTGAACGAATCGGGAATGTTGATGAATCGCGCATTCCGAAACCGGTGAGGAGTGTTCCGGGTGATTTAAGTGTCTGGAAGGCGAAGAACATTGCGGCCCATCGTAGAAGTTGGGACGGAATTGACTACGCCGATGTCACTCTGGCCCAGCGGCAACGCGTTAGAGCGCACTATGTCGCACTCGTGGAAGCGGTCGACGAGGAGATCGGGAAAATCATCGCGACGTTGGAGGAAATCGGTGAACTGGAAAACACCGTGATTATTTACTCGAGCGATCATGGCGACTCACTCGGTGATCACTCACTTAATGGAAAGGGCACGTTTTACGAAAGCAGCACGCACATTCCCCTCATTGTTCGTCCTGCTGGAGGTGTGAGGGCTGTCCTCAATGAGGAACTGGCTGAGCTTACCGATATCACTTCGACGATGCTGACCTTTGCCGGCGTTCCTTTGCCGCGTAGCATGAACCATAGTCGTTGCTTGCCCGGGTTGGGATTCGACGGGGAGGTTCGCAAAGAATTATTCGGTTGTCTCGGTAGCGGCTGGATGGCGCTCGGGGGCGACTGGAAGCTCATCAAATCCGAAGGCGACCATCCGTTGCTGTTCAATCTCCGGCAAGACCCGGAGGAACAGCGCAATCGCTTTAACCATCCGGACTGTCTTGAAGTCCAGGCGAAGCTCGACCAAGCGCTCACAACCTGGGTAATGAAAGCGACTCGTGATGGGCATCAGGACAAGCGCATGGATCCTTCATGGGAGGATCTGGATTTCGCCGCGCGCGGCTGGAAACGCCCCTATCCGCACACCTTCACCACGGCTTAGTTCGCAATGATAACCACCGTAGACATCGTGACCATTGTCGCCTACTTCGCGCTGCTACTCGGGGTTGGTTTTGTTTTCAACAGGCTCAATGCAAACGCCGACGACTACTTTCGCAGTGGATGCAAAGGCACGTGGTGGTTGGTCGGAATGAGCGCCTTCATGGGAAGTTTTAGCGCGTGGACCTTTACCGGAGCGGCCGGAGCGGCGTTCTCCGCAGGATGGTCGGTCATGATTATCTTTTGGGCCGTGGCAGCCGGCAGTTTTGTGGCGGTGTGGGTTGCTCCCTGGTTCCGGCAGATGCGGGTCTACGCGATGCCGCAAGTGTTCGAGCAGCGGTGGCACAAGCCTCTCGCTCGTTTGCAATTTTACATTTTCGCGATTTTTGCGGCGATCGCCCCGGCGATCTGGCTCTACGGCCTCGCGACATTCACTTCGGCCATGTTTGGACTGAATTTGGAAATCCTGATTATCTCACTGGGAGCAGTCGTGTTGATCTACTCCATGGTTGGCGGAACATGGGGCGGGCTCGCGACGGATTTCCTTCAAGGCATTATCCTGATGCCAATCACGATTTTGATTACCGTGCTGTGTTTAATCAAAGTCGGCGGGATCGCGGAATTTCTTGCTCTCATTAAGCAACAGGGACTCACCGAAGACTACGCGATGATCAAGCCGGCCGGATGGGCCGCGGATGGTCGCTACACGATCTGGTGGGCCGCCGCGATGGTGATCATCCAGATCAACACCGCCGTCAACATGGGCAACGCGCTGAAGTATAATTCGGTGAAGGACGGCAAGTCCGCTCGCTATGCCGCACTGTTTTCTGGCCTGCTGATGGCCGCCGGCGCATTTATCTGGTTCGTGCCGCCGGTCACCTCCCGCCTGTTGTTTGCCGACCAGGTGAATTTGGCGATGATCGCGAGCCCGGCCGAGTCGGCATACGCGGTTGCCGCGCTTAATGTGCTTCCGGCCGGACTGAAGGGCCTCATGGTGGTGTCCATTTTCGCGGCGACCTTGAGCAGCATGGATTCCGGGCTCACTCGACAGGCGGCCAACTACTTCAACGTTTTTATCCCGGACTTCTGTGCGCTCTTCAAACTTCAGCCCCCACGCTCTGACCGGGCGCAGTTGCTGATCGGTCGGATTATCACACTCGTTCTTGGGGGGGTGATCATCACACTTGCCTTGGTCTTCGCCCGACAGGGTAAAGGGGTGTTCGAACTCCTCCTGCAGCTTCAAAACTTTCTCGTCGGCGTTGGTATCGTGAGTCTGTGGGGCCTTTTCATTCGGCGCGCCCCGTTGATCACGCCCTACGCATGCATGGTCTCAGGTCTGATCTGCGGTGTATTGACTTTATGGAGCGAGCCGCTGCTTGGCCTCAAGCTGAACTTCCAGCAGCAACTGTTGGTCAACTTCGGCATTCCGAGCCTGGCTTATTTTCTCTGTGTCCCGTTTTTCGAGCGCCACAGTTCGCCGGAGTTCAAAGCGCGAGTGGATGTGTTTTTCACAAAGATGAAGACGCCCGTTGATTTTGAGAAGGAGGTCGGGGCGCCTGAGGATGTCACCCAGCTGATCTTGGTCGGGCGCTTCTCCGTCGCGATTGCGGTATTTGTCGCGTGCTTATCAATCACGTCCAAGAGCACCAGCGATCTGGTTTCCATTCTCGCCGTGTCTGCAACAATCGGCGGCCTGGGTGGCTTGCTCTGGTTTGCGGGTGTGCGCTCGAAGAGAAAATTAATCGTGTTCAAACAGTCCTTGGACGCGCTCCCACGGAAAGGAAGCCAATCATGAGCACCGCGCCGACAGCAGTTCTGCGTGTCGCCATCGGGTTCGTGTCGATCAGCTGTGCTTCGTTGCTGTATGCAGGAAGTGCTCCCTCTTCCGGGGGAAGAGAACTCGCTCAGTTCATGCCGAAAACATGGAAGGCGGATAAGTTTGTGAAAACGATCTGGGTTTCTCCCGCCGGCAACGGTGACGGCACCTCTCGAAGCTCTGCGTTGCGCAGCATCCAGGCGGCAATCTCGAAGACCGAACCGGGCACATTGATTTTGGTGACCGCCGGGACCTATGACGAGAACCTCACGATCTCGCGCGACGCGGAAGCCGCAAATGGAAGCGACGAGCATCCCATCTTCCTTGTTTCTGCGGATGGTTGCGGGGCGGCACTCGTTCGCTCCGGCCAGAATTTAACGACGCTGGACGCCAATCGGATTCAAAACTGGGCGGTAATAGGTTTTCAGTTTGTGGCGGCTTCAAGTCTCACCGACGGTGATCAAAGTCCGTTTAAAGTTGGATCCTCTGGTCTGTTGAACGGTGAGCCGTGCCGCAACTGGCTGGTTGCGGGCAATACCTTTTCAGGCACGGGACATGACGGAAGCAAGGCCTACAATGCGCGCAATATTAGCTGGTTGGGAAACCATTACGAGGGAGCGTGGGGTCAGGAAGCGTGCGACAATGTCGCTGTCGGCGTCACCGATGTTTCCGGCGACAGCAATCGATTCGCTTACAACACCGTGGGTGGAGGCTCGGGCTATTCTGCGATCACCGTGAAATACGGCAGCAACCACTTCGACATTTCGCACAACGACTTTAAGATCAATCCCGGGAATCGACTGCCGCGGCGAGGCGCGATGATTCGCGTTGGTGGAAACGGAGAGCTGCAACGTTTTGCCAGTCGGATTCCCTATAAAACGGAAGCCGCCTTTGATCCGCTCACCGCGTCTTACGTGCTGGTCAGCTACAACCGGTTTAGCGGACTGTGCGGGATCAACGTCGAGCTCTACGGCAGCCGGGATTCCGTGGTCAGTTTCAACGACCTCACAAACCCTCAGGCGACAATCGAGCTTACCGCGAGAACGGCGGACCTCGGGAAAGACGCCGAAGGGATGCCCTATCTGTGGGAGCCGGTTAACATTCGGGTGACGGATAACAAAATCACTTCGGCCGAGGAAAACAAAATCAACGGCGAACTTGGCGGCAAAGGATTTCTCGTGAAGGGCAACCGTGCAGACATCCCCTTCGACACGCCGGTGGGCGCTGACGCAATCCGATCCGAGATCGACGCTTTAATCAAAGCGTTGGTCGCAAACGCGCACTGAGCGGAACCGACTATCCGTATGCACGTAAACATTCTCCATCGGCCGAATCTGGGGCCCCTCTACAAATTCTATCGCCTGGAGCAGGACATGGCACACGAAGCCGGGCTGCCTGTCACGATTCTGCTTCACTATCACGATCTGTTTGAAGAGGCCGTATTAAGCGATGCGCGGCACGATGCGGAGAAATTTGGCGACGAGATCGGACTGGCGCTGCACAGGTTTTCCGGACCTGGCATGGAAACGGGCGGCGCGAATCAATTCTGGCTTCTCCCGCTTGATCGCAAACGAGCCATTCTCGAAAAAATTCTGATCAAGTGGCGCGAAGTATTCGGCCGTGGACCGGTATCCGTTGCGGCCTATCTTTTGGATGCGGCCTCCCTGCGTCTGCTGCGCGAATTGGGGCCTGAAATTGAAACAGTCGTCGCAGGCTGCTTCGAAGAGGGCGTGCGCGTGTATCACGGCTGTAATCATTCCTGGTATCTCTTCAGCGAGGGTATGCCCTGGGGACCGTGGTATCCTTCAAAGACGCATTCGCTACGACCGGCTGAAAGCGACGAAGACGCCGTGGGTTTGGTGGCGCTACCGCACCTCGTGCGCGATATGAGTCTTTCGTATGAGGGGCGAAATGACTTCTGGGCCTCACACCCCCCGAACGTCATCCGCGGTATGGGCAATCAGGCGACCTGGTGTCCTTACGATCTCAATTTGATCGACCAGTTCCGTCTGCAGGAACGGTTCAATCCGTGGCCTGGCTACCTGAACACCTTTGTGAGTCCGCCGTGGCTCACCTGGAGCACGAATTTCGAAGACCCGCCGGAGGTCGCGCAAACCCTGTATCGCAATCAACTCCGTTATCTCGCGCAGCTACGCGATTCTGGTGAAGTGCTCGCGAACACGATGAGCGAGTATGGCCGTTGGTTTCGGAAGAATCGTCAGGTTGGCGATCACGAGGTTTATTGGGCGAAGGAAATCCTCTACGGTTCCGGCAAACACTACCTCTGGCATATCGATGCCACCATGCGGGTGCTGATTGACTGCGCCCAAGGAGGCTCGATCGGTGATTTGCGTCCCTATATCGGCAAGGTCGCGATGGACACCGGTCCTGACACGGAGCGCCAATACATCGCGAGCTATCCTTACCTGATCCAATCCCAGCACCGCTCTGGCGCGGCGTTCCACTCATCCGATGGTTCCCGGACGACAGCGATCATACGCCGCAACGGAGAAACGTTCGATCTGGCTTCTTGCAAAACGCATTGTGCCAAATGCGAGCGCACGGATGAGGGCACGCGCTTTCTGCTCGCTCCGACGGAACTCCGTTTCGCGGATGGCAGGTTTATCAAGATTGAGACGGAGTTTTTCCTGCCCGGTGACGGACGTATCCGCATTTCGCGCCGGTTGCTCGAATCCACGTTGCCGGGGACCGACGTGCTGGAACTTACCGAATACCTAAAAGGCTCGTGGGGCTTCACGGAATACCCCGAGCGAATGGATTCGGTCACGCTGCATGCCGGCGACAAATCCCTCGCATTCGCCTATCGCGGCTCTGCGTTGGAGCATCCATCGGCTGGCGCGGTGGCCGCGAGCATTCCGCCGCTGCGCGTCACTGTTTCCCTTGAGGCAGGCGACACGGCCAAGCCGCAGCGCAGCCGGGTCGCCGAAGGCCACCTGTTCAGTCCCTATTTCACCCTGGAGGTGAGCTACTCGTTTAAATCTGAAGAAATCCTGACGTCATGGATCCATTTGAAGCCAATCGCATAAAAAAACGCTGCCCTGTGTGCTTCTCGCGCGAGATCGACGTTGTCATGATCGTCACCGCTCCCGAGCAGCATCGTTGTATCAAGTGCAGTTTTGAAGGTTCGGAGAACGAAGTCTTCTCCATGTATGCCGACATCCGGAAAAAATACCACTGGATGGGGCGTCGGCTCACGATGGAGGACCAGGTTAACCTGTAATACTATGGGAAATCATCGCTTCCTTCCAAAAGTCGCGGCCGTGGGCCTTTTGGGCCTGTTCACGGTGCCCGGCAGCTTTGCCACGCTCTCAGAGCGCGCGCGGCCCAACATTATTCTCATCATAGCTGACGACCTCGGGATGGGCGATTTGGGATGTTACGGCGCAAAGGATATTTCATCCCCGAATATCGACCAAGTCGCGAATAATGGGGTCCGTTTCGATAGAAACTACGCCTATCCTGTTTGCTCGCCTTCACGCGCGTCGATGCTGACAGGAAAATTTCCTGAACAACTAGGCATATCATCCGCATTAATGGGAGAGGGTGGTCTGGCGGTCGGCACTCAAACCATGGCCCATCGCTTCAAGGCCGCAGGATATCGCACGGCACTGATTGGTAAATGGCATCTTGGATATGATTTGGCGCGCGGACCCAATCGGATGGGCTTTGACCGATTCTTCGGGTTTCGCGGAGGCAAGATCGATTATTTCACGCATCGCGACACGGCGCAAAAGGACGACCTAGGAAATCCACTGGGCAAACACGACCTCTGGAGAGACGAACTCGAAGTTCATCGGGATGGGAGTTACACCACCCAGTTGTTCACCTCGGAAGCGGTGAACTTCATCAGGGAACAAATAGGAGATCCGTTTTTTCTTACGCTGGCCTACAATGCTCCCCACTACGCCAGGCCCGGTGTGCTGCAGGCGCCCGACGACTACATCAGGAAATTTGCGGTCAATCCCGCGAAGCCCACCAGCCGCGAGATTTATCGGGCAATGGTGTCGTGTATGGACGATGGCGTGGGAGAAATATTGGCCGCTCTAAAAGAACGGGGATTGACCGAGAAAACGCTGGTAATCTTTGCGTCGGACAATGGTTCCGATCCCAAAAGTGGCGGATCGAACGGCGTGTTGCGCGAAGGCAAGTGGAGCGTCTACGAAGGAGGCATTCGAGTTCCTTTGATGGCTATCTGGCCGGGAAAGATTGCTCCCAGTGTGCAAGATGCCGTCCTGCATTGTGCGGATTTACTGCCGACGCTTTTGAGCGCGGCTGGTATTCCGCATACACGAGGTGAGTTCAGCGGAGTGGACGCGTGGGCGACATTCTTGAACCAAGAACCGACCGCCACGCGAACGCTCATGTTTCAGTTTAGAAACTCGCGCGCAGTAATCGACGGAAAGTGGAAACTGGTTGCTCCTGTCGACGGTCGTATCACGGGAAGGCTTTATGATGTAAGTGCGGATCCTGCGGAAAGCGTTGATCGGTCCTTAGAATATCCCGATGTCGCGGCAAAACTCTCAAAATTGTTACCTCCATGATTTTGTCCGCTTATAACGTACATCGGTCCAACCGCCGCCTCTTGCCATTTTTTTCTGTGGCCGTGGCGCTCCTGCTCTCCTCGGGACAGGCAGCGCTTAAGCTCGCTCCGGTATTTGGGGACCATGCGGTGCTTCAGCGCGATCAAGTGTTGAATATCTGGGGCATCGCCGATCCCGGCGAGGAGGTGAAGGTTGCCTTTGCTGGACAGGAGAAAAGTTGCTTCGCCGACGAGATGGGGCGCTGGCTGGTGCACCTCGATCCGATGGTGGCCAGCCGTGTGGGTCGTGATCTCGTAGCGACTTCGAATGGAAGTTCCTCCGCGATTCGAGACCTATTGATTGGCGATGTCTGGTTTTGCTCCGGCCAGTCCAACATGGCCCGAACCATTGTTGATCGCTATACGGTCGAAGAAACCGGATCTCCCGATCTCCCGTCGCTTCGTCAGTTCACGGTGCCATACGGATCTTCACTGCACCCTCTGTCGGAGACGTCGGGATTTTGGGAGGTTTGCGCCGCGGACACAATCCGGCGTTTTTCCTCCGTCGGATATTTCTTCGCCCGCGAGATCCACGCGCGCACAGGGGTGCCGATCGGATTGATTCAGTCGGCGGTCGGCGGAACTCGGATCGAAGCGTGGATGCCGGCCGAAGCGCTGGCCGCCGACAAATTCATGCCGATCCGCGATGCCTGGTCCAGGCATATCGAACAGCTTCCCGCGTCGCTCGCGGAGTTCGAGATCGCAGCAAATAAATGGGCAGAGACTTCCGAAGCGGCAGCGGCGGAGGGGAAGGCTTATTCCGTGCGCAGACCGCTTCGCCCGGAAGGAAACGAATCGAAGCACGCGCTTTCCTGTCTCTATAATGCGATGGTGAATCCGCTCACAGACTACCGGATTCGCGGCATCTTGTGGTATCAAGGGGAATATAACACCCGGCAGCCCGACGGCTACGCGGAGTTGTTCGCCTCGCTCATTGCCTCCTGGCGACATGCGTTCAAAAGCGAGCTGCCGTTTTACTGGGTGCAGCTTGCCAATCACGAAAGGGAAGGGGATGCGCCTTTTAGCTGGGCTAAAATCAGGGACGCACAGACCCAAGCGTTGTCGCTTCCGCACACCGGCCAGGCGGTGACAATCGACATCGGGGAACCGGATGACATTCATCCACGAAACAAATGGGATGTCGGGGGACGCCTTGCGCGAATCGCCTTGGTGGAGGTCTATGGCGAGTCGTTGGTTTCTCGTGGCCCGAATTTCATGGCGGCCAGGCGGGATGGCGCGGCTATTCGCGTGCTCTTTGCCGACGCCGCAGGGCTGCATGTGCGGGGCGGATCCATCGATGCATTTGAAATTGCCGGAGCAGACGGAATTTTCCATCCGGCAAAGGTGAAGCTGGCGGGTTCGGAAGTGATTGTTTCCAGCCCTCAAGTCACCGCGCCATCGGCCGTTCGCTATGCGTGGAGCAATTCCCCGCGTGCCACTCTCTATAACCAAGCCGGCCTTCCGGCTGTTCCGTTTACCTTCGCATTTTGATCATGCTCACGCCTCAGAATAACGCGCTCCGCCAGGCCATCAACCTTGATGGCATTTGGGAGCTTTCGCTTGATGGCGCGAGCGCAGGGACGACGACTTTCGTGCGCGATCGCTTTGTGGCGGTTCCGGGGAGCTTGGAGGAGCTCTATTGCGAATCGTGGTGGACCGGAGGCGAACGTGACGTGTGCTATCGCACCTTTTTCGAGTTGCCTTCAGCACCTTTGGAAAGGACGTGGAGCGTTTGGTTTGGCGCGGCGAATTATCGTGCGGAGGTTTGGGTCAATGGCATCAAACTGGGCGAACACGCGACGGGCTACACCCCCTTTGAGTTTCCGCTGCCGGCGTCGATTGGTGCCGGTGAACGGGTCGAGATGAGGGTGCGCGTTTCGCAAAAACTGTCCGCTGACACCATCCCCATGGGGAATCTTCGGAACAGTGGCGGCGCGGGGCAGTTCGCCGGGCAGTATCCCGATGTGCCTTTCGACTTCTTTCCGTTCGTCGGGATTCACCGCTCTGTGCAACTTGTGGGAGTCTCTTCACGGGCCGTGCTCAGTTCTGCTCGGTTGGAGCCGACGGTGAGTGTCGGCACGACGGGACTATTGAATGTGCGAGGCAATGTATCCGGCGAATCGACACGGGTAGAATGTGTGATCCCTGAACTCGCGTGGTGCGAAAGTGCCATTGTTTCAAACGGTCAGTTCCAAGTGCAGGCGACATTTCCTTCGGTGGAGCGGTGGGACGTAAACCGACCCCGACTTTATATTGTTCGTTTTACAGTGTTCGATTTAACCAATGGCGCGGTCGATACCTATGTCCGAAAAATCGGGTTCCGTGAAGTGCGCGTCGTAGGCGCTGAACTTCACCTGAACGGTCGTGCGGTGAGACTCAATGGATTCGGCAGGCATGAGGATTTTGCAGTGCTCGGGAAAAGCTACAACACGGCTGTCGCAATCCGTGATTTTGCGTTGATGCGGTGGACCGGGGCAAACTCGTTCCGCACTTCACATTATCCTTACGCCGAGGAAACGCTCGACCTTGCTGATGAGTTGGGCGTCCTCGTCATCGCGGAGACGCCGGCGGTTTCGATCAATTTCGAACACACGACCGAGCAAACATTAGGCACGCATTTGCGCTGCGTGGAAGAACTGATCGCGCGTGACCATCATCATCCTTGCGTTGTCTTATGGTCGGTGGCCAACGAGTCCTTGTCGACACATCCGCGGGCGAGGCCATACTTTGAGCGGGTAACCAAGCGGGCGAGAGAGCTGGATTGCACGCGGCCGTTGATCGGAGTGACGTGTCACGGCGCGGCGGATACCACCCTCGATCTTTATGATATGATCGGGATGAATCTTTATCCCGGTTGGTATGAGTATCCGGGGCAACTGGACGTCGCGGAACGCGAGTTTGTCCGCATCATGGACGAGGTTCACGCAGTGTTTCCGGGCCCGATAATGATCACGGAAACCGGAGCCGATGCCATTGCGGGGTTTCACAGTTTGCCGGCGCGGCAATGGTCCGAGGAATATCAGGCTGAATTGATCGAGCGTTTGCTCAAACGAGGCCGCTCATTGCCCTACCTCGTTGGCGAGCACATCTGGAACTTTGCGGATTTCGCGACGGCCCAGAACTTCCCTCGCGCGCTGGGAAATCGCAAGGGCGTCTTTACCCGTGACCGTCAGCCGAAATTTGCCGCCCACTGGCTCCGCCGTTGGTGGCACGAACAAAGCTAATTGCTCCAACCAATCAACCCCACCTCATGATCCACGCCAACGCTTGCAGTTTCCTTCTCTCTCCAAACACGCTTTCGCACGGGGAGGCCGTGTCATGAGTGAGGCTCAGTGGTTCGTCAGCGAGGTCCAGCCTCACGAGCGAACTCTGCGCACCTATTTGCGTGGATCGTTTCCCTCGGTGCGAGACGTGGATGATGTTGTTCAAGAGTCTTACTTCCGGCTGCTCCGCGCCCGCACGACGAGGCCGATCCCATCGGCCCGGGCCTACTTGTTCCGTGTGGCGCGTAATTACGCCATCGATATCGTGCGGCGCGATCGCATATCCCCGATCGATCCGGTCGATGATCTGGCTACAGTATCGGCGCTCGAGGAACGGACCACCACCGCTGAATTGTTGACGCGTGAGGAAAAGTCCCACCTATTGGGTGAAGCGCTTGCGGCCCTGCCAGGAAAATGCCGCGAAATTGTTTTTCTTCATAAAATCAAAGGATACTCCCAACGAGCAGTAGCGGCACAACTCGGTCTTTCGGAAAAAACGGTGGCCAATCAAATTGGCCACGGGATCAGGCGCTGCGAGCAGTATTTGCGTCGAAAAGGCATCGAGTTTTTCTGACCTATGAATGACGGCCGCCCAGTGTCTTCGAGCGAAGAGCGGGGCGGAAAGAACGCCAAGCTTCACCCGCTTGATTGGCCTGAGATTGCGGGAGCGCAGCTCGAAGTTGAGCGCGCCATGCGGTCCGGTCTGAGCAGACGAAGAATTCGGACGGCGTCTTTTTTAATCATGGCGGCCTTATGCTTCGTGGCAGTGTTATGGATCCATCGCCCTCCTGAACCGGTGTCCACGGTTCCCACAATCAAGATAATGGCCCAGGAGCAGTTGATGGACGATGGCAGTTTGGTGGAACTGGACGAAACCGCGGAAGTGGAGGTCGATTTTACGACTGAAACTCGACGCGTGCTGCTGAAAGGAGGGAAGGCGCATTTCTCCGTCGCCAGGAATCCGAGCCGGCCGTTCATCGTCATCGCCAACGGCGTGGAGGTTCGCGCGGTTGGAACCGCTTTTGTGGTGGAGGCCGGGGGGCGCACCAGGGTTCTTGTGACCGAAGGCAGGGTTTCGGTGACAGCAAAAGGAACGAGCCCGATCGAGCCAGTTTCCTTGGAGAAGGGGCAGAGCATCACGATCACACACTCCGCCGAATCGGTGGTGTTGGGAGAGGTAAGAAATGTTTCGCCGGCTGAACAAAACCTTGAGGCTGTCTGGCGGGTTCCGCTCATCGAGCTTGATCGAACCGCGCTGGCGCGCGTTTTGCCTGTTATCGAGAAATACTCCCGGCTTCGCCTCCTGGTCGAGGATCCCACAATTCTGGAATTAAAACTAAGTGGAAGCATACGTGCGACCAACGTATCGGCGCTCCTGAAAATTCTGCATTCCTCCTACGGAATTCATGCTCGGCCACAGCCCGATGGATCAATGCTTTTGACGCGTGAAAAATAGCATAAGGCGAATGGGAAAATTCCCGTTTTCTTTTGGGTAGTCGAGGCGTGGGGTTCGTCTTGTTTTATGATGCCCCCAATATGCCCCATATCCCGCATGTCCTCACTTCCTGGTCTCAGGCGTTCTGCTGTGTTCGTCTTGGCTCTCGTGACCGGTGTTCTCGCTTTCGCACAGGTCACGCCAGGTGCTAAAAAGAACTTCAATTTGCCCGCTGCTGAAGCGGCGAAGTCCCTCCGCGCATTCTCTGCCCAATCGGGTCGTGAAGTCATCTTCGGCGCTTCGACGACCGAGGGGGTAATACTCAAGTCAGTTTCCGGAAATCTGACCGATGCCGAAGCCTTGAGCCGACTTCTGGCCGGTTCGCCCCTGATTTCAACCGAAGACAGTCAGAGCGGCGCTATTCTCATCAATCGGGATGCCGTAGCTCCTCCGCCCGCGCAGCCGGCTCCGTCTGGAGCCGGTGATAAGGGCGCAAATCCCGAAGCATCGAGTAGAGATAGCACGATCGAATTGTCACCGTTCGTGGTGCGCGCAGATCGCGATACCGGTTATGCGGCATCTCAAACGCTTGCGGGAACGCGCATTTCTTCGGACATCAAGAATGTTGCCTCGCAGGTCACGGTGATGACTGCCGAATTTCTGGACGATATCGCCGCAACCACGCTCGAGGATGCCCAGCTTTACTCACTCAACGTTGAAAACAAGCAGGAGTATAACAGCGATGCGAAAGTGGACAGCCTCGCCGGAAACGAAGATCTCACCGGCGCCCAACGGGTGCGGGGACTGGCAAACGCCACCAATACTCGGGATTTTTTTGGGACTTTTTTCGCACTCGATTCCTATAACAGCGAACGATTCACCTTCAATAGCGGTCCGAATGCCATCCTCTTCGGTCTTGGCTCGCCGGGCGGAATAATCGACCAGAGCCTGAAGCGTGCGCGTTTCGCTGATTCGACTCAGGTAAAAACACGCGTTGATAGCTATGACGGCTATCGCGGTAGTTTGGATGTTAACCGCAATCTTATCCCGGGTGTGTTGGCGCTGCGCGGCAGCTTCGTTTACGACCACCAAGAGTCTTGGCGCAAGCCATCGCGTGATAACCAACGGCGCCAGTATTTGACGGCAACCTATCGCCCTTTCCAGAAGACGATGTTTCGCGCGTCATTTGAGAATATCCGACGCGAAGCTTCAATGCCTCGGAATACCCTGATCCGTGACTACGTGACACCATACCTCGCTTGGCGGGATCAACGTATGAAAGATCTGGGCATCTCTGATCCCTTGGACCCACGTTTGTATTGGGCAACCACCGCGCAATTGAATCCGGGGGAACCCGCATTCACTTTGGGAGGAACTTCGCCTTTCATCAATCACGGCGCAACGCAGGTCTTTTTGACCACCGGCCAGTATGATCCTGCGACCCCGGCTGCTTCGTTGCTTAATCGCATTACTGGCACTGTTTCCGCGTCCAATCCCATTGGCACAGTGGCCCGCGCGCGAGGTCCTCACGAATTCGTTTCGTCGCCGGACAATTTCAACTACAGCCTCACCGACGAATCGATCTTTCCCTACGATATCAATCCTGGTGGCTTGGGCACCGATAACCGTCAGCGTGGAACCATCTATAACCTCGCGCTGGAACAGCAGATCACATCCAACTTATTCGTCGAAGCGGCCTATCAGCATGAACAATACAATCAGCAGTTCATCGATTGGCTGCGGGGCCTTGATCAGAATCTCCGCATTGATGTAAATCGATATCTGCCGAACGTCGTTGATGCCAGCGGCAGGCCGGTGCTTAATCCCAATCGCGGAAAATATTACATCGAGAGCTGGGGACGCGGCAATTTGAGAACCGGCAGCTCGGATCAAGCCCGGCTCACCGCCTCCTATAAACTGGATTTTTCGAAACGCACGGGATGGACGCGATGGATCGGGACGCACAACTTTGCGGCGCTCACCGACTACAGCAATCGCACGGCACGATCGCAGAACCAGCGAACCATGCTGTATTCGAACAGTCCTGATGTAAATATCCGCAATCCAAACACTCGTGCTGATCGCGAAGTTTTGCACCGTGTTTACCTTGATACCCCGGGAACCGGAGGCATTTCCTACTACGACGCCTCCACCGATGTCACCGGTCTCTACCAGCAGTCTTACGGGACCGCGCAAAATGCGACGGTGGAGTTGCGCCCGACAGACCTCGATCTGGGTGTTCGCGCGGCTGGTAGTGTCGAGCGCGTCGAGACCCGTGGAATTGTTTTTGCGCTCCAAAGTCTCTTTTGGAATGATCGCATTATCACAACCTACGGAAGAAGGACCGACGACTATCGCTCGGTCGCCGTTGCCAGCCCTTCCATCGGAGCTGCAAATCCGGCGCTGGCCAGCCAGTGGTATGGCACAAACTTTCTTGATGTTTCGAGGATAGATACGCCTTCGCTCGATGGTCCGCTCAACATCGACAACTCCGGCACGAAAGAAACTCGCGGTCTTGTGTTTCGCCCCTTCAATCTTGTGTCTCTTCACTACAACGAGTCTTCCAATCGTTCAGCCGGTTCACCTGGTCGAAATCCGAATGGTGGGTTCCAAGAGTCATCTGCTGGCGATGGCAAAGACTATGGCTTTACGCTCGATCTCTTTCGTTCACGAATGTTCCTGAAGTTCAATTGGTATGAGAATGCTCAGTCGCGCAATCCCTCGGCTGAATTCGATGCGGTGCGTCTGCGATTTAACACGCTGGAACTTCGGTTGGAGCAACTGGCTCTCGAAAACCCCCAGGTTGGATTTGCACCTTCCTCGACCTGGGATTCCGACGTGTTCCTGTCATCCACTCCCGTTCTTTCCGATTTCAGCGCCGAGGGCCTGGAAATTACGATGACTGCAAACCCGACTCCCAACTGGCGGGTCTCTCTAACGGCTGCAAAATCGGAATCTTCAGAGACGAATATCGCTCAGGAATGGTTCAGCTATTACGATGCGCGGTCGGCCGAGTATGCCAAATTTGCGAACTATGCCTATCAGGTCGGTGGCAATGTCTCGCAAGGAGATGAAACCGTGCAAAGTTGGGTAAATCGGGAAATCTTCTTCAACCTGCTTGATCGGGCGCAACTTCTCGATGGTCGCGCCTCTCTCGGCGTTCGCAAGTGGCGCCTGAACTTCGTTACGAATTATACATTTACGCGGTCATTGCTGAAAAATGTCGGAGTTGGCGGTGCTGTGCGTTGGCGTGACAAGGCCGTTGTTGGCTTCCCTTTGACAACGCGCGCGGACGGATCACGGGTTCAAGACATTGACCGTCCATTTTATGACGACGGCCTGATCGACTACGACGGCTGGATTTCCTACAAGTTCAAATTTGGCTCGAAAATTCGTGCCCGTGTTCAACTGAACGTTCGCAATATTTTTGATTCTCGCGACCTGCTCGTGCAGGCGACGGACACCCAAGGCGTGGATCGGCTATTTACGGTTCAGCCGCCGCGGCAGTTCATCTTCTCGACGACCTTCGATTTCTAAGGTCTCAAAAAGGCTGCAACGTCGGTGAGGGAACAGGCCTCACCGACGTCGAGTTGCATGCCCAAGTATCCGCAAGAGCCGCATGCCCTGCATGCCCGGGCCCGCTGCGCCTGCCACCGGCCGACAGCAACCTGAAAATTATACCCCCCCAACCATGAACACGCTTCTTCATATCTGCCGCACCTGCGCATTGCTGACCGGTCGTCTTCTTTCTGTATTTGGTTTTGCGGTCGTCATTTTGGCAACACCTCTGGCACTTGGCCAGACGCCGCCTCCCGACAAGACCTTTGCCGATCAGACTGCTTGGTGGGCGGACGGTGCCTATCATGTGATCAAGGTTACAAACCTTAACACCGACACCAGTGCGGGCAGTTGGCGTTGGGCCCTCGCTGAGGCAAAGTCCATGCCCGCGGCGGAGAACAAGATCATCCTATTTGAAGTCGGGGGGAAAATCGATTTCAGCAACAACACTGATATTGCTCAGGCTCGCATTCGCATCGCCGATCTCAAGAACACCTACATCGCCGGTGAAAGTGCCCCTTCTCCCGGCATCAGTATCGTAGGTGTTTCGCATAGCTTCCGGCGGTGCGAACAGGTCATCTTTCGGCACATTCGTTTTCGACTGGGTTTGCCTCTAGCCCTGAAAGGCTCCGGCGAATACGGGAACAGTGATCTCCCGGCCTACGGGGATGTAATCTCCATCGAAGGTGAACGGAACTCCAACGGAGCCGACCGCGACACCGCCTCGAGCAATAACCTGGCCAACGATGGAGTCTTGTTCGATCACTGCGAGTTCTCCTGGGGCCTTGATGAGACGATTCAGATTTGGTATCAGCCCAATCGGAACATCTCATTCGTCAATTGTTTCATCTACGACGGCTTTCGCTACGCTCAGTTCGGGTGGCGTCATCCTGATTCTGCGCCAAACGGCGACGACAGCAGCGGGCACTCCATGGGCATGATTCTGGCCACCGGTGCGCATGATGAAAACGGCGTGGTGAACGAGCTCACGGGCGGCAACAAGCGCATCGATATTCAGCACTCAGTCTTCGGAAACTTCCAGCAGCGTGCGCCCTGGCTCAACAAGGGCAATGGCGTGCTTCTCAACGGCAACCTGATGTTCCACGGCAGTCAGTATGCGATTACCCTGCAGGGACCCGCCACAAATGAGTTCAACAGCTACTATAATTTCGTCGATAATTTAGGCATTCGGACGAATTCCGTCCTGGGAGGTGATGTCCTCAAGTTCGGATATTGGTGGGTTACTCCTGGTCCTGGCTCCATGATTTTCAATGACGGCAACTTGGGTCTGGAAAGTCCTGCCACCGCCCCCGGGCGCCTGGACGATCTTGGACCGCGCACCTCGGGTTGGCATCTGCGAGCCACGGTGCCCGAAGTGCCGGAAGATCTCTTCGAAGACTCCCTGGTTTCGCAAATGACTCCGGCGGGCTTCGCTCGTTGGACCGGCATCAACGCCGATCAGAGGCTTGCCTATCTGCACACTCATTCGGGCGCGCGCCCGGCAGACCTGTCCGGAGGGGTGCGGGTTGACCCTGTCTCGCAGGCGTTTGTCACGGAGGTCGCGAACCGGACCGGCACCTTCAAGGATGGGCCGCCGTCCAGCTACCCCTTGTCTTCCAATACGCGAGTGATCGCGGATTCAGAGTGGAATACACCCACTGCGCTTGAGAGTTCCATCGCTCAGTGGCGAGCCTCGGTTGAGGATGTTGTTCCTCCGCCCGGTGGCGGCGACGCCACGCCACCAAGTGTCCCGAGCGGGCTTTCGGATTCCGGCCACGCTCCCTCGTCCTTTGTGGTGTCGTGGAATGCATCCACCGACAACGTGAACACCGTCGGCTACGAAGTTTTCGTTGATGACGCCCCGCGCTACTCAAGCATTTCGCCGACCATAACGGTGAGCGGTCTTTCCCCTGATACGACTTATGCGGTGAAGGTGCGCGCCAGAGATGCGGCCGGCAACTGGTCCGGATTCAGCAGCACACTCAACGTCACCACGCTCGCTGTCTCCACGGTTGGAGCGAATATTATCAGCGTCAGTTTGACCGACGTGGCGAACGCTCTCGTCGGCTCAGATGTTGCAGGCGCGGTGCCGTCGGCGAACTGGAATAATTCCACGGAAGCGAACCAGACGTTGGTAAATGTAAACGCCGGCAATGGGGCTCCGACCACCGCGGACTTTGTGTTTTCGCAGACTGCCTTTTATTACAGCAATGATACGGTGGGAAGCTCCCCGGATGTTAAATTGATGCGCGGACAAAGAGGCTCGCCCGACAATGCGCAGCAAACGGCGACAGTCGCGCAGGTGCCATTTTCTTCCTACGACGTGTATGTTTACTGGGGCGGACGCGCTTCCACGCGGTCCGTTCCCCTCACCATGGCGATCAGCTTCCGCCTTTGGGACGGAAGTGCCTGGGTCACCAATGAGACGAAGTTTATCAGGGATACGAATCGCACTTGGGATGGCAGCTATAATGAGTCGACGGCGACCACCGCGGCTTCCGCCGTCGATGGGCAAGAATATGTGGTATTTCGCAATGTCACGGCCTCAACCTTTCTCATTCATGCCGGAGCCGATATTCGAGCCGGGATCAGCGGCATTCAAATTGTAGAAAGTTCATCCACGACGCCAGCTGACAACACTCCGCCGAGTGCGCCCGGTGGTCTTACCGCGACGGGCGTGACCGCCACATCATTTTCACTTTCTTGGAACGCCTCGATCGACGACACGGGCGTGTCTGGGTATGAGGTGACGGTGAACGGCGTCGCCAGGCCCGTCGTTGCCGGAACCAGCACCACCGTGAGTGGCTTGTCCCCAAGTTCGACCTATAACGTCACTGTTCGCGCTCGCGACGTGGCTGGTAATTGGTCGCCGTTGAGTGCGGCGATCGACGTGACTACCTCGGCGCCACCGAGCGGCGGTGAGAATGGGCGCGTCCTGAGCATCAATATGACAGGCCCCACCGGGGAATTGTCTCCGACGGACATCGCTGGCGTGGTGCCGGCAGCGAATTGGAATAACTCGATTCAGGCAAATCAGGCATTGGCCGACATTATTGATAGCACGGGATCCGCAACCACGGCGGATTTCGCATCAACGCAGACAGACTTCGCCTACGACAACGATACCCAGGGAACGTCGCCAGATGTTAAGATGATGCGCGGCCAGCGCAGCAATCCGAGCCAGAGCAGTCAGACCGCCACGGTTTCTCAAATTCGCTATTCAACCTACGACGTCTATGTCTATTGGGGTGGACGGGCATCCACGCGGTCGGTTCCGCTCACCATGGCGATCAATTTCCGGCTTTGGAATGGAAGCGCTTGGGCCATCAGTGAAACCAAATATCTCCGAGATAACAATCGCGTCTGGGATGGCATTTATAACGAGTCAACCGCATCCACCGCCGCAGAGGCAGTGGATGGCAAGGAGTATGCCGTTTTCCGGAACGTAACCGCTTCCACATTCTCAATTCTTTCTTCCTCGGATATTCGTGCCGGCATCAGTGGCATTCAGATCGTCGAGCAGGTGGAGACCCCGGCGGAGAGTGCACCTGTCTTTACCAGCGCCTCATCGTCGGGCGGAGTTTTTGGAGTTCCGTTCACCTACCTGATAACGGCTGCAGGCAATCCGACGAGCTTTGCGGCCACTGGCCTGCCGCCTGGTCTCAGCCTTGATTCGGTGACGGGAACTATTTCGGGTGTGCCCCTGAGCACGGGGATATTCAATGTTGCACTAAGCGCATCAAATTCGACCGGAACAGGCACGGCGTCCCTTGCAATCCAAGTCGGCAGCGCGGCGCAATCGATCAATTTCCCCAATCCAGGAAACAAAACTTATGGAGCGGCCCCATTCCTTCTTGGAGCCGTGGCGAGCTCCGGACTGCCGGTGGTTTATTCGGTCGTCAGTGGGCCGGGTGTCGTCAATGGTGATATGCTGACGATTATGGGTGCGGGTTCGATTACTGTTCTCGCTTCGCAAGCTGGAGGTTCGAATCATCTGCCCGCGGCTCCAGTTGAGATTTCTTTCGCCGTCAATCAGGCGGAACAGGTTATCACTTTCTCAAGTCCGGGAACAAAGGTTTACGGGACGACTCCATTCGCGCTTGGGGCAGTTTCGAGTTCTGGTTTGCCCGTTTCATATTCGATCGTCAGCGGACCGGCCGAGCTGGCAGGAAGCGTGATAACACTTACCGGAGTTGGCCTCGTGACAGTCGCGGCGACACAATCTGGTGATGCCAACCATCTGGAGGCTGAGCCAGTGTCGGTATCCTTTGATGTCGCGCCAGCCTCCGCGCAGATCGAGCTGACAAACTTATGGCAGCTTTACGACGGACAATCGCGTTCCGTCACGGCCACAACCGTCCCCGAGGGTTTGGCCGTTGACCTCACGTATGACGGCTCTCTCGCTGAGCCGATCTATCCGAAATCGTATGAGGTTGCCGCGGTCGTAGCGGACCCGAACTACAGTGGTTCGGCAAATGCAACCTTGGTGGTCGCCGCGGCCGTAACAGTTCGACACGCCCCGACACTGAACGGCGCGGTCGAAGGCTCCGTCCAAATTCTATCGCCGGAGTCTCTTACCCTTAACGGCAGTGCTGCGGTCGTTGGAGATGTGCTTATACCAGGCACGCCTACGGTGCGCTTGAACGGCCAGCCATTGTTGGGCGCGACAATTGATGGTCCGGGGGCGGCCGATCCCTTGAACCATACGGTCACCCTTAATGGGAGAAGTCGTTTGAGTCAGCTTGTGCGCCGGATAGACCCGTCATCTTTGACCTCCGTTGAGTTGCCTCCGTTGCCGGCGGGAACACGCAACGTTGTGCTCAACAATTCAAGTCAGGACATCGGTGACTTTGCGACCCTGTGCGATCTCACGCTTAATGGTGACTCCGGGCTTCGTGCGATTCCGCCGGGCACTTACGGAGCATTCACGGCGAACGGCCATAACGGCCTGATCTTGGGTGTCGATGGCTCCACCGAGCCCACGCTTTATCATCTGCAAAGTCTCACGCTCAACGGCCAGAGCAGTCTGAAAATCGTCGGCCCAGTGGTGCTTACGCTGGCGAATGGCCCGACGTTGAACGGGAACGTCGGCAAAGAAGGCGCACCCGAGTGGTTGATACTTCGGATAGCATCGGGATCACTCACTTTGAACGGTGGTGTGACCCTGAACGGACTCGTCGATGTCCCCAATGGGACGGTTACGATTAACGGAAACTCCACACTCACAGGAATCGTGCACAGTGACCGCCTTGTCATCAACGGCAACGGCCGACTGATTGCTGAAGGCCTTTGACGCCACAACAGATACGGAACGATAGAAACGCGCATCACGCCCTCCAATTTGTCGGCGCACTCCCAACCCTCTGCAGGAGATTCGAAGGTTTCGTTCCGCGAACGTGTCGGCATTGGCCTCGGCGACGGCGCAGCCATCGCGTCCTCGGGGTCGCTTAATGTTTTGGTGTATCCCATCTACAATGTGGTCCTTGGCGTCAGCCCGTCATTGATCAGCATTGTTGTGTTCATTCAGCGGGCGTTCGATGCGATCACGGATCCGTTGGTCGGACAGTTTTCCGATAAGCTTAGAACGAGGTGGGGACGAAGAAAGCCGCTGATAGCGATGTCTCTGCCGTTTCTCCTGGTGTTTAGCGTAGCCCTCTGGTGGTTCCCCAGAGGTTTGAGTGAAATGGGTTTCTTCTGGTGGCTGCTCATCGTATCGCTGCTTTTTTATACCGCGCACACTTTCTACAGCGTGCCTGTGTGGGCCCTGCGAATGGAAGCGACCGACGACTATCACGAGCGAACGCGGGTGGCCGCCACCGTGCAGATCGTTGCTTATATCGGAAGTCTCGGGTTGCAGTGGTTGTTTCCATTGGTGCAGTCCAGCATTTTTCCCGATGTGGTGACCGGCCTTCGCACCACCACGCTCTTGTGGAGTATTTTCTTCGTGATCGTGGGCCTAGCGCCGCTCTTTTGGGTTAGAGAGCGGATCCTTCCGGTCGATGAAAAAAAGCCTGTAAAGGTTGGTTGGTCTCAAAGTTGGCGCATACTCCGTAGCAATACCGCTTTCATGATCCTGCTCTCGATGAGGTTCATCTGGAGCTTTTGCTACCTCGTGGTCGCGACGTTCAACATCTATATGAACATCTATATGGTCTATGGTGGCGATGTGAAGGCATCGGCGATGATGCAGGGTTGGATTGGTTCTGCTTTTCAGGTGGCGGTCATCGGGTCGGTTTTTATTTACCGCAAGCTTGCAATAACAATCGGCAAGAGGAATTCGCTGTGCGCGGCGGGAGGGGCGCTCATTATTGGGTGCATTTTAAAATTGTTCGTCTACCAGCCATCGATGCCTTGGCTGCAGGTTCTCGTCCCATTTTTCAATGGACTGTCGCTCGGAGGCATAATGTTGGTGGGAAATTCAATGCTAGCCGACGTTGCCGCTTACGATGAATATGTTACCGGACAGAGACGCGCGGCGCTGTTCGCGGGTTTGCTCGCGTGGTGCGACAAGTTCGGCAATTCCATCGGCACTCTGCTCTCCGGGTTTATTTTGGTGTGGATCGGATTCGATGCGAAGATCCTGAACGGGGTTCAATCAACCGGCACGTTGAATCTGATGCAGGGGCTGTATGCGGGGATACCCTGTATCGGAGCCGTCGTTGCCATCTTGCTGGCGCTGCGGTATCCTCTAAGCAAGGAGATGGTTAATGAAGTGAAACTCGAACTGAACCGTCGTAAGCTCGAGGCGACCGCGTAGCTTCCGATCCAGCTGAATCGCGGCAACGGGGCTGCGTTGGTAGCAAGGTGGGCGTAGGGGTGAGCGGCAAAGATTTGCCGACGGACGTTTGGCAGAAGGGGACAGACGCACTTCACGCTAAACAATGTGCAAGTATTCACCACGCATTGTTTCCTTGGGTAGGCCGGGCCAGCCATTCGTCTACTATAGGTAGACGATCGATACCCCCGTTGCCGTGACTGATTGGTTTTGGTCACAGCGACAGTCTTACGGTCCGCTGCGGCAGGGAACTCCTAGCCATTCAAGCCCCCCTGCTAGGCGTAGTCAAACTACCCCATACCCCATGAATACCTCCACGTGCCGGATTACCCCGAGCTTGGTCCAAAGCTGTCGCGCGTTGCAAATTGCGGCGCTTTTCATCCTCGCGTTCATCCCGTCCGTCATTCGTGCCCAGATTGAGCCTCCACCGGCAAAGACATTTGCCGATATTGGCAATTGGTGGGCAGCCGGCACCTACAACGTTATTAAGGTGACCAATCTGAACACCGACACCAGCGCCGGCAGTTGGAGGTGGGCTCTAGCCGAGGCCGCCTCTATGCCCGCGGCCGAGAACAAGATTATACTGTTCGAGGTGGGCGGCTTGATTGATTTCAGCAACAACACTGATTTGGCCCAGGGTCGCATCAGAATTGCTGACCTCGCGAACACTTACATCGCGGGCGAAAGTGCGCCTTCCCCCGGCATCACAATCATGGGTGCCTCCCACAGCTTTCGTCGGACCAATCGATTGCTGTTTCGACATATCCGATTCAGGCTCGGTCTTCCATTGGCGCTCAAGGGCGCCGGTGAATACGGAAATGGCAACTTGGGCGCGTATGGGGATGCGCTTTCCATCGAAGGGCCGCGAAATAACAACGGCACCGACCGTGACGCAGACGTGAGCAACAATATTGCCAACGACGGCCTGGCTTTCGAAAACTGCGAGTTCTCGTGGGGCCTCGATGAGACGATCCAGATCTGGTATCAGCCCAATCGTAATCTTACCTTCTTGCGTTGCATGTTTTACGACGGATTTCGATATGCAGCCTATGGTTGGAGACATCCCGACACCAATCCTGACGGCGACGATCCCTCGGGCCACGCCATGGGCATGATCCTGTCCAATGGCGCGCATGACGAAACCGGTGCAATCAATGACGTGACCGGCGGAATCAAGCGGATTGATATCCAACACTCGATTTTCGGCAATTTTCAGCAACGTGCTCCATGGCTCAGCAAAGGGAATGGAATGCTTTTGAACGGCAATCTCATCTTTCACGGGACGCACTACGGCATTACCGTCGTGGGAGCGAACACCACGGACCACAATAGCTTTCTGAACATCGTGGATAATCTGGGCATGCGCACCAATAACATTGTCGGTGGCCAACTTTACTTCGGCTACTGGTGGCTTTCTCCAGGTCCTGATTCAATGATCTATGCCGACGGCAATGCAGGCATGGAGAGCCCTGCGACATCGCCCAATCAACCTGCCGATTTGGGGCCCCGCACCACGGGATGGTTTCCGCGTGGGTCCATTGTGGTGCCAGATGCATTGTTCGAAAACTCTCTCGTCACACAATCCACTCCGACAGGTTTCACCCGGTGGACAGGTATCACCGCAGACCAACGATTTGATTATCTCAGGGCTAATGCGGGTGCTCGTCCAACCGACCTCGTGGCCGGCGAGCGCGTTGATTCTGTGAGCCAAGCGTTCCTGGTCGAGGTCGCGAATAAAGTTGGCACCTACAAAAGCGGGCCTCCTGCAGGATATTCGCTTTCTCCTGCATCCCGTGCGATCTCCAACTCTGCGTGGAATACGGCTACCGCGCTTCAGAACTCTGTCGCTATGTGGCGGAGTGAGGTTGAGCTGTCGCAAATCATCAGTGTGAATCTCTGCGCATCCATTTCTGATGCTACCCTTGCTGCGGATGAAGTTGCGGGAGCGGTGCCTGCAGCGAACTGGGTGAATGCAACCTCGACGAACCAAAGCCCTGCGAACGTTAAGGACAATCGCGGAACGACGACCACTGCTGATGTCGTCTTCACCAATACGAACTCGGGCTACACATTGGCTCTCGCCGGGACCTCCCCGGATGTGAAACTGATGCGGAGTCAGCGCGGAAAAACGAATGCCACAAGCATGTGGGTGACTGTCGATCAAGTGCCGTATGCAACATATGACGTCTACGTGTATTGGGCGGGTCGCGTTGCGACCGAAGCTGTTCCCGCAACCATGACCGTGAATCTGCAGCTTTGGGATGGAAGTGCCTGGGTCACCAATCAGTCAAAATACATCAAGGACGGTGATCATCTTTGGGATGGAACGTATAGTGAATCCTTGGCCATATCCGCGGGCTCGGCGATCGATGGAGAGGAATATGTGGTGTTTCGCGATATCACTTCGGCATCATTTAGGATCCGTGTGTCAGCCGGGATTAACGCTGGCATAACGGGATTTCAAATCGTTCAGCGATAAGATGCGCTGACTGCCAAGTGGGAGTCGGGTAGCGCAAGTTTTCCCTTGCGCTACCTTGTAGAACGCGCAGCGCCTCTGTGCGTAGAGATTCCACTCCCGCAAGATTCAACGTCGCAACCAGAGACTTCCATCATGCGCGCAAAATTAAAGTTCAGCTCCAAATCAAGAGATCACGCTGTAACAATTGCACTGGTCGTTGGGTGTGCTGTGTTACTGGCAAGCCAATACTTCGTTTCGGGCGCAAAACATAACGAACCCGCTCTGAACGAAGCCGGGGACGTTGTGCAAAACCCTGCATTCGTCGTTTCTTCAATTCACCAATTGCTACTCGCAACACTAATTGATCGTGCCGAGTCATTAGAGGGCGAAGAGGTTTCGACGCCTGACAGACTGTTTGAGAATTGCGTCGAAAAAGGCGGCGCCGAATTTGTCAGTTCTTCCGAGATGGACGTCACCGCTGCCGCGTTGGCCAAACGATCTGCTCTGGATGCTGCCATGTGGTTGGAGGAGATGCCACCGTCTGATGCTCGGGCTAGTGCACTGGCAGCGCTGGCCGTCAACTGGGCCGGTTCGTCTCCGGAACAAGCCGTGACTTGGGCTCAGACGCTACCCGAAGACGAAGGCCGCGAACTGGCGTTGATGCGGGCCTTTGGCCGGTGGCTTGAAATAGACACTGAAGCGGCCATGCATTGGTTGGTTGATCACGAATCAGACCCAGCTGCCGATCAAATGCTGGGGAGCTTTTTGCGAGATACCGGTTTCGGTCTCCGGCAACCTCACATCGCATTTCGATGGGCAGAACTGATA
The DNA here is from genome assembly GCA_016217545.1 of Opitutia bacterium. Lineage (NCBI taxonomy): Bacteria > Pseudomonadati > Verrucomicrobiota > Opitutia > Opitutia bacterium. Next base: position 1,040,528 of record JACRHT010000017.1, on the reverse strand, counting down.
TCTGCTCCCGAACAACGGGGAGACCATATGGAAGAAATCTTTCGCGCATGGGCTTTTCGAAATCGCGATGCTGCCACGCAGTATGTTGTAGATAGCCAGCAAGTAAACGAGTCCGAAAGAAAAAGGTTACTCAATTCGATTACCAAAGCAGTGAGGTAGAAAGTGTGATCGGCGTGCTGAGTAGTCGCCTTGACAGCCGTGTGTTGCGCTCGGGGCAGCGATTACAAAGGAATTTCAGCCCCGGAATTTCGTGTTAAAAAACCGGTTGCTCCGCCAGTTTTCTTTCGGGAGCCGAAAGAAAACTGCCACGCCGAAGCCTTCGGCGGAGGCGGGCCAATCGCCGGTCAAGCGCGCGACCGCCAATGACACACGCCTCGTTTCGCGCGCGGCAGAAAGAACCGGAATTCCTCCGCCGCGCGTGACACGCTTATGCAGACCGCGATTTACCAAAACGGCCTTGCCCGTCGAAGGTCGGTTGGTAGGGTGCGGTGCATTTTTTTCTACGCGCTTACCGTCATGGTTTCTCCCAACACAGACCTGAGTTACGACAGCAAGATCGAGGGCAACGTCGTGCCCACGACGCTGGACTCGGCGATCAACTGGATCCGCAACAATTCCATGTGGCCGATGCCCATGGGCCTGGCGTGCTGCGCCATCGAACTCATGGCGTCGGGCGGCAGCCGGTTCGACATCGCGCGCTTCGGTGCGGAGGTCATGCGCTTTTCCCCTCGTCAGGCCGACTGCATGATCGTGGCCGGCACCGTCACCTACAAGATGGCCCCGCAGGTCCGCCGCATTTACGACCAGATGGCCGCTCCGAAGTGGGTCATCGCCATGGGCGCCTGCGCTTCGACCGGCGGCATGTATCGCAGCTATGCGACGCTGCAGGGCGTGGACCGCATCATCCCCGTCGACGTCTATGTCAGCGGCTGCCCGCCGCGCCCGGAGGCGTTGCTCGACGCGTTGATGAAACTCCAAAAGAAGGTCGGACAAGAGCGTTCGGCCTCCCGTCTGCTTACCGCCTGAGCGCCGCGCCCATGACCGCTCCCAACGCCGACGTCATTTCCGCCGTCCAAGCCCAATTTCCGGCCGCCACGCCGCGCCCGAGCGCGGACCATCCCGCGATCAACGTTCCCGCGGCCGACGCGATCGCCGTGTTGCGCTTCCTGCGCGATACGCAGGGCTACGATTACCTGACCGATCTCACGGCCATCGACTGGAGCGCGGAGAAATCCCCGCGGTTCACCGTGGTCTGGCACCTCTATTCCAGCACGAAGCACGTCTGGGTGCGCGTCGCCGCGGATTGCCTCGACGACGCCAATCCCACGATGCCGACGACGTCCGTCCTGTGGGCCGGCGCCAACTGGCACGAGCGCGAGTGCTTCGACCTGATGGGCATCAAGTTCGAGGGCCATCCCGATCTCCGCCGCATCCTGATGTGGGACGGCTATCCTTATCACCCGCTCCGCAAGGAATTCCCGCTCGCCGGCATCCCGACCGATCTCCCCGACGCCGAAATCGCCGCGGAGGTCAAAGTCGGCACGATCGCCGCGCCGATGGCCGGCGGTCCGTTCGTCGCCACGCCCGGCGAGCCCATGAGCGAGGCGGAACCGCGCGCCAAGGACGAGTCCTGGAACGAGCGCCGCGAAAAGCCCGAAAACGCCTAACCCGATGGCCACCGAGCATACTTTCCCCGACGCCACCGCGAAGACCGCCGCGAATCTCCCCAAGGAGTTCGACCCGGAGAAGATGTCCCTCTCGATGGGACCTTCGCATCCGTCCACTCACGGCGTGCTGCGCGTGCAGTTCGAACTCGACGGCGAGACCGTCACGAAGGCCGATCCGGTCATCGGTTACCTGCACCGCGGCGATGAGAAGCTGGCGGAGAACATGACTTACAACCAGTTCGTGCCCTACACGGACCGGTTGGACTACATCGCGCCGCTCGCGAACAACCACACGTTCGCGCACGCCGTCGAGCAGCTCGCCGGCCTGAAGATGCCGGACCGCGTCAACGCCATCCGCGTGCTCACTTCGGAAATGGCGCGCGTCTCCTCGCACCTCCTCGGCCTCGGCGCCTTCGGCATCGATGTCGGCGCGTGGACGGTGTTCATGTATACCTTCAACGAGCGCGAGAAGCTCTACAACCTGTTCGAGAAGCTCACCGGCGCGCGCTTCACCACCAGCTACACTCGCATCGGCGGCGTTTCGCGCGACATCCCGCCGGGCTGGCTCGAGGAAGTCGACGCGTTCTGCGACCAGTTTCTCCCGATCCTCGACGAGGTGCTCGCTCTGCTCTCGCGCAACAAGATCTTCCTCGATCGCACCGTCGGCATCGGCGTCATTTCGAAGGAGGACGCGATGTCCTACGGCCTCTCCGGCCCGAATCTCCGCGGCTCCGGCGTGGCGATGGACCTCCGCAAGGACCGTCCGTATTGGGGCTACGACCAATACGAGTTCGACGTCCCGATCGGCTCGAAGGGCGATTGTTACGACCGTTACCTCGTCCGCGGCGAGGAGATGAAGCAGTCGATCCGCATCATCAAGCAGGTGATCAAGAAATTCCCCGCCGGCGACTACTACGCGCCCGAGGCGCGCCGCATCTTTGCCCCGCGCAAGGACAAGGTGCTCACCTCGATGGAGGAGCTGATCAACAACTTCATGATCGTGACCGAGGGCCCGCAAATGCCGGCCGGCGAAGCTTATTTCGAGCACGAGAATCCGAAGGGCATCCTCGGCTTCTACGTCGTCTCGAAGGGCGGCGGCGTGCCGTATCGCCTGCGCATTCACGGTCCGTCGTTCTCCAGCCTCTCCATCCTTCCGAAAATTTGCGTCGGCTGCCTGATCTCCGACGTCGTCTCCATCCTCGGCTCGCTCGACTTCGTCATGGGCGAGTGCGACCGCTGATTTCCGCGCTGATGAATCTGAAGCCCGAAACTTTCGCCAAGATCGACGAGGTCATCACCCATTACCCGGTGAAGCGCAGCGCCACGCTGCCGCTGTTGCATCTCATCCAGGAGGACGCCGGCTACATCTCCGACGCGGCCATCGAATGGGTTGCCGCCAAGCTCGAGCTGCAGCCGATCAACGTTTACGAAGTCGTCACCTTCTACCCGATGTTCCGCCGCAAGCCGATCGGCCGGCGCCACATCAAGGTCTGCCGCACGCTCTCCTGCGCCATCATGGGCGGCTACAAGGTCTGCGAGCGCTTCGAGAAGGAATTCGACACGCACCGCGGCGAGATTTCGCCCGACGGCGAAGTCACGATCGAGTTCGTCGAGTGCCTCGCTTCCTGCGGCACGGCGCCCGTCGTGATGGTCGACGACCATCTGCACGAGAAAGTCGACGACGCCAAAGTGAAACAACTCGCGGACCAGATCCGCGCGGAGGCCAAGCAGCGCAAATGAAGAAAATCCGCCTCATGCAAGTGCCGCCGATCCGCTTCGGGATCGTCCTCGGACTCATCAATGGAGTCATCGGGATGATCACCGCGCCGATCCTGCTGCTCTCGCTCGGGGCGGCTGCGACGTGGGACACCACGCTGCTCCCGAAATTCATGGGCATCCCGTGGCTCTTCGCCGGCGGCGCGGCGCTGTTCATGCCGTTCATCCACTTGGTCGGCGGCTTCCTCGTCGGCGTGCTGCTGGCGATGATCTACAACCTCGCCGCGCGCTGGACCGGCGGCATCGAGATCGTGATCGACGACAAATGAGCAACACCCGCCCCAAGCTTTTCGTCTACGGCACGCTCCGCTCTGGCGGCGCGCACGAGATGGCGCGCTATCTCCGCGCCAACGCCGAATTCCTCGGCGCTGCCGAACTCCCCAAGGCTTCCCTCTACCTCGTCGGCCAGCATCCCGGCGTCGTCTGCAGCGCCAAGGCCAAGGGCAGCGTGAAGGGCGAGCTCTTCGAGCTGAACGACGAGTCCGTGCTCGGCCGCCTCGATCGCTACGAGGATTGCGACCTCGAGTCGCCCGACGACTCCGAATATCTCCGCCGCCAGCGCCTCGTGCGCCTCGGCAAGTCCCGCAAGGTCCGCGCTTGGGTTTACGAATACAACCGCTCCGTCGACGGCCTCGCGCCGCTCGCCAACGGCGTCTATCGCCCGCACCGCGACTGATTTTCCCGCACCTTTCTCCATGCCCGCTCCGCAACAACGCCGCCTGATTTTCGCTCACATCGACGAGCCCGGCTACACCAACGACCTCGCCTGCTACATGAAGCACGGCGGTTACGAGGTGCTGAAGCGCGCCGTCGCGCGCCAGCCCGCGGAGCTCATCGACGAGGTCAAGAAGTCCGGCCTGCGTGGCCGCGGCGGCGCCGGTTTCCCCTGCGGCGTGAAGTGGACGCTCGTCGACCGCAAGAGCGGCAAGCCCATCTACCTCGTCGTGAACGCCGACGAGTCCGAGCCCGGCACGTTCAAGGACCGCTACATCATCCACCAGGACCCGCACCAGCTGATCGAGGGCATCATGGTCTCCTGCTGGGCGAACAACGTGAAGCAGGCCTACATCTACATTCGCGGCGAGATGCCCCTCGGCGCGCGGATTCTCGAAAAGGCCATCCAGGAAGCGCGCGACGCGAACTTCGTCGGCAAAAACATCCTCGGGACCGGCTACAGCTGCGACATCTTCGTCCACCGCGGCGCCGGCGCCTACATCTGCGGCGAGGAAACCGGCCTCATCGAGTCGCTCGAAGGCAAGCGCCCGTATCCGCGCATCAAGCCCCCGTATTTCCCCGCGGTCCTCGGCCTCTACCAGTGCCCGACGATCGTGAACAACGTCGAGACGCTCTGCCACGTGAAACACATCGTGGACATGGGCGGCGACAACTACGCCAAGATCGGCACGCCCAACAACACCGGCACGCGCATTTTTTGCGTCTCCGGCCACGTGCAGAAACCGGGTTACTACGAATTCGAGACCGGCAAGATCACGATGGGCCAGCTCCTCAATGAGGTCTGCGGTGGCCCGCTGCCCGGGCGCAAGTTCAAGGCCGTCATCCCCGGCGGTTCCTCCGCGAAAGTGCTCCGCTTCGGCGAGAAATTTAAGCTGAAACAGAAGGACGGCTCGTTCCTCGAACTCGCCGTCGAGGATCTCCCGCTCGACTTCGATACGCTCGCCGCCGCCGGCACGATGGGCGGCTCGGGCGGCGTGATCGTGATGGACGACTCCGTCAACATGGTCGAAGCGCTCGGCAATTTGAACGCGTTCTACGCGCACGAGAGCTGCGGCCAGTGCACGCCCTGCCGCGAAGGCTCGCTCTGGATGAAGAAGATCACCGCGCGCATGGTCGACGGCCACGGCCGCACCAACGACGGCGAACTCCTCAAGAACGTCGCCGACCAGATCGCCGGCCGCACCATCTGCGCGATGGGCGAAGCCTGCTCGTGGCCGACCCAGAGCTTCGTCCAGAAGTTCAGCGACGAATTCAAAGCCTATCCCGAAGCGCGCAAGGCCAAGCCCGCCGACGCGCTCCCGATCGTCTAAGCCTTTTCCGAGATGTCTTCCGCTCCCGCCAAACCTGCCGACCTCGTCACCGTCAACATCGACGGCAAGGACATCGCCGTGCCGAAGGGCACGAACGTCATCGAGGCTGCCAAGCTCCTCGGCATCGAGATCCCGCATTACTGCTACCACCCAAAGCTGAGCGTCGTCGGCAATTGCCGCATGTGTCTCATCGAAATGGGCATGCCGGCCGTCGATCCCGCCACGAAGGCGCCGGTCATGGACCCGGCCACCGGCAAGCAGAAGGTCAACTGGATGCCGCGCGCCCAAATCGGTTGCGCGACGAACGCCGCGCCCGGCCTGCACATCCGCACCAACACGCCGATGGTGAAGGAGTGCCGCGAGGGCGTGACCGAGTTCCTCCTCATCAATCACCCGCTCGATTGCCCGATCTGCGACCAAGCCGGTGAGTGCAAACTCCAGGAACACTCCACCGCCTACGGCCGCGGCTACTCGCGCTTCGTCGAGAACAAGAACGTGAAACCGAAGCGCACGCAGCTCGGACCGCGCGTCACGCTCGACGACGAGCGCTGCATCCTCTGCTCGCGCTGCATCCGCTTCTCGAAGGAGGTCGCGAAAGACGACGTCCTCGGCTTCATCGACCGCGGCAGCTACAGCACGCTCACGTGCTACCCGGGCAAGAAGCTCGAGAACAACTACTCGCTCAACACCGTCGACATCTGCCCCGTCGGCGCGCTCACCTCGACCGATTTCCGCTTCAAGATGCGCGTGTGGTTTCTCAAGGAAACCCCGAGCATCGACACCGAGTCGTCCGTCGGCGCCAACACGACCGTGTGGTCGCGCGAAGGCATTCTCTACCGCATCACGCCGCGCCGGAACGACGCCGTGAACGACACCTGGATGACCGACTCCGGCCGCCTCCTCTACAAGCAGGTGCGCAGCGAGGACCGCCTCCTCGTCGCCTCCATCAACGGCGGCACCTCCGCCTACGAGATGGCGATGAAAGCCGCCGCCGATCTGCTCCGCGCCGGCTCCGTCGCCGTCGTCGGCTCCGGTCGCAGCTCCGTCGAAGAACAATTCCTCACCAAGAAACTCGCCGCCGCGCTCAAGGCGTCGGTCGCGCTCATCAGCCGGGTGGGGAAGGGTGACGGCATCCTCCTCTCCGCCGACCGCAACCCGAACGTCCGCGGCGCGCTCGTCACCGGCCTCATCTCCGCGCTCCCGACTGTAGCCGGGCTCGGTGAGCCCGGCCGACCGGGGTCAGCGACCCCGGCTACAACGGATGTCCGTCTCGGTGGTTTGCAGCAGCTCGCGGCCGACATTGACGCCGGCAAGGTGAAGACCGTCGTCGCGGTCAACGAAGACCTCGCCGCCGCCGGTCTCACCGCCGCGCAACTCGCGAAGGTCTCCGTGATCTACCTCGGCTCGCACAAGAACGCCACGAGCGCCGCCGCGAAGGTCGTCCTCCCGACGCTCACCGTTTTCGAAAAGTCCGGCACCTTCGTGAACCAGCAGTTCCGTCTGCAGAAGTTCACCAAGGCCGTCCCCGGTCCCGAAGGCCTCGCCGACGATCTCGTCACGCTCGCCAACCTCGCTGCCGCGGTCGGCGCTGGCGCTCTCTCGTCCGATCTCGCCGGCCTCTGGGCCACGCTCGCCGCGGAAGTTCCGGCGCTCGCCGGCCTCAGCTACGCGAAAATCCCCGCCACCGGCACGCTGCTCGACAGCGCCGCGTGGGCTGGTCTGCCCTTCGTCGAAGGCGAGACGCTCCACTTCAAACCCGCCGCCGTCCCCGCGGCCGCCAACGCCTGATGCGCCATGGTTGAATTCTGGCAAAACCTCCACCCGGCCGTGCAGCTCTTCCTCAAGGGCATCGCGGTGGTGCTCGTGATTTTCCCGCTCGGCGGCATCGGCTCGCTCGCGGAGCGCAAGATCTCCGCCGCGATGCAGGGCCGCCCCGGCCCGAACCGCGCGCTCCCGATCTGGTTCCGCTGGGTGCCCGTGCTCGGACCGTTCCTGCAACGCCTCGGCGTGTTTCACCTCATGGCCGACGGCTTGAAGATGCTCTTCAAGGAGGACGCGCTGCCCGGCCACGTGAACAAGGTCTACTTCGTCGCCGCGCCGATCCTCGCGATGATTCCCGCGCTCACGACCGTCACCGCGGTGCCGTTCGGCGCCTACCTGAACGGTGAGGGCGAACTCGTTCCGCTCGTGCTCGCCAATCTCGACGTCGGCATCCTCGCGGTGTTCGCCGTCTCCTCGCTCGGCGTCTACTCGCTCATCATCGCCGGCTGGGCCTCGAACTCGAAGTATCCCTTCCTCGGCGGTGTCCGTGCTTCGGCGCAGCTCATCTCCTACGAGCTTTCGATGACGCTCTCCGTGCTGCCGGTTTTCCTCTGGATTAACGCTCCCGGCACGAACGGCTCGCTCAGCCTCTTCAACGTCGTCCAATACCAGAGTCAGCCCGGCCTCCTCGGCGGCACGTGGTTCTTCTTCCTGATGCCGGTCTCGGCGGTCGTGTTCCTCGTCTCGCTCTTCGCCGAGACGAACCGCCTGCCGTTCGACATGGCCGAGGGCGAGGCCGACCTCGTCGGCGGCTTCCACACCGAATACGGCGCGTTCAAGTGGGGCCTCTTCTTCGTCGCGGAATACGCGCACATGATCGTCGGCTCCGGCGTGTTCGTGCTGCTGTTCCTCGGCGGCTGGAATCCGCTGCCCTGGCTCCCGCTCGAGAAGGTCCTCGGCTGGATGGGCGTCGCGGGCAACCACCCGATCCTCTTCGGCATCGCCTCGATCGTCGTCTTCCTCGTGAAGGTGCTGTTCTTCATCTTCGTGTTCATGTGGGTCCGCTGGACCGTCCCGCGCTTCCGCTACGATCAGGTGATGAAGCTCGGTTGGCAGAAGCTGCTCCCGCTCGCGATCGGCAACCTGATTTTCTACGCGGCGGCCATCGCCATCATCGAACTCCACCTCGGCGTCGCGGCATGGGTCGCGCTCGCTCTCGCCACGATCGTGGCGCTCTTCGCCATCCTCCGCCCGCAGAGCCGGGCCGCCCTCTGACCCTTTCCGCGCATGGCTTACGTCGTCGAACGCAAACCTCTCTCGCTCTCCGAGCGCCTCTACATCCCGCAGGTCCTCGCGGGCATGAAGACCACGCTCAAGCACTTCTTCGCGCCGAACGTGACGATGGAGTATCCGGAGCAGCGTCCCGCCATCCCGCCCGGTTACCGCGGCGTGCCCACGCTGGTGAAGGATCCGAACGGCCGCGAAAAATGCGTCTCCTGCCAGCTCTGCGAATTCGTCTGCCCGCCCAAGGCCATCCGCATCACGCCCGGTGAGATCCCGCCCGACGCCGCGAACGCGCACGTCGAGAAGGGCCCCAAGGCCTTCGACATCGACATGCTGCGCTGCATCTACTGCGGCCTGTGCCAGGAAGTCTGCCCCGAGGAGGCGATCTGGCTGCAGAACCAATACTCGATGTCCGGCTACACGCGCGAGGAGATGGTCAACAACAAGGAGCGTCTCTACGAACTCGGCGGCACGTTGCCCGACCAACATTTCAAGTGGGACAAGAAGAAGGCCGCCGAACAGCGCGGCAACGCCCACCACTAAGCCATGGCCAACCTGCTCTTCTACATCTTCGCCTTCCTGACCGTCGTCTGCGCGGCGCTCGTGGTGGTGAACAAGAACCCGGTAAACGGTGCGATGTTCCTGCTGCTCTCGCTCGTCGGCATGGCCGGACTCTTCGTCATGCTCGACGCCGCGCTGCTAGCCTTCGTGCTCCTGCTCGTCTACGCGGGCGCGGTCGTGGCGCTGTTCCTCTTCATCATCATGCTGCTCGACACGCGGCCGGAGAGCCTGAAGCCCTTCAAGAAACTCAGCATCCTCGCCTCGACCGTCGGCGGCGCGCTGCTGCTACTCGGCGTCTATTCGCTCTCGCACCGCGTGATGCTCTCGTCCGCTGCGCCGGTCGGCCCGGCGCCGACGCTGAAGAACTACGCCGAACAACTTTTCACCACTTACCTCCTGCCGGTGCAGGTCGTCGGCTTCATGCTCCTGATCGCCATGCTCGGCGTCATCGTGCTCTCGAAGAAATTCGCCCCCGTGGAGGACGCGAAATGAACCAGAACAGTAGCGAGCATCGAGTAGCGAGTAGCGAGCATCCCAAACGCGGATGTTCTGCCTCGCTGCCTTCTACTCGCTACCCGCTACTCACTACCCGCTACTTTCCCGCATGAGCCTCAACGCCTACATCCTGATCAGCCTGCTGCTGTTCGTCATCGGCTTCATCGGCGTGCTGCTCCGCAAGAACACGCTCGTGATCTACATGTGCCTCGAGCTCATGCTGCTTGCCTCGACCCTCGCGCTCGTCGCGTTCTCGCGCTTCAACGGCACGCTCGACGGTTCGGTCTTCGTTTTCTTCATCCTGACGATCGCGGCGGCTGAGGTCGCCGTCGGCCTCGCCATCATCGTCGCCCTCTTCCGCAAGCGCCACACGGTGCAAGTGGAGGAACTGTCCGCGCTCAAGAACTGACATGTCTCCCGTTCAGTCCGCTCTCCTTCTGCTCCTCACGCCGCTCGCGTCCGCGACGCTGATCGCGCTGTTCCTGCGGCGTCAGGGTGCGCTCGCCCAATGGGTCTCCGTCGCTGCCGCCGCCATCATCTGCGCGCTCTCGCTGCAGTTCGTGTTCAACGGCACCGACGTGAACGCCTCGCTCGAGTGGCTGCGCTTCGGCAGTTTCTCCGTCTCGCTCGGCTTCAAGATCGACGCCCTCGCGCGGCTCATGCTCTTCGTCGTCGGGTTCGTCGGGTTCCTCATCCACGTGTTCTCGATGGGCTACATGCACGACGACGCGGCGCGCGCCCGCTTCTTCGGCGGCCTGTCGGTGTTCATGTTCTCGATGCTCGGCATCGTCGTCGCGGACTCGCTGTTCATGATCTTCATTTTCTGGGAGCTCGTCGGTTTCAGCTCCTGGCTGCTGATCAACCACTATCACGAGAAGCAGTCCGCGGCCGACGCCTCGAAGAAGGCCTTCATCGTCAACCGCGTGGGCGACTTCGGTTTCCTGCTCGGCATCGTCGCGACCTACTGGCTCTTCGGCACGACCAACCTCAACGACCTCGCCTTCAAGGCCGGTTCGCACGGCTACGCGATCTCCGCCGCGATCCCGCTGCTCCTGTTCTGCGGCGCGATGGGCAAGTCCGCGCAGATGCCGCTCCACGTGTGGCTCCCGGACGCGATGGAAGGCCCGACGCCCGTCTCCGCGCTCATCCACGCCGCCACGATGGTCGCGGCCGGTATCTACATGCTGTGCCGGATCAATTTCCTGATGGTCCCCGAGGCGCTGAACGCCATCGCGGCCATCGGCACCGTCACGGCGGTCTACGCCGCGCTCTGCGCCGTCGTGCAGCGCGACATCAAGAAGGTCCTCGCTTACTCCACGCTCTCGCAACTCGGCTACATGGTCGCGGCGTTCGGCCTCGGCTCGCTCGTCACGTCGCACGAAATGGGCGGCAAGGTCCACCAGGTCGTGATCGCCGCTGGCGTCGGCGCTGCGATGTTCCACCTGACGACGCACGCCTTCTTCAAGGCGCTGCTCTTCCTCGGCTCCGGCTCTGTCATCCACGGCTGCCATCACGAGCAGGACATCTTTCAGATGGGCGGCCTGCGCAAGAGCATGCCGATCACCTTCCTCACGTTCACCGTCGGCGTGCTGGCGATCATCGGCTTCCCGTTCCTCGCCGGCTTCTTCTCCAAGGACGCGATCCTCTACCTCGCCTTCAAGAAGAACACCGTGATCTTCGCCGCCCTCGCGTTCACCGCGATCCTGACCTCGTTCTACATGGTCCGCATGTGGAAGATCGTCTTCTTCGGCGAAGCCCGCTCCGACCACGCGAAGCACGCGCACGAGAGCAGCCTCGTCATGACCCTGCCGCTGATGCTGCTCGCCGGTCTCGCGATTTCCGGCGGCTACCAAGCCATTTACGGCAAACTCGCCGGCCCGATCGCGCACCTCATTCCCGAAGCGCACGGCACCGACCACACGATCATCTTCGCGGTTTCGCTCGCCGTCATGGTCATCGGCGCCGGCGCGGCGTGGGCTTTCTATCCGACAGCCGCGACCGACGCCCTCGAGGAAAAAGCCGGCGGCGCCTTCCGCGGCCTCGTGGCACTCAAGGAATCCTTCGACAAGGTCTACGATTACTACGTGGCGAAGGTGCAGCAGCGCTTCGCGATGCTGATCAACTTCCTCGAGCAAATCTTCCTCGCTGGCCTGATCATCCGCGGTTGCGCGGGTCTGGTCGGCCTCGTCGGTCTTGGCGTGCGCGCGCTGCACGTCGGCAGCCTGCACGCTTACGTCTACTGGTTCCTGCTCGGCACCGTGCTCCTCTGGGGCTTCGCCGCGGGAATCTTCTAAAATACTTCGATGGACGCCTCCTCCAACGCCCTTCTCCTGCAGCTCGCGATCGCCACGCCGCTTCTCGTCGCGCTGGCCATCGGCCTCGGCCTGCCGAAGCGCTTCGCGACCAAGCTCGCCGCCATCGCCTTCATCTGGCCCGCGATCATCGCCGTCTGGCTCTGGAAACAATTCCCGACCGATGCCGGCAACGCCTACCAATTCCTGAGCAAGGTCGACACCGGCCTGGGCGGCTTCGGCATCGCGCTGAAGCTCGGCCTCAACGGCGTTTCGCTGCCGATGTTCATGCTCGCGGCCATTGTCGGTCTCGCCGCCGGTATCTACGCGCTGCGCTCGAACGCCGAGCGCCTGAAAATCTACCTGATGCTCCTGCTCGTCATGCAGGGCGGCCTCCTCGGCACGTTCGCGTCGGTGGACATCTTCTTCTTCTATTTCTTCCACGAACTCGCGCTGATCCCGACCTTCATCATGGTCGGCATTTGGGGCGGACGTGACCGCAATTACGCGGCGATGAAGATGACGATCTACCTCACCGTCGGCGCGATGCTCTCGCTGATCGGTCTCATCGCCATCTACACCAAGAGCGGCGCGGAATCCTTCGACCTCGTCACCCTGCGCGCCGAACTCGCCGCCAATCCTCTCTCCGTCACGGCGCAGAAATACATCTTCGGCCTCCTGATGTTCGGTTTCGGCACGCTGGTTTCCCTCTGGCCGCTGCACACGTGGGCCCCGCTCGGTTACGGCGCCGCGCCGTCGTCCGCCGCGATGCTGCACGCCGGCGTGCTCAAGAAGTTCGGTCTCTACGGCCTCATCCAGATCGCGCTGCCGCTGCTGCCCGCCGGCGCCCAAGCCTGGGCCTGGCCGCTCGCGGTGCTCGCCGCCGTCGGCAACGTGCTCGTCATCGGCTTCGTCACCATCGCCCAGCGCGATCTCAAGCAGATGCTCGGTTACAGCTCGGTCATGCACATGGGCTACTGCTTCCTCGGCATCGCGACGCTCTCCGTCATCGGCACGGGCGGCGTGGTGCTGCTGATGGTCGCGCACGGCCTGTCCGTCGCGCTGCTGTTCCTCCTCGCGACCAGTGTCCACCACCGCACGCACACCTTCGACATGGCGGAAATGGGCGGCCTCGCGCAAAAGACGCCCGTCCTCGCCGCGTTCTTCGTCGCTGGCACGATGGCCAGCATCGGCCTGCCGGGCTTCGCCAACTTCTGGGGCGAGCTCACCGTCTTCGTCTCGCTCTGGCAGTTCTCGCCCGCGCTCACCGCCGTCGCGATCGCCGGCGTCGTCATCTCCGCCATCTACGGGCTCCGCGCCGCGGCTCGCGTGTTCTTCGGGCCGTCGACGGAGCACCTCAACACGGTCCTCGCGAAGCATCCCGCAGTCGACCTCGCCTGGAGCGAGCGCCTGCCGGCGCTGATCCTCCTCGTCGCGCTCCTCGTCGTAGGCTTCTGGCCGAAGACGATCTCGACCGCCGCCAACGCTGCGCTGACCGCGCCCGCTCCCGCCGTCGTGCGCAACGTTTCCTCCCGCTGATTTTCCGCCGCCATGTCGACCGAACTTCTTCAAGCCGCCGCCGAATCGAATCAGTGGGCGGCGATCTTTCCCGAGCTGATCCTCGCCTGCGCGGCGCTCGGTCTTCTCGCGCTCGAAATCGTGCTCCCGAAGAGCCAGCACCGCTATATCCCGACGACTGCGGCCATGGCGCTGCTGGCGGTCCTGGTCGGGTTGATCCGGAATTTCGACACGGCTTGGATGAACCGGGACACCTTCGCGGGACTTCTGCACCATAATTTGCCCGGCCAGGTCGCGCGCGTGTTCTTCACGGTGTCCAGCCTGCTCGTGTGCTCCATCGCCAGCGTCGTGCTGCCGCGCAGCAAGATGCCTAGGGTGGAATTCTACGCCATCGTGCTGGTCATCACCGCCGCGATGATGCTGCTCGTCCAGAGCAACCACTTCGTGATGTTCTTCGTCGCCCTCGAGACGATCACGATCGGCTTCTACATCCTCGTCTCCTACTTCCGCGATAACGCCCTCACGCTCGAGGCCGGCCTGAAGTATCTCGTCACCGGCGCGCTCAGCTCCGCGATCATGCTCTTCGGCATCGTCATGCTTTACGGCGCCGTCGGTCGCGTCGAGGCGGGCGGCGTGGTCCACACGGGCTTCGAGTTCGATGTCGTGGCCGACTTCCTCGCGAAGAATCCCGACAACTTCCTCGGCATCCTCGGCGCGCTGCTCGTTCTCAGCGGCGTCGGCTTCAAGATCGGCGCATTTCCGTTCCAGATCTGGATCCCGGACGTCTATCAGGGCGCGCCCACGCCGGTCACCGCGTTCCTGGCGGTCGGTTCGAAAGCCGCCGGTTTTGCCGTGCTGCTCACGCTGGTGCACAACGTCTTCGCGCCGCTCCAGAACATCCTCGTGCCGGTGCTCTCAACGCTCGCGGCGGCGACACTTCTTTTCGGCAACATTTCCGCGCTTTCTCAGCGCAACACGAAGCGCCTGATGGGCCTCTCCGGCATCTCACACGCCGGCTTCCTCCTCCTCGGCGTCACGGCGTCGATCACGGTGCCTTGGGCCAGCGGCGCGGTGTGGTTCTATCTCTTCACCTACATGTTCGCCTCGATGGCGGTGTTCGGCGTCATGGCGCACCTCGCGGGCGACGACGACACGCAGCAGGACCTCGACGGCTACGATCGCCTCGCCAAGGACCGGCCGTTCCTCGCCGCCGTGCTCGCGATCGGCGTTGGTTCGCTCGCCGGCATCCCGCCGCTCGCCGGATTCATGGGCAAGCTGCTCGTGTTCATGGCGGCGTTCGAAGCCAAGCTCTACACGCTGCTCGCCATCGCGATCGTCTGCGTCGTGATCTCGATCTATTACTACTTCGGCTGGATCAAGGCCGCGTGGTTCGAGACTTGGCGCCCCGAGGGCGAGACGCCCGCGCCGGTGCCGGCCACGGAGCCGTCACTCATCAACACCGCGCTCCTCGCCAGCCTCGCGCTCGTGACGGTGCTGCTCGGTTTCTTCCAGCAACCGCTGTCGGCGTGGCTGCTGAACCGTTGAGTTGGCGGATCGAATTCTGCGGGTAGGGCGGGACCGCTGGGCCCGCCGAGAACGCGATGCCGCCTGCGCGGCGCGCCCAGCGGTCGCGCCCTACCTTGCGCTGAGCAAGTCGTCCACCGCTGCCGCAAACGCCCTCAAATACTCCTCGCCGCGCGCGTGGTGCGTCATGGCGACGATGATGTAGTGACGCTCCGGTCCGCTGACGACGGCCGTGTCGAGATTCCAGTCCTCCCACCAACCGGCCTTGCGGCGGATTTCCAACCCGGCGCGTCCCGCGAGTCCCGCGACGAATTTGTCGTCCTTGTGCGGGATGTCCGGCGAACGAAAAACCTCCCGCATCGCCGCCGACGCGGCCCCGGAGACGAGTTTGTCCTGCTCGAGCAGCAGGTAGAACCGCAGCAACTGCCGCACGGTCGCTGCGTGTGAGTGGCCACCGACGGGATCGACGACGCGTTCGCCGCCCTTGCCATAGTGCTTGCCGAGCCAGATGCCGCCGCCGGTCTTCGCGTCGTAGAGTCCGTAGCCGTCGAGCACCCCGCGAATGAAGCCCAATCCGAGCTGCTGCGAGAATTTCGCCGCCAGCTCGTTGTCCGACTGCTTGATCATCAGCCCGAGTTCGTGGCGCGTCGTCGCGTCGAGGTCGTTGAGGTTCGGATGTGCGGCAAACCAGCCGAGCAGGATCGCGATCTTCGGCACGCTCGCCGCGTAATCGATGCGATCCGGCCGCACCATCGCGAGGCGCAGCGTGCGCAGGTCGAGCACGCCGACCGACGTTTGCGCTTCTGCCATCTCCCAGCACTTGCGCAGCGCAGTGTCGATCTCCTCGATGCGCCGTTGGAGCGCGGCATCGACCGCAGGGGAACCATCCAAGCTGTAGGCGCGGAAATCGGACATGGCGGCCAGGGTGGGCGCCACGCCAAGGAAGACCGAGAGAGTAGCGACAGCGACCGACCTCATGGATGGGCGGACGCTAGCGCCGCGCCTTTCGTTGCCAAGCCTCGGGGCGCCCAAAGTTTTCCGCTAATTTCCTTCGCCACCGTGCGCGAAACTCTTTCGTGTTTTCTCGCGCATGAAGGTCACTGGCATCGCCGTCGTCCCGCCGCCCTCCGCGGCCGATCTCCCGAAAGTCACGCCCGAGCTGCTGGCGTCCGTGCTCGCGCGCTACTCGCGCAGCAACGACGGCCTCGCGAACATCCTCTCGAAGGTCGACCTCGCGCACCCCGACGAGTCCATCGACCGCATCCTGAAATTCGTCGACTACGGCCACGCCTCGATCGGCGGCCTCACCGGCGGTCTCGCTCTCGCGCTCGATGGCGTCTCGATGTGGCTCGCCTACAAAATTTTCGAGATCGCACAGATGGCCGACGGGCAGGAATCGAGCACGCGCTACATCACGATGGACGCGGCCAACCTGCCGACGCCCGCCGAAGTCGGCGTGCCCGACGATCTCGCCGGCCAGTGGACCAGCGTGATGGCCCGCGCCTTCGCCGCGTATAACGCCGAATACGCCCGCCTCGACCAGCTCGGACAGGAGAAACCGGAACTCATCCGTCTCCCGGCCAACGCCAAACCCGCCGTCGTCACGCGCATTCGCAAGAACTACGCCCTCGACCGCGCGCGCTACTTCATCCCGTTTGCCACCCGCACCAACCTCGGCCTCGTCCAGAGCTCGCGCATGTGGGCCACGACGGTGAAGCACCTCGACTCGCTGCCCCATCCCGAGGCCAAAGCCGCCGCCGCCGCCATCCGCGACGTGCTGCTAAAGATGTCGCCGCGCCTCATGCGTCACAGCGCCGCGGAGAAATCCTACGAAGCGCAGGCTGCGCAGGAACTCGCGACTTCGTGCCGCCTCGGCCTCGAGCGCCTCTCGACCGCGCCGCTCGCCGATCAGGTTTGGGTGAAAGTCGACCGCGACACGCCGCCGTGGCTGCGCGAAGAGCAACCGGTTGCGGAGGCGTTGCGCCACCGGGCCAACCGCTACGGCTACCAAGGCACCGCGACGCGCCGCGCGCGCGTGACCTTTGCCTGGAACAACATGGCCGTGGCCGAGCTTCGCGACCTCAACCGTCACCGCACCGGCCACCGCTACACGCCGCTCATCCAAGCCGGCTTCTACCTGCCGCCGGAGATTGCGCACGCCGCCCACCAGCCGCTGCTCGATGCGCAAGCCGCGCTCACCCGCGAACTCCTGCAACGCGGTTCGCCCGCCTACGTTTATTCGCTGCTGCTCGGCGCGCAGACGCCGTTCGAGCACAGCACGCACGCCGACAAATTCATCTACGAGGCCGAGCTGCGCACCGGCATGGGCGCACATTTCCGCTACGCCGAGCACCTCAGCGCCGCGCTGCGGGAGTTCTTCGCCCAAGTGCCGGAGGCCAAGCCCTGGGTCGTCGAAGGCACCGCCGAGCCCGAGTGACCGCGGCGGGTAAATAGTCTTGCCGCGTCTTCGCGGCGGGCGAACATGCCAGCGACTTGCTGCAGCGTATGGGCCCACGTCTTTTCTCCGGCTTTCGCAGTTTCTCGGCTCGCAGGAGCGAGACTCGCGCAATTGCCCCCCGCTGATGCCGCCGCGCTTCAAAATTCTGCAGTTCAACATGCAGTTTGGTCAGATGTGGAGCGACGCTGACCCCGACCGCGCGCCCGTTCGCCTCAGCCATACCATCGACGAAATTCAGAGCCACGATGCCGACATCATCCTGCTCCAGGAAGTCGAGCGCGCTGAGCCGGGCGGCACGCAGCCGCCGATCCCCCCGAACTACAGCCGCCTGAAGGGCGCGCTCGCCGGCTACGACAGCTTTTTCTCGTTTCCTCGCGAAGATCCGCGCGAGCTGCCATTCGGCATCGGCCTCGCCATCTTTTCCCGCACGCCGCTGCGCGAGTCGTTCCGTCTCGACCTGCCGTCTCCGGCCGTGGAGTTCGATTTCTTCGGGGAAAAAAGGACGCCGACCGACCGCCTGCTGATCGGCGCGACCACCACGATCGGCGGCCGTGAGGTGCGAATCATGAACACGCACCTGCTCGCGCTCTTCATGCTCCGCTCGAGCAGCGAGGTGCACAATGAGCAGCGCCGGCTCGTCGCGGCGCAGCTGGCGAAATCAACCGGCCCGACCGTGCTCGGCGGCGACTTCAACGTCAGCAAGCACCAATCGCTCGTTGAGCAGTTTGCCGAAGTCGGTTTCCGAACGGTGCAGGATGGCGAAGTCACCTGGCGGCGCCGTCCCTACGTGCTCGATCACCTGTTCTACAACGCGTCGCTGCGGCCGGTCGGCCACGTCGTGAAACCGACGGTCGCCTCCGATCATCACGCGCTCGCGGCGGAGTTCGAGTTCACCGACTAATCCCGGCCGAACGCGCCGCGCCCGATGGGCTTTATTGAACCACGGATTGCACGGATGATCACGGATCGAGGCACCGGCTCCGCTGCGTAATCCGTGCTCATCCGTGCAATCCGTGGGCGAAAAACCGCTCGCTCGCGATGTGAGCTGCACTCGCGACAACAACCTGAGCCGGTCTGAGACCGGCTCTACTTCGCGCGCCGCACGCGCTCCTTCTCGTCTTCGCGCTCCTCCTCGAGTCGCGCCTTCTCGCTCGCGATCTGTTTGCGCACCTTGTCGGCCTCATCGAATTCCTGTTTGGCCAGCGCCGCGTCGAGCTGCTGCTTCAGGAAAATCTCGCGCTCCGCGATCTTGCCTTGGAACACGCGATCGATTTCCGCGAGCCGCTGTTTCTGTTCCGCGGTGAGTTTTCCGCTCGACGGATCGGATTTCGCGAGGCGTTCCATGGCGAGTTCGTAGGCGCTTTTCATGGACGGGAAGATTGCCGCGTTCAGGGAAACTTCACGCCGAAAATCAACACGAGCGCCACCGCCGCCACCGGCAGCCAGAAGCCTCCGACCGCTTTTCGCCACCGCGCGCCGGCGCCGACGAACATCGTGCCGAGCACGAAAACCATCGCGGCCGGCGCCATCCACGGCGCGCGAAACTCCGCCGCGAAATACACGCCGGGCAACGGCGTGCCCCGCTGCACCAGCCAGTCCATCGCCACGATCAGCAAGGCCGCCGCGTGATTGAACACCAGCACGAGCACTCCGGCGTGCGCGAGGCCGGCCACCATCGCGACAAATCCGGCGACGATCGCCAGCGACGAAATCGGGATGATCACCAAGTTCGCCACCAGCGCGCCGGGCGACAGCAGGCCGAAATAGCCGATGCTGCTCGGCGTGCTCGCCAGCGTGGCCGCGCACGTGATCGCGAGCGCTCCGAGAATCTCGCGCCCGCCGGCATGCACCCAGCGCTGCCACCGGTTCCAGCTGGCCTCCGGCAGATCGCGCCACGGCTGCCACGCCGCCTGCCAGCGCTCCGCCAGCGGCAACCCCATCGCGATCAGCGCGACCACGACGGAGTAAGACATCTGAAATCCGGTGGAAAACAGCTGGCGCGGGTCGAGCAACAGCGTCGCCAGCGCCGCCGCCGCGAGCGCCGCCAGAGGATTGCCCGGCCAGCGGAATATCCGCGACCCCAGCAGGAAGGCGATCATCAGGAACGACCGGAACGCCGGTGCGCTCGCGCCCGTGACCTCCACGTAGAGCCACAGCACCGCGAGCCCGGCCACGATGGCCGCGCGGCGCGGCACGCGCAGCAGCTGCAACGCGCTTTGGATCGCGACCGCGATCACGCCGACGTGCAGCCCGCTGATGGAGAAAATATGGAAGACCCCGCTGCGCATGAAAGCGCTCTGCTGGTCCGCCGACAGCACCGCCTTTTCCCCGAGCAGCATCGCGAGGTAAAGCGACACGACTTCCGGATGGCTCTCCAGTCCGCGCCGCAGAATCGCGGCGAGCCGATCTTGTGCGCGGTCGCAGAACACGCGGAACACGGCCGGCGCGCGTGTCTCCTCGAGCAAGTGGCCGCGCGCGATGCGGACGCGCACCCCGAGCGTCGCCAAATACGCGCCGAATCCCCGGCCGTCGCCTTCGTCTTCCGGCAGCGCGTCCACCACGCCCGAGAAACGATACTCGCCCGAGATCGACGGCGGCATGCTGATCCGTCGGATGGCGGAGAAATACACGCGTTGCCCCACCAATGCCGCTGCGGGTCCCTCGCCACGGATCACGCGGGCGATGCCGTTGACGGTTTTGCGCTGCGGGGCGGGCGGGAAAACCTGTTCGACGTGCACGACGACCGCCACCTCGCGCGGCGGGCCGGCCCATTCGAGCGGTGCCGGCGCGCGCCACTGCATCCAGCCCGCGCCGATGCCCGTGGCGGCGGTTGCGAGTCCGACACCCCAACTCGCCTGCGCGAAGACGGAACGCCCGCGACTGCCGACGAGTGCCAGTGTCGCACCGGCGAGCGCGAGGAGGACGAGCGCGTGCCCTGAGACGCCCGGTGCGCGATCCGCCCACGCGATGCCCGCGCAGAACGGCAGCAGCAGCCAGAGCAGGGGAGCGCGAAGGGCGTTGGTCATCGTCCGACCCGGGCCCTCGGGCAAGGCCGCGAGCAAAGCAGGCGTCCGCGCGCCTTCAAACTTGTTTCGCGCGCCCGCCGCAACACTGTGTGGGCAACCATGGCACGCGGCGCAGACACCGGCTCACTTTTCGGCGAGGACCCCGTCACACCGGCGTCTTTCGCCGATGCCGCCGCGCCTGCTCCGAAGGACAACTCGCACCAACCGCTCGCGGCGCGCATGCGGCCCCGCTCGCTCGCCGAGGTCGTCGGACAGGACCACATCACGCGCACCGGCAGCCTGCTGCCGCAGCTGATCGCGACGAACCGCTTCGGCAGCCTGCTCTTCTACGGCCCGCCCGGCTGCGGCAAGACGAGCATCGCCGAGGCGATCGCGCGCGAGACCGGCAGCCGCTTCGTGCGCGTGAACGCGGTCATGAGCAACGTCGCCGAGCTCCGCGAAATCCTCGCGCTCGCCCGCCGCCGTCCCGAGGCGCGCACGATTCTCTTCATCGACGAGCTCCACCGCTTCAACAAGTCGCAGCAGGACCTGTTGCTGCCCGATGTCGAGGAGGGCAGCGTGCGCCTCATCGGCGCGACGACGCACAACCCGGGTTTCTACGTCAACCCGCCGCTCCTCAGCCGCAGCCACCTTTTCCGGCTCGAGCCGCACACGCCCGCAACGGTCGCCGGCGTGCTGGGCAAGGCGCTGGCCGACACCGAGCGCGGCCTCGGCGCGCGCGGACACACGGCGGACGCGAAGGTGCTCACCGATCTCGCGGTCTTGTGCGACGGCGATCTGCGCCGCGCGTTGAACTCGCTCGAAGTCCTCGCGCTGTCGTTGCCCGAGAAGGCCGCGATCACGGAGAAGGAACTCGAAGTCTTCGCCCGCGAGCGCCGCATCCGCTACGATGCGGATGAGGACGAGCACTACGATACGATCTCAGCCTTCATCAAGAGCTGCCGCGGCAGCGATCCGGACGCGGCGATGTATTGGCTCGCGAAGATGCTCGCCGGCGGCGAGGACCCGCGCTTCATCGCGCGGCGCCTCGTGATCCTCGCCAGCGAGGACGTCGGTCTCGCCGATCCGCAGGCGCTGCCGCTCACCGTCGCGGCGCACCACGCGTGCGATTTCATCGGCTTGCCCGAGGCGGAGCTGACGCTCGCGCACGCGACGCTCTACATCGCCACCGCGCCGAAGAGCAACTCGGCCACGCTCGCGCTCGGCGAGGCGCACCGCGCGCTGAAGGAGCAGCCGGTGCAACCCGTGCCGATCCACCTCCGCGACAAGGGCGGCCAGGCGAGCAAGCGCGCCGGTCACGGCAAGGGTTACCTCTACTCGCACGATTTTCCCGAGAACGTCTCGGGGCAGAACTATCTCGAGAAACCGCTTTCGCTTTACACGCCGAAGACGGCCGGCTGGGAAACCAAGATCGCCGACCGTCTGGGGCGCTGGCAGGGATTGCGCGAACAAATCCGCCGCGATCAGGGCGCGCGGTAGATCACGGCGCGGATGACTCCGAAGCGCCGGCCGGTGGAGTGCGGATCGGCGTCGCTCCGCGTGAGGATCCGCAGCGTGTGCTCGCCGTCGCTCAGGCCCGGCAGGCGCCAGAGGTCGTTGTCGTGCGTGCGCGTGTCGTCCACGTAGGCGTCGGCCACGAGGTCGCACTTCACGCCGTCGATGAAGACATCGGCCCGGCCGCCGTCGTGGATGAGGCTTCCGATGAGCACGACGCCAGTGCCGCGGAATTTCAACTCGGCCTCCGCGCCGGCTCCGTTCGCTTCACGCGCCACGTATTTGTCGGACCAAAATTGGCCGGGCTTCGCCTCCCACGCGCCGCGCCAAGTCCACGCGGCCTCATCGACGTTGATGAGCTGCACCGGCCGGCCGTAGCCCGACGACTCGAGCGGTGGCGGCGTGACCGTTTGCCGCGGGATGACGACTTGCAGGTCGTCCACCCGCCCGCCGGCGCGCTGGATGACGGCGAGGGCGAGACGTTCGGACGACGCGACGATGTCGCGGAAGGAGTAGTCGGTGTAGTCGAATTTGCGTTCGGCGATGGAGAGCACGGCGGCGCGGTGCTCGGCGGGGATGCGCTCGAAGCCGATCATCGCGCCGAGCACGCCGCAGGCGCTGGAGGGATTGCAGTCGGAGTCCTGGCCGCAGCGTGTGGCGATTTCCATCGTGCGTTGCCAGTCGCCGTTGCCGGCCAGCAGGCCGAGCGCGAGGTAGGCGCCGTTGAGTTTGGCGTCGATGTTGAAGGGGCGATGCGCGCCCTCCGGACAGATGTCGTCGCGGTCCCATTTGTCGGCGAGCAGCTGCCAGATCTTCCGCCAGTCGCCGGGATACGCGGCGTGCCAGTCGAGCAGGTCGCGAATGATGCGACCGTAACCGCTGTCCGCCGGGATGCTCGCGAGGCCGGCCTCGACCACGCGCCGCGGGTCGCTCTCGAAGAACGCGGCCGAATACATGCCGGCGATGAACAGGCCGCCATAGAGGCCGTCGCCGTGGTTCATCACCCGGCCGACGCGCACCCCAAGACGGTTGGCTTCGGCGGGCAGGCCGGGGCAGAGGATGCCGATGAAGTCCGACTCGATTTGGAAATCAATGTCGTCGCAGTGCGCGTTGTAGCGCGGGTCGCCGCTGAGCGCGGCGGACAGGCCGCGTTGGAGATTGCGGCGGGCGGCGGCGTTGGCGTGCCAGAGTTCGTAGCGCGATTGCGCGAATGCCGCGCCGTAGTCGTCGCTGGTCGCGTCGAGGCCGACGGTGTCGAGGACCTTGGAGAACGTCATCTCGACGTAGAGGTCGTCCTGCACGATCGCGTTGGTGATGGCCTCGGGTTTGATCGGCTCGTCGAACGTGCGGCCGAGGGCGTGAAACTCGGTGGGCGCGCCGTAAGTCACGCCGATCATCTGGCCGGCCCAGGCGCCGCGGATTTTGTCGCGTAGTTCGGCGCGCGAGAGGGAGCGAGGGGCGGCGGCGAAAATCGTCGTCGCGGAGACCGTGAAGCAGAGCAGACGGAGGGCGAGTTTCATGGGCGGGGAAACACGGTGCCACGCGGCGAACGCCGCCGCCAGCGTGAATCGAAAGCTAAACCACATGGCGTCGCCACGGGAGCGAGCGCGGGCTTGCGGCGCGGTTGCTCCGGTCTAACGTTCCGCCCATGAAGATGCGTCTCGTTCTGCTGGTGATTCTCGCGTTCGGCTTTGGTCAACTTGTGGCGCAAACCCCGAAACCCAGCAGCGCAACGAAGACGGAAGCGAAGAAGGAAGAACCGAAGATCGCCGGCATCACGATTGCGCGCCCCAATGGCAATTTTCTCGGGCTCACGCTCGAAGGCGGCACGTTCAAGCTCTCCTTCTACGACAAGGACAAGAAACCGATGGCGGCCGATGTCGCGCGCGCGGCGGCGCGGTGGAACCCGAATTACAAGCAAGGCAGCGAGCGCATCATCCTGAACGGCTCCAGTGGCGGGAAGGCGCTGGTGGGCAGCAAGCCCGTGCGGCCGCCCTATGCGTTCAAGCTGTTCCTGACGCTGCTCAAGGGCGACGCGTCGACCGACGGTTCCGAGTCGGAGCAGGCGGTCGAGAACTACACGGTGGATTTCCGCGCCTGAACCGTCGCCATGTCCGGCTCATTGGCCCTGCTTAATATCGCGGGCGGCGTCGCGCTGATGCTGTTTGCGATCCGCTTTCTCCGCAAAGGTCTCGAACGCATGATCGGGCACGCGCTGCACGCGTGGATCGAGCGCATGGGCGCCAACCGCTGGACGGCGACGGTGGCGGGGCTCGCGTTCGGCACGGTCGCGCCGTCGTCGACGGCGCAGACGCTGTTGACGATGCAGCTGCTCAACGCCGGCAAGATGCCGGCGGAGCGCATGCTCGTGTTCCTGCTCGGCGCGAACGTGGGCATCACGGTCATGGTGCAGCTGCTGGCGTTTCGTTTCTTCGACTACAACGGCCTGTTCCTGATCACCGGCGTGATCGGCTATCTCTGGGCGCGCAGCGAAACGGGGCGAGGAGCCGGGCAGGTGTTGCTCGCGCTTGGGTTCATCTTCCTCGGCATGGACATCATCAGCGCGGGCGCGCGCGTGCTCGCGGGCAACGCGGAGTTCGAAACGCTGATGGTGATGTTCAGCAGCCACCGCTGGCTGATGATCGTGTTCGCAGCCGGACTGACGTTTCTCACCCAGAGCTCGACCGCGGTCATCGGCTTGGTGATCGCGATGGCGGGCGCGGGGTCGTTCTCGCTGGCCACGGTGCTGCCGGTCGTGCTCGGCGCCAATCTCGGCCTCGGGCTCACCTCGCTCGCGGCCGGCTGGCCGACGCTCGCCGGAAAACGTCTCGCCGTCGCCAACCTCGTGCTGAAATTCGCCGCGGTCGGCGCGGCGATACTGGCGTTTCCCTGGGTGCAGCGGACGATGGAGGCGATGCCGGGTGGCGTCGCGCGGCAGGCGGCGAATTTCCACACGGGCTTCAACGTCGTCGTGGCTTTCGCCGGCGCGTTGCTGGCCGGCTACGTCGGACGACTCGTCATGCGCGCCGTGCGCGACGATCCGACGCGACCGCCGCTAGGGTCGGTGGCGACGCACCTCGACCCGAGTGCTTTGAGCAGCCCGGTCTTCGCGCTGGCCAACGCTTCACGCGAAACGTTGCGGCTGACGGAGGACATCAAGTCCATGCTCACGAGTGCGTGGCGCGGCCTGCAGACGCAGGACGCGGCGCTCGTGCGCGAGGTGCAGGAACACGACAACCGCGTCGACGAGATGCACGCGGCGATCAAGCACTACCTCAGCCAGATCCCGGTCGACCAAATGACGCCGCGCGACAGCCAGGTGCAGTTCGGGCTGCTGCATTTCGCCAGCCAGCTCGAAGCGGTGGGCGACGTCATCGACAAGAATTTCTGCCACCAAATCCTGAAGCAGCTGGCCAATCCGCTGCCGCTCGCGCCGGAGGACCAGTTCGATCTCGCCGAAATGCACCGCCGCACGCTCCACCGGCTCGACACGGCCATCCTCGTGCTCACGACCCGCGAGCGGGCCATGGCGCAGCAATTCCTGCGCGAAGGCGACGAGCTCAAGAAGTGGTGCATCGAGGCGCAGAAGGCGCACTACCAGCGCCTGATCGGTTGCGACGACGAGCGGCTTGGTGCCAGCACGCGCTACCTGGAATTACTCAACGCGCTCCGCCGGATCAGCGGACAGCTCAACACCATCGGGCACACCTTCGCGGGCGAAAAGGCGCCGACGAGCGAACAGGATTGAGACGCGGCTGGGCGCGCAGACGGGGAGCGCAGGCTGGACACGGCTTCGCGGGCAGGAGCTTGCTTGCAAGCGACCGGGAGCAACGAGGCCGCCTCAACGTTTGGGTCGCCTGCAAGCAGGCTCCTACAAGGCAGCGGCGTGCAGGGCGGGATTTGACAGCGCTCGGGAGCGTGGGAATGCTGCCCGGCCTTTTCACCATGTCGTCCGCTGCCGCCACGCCTTTTGATTCCGTCGAAACTGCGATCCAGACGATCGCCTCGGGCGGCGTCGTCATCGTGACCGACGACGAAGGGCGCGAGAACGAGGGCGATCTGGTGTTCGCCGCCGAGAAGGTCACGCCCGAGCTGATCAACCTGATGATCCGCCACGCGCGCGGCCTGATTTGCGTGCCGATGACGGAGCCGGCCCTGAAGCGGCTCGGCATAAACCCGATGGTGCAGCAGAACCGCGAGGCGATGCGCACGGCGTTCACGGTCTCGGTGGACGCGGCGGAAGGCATCACGACCGGCATCAGCGCCTTCGATCGCGCGCGCACGGTGCAGCTGCTCGCGAATCCTGCCACGCGTCCCGACGAACTGGTGCAGCCCGGCCACATTTTTCCGCTCTGCGCCCGACCGGGCGGCGTGCTCGAGCGGGCGGGCCACACGGAGGCCGCGGTCGATCTCGCGGCGCTGGCCGGCCTCGGGCCGGTCGCGGTGATTTGCGAGGTGTTGAACGAGGACGGCACGATGGCGCGCGTGCCGGAGCTGGAGGAGTTCAAGCAGCGGCACCGGTTGCCGCTGATCTCGATCTCGTCGTTGATCGAATACCGTCATCGCCGCGAAAAGCTCGTCGAGTGCATCAGCACGCGGCCGTTCTCGTCCGAATACGGCGAGTTCATGCTGCACGTCTTCCGCAGCAAGATCGACGGGCGCCACCACCTCGCATTCACGATGGGCCGGCTCGACGGATCGCCGACGCTGGTGCGCGTCCACACGGAGAACCTGCTCAGCGACGTGTTCCACGGACGCGACATGGGCAGTCACCGCTCGCTGCTTTCGTCCCTCGAGGCGGTCGCGAAGACCGGCCACGGCGCGATCGTCTACATGGAGCAGAACGGCCGCATGCAGGAGGCGTTGGCGGCGCTCGACCAGCCGCGCCGGCCGAGTCTGCGCGACTACGGCACCGGCGCGCAGATCCTCACGGCGCTCGGCCTCCAAAAAATCCGGCTGATGACGCACTCGAACCGCCGTGTGGTCGGCCTCGACGGCTACGGGCTGGAAATCGTCGAGGTCGTGCCGGTGTGAGACGCGGATTTCGGGTTGCGCCCCGCCGGACTGCCCCCGCCAATTGACCGCTCCATGAGTCTCGACGCTCCCAGTGACCTGAACATCCGCGGTGCCGGCCTGCGCTTCGGCGTCGTGGCGGCGCGTTTCAACGCCGAACTCGTCGACGGCTTGCGCACGCGCGCCGCGGCGGTGCTCGCGGCGGCCGGCGTGCGGGCGAAGGACATCGTGGAGGTCCGCGTGCCGGGCTCGCACGAGGTGCCGTGGGCCGCGCAGCAACTGGCGGCGACGAAGCGTTTCGACTGCGTCATCGCGCTCGGCGTGCTGATCGGCGGCGACACGAACCACCACGAGATGGTGGGCGAGAGCGTTTCCCACGCATTGCAACAGGTCGCGCTCGGCACCGGGATCCCGGTGATCAACGGCGTGATCGTCACCGACACGCTCGCGCAGGCGCGCGCGCGTTGCCTCGGCAAACTCGACCGCGGCGCGGAGTTCGCGCGCGCCGGGCTTGAAATGGCGGCGCTCCGGCGCACCTTGCGAAAAGGCAAACACTCATGAGCAGCCAATTTTCCCAACGCCGCGAGAGCCGCGCCGCCGCGCTCCAGTTCCTCTACGCGTGGAGCATCAACAAGCCCGCGAACTTCACCGACGACCTCCGGTTGTTTTTCGAGAGCCTCGAAAAGCCGCGCGACCACTACGCCTTCGCCGAAGAGCTGATCGCCGGCGTGATGCAGCACATCGACGAGATCGACGGCCACATCCGCACGCTCGCGCACAATTGGGAGTTCGAGCGCATCGCGCGCATCGATCTCGCGATCCTGCGCCTCGCGATCTTCGAGATGCTCCACCGCAAGGACATCCCGCCGGTCGTCTCGATCAACGAGGCGATCGACCTCTCGAAGAATTTCTCCACCGCCGACTCGAAGCGCTTCATCAACGGCATCCTCGACCGCATGAAGGACAAGGCCGGCCGCGACGCGCGCAAGGCGACCACGGAGTGACGCGCCTGCGCGGGTCCAGGCGCGAGGGCGCGTGATTCGCGGAGATTTCCGGATGTTTTCCCTTTTTAAGAAATTCAAGGACGGCCTGACCAAGACCGTCGCTGCCATCGCGGCGAAGACGCACGGCCTCTTCGGCGGGCGGAAGATCGACGTGGCGTCGCTCGACGAGCTCGAAGAGGCGCTCTACACGGCCGACTTCGGCGTCGAGACGACGACCGAGATTCTCGAGGAAATCAAGACGGCCTATCGCAAGGACCCGACGCTGCAGGGTAAGCAGGCGGCGGAGATCGGCGCGGCGGTGTTGAAGCGCGTCCTCGCCGGCGCCGAAGGCACGCTGTCCGCCCCCGCCGTGAAGCCGACCGTCATCGCGATGATCGGCGTGAACGGCTCGGGCAAGACGACCACGACCGCGAAGCTCGCGCACAAGATGAAAGGCGACGGCCAGACGGTCGTCGTGGCGGCGTGCGACACCTTCCGCGCCGCCGCGGTCGAGCAGCTGAAGAGCTGGGCCACGCGCCTGAACATCGACATCGTGGCCAGCCACACCGGCGCGGACGCGGCGGCGGTGGCGTTCGACGCCTGGCAGGCGGCGAAGTCGCGCGGAGCCGATTGGCTGATCGTGGACACGGCGGGACGGTTGCACACGAAGAGCAACCTGATGGACGAGCTCGCGAAGATCCGGCGCGTCCTGCAGAAGAACGACGCGACCGCGCCGCAGCACCGCTGGCTCGTCGTCGACGGCTCGCTCGGCAGCAACTCGATCGAGCAGGCGAAGGTGTTTCACCAGAGTTTTGGCCTCACCGGCCTGATCGTGACGAAGCTCGACGGCACGAGCCGCGGCGGTGCCATCGTGGGCATCTATCGGCAGCTGAAGATTCCGATCTACTTCATCGGCCTCGGCGAGCAGCCGGACGACTTGCAGCCGTTCTCGATCGAAAACTACAGCCGCGCGGTGTTCGGCTTGGAGTGATGCGCGTCGGCGGGATGATTTTCCTGCTGTTTGTCGCGGGTCTCGTCGTCGCGGGGGCAGGTGAGCCGCCGGTTCTGCGCCTCAGCCCGAAACCGATTCGCGACGCCGTGCGCGCGACGGTTGAAGGGCAGTTGAACGCCATCCGCGCCGGGAAGTTCGACGAGGCCTATCAGTTTGCCGCCAGCGGTGTCCGGCGGCAGGTCGCGCCCGCGGTTTTCGCGGCGATGTTGCGGCGCGGTTATCCGGCGCTGGTGGCGCATCGACGGTTCGAGGCGGGCGTCGTGCGCGATGATCGCGGCTCCGCGGCGCAGGTGGTCTACGTGGTTTTCGACGCGAACGACGCAGGGAAGGCGTTCCGCTACTCGCTCGTCGAAGAGGCCGGACGCTGGCGAATTGCCGGCGTCGTGTTGGGCGTTTCCGGACCCGACCAGAGCCTTTGATCAGGCATTTCGGGGCACCACCTAAATTTAGGTGTTTTTCGGCGTCCGGGATTTCTCCTGCGTAGGATACCCTATCCGCACAGTTTTTCGTGCCCGGCAACGGGTGCGAGAGGTGACCAACAGGGCTCGCGCGTGTTCACTGGCCCGTGACGCGCGCGAGCCCTAACTCTTTTCCGGGGAGGAAATAAAGAAGGCGCGGCTTGGGGGCCGCGCCTGAGAAGGGGAAGGGGACGAGCGGGTTACTTCACTTCGCCCATCAACTTCTTCACCCACGGGGTGAGCGCCACGAGGACGACGAAGGCCAGCGCGACCCAGCCGGCTTGGTGCAGGAAGAAGTTCGAGAGCGCCTTCGAATCGGTGGCGGTGAACTCGCCTGCGACGGTGCCGGCGAGTTTGTTGCCGAGCGCGGCGGCGAGGAACCACACGCCCATCACGAGACCCACGAGATTGCCGGGGGCGAGCTTGGTCATGGTGCTGAGGCCGACCGGACTGAGGCAGAGTTCGCCGACGGTTTGGAGGAAGAACAGGCCGACGATCCAGAACGGACCGACCTTGCCCTCGGCCGTGAGCTGCGCGGCGGGCACCATGAGCACGAAGGAGAGCGCGAGGAAGAACAGGCCGACGGCGAACTTGGCCGGGCTCGACGGCTGCTTGTCTCCGAGCTTGATCCACAGCCACGCGAAGATCGGCGAGAGGAGGATCACGAAGACCGAGTTCACTGACTGGAACCAGGCCGACGGGAACTTGTAGCCAAACACCTCGGTGTTGGTCAGCTGGTCGGCGAAGAGGGAGATCGTCGAGCCGGCCTGCTCAAACACCGCGCAGAAGATCAGGTAGGCGAGCGAGAACACGAACACGGCGGCGAAGCGTTTCAGCGTCATGTCCGGACGCGTGCCGAACCAGATGATCGCGAGCACGGGCAACACGACGTAGCCGTAGCTGATCCACGCGAAACGCGGGTCCGAGTCCGAAAGGCGCACGAGGCCGAAAACGACCGCGGAAATCGCGAGCACGCTGAAGAGCTTGCCCCACGGACGCGGGACATTGGCTGCGGGTGCGTGACCGACGTCGGCGAGGCGGTGCTTTTGCAGCACGTAGATGATCAAGCCGATCACCATGCCCGCGCCCGAAACGGCGAACGCCCAGTGCCAGCTCTTGTTCGGGTCGAAGCCGTTGTTCGCGAGGAGTTCCTTGGCCGCGTCGCTCTGCGCCACCCAGCCGGTGATGAGCGGAGCGAGGAAGGCACCCATGTTGATGCCCATGTAGAAAATCGAGAAACCCGAGTCACGGCGCGGGTCGTCCTTCGAGTAGAGCGAGCCGACCATCGAGCTGATGTTGGGTTTCAGCAGGCCGGTGCCGCACGCGACGAGCGCGAGGCCGAGGTAGAAGAACGTCGTCGAATGCACCGCGAGCGAGAAGTAGCCGAGCGCGATGATCACGCCGCCCCAGAACACCGTGGCGCGCGCGCCGAGGAAGTTGTCCGCGATGTAGCCGCCGGGGATCGAGAGCATGTAGACGCTCATCGTGTAGGTGCCGTAGATGATGCCGGCGGTCTTGTTGTCGAAGCCGAGTCCGCCCCGGGCGAGCGGCGCGACCATGAACAACGTGAGCAGGGCGCGCATGCCGTAGTAGCCGAAGCGCTCCCAGAGTTCCGTGAAGAACAAGTTCGTGAGGCCGCGCGGATGTCCGAAGAGACCGCTTTCATCGCGCGCCGGGGAAGAGGCGGGGTTCTGCATGAGGGGCGATGAGGGCGATTTCACTCGGCGAGCGCAAGCGCGCAGCTCCCGGTAAGCACCGATATTTCGGGCTATCCGGGAGTGGACAACCGCCGCCTCGCCGCCTCAATGGCGCGATGTCCGCGCCCGTCGCCGTGCTCTACGCCACCGTCTCCGGCAATGCCGAGGAGCTCGCGCACGCCACCGCACAGGCGCTCGGGACGCGTGGCGGCGAGTGCGCTGTCGCCAACGTTGCGGATTTTCCTGCGGCGCGACTGCGCGAATTCGACACCGCCTTGTTCATCGTGAGCACATGGGGCGAGGGCGAGGTGCCGCCGGACGCCGCGGAGTTTTTTGCCGCGCTGGCGGCGCCGGCATTGCGGTTGGAAGGTCTGCGCTACGCCGTGCTGGCGCTCGGGTCGTCGTCCTATCGCGATTTTTGCGCGGCGGGACGGAAAATTGACGAGCTTCTGGCGGCGCGCGGGGCACGCCGGCTGCTGCCGCGGCGCGACTGTGACACGAAATTCAAAGCTGACTTTCAGGAATGGCTCGCGCAGGTCGATGAAGCCCTGAACCACGCATGAAGCGCGAACGTCATCTCGCCGCCAAACTCGGACGCATGCTCGTCGGCCTCGGTCTGACCGACGCCAGCGCGGCCGTCGTGCTCGCGCGCGAGGAAACGCTCGCGGTGCAGGCGCCGGATGATCTCGCGGCGGGTGAGGTGCGGATTTTTCTCCCGCCCGGCGGCATCAAGGCGGACACGCCGCTGCTGATTGCGCTCGATGGCCAGAACATGGCGGCGTGGAAACTCGCCGAGACGATCGAGCGGCTCGCCGCTGCGGGAGAAATTGCGCCACCGCTCGTCGTCGCGATTTCCGCGACGTCCGAACGGATTGAGGAATACGGCCTCGCGCGCACGCTCGACTACGCGGGACGCGGGAAGAAAGCCGCGGCCTTCCAGCGCCGCGTGCTGGAGTTCATCCTCCCCGAAGTGCGGCACCGCTACGGCGTCGGTGCGACGCCGATGCGGACGGCCATCATGGGCGCCTCGCTCGGCGGGCTCAGCGCGTTCGATCTCGCGTGGGCGCATCCGGATGTGTTCGGCACGGTCGGCGTTTTCTCCGGTTCGCTCTGGTGGCGCGGCGAGGATGGCGATTGGCGCGCCGCGCAACGCTCGCGTCTCGCCCACAAGATCGTGCGCGACACCGCGACGAAGCCGAAGCTGCGCCTGTGGTTCGAGGCCGGCACGGCGGACGAGACCGACGATCGCGACGGCAACGGCGTGATCGATGCCATCCAGGACACGACGGAGTTGATCGACGAACTCGCCGCGAAAGGTCTTCGCCGCGATGTGGACGTGACTTATCACGAGATTGCCGGCGGCAAGCACCACGAGAGCACGTGGGCCGAGGCGCTGCCGGTGTTTCTCAAGTGGGCTTTCCCCCGGCGCTAATGGCCGGTCGCGTCGTTTAGAAAGTCGACGAGGTGTCGCTCGTAGGCGCGCCCCGCCGCGCCGTAGAGGTCGACGTGGCTCGCATCAGGCACCAGCCAAAGCTGCTTTCTGTCTGGCGCCGCTGAATAAAGCGCACGTGTGTCGGCGGCGGTCGTGTAAGGATCTTTTTCCCCTCCGAGGATTAATACCGGGCACTGCAGCCGGCTGATTAGGCGGCGAGGCTCGATCTCTCGCGCCGAGGCGCCGATTCGCCACTCTGCGAGCGGTTGCATCAAAATCCCGGCGAACCAACCGGGCAGATGAAGCGTGTGTCGGAAACGGCGATCGAGTGCGGTCGTGAGGTCCGGGAAGACGCTCTCGAGCACGACCCAGCGCACAGCTTGCAGATCGTTCGCTGCGAGCGCGATTGTGGCCCCACCCTGCGAGGCGCCGACGCAGCCGATTTCCGAGGCGCCGCGCGAGCGCACGTAGTCCAGTGCGCCGAGCAGGTCGCGGGTTTCAAAAAGGCCGAACGATACACGTTCCCCGTCGCTTTCACCGTGGCCGCGCGCGTCGTAGAGCAACACGGCGTAGCCGTGCGTGCGCAGCAGTCGGGCGCGTGCGATCATTTGGCTGCGAGTCGATCCGTTGCCATGGAGCAGCACGGCGGCGCGGACCGAACCATCGCAGGGAACGAACCAGCCACGGAGCCTGAGGCCATCTCGGGCGGCGAAATTCACTGCTTCGACGGCGAAGCCGAAGTCGGCCGGCAGCGGGCGCACCGAGCGCCGTTGGGGACCGGTGAACTCAAAGGCGAAAAACGCCGACACTGCGAAACTGAGAAGAAAGACCGCCAGCATGATTGCGCCGACGATGCCGAGGCGGTGGCGCGAGCTCATGCGGTCGGTTTGGGCAGCGATCACGAAAGCAGAAACTGACACGTCAGTGCGCGACGCCAAGCGCGGTGAGCGCTGAGGCACCGGCGCGAACTCAACGCTTTGTTGCCGCGCGACGTTGCCACCAGACCGCGAAGCCGGTGAGGGCAAGCGCGCCCGGGGCGAGGCCTCCGAGGACCCAAAGCAGTTTCACGGGCAACCCGCCGAAATCGCCGAAGTGCAGCGGACGGAAGCTGTCGACGATGCGCGCCCACGCACCGGCGCCGCGCAGGTCGTGGGTTGATTGGTGAGCGCCCGTCCGGGCGTCGTAGGCGACCGTGCTGCCGTAGGGGCTCGTGAGCCAGCCGTGCGGCTCGACCGCGCCCCAGAGCGTGACGGTCGGGGCGGCGGGATCACTGGGCAGCGAAATGAAATTGCCCCGAAAACCCGGGAGCCGCTGTGCGGCGTCGCGCGCCACCGCGTCGAGCGAAAGGGTCGGTGCGTAGAGGCGCTGCTCGATTTTCTTTTGCTCGTGTTCGCCGGCGAGCCATTCGCCGAGGACATGGGTGAAATTCCAGTAGGCGCCCGTGAAGCCGAGCACGAGGTTGAATGCGACGGTCGTGATGCCGACGAATTTGTGCAGGTCGGAAAACAGGATCCGCGCGCCGCGACGCCAGCGGAGCGTAAGGAAGTTTTTCCAGAAGTCGCGGTAGAGCCACACGCCGGTGACGCCGAGCGCGAGGAGCAGCAGGCCGAAGACGGCGGCGGCGAGCATGCCGGCGTGGTCGGCGAAGAACGCATAGTGCAGATCGAGCAACCAGCCGGTGAGCGTGGTCGTGCCGAGGCGCGGCGACGCGAGCAGGCGGCCGGTGTAGGGATCGATCGTGGCGACGAGCCATTCCTTGTCGCCGCGTCGGATCACGTAGAGGACGTCGGCCATGGCCGGCGCCTCGTAGCGCGGCAGCCAGCCCGTGATCTCGTGATTGGGCAGCTGCCGCTGGGCGTGTGCGAGCAGCGTGTCGAGTGGCAGGCGTCCGGCAGGCGACGGCTCGACGCGCACCAGCTCCCGGTTGAACAGCGCCTCCAGCTCCTCGTGGAAAACGAGCAGGCTGCCGCTGAGGCCGATGAGCAGCAGGCCGAGGCCGGCGACGAGCCCGAGCCACGAGTGGAGTTGCCAGAGGCGCTTGCGCATCGGTCGGTCAGAATTTCCAGGTTGTGCTCACGCGGATCTGGCGCGGCGTGCCGGGCAGCACGTAGAGCGGATCGTAGGCGCCGGAGTAGTATTCGCGGTCGAGCGCGTTGCTGACGTTGAGCTGCGCGCGGAAGCGGCCGCGGCTGTAGTAGAGCGCCGCGTCAACGAGGCCGTAGGCGGGCAGGTCGAATTCGTGGCCGGGCACGTAGGTGCTGTCGCCCAGCTGGCGCGAGTAGTAGTGCAGGCCGACCCCGGCGCCGAAGCCCTTGAGTGCGCCGTGGGGCACGACGTATTTCGTCCAGACGTTGAAGCCGTGCAGCGGTGCCGCGGGCGTGCGCGCGCCGACCGGCAGGGAGTTGTCGGCGGTGATGCGCGCGTCGGTGTAGGCGTAGGCGAGCGCGAGTTCCCAGCCGGGACGCGGACTGAAGCGGCCGTCGAATTCGACGCCGCGGCTGCGCTGCTCGCCGGTGACGACGTAGTAGCCCGGATGAGCGAGGTCGGCGGTGGCGACGTTTTGGCGGGTGAGTTCGAAGAGCGAAATCGTCGCGGTGAGGCGGCCGTCCGCGGCGGCGGTTTTCAGGCCGATCTCGTAGTTGGTGCCGGTCTCCGGATCGACGGGCGTGCCGGTGGCGGTTGTTTGCCAGCTGCCCTGTGGGTTGAACGAGCCGCTGTAGGTCGCGTAGAGCATCGCGCCGGGGCGAAATTCCCAACTGAGGCCCGCGCGCGGGGTGAAGTCGTCGATCTTGACGTCGTTGCTCTTGGAAGTGTCGTAGCGGCCGCCGAGCGTGAGGGCGACGCCGCGCCCGAGCTTGAGGTGGTCCTGCGCGTAATAGCCCCACATCTCGCCGAGCGTGGCGCCGGCGAGTTTGACGGTGAGCGGTGGCAGCGCGCCGCCGTAGACCGGCGCGTAGAGATCGATCGAGGTGTAGCCGGCGGGGTCGCTGAAATCGATCGTCGCGCCGGTGTAAGAATAGTTGTCGCGGTAGAAATCGACGCCAGCGACGGCGCTGTGCTCGACGGTGCCGGTGGTGAATTTCCCTTCGAGGCGCGTGTCAATCGAGAGCGTGCGCCAGCCTTGGTCGTAGCTGTAGCCGTAGCGCGAGAGCGTGCGGCCGTCGGCGGCGAGGCTGCCGGGATAGAGAATGTAGCCCCAGGTTTGCTGGCCGTCGCTGGAGTTGAGGTTCTGGCGAAGCGTGAGGCGGTCGTTGAGGCGGTGGACGAACTCGTAGCCGCCGCTTTGCGTGGTTTCCTCGACGTGGTTGGTGCGGCCGGGTTCGCCGTTGAAGCGCGTCAGCGGGATCTTGCCGTTCGGGTTGGGCAGGACCGTGCCGGAGGCGGGCAACGGCATGGCATGGTCGTCGTCGCGTTCGCGATAGCGCGTGAGGATCGTCAGCGAAGTGGCGTCGCTGAGCTTCCACGTGAGCGACGGCGCGAGGTAGTAACTCCGTCCGCCGGCGTAGTCGATGAAGAGATCCTCGTCGCGCCAGAGTCCGGTGAGGCGCGCGAGCACGCGGCCGTTCGCGTCGAGGGGCGTGGTGTAGTCGAGCGTGACTTCGCGGGAGTTGTCCGTGCCGAAACCGACGCCGAGTTCGCCGCCGCGCTCGGTGCGCGGGCGCTTGCTGACGAGGTTGACCACGCCGCCGAGCGGGCCCTGGCCGAAGAGCGTGCCGGCGGGGCCTTTGACGATCTCGACCTGCTCGAGGCCGAAGAGTTCTTCGCCCATGCCGCTGTGGTGACGCAGGCCGTCGATGAAGGTGTTGAACGCCGCGTCGAAGCCGCGGATGCGGTAGTAGTCCCAATTCGAGTAGTAGCCGCCCGGCGTGACGCCCGCGACGTTCTTGAGCACGTCGTCGAGTTTCAGCGCGCCTTGATCGGCGAGCAGCGAGCGCGGCACGACCTGGATGTTTTGCGGGTTCTCGAAGATCGAGATCGGAAGCTTGGTCGAGCTGTCCGCGTGGGCGGCGGTGTAGGCTTCCGGGCGTGAACCGCGCACGCCGAACTCGTCGAGTTTGACGGTGTCACCGTCGACGGCGAGCGGCGCGGCGGAGAGCAGCGGCGCGGCGCCGAGCGCGAGCGCGGCGAGCGTGAAGGAAAAGCCGGAGGAGAGGCGGGTGTGTTTTCTCATGGCGAAAAAGGCGAACGGGTCGAAAAGGGACCCGTCCGCACCGGGCGCCGGCGTGGTCGTGATTTTCCG
This sequence comes from Opitutia bacterium, assembly GCA_016217545.1. Lineage (NCBI taxonomy): Bacteria > Pseudomonadati > Verrucomicrobiota > Opitutia > Opitutia bacterium. The sequence continues at coordinate 1,003,793 of JACRHT010000017.1, read as the reverse complement.
AGTCACGACATGCGCAGGCGGCGGCCCGGCACGGACGGGCAAGGGTCAGCACTCGACCACAAGGTGGAGGCGCGCGCAGTCGGTCGGCCGCGCGGCGCGGCTGGTCGTCGCGCGCACGGCGCGGCGGCTCAGTTCAGAAGCAGAAAAGTGACGGAGACGTTCAGACGATGGGTCTTCGCGGAGGGAAAACATGGAGTGCAGCGGTCTGCACAAGTCGTGACTCGGAAAGTGTTCCATCCGCGGGGCCGGCGACAGCCTCGCAACACAGCGAACCGTGAGGCTTACGAACCAACGAGGCGCCCGGAGAACGACGAGCAGCGGATGGAGGAAAGGCGATCATGCGGCGAGGTGGATGCTGCCGATGAACAGGGCGAGCAACGTGACCGCCACGACCAGCCCGATGACGAAGTGAAGATCGGCGCGGCGTTGCGGAGTCATGGTGGCGCGTTGCATGAGAGCGGGAAAGTCAGGCGGCGGCCGTCGCTGCGGCCGCGCGTTTCGCGGGAAAGAAGCGGCGCCACGCGAGGGCGAAGCCGGTGTAGACGAGGACGCAGCCGCCGAGGCACGCGAGGCCGGCCACGAGCTGGCCGACGAGGCCGAGTGCTTCGCCGGTGTGGAGGAAGCGGGTCCACGTGCGCGCGCGACGACCGGCGGTGAGGTCGTCGAAGGATTCGCGGCGCACGACGGCGCCGGTCTTGGCGTCGAGCGTGAGCGTGGTGTTGGCGGTGCGCGGCCAAGTGTTCGGTTCGCGCACGATAACGGCGGCGGTCGCGGCGCGGGGCGGGGCGTTGAGGCGCAGCGTGTAGGATTCGGCGTTGGGCATTTCCGCGCGGGCGCAAGCGAGCAGCAGATCGAGGTCGGGCACGGGTGCGGCGCGATCGCTGGGTGAGTTGCCCTCGCGTGCAGCGGCGGCGTCGCGCGCGGGACCCTCGTTGTTGGCGGCCGGCGGAGTGTCGCCGAAAAGGCGGAAGACGCCGTTCGAGGCCCAGCGGTAGGAAATCGGGAGTGCGGTGAGCGTGAGCACGATCAGCACCGGTGCGGTCCAGAGGCCGAGGGCGTTGTGCCAGTTGAAGTCGCGGGCCTTGCCGGTGAGGCGCCAGTTTAACACGGCGACGGCGCGGACGCTGCGGCTGCTCAGGCTGCGCGGCCACCAGAGATAGAGGCCGGAGAGCGCGAGGAAGCAGAACGCGACATTGCACGCGCCGTTGATGGCTTTGCCGATCGGACGCTGGTCACCGCTCAGCGCGAGCACGCGGTGGAGTTGCTCGAGGAATTTCAGCGTGTCGCGAACCCGCGTCGACGCGGGCAGGCGGACTTCGCCCGTGTAGGGGTTGGCGTAAACCACGTCACCGCGACCGCGGGCGATCGCGACGGCGGTGTTCGGTTCGGCGGCGATTGTCAGCGTCACGGGCTTGCTCTCGGGCGCGACGGCGCGGGCGCTTTGAACGAGGGCGGTCAACGAGACGGGAGTCGCTGCCGTGGGAACGGCGATCTGGCGGGCGTCGCGCTCGGCCCAGGCGATGATCTGCTTCTCGAATGCGAGCGCGGCACCGGTGAAGCACATGATGCCGATCGCGAGGCCGGCGAGCAGGCCGGCGGCGAGGTGAAGCCAGAAGAGGACGGAGCGGAAAAGTTTCATGGAGCGACTGAGACGCGCGGGAGCCGGGAACGGTATCGCGCGCAGCGCAAGGAGTTCAAAAAAGGAGCGCGCGACCGGGAGAAGGTCGCGCGCTCCGGAGCACTCAGAAAGTGGTGGTGACGCTCACGCGGAAGGCGCGCGGGGAGCCGGGCGTGATGTTCGTGTTGCTGTTGGCGGCGGAGTAGTAGTCGCGGTCGAGGACGTTCTCGACGTTGAGCTGGGCGCGGACGCGGTCGTTGAAGCGGTAGAACGCGGCGGCGTCGAAGCGGACGAAGCTCGGGACGCGGACGGTGTTGTCGGTGGACGCGTAGATTTCGTCGCGGTAGATCGCGCCGAGGCCGAAGCCCCAGTCCTTGTTGAGGTCGTAGCGATTCCAGAGGGAGATCGTGTGGCGCGGGAGTTGCGCGAGGCGCGCGCCGGCTTTCACGGTGGCGGACTGCGTGGAGAGAATCTCGCCGTCTTGATAGGCGTAGCCGCCGGAGATGCTCCAGTTGCGCGCGACGCGGCCGGTGATGCCGAGTTCGAGGCCCTTGGCGCGCTGACCGTCGACGAGGAGGGATTTGGTGGAGTCCGCCGGGTCGGTGATGGCGACGTTGGAGCGGTCGAGGCGATAGAGCGCGGCGGTGACGGAGAGTTCCGGGCGGACGTCCCACTTCACGCCGACCTCGTAGTTTTTGAATTCTTCAGGATCGAGGTTGCGGTTGGTCAGGCTGAGCGAGGCGAGTTGTTCGCCGGCGCGCGGGACGAAGGACATGCTGTAGCTCGTGTAGAGCGAGAGGTTCGCTGCGGGCTTGAAGACGAGGCCGGCGCGCGGGGAGAGCATCTCGTCGGAGGAATCGAGCGAGGTCGCGTTGCGGTGGTTGTCGAAGTCGACTTCGAAGCGGTCGTAGCGGACGCCGACGATGCCGAGGAGGCGCGGGGTGAGCTGGAGCTGGTCTTGCGCGTAGATGCCGACGGTGCGGGCGACGCCGTGGTTGTCGGCGTCGGTGGCGCTCTGGCGGAAGACGGCGGGGATCGTCGTGCGCGGGTTGGAGAGCGGGACTTGGATCGAGGTAGTGCCGACGGCGACGGAGTCGAAGTAGGCGGTGTTACGGAAATTGTCGGTGACTTGGTGGCCGAACTCGACGCCGGTGAGGACTTGGTGTTTCAGGCCGCCGGTGTCGACATCCCAGACGAGGTCGGTCTGGTTGAAGAGATTATCGCGCTGCGTGGCGTTGTTGTAGCCTTGGATCGCGACCGTGGTGCCGGCGGCGTTCACGGCGCCCGGGAAGACATTTTGGTAGAACTTGTCGTAGGTCGAGAAGCGCGTGTGGTTGCGCAGGGTGAGGTTGGCGTTGAAGCGGTGGTCGACGGTGAAGAATGCGGTGTGGACGCTCGCGTCGACATGGCTCTGCGCGGGATCGCCGAAGAAGGTGGACGGATCGACCGCGAGCGGGCGGCCGAGATAGGACGAGACGCCGCGGTCGGCGACGCGTTCGTCGTGGAAGTATTCGTAGCCGAAGCGAAGCGTGGTGGCGGGCGACAACGTGTAGCGGAAGGTCGGGTTGACGCCGTAGCGCTTGACTGTGACGTCGTCGCGGTAGCTGCCGCTGTCTTCGTAGAGGCCGGTCACGCGGTAGGAGAACGCGTCGGTGAGCTTGTCGCCGAAGTCGAGCGTGCCGCGGTATTGCTCCCAGGAACCGATCTGGATCGTGGCTTCGCGGTGGCTGCGGCCGTTGGCGAGCTTGGTGACACGGTTAATGAGGCCGCCGGAGCCGCCACGGCCGAAGATCATCGCGTTTGGACCTTTCAGGACCTCGACGCGGTCGACGTTGTAGAGGTCGCGGAAATATTGGACGTCGTCGCGGACGCCATCGATGAAGAAGTCGGCGGTCGTGCTGTTGCCGCGGAGGACCGGCGTGTCGCGGTTGCCCTCGCCTTGGGCGATGCCGACGCCGGGGACGTAGCGGGTGACGTCGCCGATGTTCTGCATCGCTTGGTCGTCGATCAGCTCGCGCGTGATCACGGAGATCGACTGCGGGACGTCGACGAGTGCGGTGTCGGTCTTGGTCGCGGTGACGCTGCGTTGGACGGTGTAGACGCTCTTTTCCTTTTGGCCGGTGACTTCGAATTGGGCGAGGCGATGGACCTCGTTGGATGGCGGCAAGTAGCTCGGCGTGTCGCCCGCATCGTCGGCGTGGAGGGCGACGGCGCTGAGAAGGGTCAGCGCGGCGCTAGCGGCGGAGCGGCGTGAAGAACGAATGGCGTGGAGGTGCATGGAAGTTGGAAATTGAGAACGGGTCGCACTGCACATGCGACCCAATCTCACGTCAAGCGGGATTTGAGAATTTGTCTCAAAATGACGCAGGAAGCGCACAAAATGCGCATGACCGAAACGCGGTTTGACCGGCGCAACCAATTGCGCTCTAACACTCTCGTGACTCAACCCCTTGAAGTTCAGCTTTCTGAGCACGCTTATCCGATTCACCTGCGCACCGGCGCAGTGCGCGAATCGCTGACCGCCGCGATGGCCGAGCCGAACTGGAAAGCGCGCTCTGCGGTGGTGGTCACGGACGCGTCGGTGGCGAACGTGCTGGGGCTCACGGGCGACGCGTCGATTGGCGGCGTGCCGACGCTGGTGCTGCCGGCCGGCGAGGGGACCAAGAACGCCGCGCAGCTCGCGGAGGTGTGGGAATTTCTCGCGCAGCACCGCGTCGACCGGCGGGGCATCTTGTGGGCCGTGGGCGGCGGCGTTGTGGGCGATCTCGCGGGCTTCGCGGCGGCGAGCTACCTCCGCGGGATCGACTACGTGCAGGTGCCGACGACGCTGCTGGCGATGGTCGACAGCTCCGTCGGCGGCAAAACCGGCCTGAACCTGAAGGCGGGCAAGAATCTCGCGGGCGCGTTTCACCATCCGCGCGCGGTGTATGCGTTCGCCGACTTCCTGCGCACGCTGCCGCCGCGCGAATTTGCGGCGGGTGCGGCCGAGGTCATCAAGTATGGCCTGCTGGCGGACGCCGCGCTCTTCGCGCAGCTGGAGGCGACGCCGTTAACGCTCACGCATCCGGAGCTGCTCGCGATCGTGCGCCGCTGTTGCGAAATCAAGGCGCAGGTCGTGCAAGCCGATCCCCGCGAAACGGCGGCCGAGGGCGGCCGCGCGCTGCTGAATCTCGGACACACGTTCGGCCACGCCGTCGAGAACGTCGCGGGCTACGGCGCGTATTTGCACGGCGAAGCGGTGGCGATCGGGCTCGCGGCGGCGGCACGTCTGTCGCGTGAGCTGGGCCTCGTCGATACCGCCGCGGTCGAGCGTGTGGAGCGTGTGGTCGCTGCGCACGGTTTGCCGGTGCGTCTCCGTGAGCCGTTGCCGATGACCGCGTTGTTCGGTGCAATGGCGCGCGACAAGAAGAACCGCGACGGACGTCTGCGCTTTGTCGTCCTCGAAGCGCTCGGTCGCGCCGCCACTCGCGGCGACGTGCCGGTGGCTCCGGTGGAAAAGGTCTGGCGCGAGGTCGGGGCGGCGGGGTGATTTTTTGACTGCGTTCGTCTTGCCCGGCGCTACGTTGGCTTTCCCATGTCTGCCATCGACGAGGGCATCGTTCGCGAATACTTCGAGCAAGCCGGCTTCTTCGTGCGCCAGGCGCGCAAATACGCGCTCACGGCCCGCAAGGGCGCGGCAGACGAGGTGATCGACCTCGTCGTGTTCAACCCGACCTGGCAGCGCGGCTCGCGCAAGCCCGACTTCTTCCTCTTCGCCAACGAGCTGCCGTTTGTCCACCGCGCCGTCATCAGCATCAAGGGCTGGCACGCCGCCGGTCGCTTCACGCCGAGCACGCTGCGCAATCAGCCGGAAATTTTCCGCTTCCTCGAGCAGAGCGTGCTGAAGGAGGCCTCGCGCCTGTTCCCGACCGAAATCGAGGATCCGGACGGCACTGGCCTCCTGAAGATTCTCGTGTTGCCCGGCCTGCCGACCGCCGAGCCGTATCGCTCCCAAGCCGTCGACATGCTCAAGGAGAAGGGTGTCGACGCCGTGATCTCGTTCCGCGCCATGTTGCTCGACCTGATCGACAAGGTGGATCTCAACCGCAACTACGGCAAAAGCGACACGCTCCAGCTCATCCGCGTGCTGAAGACCTACGACCTGTTGCAGGACCCGCAGCTCGACCTGTTGAGTGATCGCGTCGCCAGCCGCCGCGGCAAGGAGTGAACGCGGTGCGGCCGTCCATTTTCCCTTCTGTCATCGCGAGGTCCGCCTCGGCGGACCGTGGCGATCCAGCTCGCTGGATTGCTTCGTCGCGGTGCTCCTCGCAATGACCGCCACCATTCATCCCACCGCGATCGTCGAACCCGGCGCGCAGCTCGGCGTCAACTGCACCGTCCACGCGCACGCCATCGTCACGAAGCACGCCGCGCTCGGCGACGGCGTGGTCGTGCACCCGTTCGCCGTCGTCGGCGGCGATCCGCAATACCTCAAGTTCGACCCCGCGACCGCGAGCGGCGTCGTGGTCGGCGCGGGCACGGTCATCCGCGAGCACTGCACGCTCAACCGCTCGATCTATGCCGGCAAAAACACCGTCGTCGGCGCGCGCTGCTTCCTGATGGCCAACGCGCACGTCGGCCACGATTGCGAGGTCGCGGACGACGTCGTGCTCGCGAACAACGTCATGCTCGCCGGCCACGTCAGCGTCGGCAGCTTCACGTTCGTCGGCGGCGGCGCGGGCATTCACCAATTCGTCCGCATCGGCGAAGGCGTGATGGTCGGCGGACTCACGCGCCTGACGAAGGACGTCGCACCGTTTCTCATGGTCGCCGAGCGCGACGAGGTGCCGGGCTTCAATCTCGTCGGCCTGAAACGCCGCGGTTTCCCGCGCACCGCGATCCTGGAAATCAAGGCATGTTACGCGCACGTGTTCAGCGGCGGCGATCCGCGCCCGCTCGCGGCGGCAAAACTCGTCGCCGGCGTGCAGAGCGCCGAGGCGCGGCGTTTCCTGGAGTTCTTTGCCGGCGGCAAACGCGGCTTCGCGCGGCCGGGCCAATCGGAGTCGGAGCCGGATGCAGTTTAACCACGAAGTTCACGAAGGTCACGAAGCCGAACCTGGAATCCGGGTTTTGACGGCATTCCCTTCGTCCGCTTCGTGTCCTTCGCGGTGAAAAAAGATCTCTCAAAACCTCTCGCGTTCACCTGCGGCGACCCGGCGGGCGTCGGCCCGGAAATCATCGCGACCTGGCTCGCCGCGCATCCGGCCGAAACGGGCGATGTCGCCGTGATCGGTCCGGCGCGCTGGCTCGAAATGCTGCCCGCGTGCGGCGCGAAGATCGCGGTTGGGCTCGAGGATTTTGTCGCCACACCCGGCCAGCCCGACGGCGATGGCGCGCTCGTCGCCTGGGCGGCGATGGAGCGCGCGGCGGCGGGAACGAAGTCCGGCGAATTCGCCGGCGTGGTCACCGGCCCGATCAGCAAGGAACGCCTCGCCGCCGTTGGCTACGAGTTTCCGGGGCAGACGGAATTCTTCGCCGCGCGCTGGGGCGGCGAGCCGGTGATGTGTTTCTGCGGCGGCAAGCTCCGCGTGGCGCTCGCCACGTGGCACGTGCCGCTGTGTGAGGTGCCGCAACTACTAGGCCCCCAGCTCTTGCATCGCACCATCGCTGCCGCCGACCGTCTCGCGCGCGCCGACGGCATCGCCGCGCCGCGCATCGGCGTCTGCGGCCTGAATCCGCACGCCGGCGAGAACGGCTTGCTCGGCGAGGAGGAGCGCGACCTGCTCAACCCGACGCTGGAAAAATTGCGCGGCGAATTTCCCGGCCTGTCACTCTGCCAGCCCGCCGATACCCTCTTCGCCCGCGCGCTGCGCGGCGAGTTCGATGTCATCGTGGCGCTCTACCACGACCAAGGCCTCGCCCCGCTCAAGGTGATCGACTTCGACGAATCCGTGAACGTCACGCTCGGCCTCCCCTTCGTGCGCACGAGCCCCGACCACGGCACCGCCTTCGGCATCGCAGGGCAGGGGAAAGCCAGCGCGCAGAGTTTCACGAATGCTGTGAGCGTGGCGCGGCGGTTGATTGCGCGGAAGCCGTAAGGTCGTCGAGCGAGTTGGACGATAGAGAGGCCGGCGGGTTTATTGAGGTTCGCGGAACTGAGTCATGCCTTGGGGTGGAACGGATTGACCTCAATCCGCTCTGAGCGCGTTGGGGTCAACGCGCTCCACCGGCGTTGTCGATTTACGTGAAACTCAATCGGCGGAGGGCTTCTCCGAGGCTTCGTCACGTTTTTCCGGCTTCGCTTTCTTTTGGGCGCGGAGTTTTTCCATGGCGGCGCGGACATCGGTTTCCCAAGGGAAGGGTTCGTCTTTCGCGGGATCGTAGGACGGGAGGTTGGGAATAGGCACGCCCAGCTCGTGCAGCAACTCGGTGGTCTTCGTGAGTTCGTAGCGGTGCACATACGGTTCGCCGTCGGCCCAAGCCCATTTGTAGGCGGCGAGGGCGTGGTGCTTCGCTTGCGCGGTGTCGCCGATAGCGATCCAGAGCAGGGCGAGGAGGCGATGCGCGGGGTCTCGGAGTTGGGCCAAACGTTCGGCTTCGCTGCGGGGATTGGCGACCTGGCCGAGGTGGTGCTTGGCCAGGGCGAGGCCGGTCTCGGAGGCTGCATCGGTGAGGCTGCGTTCGCGGGCAAGGCGCACGGCCTCCTGGTAGCTCGCCGCCGCCAACTTCCACTCGCACTGCATGAGCCGCCAGTCGCCGCGCAGGCGATGGAGAGCGCGGATGATGCTGCGGTCTTTGCCCTGGGCCGCCAAGCGCTCGGCCTCGGCCAGATGCGCCTCCTGCAAGCTGCCCTGCCAGAAGCGAAACTCGGCGTAACACCATTCAGCCCCTCCGGGCCGATAGGAGCTGCGCAACCAAGCGCGGCCCATGGGGTCGAGCAGGCTCCAGAGGGCGTCGGCTTCCGCCCACTGGCCCATCCCCGACTGGTCGGCGAACAACTCAAGTCGGCTTATGAAAACCCCTTGCTCGACTTCGCTCAAGGTGGCGACCTCCAAGGCGAGGGAATCCGTGCGGAGCGACTGGGCTAGCCGATTCTGGGCGTCCAGATTGCGCGCGATGTGGAGGAGATCAATCGTCCCGCTGGTCCAATCTTCGGCTTCCAAGTTGGCGCGCAGGCTAGCACCGGAAGCGGCGAGGGCGACAACCGGTTCACCAGAACTACTCAAGGCGATCGTTGCACAAGTTGCCAGATAGGAACGATACCTAGCTTTCACCTCCGTCGGCAGTTCGCCCCAGCCGTCGGGAAAGAAAGGCCTCAGCAAGGACAAGGTTTCGGCAAAGGCATTGAGGTTGAAAAGGAGCGCATTCGCCAAATCACCCCGATAGGCATCCGCCGCCTGCTGGTAGTGTCCGAGCTTGATCAGGGTGCGGACGACATGCAGGCCGCTGCGCACGTGCTCCATGGTCTCGGCTTCCTCGTAGGGACGGTGGGCGATGGCTGAGAAATGATCGGCGACACGTTTCCCGTGTCCTTCCTTCTCTTCGCCTCGCTGTGTCCTTGAAGCGACTCCACGAACCACCGGATGCAGATCATAGCGGCGCATCCGGCCGTCAAATTGCAACAGCCCCCGGCTTTCGAGGTCGGCTACCGTGTCCCATAGCTTGGCGACGACATCTTGAGCGGCTGCCATCACCTTCCACTCGGCGAGGGCCTTGAGGTATTGTTTTCGCCGTTGAACTCCTTCTTTGTATTCCGCTTTTGCCTTCGCTTGAGCCGCATCCGCCTTCTTCTTCTTTTCGGCCGACAAGGCACGGTATGCTTTTTGGTGGGCTTCGCGTTCGCGAGGTGTCCAGGGCCTGCGTCCCTCATCAGGGTCTTTCACGAACGATGGCTCAGCAGGGATATGGGGATTGAATGCCTCCATCATTTCGCAGTCCACAGATTCGTGAACCAAAGAGAGCGTTGTAAGGAGCTGGCGGCTCTCGTTTGAAAGGGCGGATATCGCAGCTTCCAAGATATGGTTCCGCCGTTGGATCAGGTTGAGCTTGCCAAGATCCAGCACGGCACCGCCCTTCGGATCGTCCACCCACTTGTCGAAGTTACCTCGATTGCGGCCCGGCTTATTGATGAGGCCGCCAAGGATACCGATGACGAGCGGGTGGTTGTCGCAGTTGGCGGTGAGGTAGCTCTGGATGGCGTCGCTTTTCCCCTCGATCCCGCAGGAGCGCAGGAGGGCCTCGGCATCCGGCGGGCGCAGGCCGGGGAGGGTGATGCGCTTCGCGCCGGGGATGGGCTGGCCGGAGGGATTCAGCAGGACACGCGGAGTGAGGCGGGAGCTGACGAGGAGCTTCGACGGGGTGGCGGCGGCGAGGGCGCGGAGCAGGTCGTTGTCCTCGTCGCGGATTGCGTCGCAGGGGTTGCGGTTGACGATTTTGTCGGTGGGGCTGTTCGCCTCCTCGTCGGGGACTTCGGCGGCATCAATGCGGTGGTAGGCGACGAGGATGCGCTCGAGTCCATCAAGGATGAGCAGCCAGGGCCGGGCATGGAGCTGGGCGAGGAGTTCGTCTTTCAGCGCGGCGGTTTTTTTTTCGCGAAGTCCTCCAGCGGGCGGCCCGTCATGTAGGCGAGGGCGTGGTGGCAGAAGTCCTCCATGCTCGCGCCGCCCTCGTAGAACGAATACCAGAAGCGCCCGGCCCAAGGCTGGTCCGCCGGGCGCGCGGCGAGGGCGTGGTTTTTCGTCCACTCCCAAGTGAGCATGCTCTTGCCATTGCCGCCGATGGCCTCGAAGAGGAGCAGGTTCGTGGGATCGGCGGGCGCGGCCCAGTCGGAGAGAGCTTGCAGCTCGGCGGCCCTTCCGACGAACTTGTGCGAGCCGAGATAGTCGGGGACGGCGTGGAAGGCGGGGGGCTTGGGGATGGTGTTGCCCTTGTCCTGCGTTGATGTGTCCTCGGCGGTGTCACCTGCACCCGGGTCGAGATGTGGCTTCAGTTCGGATAGCGATGAACCAAGCTTGTCTTTGAACTCTTGGAGGCTGTTGAAGACCGCATAGACGCGATTCACGTTTGAGCCCGGTGCGTGCCGCTTTGCCCGTTCGCGGAAGGCGTTCAGCTTCGTTTCCTTTTCCGGATCCTTCTCGATGTCGGCCTTCTTCAAGGGATGATCATCCCCCATGATGAAGAGTAGGACCGGACGCCCAAGACGCTGCGCTTCGTTGAACTCCAGTTCGGTGATGGACCGCTTGTCGGGATTGCGCGTTGGACACGCGGGCGTCTGGCCGTATTTCAGGCCGATAACACCGATGTAGGCCGCGCTGTCGCGCACCATCTGGAGCGAGGAGTCGATGACGTCGACGAGGCGAGCGGAGTCGTTCTCCATCACGTTCGCATGAAGCTTGTGCGCATGAATGGCGTCGATGAGTGCCGCACGATGCTCCTGCAAATCCGTGAAGGTGCTGGAAACCATCACCTGCGGAACGCTGCGCGGTTTGTTGGGAATAGTTTTGGGCATGGGCGTTCCTACGTTCGTTAGTTGGAGCCTTTGATAGAGGCGTCGTCGAGGCGTGTGAGAAGGACGCGACGCTCCCTGTTCAGCAGATCGTGAAAGCGGAACGTGCCGGACTTCTGCCTTTGCGCAGACGCTTCGGCGAGCGGGCGGACGACTGATTTGTCTTTGGAGCTGTGGCTGAGGAATACGTCGAAGCGGAAATTCTCCATAGTTGGCCCGCGGTCTTGGTAGGCGGGCACGAAGGAGCTGACAAGCTCGGGGTGCCGAATGCTGTCGGCTGGCTGCATCCCGCAGTTGCCACGCGGCGAATTCGCGGCTCTGTGGGGAGCGTCGATGGCTGAAACTGCTCCAGAACAACTCGCTCCACTCGCCGCGCCGCGCGCGTTGCCCGAAGGCGTGCGCGAGGGTAACGAAAACCTCGTTCGCCTCACGGCGGACGCGGGCGCGAAGGTCGCGGCGCTCATCGCACGCGAACAGCAGGGCGATTTTCTCCGCATCGCCATCACCGGCGGCGGCTGCAACGGGCTCAGCTACAAGTTGCGTTTCACGCCGGACGCGAAGCGCGGCGACATCCTCGTCCGCACTGCGGGCGCGCAGGTGCTCGTCGATCCGAAGACGGCGCTCTATCTCAAGGGCACGGTGCTCGACTATTCGCACAAGATGGTCGGCGGCGGCTTCAAGTTCGCCAATCCGAACGCGAAAGCCTCCTGCTCCTGCGGCGAGAGTTTCAGCGTCTAGCGTGCGGCCTCGGTTGCGGTGCCGCGGGCCGAGGCGGGCTGCCGGGACTTGGTCGACAAAGCGGGCTCTTTCCCCTGTGTTATTCGTGCCGCCGCGCGCGGCGTTCTTGTGGAGACAAACCCTCTTTCTTCCGCTTCGGCCGACGCCCGTGAGGCGCTGACTCGTCAGGTGAGCGACGAGCTGGTGCGGGTCGCGTTTCGCGACTCGATCGTCGGTTCGGTGGTGGGCTCGCTGATCGCCGCGTTGCTGGCGGGTATTCTCGCGACCGCGCTTCCGGCGTTTTCGGTGAGCGTGTGGCTCGGCGTGGCGCTGGCGGTCAATTTCGCGCGCGTGGGATTGTGGTTCTGGGTTCGACGGGAGCCGAATCGTGCGGTGACGCGTTGGGACCGCTGGAGCTTTGTCGCGTCGAGCGCGCTGGCGGGTTTGCTGTGGGGAGCGGCGGCGTGGTTTTTCTATCCCGTCGTGCCTCCGGAATATCAGACGGCGATCGTGCTGGTGCTGGCGGGACTCACGACGGGAGCCGCGCGGTTGCTCGTGCCGGTGCCGGCGGCGAACCTCGCCTATCTCTACCTCGCGGTGGTGCCGCTGATGGCGCGGTTCCTCACTGCGAACGCTCCCGCGGCGGTGAATCTCGGGCTCGGTTTCATGTCGGTGCTCTATCTCATCTACATGACGATCGCCGCCATTCAGCAGTATCGGACGCTCGCCGGGACGTTGCGCCTGGGCTACGAAAACGCCGCGCTTGTCCGCTCGCTCGGCAACGAAGTGGCGCGTCGCCAGTTGGTCGAAGTCGACTTGCGCACCGCCAGCGAGAACGCCCAGGCCGCCAACCGCGCCAAGAGCGAGTTCCTCGCGACGATGAGCCATGAGATTCGCACGCCGATGAACGGTTTCATCGGCATGCTGCAGCTGCTCCACGACTCGGCGGACATGACGCCGCGCCAGCTGGAAATGGTGCGCGTGGCCTCGGCCTCGGCCAACGCGCTTCACGATCTCCTCAACGACGTGCTGGATTTCTCGCGCATCGAGGCGGGCCGGCTCGAACTCGAGCGTGTTCCGTTCGAACTGCACGGGCTCGTGGATGCGGTGGCGACGGCGATGCGCCCGCGGACGGAGGCCGCCGGTTTGGCACTGCGGGTCGATGTTCCGGCGAACGCTCCGGCGCTGTTGCTGGGCGATCCCACGCGCGTGCGGCAGGTGCTGCTCAATCTGTTGAGCAACGCGATCAAGTTCACGCCCGAGGGTGAAGTGCGACTGGCGGTGCGGGCGCTCGGAGGTCCGGCACCGGCGCGGCCGGGCGAGTCCTGCACGCTCGAGTTTGCCGTCAGCGACACCGGCATCGGCATGGACGCGGCGACGCAGACGCGGTTGTTCCGGCCGTTCACGCAGGCCGACAGCTCGATGAGCCGTCGCTACGGCGGCACCGGTCTCGGACTCGCCATTTCCCGCAAGCTCGCCGAGGCGATGCGCGGCGACATCGCGGTCGAGAGCGCGCCGAATCGCGGCTCGATCTTCCGGTTTACCGTGCAGCTGGTGGTGGCGGCGGCTCCCGCGCCCAAGGACGAAACCGACGGCCCGCTCCCGCGCTTGGCCGGCAAGATTCTCCTCGTGGAGGACGACGCGACCAACCGCCAAGTCATGGGCCTCTACCTCCGGCGCCTGGGTTTGAGCTTCGAGGTCGCGGAGAACGGCGCGAGCGCCGTGGCCATGGCGGGGGCAGGGGAGTGGGACGTGGTCCTCATGGATTGCCAGCTGCCCGACCTCGACGGGATCGAGGCCACGCGGCTGATCCGCGCGAGGCGTCCGGGTGACAAGCCGCCGATCATCGCCGTCACGGCCAACGTCCGGGCGAGCAACCGCGAGGCCTGTCTCGCGGCCGGCATGAGTCATTTTCTGACCAAGCCGGTGCGGTTGCGCGACCTGGCGGCGGCTTTGCAGGCCTGTTTGCCGCCGCCGCGCTGAGCGTCTGACCGGCCGCCGCCGACGCGGCGCTCCGGCGTTCCCCGATGCAACTCGCTCAAAAAGGGGTTGTCATCACCCTCCTTCACGGCAAAAAGACGGCCCACCTACTCGGTTCAGCAAACCTAATTAATGGCACTTCCTTCCTCCTCTGGCGGCTCGACCCGCCCGCCCTTCAATCGCGGCGCCCCCCGCAACAACGACCCCTACGCTCACATCAAGCGTAACGCGCGCATCAAATCCCCTCAGGTGCGCGTGATCTCCCCCGAAGGCCGCCAGCTCGGCATCCTCGATACGCCGAAGGCTCTCGCCCTCGCGCAGCAGTTCAACCTCGACCTCGTCGAAGTCGCGTCGGCCGCCGTGCCGCCCGTTTGCCGCATCATGGATTTCGGCAAATACATCTACGAGGAGCAGAAGAAGCACGCCCACTCGAAGCCCGCCGGCACCAAGCTCAAGGAAATCGAGTTCACCGTGCGCATCGAGAAACACGATTTTGAAACCAAGGTCCGCCACGCCGAGGAATTCCTCGACGAAGGCAACAAGGTGAAGCTCCGCCTCAAGTTCCGCGGCCGCGAAATGGCCCACACCGAGATGGGCTTCGACGTCATGAATCGCGCCCTCAAGGAACTCGAGACGATGGGCCATCCGGACTCCGCGCCGAAACTCACCGGCAAGCAGATCAACGTCATGTTGACGCCGAACCCGGTGAACAAGCGCAAGCCGAAGTATCACGTCCGCGAGTCCGCACCGGGCCAGTCGGCGAATCACGGCGACGACAGCCTCGCCGCGCCGCAATCCTGACGCGCGCCGCTCCGCGGCGTCGCCGAGCATGATCCGGTTCCTCGCCGCCGCGTTCGCGCTGCTCGCCGCGAGCGCCGGAGTTTTCGCGCGGCAGGCACCTGCACCCGTTCGCGCCGCGCCCACGCGCCCCGGCGCGGTCCTGGGTGTCACCGAATGGCCGAGCGCGCGGCTCTACGGCGACGACTACGTCGACCTCGCGCTCATCGCGAAAAAACTCGGCCTGAAGCTCACGCTCGCCGGCAAGAAAGCCACGCTCGCGGACGCCGGCGGCACGCGCTGCGTCTTCGAGGACGTCGAGCGCGACTTCCATCTCGACGGCATCCGCATCCACATGAGTCGTCCGGTCGTCGCGTCCGCCGACAGCCTGTGGATCACCAAGCTCGATGCGGAGAAAACCGTCCTCCCGCTCTTCCGCCCCGCCGATCTCGCCAGCCAGCTGCCGGCCGTTGCGCCGCGCCTCATCGTCCTCGATCCCGGCCACGGCGGCACCGATCCCGGCACCGACAACCGCAAGGTCGGCATCACCGAGAAAGCCGCCGCGCTCGACGTCGCCAAGCGCGTGGAGAAACTCCTCGAGGCGCGTGGCTACCGCGTGAAACTCACGCGCACCGGCGACACGCGCTTCTCGTCCAACCCCCGCGTCGATCTGCCGCTCCGCGCCGACTTCGCGAACAAGGCGCTCGCCGATCTCTTCGTCAGCATCCACTTCAACCACGCCCCGGAATCCATCCGCGGCGTCGAGACCTACACGTTCACGCCGCGCGGCATGCTCTCGACCGCATCGACCGAACCCGACGACGACACCTCGCGCGCGTTTCCCGGCAACCGCTACGACCACGCGAACCTGCTCCTCGGTTTCGCGGTGCACCGCGCGATGGTGAACGGCGTCGAGACGCCCGACCGCGGCTACAAGCGCGCGCGCTGGGCCGTGCTGCGCACGCTCAATTGTCCCGGCGTGCTCGTCGAGTGCGCGTATCTCTCCAACGACGACGAAGCGCGCCGTGTCGCGAAACCCGAGTTTCGCCAGCAGATCGCCGAGTCGATCGCCGCCGGCATTGTGGCTTACACGGGGCAGGTTTCCGCGCTGCGTCCGAAGCCAGAGCAACCGGCCAAGAAATGAGGCTGGCCAAGCGCGGTGGGGCGTCCTGAAACTCACCGCATGTTGTCACCTGCTCGTTTTGTTGTTGTGGCCGTCGCGCTGTGCGGGGCCTCGTTGGCACAGGCGTGGGACTACGAGGGTCACCGCATCGTCGCCCAACTCGCGCTCGACTCGTTGCCGGCCGATTTTCCGGCCTTTGCGCGCGATGCCGCCGCCACCGACCGCGTCCTCCACATGGCCAACGTCCCCGACCGGCTGCGCAACGTTGATCCCGCGCTCAAGCAGGTCGGCGGCAGCTGGACCGATCACTTCTTCGACCTCGAGCAGGTGCCCGACGCCGGCCTCGATTTGAAAAATCTCTCGAACTACCGCTTGGATTTCGCGCTGGCTTTCGCGGCCGGCCGTGCGGCGCATGCGGACAAGTTCCCGGTCGTCGACCCGGAGAAAAACAGCGGCCACACCAACGAGTGGCCGGGCTTCGCGCCGTGGGCCATCACCGAGAATTTCCACCGCCTGCGCTCTGCGTTCGGCTACCTGAAGGCCTACCAGGAAGTCGGCGGCACGCCGTCGGAAATTGCGAATGCGCAGGCAGACGTGCTCTACGCGATGGGCCTGCTCGCGCACGGCGTCGCCGATTGCGCGCAGCCGCTGCACACCACCGTGCACCACAACGGCTGGGTCGGCCCGAACCCGCACGGCTACACCACTTCCCCGCGGATTCACTCGTGGTGCGACGGCGGCTTCATTGCCAAGGCCGGCCTCAAGGCCGCGGCGCTCAAGGCGCGCGTCACCACCGCCGAGCCGATGCCGCTGCCGGCGCGCGCCGACGGGCGTGATCCGGTCTTCGTCGCGGCGGTGGACTACGTGATCGCGCAACACGCCAAGGTCGAACCGCTCTACCAGCTCGAGAAAGCCAAGCTCCTCGGCAACGGTCCCGAGCTCCCCGTGACTCCCGAAGCGCGGGCGTTTTTCGAAGGCCAGCTCCTCACCGGCGCCGACATGCTTGCGCGCCTCTGGGTCACCGCTTGGAAATCCGCGCCGCTCGACACTTACCTGCGCGAACAACTGGTGCGGCGTCAGGTCGCCGCAGCCAACGCCGCGGCTCCGGCCCCCAAGGCTCCATGAACGCCGGCGCGCTGCTCTGGATTGCCCTCGGCGGTGCGCTCGGTTCGGTGCTTCGCGCGCTCGTCGGTCACGCGTTCTCCGGCGCGCGCTTCCCTTGGGGCACGCTCCTGATCAACGCGGCCGGTTCGCTGCTGATCGGCTGGCTGATGGCCCGGCTCGGCTCGCTCGAACCCGACGCCGCGGCGCGCGTGCAAAGCGCGCTCGTGGTCGGCTTCTGCGGCGGGTTCACGACCTTCTCCACCTTCAGTTGGCAGACGCTCGACCAGATGCTGCGCGGCCAATGGGTGGCGGCGGCGCTGAATATTGTGTTCTCGCTCGCGCTCTGTCTGCTCGCGGTGTGGCTCGGTTTTCGATTCGGCCGGGCATGAAGTTCCTGCGACGCACGCTGGGCCTCCTTCTTTTGCTCGCCGCGGTCGCGCAGGCGGCGACAGACGACCTCGCGGCGCGCACCGTGGTGCTCGTGAACGCGCGCCAGCCGGAGTCGGTGGCGCTTGGCGAATTCTACGCGGCGAAACGCGGCATCCCCGCCACCAACGTCATCGCCTTGCCGATGCCGGCGGAGGAGACGATCACGTGGCGGACGTTCGTGGATTTCATCTGGCAGCCGCTGCAGGACGAGCTGCTGCGCCGCGGCTGGCTCGAAGGCTACATCTCGGGGAAACTCGACTCGCTCGGCCGGCGCCGCTCGGCGCTCACCGGGCACAAGCTGGCGTATCTCGTTCTCTGTCGCGGCACGCCGCTGCGCATCGACAACGATCCGACGACTTTCGACGAACGCATGGCGTCGCGTCTGCAAAAGGAGTTCCGCACCACCGGCGCCGCCGTGGATTCCGAGCTCGCACTGATCGCGCAGAACAATCCGCCGAACCTCGGCCCGTTGCAGAACCCGCTTTTCGGCGCGCAACGTGCGTCGGACGTGAGCGCGGAACTCGTCGTCAAAACCGCCCGCCTCGACGGCCCGAGCGACGCGGTGGCGCGCAACCTCGTCACCTCGGCGCTCGAGGCGGAGAAGCAGGGTTTGATCGGCCGCTACTACGTCGACCTCGGCGGACCGCACGCGAATGGCGACCGCTGGCTCGAGGCGACGCGCGACCAGTTGGTGAATCTCGGCTTTCCCGGCGACGTGCAGAACGGCAGCGGCCGGTTCGATGTGACGGACCGTTTCGATGCGCCCGTGCTGTATTTCGGCTGGTATACGCTCACCGCCGACGGACCGTTCGTCCGTCCGGATTTCCGCTTTCCGCCCGGCGCGATCGCGCTGCACATCCACAGCGTGTCTGCGGCGTCGTTGCGCACGACGACGGATTACTGGTGCGGCCCGCTGCTGGCGCACGGCGTCACCGCGACCTTCGGCAACGTGTTCGAACCCTACCTCGAATTCACGATCCGTCCGCAACTGCTGCTGGCCGAGCTCGCGCGCGGCAAGACGCTCGGCGACGCGGCGTGGTTCGCCACGCCGGCCTTGAGCTGGCAGACGATCATCCTCGGCGATCCGCTCTACCGGCCGTTCAAGGTCGGGCTCGACGAGCAGGTGCGGAACCTCGCAAACGTGCCGCACACGCTCGCCGGTTACGCCATCGCGCGGAAGGTCATCGTGCTCGACCGGCTCGGGCTCGACGACGAGGCGCGCGAATTGCTCGCGCGCGGCATGCGTGAGCAGCCGAGCGTGCCGCTGGCCTTGGCGGCGGCGCGCTACGAGATCGCACACAACCGCCCCGCCGCGGCGATCGCCGAACTCGGCTTCATGCCGAACCTGCCGCCGGTCTCCTCCGGCGAGTGGCCGCTGGTGAAACTGGCCGCCGAACTCGTCGCGGCGCACGGCACGGCGCGCGAGGCGCTGCCGTTTTTCGATTTGCTGGTGCGCTCCACGGCGCCGACGCCCGATGCGCAGCTGCGCGCGTTGCAGGAGGCGCGCCGCGTGGCCGACGCAGCGGGCGACATGACGCGTTCGCTGGAGTTCGCACGACGTGCGGCCGGGCTGCTGGCTCCCACGACGCCCGCCTCGCCGAAGTGAAGCGATGGAGTCCTGTAGCGGCGGTCACAGACCACCGCTACAGGAGACTATTGAGCACTTCCCGACGATGCTCCGAGGGCGGCACAACCGGTAGGGCGCGACCGCTGGGCGCGCCGCGAGTGAGTTTCGGCGGGCCCAGCGGTCCCGCCCTACCGCACGCTTCGTCACTTCTTCGGGAAATCCTCAATAAGAAGCCCGCCATTGCTGGCGGGCTGAATTTTTGCGGATGCGGCGGGCGCTCGCGGTGTCACTCAGACCTTGTCGACGATCTTGTCGGCGAGGCCGTAGGCGATGGCTTCCTCGGCGTTCAGGTAGAAGTCGCGGTCGGAGTCCTTGTTGATCTTCTCGATCGGCTGACCGGACGCGGCGGCGAGGATGTGGTTCAGCTCGATGCGGATTTTCTCCATTTCCTTCGCCTGAATGTTGATGTCGGTCGCGGGGCCGATGAAGCGGCCGGAGATGAGCGGCTGGTGAATGAGCACGCGCGCGTGGGGGTAGAGGTGGCGGCGGCCCTTCTTGGCGGCGCTGAGCAGGATGGAACCCATCGAGGCGGCCATGCCGGTGACGATGACGTTCACCGGGGAGGTGATGAGCTGCATGGTGTCGTAGACGGCCATGCCGGCGGTGATGGAGCCGCCCGGGCTGTTGATGTAGAAATTGATCTCTTTGCCCGGGGCCACGGACTCGAGGTAGAGGAGCTTCTCGGTCAGGTCCTTGGCGGTCTCGTCGGTGACGGCGCCCCAGAGGAAGATTTTCCGCTGCTCGAGGAACTTGCGCTGGATTTGCGCGCCCACCGGCGTCGGCGTCTTGCTGGCGCCGCCGCACTCGTGGTCATCGTCGTCGTCGTCGAGGCGCGGAGTGATTGGGTTCCGGTAATCGCTGGTGAGGTTGTGAGCGGACATGGCCTCGAAACGTGCACCGGTGCGCCGGTTTTGCGAGTTGTTTTTCCCCGTAACCGCTCGCGTCCCGGGGCGCGTTCAGTCAATGCGCAAGGCTTCCAGCGGATCGAGGCGCGAGGCCCGCCAGGCCGGCAGAAGGATGGCGCCGATGGCTGCGAGCAGGACGACTCCCGTCGCGAGCAGCAGCGGCGAAGCGCTCAGGCCGTCCATGCCGTAGACGAGGCTCTTGAGCACGCCGGTCAGCGCGAGCGTGCCGGCGAGTCCCAGCGCCACACCGAGCGTGACCCAGCGGAGACCCTGCGCGAGGACGAGCCGGAGGATGTTGCCGCCCAGCGCGCCGAGCGCGAGCCGCACGCCGATCTCGCGCGTGCGTTGGGCGATGTAGTAGCTGAGCGTGCCGTAGAGGCCGACGGCGACGAGCCCGAGCGCGGTGCCCATGAAGAAATTCACGACGCTGGCGACGGCGCGTTCGCCGGCGGTCACCTCGCGCACGACTTGGTTCATGGTGCGGACGTTGTTCAGCGGGAGTTCGCGGTCGAGCTCGGCGACGGCGCGGCGGAGCAGCGGCGCGAGCGCGGAGGCGGGCTGGCTCGAGCGGAGATTGATGTGGACCGTGCTGCCCCAATGCCGCGGCGGCGTGGTGAACATCTCGGGCTGCACCTCCTCCGTCGCGCCCCATTGACGGACGTTTTCCACGACGCCCACGACGGTGGCGGTATACCACGGCTTGGTGGGCATGTTGGCGCGGAACACCTGGCCGATCGGGTCCTTGTTGGGCCAGGCCTTGTCAACCATGGCGCGATTGACCACGACGCCGAGGATGCCATCGGCGTTCATGTCGTCCGCCGCGGTGAGGTTCCGGCCGCGCACGAGCTGCATGCCGAGCGTCTCGAAATAGTGCGGCGAGATCGAGGAGCGCTCCACGTTCATGCGGCGCTGCGCGGGGTCGTAGACCTCGTCGTTGACCAGCGCGTTCGTGTTGCTCCCGCCTTCGAGCGGCAGCTTCGACGTGAGGCCGACGGAGGTGACGCCCGGGAGCGCCGAGAGCTTCTCCTCGAGGCGCTGCCAGAAACGCACGCGCGCCTCGTTTTCCTTGTAGGCCTCGCCGCGCAGGCTCAACTGCGCCGTGAGCACGTGCTCGGTGGTGAGCAGGCGGTTTTGGTCGAGGATCTTGAAATAGCTCGCGGAGAAGAGCGCCGCGCCGTTCGCGAGCACGAAGGCGACGGCGATCTGCGCGACCAGCAGCGCGCGCAGCATCGTGTGGCGCGTGCCGGTGGAGCCGCGGGCGTCGCTGCGGATGATGCCGGCGAGCGAGGTGCGCGCGGCGGCCAGCGCCGGCGGCAAGCCCGCCAGCAACGCGGTCAAGCCCACCGCGCCAAACGCGAACGCCACGGCGGCCCAATCGAGCGTGATCGCCGCGCGGCGTGCCTCGCTGGCAGGCGCGATGACCTTGAGCACCGCGATGCCGCCGTAGGCCAATGCGAGGCCGGCCGCCGCGCCGAGCAGCGCGAGCATGAGGCTCTCGGCGAGCGCGAGACGCATCAGGCGACCGCGCGTGGCGCCGAGCGCGATGCGCACGCCGAATTCGCCCTGCCGGCGCGCGCTCCGCGCGAGCAGCATGGAAGCGACGTTGGCGCAGGCGACGAGCAGCACGAGCACGACAGCGGCGGAGAGCAGCCAGACACGTTGGCCGATTTGGTGCGTCATCTCGAAGTGCAGCGTGCGCACGAGGAAATGTTTCCGGGTGTTCGAGTCGGGGTGGAGCGCCGAGAGGCGTTTGCCGATCGCCTTGATGTCGCTGTCCGCCGCGGCGACGGTGACGCCGTCGCGCAGCCGGGCGACGCCGCACAGGTAGTGGCTGTCGCGTTGCTGGAGTTCCTTCTCGTCGAACGAGCGGGGCAGCCAGACCTGGCAATCCTCCGTCCGCATCCACGGCGCGGCGAATTCGAAGCTCGCCGGCATGATACCGATGACGGTGGCGTCGGCGCCGTTGACGCGAATCGCGCGACCGATGAGGCCGGGATCGCCGCCGAAGGTCTGCTGCCAGAGGTTGTGGCTGATGATCGCAACCCGCGGCGCGCCCGGCACGCAATCGCTCGCTTCGATCAGGCGGCCGCGTTGCGGCGCGATCCCGAAGGCCTCGAGCACGCCCGGCGTCGCGCGGACGCCCGCCACGGCCTGTGCGTTTTCGAGCCCGACGTTCGCCGTGGACGGATCGTAAACGCCGAAGTGCTGGAATGAGCGATTCTGCTCGTGCAGGTCGTGGAAGTCGGCCGGCGACAGCGGCCAGCCGTCGCCCGACCAGACGTGCACGATGCGGTCGGATTGCGGGTAGTTGAACGGCTGTATCACCAACGCCCGCAGCGCGCTGAACATGGCGGTGGAGGCGCCGATGCCGACGGCGAGCGTCAGGGCGGCGACGGCGGCGAAACCGCGGGCTTTGGCGAGTTGACGAAAGGCGAGACGCAGGTCGGTGAGCATGGAGGGCAGCGCGGCGGGAAGGACCGTGCCGTGAGGGAAAACCCGTCGCGCCGCCCACGGTTACAGCAAATCGCGCACGGAAGCCGGCATTGCGCTGCCGGGCGACGGTTGCCTGAATGCCGCGCATGAAGCCGCGTCCTCAGCGCCTCGCCGGGCAAATCGTCGACCTGCACGCGCGCCGGGTTTTCCCCGGCGTCGTCGAATGGTGTGAAGGCCGCGTGACCGTCGTGCGGGAGGACGCGCGCGTGCGGGAGACGCGGTTGATTATGCCGGGCTTCGTCGACGCGCACATCCACATCGAGAGTTCGCTGCTGCCCCCGTCGGAATTCGCGCGCCTCGCGGTGGCGCACGGCACGGTCGCGACGATTTCCGATCCGCACGAGATCGCCAACGTCCTTGGCGAGCGCGGCGTGGACTACATGATCCGCGATGGTGTGCGCACGCCTCTCAAGTTCCATTTCGGCGCGCCGTCGTGCGTGCCGGCGACGACCTTCGAGACGGCGGGCGCCACACTCGATGCCAAGGCGGTCGCGCGCCTGCTCAAGCGCCGCGATGTGCACTACCTTGCCGAGGTGATGAATTTCCCCGGCGTGCTGGGCGGCGATCCGGCGCTCGCGGCGATGATCGCCACGGCGAAGAAACTCGGCAAACCCATCGACGGCCACGCGCCTGGCCTGCGCGGCGAGCAGGCGCGCGCCTACGCGGCCGCGGGGCCGTCGACGGATCACGAGTGTTTCACGCTCGAGGAGGCGCAGGACAAGTTGGCGGCGGGAATGAAGATCCTCATCCGCGAGGGCTCGGCCGCGCGGAACTTCGCCGCGCTGGCTCCGCTGCTGAAATCCGCGCCGGAGCGCGCGATGCTTTGTTGTGACGATCTCCATCCGGACCTGCTCGTGCAGCACCACCTCGACGCACACGTGCGCCGCGCGCTCGCGACCGGCGCGGACCGGTTCGACGTGTTGCGCGCCGCGAGCCTGAATCCGGTGGAGCATTACCGCATGAAGGTTGGGCTGCTGCGCGCGGGCGATCCGGCGGATTTCGTCGTCGTCGACGGCTGGAAGAATTTCCGCGTGGAGCGCACCTACATCGACGGCGAACTCGTCGCGGCGAACGGGCGTTCGCGGTTGAAGCGGCTGCGGGCGAAGACGCCGAACCAGTTCCGCGCCCAGCCGCGCGTCGCGGCGGATTTCGTCGCGCGGCCGACGGGCGGCGCGAAGCTGAACGTGATCGAGGCGCTCAACGGCCAGCTCATCACGCGCCAGCTGCGCGAGGAGCCGGTGGTGCGGGAGCGCGTGTTCGTCGCCGAGCCGAAGCGTGATTTGCTGAAGATCGCAGTCGTGAACCGCTACGTGCCGCGCGCGCCGGTCGCGGTGGGATTCATTCGCGGGTTCGGATTGAAAGGCGGCGCGCTGGCGTCGTCGGTCGCGCACGATTCGCACAATATCGTGACGGTCGGCGTGGACGACGCGGCGCTCGCGCGGGCGGTGAATCTCGTGATCAAGAATCGCGGCGGCTTGAGCGTGGTGGACCGCGCGGGGCGCGGGCGCGTGCTGCCGTTGCCGATCGCGGGCCTGATGTCGGATCGCGACGGGCGCTGGGTGGCGAAGCGCTACACGGAG
The DNA here is from genome assembly GCA_016217545.1 of Opitutia bacterium. Taxonomy (NCBI): domain Bacteria; kingdom Pseudomonadati; phylum Verrucomicrobiota; class Opitutia; species Opitutia bacterium. Next base: position 979,956 of record JACRHT010000017.1, on the reverse strand, counting down.
CTCGATCGCGCGGCGAAGAAGCTCGGGTCGAAGCTCGACGCGCCGTTCATGACGCTGTCGTTCATGGCGCTGCTGGTGATTCCGGATCTGAAGCTGAGCGATCGCGGCCTGTTCTCCGCGGCGCAGTGGAGCTTCGTGCCGCTGAACCAGTAGCGTAGGCCTCCAGCCTGCTGCGATGTTTCTTGCCGGCTAAGAGCTGACGCACCGTTCGAGGCGAAGTCGGCGCGGGCGGGGCTGGGCGCGTCGCGAGTGAGTTTCGGCGGGCCCAGCGGTCCCGCCCTACCGCACGTTTCGTCACTTCTTCAGGAAATTCTCAATAGGGCAAATCGACGGGCGACGCGGTTACTTGAACTCGGCGGCGCGGTCGGGCTTGGCCCACGCGGTGTAGAGTTCCGCGAGGTGCTCGCGCGTTTCCTGGACGATGCTGCGGCGGAGAGCGGGAATGCGTTCGAGGTTGGCGGCGAGGGCGCGGTGGCCTTCGAGCAGCAACGGCTCGGCTTCAGTAAAACGGCCGAGGCGCGCGAGCGCGGTGCCGAGTTGCGCGCGGGCGGCGGCGGTCACCCAGCTGGAGGAGTCGGCGCGGAGTTGAGCGTCGAGCGATTCGCGGAGGACGGGCTCGGCGGCGGCGGGTTGATTTTGCCGGAGGAGCAGGTCGCCGAGTTGAAACAGAGCGGCGAGGGTGTGCGGATGGGTGGAGCCGAGCGCGGTGCGGCGGAGTTCGAGCGTTTCGCGGGTGAGGGCGCTCGCTTCGGCGAGTTTGTTTTCGCGGCGGTAGGTGTCGGCGAGATTGCCCATGAAGACGAGCGTTTCCATGTGGCGGTCCCCGAGCGTGCGGCGGGCGATCTCGACGGCGGTGAGCTGGAGACGCTCGGCGTCGGCGAGACGGCCGAGCGCTTTATAGACGCCGCTGAGGTTGTTGGTCGTGACGAGGGTGTCGTGGTGATCGGGGCCGAGGACGCGGCGGCGGAAGGCGAGGATGCGCTCGTTGATCTCGGCGGCCTCCGCGAATTTGCCCTGATCGCGGCACGCGAGGGCGACGTTGTTCCAGGCGGTGATCGTGTCGGGGTGATCGGGGCCGTGGGCGGCGGTTTCGATTTCGGCGGCTTCGCGGAAGGTCGCCTCGGCTTCGGCGAAACGTGACTGTTGGTTGCGCAGGCTGCCGAGGATACTGAGGCCGAAGAAACGGTCGGGGCTTTGGGCGCCGAAGACTTGGCGCGAGAGTGCAACGTTTTCGACGATGAGCGTCTCTGCCTCGGCGAGGCGGCCGAGGTCGCGGAGGTTTGCGGCGAGGCCGTCGGCGGCGGCGAGCGTGTCGGGATGCTCGCGACCGAGGAGCTTGCGGGTGCGTTCGAAGGTGGCGCGGTGGAGGCGTTCGGCGTCGGCGGAGCGGCCGAGGTTGGTGAGTTCGCCGGCGACTTGGCGGGCGGAGATGAGCGTGAGCGGGGCGTCGGAGCCGAGTTGCGCGACGCGGATTTTCCAGGCCTGTTCGATGTGCGGGAGCGCTTGCGGATACTCGCCGAGCGAGTCGTAAACGTGTCCGATCATGTTGTGCACGTCGGCCTTCACGAGTGGCTGATCGGCAAAGCGGGATTCGAGGCGGGCGGCGGCGCGGTCGAGGACCGTGCGGAGTTTGAGATCGCGGTCGGGTTGCTCAGTGGGCGCGGCCTGGGCGAGGAGATCGTTCTGGAGAAAGTCGGCGAGGGCGCGACTGGTCTGCGCTTCGGTGCGGGCGGCGCGTTCGGCGTGGCGCGCGCGGACAGCGAGCGACGAGCTGATGATCGTGGCGGCGAGCAGCACGGTGACGAACGCGGCGCCGATGCCGAAGGCGACGCGGTGGCGGCGGGCGTAGCGGGCGAAGCGCGTCCATGCGCCGGGCGGTTGGGCGAGGATCGGCTCGCCGGCCAAGAAGCGGCGCAAGTCCTCCGCGAGCGCGGCGGCGCTGGCGTAGCGGCGCTCGGGTTCGCGTTCGAGGAGTTTGAGCGTGATGGTCTCGAGCTCGGGTGGCGTCGCGGGCGCGAGGTAGCGGAGCGAAGGCGGGGGACGTTGCTCGACGAGCTGCGGGAGCGTGGCCGCGCTCGCGCCCGCGAACGGCGTGCGGCCGGCGAGCATTTCGTAGGCGATGACGCCGAGGGCGTAGAGATCGCTCGCGGCGGTGACGGCGCCGCTGCCGCCGCGGATGGCTTCGGGGGCGAGGTAGTGCGGGGTGCCGAGGACGCCCGTGACGGCGGTGAGGTCGCCGCCCGGCTCGAGTTCGGCGGCGAGGCCGAAGTCGGCGAGGCGCGGCTCGTCGCCGTCGAGGAGGATGTTGGAGGGCTTGAGGTCGCGGTGGAGGACGCCTTCGCCGTGCGTGTAGGCGAGCGCGCCGGAAATTTTATGGAGCAGGCTGGCGGCGTCGCGCGGCGCGAGCGGACCGCGGCGGAGGCGTTGCGCGAGATCGCCGCCTTCGACGTAGTCCATCGTGAAGAACACGTGGCCGTCGGCGCGGCCGGAGTCGTGCACCGCGACGATGTGCGGATGGCGGAGGCGCGCGGCGGTTTGGGCTTCGCGGAGGAAACGGAGTTCGGGGCCGGCGGCGCTGCCGGTGTCGGGCAGGGCTTTCAGCGCGACGATACGGCCGAGGGCGCTCTGGCGCGCGGCGTAGACGCGGCCCATGCCGCCGCGGCCGATGTCGTCGATGATCTCGTAGGCGCCGATGCGGCGGAGTCCGCCGGGGCGGTTGTCCGCGGGTTCTTCGAGTGGCGGGGTGAGCGCGAAATCCTCGCCAGCGAGCGCGCGCAAGCCTGCGCAGCGCAGGCACACGCCGCCGACGGCGAACGGGTGCGCGGTGGAGCCGCCGCAGGACGGGCAGATGTTGAAGAACGGTTGGGCGGAAACGCTGGGCATGGCCGGTGCGGCGCGAGCGGGAGAACGAGAACGATTGCGAGAAAGAGGAACGATTGATCAGGCGCGGAGGGCTTGGAGGAGGTGCTGCATTTCGGCGCGCACTTCGGTCGGGTCGCTGACGGTGGCGGCGACCTCGAGTTTCACGAGTTCGGCGTAGCGTTGATTGAGGCGGTGGACCCACACGGCGACGTTGGTGCGCGTGGTGCCGAGTGCGGCGGCGGCGCGGTCGTAGTCGCCGGGGCTGGGCGCGGCGCTGAGGAAGGCTTTGAGCACGGCGAACTGCTCGCGGCGCGCGGGCGTGGATTGCTCGTCCTCGAGTTTGCGCAGGGCGCGGGCGAGCAGGGTGAGCGCCCAGCTGCGTTCGAACACGCTGCTCGGGTCGGCGGCGGGCTGGTCGACGGTGGCGAGTTCGCGTTCGGCGTCGACGGAGGCCCAGTCGATGAATTGCGCGCGGCCGCCGCGTTTTTGCGCCGAGGCGCGCTCGAAGTGTTCGCTGAGGAAATGCCGCAGCGCGCCGACGAGGTAGCCGCGGAAGCGACCTTTGGCCGGATCGGGGCGGTCGAGAAAATCGCCGTCGAGGAGGTAGACGAAGAAGTTCTGCGTGAGATCCTCGGCGTCGGCGGGCGAGTGGCCGCGGCGGCGGAGGTAACCGTAGATCGGCAGCCAGTAACTGGCGCAGAGTTGCTCGAGCGCGGAGCGGCGATTGGTGGAGTCGCGACGCGCCTGCAGGATCACGCTCCACTGTGTGGGCGCGAACGGGGCGCCGGCCTCGGTGTCGGGCGGCGGCGTGGGGCGGGGCGCGTTATCAGTCATGACTACCAATCGGTCGCGATCGGGAGTGCGTGACTGTTTTGACGCCGGAGCGGGACCGTCAAGGGATAACCGGGCGCGGAGGAGGGCCATGGGGCTGGCCGGCGGTGCGACGGCGGAGGACAATTAGCGCCGCGATGCAGACCAGCAGCCCGCCAACGAGGGCGGATGATGCGGGTTCGGGCACGGTGGAGAGGACGAGGCTGTGATCGTCGGAGAACGCGTCGATGTAGGAGCCGCCGTTGGCGCCGCGCTGGGAGACGATCGTGTAGGTGATGGCGCGCGTGCCGACCGGCACGGCGAAAGAGTCGGAGTAGTAGTTCCAGAGCGAGCCGCCGGAGTAACTGGAATTCAGATCGGCCGTGGTGGCGGTGCCGAGCGAGTTGGAGGAGGCGTCCTGAAAGGTAAGCGTGACGTGGAGGTAGTCGGGCAGGCCGCCTTGATAGTAGATGTTATACCAAAGCGAGACGTCGGCTGAGACCAGTCCGGCGTCGATGCGGTCTAGGATGACGGAGGAGAGGGACGTGAGATTCACGAGTTGGCCGAGCGTGCCGGAAGCGCCGGGTGCGGCACCGGCGACGAATTGGCGCGTTCCGCTGTGCGGGTTGTAGCCGGGATCATAGGTGCCGGCGTCGGCCAGGTAGCCGACGCCGCTGGTGATCGTCCATCCAGTGAGGTTGGACTCGGCGCCGGGATTGGTGAGCAGTTCGCCGGTGAGAATGGTCTGTGCCGAGACTGACGAGGCGCAGACGAGCGACACGCCGAATGCGACGACGGCGAGAAAGGAAGAGCGAGTGGGCGCGATCCGCGAGTGCGTCGCGCGGGCGTGGAGAAGAGTGCGCATGAAGAATCGGGAGGATTGGGGAAACGCGGGCGGGCGATTGCAGAAAAACAGAAAAATCGCCGCCGACGCGGGAGAGGCGTCGGCGGCGAAGCGGGTCGGGCGGAGTAAGTGATGCGACTGAGTGGTGGTGGGACTGTCACCTAGTAGGTGACAACGTGCGCAGGGGCGGACCGTGATGTGCGAGTGCGCGGCGCCGGAGAAGTGTAACCTATTAGGTTACACTTTCCGGGAAGCGGCGCTGAGCCGCGCGGCGGGCTCCGTGGGCGGTGACGACGGAAATACTCCGAAAAAAAACCGCCGGCACTTTTCGGTGCCGGCGGTGGTGAGCGATGGTCACTTGTTAGGTGATCATCCAATGAGGGCTGTGAGGGACGAGTAACCTATTAGGTTACTCGTGCGGGATCACTGCAGCGCGGCGCTGAGGTCGAAGACGAGCAGGCCGGAGGCGTCGGCGGTGAAGGCGCCGGTGGCGCTGGGCTGGACGACGATGTTGGCGTTGGCGCCGTTTTGGACGGCGATGACGCTGTAGCGCGCACCGGGGGCGAAGCCGCTGAGGTGATGCTTCGTCGTGGTGAGCGGCGCGCTGTAGGCGGTGCCGTTGGTCGTGGCGCCGTAGTTTACGGCGAAGAGCGCGACTTGGTTGCCGACGATCGCGCCGGCGAAGGGGTCGCCTGCGGTGCTGGCGAGCAGCGTGGGCGTGAGTTGCGCGGAGGCGGCGTCGGCGCCTTGGAGGACGTGGAGGAAGCGCGTGCTCGTCGGGTTCGTGGTGTCCTCGACGACGAGGCGGCCCTTCGACGGCTCGAGTTGCGCGACGTTGGTGAGCGTGCCGTCCTCGGCGATGTAGGTCATCGTGCCGTTCGCCGGGAGGAGCGAGTGCACGAAGAGATACTGGCCGCGCGGCGTGACGACGGTGGCGCGGCGATTCGCGGCGTCGAGCGTCGGCGTGGCGGTGAGCGTGAGGTTGAAGCGCTTGAAGCCGTTGTGGACCGACGAGGCGCGGTCGTAGACGACCACGACGTCGGGCTGGAGCCAGAGGAGTGAGCGGCTGGCGTGCGAGATGTCGAGAAGCGCGTCGGCCGGCGCGAATTGATTGGGGCGGTTGTAGAGCGCGGTCAGATCGGTCTGAGCGTGCGTGTAGCCGGGGCCGGAGCTGGCGGTGGTGATCGGGTCGCCGCTGCTCTGGTGCATGTTCCACTGCGAGCCGTATTTCAGATACGGGCGCTCATACCACTGAATGAAGGGATCGCCGGAGGCGCACCAGTTCTGGAGCGAGAGCGTGTTGTGCCAGATCGTGGACTGGCCGACGCCGTAGTTGTCGTAGTTGGAGAACTCCTTGGTGAGCCACTCGCCTTTGCGGTAGAACTGAAACTGGCCGCCGTCGCAGTTCTGGTGGTTGATCGAGAGCCAGCCGGAGCGGAAGTCGAGGAACGTGGCGTTGGGTGACCAGTCGGTGCGCGCGAGGATGCGGCCGAGGCCGGGGTCCCAATGCGTGGTGGCGTAGCCCGGGCGCGGATCGGCGGGATTCATCGCGGTCGGGTCGGTGGGATCGAAGAGCATGAACGCGAGGATCGGCTCGTGCGTGCTGTAGGGGCGCTTGAGGCGTTCGATGAAACCGGAGGCGCCGCCCTCGACGGCGTTCAGCGCGATCCAGCGGGCGGCGTTGAGGTGGTCGCTGCGGCCTTGCTTCAATTCGACGAGCGCGAGCAGCGCGAACTGCGTCATGTTGTCGGGCGTGATCCAGAGGCGGAGCAGGTCGCCGAAGTTGGCGAACGAATACACGGGCCCGAGGTAGGATTGCGCGGGATCGATCTGCTGCTTCGGCACCATCATCGAGAGGAAGCCGTGCACGTAGCGGTCCCAATGCGGCGAGCCGACGAGGCTGACTTGCGGGCCGCAGAAGGCGGGATCGGTGAAGCCGGCGGTCTGCATCGCGAGGAGCTGGCCCTGGATGTAGGCGATGGAGTGGCCGTAGAGGCCGCCTTCGGGCGCGTTGCCGCCGGAGGCGAGGCCGACCTTGGCGGTGGCGGGGAGATTCAGCGCGGCGCGCACCTCGGCGGGATCGCCGAACATCGCGAACTGCTGGTAGAGCCACGCGCCGGTGGCGTTGGAGAGGTAGGAGCGCAGCGTGTTGCCGAGCGCGGCGTCGGGCAGCGAGGCGTCGAGCGCGGGATCGTCGACCGGATCGAAGGCGAGCGGCATCATGGTGATGAGGCGCGCGTGGTTGAGGTAGTAATTGTTCGCCGTCATTCGGTAGGCGTGGCCGCCGGGGAGAAGTTGCAGGCTGTTCGTGACGCGGTTGGGTTTCGGAGAGTCGCCGCCGGTGGTGTAGGCGGTGATGCAATCCTCGGCCCACGTCATGAAGACTTGGCGGATGACGGCCTTGTCCGAGGCGGTGAGGATCGTGACGGGCGAGCCGGCGGCGTCGGTCACGCCTTGGAGCCAGTCGGCGAGCAGCGGCCAGGTTTCACCGGCGGAGTTGGAGCGGTTGAAAATCGAGAAAATCGGATCGCGGAACGGCGCGCCCTTGAGGTGCGGTTTGGCTGCCTCGTTCATGATATACATGAACAGGTCGCGCGCCTTCTGCGCGTAGAGGAGGCGGGCGTTGGCGTCGGGATCGACGAGCGCGTGGAAGGCGAGGACGAGCGCGTGCTGCTCGCTCACCATGTCGCTGGTGACGTTGGGGCCGGCGTAGCCGTCGATGTTGCCGGAATCCGGATACGGATTGGCGGGCTGGCCGTTCGGGAAGCAGAGCGTGTGGACGTGGAGCGCGAGCTGGAGATTGGTGCGCAGGGCCTGTTGCCAGATCGGATTGCCGGCGTGTGCCCAGGAGCGGAGACGCGGGAGGTCGCTCGTGTTGAGCCAGAGACGCGGGTGGCCGGCGACGGTGGCGGGGATGGGCTTCGGCGTGTGGAACGTGGCGGTGATCGCGACGTTGGAGTTCGGCATCTGGAACGTCGTGGTGCTCGCGAGCGCGTCGGCGAACGCGACGGAGCCGCTCCACTGCTTGAAGGCTTGGCCGGCGGGCGGAGTGCCGGCGGCGAGCGTGACGGTCGTGTAGGGCGCGGCGGTGATCGTGGCGGCGCCGTTGGCCGTGCCGTTCGTGACGGTGACGGTGTAGACAGACTGCTGCGGCGTGCCACCGCCGGGAGGCTGCGTGGTCGGCGGGGTGTAGCCGGCGGGCGCGTCGATGGTGAGTTTGATCGTGCCGGTGGCGCTGGCGCCGACGGAATCGGTGACGCTGACGTAGGCGGAGAACGGATAGGAATAAATCCACGGCGAGGTGCCGACGGTGCCGGAGATCAGGCCGGAGGTGGAGAGCGAGAGGCCGGACTCGAGCGAGCCGCCGAGGATTTTCCACGAGTAGGGCGCGGTGCCGCCGGTGGCGGAGAGCTGGTGCGAGTAGGTGGTGCCGCCGGTGGCGTTGGGCAGCGTGGCGGCGGAGGAGATCGTGAGCGGCGCGGCGGCGGGTGGTGGCGGCGTGGTGGCGGCCTGGTAGTTCGCGGTGACGGTGGTGGCCGTCGCGGGCATGGGGAACGTGGTGGTGGCGGCGCTCGCGTTGGCGAAGGCGACGTTGCCACTCCAGTTCTTGAACGACTGGCCCGCGGGCGCGGCGGCGGCGACGACGGTCGCGGTGCTGCCGGCGGTGAGCGAGGTGGCGGCGGCGCCGTTCACGGTGCCGTTGACGACGGTGAGCGTGTAGCTCGCGGCGGGCGGCGGAGTGGCCGTGCCGGCGACGACCGTGACGGTGGTGATGGCGGAGTTGGCCTTCTGGCCAGCGGTGTCGTAGGCCGTGACGCGGAGGAAGACGTTGCCGGTCGCGGTGGGCGTCCACGAGACGGAGAACGGCGCGGCGGTGGCGGTGCCGATGAGCTGGCCGAGCTGGAGGTTGAAGAACTCGACCTTGGCGATCGGGTTGGCGTTGCCCGAGACAGTCGCGGAGATCGTGACCGGAGTGCCGGTGGCGACGGTGGATTTGTTGGCCGGCGCGGTGATCGACGGTTGGAAGGGCTGCGTCGCTGCGAGCAGCGGACGCGCGAAGGCGAGGAATACGGTGCAGGTCGCGAGGAGCGCGAGCCACACCGTGATGCGTGGAGCAGTGTCAGTGTGTTTCATCGCGACGGATTCCCGGGTGGGGCCGGCGGGCATTTCAGCTTTTACACGGCGTCTTAGCCGACCGGCCAAGTGCCGCGGGATTTTCGCGAATTCGCGTAATCGCCGCCCGCCGTCTCCCCAAACCGCGCCGATGAAACCGTCGTCTCTTTTCTCGCTCTGCTCGTGGTTCCGGGTGGCGGGGTTCGGTGTTTGCGCGGCGGTGCAGGCGCAGGTCTCGGTCGTCGACCTCGGCACTCCGACCAGCAACAGCGTGGCTTACGCGGTGAGCAACGGCCAGCAGGCGGGCTTCGACGGAACGGTCGCGACGGTGTGGAGCGGAAGCGCGGGCAGCGCCGTGAATCTCAACCCCGCGGGCGCATTCGATTCGCATGCGCGCGCGACGAACGGCACGCAGCAAGGCGGCTGGGCGGATTTCGTTGGCGTGAACGGCAACGATCACGCGGCGCTGTGGAGCGGCACGGCGGCGAGTTTCGTCGATTTGCACCCGGCGGGCGCGTCGTCCTCGATCGTCCTGGCCTTGAGCGCCACGCAACAGAGCGGCTCGGCGCACTACTCGGGCGTAGCGCATGCGACGCTCTGGAACGGCACGGCGGCAAGCGCGGTGGACCTGAATCCGGCCGGCGCGGGCGGCTCCGAGATTCTCGTGCTGAACGGCGCGCAACAAGGCGGCCAGGCGCTCTTCGGCGGCGTGGCGCACGCGGGGCTGTGGAGCGGGAGTGCCGCGAGTTTCGTCGATCTGCATCCGGCGGGCGCCGACTACTCGCTGGTCTACACGATGACCGGAGCGGCGCAGGCGGGCCAGATGGGCGTCGGCGGGAATTCGCATGCGGCGCTGTGGTTCGGCAGTGCGGCGAGCGTCGTGGATTTAAATCCGGCGGGCGCGACGAGCTCGGCTGCCTACGCGGTGGTCGGTTCGTATCAGGCCGGTGTCGCGCAGATTGGCGGTTACGATCACGCCGGTTGGTGGGCGGGCGACGCGGCGACGTTCCACGACCTGCAGCCGGCGATCACGGCGGCGATCGGGCCGAGCTTCACGTCGTCGATCATCCACGGCGCGGAACTGGTGGGCAACACGCTGTATTTGGTCGGCCAAGCCTACGATGCGGGCATGGCCGACCAGCGCGCGATCCTCGTGACGGTTTCGGCGGTGCCGGAGCCGGCGGCGAGCGCGTTGATGATCGCGCTCGTGGTGCTCGGGGCGATGTGGCTGGTGTTGCGCCGGCGGAAGGTCGTGTCGTGAACCGGTTCGCCCGAGGTGCGCTGCTGTTTCTGGTGTTCGCCGGCGTGCTGGCGGCGCAGACGACGCTCTACGTGACGGTGGGGCCGTATTTTTATTCGTTCAACGCGCTCACCGGCGCGGCCATCGCGGCGCCGTTGGGAAACACGAATTCGTATACGTGGCAGTCCGCGCTCGATGGCAAAGGCCAGCTCTACGTCGCGTTGTATGGGCAGGGGCAGGTGGGCCTCTACAACGCGGCCACCGGCGCCACGCTCAATCAGACCTTTCTGCAGACGGGCGTGAACACGCCGACCGGGTTGGCGTTGTGGGGCAACAATCTCTACGTGGCCTCGCAGCCGCTGCAGCGGATCAGCCTCTACGACGCGACGACCGGCGCGCTCGCGAACGCGAATTTCCTGACCGGTTTCGCCTCGCCCGAATACCTGCTCTCCGACGGAAACGGGCGACTCTACGTCAGCGACTACGCGGGGACCGTGGGCGTGTTCGATGCCGCCACGGGCGCGGCCATCAACCGCAACCTCGTCACCGGCATCGCCGGAGTGCCCATGGGAATGGCCGTGAACACCGCGAACAACCGGCTCTACGTCGCGTCGGTGCAGGGAAACAGCGTGGCGGTTTTCGACGCCACGACCGGAGCGATGATCAACTCGAATCTCATCAGCGGACTCACCAGTCCGCGCGCGCTCGCGCTCGATCCGGCCGGGGCGCTCTATGTCAGTTCTTACAACAGCACCGGCGGCTACTACCAAGTCGGCAAGTTCGATGGTCTCACGGGCGCGGCGATCAACCCGACGCTGTTGATCAACGGCGGCAGCATCACGTCGTTGAACATTCTCGCGGTGCCCGAGCCCACGACTTGGGTGTGTCTCGCTATCGGCGTTGTGTGGCTCGGGTGCTGCGGCTGGCGCCGCCGGCGCGCTACCTGACGCGGCGGTATTCGCGCCAGCGCTCGTTGTCGCCGAAGAGCGGAAACGGCTCCGCCACCGGTTGGTCCTGCGCGAGCACGAAGCGTGGCGTGAAGAGCTTCGCCTCGTCGGCCGCGTGGAGTTGATACGGCGGACCGCCCTGTTCCTCGCCGAGGTAGAACAGGCCCACGAGCACGCCGCCGGGCTTCAGCAGCTGCGCCATCCGGGTGATGTATTTCGGACGCAACTCGGGCGGGAGCGCGCAGAGGAAAGTGCGTTCGTAGACCACATCGAACGGCGCCGCCGCGAAATCGAAGGTGAAGTAGTCCCCGAGAAACACGCGGTCGGCGAGCAGCGGCCCGAGGTTGGCGCGGGCGCGCTCGACGGCGGCGGGCGCGAAATCCACCGCGGTCACGTCGTAGCCCGCCTCGTAGAACGCCGCGATCTCGTGCCCCGCGCCGCAACCGGGGATGAGCGCGCGTCCGCCGTTCGGGCGTGCTTCGAGATAGCGCTTCAGCTGGGGCGGCACACCACCGTAATCCCACGGCGTCGTGCCGGAGGCGTAGCGCTCGTCCCAGAACTCCGGGCGCGAGGGGTGGCTCATGGCAAAGAAAGAACCGCACCACGAGGGTGCGGTTCCAAGAAAATATTCGGCGCACTGCCCCCAGCGCGCCCGGCGGGAGGATCCCGCCGCACCCGCCGGACAGCCACACACGGCCACTCCGGCGGGCGGAAAGTCAGTGGGCGTCCTTGCGACGGAAACGCGGCAGCAGCATCGGCGTGCGGCGGCGGTAGTCGTGGTATTCCGGATGCGCGTTGGCGAGATCGCGTTCCTCGAACTGGATCGCGACGAAAATGTAGGCCGTCGTCAGGAGAGCGAAGAAGAGATGCGCCACGGTCATGTGCGGCGTGAGCCAGAAGGTCATCAGCCACCCGACGTAGAGCGGATGGCGGACGACTTGGTAGAGTCCGGGCGTGACGAAGCGCAGGCCGGTGTAGTCGCGGCCGTGGAAGAACAGCCACACTTGGCGCAGGCCGAGCAGATCGAAGTGATGAATGAGAAACGTCGTCGCGAGCACGACGAGCCAGCCGAGGGCGTAGCCCACTTGCAGCAGCAGGCGCACCGCGGGTTGTTCGACGGTCCACACGCTGCCGCCCATCGGCTCCCAGTAGCGGAAGAGCACAAGCAGCGCGACCGACGACGCCAGCACGTAGGTGGAGCGCTCGGCGGCGACGGGGACGAACCGCGTGAGCCAGCGCTTGAAAAACGGGCGCGCCATCACGCTGTGTTGCAGCGCGAACAGGCCGATCAGCGCGGCGTCGATCAGCGCGGCTCCGCCGAACGACGTCGCCGGCGTGCCGTCGATCGTCTTGGGGACCATGAAACCGCCGATGAAACCGACCGCATACAGGACGGTGCCGAAGAAGACCGCGTAGGCGAAAAGACCGTAGAGCAGCACGGCGACGCGGAAGAGGAACGAGGCGTTTCTCATGGAGGCGCGAGTCAGTGCGTGTCGCGCGCGAGTTCAAGGGCGCGCGTCCTAGCCGGTGGCGGGAGGGAATGGACCTCACAAATTCGGTGGCCCTTTCGCGCCGGAAACCGCCGCGCCGAGCCGGCCGATGCATTTGCACGCGCCGCTCAAGCGCGGCGCGGTTGTGCCGATGAGCACCGTCGCAGTCTTAGTTTTCAACCCCCGTTGTCTATGTCCACGAAGCACCTTGCCGGTTTGCTGGCCTTGGCGTGCGCCGTCACGGCGTTCGCGGCCGAGAAGAATCAATTGCGCGTCGAATCCAGCCGCGCGCTGCGGCTGGTCATCGTCGATGCCGAGCGCAAAGCAGCCGGCCACGATGCCCTGCACACCGCGTTCGCGGAGGCGCTGGCGTTCGAGCTGGGCCAGCGCTGCAAGGAGCCGGTGCCCGTGAAGCCGCAGACGCAGGACGCGGATCGCGCCGCCTTCGGCCTCGCCAACGGCAGTTGCGATGTCGGCCTGATCGTCGGCAACGGCATCCCGCGCGCGATGGTTTCGGCGGACTTCGAAATCCTGAAGGCGTCACAGACGGGCCCGAAGGCGAAGTTCGCGCTCTACTTCGTCATCCGCAAAGAAGACGCCGGACTGGCCCAGATGCTGTCCGCCGCGTTTCCCGAGACCTTGAAGGGGCAGTTTTTCCTGCGCGCGGTGGCCAAGGCCAACGGCCAGGACGTTCCCGACGATTGGCAAATCGTGGTCGCGGCGAAGTGATTTTGCCGGCGCCGGCCTGCGGTGTCGCGAAGGGAATAAGCGGCGCTCGCCGAGCGGATGAGGTTTGGTGCAATTCTTGCCGGGGCCGGATTTCCGCCGCGACGCGCGCAAAGATACGGTCTTAGTGGCGCGCGGGGGCGGCTTTGGAGCTTTGCTCATGCAGGCGATGAGTGCAGCTCACCGGCGAAAAATGGGCCGGAACGCACGCGACGCGGATTTCGCCCGCGCTGCACACTCGGCGTGCTTGCGGAAAAGCGCGCACGGGCGCATTCGCGAGACATGGCCGAGGAAATCGACGGGGTGAGCGTGACGGCGCCGGAGTCGGGCACCGCGGGCGGGCAACTCATCGGTGAAAGCGAAGTGATGCGACGCTTGCGACGCGCGGCGGAGGAGATCGCGCGGAGCGACGTGACCGTGCTGATCGAGGGCGAGAGCGGCACCGGCAAGGAGCTCGTGGCGCGGCTCATTCACGAACACAGCGCGCGGGCGGCGCGGCCCTTCATTTTCGTCAACTGCGCGGCGCTGCCCGAGCAACTCGTGGAGGCGGAGCTGTTCGGTTACCGCAAGGGCGCATTCACGGATGCGCGCGCGGACAAACTCGGGCGCTTCCAACTCGCGGACGGCGGCACGCTTTTTCTCGACGAGATCGGCGACCTTTCGCCGAAGGGGCAGGGCGACCTGCTGCGCGTGCTCGAGGACGGCGCGTTCCGCATGGTCGGTGGCACGGAGCTGGTCCGCGTCGACGTGCGCGTGGTGGCGGCGACGAACAAGAACCTGCTCGATGCGGTGGCGGCGGGGAAGTTTCGCGAGGATCTCTACTACCGCCTGCATGTGATTCCGATCGCGGTGCCGCCGCTGCGCGAGCGTGCGGAGGACATTCCGCTGTTGATCGAGGCGTTCGTGGTGCGCTTCTGCGCGAAGCACCGGCGCCGCGCGAAGCGGCTCGCGCCGGAGGCGATGCGGCTGTGCCAGCGGTTCCCGTGGCCGGGCAACATCCGGCAGCTGCGCAATGTCGCCGAGCGCATCGTCGTGACTTCGAGCGGGCCGGTGATTGGCGTCGATGAGTTGCCCGACGAAATTCGCGCGCAGGAAAGCGCCGGCGTCAGCGTGGAAATCCGCGCGGGCATGACGATCGAGGAGGCGGAGAAATTGCTCATCACTCAGACGATCAAACACGCCACGGCGAACCGCGCGGCCGCGGCGCGCCTGCTCGGCATCAGCCGTCGAGCGCTGCAATACAAGTTGAAGCGCTACGGGCTGCTCGAACCGAAGGTGGTCTGAAATTTGCACCGCGCGCCGGCGCGGCGTGCAAGGATTGCGCCGCGCGGCCGTGGGGAAAACGCCCAGATGCCGTGGGAGCGGCGGGTGATTCGCGCGGCAAGTGGTTCGCGTGCGCCCGCTAACGTGCGCCCGCGCAGGGGCGGCACGCGCATTGCGAAGGAAGGAGGCGTGCCCGCACCGGGCACACCAACCGAAAGCTTCCCATGAATCCCGAACTCAATCCCACCGCGGGCGCCAGTGCGCCCGTCATCGCTCAGCCGACCAACACGCCGGTCGTCGTTTCCGTGACGCCGATCGCATCCGCCGCGCCCGCTCCCGCCGTCGCGTCCGTTGCCGCGCCGAAACCCGCGCCGCGTCCCGTCAAGAAGCCGCGCGCCACGAAACGCACGCCCGTCCTCTGAACTGGTTCCACGCAGGCGGCCCGCGCGCCGGGCCGCCTTTTCTTTTTCCACTTATGAACGCTTCCATTCCCGTCCTTCAGGAACTCCATTCGATCGAGGTCGCCGCCGCCGGTGATCTCTCGCCCGAGCGCGCGGCCCGCGCGGCCGAGTTGCGGGCGTCGTTGCCGCCACCGGTGCTGGCGCACTACAACCGGCTCGTCGTGAACGGCGCGAAGCCGTTCGCCGAAGTTCGCCGCGGCGTCTGCGGCGCGTGCCACTTGAAACTCGCGTCGTGGATCCGCCAGGTGGCGGCGAGCGACGAGCTGCATCTTTGCGAACACTGCGGGGCGTATCTCGTGTTTGTCCCGGAGGAGCCCGCGCGCGCCGCCGTCACGCCGCGCGTGGCGCGCCGCAAGGCTTCGCGCATCGACCTCATCCGCGTCGCGGCGACAGCCGGCGTGCATTGAGGCGTCGCATCCGGGCGGCGGCCCGATCGCGCTGCAACCGGCGTCGGCGGCGAGGGGGCGGTGTGGCGCTACTCGCGCCGACGGCGCACGGCGAGCGCGACGAGCCCGAGTCCGAGGCCCAGGAACGCGAATGTGGAGGGCTCGGGAATGGAGGAGACGCCGTGGAGGCGAACGTCCGCGAGTTGTGATGCGGTGAGCGCGCCGTTGTAGAAGAAAAGCTCGTCGATGGTGCCGGCGAAGTATTGGCCGGAACTGGGATTCATGCCGACGCGCGTGAGGTTCCAGCCCGTGCCGAGCACGGCATTGGTGGCGGTGTAGGCGCGGTCGTCGACGTAGAGGGTGGCGGTTTGTGCGGGCTGGTCGTAGACGACGGCGACAAAGGTCCAAGTGTCGGTCGCGACGCTCTCGCCGCCGAGTGCGCCGCCGCTGCCGATGCCCGCGCTCCAGCCGGTGGTGCTGCCGCGGTCGTCGATGCCGAGGGAGCGGTCGAAACCTCCGTTGTCCTGCGAGACGATCTGGCGGATCGGCGTGTTGCTGGAGGCGCGCACCCAAGCACCGATGGTCAGTCGCGGGTAGACGCTGGGGTTGATGTTGAGGCCGGCCATCTCGAGGTAGTTCGATGTGCCGTTGAAGAGGTAGGCTCCGCCTTGGGCGCCCGCGCCGGTGTAGCCGCCGCTCGCGGTGTAGGTGGCGTTGACGGTGTTGGCACTGAAGCCGTGATTGGTCGCATCCACGGCGTTGCCGGCGAACGGGAAATACGCGATCAGCTGCGCTGGGACGACGGGGACGCATGAAAGCGCGGCGGCGAGGGCGAGGAGAAAACGGAAAAGCACGGAACGAGAAGGCGTGGTCGGAGAATGAAAATCCCGACACCTGGCACGCATACGAAGACGGCGCTGAGGAGGGATTTCAGGCGGGCCGAATACTGGCGAAGCGGGGTCGCGCACCGCGCGTAATTCGGCGAGACGCGCCGAGCGGGCGGCAAAAGGCGGCAGGCTTCGATGAAGCGAATAGGGCGTGGCGATGAGTTCCACGGCGTCGGGCACTCCGGGACCGGCGTCGAAGAGCTTGGGCGGTGTCGCGGTGCGAGCGGCGATCTCTTCCCATCGGCGCGGGCGATGGCGCCGCGTCGCTCGACTCAGGTGCGTCGGCGGCGAAGGTGGAACTGGCGCCGAAGGCGAGCGGCGCGGCGGTGAGAGGGATCAGGCGATTTTGGCTATTTTTTCGCCGGTCAGTGCGGGGGCGGGGCGTTCGAACCGTTGGCGCAGGCGCAGGAACGGTTTTTCCACGGCGAGATAGAGCAACCAGCCGACAAGCAGCGCGCTGCCGCCATAGACGAAAAAGGCCTGCGCCGTGCCCTTCGGCACGAAGGCGGGGAAGTGGTCGCGCAGCACGGCCCAGGTCATCTTGTGCGTGAGGTAGGTGCTGAACGTGATCGTCGCGAGCCAGCGGGCGCCGGGGATTTCCACGCGCGACCACACGCTGGCCGGGCTCGCGGCCATCACGAGGAGCAGGCCAAAGCCGACGGCGAGCAACGGGTAGCCGAGCACGACTGCGGCTTCCGTCGTGCGCGGGAATGCCACCGCGATGGCGACCGCGAGCACGACCGCCCCGAGCGCGCCGACCCACGCGTGGTGCGCCGCGGCGCGTTGCCACCACGCGGGACGAAAGCTGCGGATCGCGGCGAGCGTCACGCCGACGAGCAAACCGTCGCAGCGCACCGTCGTGGGATAGTAAACTGTTTCCACGAAACGCCACGGCTCGGTGTCGAGCACCGCGCCCCCGTCGAGCGTGTGCCGCCAGAGCCACAAGCGGAGCGCCACGCCGCCGAGCGCGACGGCGGCGATGAGCGCGGCGACGAGGCGCGCGGAGCCGAGCCGCAACGCGCCCCATGCGAGACACGGGAAGAGCAGATAAAAATGCTCCTCCACGCACAGCGACCACGCGTGCGAGAACGCGATGTTGTGTTGGTAGTCGATGAGGAAGTTCTGCGTGAACGTGAGGAACTGCCACGCGGGCTGCATCCCGGGCGACTCGCGCCACTGCGGCAGCCACGCGTAGAGTGCCACGACGACGCCGTAAGCCGGCAGGATGCGGAACGCGCGGCGAAGGTAGAATTTTCGGATGGCGCCGGGCTCCGCGCGGTCGAACGAGCTGAAGAGTTGCAGCGCGATCAAGTAGCCGCTGAGGACGAAGAACAGGTCCACCGCCATCCAGCCGGAGCGGGCGACAAAGGGGAACGGCGTGCCGAGCCCCAGCACGAGGCCGTGAAAAAACAGCACCCACAAAATCGCGATCGCTCGCAGCAGATCCAGTCCCGCAAAACGCATCGCGGGAGAGTTCCGCCGCGGAGGGAGACTACAACGGGAAATTGTTCACAATCGCGCGGAGCGCGGGGCGAAAAGCCAAACGGGAGCGCGCGAGTGAGTGCGCAAAAACCGCGTCGCTTGGAGAGGGATTTTCACTCGGAAAAAGCCGTATTACGGCAAAATCGTTTTAGGAGATTTTGCGGGGAATCGGGGCAATGGGAAGGTGGGCGTGAGGCTGGCGCTTTGCGGTGCACCTCGATCGAAAGAAGGGCGCGTGCAAGCACGCTGCCTACGGCGGACACCAGGACTCAGCTCGGCGTCAGGGCGTGCGGGTTTCGGCGAGGAGTTTTTCGATGCGCTGGGTGCGCGGGGGCGTCGCGCCGAAGGCTTCGCGCGCGGTCTCGGCGGCGGGCGCGAGGAGGTCGCGGGCTGTGGCGAGTCACGAGAAGGCCGCGGGGTGTGCGCGTCGGTTCAGTGCAACAGCTCGGCGAGGCGCTGGCACAACACGCGATGCGCAGGGCTGGCGAGGTCGGTGAACGCGAAGTGGTCGGCGTCCGCGAGTTCGACGAACTCGACTTCGTCGCCCGCCGCGCGCGCGGCGGCGGCGTAGTCGCGGGTGAGGGTGAACGGGAGCACGTCGTCCACGGTGCCGTGCAAGAGCAGTTGGTGCGTGCCGAGCGGAAGCAGGCGGTGCGGGTCGGCAGCAGCGTAGCGAGCGGGATGAGATTCGGGGGTGCCGCCGAGGAAGGTGGCGACGGCGTCGCGGCCGGAGTGCAACGCGTGGGCTTGGGCCAGATCGGCCACTGGCGCGAGGCCGGCGGCGCCGCGCAGGCGCACGCGCCGCGGCCCGGTCACGGCGGAGGAGGGGCGATTTTTCGCTGCTGCCCACAATGCGAGGTGGCCTCCGGCGGAGTGTCCGGCGACTACGACGCGCGAGAGATCGAGCGCGACGCCTTGGTCTACGAGAGCGGCGAGGTGGTCGATGCCTTCGGCGACATCGGAAAGAGTGCCCGGCCAGCCGCCGCCCGGCTCGCCGACGCGGCGGTATTCCAGATTCCAAACCGCGTAGCCCCGCGCGACGAGATCGGTCGCGATCGGTGCTAGTTCGTCGCGACCATAGGGCGCGCGCCAGAAGCCGCCGTGCAGCAGGACGACGACGGCCGGCCGCGCATTCGCGGGCAGATAGAGATCTCCGACTTGGCTGGGCGCGGAGCCGTAGGCGAGGGTTTGCATGACGGGTGGGAAGGCTTCGCCGTGACGACGGCGTGGCAAGCGCGGAAGATATCAATGCCCAAGCTTCCCATCGTGGGCGCGTTGCCCTGGTGACGTCAGCGAAGAGAGCGGGGCCGTGAAGCGAATGGCGACCGCTGAGAGCTGGCGGACAAAAATGAAAAAGGCCGGTCGTGAGACCGGCCGGCTATCGGGGGTTGCAGACCGCCGCTACCGAAAGAGACAAGCGCGGGGACTCAGATGAGTCCGAGCTTCATCTTTCCCTCTTCGGAAATCATCGATTGGTTCCAGGGTGGTTCCCAGGTGATGCGCACGTCGGCGGCGGCGACGCCGGGGACGAGGAGGATTTTGCTCTTCGCGTCTTCGGCGATGACCGGGCCCATGCCACAGCCGGGAGCGGTGAGCGTCATGGCGACGTCGACCTTGTGGCCGCCGTCGTCGGCCTTCGAAATGTCCATCGTGTAGATGAGGCCGAGGTCGACGATGTTGACGGGGATTTCCGGGTCGTAGACTTGGCGGAGTTGTTGCCAGATCTGCTCGGGATCGGGCGCGCCGTCCGGCGAAGTTGAGGGCTGGGAGTTGAGGGTTGAGGGCGCGGCGACTTGTTCGCCGAGCGCGTCAGCGTCGGTGCTGTTGATGCGGAACAGGCCGTAGCCCGTCTGCACCGTGTAGCTGCCGCCGAGGACTTGGTGGATGAGGACGGTCTCGCCGGCGGGGAGCGTCTGCTTGTCGCCGGACGGGATCTGGTGCGCGACGACGTCGCGGGAGAGGGTGCGTTCGCGGTTTTGCATGGGAGCTGTCAGCTATCGGCTGTCAGCGATCAGCTTTTCTGCTCCGGCCCGGTTTGGCGAGCTGAGAGCTGAAGGCTGAGCGCTGATCGCTTACTCTTTGAACTTGGCGCGGATGATTTCGCTCAGGCGGTCGTGGAGTTCCTGGTTCTCGATTTTGCCGAGGACTTCCTCGAAGAAACCGAAGACGAGCAACTCGTCGGCTTGGGCTTTCGCGATGCCGCGCGACTGGAGATAAAATTCCTGCTCGGCGGGGATGCGGGCGGACGTGGCGCCGTGGGTGCAGCGGACGTCGTTGGCCTGGATCTCGAGGCCGGGGAGCGAGTGCGCCTCGGCGTCGTCGGAGAGCATGAGGTTGCGGTTCGACTGATAGGCGTCGGTCTTCTGCGCGTCGGGATCGACGACGATCAGGCCGGAGAAGATGGTCTTCGCCTTGTCGAGGAGCGCGTTCTTGTAGAGGAGATTCGAAGACGTGTTGGGCGCCTGGTGAATCTGCAGCGTGCGCTGGTCGAACTCCTGCGTGTCGTGCGCGATCGTGAGCGCGAGCATCTCCGAGTGCGCGCCGGGCGCTTGCAACTGAGAGAAACTCTCGTGCCGCGCCTGGCGCGCACCGGCGTGGAGATTGAGGGAGAGCACGCGCGCGTCGCGGCGGGCGACGGTGGCGTTGAATTGGAGCGAGAGCGTCTCGCGGCTCCAGTCCTGCATGGCGACGTAGGTGATCTGCGCGCCGTGGCCGGCGAAGAGGTCGTTGCCGCCGCAGACGAACTGGCGCTCGCCCGCGTTGGCGGAGCGGAAGAAATCGGCGACGGTGACCTTCGCGTTCTCGTCGGCGACGACGAGCGTGTGCGGGAAGAGGGCGGTGCCGGAGTGGGCGGCGTAGTGGAAGACGCCGAACGGGACGGCGACCTCGGTGTTCTTCGGCACGTAGACGAAGGCGCCGTCCTCGAGGAAAGCCTCGTGCAAGGCGGCGAATTTCTCGGAGCCGAGCTTCGACGGCTGCGTGAGCAGGTGTTCGCGGACGAGTTCACCGTGCTTGAGGAGGGCGTTTTGGAGCGACTCGAAGATCACGCCCTTCTGCGCGAACTCGGCGGCGACGGACTCGTTCACGACCACGCGGTGGTTGGCGAGCGCGAGCGTGCCGGCGCCGGTGATGCCCATCGTGGTGTGGTGGGCGTCGGCGAGTTGGATCGGCTCGGGCAGCGTGAAGCCGTCGAGCGTGAGCGCGGCGAAGTTGGAGAAACGCCAGCCCTCGTCGGTGCGCTTGGGCATCGGGAGGGCGGCGAAGCGCTCGTAAGCGGCGCGCTTGCGGTCGAGCCACCACGCGGGGAGGTGGGCGACGCGCGTGAGGTGCGCGGCGAAGGCTTCGCGGGTGAAGGAGCCGACGGTGGCGGAAGTGGGAGCGGAAACGGAAGAGGGCATTGGGTTTGGATCGTTCTCGTTCTCTTGCTCGTTCTCGTTCTCTCGGTCTTCTCCTTCGTCGTTCGTTTGGAGAACTAGAAGGAGAACGAGGAACGAGAACGACTTGGACGTCAGCCGACGGAGCCTTCCATTTCGAGGTCGATGAGGCGCTTCAGCTCCACCGAGTATTCCATCGGGAACTGGCGGGCGAGGTCGTTGATGAAGCCGTTCACGGCGAGGCTCATCGCCTGCGCTTCGGTGAGGCCGCGCTGTTGCATGTAGAAGATCATGTCTTCGGAAACCTTGGACACGCTCGCCTCGTGCTGCGTGGCGTTCTTGTCGCCGCGCACGGTGATGGCGGGGTAGGTGTCGGTGCGGCTGTTCGTGTTGATGAGCAGCGCGTCGCACTCCGTGTTGTTTTTGCAGCCCTTGAGATTCTTCGGGATGTGGACTTGGCCGCGGTAAGTCGCGCGACCCTGGCCGACGGAGATGGATTTGGAGATGACGTTGGACGTCGTGTTGTTGGCGGCGTGGATCATCTTCGCGCCGGTGTCCTGGTGCTGGCCGTCGTTGGCGAGGGCGATGGAGATGACTTCGCCGCGGGCGCGCTCGCCCTTCAGAACGACGCCGGGGTATTTCATGGTGAGGCGGCTGCCGATGTTGCAGTCGATCCACTTGATCTCGGCGTCTTCCATCGCGAGGCCGCGCTTGGTGACGAGGTTGTAGACGTTGGGCGCCCAGTTCTGGACGGTGATGTATTGGATCTTGGCGCCCTTGAGCGCGACGAGCTCGACGACCGCGCTGTGCAGCGTGGAGGTGGAGAACTTCGGCGCGGTGCAGCCTTCCATGTAGACGACCTCGGCGCCTTCGTCGGCGATGATGAGCGTGCGCTCGAATTGGCCGAAATTTTCCGCGTTGATGCGGAAGTAGGCTTGGAGCGGGTGCGAGACCTTCACGCCCGGCGGGACGTAGATAAAGGAGCCGCCGGAGAACACGGCGCTGTTGAGCGCGGAGAACTTGTTGTCGCCGGTCGGGATGACCTTGCCGAACCACTTGCGGAACAGCTCGGGGTGTTCGCGGAGGCCTTCGGTGGAGTTGACGAAGATAACGCCCTGCTTCGCGACGGCTTCCTTGATGTTCGAGTAGGCGGCCTCGGAGTCGAACTGCGCTTCGACGCCGGCGAGGAACTTGCGCTCCTGCTCGGGGATGCCGAGGCGCTCGAAGGTTTTCTTGATGTCGTCGGGGACCTCGTCCCACGTGCGCTTCGGCTTCTGGCCGCTCGAGAGGTAATAGCGGATCTTGTCGAAATTGATGTTCTCGAGATCCTTCGTCGCCCAATGCGTGGGCATGGGTTTTTCGAGGAAGGTCTTGAGGGCCTTGAGGCGGAATTCGAGGAGCCAGTCGGCTTCCTTCTTCACCGAGCTGATGTAGCGGACGGTGTTTTCCGTGAGGCCGGTGCCGGCGTCGAACTCGTAGTTGACGTCGTAGCTGAAGTTGCCGGCGGATTGGTCGATGCCCGCGACTGGATTTTCGACGGCGGCGTCGACGGCATCGGTTTCACTCGGAGGTTTCATGAGGTGGGCGGAAAGTTGAGAGCTGAGAGTTTGTAGGAGCCTGCTTGCAGGCGATGGGTTGCAGGGTCGCCTGCAAGCAGGCTCCTACAAGGTGGCGCGAAGCGGCGTTCAGGCTTTGACGAGTTCCTTCTTCACCCAGTCGTAGCCCTTGGCCTCGAGTTCGAGGGCGAGGGACTTGTCGCCGCTCTTCACGATGCGGCCGTCATACATGACGTGGACGAAGTCCGGGACGATGTAGTTCAGGAGGCGTTGGTAGTGCGTGATGAGGAGGACGCCGAGGTTGGGGCCGCGGAGGGTGTTGACGCCTTCGGCGACGATGCGCAGCGCGTCGATGTCGAGGCCGGAGTCGGTCTCGTCCATGACGGAGAACTTGGGTTCGAGCATCGCCATCTGGAGGATCTCGCAGCGCTTCTTTTCGCCGCCGGAGAAGCCTTCGTTGACCGAGCGGGAAGTGAACTTCCGGTCGATCTTGAGCATGTCCATCTTCGAGTAGAGGCGCTTGTAGTAAGCGGTGGCGTCGAGCTCCTCGCCCTCGGCCATGCGGGCTTGGACGGCGGCGCGGAGGAAGTTGGCGATGGAGACGCCCGGGATCTCGCTCGGGTATTGGAAGGCGAGGAAGAGGCCGGCGCGGGCGCGCTCGTCGACTTCCATGGAGAGGATCGACTGGCCGTTCATCAGCACGTCACCGCTCGTGATCGTGTAGTCGGGGTGGCCGGCGATGGCCTTGGAGAGCGTGCTTTTGCCGGTGCCGTTGGGGCCCATGATGGCGTGCACTTCGCCCTGATTGATCGTCAGGCTGAGGCCTTTGACGATGGGCTTCTCGCCGATGCTGATGTGGAGGTCTTTGATTTCGAGTTGGCTCATGTCCGGATGCGGAAAGTTGAGAGTTGAGGGCTGAGAGTTGGGAGAGGGGTCAGTTGGCGCCGTGCGTGATGGGCGGGTGGGCGGCTTTGCCGCGGAAGCTCAGTTCGATGTCCGACGCGCTGAAGCCCGGCGGGAGCAGCTCGTGGAGGCGCGCGATGACGTCGGCGGGCAGCTCGATGTCGTGGAGTTCGCCCGTCGCCTCGTCGCGGAAATGCGCGTGCTGGCAGAGATTCGGGCAATAGCGCGTCGGCGCGCGCTCGAAGTTCACCTGGCGGACGAGGCCGCACTGCACGAGCGTCTCGAGGCAATTGTAGACGGTGGCGAGCGAGATGGTCGGCATCTGGGACTTCACGCGGGCGAAGATTTCGTCGGCCGTCGGGTGGTCGCGTTTTTCAACGATGACCTTGAAAACGACTTCGCGCTGCGGCGTGGGCCGCAGGCCGGAGTCGGTGAGGCGCTTCACGAGCGCGTCGGGGGTGAAAGGCGTGGTTTCGTTGTCCATTGAGGAGGAGCGGTGAAGGCAATGCGGTTGGGACTGAGTTTCAAGTGAGAATTAGAATAGTTCTAATTCCATTGTGTCATCCGGCGGCACCAAACCGCTCAAGTGGCGGTCTGGCAGTGGTATCGTTCGGGTGGTCGTTCTTTCCCCCTTTTGCCCTGAGGCTGCCTGAGCAGGCGGCTTCAGCCGGCTCCGCAGATAAGCTCGCCGTCGCCAACCCTCGCGGCCTGGCTTCTGCTTAAATTGAGTGGTCCTCCACGTTTCCCCCGGTTAACACGCTGACTGGAATGAATTTTCATCGTCTCATCACGACGCTCGCCGCTTTCGCGTGGCTCGCCTCCGCCGGGTCGCTGCGTGCCGGCGTCGAGCGGGTCACGGTCGATCACGAATACGTGAAGCAGCTCGCGGCGGAGATCGCCACTGAGCCCTACGAGCCCCCGCGCGAGCAAGTGAGCCCGTTTTTCCGGAAGCTCGGCTACGACCAATATCGCCGCATCCGTTTCATTCCGGAGAACTCCTTGTGGCGGTCGGACAACCTGCCGTTTCAGGTCCAGTTCTTTCATCCCGGCTACCTGTTCAACCAGACTGTCGAGGTGCACGAGTTCACGGCGACGCACACGCAGCCGCTGCCGTTCACCCAGAAATTCTTCGACTACCAGGAGCTGAAACCGTCCTTCTGGGCCAAGCGCGGCCTCAACTACGCGGGCTTCCGCGTGATCAACGAAATCAACCAGCCGGGCAAATGGGACGAGATCATCTCGTTTCTCGGCGCGAGCTACTTCCGCGCCCTCGCGAAGGAGCAGCGTTACGGCCTCTCCGCGCGCGGCCTCGCGCTCAACTCCGGTGGTCCCGCGCCCGAGGAGTTCCCGTCGTTCATCGAATTTTGGCTCGGCAAGCCCGACCTCGGTGCGAAATCCCTCGTCGTCCACGCCCTGCTCGACAGCAAATCCGTCTGCGGCGCCTACAGCTTCGTCATCACGCCGGGCGACGAGACCGTCGTGGACGTGAAGGCCACGCTCTATTTCCGCACCGCCGTCGATCTGCCGGGCTTTGCGCCGCTCACGAGCATGTTCTGGTATGGCGAGATGTCGCCGCACCACTACGGCGATTTCCGCCCCGAGGTGCACGACTCCGACGGCCTGCTCGTCGCCCCCAGCAAGGACGAGCGCGTCTGGCGCCCGCTCACGAATCCGCCCGGCTTGCTCCGCAGCGACATCCCCGCGCCCGCGCTCGCCGGCTTCGGCCTGCTCCAGCGCGACCGCAACTTCTCCAGCTACGAAGACCTCGAGGCCTTCTACCACATGCGCCCGAGCGTCTGGGTCGAAGCGATCGGCCAGTGGCCCGCCGGCAAAGTCCGCCTCGTCGAGCTGCCCGCCGGCAACGAATTCAACGACAACATCGTCGCCTTCTTCACGCCCGACGCCCCGGTCGCACTCGGCAAGCCGATGGAGCTGAACTGGCGCCTCCACTGGACCAACGCGTCCACTTTCGGCGGCGGGTTGGGCTGGGTGCGCTCGACGCGCCAGACCCAGCACGACGGCGCCGAGAACCGCACGCGCTACGTCGTCGATTTCAACGGCCTCAAGCCCGACGTCGTGCCCGTCGACGCCGAGCTTTTTCCCGAAATCGTCACCGCCGGCCCCGCCAAGCTCGAGCACACGCACGTCGTCCGCAACGAGCAGGACGGCTCGTGGCGCCTCGTGATGGCATTCTCCGCGCCCGCCGGCTCGCCGCTCACCGAGCTGCGCGCCCGCCTCAAGCTCGGCGACAAGGTCGTCACCGAGACTTGGGCGATGTCCTGGAAGCCGTGAACGCCGCCGGCAAAGTGGCCGACGCCGCCGAGTGGGCGGAGGCGCGCGAACGCGTTCGCGCCTACCTGTGTGCGCACGGGGTGCCGTCGGCCCGCCTCGAAGAGTTGACCGAGCAAGTGCTCGCCTTCGCGCGCGAGCGCCGCAGTTCGCAGATGGAGCAACATCCGGTCGAGATCGCCGCCGACGCCGCGATGCTGCTCATCGACGGCTGGATTCAGATGCACGTCGGCACCGACCCGACGGAAAACGAAGGCCGCCGCTACGCGCACGAACGCGCCGCCGTGCACCTCGCCGACCTGCCGCAGCGCTGGCCGCAGCATTTTCTCCGCGACGACGATCTGCCGCCGGAGATGCTCCGCGAACTCCGCACGACCTACGTCGAAGCCGGACCCGATCTCGAATTCTCCAACATGACGCCGCGCGCCATCGACCTCGGCGTCGTCTCGGAAGTCGCCGACAACACCTGGCGCACCTTCGACAAGTGGCCGTTCCTTCGTGGTGTCGCCACGTGGCTGGTCTACCTCGGCGCGCTCGCCGCCGCGTTCTACGCCGTCCGCTACTGATGAATTTCCCCGCCCGCAGCTTTGGCCGGTGGAGCGCATTGACCCCAATGCGCTCACTGCGCGCGCTCGCTGCGAACGAGCGCGTTGAGGTCAACGCGCTCCACCTCGGCGCGCTTTGTCTCTGAAAATGGGCTTCCGCTTCAAAGTCCCGCTGCTGCCCTTCGAGCTGCGCTCGCCCTCGCGCATCACGCGCCGGCGCACCGCGGTCGTGACCTTCGTCGTCGTCGTCACCGCCACCGGCTCGTTCCTGATGGGCGACCTGCTCTGGGGCATGCCGCTCAAGGGCTCCGCGTGGGTGATCTGGGCGCTGTTCACGCTGCTCTTCGGGTTACTCTCGTTCGGCGCGTCGCAGGCGGCCTTCGGCTTCCTCGCGCGCCGCGGGCGTGGCGACCGCGCCACGATTTTCAACACGCTGCCGGAGGACCCGTCGACCGTTCCGCTCGCGCCGACCGCGATCGTGTTGCCCGTCTACAACGAGGAAGTGACCCGCGTCTTCGCCGGTTTGCGCGCCATCTACAAATCCATCGAGCGCACCGGCCAGATCGAGCATTTCGATTTCTTCATCCTCAGCGATTCGACCGAGCCCGACCAGTGGATCAAGGAGGAACTCGCTTGGGTCGAACTCTGCCGCGAGCTCGGCGCGCGCGGCCGCATTTTCTACCGCAAGCGTCGCATCAACTCGAACAAGAAGGCCGGCAACATCGGCGACTTCCTGCGCCGCTGGGGCCGCCGTTTCCGCTACATGGTTGTGCTCGATGCCGACAGCGTGATGGCGGGCGAGTCGATCGTCACGATGGTGCGCCTGATGGAGCGCAACCCGCGCGCCGGCCTCATCCAGTCCGCGCCCGCGCTCATGGGCGCCGAGACGCTCTTCGCGCGCGTGTTGCAATTCTCTTCGCGGCTCTACGGCCCGATCTTTCTCGCCGGCCTGAACTACTGGCAACAGAGCGAGGGTAATTACTGGGGGCACAACGCCATCATCCGCGTGAAGGCGTTCATCGACCACTGCGCGCTGCCGCAATTGCCCGGACGCGAACCGTTCGGCGGTCGCATCCTCTCACACGATTTCGTCGAGGCCGCGCTGCTGCGTCGCGCCGGTTACGAAGTGTGGCTCACGCCGGGACTCGAGGGCAGTTACGAGGAGTTGCCGCCGACGCTGATCGACTACGCCAAGCGCGACCGCCGTTGGGCGCAGGGCAACATGCAGCACGTGTGGCTGGTCTTCGCGCGCGGCCTGCACAGCGTCAGCCGCGTGCACTTTGCGATGGGCATCCTCGCCTACAGCTCGTCGCTCTTCTGGTTCGTGTCGCTCGTGATCGGCACGCTCTTCATGGTGGGCTTCAATCGCACCGGTCTCACTTGGATGCCCGAGCCCGGCGTGGCATACCTCCTGGGCCTGCCCGCCGGGGCGCAGGGGGGCGTGCTCGCGGTCGCGACGTTCGTGTTGCTCTTCCTCTCGAAGGTCCTCGCTGTGTTCGATCTCGCGCTGCAACCCGGCGGCACGGCGCGTTTCGGCGGCCTCGGCAAAGTCTGCGCGGGCGTGCTCGGCGAAGTGCTGTTCTCCATCCTGCTCGCGCCGGTGCTGATGCTCTTCCACGCGAAATTCGTCGTCTCGATCATCCTCGGCAGCGGCGTGAAATGGGTCACCCAGCGCCGCGACAGCGAGGACACGATCAACTGGCGCGAAGCCTACGAGACGCACAAGGGCCACCTCGCGCTCGGTCTCATCTGGACGCTCGTGCTGGTGCTCTTTGCGCCGGGGCTGCTGGCGTGGATGTCACCGGTGCTGCTCGGCATGATTCTCGCGGTGCCCTTTTCCGCGTTCACCGCGCTCCGCCGCTACGGACAGGCCGCGCAACGCGCCGGCATCTTCTGCACGCCGGATGAACTCGACCCGCCGGCCGAGTTGCGCGAATTGCAAGCCAAGCTCGAGGAGCCCGCGACCGCGGCGTTCAGCGCGGAAATGGGCGGACGCGACGTGGCGTTCACGCGCGCGATCGTCGACCCCTACGTCAACGCCGTGCACCGCTGCCAGCTGCGCGACCGGCGCGCGCGGGCCGAGGCGATCACGGAATATTTCCGCATGATGCAGGAACACCTGTTGCGCGAGGGACCCGCGGCCATGAAGTCGCACGAGAAACTCGCGCTGCTCGCCGACGCCGACTCAATGGACCGCCTGCACCGCGAAGTCTGGACGCGTCCGCTGAGTGAGCTCGCCCCGTGGTGGCGCGACGCGCTCGCCGGTTATTCGCCGCGCGCCGTGGCCTGACGCGGTTTAGCTGAACTGTGACCGCGCTTGTAGCGCGGGCTTCCAGCCTGCGTTAGGGCGCGTCTTCAAATTGAAGTGTAGCCGCGGCGCGGAACGTAGTCCGCGCACTCTCCTCGAGCGCGAGCGGCTGCCGTATTTTCGGAAACGCCATAGCGTCTTTTCTGCTTTTCTGTAGCCGGGCTCGCTGAGCCCGGTCGCGCTTCCTCCCTCTGAAAAGCCCCTTTCCGGGGTCAGCGACCCCGGCAACATTTCTTTGAAAACGCCATAGAGCGTTTTAAGCTGAACTGAGGCCTACGCCACCTCCTCCGCTGCGGCCCCGCTTTGGTTTAAACCACCCTGACGGTGGCGAGCTGGCGGGCACGGGGAGGCGTTGGCGCGGCCGCGGGCGTGGAGCTGGCGGCGGCGATCATGCTGGCCGGTGCGGGCGCGGATACGCGTCCGACCAGCCGGGCCAGCTCGGCGATCGACGATTTCAACTCCGTGGATAGTGCGATGAGCTCGTGGGCGATGCCGGCGCCTTCCTCGGCGCGGGCGGCGCTGCCTTGGATTACCTTGTCCATTTCCGCCACCGCGTGGTTCACCTGCGCGATCCCTTGCGTCTGCTCGGAGGAGGCGCGGGCGATTTCGCCGACGAGCTCGTCGACGCCTCGCGATTTCGCGGCGATCTCCTGAAGTCCGGCGGCCACCTTCTGGCAAACCTCGGCGCCATGCCGGCTTTTCGCAACGGAGTCGTCGATGCGCGCCGCAGTCTCGCGCGCGGCCACCGCGCTGCGCTGGGCCAGCGCGCGGACTTCCTCCGCGACGACGGCGAAACCCGCCCCGGCCTCGCCTGCCCGGGCGGCCTCGACGGCCGCGTTGAGCGCGAGGATGTTGGTTTGGAAGGCGATCTCGTCGATGGTCTTGATGATCTTCGCGATGCCGGCGCTCGATTCCGTGATCGCGGACATGGCGCTGTTCATCGCGGCCACCTCCTGCGTGCCCTGATCGGCGGCGTGTCGGGCCTGCGTGGCCAGTTCCTTGGCACGACCGGCGCCGTCGGCGTTGTGCTTGGCCATGCTGGAAATCTCCTCGAGGGAGGCGGAGGTTTGTTCGAGCGATGCCGCCTGCGACGACGCTCCCTCGGCGAGCACCGCGCTGTTCTCCGACAGCGCCTTCGACGAAGTATCGTTGCGTTCGGCGCCCTCGCTGAGGCGCTGGATGAGTGCCGCGAAAGGACGCGGGATGCTGCGCGCGACGACCAGCGACAGGGCGGCGAGCAGCACGAAGCTCGCCCCGGCGGCCACGAGCACGCGACGCATAAACCGTGAGAACTGGGCCGCGCTTTCGTCATTGGCGGCGTGGGCGGCGGCCTCGATCGCTTCGCTGAGCTTGGCCATTGAGTCCTCCAATTCGTGGAAGGATTCCTGCACGGCGGTGAAATTGTTGGTCGCGGCCGCGAGATCGCGCCGGCTGAGGGTCACGCTTTCCTCGACCACTTTGACGTAGCGGTCCAGCGGCGCGCCGATGGCGTCGAGTTGGGCGAGGATGTGCGGGTCGAGCGGACGCTGGCGGTTTTCGGCCATCTTGGCCCGGATTTCCTGCGCATGCTCATGGAGATCGCGCTCGACCTCCTGGGACATCGCGTGGTCCCCGCGTTGCGCGGCGAGCACGGCGGCCATCGCGTCGCCGCGGAGAGCGTCATGCATCATGTCGGCGTATTGCTGCGTCTGGAGCGCGCTGGCGAGTTGCAGCATGTGGCCGTTGCCCGCGCGGATCGCGGAGAATTCGCGAAACGCGACCCCCAGGATGGCAACGAGCGCGATCGTCGCGAGCACAGTGATGCTGAATACCTTTTGGGTAACCGAGAAGTTCATGCGGGGAAACTCGCCCGGCGGGGGACCCGGTTTTCGAGATGACCCGTCAACCATCGACCCCGGGCCGCAGGTCTTGAGGCCCATTTCGCCCCGCTCCGTCGATGGCCCCCGCTCTCAGGCCGACTGGCTCTGGAGTTTTTTTGGGGGTGTCCCCAAAAACCAATGCCACGGCTCGTATCCGATGTGGTGTGGATTGTTGCGGGGATACGAGAGGGTGAACCCAAATTCGGCCGCGCGACGCCGCAGCCAGCGATATTCCTTGGTGCGGTCGAAGGTGGCCTCGAAGTGGGCGCTCTCGTCCGGCGATCCGATGTCGATCGCGCGTCCGGTGTGGTGCTCGCTGCAGCCGGGCGCTGCGACGTAGCGCAGGATGTCCGCCAGCGGCCTGCCTTTCGCGAGGTGGCCGCGGATGATCTTCGTTTGGCGGGCCACGCTGCGGAATCCGGAGAGCGGCAGCAGCGTCAGGCCGTCCGCGGCGGCGGCATCGCGCATCCGGCGCCAGGCAGCGGCCGCGCGCGGCGTGAGCCGGATGGCTTTGCCATCGTCGTGCGCGCGGGCGACGAGCACGAGCTTCGTCGCTTCTCGTTGCAGCGGCAGTCCGCGCACTCGCGGATAGTCGGCGGGAATGCCGAGCTGCTTCCAGACGCGCGCGTAGCGATGCTTAGCCACCGTGCTCGGCGAGCCAGCGTTCGGCTTCGATCGCGGCTTGGCAACCCATGCCGGCGGCGGTGATGGCCTGCCGGAAAACGTGGTCGGCGCAATCGCCCGCGACATAGACGCCGGGCGTCTTCGTGCGCACTTGCGAACCGGTGACCGGCACGAAATAGCCCTGCTCGTCCGTATCCACCGCGCCTTTGAACGGCTCGGTGTTCGGCACGTGGCCGATGGCGACGAAGACGCCCTTCACGGGGAGCACGCTCTCGGCGTTCGTCTTCACGTTCTTGATCTTCAGGCCGGAGACGGCGCCCTCGGCGACGCCTTCGACGGAGACCGGCACGCTGTCCCACACGCATTCGATCTTCGGGTGCGAGGTCGCGCGGTCCGCCATGATCTTCGAGGCGCGCAATGTGTCGCGGCGGTGGACGAGGTAAACTTTCTTGGCGAAGCGCGTGAGGAACAGCGCCTCTTCGGCCGCGCTGTCGCCGCCGCCGATGACCGCGACGTCCATGTTGCGGTAGAACGCGCCGTCGCAGGTCGCGCAAGTCGTCACGCCCTTGCCGCCGTAGAGTTCCTTCTCGCCCGGGATGCCCGTCATGCGCGGCGAGGCGCCGGTGGCGACGATGATGACCTTGGCTTTGATCTCACGGTCGGTGAGCTTGAGCGTGTGCGGCCAGCTCGAGGTATCGAGCCCGGTCACGGTGCCGCTCTCGTAGCGCGTGCCGAATTTCTCCGCCTGCTTGCGGAGGTTCTGCATCAGCATGAAGCCGTCGACGCCCTCCGGAAAACCGGGGAAGTTCTCCACCTCGGACGTCGTCGTCAGCTGCCCGCCCGGCAGGGAGCCTTCGATGACGAGCGGCTGCAGGTTGGCGCGACCGGTGTAGATGGCGGCGGTGAGCCCGGCGCAACCGGTGCCGACGATGACGACATTTTCGATTTGGGGGGCGGACATGGGAAAAGGCCATCAGAGAACTCACGCCTCTGCGCAGCGCAACTCCGCAGATGGGCTTGTGCCGAAAGAACCAATCGCGTGGCGGCTTGCGCCCGCCCCGGCGCGCGCGCAACTTGCCCCGATGTCCGCGCCCGGTCCGCACGACGGCTTCTTCACTTTCGATACGCATATCGACACACCCACGGCGTCGCTCATGCGCGACGGCTGGGATTTCGGCGTGCGACACGAGCGCGCCGCCGATCGCACGCAATGCGATCTGCCGCGCATGGCCGACGGCGGCGTCGACGCGCTGGGCTTCGCGGTGTTCGTGACGCAGGCCGCGCGCACGCCCCCGGGCTTCGCGCTGGCGCACGAGAAGGCGATGCAGGTCTTCGATCGCATCCACGCGGTCGTGGCGCAGCATGCGGACCGTTGCGGCATCGCGCTCCGCGCCGACGACGGCCCGCGACTCAAGGCCGAGGGCAAGCGCGCGCTCTATCTCGCCATTGAGAACAGCTACTCGCTCGGACTCGACGCGGGCAACGTGGCGAGATTCCACGCGCGCGGCGTGCGCATGCTCGGTCTGAATCACATGGTGCACAACGACGTCGCGGACTCGTCCACCGATCCGCGTCCGCCGGAGTGGGGCGGGCTGAGCCCGTTCGGCAAGGAAGTGATGGCCGAGTGCAACCGTCTCGGCATCGCGCTCGACGCCTCGCACGCGAGCGACGATGCGCTCTGGGATTTGCTCGAGCTGTCGGCCACGCCGCCGTTGCTCACCCACAGCGGTTGCCGCGCAGTGTGCGATCACCCGCGCAACATCGGCGATGAGCTGCTCCGCGCGCTCGCGGCGAAGGGCGGCGTGATCCAGATCAACGCGCTGCCCATCGCCGTGAAGAACTCCCCCGGCAACCGCCAGACCGAGGAAGGCGCGAAGCTCTTGCTCAAATTGAAGGACCTCGTGCTCACGCCGGAAATCCGCGCGCAATACGCGGGGGAGTGGGCGCGGATCGACCGCGAACATCCCGCGCCTAAGTGCACGCTCGAGGATTACATCGCGCACGTGGAGCACGCCGTGGCGGTCGCGGGCATCGATCACGTCGGCATCGGTTGCGATTTCGACGGCGGCGGCGGAGTCGACGGGCTCGATCAGGTCGGCGACTATCCGAATCTCACCCGCGCCCTGCGCGCGCGCGGCTGGAGCGAAGAGGCGCTGGCGAAGCTCTGGGGACAGAACACGCTGCGCGTCCTGCGCGCATGCGAAACGCACGCGGCGCGCTGACGCGACTTCTCCCGTCCGGGAAATTGGTTGAATGGTGCGGCAACCGCCGAGCCATTCGCGGCTGATGACGGCGCGCAGCAGCGCGTAAACTTCACCTCGGTCGCGTGGCACTCAAGCGCTCTTGCGCGAACGCTTTTTCGGCCCTCGCCGAGCAAGCGGCTTCTCCGGGTCGCGGCCGATCTGGAACTCCGAGAAATCGTTCCAGACGCCTTCGTAGGCTTTGTCCTGTTTGTAGATTTGCAGGATGCGCGCGTGCTCCTGGTCCGTCGTGGGGAAGATGCGCGGTTCCTCGCCCGGCAGGAACATTGCCGTGTAGGAGCGCTTTCCATCGTCCATGCGTCGGATGACGAGCATGGAGCACTGCTATGCCGCTCGCGCTCGCGCGCAACCCCGCAGTCGCGGCATGTCCGGCGCGCCTCCGCGGTCGCGGCATGATTGCGCCGGCGGTGTCTGGCAAAGTTCTTAATGAGCAACTATTGAAGATCACCTAAAGGAGTGCCTGAGGCGGCATCACGGGTAGGGCGGGACCGCTGGTCACGACCTGCCGCGCGCGTCGTCATTTCTGAGAGTGTCACCCGCTGGCGCCGCGGGCGCTGAATACGCCCGTGCGCGATTGCGGCGCGGACTGAGTAGGGGGACGTCGGGAAGAAAAGTTCTTAATGAGCAACAAACGCTCCCGGCAGAAAGATCACCTGGCACTACTCCGTTACGTGAGTGCGCTTGCAAGGCAGCCCGCGACCTCCGGGCGCGGGTGCCTGGGACCCGTCCTCGGAGAGGCCGGGCCACCTCGCGTTCTCCGAGTGAAAATAGGGACCTAACGGAGTAGTGCCGTGGACCGCGGTTTTTTCTGTAGCCGGGCTGGCTGAGCCCGGTCGGCGCTTCTTCCCTCGGGAAAGTCTCTTTCCGGGGGCAGCGACCCCGGCTACATTGTTTTTGAAAACGCTGAGGGTGCGGGAGCTGGTCGGCGACGCATGCGGCAAGAGCGCGATTGCACCGTCGCGTGCGGCGCGCAGCGTTGCGCCATGGCCACTGCGCTCCTTGCCGGCGGGTCCGGACTTGTCGGCGGTTATCTTCTCCAAGAGTTACTCGCCGCGCCGGAATACGATCGCGTGGTGGCGGTCGCGCGCCGCCCGCTCGGAGTGGAGCACCCGAAGCTCACGCAGATCACCACGGAGTTCGCCGCGCTACGGCAGCTCGCCCCGCCGCTGCGCGGAGACGACGCGTTCTGCTGCCTCGGCACGACGATCAAGAAGGCGGGTTCGCGCGAGGCGTTCCGCGCCGTCGACCAAGGCGCCGTGCTGGCGTTTGCGTGGGCGGCGCAGCAGGGCGGCGCGAAGCGTTTCTTCCATGTCTCGTCGATGGGGGCGGACGCGGCCTCGCGATTTTTCTACACCCGTGTGAAAGGCGAAACGGATCACGCGCTGGAAGTGATGAACTTCGATACGCTCGGCGTTTTTCGCCCAAGCCTGTTGCTCGGTCCGCGGACGGAATATCGACTGGGCGAGCGGCTCAGCGCGGTGGGGCTGGCGATGGCCGCGCCGTTCCTCGTCGGAAGCTGGCGCAAATTCCGCGCGATCGAAGCCGAAGTGGTGGCGCGGGCGATGGTGCGCGCGTCGTTCGGGCGCGGACCGCGCGGGACGCTTATTTTCGAGTCGGGCGAGATTCAGGATCTCGGCCGTCGTTAGCCGGCGTGTCGCCGCGCGAGACCGGGCGCAGCACGATGGTCTGCTTGTCCGTCTTGCCGCCGACGCGGAGCGCGAGCGTCACGGGCAATTCGTCGGGGAGGTCGCCGCGGACGAACGAAGTCATCGGTGTAAACTCGGCCGTCTCGCCGGGCGGCACCGTGAGCTTGGCGGGGAGCACGACGAAATTGCCGAGCGGAGAATCGAAATCCGGCGCGGCGACCTCGAGCGGTGCGCTGCCGGTGTTGCGCAAGCGCAGGTGAATCATCAGCGGCAGTCCGCCCGCCGGTGCGATGCGCGGGCCGCCTCCGCCAAACTCTCCGCGCGTCTCCTCACCGCCACGTTCGCCGCCTCCGCGCGGACCGCCGTGGCTTCCACCGCCCGGGCCACCGCCGAATTGCATGGGGCCGGCGCCGCCGCCGAAACTCATGCCGCCACCTCCGCCTCGGCGCCCGCCACCGCCCTCGCGACCGCCGCGCGTGTTGCCCTCGCCGCCGCCTTCGGGGCGCTGGAATTCCATGCCGACGTGCACCGTGGCGACGAGCTGGCCGCCGAAGAACATGCCTTCGCCCGCGACAGGTGTAGGGGGCTTGGGCGGTGCGCCGCGGTGCGGGCGGTCGTCGGACGCGCACGAGGCGAGCAAGCTGGCAACCAGGACGGCCATCAACGATGGCCAGAAGCGGGGGCGGGAGCGCATCCGGTTTGAGACGCGCGAATCGCGTGAAGGTTTCGCGGCGCGCGGGAGTTTGGGACCAAGCGCGCCGCGCACGGGACGAGACCGCGCTGTCAGCTCCAGTGGTAGTTGAAGCTGACGCTGATTCGCTCCTCGGTCGTGCGATTCGCGGCGACTTCGTGGCGGAGCCAGCTTTCGAAGAGCAAAAGCCAGCCGGCTTTCGCGGGATAAGTGATGTGCTGCTGGTTTTCGCGGCGCGCTGCGGCGACTTTCGGCGGCGCGGCCATGAACTTGCTCAGGCGCGGGTCCTCGAACTTCAGGCCGGGGCAGCCGGGCGGCGTGACGACGTAATACGTGCCGCTGATGAAGCTGTTGGGATGCAGGTGCAGGCTGTGCGCGGCGTGCTCGGGCATGATGTTCACCCAGAAATCGCTCATCGCGATCTCGCGGCCGCGGAGATCCATGTCGAGTTCGCGGGCGAATTTCCGCACGTGCGCGGTGATTTTCTTCTCGAGCGCGGCGAAGGTGGACGAGAATTCGTGCAGGCGGTTCAGCGAGGCGTAGGAGGTGTAGCCGCCGGGGTAGTTCTTCTCGCACCACTTGCGGCCGGCGGCGTCGTAGTCGCGGATGCGGCGGCACTCGTCGGCGAGCTCGGCGTTGAAGCGCTCGAGTCCGGTCCGGAGCAGCGGTTCATGGTAAAGGTAGGTCGGAAACCAGGCGCGCGTCGGCATGGCGGGACTGTGAGCTGCCGTCCCGGCTCGTCGCAAGGGACGAAAAATCCCTGAAAGCCGCGCGCAGCGAGTTTTGAGATTGAGCTAGGGGTTTTCCCCTGTTTCACAGGCCAGCTTGGATTTATGAAACACACCCTTCACCGCATCCTCGCGAGCTCCTTGGTGGTGCTCGCCCTCGCCAGCGCCGCCCGCGCCGACCGCATCGAGCTGACCGACGGCTCCGTCGTGAACGGCAAGCTCCTCTCCGCCGATCAGGGCCAGTTCAAGGTCGAGACGAAGTTCGCCGGCGTGATCACCATCGCGCAGGACCAGATCAAGGCCTTCTCGACCGACGAGGCCGTGAACGTCGGCCTGAAGGCCGGCACGCAGGTGCTCGGCACCGTCGCCTCCACCGGTGGCGGCATCGCCGTGACCGCCGCCGACGGCCAGATGTCCGCCAGCGCCGCCAACGTCGTCGCCGTCTGGCGCCCGGGCGAGGACAGCCCCGCCATCCGCGAGGCCAAGGCCGCCGCCGAGAAACTCAAGCGCCGCTGGGCCTACGAGGCCGGCGTCGCGATCAACGGCCGCACGGGCGGCTCCGAAAAATTCGCCGGCGCGCTCGGCTTCAAGGCCACGCTCGAGAGCAGCGAGGACAAGCTGATGTTCAACGCCGCGATCAACCGCGCGCAGGAAAACGGCAACCAGACCGCCGACGACTGGAAAGCCGGAGTCGACTACTCCTCGTTCTTCACCGGCTCCGCCGTGTGGTATGCCCGCACCGAGCTCTCGAAGGACAAGATCAAGAACATCACCCTGCGCTCGAACTCCGCGTTCGGTGTCGGCCGCAAGCTCGTGAAGACCGACGCACAGGACCTCGAGGTGCGCTTCGGTGTGGGCTACATCTATGAGACCTACACGGGCGTGACGCCGGACTTCAGCTCCGCCGGCCTCGACCTCGCCGTGATCAACAAGCAGACCATCGGCTGGGCCACGATGAACAACTCGCTGACCTACACGCCGTCGTTCAAGGATTTCTCGAACTACCGCGCCGTGCACGAGACGACCTTCGACCTGCCGATCAAGTCCGGCGATTTCTGGAAGCTGCGCATGGGCGTGAACAACGACTACCAGAGCCAGCCCGCGGGCAACGCCACGAAGCTCGACACGACCTACTTCACCGCGCTGATCCTGAACTGGAAGTAAGCGCAAGTCGCCCGGCGCGCTCGGAGCGCCGGCGGAAATTTCAAAGCGGAGCCGCGAGGCTCCGCTTTTTTTGCGGCCAGGCGGAGGGCCAGGCAGGCGATGCGAGACAGCTTAGCTGTCGCCCTCGCCGTTGTAGGAGCCTGCTTGCAGGCGACCCAACGACCGGGCGGGA
Source organism: Opitutia bacterium (assembly GCA_016217545.1). NCBI lineage: Bacteria > Pseudomonadati > Verrucomicrobiota > Opitutia > Opitutia bacterium. Next base: position 942,325 of record JACRHT010000017.1, on the reverse strand, counting down.
GTGCGCGATTGGTCGCCTGCAAGCAGGCTCCTACATTGGCTGATCCGGGAACGCGGCCTCGCTCCCGCTGCCGCTCACGCCTCCAGCGCGAAGCTCCGCACCACCCGATACGCCGGCGGCGACCCGGCGCGCAGCTCGCTCGCGTAGAGCTCGAACGACGCCACGCGGAACGGCGGCGCTTCGAACGCGCGGTGGCGGTGCAGAAATTTGTCTAGGCGCTTCGCGTCGGTCTGCTCGCCGAGCCGCGCGACCGTGAAGTGCGGCGCGAACGTCCGCACGTCGATCGTCATGTCGACCGAGAGCAGCGCCTCGTCGACTTGCTTGCGCAGTTGAAAGAGCCGCGTGTGTCCGGTGCCTACGCCGGCCCACAGCACCTTGGCCGGGCCGCGCGGGGGAAACACACCGAGCCCGCCCACCGGCAGCACGAACGGCTCCACGCGCACGCGCGCGAGCGCGGCCTCGATGTGCTCCTGTTTTTCCGGCGACAGGTCGCCGATGAAACGCAGCGTGAGGTGCAGGTTGTCCGCTGGCACCCAGCGCGTGTCGGCGAGGAAGTCGTCCGCCAGTGCCGCGAGGTCGGAGCGCACGACGGCGGGCGGCGTGAGGGCGACGAAGAGGCGCAGCGGACTCATGCGGGTGAGCGAAGCGGCGCGCGCCGGCTCCGCCAGCGCAAAGTGCCGCGCGAAAAAGGTGTGGAGCCCGCCGCTTCCCGCTGTTTGCTTCCGCGCCATGAAGAAAGCCGTCCTGCTGTTCTGCGTCCTGGTTCTGAGCGTGAGTGCGGGTGAGAGTTTCTGGGAGCGACTCACGCCGGAGCAGCGGGCGAAGGCCGGTCTCGAGAGCCTGACGCCGGAGCAACGCGCTGCGCTCGACGCGCTCGCGGCCGAATTCGCGGCGAGCGAGTCGGGTCACGCCGCCACCGCCGCCCGCGAGAAGGCGATCGCCGAGACGAAGGCGGTGGCCCAAGCCGAAGCCAAGGCCGAGGCGAAAGCCGAAATCGAACGCGAGAAAAAGGCGCGCGTCGGCCTCGAGGAGAAGCGCTCGCCGGCGGCGGACACGATTCGCGCGAAACTCATCGGCACGTTCCGCGCATGGGGCCCGGGCGCGGTATTTCCGCTCGAGAACGGACAAATTTGGATGGCCGAGAAGAACAGCGAGGAGCGCTTCTTCGGCCGGCGCGACAACGTGGAGGTCGAGATCCGCCCGTCGTCGTTCAACACTTGGAAGCTCTACCTTCTGCCGGACGGACTCTGGATCCGCGTGAAGCGCATCAAGTGATCCGGGCTGGCGGGAGCTGGCTCGATTCCGTGGCGATGTGGCGTGCGCTGGCGAGGCGCGCCTGAGCTAGCGCCGCGAGTTCCGCGCCCATGGAGTCCGCGGAAGGCTCAGTCTTTCTTGAGCAGCAACGGAACGATCTGCGGGTAGATTTCGCGGGCGATGGCGCCGGGGTTTTCGGTCGCGGGATAATCGGCACTCCATATCGCGATGCCGTCGACCGTGCGCTCGATTCTCACCCAGGTGACCGGCTGCCCGTCAACCGTGGCAGGAGCGCAGGAGAGCACGAGGCGCGCGCCGAGGGCGGCCCCGCGGGCGGCAGGCGTTTCGCCTTCCTTCAAGGGCATGGTGCTGAGACTTGTCCGGACGCCGTTCAGCAGGACCAGTTTGCCGAAGAGTTCACCGGCGAGGGCCATGCCGTTGCTCGCCCCCGAGTGGGTGACGATGATCAGGTCGACCGGACGTTTTGCGGCGGCCGTGTTGGGCTCCGCCCGGCGCCGCGGATCGTCGGCCTTCGCGGCGACATCCTCCGGCTGGCTGGATTTCTGCGGGGGCGCGCTCTCCATGCTCATGGAGCAGTTCGTGAACGCGTTCAGCGCAGCGACGACGAGAAGGGCGCACGCGAGGATGCGGCTCCAGCTCGGGAGCTTGAGCCAGGAGTGCCAGAGTTTTCTCCATCCGCTGGCCGGCGCGACGGGGGCCGATGGCGGGAGGTATTCCGGGGCGCGGGCGACCTGGGCTGGTCGTGGCGCGGCTGCGGGCGCGTGGTGCAAGCGCTGCGGGCCGCCGGCGGCGAGCCGTCGCGCGAGTTCGCGGAACGCCGGAGTGGCGTCGCCCCCGGGCACGCGCAGCCACTGCACGGTCAGGAATTTCTCGGGGACCCGCGAGGTGGCCTCCGTCGATTCGTCGATGGCCACGGGCAGGAGAAACACGACTTCGTCGGCCATATCGAGCATGCGCTCGAGCGCGAAGCGCCACTCACGTCGGAAATAGCCTTCGAGCCGGGCGCTCGCGCGGGTGGAGATCACGGGCATGAAGTAGGTGCACTCGCGGATCTGGCGGCGGATTTTTGCGTCCCAAGCCTCGCCGCCGGTGAGCTCATTTTCGTCATACCACGCGTCGACCCCGACCTCGTTCAGCGCGTCGCGCAGCTTGCGGATGGCGGGCCGGTCTTCGGAGGCGTAGCTCAGGAAAACGGACGGGCGGCCGGCGGGGGCGGGATCTTGGGACATGACGGCGGGCGAGGCTTGCGTCGAGGAGGACGCCGTCAACGGACCTGAGACGAGGGGGCGGAGCTTGCGCCGAGCTGCGGTCGGGTTGCGTCGTAGGCGGGTTGTCGTGCGGTCGCCGCAGAGGCCTCTCACGGCACCGGAACCTGGCTCGCGGGCGCTCCGTGTCGTCCGCGAGCAGGCGATTCCACGTGCGCCTCTTCGGTTTTTCGTCGCTGCCTCACTGGAGGCCGCGGTCGAGCGGCGCGCGGTAACTCAACCGAGCGTCCGAATGCCTCGGGGCGCGCTCGAAGCGCGGGGCGCGCGCTTCAAGGCGCGACGATCTTCACGTCGCGCAGAATCCACTTCTTCTCCGCGTCGCGGCCCATCTGCGCGGTGATGGCGTCGCCCTTCTTCACGCGGGCGAGCACTTCGGCTTCGACGCGGAACATCATTGTCATCGCGCGCATCACGCCGGGGATGTCCTCGTGTTTCACGACGAGCGCGGATTTGTCGGCGAGGACTTCGACCACGACGCCTTTGAGCGGGTGCGTCTGCGGAGCGGGAGCGGAGTCGGCGGCGGTCGCGGCGGGCTTCTCGTCGCCGGCGTGGCAGCAGCAGACTTCCTTGCCCTTGCAGCAGGCGCAGCCGCAGTTCTTGGCGGAGTCAGCGGCGAAAAGCGCGGCGGGGAGCAGCGAGATGAAGGCGAGGAGGACGGAGCGGAGTTTCATGGTGAATCGTTGACGGAAGGATGAGTGGGCGCGGTGGGTTCGCAAATCTCTAGGAGCGCGAGTTCGTCGCCGCGGACGACGGCGAGCGGGCGCGGAGTGGTGGCGCTCGCGCTCGGGGCGGGGGCGGGTTTCAGCGCGGCGGCGTTGATCAGTGCGGTGTGGATTTGCGTGGCGGCGGGGGATTTCGGGTTGGAGGCGTCCTTGGGGACGGCGTCGGTCCAGCTGATGAGGGCGGTGAGGCCGTCGCCGTCGCGCCGCGCGGCCATGCGCGCGAAGCCGCTGGCGCGGACCGAGGACGTCGCGGCGACGAGCTGCGGCGCGGAGAGCGTGCCGTCGGGGAAAATGCGGCGCACGTAGAGGCCGGCGTCGTTGCCCTGCGACTTCGCCTCGAGCCAGGAGACGAGTGAGGAATTGTCGGCGAGTTTCACGAGGTCGACGCGACCGATGGGGCGACCGAGATCTATGGCGAGCGCGGGGCCGAAGGTGACGCCGCCGTCGCGCGAGACCTTGGCTTGCACGCGCGCGATGCCGTTGGCGGCGGTGAACCACGCGATGGCGAGCGACTCGCCGCGCGCGTCGGCCGCGGGGCCGTTGACGGGGCACGCGGGGATTTTCCAACCGTCGTCGTGGAGCGGGCGCGGCGGGCCCCAGATCGTCTGGTTGAAAAAGCAGATGCGGTTGTCGCGGATTTCCTCCCGCGTGTGGCCGCGGTAGGCGACGACGAGGCGGTCGCCGCCGAGGTGTGCGAGCGTGGTCTGGCAACAGGTGCAGACGTCGGGATCGACAACCCAGTCCTGCAACGTGGCGCCGTCGGACGCGAGCAGGCGGGACTTCAGGCGCATCGCGGGTGCGTAGGGCGCGTTGGGGTCTTTGGCCGGCTGGGCTCCGCCTTCGCCCAGGCTACGGCGCGACGCGCTTCGCGCGGGATCGCGGACGCGTGCGCCTTCGAGCCAGACGGCGAGCAAGCGTCCGCCGCTGAGCGGAGCGAGCGAGACGAATTCGTGGCCGAGGTGGTCGGGTTTGCTCCACGTGGCGCCGCCGTCGCGCGAGCGGGAGAACCAACCGTCGTAGCCGTGGGCGTCTTCGCCTTCGGGCTTTTGAAACCACTGCGCCCAGAGCTGGCCGTCGGTGCCGACGGTGAGCGAGGCGAAGTCGGCCCAGTTCTCCATGAGCAGTTCCGTGCTGACGATCGGTCGTGGTGCACTCCACGCGTCCGCGCCGGGCGCGAGGGTGACGAGCCACAGTGCGCGCTCGCCGGCGGCGACGCCGGGGCCGGCGTAGGTCAGGTAAGTGGTTCCGTCGGGTCCGGTGTGGAGCGACGATTCCTGGGTGTCGGCGGGAGCGGGCGACGGGAACTCGCGCACGGCGCCGTGGGCGGTTTGCGCGCAGAACGCGAGGCTGAGCAGGACGGCGTGGAAAGTCCGTGTCATGGCGTGGGAACCGCGAAGGTGAGATTGCCCCAGTAACTTTGCCAGTCGTATCCGGGTGCCTCGGCGAGCGGGACCATGTGCACGACGCTGATCATCCAATCGCCGGCGGAGGGGAGCGTGAAGGCGACCGTGCCGTCGGCGGCGGTGCGGGCGGGGAGTTCGGTGAGCTTGTCGCCCTGGCGATGCCACGCGCGGACGAGGGCGCCGGCGAGCGGCTGGTCGTCGAAGAACACGGTGAAGCCGAGCGAGCCGCCGGGGCGCAGCCGGAACGGATCGGCGCGCGGCACGATTTCGAGGCGCTGGCCGGTGCGGGTGGCGTAGGTGGTGTCGGACGCCGCGCCGACGCGCACGAGGGTTTTGACGCAGCGGCGGTAGAGTTCGCGGCCGGGGGATTTTTCCTGACCGCGCTCCGCGCGGAGGGCGAGGATGTGATCGAGGCCGTCTTCGCGCAGGTAGTCGTTGAATTTCTCCGCTTCGAGCGTGATGGGTTTGGCGATGGTATCGACGGCGAGGAGGTGCGTGCCGGCGCCGGAGAGCGGAAGGGACAGCGTGTGCGACTCGGAGGCGGTGGCGTGGACGCGCGAGTATTCGTCGATGCGGCTCGAGGCGGAGATGTCGCAAAACGCGGTGACGAGGTCGCGCGTGAAGGGACGGGACTCGCCTTTGAAGTCCGTGCCGACGCGCAGCGCGAACTCGACGGTGTCGTCGGGCGCGGCGAAATGCGACGAGGGGCGCAGCCAGAATTCGTGCGCGGAAAGCGGGGCCGCGAGGAGGGCCAGAAAGGAGAGGGAGCGGAGTGCGGTCGTGATCATGGGAGGCGGAGGGCGGACGGAGGAGGGACGAGGCGGGCGTGAGGACGGCCCGCGCCGTCCCTCCCATCCTGCAATGGGCTAGAAGGTCACGCGCGTCGAGAACTCGGCGCTGATCGGGTCGGCGAGGCGGCGCATCGTGGTGCCGGCGACGGGTTCGTATTCGGCGTCGGTGAGGTTGCGGCCGCGGAGGTTGAAGACGAGGCGGCGCCACGTGTAGCTCACGCCGGCGTCGACGGTGGTGTAGCCGGAGGCGACGACGGAGTTGTTGTTGTTGGCGAAGCGGTCGCTGACGTGGCGAACGGCGGCGTTGAGCGCGAAGCCGTTGGCGAAGCGCTTCGAGGCGAAGAAGCCGAGAACCCACTCGGGGACGTTCGACGGTGTGTTGCCGCTGCGGTTGATGACGCCGGTGCCGAGGTTCTCGGCGAAGGAGCCATACCACGCGTCGGTCCACGCGGCGTTGCCCTCGAGGCGCCAGCCGGGAGCGGGTGACCACGCGAGCGCGGCTTCGACGCCGCGGGAGTTTTGCGCGCCGATCTGCTGCGAGATGCGCAGGCCGGTGAGCGGGTCGAGCGTGGAGGCGAGGAGGTTGTTCTTCTCGATGTCGAAGAGCGCGAGCGTGGCGTCGAGGTTTCTGCTGAGCGAGCCCTTGAGGCCGACTTCGTATTGGCGGCCGGTTTGCAGGGCGAAGTCGTTCGACGTGGCGGTGAACGAGACGAGTTGCGTGGTGGGCTCGGCGGCGCGGCTGTAGCTGGCGTAGAGGTTCAGGTCTTTCATCACGGACCAGACGAGGCCGCCGCGACCGGTCCACGGGGAATAGCTTTTCGTGTAGGTGGCGAAGGCGGTGGTGGGCGTGACGAGCGTGTCGCGTTGGAGGTCGATGGAGTCGTGACGCAGGCCGGCGACGAGTTTGAGCGAGGGCGTGAGGTCGAGGGCGTCCTCGAGGTAGAACGCGAGGGTGTCGATCACGATGTGCGAGGTCTTGAGGAACTGATCGGGGTTGCCGGGGCCGTAGGTCTGCGCGGGATTGAGGAGCGTCACGCTGGTGGCGATGGTGGCGAGGCCGGCTGGCGTGCCGCCGCGCGTGAGGTTGTTGCGCTCGAAGAAGCCGCCGACGATCACGCGGTTCGGCCGGCCGGCGAGCGTGCCCTTGTAGATGGCGTCGAGGCGGTCGCCGCTGAGGATGTCGTCGCGGTAGATGTGGAGAAACGAGGAGCGCGAGACGAGCTGCGTGACGGGATTCCAGACGTTGGCCTCGAGGTTGCGCCACTTGAGGAGCTGCGTGGCGAGGTAGGCTTCGTTGCGAATTTCCCACTCGGGCGAGAGGCGCAGCTCGGCGCGGAGGCGCGAGAAGGTGTTCTCGGTCTTCGCGTAGTTATCGAGGATGTTGTAGTTGGTGCGGCGCGCGGCGGGCTCGATGCGGGGATTCACCATGCGGTCGGTGGCGCTGTTGAACGTGCGGACTTCGACCGGCGAATTGGCGACGGTGGTGTTGATCACGCCGTCGTAGACAACCGGATTGCCGTAGTAGGACTCGTTCCAGTCTTTCAGGCCGGTGGTGTTGAAGGTGAGTTTCAACGCGTCGTTGACTTGCCAGCTGAGCGCGGCGGCGAGGCCGTCGTAACGCTGGGCGTTGCGGTCAACGTAGCCGGCGGTCTCGTTGTGCGAGTAGTCGATGCGCGAGGTGACGCTGCCTGTCTTGCCGAGCGGAAGCGGGCCGCCCCAGCCGAGGCCGTAGCGGTAGCTGTCCCACGCGCCGATGGAGGCAAAGGCTTCGCCGCCGGCGCGCGCGCTCGGCGGTTTCGAGAGATAGTTCACCGCGCCGCCAATGGCGCCTTCGCCGAACATGAGCGAGGCGGGGCCTTTGAGGATCTCGACGCGGTCGAGGAGGAACGAGTCGACGGTGCGCGAGGATTGCGACGCGGTGTTCTGACGGATGCCGTCGCGCATGATGGTGACAGAGTTCGAGCCAAAGCCGCGCGTGGAGTAGGTCGGGATCGAGCCGAACTGCGTGCCGCCGGTCATGCCGACGGCGGCCTCGACCGCTTCGACGGCAGTGCGGAGGCCGCGCAGTTGCATCACTTCCTGCGAGACGATCGAGACGGAGGCGGGAAGGTCGCGGTTGGAGAGACCGAGACGCGAGCCGGTGGCGGGCGCGGAATCGAGCGGGAGCGAGAAGTCCTTTTGCTTTTCCGCGGTGACTTCGAACTCGTCGAGTTTGACGACCTCGGGTTTGGCGTCGCCGGCCGGGGCGGCGGGCGCGGTTTGGGCGCGCAGGCCGGTCGTGGCGAGCAACGCAAGGAGCGTGAGAGAAGGGAGCGTGGATGGCTTCATGACGAAATACACGGTGACGGTGGAGGGTTCGGGTTCAGCGCGCGTTGAGTTCTTCCCAGGTCCAGAACTTGTCGCGCTTCACGGTGAGGCGGATGACGGAGACCTGTTCGGCGGTGACGGCGGGGGCTTGGTTGCCCCAGGAGTTGCGCGCGTAGGTGATCGCGGCGGCGAGGTCAGCGTCGTTGAGCACGGGGCCTTGCGGCGGCATGACGCTGTTGAACTCGTGGCCGTTGACGGTGATCGGGCCTTGGAGGCCGTGGAGCGTGGCGCGGATGATCTTGCCTGGATCGGCTTCGGTGATGAGCGGCGATCCGGCGAGCGGCGGGAAAACGGCCGGCACGCCCTGGCCATTGGCTTGGTGGCAGACGGCGCAGACTTTTTCGAAAACGGCTTTGCCGGCTAGCACCTGGCGCGCGAGCGCGTCCTCGGGGGACTCGGTCGCTGCGGTGGGCGCGGTGGCTTCGGAGCCGGATTTCGAACAGCCGGCGAGCGTGAGGAGGGCGAGGCCGGCGGTGAACGCGGCAACGCGGGTGGAGCGGAATGATTTCATGGTGTTGCGAAAGAGGAGGGCCGCCCCGGCGCTCTTATGAAAAACCCGACAGGACAAATGACGGTTTTTCCGCCGGAGCGGCCCAAGTCGTGGAGGGAAGGTCAGAGGGTGACGTCGAGTTTGAGCCAGAGTGTGCGGCCAGGCTCGTTGACGCGCGCGGTCTGGACGAAGCCGGAGACCATCGCGCCGGATTTGCTGAGGTGTTCCGCGAAGGCGCGGTCGAAGACATTGTCCACGCCGGCGGAGAGGCGGGCGCGCGTGGTGGGTTTCCAACTGGCGTGCAGCGAGAGCGTGCCGAAGCCGGCGGTCTCGCCGAGATCCTGTCCGACGATGTTGCCTTGGCCGATCGCGACGCGATTCTGGCGCGCGACGGCGCGGAGGAGCGCGCCGGCCGACCATGTCGGGCGCGTGTAGGCGAGGGCGAGGCGTGACTCGAGCGGCGGGAGCTGCGCGAGTGGGCGCGCGTCGGTGTCGTTCGCGCCGTGCACGTAGGCGAGCGAGGCGTCGAGTTTCCAGTCGGAGGCGAAGCGCCACACGAGGCCGGCCTCGCCGCCGCGCGTGGTGGCGTCGATGTTCCGCGTCACGACGGCGCTGCGCGTGCCCATCATGCCGGACGGTTTCGTGAAGCCGCTCTGGACGAGGATGAAGTCGTCGATGCGCGCAGCGAAGAGCGAGGCGTTCCACTCGAGCGCGCCGAGTTTGCCGATCGCGCCGACGTCGAGCTGCGTGGTGGTCTCGGGACGCGTGCCGAAGGCGGTCACGCTGTCCGTGGACTCGTTCTTGATCGCCTCCCAATAGTCAGGATAGCGCTGCGTGCGGCCGAGACCGGCGAAGAGCGTCGTGGCTCGACCGGACGTGCCGAGGTCGCGTTCGTAGCGGACGAAGCCGCTGGCAAGATCGCTGGTGCGCGTGTGGCCGGCGGAGGGATTCGGCGCGGTGCTCATCATCGAGAGCGCGACCGCAGCGCGGCTGTCGGTGGCTTCCCAGCGGTCGAGGCGTGCGCCGGCGTAGGCGCGCGAGCCGGGCGCGGGCGCGATGGCGGCCTCGCCGAAGAGACCGCGTTGTTTGAAACGGGCGTCGCGGACGCGGGCCATCGCCTCATAGGGCATCGTCGTCTCGTTCATCGTCGACCGGACGGTGTGGAGGTTGGTCTGCGTGTCGGCGCCGAGCGTGAGGCGCGTGGACTCGCCCGGCGTGAGCTCGAGTTGCGCGGTGGCGCCGGTGGTCTCGCGGTCGGGGTTGGCGACGGCGGGATTGGGCATCATCATCGATGCGGCGAACGGCCGCAGCGAGTAGTTGTCCATCACGTGGTCGACGTAGTTGTGGAAACCGCGCAGCTCGACGGCGGCGACGAGCGGGGTGAGTTGTTCGCGGCGGAGGCGGAGCGCGTAGTTCTCGCGGGCGAATTTCACGCCGTCCATCGCGCGGTCGGCGTAGGCTGCCTCGCCGTCGCTGACCGCGCCGGAGAGTTCGACGAACGTGAGCGCGTCCGGCGTCCAGGCGGCGGTGGCGTTTGCGCTCCAGCGCTTGTAGGCGCTGTGCACATCGCGGCCCGCGCCGTCGGCGTAGTCGTCGGCGCGCGTGGTGGTGCCGGTGGCGCGGACTTGCCAGTCGGGCGCGCCGGTGCGGGCGTCGGCCACGGCGTCGAAGCGCCCGAAACTGCCGGCGGTGACGGAGCCGAAGAGCGACGACTCGCGCGCGGCGAGACGGCGGTAAGTGCGCTCGAAGAGCACGACGCCGGCGCTGTTGCCCGGACCATGGAGGACGGATTGCGGGCCCTTCACGACGGTGATGCGGTCGTAGGCGGCGGGAAAAACGTAGGCGGTCGGCGGATCCATGCGGTTGCCGCAGCCGCCGAAGATGCACTGGCCGTCGAGCTGCACGCCGAGGCGCGAGCCGGCCATGCCGCGGAGCACGGGATCGCCGTCGGTGCCGCCTTTGCGAATGACGGCGAAGCCCGGCACGGCGCGCAGCGCATCGGCGCCATCGTGCGCGGGCATGGGTTGCGCGGGGGCTTTCGGATCAGTGGTGACGACGAGCGGCTGCGCGGCCCTGGCGCCGGTGACGACCAACGGGTCGAGTTCGACGGCGGGCTCGCGGGCGGGTGGAGAGGCGGGCTCGGACGCGGTGGCGACCAGAGCCGTGAGAGAGAGGGAAGCGGCGAAACGGAAAAACGAGTGCATGACGAAGGAGCGCGAAAAACGCGCAGGGAGACGGGGACGTGCGCGCGCGGACGGAGGCCGGCGCGGCCAAACGCAACGGACGCAGCGCTACGAGGCGCGCGTCGACGGGAGCGTGGTGGGAGGGCTCGGGGGCGCGTTAAACGCGCGGGGGCGGCACGGGCACCGCATCGGTGCGCGTGAGGCCGGCCTCGTTGGCGAGGCCCGGCCAGGCGAAATCAGGAGCGATCACCACGACCGGAGGCGTGGCGTGAAAAGCGAGGACGACACGGTCGCTGCCGCCGAGGGCGTCGTCGCGCGGCAATTGGTCGCGCGCGGTGTCCTGCGCGGATTGGGCAACGTGACAGAGGTCGCACGCCTCGCCGCCGACGAAGGTCACGCGCAGCGCCTCGTGCACCGGCATGACGGCGGAGTAGTCCTGAAACATCTTCGCCCACGCGACGACCTGCACGACGTTCCACACCGCGCCATTGGCACAAAGCCAGGCGACGAGCAGCGCGATCGTGGAGAATTTGCGGCGCATCGGCGGGGAGGCATGCGCACGCGGCGCGCACAGGGCAAGCGCTTTCGCGAAACGTGACGCGCGGAATCACGCCGTTAAGCGAGTCCGATAAGTTGCGCTGTGACTGCGCAGGCGAGCACGACGGCCCACGCCGGCACGCGGGGCACGAGCAGCGCGATGAACGCCGCGGCGACGAGCACCGCGCTGCGCCAATCGCCGAGCGCCGCGCGGCCGATCGGGTGAATGAGCGCGGCGAGCAGCAGGCCGACGACGGCGGCGTTGGCGCCCCGCAGAGCGGCTTGCGCGCGCGGATCGGTGCGGAGCGTTTGCCAGAAGGGCAGTGCGGCGGCGACGAGCAGCAGGCCGGGAAGAAAAATCCAGAGCGTGGCCCACGCCGCGCCGGCGATGCCGTGCGTGGTCCCGCCGAGGAAGGCAGCGAACGTGAAGAGCGGTCCCGGCATCGCCTGCGCCGCGCCGTAACCGGCGAGGAATTGCTCCGCCGTGACGCCGTCCGTTGCGACGAACTCGCGCTGCAGCAGCGGCAGCACGACATGGCCGCCGCCAAAGACGAGCGCGCCGGCGCGGTAGCATTTGTCCGCCAACGCCGCAGGCCAATTTGCCGTATTACGGCAAATTGCCGGAAACGCGACGAGGAGGCAGAGGAATACCGCCAGAAAAATCGCGGAAGCGCGGAAGGACGGAAGCGCGGACGCTGCGGCGGGGCGTTGCGGCTTCGCGGTGCGGTCACGATGGAGCCACGCGACGCCAATGGCAGCGCCGGCGACGATCACGGCGAACTGCATCCACGCGACGGGTGCGAGCAGCAGCGTGGTGGCGCTGGCGAGCACGAGGGCGGAGCGCGTGGTGTCGGGGGCGAGCGTGCGCCACATCGCGAGCACGGCTTGGGCGACGACGGCGACGGCGGCGAGTTTGAGGCCGTGCAGCCAGCCGGTGCCGAGGAGCGCGCTGAGTTGTCCCGTGCCGAGCGCGAAGGCCGTCATCAGCGCGGCGCTCGGCAGCGTGAAGCCGAGCCACGCGGCGATCCCGCCGGCCCAGCCGCGCCAGAGGTAGCCGAGACCGAAGCCGGTCTGGCTGCTCGCGGGGCCGGGGAGGAATTGGCAGAGCGCGACGAGGTCGGCGTAGTGCGCCTCGTCGATCCAGCGGCGGCGCTCGACGTAGTCGCGGCGGAAGTAGGCGAGGTGCGCGACCGGTCCGCCGAACGACGTGCAACCGAGGCGCAGCGCGGCGAGGAAGATCTGCGGGACGGTCGGAGGCGGCGGTGGATTGGCCACGGGGAGGAGCGAAGCAGTTGAACCACGAATGGACACGAATGAACACAAATGACGAGAGGCGGTGTGACTTTTTCGCGTCAGGGCATGGCGACCTGTTTCCGAGCACGAGTGGCGCGGCGTGCCGACTGGGGTGTGGCTTGGAGCGTCGCGAGCAAGCTCGCTCCCACAGTGGATCCCGCGCGGTTTTGCGGAGGCTTGCGCCGGGGAATAGGGCGACGCTCAATCTGGTCGCGCGACGCACCATGCTCCTCGCTCTTCACAAACCTTACGGCGTCCTCTCGCAGTTCACGCCCGAGCCCGGCTCGCGGTGGCGGACGCTCGCGGAGTTTGGTTTGCCGAAGAACGTTTACGCGCTCGGGCGGCTCGATGCGGATAGCGAGGGATTGCTGCTGCTCAGCGACGAGGCGGGGTTGAATTCGCGGTTGCTCGATCCGGAGCGCGGGCACCGGCGGGAATATTGGGTGCAGGTGGAGCGCATCCCGACCGACGCGGCGCTGGCGCAGCTCGCGCGCGGCGTGACGATCGGCGACTATCGCACGCAACCGTGCGGCGTGCGGCGGTTGGAGCCGGCGCCGGAGTTGCCGCCGCGCGAGCCGCCGATCCGCGTGCGGCAGAGCGTGCCGGATTGCTGGCTGGCGCTGGAATTGAGCGAGGGAAAAAACCGGCAGGTGCGACGCATGACCGCGGCGGTGGGGCATCCGACGTTGCGGCTGGTGCGCGCACGGATCGGCGCGTTGACGCTCGCGTCGCTCCAGCTGTCGCCTGGCCGTTGGCGGGAACTCACGCGCGGGGAACGCGACGTGGTGTTCGCCGCTTGAAGCAGGACCATCGCGGCCGCCCGGGCCGCCGAGTCACGCGCGGGCCGGTGTTTGCGAGGCGTCGTTCTCCGCGAGCGCGGTCGCCAGGTGGCGGCGCAGTTTGCGCGAGGACACGCGGAGCTTCAGGACGCGGCGCGCGAACGAGGAGTTGTCCGGATGGATTTTGAAATCGACGGCGTCGACGGCGAAGTCGCGCAGGGTGCGCTGGCGGCCGATGTCGCGAACGAATTCGAGATCCGGATCGAAAAAACCGGGAAGCGCGCTCAGCAGCGGATAAAGCAGCAGTCCTTGGAGCGGCAATGAGCGCAGCAGCGCACGGCGCGCGAAATGCTCGGCGTTGATCCGATGGCGGGCACAGTAGCGCTCGGCGATGGTGGGCATGCGGACGCGCATCCGACGGTGCGAGCGTCGCCGCCTCGAAGACGAACTGACGAACGGAGCTGGGCGGTTGACGAGCGGCGCGTCAGGACCGGGCGACCTGGGGGATTTTCCCTGTGAAACGCGGGCCGAAGACGCACAGCACGAGGCCGGAAATCACGAAGGCGGCCGCGGCGATTTTCCAGCCCGGCAGCGACTCATGCAGATAGATCGCCGAAGTCACCATGCCGAACACCGGCACCAGCAGCGTGAATGGCGTGACGGTCGATGCGGGGTAGTGGCCGAGCAGCCAGCTCCAGATGGTGTAGGCGACGAGCGTCGAGAGGTAGACGGTGTAGGCGACGCACACCCAAGCGGTGGCGCCGGTGTGCGTGAGGGCATGCGCGATGGCTCCGGGACCCTCGAAGGCGAGCGAGGCGGCCAACATCGGGAGCGGCACCACGAGCCCGCCCCACACGACGAGCGCGAGCGGGTTCACTTTGCCGAGGCGGCGCGAGGTGACGTTGGCGAAGCCCCACGAGGCCGCGGCGAGGAGCAGGCAGAGGAAACCCGCGAGCGTCATCTCGCCGCCGGTGTGCCGGCCGACGATGAAGAAACCGCCGGCGGCGACGAGCGCGCCGGCCACCTGCACGAGGCGCACGCGTTCGCCGAGCATCACGACCGAGAGCGCGAGCGACACGAAAACCTGGAACTGGAGCACGAGCGAGGCGAGGCCGGCGGGCATGCCGAGTCGCATGCCGAGAAACATGAAGGCAAATTGCGCGGCGAACATCGTGAGGCCGTAGGTGAGAAGCTGCGCCCAGGTGATCGCCGGCCGCGGCAGGAAGAACACGAGCGGCAGCGACACGAAGACGAAGCGCACGGCGCAGAGCAGCAGCGGCGGCAGATCGACGAGCGCGAGCTTCAGCGCGACAAAATTGGAGCCCCAAATCGCGACGACGAGGAGGGCGAGCAAAAGATGGCGGAGCGGAAGCGTGGAAGGCACGCCGGGAAGGTTGCGGCGGCGCGGCGCGCAGCAAGGGCGGAACGTGTTCCGCTCGCTCTGCTTTCGCCTAATTTGACCGGCACAGATGCGAGCGCGGCGCGGCGGGGATGCCACTGCGGGCAAGCAGAACGCGTTGAGGTCAACGCGTTCCACCAAGGAAAGCGTCAGGCGGTCTTGAAGACGAAGAGCTGGCCCTTGGCGGTGCCAACGGCGAGCAGCGCGTCGTCGCCGCGCCACGCGAACTTGGTCGCGGCGGAGGGCATTTTCACTTCGGCGAAAAGCGGATTCTTGCGCGCTGGCGCCCAGAGCGAGAACTCGCCTTCGGCGGAGCCGCTGGCGAGCAGGCCGTGGGAATTTTGAAACGCGACCGCGACGACGCGATTGTTGTGCGGGAGCATGAGCGGCTCGCGGCCTTCGGGGCCGGCGCCACTGCAATCCCAGACGCAAGCGTCGCGACCGCCGCCGGTGGCGAGCCATTTGGAGTCGTGGGAAAACGAGAGTTCCTTCAGCCGCGTCTCGTAGCCGCTCATGTGCAGCTCGAGATCCTCGGCGGGCGCCCAGAGGTGCACGGCGTTGTCGTGGCAGCCGGCGACGAGCCAGCGGCGGTCGGGCGACCACGTGAGCGCGTAGATCGCGTTGCCGTAGGAGAATTCCTTGTGTGCCGTGAAATCGGCGGTGTTCCAGAGGGAAACGTGGCCGAAGCAGGCGGCGGCGAGAAGGACGGGGGAGTTGAGAGTGGAGGGTTGAGAGTTGAGGGATGGCGACGCGGCGAGGGCGGCGATGGTTTTTGGGGCGTCGGGGAATGCGTGCGCGGTCGAACCGTCGGCGCGGAGAGCGAGGAGTTTTCGGCCGGCGGCGGCGAAGAGAAGCTGAGCGCCGAGAGCGGAGGGTTGAGCGCTGGTGGTCCAGACGAGGTGCTCGACCCACGCGTTGCCGAGTTTGGCTTCCGCGGTTTGGGCGCCGGTCGCGGCGCTCCAGAAACGCACGCAGCCGTCCTGGCCGCCGCTGGCGAGGACGTCGCCGGACGGCGACCACGCGAGGCAGTTGGCGCCGTCTTCGTGGCCCGTGAGCGTGTGCTTCACGGCGCCGGTCGCGGCGTCGTAGAGCGAGATGCCGCCGGCGGCGGACGCGGCGGCGAGGAGTGAGCCGTCCGGCGACCACGCGAGGTCGATCGCGTAGTCGTCGAGCGTGGCGGCCCAATGCTTGGCAAAATTCATGGTTCCCCAGTAGCGAGTAGCGGGTAGCGGGTAGCGAGTAGAAAGAGAACCCGCGAGGCACTGAGCGCGACGTCGACTCGTCCGCGCCGAATGCGGCGCACCAAGATCACTGCGAGCAGCGTCCTGCTTGTGCGGTGTGCGGCCGGGGCGCTCTGCGCCCGTTGAAATTGAAGGTGGAAGTTTAGGCGTCCACTCGCGCCGAGCGTGTCGCGGCCGGTGAACCACTTATGCCGAAGTCCGGGCGGCGCTGACGCGGGATCGGTGGCGACGCAGGGCTGCCGCGCAGAGAGCGGCGGCGGCGAGGATGGCGGCGTAGGTCGAGGGCTCGGGCACGGCGCTCACGGTGAGTGCGAAACCGCGCGAGGTGATGTTCATCGTCTCGAGGTCGAAGTAGGATCCTGAACCGACGATTTGGCCGCTGTCGTTGATGCCGTAGGCGTAGTTGAGGCTCACAAATCCGCTCGCGGTGGCACCGTCGCTGAACGAGCCGACGAAGAGTGTGTTGAGGCTGATCATCTCGCTGTTGGCGTAGTAGAAGGCGCGGCTGTTGTCGTCGTCGTCGGTCGAGTAGCCCACGACCGCGCCGGAGGCGTTGATGCCCCGCGCCACGCTGGACGTGTCGCCGAGGAGCGTGCCGAGGTCGCGCATGACGCCGCCGGAATAGGCGAAGGCGTGGTTGTCGCCGTTGCTGTTGCGCGAGACGCCGACGATCGCGCCGGCATCGTTGAGCGCGAAGGCATCGGAAGTGTCGCCGCCGAGCGTGCCGAGGTCCGACATGACCCCGCCGCTGTAGACGAAGGCGCGGTCGTTGTTGCTGGCGTTGCCGGCGTAGCCGACGATGGTGCCCGAGCTGTTGATGGCACGCGCGCCGCTGTAGTCGCCGCCGAGGGCGCCGAGATTCTGCATCGTGCCGCCGGAGTGGGAGAAGGCGAACGAGTTGCCGCCGGCCGTGGCGGCGTAGCCGACGACGACCCCGGAGTTGTTGATGCCGAAGGCGGCGCTGTTGTTTTCGCCGCCGAGGGTGCCGAGGTCGGTCATCACGCCGGCGCTGTAGACGAAGGGGTGGCTCGAGCCGGCGCCGAAGTAGGCCTCGCCCACGACGGCGCCGTTCGAATTGATGCCGTAGGCCCAGCCGCCGTAGGTGAGGCTCAGCTGGGTCAGGACGCCGTTCGAGAAGCTGACCGGATAACTTTCGGAGAGATCGTTGGCCGAGGCGCCGGCGACGACGCCGGAGGAGTTGATCGCCCAGGCTGCGTTGTCCAGGTAGCGATTCGTGGTGGCGATCAACGGCAACGTCGTGAGGCCGGAGCCGACGTAGGATTGCGCCAACGCGAGCGGCGCGGAGAACAGAAGGAACGCGACGGCGGGAAGCAGCAGGGAGCGACGGGGCATGCGGCACGATGAAAATGGCTGGGCGGTGGCGCTACGTGAAACCGCGTTCGGCCGGACCGAAGAAGACCATGTTCGTTCGACCAGGCGGCGCTCGTTGCGACCTTCGGCGCGGAGATAACTCCGTCGCCTGCGATTGCGCGCCGGATTGGCGTGTCTTTTGCGGCGGGCCTGTTTGCTTGGGCGCGTGCCCGAGCTGCCGGACATCACTGTTTACCTCGAAGCGCTGGAGGCGCGTGTCGTGGGCCAGGTGCTCGAACGTGTGCGGGTGCTCGATATTTTCGTGCTGCGCACGGCGCTGCCGCCGATCGATGCGCTCACGGGGCAGCGGGTGGCGCGGTTGCGGAGAATGGGGAAGCGGATCGCTTTCGGATTCGAGGATGGGAAGTGGCTCGTGTTGCACCTGATGATCGCGGGGCGACTGCAGTGGACTGGGGGCGCGCTCGCCGGGCCGGCGCAGTTGAAGGTGAAGAACGCGCTCGCGCATCTCGGGTTCGCGAACGGCGTGCTGACGCTCACCGAGGCGGGCACGAAACATCGGGCGTCGCTGCATGTCGTCGCGGACGAGGCGGGTCTGGCGGCGCACGCGCGCGGCGGGTTGGATGTCTTTGCGGCAACGGCAGCGGAATTCGCGGCGCGGTTGCGGAGCGAGAATCACACATTGAAACGCGCGCTGACCGATCCGCGGCTGTTCGACGGCATCGGCAACGCCTACTCGGACGAGATCCTGCACGCGGCGCGACTGTCGCCGGTTGCGCTGACGTCGAAGCTCGGCGACCGGGAGATCGCGCGACTGCACGGGGCGACGCAGCGCACGCTGCGCGAGTGGACCGAGCGATTGCGCGCGGAGGCGGGAGAAAAATTCCCGGCGAACGTCACGGCGTTTCGCCCGGAGATGGCGGTGCACGGGAAGTTCGGCGAGCCGTGTCCGGTGTGCGGCACGGCGGTGCAGCGGATCCGCTACGCGGAGAACGAGGTGAACTATTGCCCGCGCTGCCAGACGGGCGGGAAGCTGCTGGCGGATCGCTCGCTCTCGCGGCTGCTCAACTCGGATTGGCCGAAGACGATCGACGAGTGGGAAGAGCGGCAGGCGGCGCGGTGAGGCGCGTCACTGCGGCTTCGCGGCGGTGAGCACGCCATCCGCGATGCGGTTCGCGATTGCCGAGGGATCTTCCGTGAGCACGAAAGTGCCGGACCACGCGACGGCGCCGGTCTCGCTTTTGATCAGAACGATCTCGAGGCTGGCCTCGCTCGCGGGAGTCGCCGGGGCGGCCGTTTCGCCGGCGGGCGGATTTGCGGGTGCGGCGGGAGTCGCGGTGGGGCGAACGATGCGCGCGCCGAGCACGAAGCCGGCGTCGAGGCGTTTGCCGAGGGCGGCGAGGGCTTCATTCGACGGCGCGGGGAGCGGCGTGGCGATGAGACCGGTTTCACCGGCGCGCTCAATGGAGAGGCGGCCCCAGAGCGGCGTGAAGACCTGGCGGAGAAACGCTGCGTCCTTTTCGTCGGTGATGCCCGCGTGGAAGGGGACGGCGACGATCTGTTTGTCGGAGGCTTCGGAGTTTTTGATCTCGGTGGCGAGGCGCTTGGCCACTTCGTTGCCGAATTCGGCGAGGCCGGCGGGGAGGCCGGATTCCTTGAGGGCCTTCTGCGCGGCGGCGAGGTCGGCGGCCGTGAGCTGGGGCTTGTTGCGCTTCTCGGTTTTCTCCGCGGGGGCTTTCCCGGTCGGGGGCGCTGAGCGGCTGCGCACGCAATAGGAGAAAAACGAAATGCACGCCCAGACGATGAGGATGATGCGAATCCACTTCGGCGCGCGGCGGAGGAGCAGCCACGCCGCGGTGATGACCCACCAGATCACTTCGGCGAGGAATTTCAGGCCGGCGGGCATGCCGTTGCCTTGCACGTGGGGAAACGGCGGCATCGGCGGCGGGCCGTCGTGGTTGGCGGAATGAGAGTCGTGCGGCGCCGGGCTCGTCGGCAGCGGCGGAGGAGCACCGTGCGCGGGCGTGGTCGTGGCGCGTGAGATCGGCGGCTCGGCGCGGCCGCGCGGCGGCAGCGGTGCAAGGTGCTCGCCGGTGGCGATGCGGCGCGCGAGGTTTTCCAAGGCCGGTGTCGCGGCGCCGCCGGCAGCACGAAGCCATTGCACGGCGAAGAATTTTTCCGGGACGCGGGCGTTGTTCTCCGAGGTGCCGTCGATGCAGACGGGCAGGAGGAACATCACGTCGTCGGCCATATCGAGCGTGCGCTCGACGGCGAGGCGCCACTCGCGGCGGAAGTAGCCTTCCTTGCGTCGCTCGGTGTTGGCCGAGATGACGGGCATGAAGTAGTCGCACTCGCGGATCTGGCGACGGATCTTGGCGTCCCACGAGTCGCCGCCGCCGAGTTCGTTTTCGTCATACCACACGTCGAGACCGGCCGCGGCGAGCGTGTCGCGCAGTCGACGCGCGGCTTCGCGATCCTCGGAGGCGTAGCTGATGAACAGCGTCGGCTTGGGTGTCGGTGTGGCGGGGGACGTCACGCGGGGCGACGTTCGCAATGCCGTCGGGGCGGGTCAAGCGCGCGGCGTGTGGCACGGGAGCGCGGGAATTTTGGTGCGCGGCGGGCGGCGGAGCGCGTAGGGTGGCCGCATGATGTTGGCGTGCGCGTTCCTGGCAGTGGCGGTGGCGGCGTTGTGGCTACCGGGCGTGTGGTTCGGCCGGCCGGCGTGGCAGTGGATCACGGTGGCCGCGCTCGGTGTGTCGTGGTGGGCGGGCGCGCTCGACGCGACCGGCGCGTGCGTGGCCGTCGTGTGGTTCTGGGCCGCGCACTTGTGGGCGAGCGATGGCGGCGCGCCGCGCGGTCGGCGGGGACTGGAGGCAGGCATCGTGCTGGTGGCGGCGGTGGCGTTGATGACGCACGGAATGCCGGGCTTCGCGAATCCGCGCGTGATCGGGCCGGTGCGGTTCACGCCGGATGCGGTGCCGTTTTCGCTCTATGTGAATTTCGACAAGACACTGATCGCGCTCGCGCTGCTCGGGCTGGCGCACGCGCGCGTGGGCTCGGCGCGCGAGGGGCGCAGCGTGCTGGGCGAGGTCGCGAAGATTGCACCGCTGACGATTGCGGTCGTGTTGGCAGGATCGTTCGCGCTCGGCTACGTGCGCTGGGCGCCGAAGCTGCCGGCGGAGGCGCCGCTGTGGCTGGCGGTGAATTTGCTGTTCACGTGCACGGCGGAGGAGGCGCTGTTCCGCGGGTTCGTGCAAGGCGGGTTGCGGCGAGCGTGGGCGCAGCGGCGCGGCGGCAACTGGCTCGCGCTGGCGGTCGGCGCGGTGACGTTCGGCCTCGCGCACGCGGCGGGCGGTTGGAAATACGTGGCGCTCGCGACGGTGGCGGGCGCGGGCTATGGCTGGGTTTACGAGCGGACGCAGCGCGTCGAGGCGAGCGTGCTCGCGCACTGGTCGCTGAACGCGCTGCACTTTTTCCTGTTCACCTATCCGGCGCTGGCGCGGTGAGCGAGTGATCGGGCGAGTAACCTAATAGGTTACTCAGCGGGCGGTGCGGCGGGAGTTTCTCGCTCTGGCGCGTGCGAGAAACTGTCACCTATTAGGTGACAGTTCAGGCGGCGCGCGACTGGACCGACGCGCGGCGCTGACGGCGGTAGGCGGCCAGGCTCAGAGCGGCGGCACCGAGGAGGGCGGCGGTGGTGGCGGGCTCGGGGACGGCGGTGAGTTGGAGCGTGGAGCCGACGAGGGCGAGCGAGTAGGTGTAGCCGCTGACCGTGGAACCGAGAATGAAGTCGCTGGCGGTGAAGCTGCTGGTGGTGGCGCCGGAGAAATCGAAGAGCGTGTAGCTGGCGGCGGTGAAGCCGCCGGCGTTGCTGAGGTTGAGCGTGATGCCGCCGGCGGAGGCGGAGCCGGTCAGAGTGCCGCCGCTGACGCGAATGAGGTCGCTGGTGGTGCCGAGTTGGAAATCGAGCACGGCGCCATCGTTGAGCGTGAGGCCGTTGGTGAACGAGAGCGTGCCGGGCGAGTTGCCGGGCGCGAGGTGGGCGCCGGACTCGAGCGTGGTGGGACCGTCGATGAAACCGCTACCGCCGAGCGTGGCGCCCGCTTGGACGGTGACGCTGCCGGAGCCGAAGGCCGAGCCGGTGGTGTTGTTGGCGAGCAGCGTGCCGTCCTCGATCGTGGTGCTGCCGGTGTAGGTGTTGGCGCCGGTGAGGGACGTGGCGCCCGGACCGCGATGGACGACGTCGATTCCTCCCTCGATCGTCGAGGCGAAGATGTAGGTGCCGCCGCCGACCGCTCCGGTGTGGTTGAAAACCACTTGCCCGGTGCCGGAGCCACCGGCAATGGCGGCTGCGATGGTGCCGGCGGCTCCGCCGTCGCCGATCTTGAGCGTGCCGGAGCTGCCGCTGTTGACGCCGAGTTGGATGACGCGCTGCGTGGAGCCCGAGTCGAAATTGATCGCGCCGCCGTCTTTCACGATGAGGGTGCCGTTGCCGTTGTATCCGTTCCAGATGTAGTCGTGGGCCGTGTAGACCGCATCGGTGCCGTTGACCGTGAGTGTGCCGGTGCCGTCGTTTTGGTAGCCGAGATAGGTGTAGCGGGCGCTGCTGGCGTGGGCGCCGTCGGCGACGGTCATCGTGCCGGTGGCGCTGGAGCCGAGGAAGAGGTCGCTGGCGTTGGTGAAGGTGGAGCCGGTGCCGCTGACAGTGATCGCGCCGCTAGAACCCGCGTTATGGCCGACGTGGTTCGACGTCCAGGTGACAGTGGTGGCGAACGTGCCACCGCCGGTGACGGAGAGTGAGCCGGAGCCAGACTCACCGAGGTAGAAGTAGCCGGTGGTGAACGACGAACCGGGGCCGTCGATCGAGATTTTGCCCTGCGAGTTACTTGAGGCGGTGCCGAAAACCGTCAAGTCCGCGGAGGCGGTGGCGCCGCCGGTGAGGTTGAGCTGACCGATGCTAGAGTAGTAGTTGCCCAATCTGAGTTCGTTGAGGTTCGTCCAAGTCGAGCCGGCGCCGTCGACGTTGACGGTGCCATTCGCGGCGTAGCCGATGTAGCCGTAGGTGTTAGTGACCGCGCTGCCGCTCTGGATGTTCAGCGTGCCGTCCGTGAAGATGAATCCGACGTAGAGATCGTTGCCGATGTCCCAAGGCGAGGACTGGTCGGTGGGCACAGTGACGGTGCTGGTGATTTGAACCTGCGCTTCGACGGCCGGGATGAGCAACGTGGCGAGACCGAGCGAGAGAGCGTGCTGGAGCGGACGGAGTGAAGCGCGCGGAGACGGATGCATGTGGCGGGCGGATCGACCAAAAAGCCCGGCGCGGGCCGGGCTTTCTCGCGAGTTCAGGTGGAGAGTTTGAGTTTAAGTTGTCGGTGCGGCGGTGGCGCGGCGGCGGCGGATCGCGGTCACGCATAGAGCTACGGCGGCGAGGGCGGCGGCGTAGGTCGACGGTTCCGGCACGGCGCTGGGGGTCGCGGTGAGAATGGCGCCGTTCAGGATCGCGTTGCGGTTGATGGCGTCGCTGATCGCAAACGAGAGGTTGCCCGCGCCATCGGTGGTCAGGTCGGCAAAAATGGCGCCGGTGGTCTGGTAGTATCGGACACCCCGGCTTTCGAAGCCAGTGGACCAGACGGTCGCGACGCCATTGATGCTCGGCGTGTCACTGTCTAGGAAGAAGCTGAGGCCGTGCGCGACGCTGAAAATCTCAAGACTGTAGATGAGCGAATTGTCCAAGCCGGAAAAGGTGAGCGTGAGCGTGTTGGTGCCGGTGGCGGTGCCCCAAGCACCGTCGCTCGTGACGGAAGCCGGTGCGCTGGTGATTCCGTTTCCGGCGGCGTAGTCGCCGAGGGTGTTGAATCCGCCGCTGCCATTCGTCGTGAGTGTGGCGCTGACGCTCGTCGAGTTGCCGGTGGTGAGTTCAAGTCCCGTTTCGCTGCCACCAAACGTGTTGATCGAGGTCCAATTGGTCGCGGTGCCGTTGTTGCCGTCGGGCGAAGTGGTGTTGATGTCCACGCCGATCCTCTGGCCGACGATGAGTTGGGCCGAAGCGACGGTGGCGAGAGAAACGACCAGGAGGAAAGCGGCGATGCGGTGGAGCATGGAAAAGTGGGGGCGGAAAGGTTCGGTGCGGTGAAGCTGCGCGCGGCTGCGGTGGGGCCAAGGCGGCAAACCTCGTAGTTCTACGAGGTCGGGGGATTGGGCGCTTGCGGCGGCGGGAGTGGTGTCGTGAACTGCCGTGATGCCCCCGGCTGTGCTGGCCCGCAGGTTCGATTTGTTCTTCGTGTTGGTGCTGACCGTCACCGTGGTCGGCGTGCTGATGCTGGGCGTGGCGGGGGATCGCGCCGGGATGCATGCGCTGCCGGAGGGCGCGGACGCGACGGTCGAGGTGCTGCACGATCCGGTGGCGAGTTTCACGTTCGCGCAGGCGCTCGCGCAGCCGGCGGCGGAGTGGCGGCGCTGGAGCGGGCCGGGCTACATTCAGTCGTTCTACGGCGAGGCGGTGTGGGTGAAATTCGTTTTGCGGAACACGAATGACGCGCCGCAGCGCGGCGTGCTGGCGGATGCGGAGTATTACACCGATCGCATCGATCTTTGGACGAGCGACGGCCGCGGCGGCTGGAACCGGCAACGCGCCGGCGAGTGGGTGCCGGCGGCGGAGAAATCGCTGTGGGGGCGCGATGCGGCATTCCTCGTCGAGGTGCCGGCGCACGGCGAGCGGGTGTGCGTGATGCGGCTCGAGGATCATTTCGGCGTGTGGCTGCGGCCGGTGTGGTGGCCGGAAGTGCGGGTGTTCCTCGCCGCGCAAACCAAGAACACGGTCGTTGAGGCATGTTATTTCGGCATCCTGCTCGCGCTGCTCGTCTACAACGGTGTGCTCGGCGTGCGGCTGCGGCATCGCGACATCGGCTGGTATCTCGGCTATCTCGGCGCGGCGGGCGTGTTCATGTTTTTCTGGCGGAGCGAGCATCAGGTGTTCGGTTTGGCGCTCGGTTCGCCCGTGATGGAAACCTGCCTGATGCTCGGACTGGCGGGCAGCGGGTTCTGTCTCGTGCAATTCGCGCGCGTGTTCCTCGAACTGCCGCAGCGCACGCCGCGGCTCGATTTCGTCGTGCGCGTCGCGCGTTCGCTCACGCTCGTGCTCGCGGCGGGCGCGCCGACGATGCTGTGGGTCAACAACACGATCTGGCTGCACTTTGTCGTGGGCGGAGTGGCGGCGACGCACGTGGTGTTGTTCGTGGCGGCGGGTGTCGCGTGGCGGGCGGGCGCGGCGCAAGCGCGGTATTTCGTGCTCTCGTTTGCGTTGCTGACGGCCGGAGCTGCGCCGGCGGCGACGATCTGGTTGCTGTCGCTGCCGCTGAATTTCTCCGCGCGCGCGATCATGATGGGTTCGGCGGTGGAAATGCTGCTGCTCTCGCTGGCGCTGGCGGATCGCTTTGCCCGCCTGCAGGAGGAAAAGATCGCCGCGCAACAGCGCGCGATGGCCGAGGCCGAGCAACGCCACGCGATGCAGGAGGCTTATGCCGACGAACTCGAGTTCGAGGTCCGCGAGCGCACGCGCGAACTGGAGGCGGCCAACGCGGACAAGGATCGCATGCTCGCGGTGCTCGGCCACGATCTGCGCGGCCCGCTGAGCGGCCTGACGCAGACCGCCGAGCACCTGATCGAGCAGCGCGATGCGCGCGGCGACGCGAGTTTCCCGCGCGACGTTGCCGGCACGGGCCGCGCGCTGCTGCTGCTGATCGAGGATCTGGTGTTGTGGGCGCGGTTGCGCGCCGGGACGCCGGAGATCGCGTCGCGTTCGCTCGACCTGTTGGTGGCGCCGGCGGTGACCATGCATCGCAGCCTCGCGGATCGGGCGCGGGTGGAGTTGCAGCTGCAACTGCCGGCGGGTCTGCGCGTGGAGACCGATCTCGTCCTCGCACAGACGCTCGTGCGCAATCTCATCGGCAACGCCGTGAAGCACGCGCGCACGCGGGTGATCGTATCCGCGAGCGCGACGGCCGGCGGCGTGCAACTCGTGGTGAGCGATGACGGTCCGGGCCTGCCGGCGGAAGTCGCGGCGCGGTTGCAGGATGACGGGGCGGTGTTCAGCGCGGGCGGTCTCGGACTGCGCCTGTGCCGGGAAATTTGCCGACAGTTGAACGTGCCGCTGAGCAACCGAGCGGCGCCGGGCGGTGGAGCGGAGTTCGGTTTCGTGTTGCCGGCGGCGCGGGAGGCGCGGCAGGTCGCATGAGCGCGCCCGCGGAGTTTGCGGCGACGTGCCGCGTGTTCGTGGTGGAAGACCAGGGGATGTTTCGCGCGTTTCTGGAGCGATGGCTGGCGACGCAGCCGGGTTTCGCGCTCGCGGGGACGGCGCGCACGGGCGAGGAGGCGCTCGCGGCGCTCGAAGCGGCGCGCCCGGACGTGTTGCTCGTCGACTTGCAGCTGCCGGGCGTGGACGGGCTGGGTTTCGTGCGCGCGGCGCGGCAGACGCGGCCGCAACTTCGTTCGCTCGTGCTGTCGTCGCTGATGGATCCGCTGGCGCTGACGCGGGTGCGGGAAAGCGGCGTGGAAGGCTATCTCGAGAAGGATGCGCCGCCGGCGGAGTTGGGCGAGGCGCTGCGGGCGGTGGCGCGAGGGCGCGAGTATTTCTCGGCGCGGTTCCGTGCGGCGCTGGCGGCCGAGCGCGCCAACGCGGCGGCGGTCGGCAAGGTTCTCTCGCGGCGCGAGCAACAGGTGATGAGCCACGTGCTCGAGGGAAAAACGAGCCGCGAGATCGCCGAGGCGCTCGGCGTGAGCGTGCGCACGGTGGAGTTTCATCGGGCGAACGTCATGACGAAACTCGGCGCGACCAGCGTCGCGGAGTTGCACGCGATCGCGCGGCGGTCCGGGACGACGTGAGGAAATTGGCGGACGGACGGTGGAGGAGAGAAGCCGCTGGGTTTACGAGCGCTTCGTTGCGCATCCAACCGCTGCCGGGGGGCGACCAGCGAACGCTGGTCGGTGATTACAGGAACTATTCGGCGCGGTCAGACGAGGCAGGCTTTGAAGCCTTCGGTCAACGCGGCGCGGTCGAGGTTTTTGCCGATGAAGACGAGGGTGTTGGTGCGGTTTTCGTCGCGCTGCCATTCGCGGTCGAACTTCGCGTCGAAGAGCATGTGCACACCTTGGAAGACGAGGCGCTTGTTGGTGCCTTTCACGCAGAGCACGCCCTTCATGCGGTAGATGTCGCCGCCGTGTTTCTGGAGGAGGTTCGAGATCCAGTCGTTGAGCTTCTTTCCGTCGAGGTCGCCGGGGACGCTGATGCCGACGGAGGAGACGGCTTCGTCGTGCGAGTGTTCGTGGCGGAAGGTGCGGTCCCAGGCGTAGCGGAGGAAGCGTGGCTCTGTGGCCGGGCTCGTTGAGCCCGGGCCGGGGTCGGAGACCCCGGCTACAGCATAGAGATGCGTGGGGACGTCGTGGCCGGTGAAGAGCAGATAGCGGCCGGCGGCGGGGATCGTGAGGCGGAACTTGCCGTATTCGTTGGCGAGTTTGAGGCGGTTGAGTTTCGAGCCGACGATGAGCGGCTCGCCGGGGAGGACGATGTTTTCCCAGTCGGAGAAGACTTGGACGACCTCGTGGATGACTTTCTCGAAAGCAGCGGTTGTAGCCGGGCTCGCTGAGCCTGGCCAACCGGGGTCAACGACCCCGGCTACAGGGAGAACGACAACATCGAGTTCGTTGTGGTTGTGGCCGCAGTCGGGACCGCACTCGTGATCGTGTTCGCCGTGGTGGTGGTGCGCGTGGTCGCCGTGATCGTGGTCGTGGCCGCAGTCGTGCTCGTCGGCTTCGGCGGGATCGTGGCCGATCTCTAGTTCGTGTTCGCCGGGTTGCAGTTCGTAGCCGCCGGCCCACTCGAAGGGGTATTCCATCTCGAGGAACTGCGGGTCGACTTCGACGGCGCGCTCGAGTTTGAAACCGCCGAGATTGAGCACGCGGTCGATCGGGACGGCGGCGTTTTGCGCGCGGTAGACTTTCGCGACGGCATTGATGCGGCGGAGGCGTTGCTCGAGCGCGTCGAGTTCGGCGGGCGTGATGAGGTCGGTCTTGTTGAGCAGGATGACGTCGGCGAAAGCGACTTGCTTGAGCGCTTCGGGCGAGTCGTCGAGGTGGAGCAGGATGTGTTTCGCGTCGACGACGGTGACGATGCCGTCGAGGGAGAACTGCTCGCGCATCTCCGGGTCGGTGAAGAAGGTTTGTGCGACCGGCGCGGGGTTGGCGAGGCCGGTGGTTTCGATGAGGATGGCGTCGAGGCGGTCCTTGCGCTTCATGAGGCGCGCGAGGATGCGGAGGAGGTCGCCGCGCACGGTGCAGCAGATGCAGCCGTTGTTCATCTCGAAGATTTCCTCGTCGCTCTGGATCACGAGCTGGTTGTCGACGCCGACTTCGCCGAACTCGTTTTCGATGACGGCGATTTTCTTGCCGTGCTGCTCGGTGAGGATGCGGTTGAGCAGCGTGGTTTTGCCGGCGCCGAGGAAGCCGGTGAGGACGGTGACGGGAATGGGAGCGTTGGCCATGTCGGAGGACGGAAATCGGAGGACGGAGAACAGAAGACAGAGGACAGAAAGGGCGCAGAGGCAAGCGGGGCTTGCGGCACCGGCGCGGCGCGTAGACGTCGCAGGCGGCGTGCGCGCGGTGCGTCGCTCCGGTTCGGAGCGCGGCCGCACGACGCGCGAGCGCGAGACGACGCAACGCGTTCGAGCAAAGTTGCTCATTAAGAACTTTCGCCGGGTGGCGGGGAGGCTTGCGCTGCGGCGAGGGGCGCGGTGGATTGGCGGCCATGAGCGATTTGCCGCCGTTGCCGACTGAACCGAAACCCGGACTCTACCGCCACTACAAGGGCAACGAGTATCGCGTGCTCGGGCTGGCGCGGCATTCGGAGACGCTGGAGCCGCTCGTGGTTTATCAGGCGCTCTACGGCGAGCGTGGCACGTGGGTGCGGCCCGCGGGGATGTGGAGCGAGATCGTCGAGGTCGGCGGGCAGCGCGTGGTGCGGTTTGCGCGGATCGGCGATTGAGCGGGCGAGCCGAGGCGTGCGGCGGCGCAGGGGGCGACGGCGCGGAAACGAACTTGAGCGGAGCGGCTGAGGGCGGTTGGGGCAACCGCCCCTACCGGAGGGCGAGGGGCCGATGCGTTGGCGGAGCACCCTCGCTCGGAGAGCGCGGGCTGCCTCATGCGGCTTTTTTGTGCGCGGCGAGCGCGGCGGCGAATTCTGCGCGGATTTCCTCCAGAGCGTGCTGGGTCTCGGGGGACTTCAGCATGGCCTGTGCGATCGCGGTGCCGAGGCGGCGGCCGGCGACGACGTCGCTCGGATAATGCGCGCCGCCGTAAAGGCGGCTGAGGCAGACGAGCTCGGCTTGGTGGGTGAATTCGGCGGCGTGTTCCGGGAGCGCGGCGGCGAGCAGCGTGGCGTGCAGCCAAGCGGCGGTGGAGTGTCCGCTGGGGTAGGAGGCGCCGTCGGGTTTGTTTTCGAGGGCGAGGACGAGCGCGGGGTTGTCCTGATGGGGCCGGAGGCGGGCGTAGGTGTTCTTGGCGCGGTCGGTGAAGGGACGCGTTTCGCCGGTGGAGTTTTTGATGAACGCCGCGAGTTTCGGGAGCGTCTGCGCCGTCGCCCAGTCACCGACGACGGGCTGGACCATCTTGAAGACGTCGTATTTTTCCCAGCGGCGGGCGAGGGCGACCTGTTCGGGCGTGCGGTTCTGCGCGAGCAGGGCAAGCGTGGCGCGTTCGGCTTCGGCGACGATGGAGTCGGGGGCGGGCGGCGGCGGGACGACTTGGAGCGGATCGAGCGCGTCTGGGGCGAGGAAGGCTGCGCGCGCGAGGCTAACGACGAGCGTGAACAAAACCGCACAACGTAACATGCCGGCGGATTGAACACGCGCTGCGCACGGTGTCGATAGAACGTTGACGAACGGTGCGTCACCGCTCGTCCGGCGCGACCTTACTCGACGGTGCGGAGCTGGATGCTGTCGACGCGCTGATTCGTCTCGGTGGTGATGTCGGAGACGATGACGATTTTGTCGCCGGCGTTGAGGCGGCCGAGTTTGCGCAGGGCGGAGACGGCGCGCTCGAGGGTTTTTTCCGGATCGCCGAAGGGGTGGAGGAGATAGGGTTCGACGCCGCGGACGATCTTCAGGTGGCGCAGCGTGTCGATCGAGTCGGTGACGGCGAGGATCGGCGCGCAGGTGGGGCGGTGGGCGGCGAGGCCGGCGGCGGTGATGCCGCGGCGCGTGAAGCAGAGCAGCGAGGAGTTCGGCAGCTCGTTGGCCATGATGACGGCGGAGCGGAGGAGCTTCATGCGCTCGGCGATGAAGACGGCGGGTTCCTCGATGTCGGCGGCCATCTCCTGTTCGATGCGGCGGGAGATCTTGTCGAGGATGGCGACGCACTCGAGGGGGTATTTGCCGACGGTGGTTTCGCCGGAGAGCATGACGCAGTCGGCGCGTTCGTAGACGGCGTTGGCGACGTCGGTGATCTCGGCGCGAGTGGGCATCGGCTGGCCGATCATCGACTCGAGCATGTGGGTGGCGATGATGACGGGGCGTCCGATGGCGAGGCAGATGGAGACGGAGCGGCGCTGGACGACGGGGAGGTCTTCGAGGGGGATCTCGATGCCGAGATCGCCGCGGGCGACCATGAGGACGTCGGTGGCGCGGATGATTTCCTCGAGGTGCTCGATGGCGGATTGGTCCTCGATCTTGGCGATGATGCGCGCGGCCGAGCCGTGTTGCTTGAGGAAAGTGCGGAGGTCGTGCACGTCGCTGCCTTCGCGGACGAAGGACAGCGCGACGAAGTCGATGCCTTCCTGGATGCCGACGAGCGTGTCGCCGCGGTCCTTTTCCGTGAAGGACGGGAGATTCACCCGCACGCCCGGGAGGTTGATGTGGCGGCGGGACTTCAGCTCACCCGGAGTGAGCACACGGCAGCGGATGCGCGTGTCGTTTTTCTCGAGCACCTCGAGGCGGATGAGGCCGCTGTCGACGAGGACGGTGTCGCCGACGCGGATGTCGTTGACGAGATTGCGGTAGTTGACGTCGACGGAGCGGACCTCCTCGGCGCGTTCGGTCTCGTTGTCGGGTTTGACGGAGAAGTCGAAAATCTCGCCCGCCTTCAGCTCGATGGGGAGGGCGACGTCGCCGGTGCGGATCTCGGGTCCCTTGATGTCCATCATGATCGCGACTTCGCGGCCGCATTTGCGCGAAACCTCGCGGATGCGGCGGATGATGGTGCGGGTCCAGTCGTGGTTGGCGTGCGCCATGTTGAGGCGGACGACATCGACGCCGGCCTCCATCAATTGCGTGAGCATCGCTTCGCTCTCGGTGGCGGGGCCGAGAGTCGCGATGATTTTGGTGCGGCGGAAAGGCACGGGCGTCATGCGGGGCGAAAAGAAGGCCCGGCCGGGGGCCGGTGCAAAGCAAAAGGCTGTGTCACCATGAGCGGAACGATTTGTTACAGGCGGTTAGTAGTTTTTCCGTGCCATGCCCGGGGGTTCCACTACACAAAAAGGCGCGTTTCGCGTCGTTGGCCCACTTCTTCTCTCGCCCTCATGTCGCTCAGCATCGTCGCCCTCTGCCTACTCTGTGTCGTCGGCATCTACTTCTACAACAACCCGCTCAAGCACGGCCCGTGGTTCCTGAGCCGGCGGTTCATCAACTGGTTCCCGCTTGGGATGACGTATGCGTTCCTCTACATGGGGCGCTACAACCTCACGGTGGCGAAGAATTCCTTCGGCGCGCGGATGACGAACGAGGACTTCGGCCTCATCTTCGCGGCGGGCACGATCACCTACGGTCTTTCGTTCCTCGTGAACGGCCCGCTCGTCGACAAGATCGGTGGCAAGGCCGGCATCCTCATCGCCGCCGCCGGCTCGGCGATCGCGAACATCGCGATGGGCGTCCTCACGTGGATGGCGGTGACGGACCGCGCGCAGTTCAACTTGGTCGTGGTGTTCTCGATCGTCTACGCGCTCAACATGTATTTCCAGAGCTACGGCGCCGTCTCGATCATCAAGGTGAAGGCGAACTGGTTCCACGTCCGCGAGCGCGGCGTGTTCGGCGCGATCTTCGGCACGCTCATTTCGTTCGGCGTGTATTTCGCCTTCGATTGGGGCCGCGCGCTCATCGAGATGACGAGGAAGAGCCCGACGTGGAACGTCGGCTGGCTGCAAGATACGCTCCGCGCGCTCTTCATGCCTGACGGCGTCCATGTCGATGCGACTTGGACCGTGTTCTTCGTGCCGGCGGCGCTGCTCATCATCTGGATGGCACTCGATGCCTGGCTGATCAAGGAACTGCCCGAGGACGCCGGTTTCCCGCACCTCGACACCCACGACGCGTCCTCCGGTCACATGCACGAGGAATACACCACGATGGATCTGCTGAAAAAAGTCTTCGGCAGTCCGATCATGCTCCTCGTCGCCGGCGTCGAACTGACCTCCGGCGTGCTCCGCAACGGCATCATGCAGTGGTATACGGTCTTCGCGCACGACGTGCCGCAAAAGGGGGCCGAGGGCATCCTCAACAACTGGGGCCTGCTACTCTGCATCTTCGGCATCGTGGGTGGTTTCGCGGGAGGCCTCATCTCCGACAAGTATTTCCAATCCCGCCGCGGACCGCCGGCGGCATTGTTTTCGTGCTTCATGCTCATGATGGCGGCGGTCATGGCCATGTTCATCTTCTCGATGCCGTGGCTCGTCGGCGTTGCTGCACTGCTCATCGTCGCGGCCGTCACCGGCGTGCACTCGCTGATGTCGGGCACGGCGGCGGCGGATTTCGGCGGCCGCAAGGCGACGGCGACCTGCTCGGGCATCGTCGACGGCTGCGTCTATCTTGGCAGCGGCATCCAATCGATCTGCGTCGGCTACCTCTCCGCCAACAGCTGGCGCTGGTGGCCGATCTTCCTCATGCCCTTCGCGCTCGTCGGCGCGTTCATCGCCTGGCGCATGTGGCACGAGCTGCCGGCGGCCACCCGGAAATACATCGAGGAAAACGAGAGCAAGGCGCAGAAGCCGGCCAAGGCCTGACGCGCGCGCCATCCCCCTCCGACGCCGGCCCGCGGGACGGCGTTTCTGTTTTCGCCTAAAACTCCAACGGCTCGCTCGCGCCGCCCGGGGCGACGACCGAGAAGTTGCACCGCAGCGCCGCGAGCGCGGGACCGCACGCGGCTTCGACGGCGGCCGGCGAATTGCAGTCGCGGCTGAGGTGCGCGAAAAACACGTGGCGCCAGCGCGGGTTCGCCACCGATTGCAGCAGCTCCCGCGCGGCTTCGTTGGAGAGGTGGCCGTGCCGGCCGTTGATGCGCTGTTTCACCGACCACGGGCGCTTCGTGTCGGCCTCGAGCAGGCGCGGGCAGTAGTTCGCCTCAATCACGAGCACGTCGGCGTCGCGCACGCGCTCGCGCACGTGTTGCGGCGCGTGGCCGAGGTCGGTGAGCCAAGCGAGCGTGCGGCGCGGAGCGAAGAGGTCGCCCTCCTGGCCGTGCGAGATGAAGAACCCGACCGGATCCTGCGCGTCGTGCGGCACCGAGAACGCGCTGACCTCAAGGTCGCGGAAGCGGAACGTCGCGCCGGTCTCGAAGACCTGCCAGTTGGCGCGGTGCTTGAGCGTGCGCTGCACGGCCTGCGCCGTGCCGTGGTTCGCGAAGACGCGGATGTTTGGGTGCTTCGCGAGGCCGCCCAGTCCGGAGGCATGGTCGCCGTGCTCGTGCGTCAGGAAAATGGCGTCGATGCGCTCGAGCGACTCGCCGGCGGCGGCCAGCATCTCGCCGAGCCGGCGCGCGGAGAAGCCGGCGTCGACGAGCACCCGCGTGTCGTCGGTGGTGAGGAGAGCGGCGTTGCCGTTGCTGCCGCTGCCGAGAATGCGAAAGCGCACGGGCATCGCGGCGATTGAGCGGCGCGCGCGCGGCGCGGAGCAAGGGAAAAGTCCGGAATCGCTCCACGCCCGCCGTGCGTTTGGCCTTCGCGCGGCGCGTCGTGCCGAAGGTCTTCGCCCGACGCGCCGAGTTGGCGCCGAGCGAATTGTCACCGATTAGGTGACCGATTCCGATAGACGTGGGGGCGAATGGGGAGCCGGCGGTGCGTGGCGCCGGCGGCATTCAGGAGAAGTCGCAGAGCTCGCCGATCGCGGCGGCGGAGCCGTCGCGGGCCCAGCCGTCGAGTTGCGCCTGGTCCTTCAGTTGCTGCCCGCGGAGGCGCGAGACGAGGGCGAAGGTGTTGGAGCACTCGGACAGGGCGGTCATGTCGCCCCAGAGTTTTTCGAACTGCGCGACGGGATAGACGTCCTCCTGGCCGTGACCCCAGCGCTTCTTCACGTCCTTGAGCGTGACGTAAGTCGGCAGGCGAGCGCCGAGCGTGCGGACGGCGGCGGCGCATTTTTCCGCATCGGCGAGATCGGCGCGAGTAAGGGAGAAGAGCGCGAGCAGGCGGTCGAGGTCGATCCAGCAGGTGTTCGTGTTGTAGTAGGTCAGCGCGAACTCGTCCTCCTCGCGCGGCAGGGCGAGGCCTTCGACGAGGCGCACGCGGTCGTCGACCCGTGCGAGGCCGCCGCCGTGATCGTCGATCCGGCGCGTGATGACTTCCCAGCCGAGCGTGGTGCCGGCGGATTGGAACCAGTCGACCATCGCGGGATCGGGCGTGGCGCCGAGCGTGTCGATGTTGTGCACGACGAGCGTGCGGAGCTGCGGATGCGCGGCGAGCAGGCGGGCGAGCACGCCGTTCTTGAGGAGATTGGGAATCTCGAACCAGTGGCCGACGGGATGCAGGCACTGCGCGGGCAGGTTGTCCGTGTAGTCGGCGCCTTCGCCGGTCGCGCGCGCCCAGTTCGTCAGCGCGGCGCGCACGCTGTCGCGCATTTTCTGCTTCTGTTCGTCGAGACGCTGCTGCGCGGTCTCCTCCCACGCGAAGTGGAGGTCGCGCACGGTCGGCACGAGGCGCAGGCCGATCGAGCGGCCCGGCGAGAGCCAGACGTCGCGGCCGAGTGCGTCGCCCACGAGCTGGCGCAAGCGGGACTCGATCGGCGCGTGGGTCAGATGGCTCGTGGTGAACACGTGGGGAATCGTCGCGCCGTGCGCGCGGGCGAGGTGGCGCGTCTTGGCGAGATGGACCTCGATGAAACTGCGGTGGCGGCCGGAGAATTTCGCGAACGGGTGCAGGCCCTTCACCACGCCGGCGCCCTGCGTCCAGCGGCTGCCGACGCCGGCGGCGTAGGTGACGACGGCGACCTCGCCGCGACGGAGCGCGGCCTCGCCGGCGGCGCGATGCGCGGCGTCGACGCGCGTGGCGTCGAAGAGTTCGCGGGCGGGCACGTCGTCGATGCGCGTCGTGGTCGGCAGACGGTTCATCGCGAGACCGATGCGGCCGTTGCGGAGGTCGGCGCGGATTTGCTCGTGCTGGACGGGATCGAAGCCGTTCGCGGTGAGTTGTGCGTGGAGTTGCTGCGCTGCGTCGTCCTTGTCCGCCGCCGACGGCAGCAGGCGGTCGAGCAATGTGGGCAGCGCGGAGGAATATTCGGGCAGCGTGCGTGCGGCGGCGGTGAATTGCTGGACGTCGCTGCGTTCGCGCGCGGAGAGGTCGCGAACCTCGCGGCGCAGGACGGCGGGCATCGCGGCCTGATAGTAGCCGACGGGCAGCAGCGCGGCGGGACCGGCGAGCAGCGAGGCGACGGAGCCGTGCTCGTTGATGGCGAAGTCGTAGACCACCGGGTCCATCGCGAACGGCAGCGCGGCGGCGAGCTCGCGCTTCGTCTCGAGCATCGTGCGCTGGAGAAATTCCTGGCCGGCGCGTTTCTTCTCCGGCGCGAAGATGAAGCCCATGCCGCCGCCGGACATGCCGCCGAGCATCCAGAAACCCCAGAAGTCGTCGCCGAACGCGGCGCGGACTTTTTCGATGAGCTGCTCGGTGTAGGAGGTCGTCACCCACGGGATGATCGTGTGGAGCGGGCCGAAGAAATTGTCGGTCAACGCGCGACCGAGCGCGCGGATGTCTCCGCGAGCGAGGAGCGCGAGGATCTCGTCGAGCGTGGCGACGGCTTGCCCGCGGGCGCGCCAAGCGGCGTCGCTGCGCAGCAGGTATTTCTCGGTCACCATTTCGAGGATCGGGCCGACGTTTTGCGCCATGCCGCCGTGGACCAGCACGAGCGAGTCCTGGAGTTTTTTTCGCGCCTCGGCCGGCACGCGGTCGGGGCCGAGCAGCGTGTGGCGCGGGAGAAGGCAGCCGCGGCTGGTGCCGTGTTCGGCGTCACCCGGGCGCGCGACGGCGCCTTCGATCAGCTTGATGCCGGGCCAAAGGCCGCCGGAGTCCTGCCAACCGCCGCCGGAGCCGCCGAGCCATTCGCCGAGGATGGCGCGGGCGGCGACCATGCGGCGCTCGGGCTCGGTCATGGGGCCGGAGAGCGACGCGATCTGGCTGGTGGCGCGCATGCACACGCCGATGAGCGCGCCGAGGAGATTGGTGGAGACGGCGAGGCGCGAGCCCTTGGGGATGCGGTTGACGTTGCTGACCAGCTCGAAGCCGCGGCCGGGGCCGAAGATGCGCGCGAGCAGGTCGGCGAGCTGCGTGCCCGAGCTTTCGATGCCCGGAGGAACGAGGCCGGCGGCGATGATCGCGGCCTTGAGCAAGCCGAGATAGTCGCGGCCGAAATCGAAGACGTCGTCGAGTTTCTCGAGTCGCGCGCTCGCCTCAAGGTCGACGCTCGCGAGGCGGATGACGGGTTCGTCGATGACGCGGAAGTAGGCTTCGACCGGCGGACGCGGCGCCGCGTCGCGGCCGTGGACGCCGAGATCGATGGAGATGTTGAGCACGCGCGCGCCTTCCGGAAAATCCATCCCGAGGAAAAAGATGTCGCTCCAGCCGCAGTGCGTGAGGTCCATGCGCACGGGCGTGCATTCGCGCAGGACGGGGAAGGGCGCGGCGGCGTGCTCGCGTCGCAGCAGCTCCGGATGGACCCGCAGCGGCTGGTCGAGCGGATGGCCGAGGCGGAACATCCAGGCGTTGCCGCGCGTGGAGCGCACGGTGCGGCGCACTTGGTCGGCGAGGGTTTGAAACGCGAGCTGGTGATACGCGGCGGCGAGCGCGGAGGAGAGCGTCTCGTTCGCGCCCTGCTCGGCGAAGGCGGCCTGGAAGTGCGAGATTGCCTCCTCGAAGCGTCGGTCGAGCAGCTGGGCAAAACCCTTTTGCGGCACGCGTCCCGTGCGGGCGTAGCCGGCGCGGGCGGGCAGCTCGTAGCGGTGGATCGCGGCGAGGAAAAACAACGCGCGCACGCGGTGGTAGAGGTTCGTCTCGCGACGGCGGAAGGCCTCGAGCTCGGCGCAGGCGGCGAGAAGCTCGGCGACGGAGCGGCCGGCGCACCAGCGTTCGAGGGCGAGGTCGCGCAGCGCGGGCTCCGCGCCGGCGATGATGTCGGTGATCCGCGGCGTCATGGCTTAGTTGGCGCGGATAGCGAGCAGTTCGATCACCTGCGTGAGCACGAGGTCGCGGTCGCGGCCGGCGAGCGAGAGCGCGAGTTGCGCCGTGAGCAGGCCGTAGGGCGCGCCGATGTCGTAGCGGCGGCCGGCGAGGGCGAGCGCGAGGTAGCGGCGTTTCGCGGCGAGCGCGTGGAGGGCGGGCGACAGGCCGAGCGCGGCGTCCGGCGCGGCGGCGCGCCGCTCTTCGAGCAAGGTGAAGATTTCGCCGTCGAGCGCATGCAGGCCGAAGAAACAGAGGTAGAACCCGGCGCGCAGGCCGGGGACGATAAGCTGTTGCTCGGCGAGGGTGGGCGTCGGTTTTTCGAGGACGGTCTCGATTTGGTAGAGCGAGCGCTCGCCGTTGCCAACGAGGTGGCCGCCGATGGCGCCGTAGGAAGTGAGGAGACTCTCGCGCGTGGGCTGCACGGCGGACACCGGCGCGTTTTCCTGTGCGGCGGCATCGATCAGCTGGCGGGCGCAGCTCACGGCACCCGAGGCGACATGCAAGTGGTCGCCGACGAGGTGAAGGAAGGCATCGGTGCCGCAGAATTCGCGACCGCAAAGCAGGGCGTGCCCGTAGCCGCGTGGTTCATTTTGCGGGACGAAGCGCACGCGGTCGCGCAGCGGCCCGCAAGCGGCGGCATAGGCGGCCTCGTCGCCGGGGCACACGACGACGGCGAATTCCTCGATCCCGGCGCTGGCCGCTTCAGCGAGCACGATCTGGAGGGCGGATTTCGTTTCGCCGTCGCGGTCGACGAGCGTTTGCAAGGGCAGGGCGCGCTGCTTGGGGTTCGCGGCGGTGATGAGGGCTTTGCGGATTTTCATGGCGGCCGGAGGTCCATCGTCGCGAGCGGCGCCGGACCCGGCAACGGCGAACTTGACCGGAGCGGGGCCGCGTCCCGGGCGGCGCAGTTGACGCGGCGGGGAAACTGGCTTGGCTCGTCCCTCCATGCCCGCGAAACGCACCGCCCGTTCCCGACGTCCCGCCACCGCCCGCGCGGCCCAGCCGGCGTCCGTGCGCGTGCTCGATGGCGTCGTGACCATTACGCGCCAGGTGCACTTCAACTCCGCGCACCGGCTCTACAACCCGACGAAGAGCCTCGCTTGGAACCAGCAGCAATACGGCCTCTGCACGAACCCGCACTGGCACGGCCACAACTACGTGCTCGAGGTTTCGCTGCGCGGCCGCCCCGATCCGGTGACCGGCTACCTCATGGACCTCGCCGAGCTGAAGCGCATCCTCCAGCGCGCGATCGTCGACAAGTGCGACCACCGCAACCTGAACGACGAGGTCGATTTCCTTCGCGGCATCATTCCCTCGACCGAGAACCTCGTGATCGCGTTCTGGAACGAGATCGCCCCGCACATCAATCTCCCGCACGCGCGCCTGCATTGCGTGCGCCTCTACGAAACCCCACGCAACTTCGCCGAGTATTTCGGCCCCGACGCCAGCTAACCCCGACGACCCGGGGCTACGGTTATCGTCCCAACCGCCTGGCGTTCCACGCACTCAAAAACGACATGAGCAAATCCAAGCCGATGTATCTGCATCGCTCCGCTGCCGGCACCGCGCCGCGCACCGCCCGGAGCTACGATGCGAAGTTCCGCGCCACGCCGGCCTACCGCGCCTCGCTGCCCGACATGATGGAGGCCGCGCACGACGCCATCCAAGGCGCGAACGTGCCGATCCAGCAGGTCGGCATCCATAATTTCAAACTCCCGCTGAAATACCGCACGAAGTCCGGCGAGACCCTCACGCTCGAGACGAGCGTCACCGGCACCGTGTCGCTCGAGGCCGAGCTGAAGGGCATCAACATGAGCCGCATCATGCGGACCTTCTACGAGCACAAGGACGAGGTCACGACCGGCGAGTGGATGGGCAAGGTCCTGAAAAACTACCTGCGCAACATCGACAGCAAGGACGCGCGGCTGAAAATCTCGTTCTCCTACCCGATGGTGCGCGAGAGCCTGCGCAGCGGCCTCGAGGGTTATCAGTTCTACAACGTCGCGTTCGAGGGCGTGATGACCCGCGACGGACGCTATCGGCGCTTCATCCACTTCGACTTCGTCTACTCGTCCGCCTGCCCGTGCTCCGCGGAACTCAGCGAGCATGCGCGCGACCAGCGCGGCGCCTACACCGTGCCGCACTCGCAGCGCAGCAAGGCGCGCGTCACCGTCGAGGAGGCGCCCGGGAAGAAAATCTGGATCGAGGACATCCACGCGCTCTGCCTCCGCGCGCTCCAGACCGAGACGCAGGTGATGGTGAAGCGCGAGGACGAGCAGGCGTTCGCCGAGCTCAACGGCGCCTACCTCAAATTCGTCGAGGACGCCGCGCGCCTGCTCTACAAGGAGTTCGACGCCGAGAAGCGCATCATCGATTTCCGCATCGCGTGCTCGCACCTCGAGTCGCTGCACTCGCACGACGCCGTGAGCGTGATCTGCAAGGGCGTGAAGGGCGGCTTCACCGCCGACTTCATGGACTTCGGCGCGCTGCTCTGTTGACGAAAGGCGGCGGCGCATGTGGCAGGAACTCACGCGCGGCACGGCCTTGTTGACCGCGGCCGCCTTGCTGCTGCTGCTCGGCTTTTTCCTCTGGCGCGTGAACAGCGCGCTGAAAAACGCCTTCCGCCATCGCGAGAGCTACGCGGAAAACCTGCGCCGCGCCGGCCGGACGGCCGAGGCGGACCGCGTCGACGCTGAGACGCGCGGGCTTGCGCGACGGTTGCCGCTCTACGGCCGGATTTTGGTCGTCGCCGCGCTCGCGCTCGGTGCCGTTGGTTTGCTGCGACTGCGGTGAACTGACCGATTGTAGGAGCCTGCTTGCAGGCGACCGCCGCGGCTCCGCAGCAGAAACGAACTTCGGCCATCTTTGGTCGCCTGCAAGCAGGCTCCTACAGGCAAACCCCGCAAGACCGCGGCACACGAGGGCCGCCGTGGTTTGGGATTTGGAGTTTGGCGATTTTCCGCCCACGGTGGCGCGGTGCCGAAAAAATCTCCGCCCGTCGCTCCCGCTCCCGTCGTGCTCATCACCGGCGCCTCGCAAGGCATCGGCGCCGCCATCGCGCGCGTCTTCGCCGCCGAGCTGAAAGGCGTGCGCCTCGCACTCGTCGCTCGCAACGCGCGCAACCTGCGCGCGGTCGCGGCCGAGTGCGCCCAGTTCGGCGCGGAAGCCGCGACGTTCGCGTGCGACACGAGCGACGAGGCCGCAGTGGCGAAGATGGCGCGCGGTGTCGCGAGGCGTTTCGGCACCGTCGATGTCCTGATCAACAACGCCGGCGCGTTTACGCAGGCGAAGTTCGCCGACACGACGGTCGCGGAGTTCGATCGCATGATCGCGGTGAACCTGCGCAGCGCGTTCCTCGTCACGCGCGCGTTCCTGTCGGCGATGACGGAGCGGGGCAGCGGAGACATCTTCTTCATGAGTTCGATCGCGGGGCTCGGCGCGTATCCGAATGCGGCGGCGTATTGCGCGGCGAAGTTCGGCGTGACCGGTCTCGCGCAGGTGTTGCGCGCGGAAACGCGCGACGCAGGTGTGCGGGTGTGCTGCGTGCATCCGGGCGCGACGTGGTCGCCGTCGTGGAGCGGCAGCGGCGTGACGCCGGAGCGCATCATGCCCGCCGAGGATGTGGCGCGCGCGTTCCTCGATGTTTACCGGCTCGGTCGCACGACGGTGGTCGAGGAAATCGTGCTGCGTCCACAGCTGGGCGACCTCTGAAAGTTTCGCGCGTCCCGCGTGCCACCAGGGCTGGATGGGGCAGAGATTCACCGGAGATTTACCGGGGCGGGCGTCCTAGCCGAAAGGCCCTCGGGGTATTCACCCAGTCGCGAGTAAATTGGCTCGCGCGCAGGCGCGGCGATTTCACCTTCGCCCCCGACCGGCATGAGCTCCCCACGACTCAGCATACTTGCGCTATTCCTTTTCGCGACCCTCGCGGCGCGCGGGACCGCGCAGACCGTGCTCTACCGTGATTTCACGAGCACGACCGGCCTGACTCGGAACAGCGTCTCCGTCTCCGGCGGTGCGATCACTCTGGCGGACAACGCCAACGACCGCGGGTCGGTTTTCACGTCGTCGACCTATTCGATCTCGAGCTTCAGCGCCGCGTTTGAGTTCCGGATCACCAATCCGGGCGGTGGCACGGATTCGTTCAACCAGCAGGGCGCGGACGGACTCGCGTTCGTCATCCAGCGCGCGCAAGCGAATGCGCTGGGCAGCTCGGGCGAGGGCCTCGGCTATCTGGGAATCAATCAAAGCGTCGCGGTCGAATTCGACACGTGGTTCAACTCCACCCGGGCCGATCCCGACTCCAACCACTACGGCCTCGATCTCAATGGCAGCGTGAACTCGGTCGTCACGGCGGCGGAGTCGACGCGATTCGACAACGGCCAGAAGTGGTCCGTGTGGGTGGACTACAACGGCACGGCCTTGGAAGTGCGCGCGAGCACGACGGGCGTGCGCCCCACGACGGCGTCGCTGACCTACGGCACGGCGC
Source organism: Opitutia bacterium (assembly GCA_016217545.1). NCBI lineage: Bacteria > Pseudomonadati > Verrucomicrobiota > Opitutia > Opitutia bacterium. The sequence goes on along the minus strand of JACRHT010000017.1, from coordinate 901,303 downwards.
AGAATCCGTTCGATCTCGCGACGGCGATCGGCGGCGCGAACGCCTACATCGGCTTCACCGGCGCGACCGGCTCCGCCACGGGGACGCACCAGCTGCTGTCCTTCGCTTTCTCCGACACGTATGTCCCGGGCGGAATTTCAGTCATTCCGGAGCCGTCGACCTACGCGCTGTTCGGCCTCGGGCTCGGTTTGGTCGGAGTGGCGGCTTGGCGCCGTCGGCGCGGTTGAGCGCCGAGCGTCCGGTGTGGGCGTAGTCAGTCCCTGTCGCTTGCACGCGGCTCGGCGTCGAGTTCGTGGCAGGCGTGGAGGAAGGTCGCGGCGGACCACGCCTGGTAGGCCTTGCCCATCGGCCGGCCGGTCTGGCCGTGCACCCACTCGTTGAATTCCCACTCGCGGTCGCGGCCGAGTTGGTTGACTTGCGCGAGGCGCACCAGCTCGCGGCAGGCGACTTCGTGGAAACCGAGTCGCTGGATGAAGCGCACCCACAGGCCGCCGATGAAGGGCCAGATGCCGCCGTTGTGGTAGTGGTGCGGCAGGTTGAGCAGGTTGACCGTGTAGTAGGCGCGCCAGTCGGGATCGCCTGACTGCACCACCGGGTAAAGGTTGGCGACGGGCCAGGGCTGGTTGACGCCGACGCCCCACATGAAGCGGAAGGCCGTGCGCGCGCGCTCGACGTCGAGCACGTTCATGAGGAACGCGAGGATGTTCGCGTAGGTGTCGCAGCGCCAGTTGAAGGCGAAGGGCGTGATCTCGGCCAAGAGATATTGCGTGTCGCCGAGCGCGAACTGCCGGTCGGCGAAGCGGTGCGGGCGCGTCTCGGTGCTGGCGCCGTTCGTGGTCGGCCAGAAGGCCTCGAGCACGCGCGCGCGGATTTTTTGCGAGCGACGCAGGTAGGCCGCGGCTTGGTCGAACTGGCCCATGAGCTCGAGGATGCGGCCGTAGCAGACGTTCGCGCCGAACCACAGCACCTCGTCGTAGAGAACGTTGTAGCTGCGGCCGAAGAGGTCGGTCCAGTCGCCGGCTTCCGGGATCTCGAGCAGGCCGTCGTTGTTGGCGTCGTGGGCGGCGAGCCAGACCATGACGTCGTGCAGGCGGTCGGCGTGGCGGTAGAGCAGGGTGAGGTCGCCGGTGCGGGCGGCGTAGTTGTAGAGCGCGATGACGACCCACAGGCCGCTGTCGATCGAGGCGATGTTGCCCACGCCGGAGTAGTCGGCTTCGCCGGTGTCAATGCGGACGTTGGCCGGGATCTGGCCGTGCACGGAGACGGCGCCGAGCAGCGTCTCGAAGGTCCGGACCTGCGCCGCGCGCACCTCGGGGTCGTCCACGGAGAGAGTGCTCCAGATCGTGATGGCGCCGTCGCGCGCCCAGACGCTGCGGTAGTTGGCGTCGGTGCCGGTGACGGTGTTGTCGGCGAGCGAGCAGGCGGAGAAGCCGAGCGGCGTGATGTTGCGCTTCAACGCCTCAAGTGCGCGGGCGTAGCCGGTGCGGAGCAGTTCGCGTTCGTGATCGGCGAGTCCGCCGAGGTGCGTGCCGGTGAAGAGCTGGCGGAAGCTCGGCGCGAGATCGTCGGCGGCGATGCGAGCCTCGGCGCGGCTCGGCACGGCGCAGACCACGCCGAAGTGGCAGAGCCCATCGAGCACGCCCTCGGCGAGGATCTGGCGCGAGGTGTAGATCGGGATGTCGACCGTGGCCTCGAAGAGTTCGGGCTGGGCGTTTTCCACGATGATGCCGCGGACGCCGGGCAGGCGGAACATCGAGGCGTCGTTGCCCGTGTCGCCAGCGACGAGAGTTTCGTCGAAGGCGATCCCGAGGCGCGGAGCGAGCCAGGCGAGCGCGCCGCCCTTGGTGGCTTGGCGCGGAAGGATGTCGAGGTCGCGCGAGCTGGAGTAGACGACGTTGACCTCGAGACCCGCGAGCGCGAGCTGCGCGCGCAACTCGCGGACCGCGCTGCGCGGCGCACGGTCGAGGAACCAGCTGGACTTGAACTCGTGTTGGAACTCGTCGGGCTGCGCCCGGGCGCCGGGAAACTGGCCGACGATCTGGCGGACGAGCGCGAGGTCCCAGCCGGTCCGGAGGTGCGCGTGGAATTCGGTGAGGAAGGCGCCCGCGCGCACGTCGTAGATCTGCGTGCCGACCCCGCCGATGTAGAATTCGGCGGCGGGCAGCGTGCCGTCGTCGATGAAGCGCCGGAGGTCGTCCACCAAGCGTCCGCTGTTGTAGGCGAGGAGCGGGCGCGCGGCCGGGTCGAGTGCTTCCCAGGCAAATTTGAAGCGGCGCGTCGCCTCGGGATTGCCGAGGAGCGTGCCGTCGAGGTCGGAGCTGAAGAGGCGAATGGAAGGCATCGGGGGCGGGAGTTGAGAGTGAGGGTTGAGAGTTGAGGGACCGAGTGGAGGAGAAGCGCGGTGCGTTGCTGGCGGTCTGCGCTCAACTCTCACCTCTCAACTATTAACAGTCCCTAGTCGCCGTCGTTCCACGGCTCGTCCCACTCGGTGTCGCTGAAGGCGAGCGCGGTGGCGCGTTCCTCGATGAGGCTGACGAGCTGCTGGGCGATGCCGGTCCAGGTGAAGAGGCTGCGGGCCTTGTGCGCGCCCATGCGCGAAAGCCGTTGGGAGAGCCGCGGGTGTTTCAGGACCTTCACGATGGAGATGCCGAGGTCGAGCTTGTCGAACGAGTCGGCGTAGAGCGCGTGGCGGCCGAAGGTGAGCGCGCGGTAGAGACCGCCGTGCGTGGTGACCACCGTCGGCGTGCCGCAGGCCATCGCCTCGATCGCGGTCATGCCGAAGGGCTCGTAGCGGCTGCTGAGCACGAAGACGTCCGCGGCGCGGTAGCGGTTGGCGAGGTCACGGTCGGAGACGAAGCCGCCGAACGTGACGCGCGATTGCAAGCGGTAGCGGCGGACGCGTTTCTTCAGATCGGCGAGGATTTCTTTTTCCGCCGCGTTGAGGCGCGTGCCGCCGACGGCGAGATGGAGATGCGCATCCTCGATGCGCGGAGCGACGATGGAGAAGGCGTCGATGAGCAGGTCGTAGCCCTTGTTGCGGGCGAGGCGGCCGATCGCGAGGACGACCTTGCCGTCGTAGCCGAGGCGACGGCGCAGGGTGTTGCGCGAGGCGGCGCTGACGGGGAAGAAGCGGTTGTCGTCGTAGCCCGGCGGGATCATGTGCACGTGCTCGGCGGGCGCGCCGTAGTCGGCGGCGATCATGTCGACTTGGAGCGGCGTGGTGGCGATGACCTCGTCGCAGGTGGCGTAGAGGTGGCGCTCCTCCTGGATGCGCTGGGTGAAGTTGTATTTCTCCTCGAAGCGCGCGACGTCGTGCGGGTAGTCGCGTTCCATCAGCTGCTTTTTCCACAGCCCGAGCGAGTGCGGCGTGTGGATGTGCGGCACGTCGAGCGCCTCGGCGAGACGCCGGGTGGCGACGCCGGCGTCCCAATAGTGGCTGTTGAAAAATTGGTAGCGCAGCCGGTGCCGGGCGATGAAGCGCAAGGCGTGTTCCGCCCACTCGGCGAGGTGGCGCGCGAGGTATTCCTTGTCGATGAAGTTCGGGCCGCCGCACGGCATGCGGATGATGCGCACGCGCTCGGCGACGGCTTCGATTTCGGGTTGGTCCTCGAAGCGGCGCGTCCAGATGTCGACCTCGTAGCCGAGTTGCGCGAGCTTCTTCGAGAGTTCGAGCACGTAGACCACCTGGCCGCCGGTATCGGCGGCGCCGAGTGGCGGCTGGGCGGCGACGTAGCCGTGCGTGGAGACCATGCCGATGCGCGGCAGGCGGGACTCAGGGAGCTTGTTGGGCATGCGATCCTTTGGTTCGGCCCGGGCACGCTGAGTCGGCGGCGGGCGGTGGATGAAGATCCGCGTCGAAACAGACGCGGTCGCCGCAGCGGCGGCGAATTGGCGGCGCGCTCGCGCGCGTGCGTGGAAGCGAACCCGTGCTATCGCACTGACCGCGCGAGCGACGCCGCGGTCAATCAATTCGGCTGCTCGCGCCTGCCAAGGTTTCGCTCATGGGGGATTTCCCCAAAATTGCTGCCGTGGCGATGCGGCCTGGTTCACGCGCGGCGAAGCGTGAACAGCGCGACCTCGGGCCGGACGTTGAAGCGCACGCGCATCAGGTGGCCGACGCCGCGGGAAATGTAGAGCTGGCGCTCGCCGGCGAGATCGAAGGCGCCGCAGGTGTAGCGGCGGTTTTTCACCGGCAGGATGGGCGGCGGGAGGAACGGGGGTTTGCATTGGCCGCCGTGCGTGTGGCCGGCGAGGATCCAGCCGTGGAAATTTTCCCAGCCCGGCAGGTCGCATGCGTCCGGGTTGTGGCAAAGCGCGAGAACCGGCGCGCCGGCGGGCAATCCGGCCAGCGCACGCGTCGGGTTGAAGCGGCCGGCCCAGAGGTCGTCGAAGCCGACGATGCGCAAGCCGGCGCAATCCGCCTGGGCGTTGCGCAGCACCTGCACGCCGGCGCGCGTGAGCTCGGCGGTGACGGCGTCGGCCTCGTCGGGGTGGCTCCAATTGTGGCCGTAGTCGTGATTGCCGAGGACGGCGTAGCTGCCGAGCGAGCCGCGCGGAAATCCCGCGAGGAGCCGCCGAAGCTCGGCGAGACCGGCCGCGCCGCTGGAGGTGATGAGATCGCCGGTCTGCACGACGATATCCGGCCGGCGCGCAGCGACGCGGCGAAACGTCTCGGCGATGTAGTCGGGATCGACGGTCCAGCCGACATGCACATCGGAAAAATGGGCCAGCGTGCGACCCACAAGGTGCGTCGGCAGGTGGCGGATCGGCAGCTCGCGCTCGGTGATCTCGAGCCAATGCGGCTCGACGCGCCAAGTGTAGAGGAAGGTCAACGGCACGCCCGCGGCGGCGGCAAGAAAGGCGCGGCGGGTGAGGGGGCGAGTGGGCATGGGCGGAGCCGGTTTGTTCACGCTGCCGTTCGCCGCGGCCGTGCGCAAGCGCCGCGAGTTTTCGGCTCGAAGGCGGGGCGCGGCGCGGCACACTCCGCGAGTCGGCGTCGTGTGACGCCGCGGCGCGCCGGGGCCACGGCGGGTCGATCCCCACGCGTATCTCCCGATCGTCTCCGGCCCCATGAACATCCCTCGTTCGCTTCGCGCCGCGCTTTGCGCGGTCGGCATTCTCCTGTCGCTCGCCGCGCGTGTCGCGGCCCAAACCACGGCCGAGCCGCGGGTCACCGCGCTCACCGGACATCTCGAATTGGGCTACGACATCCGGGTGACCATCGCGGGCTTGGCGGCGTGGGCGGCGCAACCGGGCAACGACGTCGGGCGACTCGTGCCGGTGATCAACGGCCGCGCGATTCGCGGTTGTTACCCGATCGAGCAGGACCTCGCGGACGGCACGGTGAATTTCCGCCCGCAGATTCTTCCGCAAAACCGCGACGTCTGGGTTGATCTGTTGGGCGAGCCAAAATCGCGGACGAAGGCGGTGGCGTTCTCGGTCGAGCAGGAGGATCGTTCGCCGTTCGCTACCGCGCTGACCGGCAAGGCCAGCCCGCAGCTCACGGTGATTTCCGGCGTCTACGGCGCAATCGCGCTCGTGTTGGTGGCGTTGATCGGGACCACGTGCGTGTGGCTTGGCCAGCGCACCGGGCTGCTCCGTGACGCCGGTCCCGCGGGTCAGCTGCGTCCCTACAATCTCGGCCGCTGCCAGATGGCGTTTTGGTTTTTGCTCACGTTCGTCTCCTACATCGTCATCTGGCTCATCACCGATGCGGCGGACACGATCACACCGGGTTTGCTCGGGTTGATGGGCATCAGCGCGACGACGGCGCTCGGCGAGGTCTTCATCGATGCCAACAAGGACGCGACGGCGGACACGCAGCGCCAGGCTTTGAGTGCGGAGCGCCAAGCGCTCGCGCAGGCGGTCAGCGAGACCGAAGCGAAACTCGCCACGTTCGCGGACGACGCGGTCGGCGCCCGCTCAGACTCGACGCGCCAGCTGACGGAGCAGCGCACGCGACTCGCGCAGATCGACGCGCAACTCCCGGCGCTGGCGCCGACTCCCGGCGCGAACGTCTCGGGCGGTTTCCTCGTCGACATCCTGTCCGACGCGCAGGGCTACAGCTTCCACCGTTTCCAAATCGTCGCGTGGACGCTCGCGCTGGGGCTGGTCTTTCTCTCCTCGGTCTACAACAGCCTCGCGATGCCGGAATTCAGCGCGACGATGCTCGGCCTGATGGGCATGAGCGCCGGCACCTACATCGGCTTCAAGTTCCCGGAAAAACGCTGAGGCGCCGCGCGGTTCGCGGGGAAGCAGGCTTGCGCGCCTCGGCGATTCGTGCCGAAACAGGCGCGTGACCACCAGCCGTCCCATCGTGCTCGTCGTCGAAGACGAAGCGGGCATCGCCGAAACGATCGTGTATGCGCTGCGCACCGAAGGGTTCGCGCCGCTCTGGAAAACGACCGGACGCGACGCGCTCGCGGCCTTGCGGACGGAGCCGGTTGCGCTGGTGGTGCTCGACGTCGGTTTGCCGGATATGAGCGGTTTCGACGTGTGCCGCGAGCTGCAGCGTCTCTCGCCGGTGCCGGTGATTTTCCTGACGGCGCGCGCGAGCGAGGTGGACAAGATCGTGGGGCTCGAGCTCGGGGCGGACGACTATCTGGCCAAGCCGTTCAGTCCGCGCGAGCTCACGGCGCGGGTGCGCGCGGTGCTACGGCGCACGCAGGGCGCGCCGCGCACGGCGGCGACGGCCGGGGCGGTGTGGCAACACGACGCGGAGCGCTGTCGCATCGTGTTCCGAGGGCGCACGCTCGATCTGACGCGCAACGAGTATCGGTTGCTGGCGACGCTGCTAGCCGCGCCGGGCCGCGTCTTCAGTCGCGACCAGCTGATGACCGCGGCGTGGGACGATCCGGGCGCGGCGCTCGATCGCACGGTCGATGCCCACGTGAAACAGGTGCGCGCGAAGCTGCGCGAGGTGGACGCGGAGAGCGATCCGATCGTCACCCATCGCGGGCTGGGGTATTCGCTGAGGGAGGAAACGTGAGTGGCGCGTGGCACAGCGCCGCTGGCCTTTGGCGTAGGGCCGGTCTCCGACCGGCCGGGTTTGAGGGCTGCTCGGCGGTAGCGGCCGCGTGTTTGGGTGCAACTTGGCCGGTCGGAGACCGGCCCTACGGATGAAAATTCGCACGATCATTTTTGGCGTCTACGTGGGCGTGTCGGCCTTGGGATTCGCGGCCGTGATGGGCATGGCGCTGCGCGACGTGCGGCTGCGCTACGTGGAGTCGATGCGCCGGACGATGGGCGACACGGCGGTGTTCCTCGCGAATTTTGCGGCGCAGGAGCCAGAGGCGGATTGGGCGCGGCGGCTGCGGCAAATGCCGGCGCAGGCCGAGCTGTTGCGGGTGTTCGCGTGCGATGCGGACGGGCGCGTGGCGTTCGACGCCGGCCGGCGCGACGTCGGGCAGGTTTATGAGTGGGGCATGTTCGGCGGTGGAAAATTCGCCTCGGAGAACTACACGCTGCCGAACGTCGCGGTCGTGGACAACGAGCTGCGCGTGCGCGCTCCGGTGCGGCGGGGCAACGAAATCGTCGGCTGGGTCGGCGTGGGCCGTCCGCTGGCGACGGTGGTCGAGGGCGTGACCCGCGCGCGCTGGCGGCTGGTTTTCTGGGCCGGCGCGATCGCCCTCGTGATGATCGCGGTCGGCTGGTGGGTGTCGGCGCAATTGGTGCGCTCGCTCGAGCGTCTGACGGTGCACGCGCGGGCGGTGCGTGACGGGCGCGCGTCGGTGGCGCCGACGTCGCGGGCGCGAGAGATCGCGGAGTTGGCGCGGGCGTTCGAGGAGATGCGCGATGCGCTGGAGGGGCGGCAGCACGTCGAGCGCTACACGCAGGTGCTAGCGCACGAGGTGAAGGCGCCGCTGGCCGCGATTCGCGGGGCGGCGGAGCTGATGGACGAGACGATGCCGGAGGAGCAGCGCGCGAGATTTCTGGCCAATATCCGCGCGGAAGCGGCGCGCATCCAGGCGATCATCGAACGGCTGCTCGAGCTGTCGTCGCTGGAGGCGCGGAAGCAGTTGCAACGCACCGAAGCGCTCGCGCCGGCGGCGCTGGTCGCGGAGGCGGCGGATGTGCTGCGCGGGGCGTTCGCGGCGGCGGGCGTGACGCTGCGGGTGGAGGCCGCCGAGGGAGCGAACGTGCGCGGCGAGCGCGTGCTGTTGCGCGAGGCGCTGGTGAATCTGTTGCAGAACGCGCTGGATTTCTCGCCGCGCGGGGCGGAGGTGACGCTGCGCGCGGTCGAGGCGGAGGGACGCGTGAGATTCGTCGTCGAGGATCGCGGGCCGGGCGTGCCGGACTACGCGCTCCCGCGGGTGTTCGAGCGGTTTTATTCGCTGCCGCGGCCGGGCACGGAGCGGAAAAGCACGGGCCTCGGACTCGCGCTCGTGCGCGAGATCGCGCATCTGCACGGCGGCGAAGCGACGTTGGAGAATCGCGCGGACGGCGCGGGGGCACGGGCGGTGTTGAGTGTGCCGACGGAGTAGGGCGCGACCGCTCGGCTCGTCGCGCAGCTGGCATCACCTTCTCGGCGCGCCCAGCGGTCGCGCCCTACCTTTCGCGTCAGGATTTCATCCACGGTTCATCGGGATTTCACAGACGCCGGACAGGATGAGTGCATGGAAAACGCCTTGCCTCCCGTCATCGTCGCGCCGGCCAAGCGGCGCAGTCACGTCAGCCTCAAGCTGCTCTTCATCGCGTTGCTCGTGTTGGTGCTGCACGGGCCGCTGGCGCTGATCAACGATCTGCGGCAGGAGCGCGCGCAGAATCGCGTGGAGGGCGAGAGGGCGGTGATCGAGCGTCGCGTGGCGGCGCGGAAAACGGGCGATGTCGACACGCAGCGCGTGACGCCGCCAACGTCGGCGGCGACCGAGAGCGCGCCCGCCGAAGGTTACCGGATGGTCGAGCGGGCGCTGAAACACAGCGTGCTGGTGCTGACGCTGGTGTTCACGGCGTTTTTCCTCTTCGAGACGCTGGCGGGGTTGCGGCTGCACGCGGTGCACTACGGCTTGGTGGGCGCGGCGCTGTGTTTGTTCTACCTGGCGCTGCTGGCGCTCGGCGAGGTGCTCGATCCGGGTTGGGCGTATGTCGGCGCGGCGGTGGCGTCGTCGCTGCTGATCGTGGGTTACAGTGCGTCGATTCTGCGGAGCTACGCGCGGGCGGCGTCGATCGCGGCGCTGCTCGCGAGCGAACACAGCGTGCTCTACGTCGTGCTGCGAATGGAGAATTACGCGCTGCTCGCCGGCACAGCGGCGCTGTTTGCGGTGCTCGCCGCGCTGATGTGGTTCACGCGGAAGGTCGACTGGTTCGCGCAGGAGGCAGGGAAGGAAGTGCGGGCGTGAGCGAGAACGCCGATGAATCACTTAGTGGCGGCGTTGGGCAGGGTAGCGGCCGCAGCGTTGGACTGTGCGCTCAGGTAACGCGGTTGGCGTCCGCATGGGCCGAGTGGGTATTGAAGTCGCGGTAGCGAAAGTGCTTTTCGATCAGCGCCTCGACGAAATCGGGATCCTCGATACCGAGGAAACCGACGTCGCGATGATTCACGCGGCCCTTGGTGCCTTGGTAGGGAATCGTGGTGAAGACGACGGAGCCACCGGTCAGCTTGCGACGAGTCTTGCGGAGGAAGCGGATGTCGCGGTCGATGTAGCTTTCGGTTTCGCTACGCCAAGGGAGGACGCGAACGATGAGCAGCCGAGATTCGGTGATGCCGTAGAGCGTGAAGAGCGACTGAATTATCTCCCAGATGATACCGCCAAACATGAACAATCCGCCGGCGAACATGAGCAGAGAAATGAAGTTGAAGTCGGTTTCCCATGCGCCAGCACCTGCGAAGGCGAGCCAAGCAGTCATGAAGAGCAGGACGAAGATTTTATCGCCGCTCAGAAAAGCCAGCGCTTCGGGTTCTTCTCTCCAGAGGAGGGTTTCGCCGGGACGGAGTTCGGATTCTAGAAACTGCTGTTTGGTCATGCGGCGGCAGCTTTTCGTCGCCTGCGAGCAGGCTCCTACAACAGGGATTGCTGATCGCTGCCGGCTAACGGTTTCAGGCCGATGGCGTGGTAGCCTTTCGGCGTGAGGACGCGGCCTTGGGCGGTGCGGGCGAGGTAGCCTTCCTGAATGAGGAACGGTTCGTGGACTTCCTCGAGCGTGTCGGCTTCCTCGCCGACGGCGATGGCGATGGTGCCGAGGCCGACGGGGCCGCCTTTGTAGTTTTCGGCCATGAGGCGGAGGACGCGTTTGTCCATCTCGTCGAGGCCGGCGGCGTCGATTTCGAGGAGTTCGAGTGCGGCGGCGGCGACGGGCTGCGTGATTTTGCCCTTCGCTTTTTCCTGCGCGTAGTCACGGACGAAGTTGACGAGATTGTTGGCGATGCGCGGCGTGCCGCGGGCGCGGGTGGCGATTTCCTGGGCGCCGCCGGCGTCGATCTCGACCTTCAGCAGGCCGCAGCTGCGCTCGACGATGCCGCAGAGCGTGGCGCGATCGTAGTAGTCGAGGCGGGTGTTGAGCGTGAAGCGCGAGCGGAGCGGCGCGGTAAGCAGGCCGGCGCGCGTCGTGGCGCCGACGAGCGTGAACCTCGGGATCGTGAGCCGGACGCTGCGGGCGTTCGGGCCTTGGTCGATCATGATGTCGAGGCGGAAGTCCTCCATCGCCGAGTAGAGATACTCCTCGACGGTTTTCGAGATGCGGTGGATTTCGTCGATGAAGAGGATGTCGCCTTCCTCGAGGTTGGTGAGCATGCCGGCGAGGTCGCCGGGTTTCTCGATCACGGGGCCGGAGGTGACGCGGACGTTGCGGCCGAGTTCGTGGCCAAGGATGAAGGCGAGCGTCGTTTTGCCGAGGCCGGGCGGGCCGGAGAGGAGGATGTGGTTGAGGGCTTCGCCGCGGCGCTTCGAGGCGCCGACCATGATCTTGAGGCGGTCGACGGTTTTCGGCTGGCCGGCGAAATCGGCGAAGGAGAGCGGACGCAGCGCGGCCTCGGTCTGCGAAACCGGCGCGCTCAGGGCGTTCGTGATGAAGTCGGTGCCGGTCGCTTTCGGCGACGGGCTTTTCGACGCGGACGCGGTGGGCTGGGTGAGGGGGCGGTTCGTGCCTCTAGCGGGCTCGGGCATGCGCTCAGTTCAGCACTTTGAGGACGGAATGCCAGCCCGGTCAGCCGGATTTTTCGGCGGTGGCGGGCAGCCAGCCCTGAGCGCGATACCACGCGATTTCGTCGCGGAGCGTGTCGGCGAGCGGACGGAAAGAGAGGCCCAGCTCGCGGAAGCTTTTCTGATGATCGAAGCGTGAGCGGTCGTTTTCTTGAGCCATGAGACGCACGGTGGCGAGACTGAGCAGCGCCGGGCGTCTGGCGATCCGCGCAACGGATTCTTCCATCAAGCCGAGGAGCCGAAGCGCGAAGAGCGGGATGCGGCGGCGCGGTGAGGGCACGCCGCTGGCGCGCTCGAGCTCGGCGAACAGGCCCGCCATGTCGCAGTGCCGGCCCGCGGCGAGGTAGCGCTCTCCGCGCCGGCCGTGTTCGGCGGCAGCGATCAGCGCCGCGGCGACGTCGCGCGCGTCAACGATCGAGAACGTTCCGGGCGGCACGCCGGGGAGTTTGCGTTGCACGAAATCGAGGACGGTTTGTCCCGCGGAAGTCGGTCCGCTGTCGCCGGGGCCGTGCATCCAGCCGGGCAGGACGAAACAGGCCCACATGTCGGCGTGGCGCGCGAGGAATTTCTCCACTTCGTGTTCGGACTGAATCTTGCTGCGATAGTAGTCGTCGGCTTCGTCGGGGGTGCGGCGCATGGTCTCGTCAATCAACGCGCCGGGAGGGCCGTTGAGCACGGCGATGGAGGAAGTGTGGACGAACCGGCGGACACCGGCGTCCCAAGCCGCGTGCAGGAGGTCTCGGGTGCCGGAGACGTTGACGCGATGCAGGCGCTCGCGGTGATCGCCGCCTTGGTAGGCGGCGCGGAAGTGGGCGGCCGTGTGGAAAACGACGTCGACCTGCGCCAAGGCCTTGGCGAACGAGCCGACATTGGTCATATCACCCTCGATGATTTCCACTCCCGTGAGTTCGGAGAGCTGCTTTTCCGCCTTGGCGCGGGAGCGGGCCAAGGCGCGGACGCCGATGCCGCGGGCGACGAGCGCGCGGACGAGATTGCTGCCGAGCAGGCCCGTGGCGCCAGTGACGAAGGCTCGACGCGGAGGGGCTGGCGGCGGAGAAGGACGAGTTTTCATTTCAGATACCGGACGGTATTTGGAGGAACTCGACTGTCCAGAGTAATTTGCCGATATGAACCGACGACCCCTTAAGCGCTCGCGCGCGGAAACCCAGGCGGAAACCCGGCGGCTCCTGCTGGATGCGGCAGCGCAGATGTTTGCGCGGCGCGGTTATCACGGAGTGTCGATCGACGAAGTGGCGGAGGCCGCCGGCTACTCGAAAGGCGCGGTGTATGCGAATTTCGACAGCAAGCAGGACCTGCTGCTGCAGCTGCTGGGCGAGCACATGGAGGCCAAACTGCAGAGCCTCGAGGCGGCGTTGCTACCCGCCGGAATCGAGGGACCGCGGTTGGATCATCTGGAGCAATGGCTCGGGGCCACGAATGCGGTCGCGGACTGGCCGCTGCTTGCGCTCGAACTTCAGCTGCATGCGCGGCGCGATCGGCGTTTCGGGATGAGGGCCGACCGGCTCTTCGAAGAACACCGGGCGCGCTTGGCGGAGTTGATCGGGCGATTCTTTGCGGCTGCGGGGCGAAAGCCGCCGGTGCCGGTTGCCGAGCTGGCGCGTGGTTGTTCGGCGCTCGCGGAAGGACTGGCGTGTCAGAGCGGTCTCGGCGATCCGGCGAAGTCGCCCGCTGGTCGACTGCTCGCGGCGTGGATGGGCGCGCTGTTGGAAACGGCGCCGAAGGTCGGCGCCAAGCCGGGCGGCTAGCTCACGGGGGAGACTTGGGGCCGCGCTGGCCCGGGCGGCTTACGGTGCGGGAGTCGGGGCGGATTTTTCCGAGAGTAGAGGGATTGGGGAATCCCAAACCCAAAGTCGGAAATCCAAGATCATCTCACTTCCATTCCACCTGCGCGCCGATGCTGCGGAGGTTTTCGACGAAGTTCGGGTGGGCGCGCTTGATGGTGTCGGCGTTTTTCACGACGGATTTGCCCTCGATGCTCGCGGCGACCATGTAGAGCGCGACGGCGGCGCGGATGATGTAGGGCGCCTCGACCGTGGTGGGGCGCAGCGGCTTGGCGCCGAAGACAGTGATGCGATGCGGATCGCTGACGACGATGTGCGCGCCGAACTTCGAGAGCTCGGCCATCCACGTGAAGCCGCCTTCGTAGACCTTGTTCCAGAACATCACCTCGCCCTTGGCGCGGACGGAGAGCGCGATCATAACGGGCAGCAGGTCGACGGGGAAATAGGGCCACGGCGCGGCTTCGATCTTCGGCAGCAGGTTCGTGGTGAACGGTTGCTCGACGACGAGTTTTTGCTTCTTCGCGACGAACGCAGTGTCGCCTTCGTAGCCGACCTGCACACCGAGTTTGGCGAAGGAGCGGTTGATGAGATCGAAGTGGTGCGGGAGCGAGTTCGTGACGCGCACTTCGCCGCCGGTGATGGCGCCGAGGGCGAGGAAAGTGACGACCTCGTGGTGGTCCGTGTTGATGGTGAACGAGCCGCCTTTGAGTTTTTTCACGCCGCGCACGGTGATCTTGCTCGTGCCGAGGCCTTCGAGGTCGGCGCCCATGCCGACGAGGGCGGCGCAGAGGTCCTGCACGTGCGGCTCGCTCGCGGCGTTGATGATGACGGATTCGCCCTCGGCGAGCGCGGCGGCCATGACGAAGTTCTCCGTCGCGGTGACCGACATGTAGTCGGGCCAGTGGCGCGCGCCCTTGAAGCGGTTCTTCAGCCGGATGGTGAGCTTCTCGCCGCGGCTCATCGTGGCGCCGAGTTTTTCGAGGATCTCGAGGTGCGGATCGAGCTCGCGGATGCCGAGCGAGCAACCTTTGGCGTTGGTCGGCACGACGAGCTTCTTCATGCGCTGGAGCAGCGGCGCGAAGAGGAGCACCGAGGAGCGCATGCCGGATGGCAGCTCGCCGTCGAGGCGCGCGGCGTCGAAGGTGGAGTGGTCGACGTCCATGCGGCCGGCGCCGCGGTCCCAGTTGATGCGCGAACCCTGCTCCACGAAAAAGCCGACGAGCTTGTCGACGTCGGTGATGTTCGGGACGTTGAGCAGCGTCACCTTCTCGTCGGTGAGGAGCGTGGCGCAGAGGATCGGGAGGACGGAATTCTTGTTGCCGGACGGCGTGATGGTGCCGCTGAGGGGCTTGCCGCCGTGAACGATGAGGTCAGCCATGAAGGGAAGTTGAGAGCTGAGAGTTGAGAGCTAAGAGCAACTCGGCCGCAGAGGTGATCGCCGGCGCGAGGGATATGAAAAGGGATGCGCGAACTTCCGTCGAAGCGTCCTGCGATGCGACAAAAAAAGGCGCCCCGGAACGGAGCGCCTTGGAAGAATTTTTCGTGAGCGAGGGCTCAGGCCTGCGGGGCGTCGCCGCCACCGCCGTTGCCGCCACGGTTGTCGCCGCGGAAGCCGCCGCGATCGCCACCGCGGCCACGTCCGCCCCGGCGACGACGACGGAAGCCGTCCGCGCTACCGCTCCGGCCGCCGTCACCACCGCGACCTTCGCCGCGGAAGTCGCCACCGCCGCGGTTTTCACCGCCGCCTTGGGGCTGGCCTTCGCCACCTTGTTCGCCGCGCGGAGCATTGTCGCCGCCTTGGCCGTAAGGACGATCGCCGCCACGATGGTGGCGATGACCGCCGCGTCCGCCGCGGTGATGACGATGACCACCGCGTTCGCCGCGGTGTTCGCCGCCGCCGTGCGAGTGCGGTTGCTCGGGCTTGGCTTCGGGTTGGGCGCTGCCGCCCGTGAAGAAGGCTTTGATCTTGGCGAAGAAGCCGGTGGGCTTCGCGGCGGCGGCCTGCGTGGCCTCCTGCGCGCGTTGCTCGCGATCTTCGCGGCGGAATTCCGGGCGCTGGTGGCGCAGCTGCTCGCGCGGAGGCTGGCCCTCGGGGCGCGGCTCGCGGGGCGCTTGCTCGCCGCCTTCGCGGCGGTCGCGACGGTCGCCTTCATAGCGGCCTTCGCGGCGCGGACGGTCACCGCGCGGTTCGCGCGGGCCGCGGAAGCTGTCGCTTTCCCAGGTTTGCGGGGCGACCGACTTCGGACGCTCGGGCGGGAGAATGTTGAGTTCGGCTTTTTCCTCGGGCGTGGACGCGGCCGGAGTGGCGGCGGGACCATCGAGCGGGAAGAGCTCGGCGGGAGCGGCCTTCGACGAGGCTTCGGCGGGCTTCGCAGTCGGGGCGACGGCAGTCGCTTGCGCGGGGGCTTCGGCGACCGGGGCCGGAGCAACGGTTTCGGCGGCGGGAGCGGCCTCGGCTTGCGGGGCGGGCTCGGGCGTCGCGGGAGCGAACGGGTTCTGGTATTCGCGCGGGGCGTTGACGATCTCGATCGCGGTGGGCTTGTAGTCTGACTTGGCGGGGGCCGCGGCGGCTGCGGGTGAGGCGGCGCTGGGGCGTTTGCCGCGGGCCAGGCCCGAGCCGCGGCTGGAGCCGAACGAGGAGACCGGCGCGCTCGCAGCGTCTGCCGGCGGAGTCGCGGCGGCCTCGGCGGGCGCACCGGACTGGTCATTGGTGGACATGTCTATCTTCTTGTTTGGAAAGCGCCTGCCGGGAACGGCGGCGCTGGTGGGTTGGTGCCGGCCGGAGCCCGCGGGGCGGTCTCGACACACCGCGCAGGGCGCAGTGAAACGGCGGCAATAGGAGAAGCCACGGTCGGCAAACCCGCACTCCCGCGCAACAGCTAATTTTTCCGGTCCGGGGCTTGCCAGTCGCTCCGGCCGCTCCCACGCTGCGGCGCCATGGACAAACTCGAGGAGATCTTCCGCATGCAAGATGCGCTGAATAAGCGCATTGGGGTGAATCTGCCGCCGCCGACCGACGAGGAAAAGGCGAAGTGGATCCTGAACTACACGCGGGCGATGCAGCAGGAAACCGCCGAGTTGATCGACTCCGTGCCGTGGAAGTGGTGGGCCAAATACCAGAAGTTCGACGAGCAGAACGCGAAGGTGGAGGTCGTCGACCTGTTCCACTTCCTCGTGTCGCTCGCGCAGACGCTGGGCATGACCGCGGACGATGTTTACCAGGCTTACCTGAAGAAGAACCAGGTGAACCACGCGCGTCAGGATTCGGGCTACGCCAAGAAGGACGAGGCGGACTCGAAGCACATCTGAGCCGGCGCAGCGCGCCGGTTCAGGGGGCAGGTTTCAGCGGTCAGCGATCAGCGTGATGAGGGAGAGCGGTGCCGGCAGGAGTGCGCGGTGCAGCTTTCAGCAATCAGCGCGGTCAGAGGGCAGAGGTGTGCACGGAGGCGGCTGAGCGGTCCGTGGTGCCTTGGTGTAGGAGCCTGCTTGCAGGCGATGAAGCGAGTTCGTGCGCGTTTTGACTCCTCGAAACGCGGAGGGTCGCCTGCAAGCAGGCTCCTACAAGACTGGGCGGGGTCTGGGCGCGTGACGTTGCGCTTTGAGCGCGGCGCGGCGGCGCGGCGATGCCGCGCTCGCGCGCTTCAGATCACCGCGACGAAGCTCCCGTCGAATTCGACGGCGGGCTTGCCGTTGGGGCCTTCGACGATGGCGCGCAGTTCCATGCGTGCCTTTTGGTTGCGACCCAGATCGGCGAGGAAAGCGCGGACGAGTTCCGGCGACGGACGCTCGCACACGGCGCGCAGCGGGCCGGTGACGGGAGCGCGGTAGAGGGCGTTGCTGCGTTTCACGACGACGTGGCCGTCGAGGCCGGCGTCGCGCAGCACCATCCAGAGTGAGCCGTAGCACGCGAGCGTGGGCAGCGCGTGGAGCGAGCCGCCGAACGCGGTGCCGAGGTGGTTCTTGTTCGGCTCGAGCGGCGCTTCGAGGACGAGCCGTTGCGCGCTCGCTTCCACGGCGCGCAGGCCCATCGCCCGCGTGAGCGGGATTTGCTCGTGGAGAAACGCGGTGAGTCCGTCGGCGGTGACGCTGTCGGGGACGAGGTGGCTCATGCGGGGCGCAAAATGGCGGTGCGTCCCGGGCGCGGGCAAGGTTTGTTCTGCCGTCGGAGATTCGAAGCGTGGCGAATTTGTCCTGCGGCGACGCGCTGGTGCGTTGTAGAGTTGCAACTCCTCACTCCATGAAATCCTCCGACGACCGTTCACTCTACCTGCTCCTGCTTCACCAACCCGCGGTCGGTCCGCACCCGACGGCGGCACAGATGCGCGAAATCATGGAGCAATTTGCGCAATGGATGGATCGCATCCGCGCCGACGGACAGCTGGTGGCGTCGCACGGTTTGAAGAACAAGGGCAAGGTCCTGCGTGGTCGGCGCGGCGCGACGATCGCGGACGGTCCTTACGCGGAGGCGAAGGAAATCGTCGGCGGCTACGTGCTGATTCGCGCGCGGAGCCTGACTCAGGCCACGGCGGTGGCGCGGCGCTGTCCGGGGCTCGATCATCGGCTCGTGGTCGAGGTGCGGCCGGTGAAGCACTGAGTCGCGCGACGCGGCAGCTGGGCTGGTTGCGGACTGGGATCAGTCGCCGATGATTTTGATCAGCACGCGCTTTTTCCGGCGGCCGTCGAACTCGCCGTAGAAGATCTGTTCCCACGGCCCGAAATCGAGTGCGCCGGCAGTGATGGCGACGACGACCTCGCGGCCCATGATCTGGCGTTTCAGGTGCGCGTCGGCGTTGTCCTCGCCGGTGCGGTTGTGGTCGTAGGCGCTGTGCGGCTTCTCGGGCGCGAGTTTTTCCAACCAGCGTTCATAGTCCGCGTGGAGGCCGCGCTCGTCGTCGTTGATGAAGACGGAGGCGGAGATGTGCATGGCGTTGACGAGGCAAGTCCTTCGCGCACGCCGCTGGCGGCGACTGCGGCCTCGACCTGCGGGGTGATGTTGAGGAATGCGCGGCGCGTCGGCGTCTCGAACCAGAGTTCCTGACGGTGGGATTTCACGCTGGCGACGATGCGCGCGGGTCGCAGGGTGTCAGCATGGAATGCCGTTCCAGCTGCGGTGCGTGTTGCATCGCGCCGAGCATCACGTCGCCGATTCCGGGCATGCCGCGCGGCAAGCCGGCGGGGATTCCGTGCGTGCAGCTGTTGCCGGACATGCGGTGCGCGATTTTCGGACGGCCGGAGCGACCGGTGTTTTGCGCGAGCTTGCGGCCGAGCGAGGAGATGTGTGGCGGGTCGCGTGAGGAAGCGCTGGCGTTCCTCACGCGGCTGGAACAGCAGACAAAATAAAAAGCCCCGCGTGGACGCGGGGCTCGTGAGGCGGGCGAAGATCGCGTGGCCGTCGCTCAGTCCGCGCCGTTGACGCGTTTGTAGGCGAGGGCGGCCACGGTCGCGCCGACGAAGTTGGCGACGAGGTAGATCCAGATGCTGCCCCAGGCGATGATCTTCATCGTGCAGACGCCGATGGCGACGGCGGGGTTGAACACGCCGCCGGAGATGCCGCCGACGGCATAGGCGCCGCTCAGCACCGTGAAGCCGATGGCGAAACCGTAGAAGGAATTGCCGCTGGTGCCTTTCGCGGTGGCGACGTTGAGCACGACCCAGACGAGCGCGAAGGTGAAGAGAAACTCGGCGAGCAGGGCGGGGAGGATTTCGGGCGTCATCGCGCCGCCGATGGCCGCGGCCTTGGTGACGAGGCCGGTTTTGAGCGCTTGCACGCAGAACGAGGCGCCGAAAGCGCCGCCGACCTGGGATGCCATGTAGGGCACGACGTCGGCGGTGTCGCATTTGCCCCGCAGCCAGACGCCGAGCGTGACGGCGGGATTGAAGTGTCCGCCGGAAACGTGTCCGCCGGCGAAAATCATCACCGCGAGGACGGAGCCGATCGCGAGTGGTGCCATGTCTCCCGCGCCGGGCGCGATGACGGTCATGCCGATCGTGAAGACGAGGAAGAAGGTGCCGATGAACTCGACGAGGTATTTTTTCATAACGTGGGTGGGTGGCGCGGAACGCTGCGGCAAGGCGGCGCGCTAGTCGAGTCGCGAGCGGACGACACACGGTGGGCGCTTGCAACTTTCGGCGGTCGGGCCGAGTGATAGGGGCGTGACTCGGTTCGTGAAAATGGTCGCGGTGGCACTCGCCGTTCTCGTCGGCGCGGTGGCCGCATTCTTCGGGATGTTGGTCGTCGGCGCGATTCTGATCGCGACGGGCCTGCTGGCGTTGCTGGGCGGCAAGCGGTTCAAGGTAAACGTTGCCACGCGCCCGGCTTCGCGGACGGGCGCGCCCAATGGAACGGCCGCGCCGCCGGCGGGCGGAGACGTCATCGACGTCGAGACGCGCAAGGTCGAGCCGCCGCCGCGCGAGTTGACCTGAGCGCGCGGGTTACGCGGTGCGGAGGGCGGCGCCTTCGCGCAGGCCGGTGCCGTAGGCGGTGAAGACCTTGCGGATCTCGTCGCGCACGCGGCGGAATTCGGCGAGCACTTCGGCGTCGGTGCCGGTGGCGTGTGCGGGATCGTCGAAGCGCCAGTGGTGGCGGTTCACCTGGCCGGGGAAGATGGGGCAGGCTTGGTCGGCGACGCCGCAGACGGTGATCACGGTGGTGATCGGCGTGTGC
The DNA here is from genome assembly GCA_016217545.1 of Opitutia bacterium. Taxonomy (NCBI): domain Bacteria; kingdom Pseudomonadati; phylum Verrucomicrobiota; class Opitutia; species Opitutia bacterium. The sequence goes on along the minus strand of JACRHT010000017.1, from coordinate 881,699 downwards.
ATGAATTCCTTCATGTGCTTCGAGGTGTGCGCGGAGAGATCGATGCCGATCTCGCGCATCACTTCGATGGCTTTCGGGTGCACGTAGCCGGCGGGTTTCGAGCCGGCGCTGTGGACGGCGACGACATCGCCGGCGGCGGCGCGGAGGACGCCTTCGGCCATGTGGCTGCGGCAGGAATTGCCGGTGCAGAGGATGAGGACGTTGGGTTGGGACATGCGGGGAAGCAGTTGAGCGTTGAGGGATGAAAGTTGAGAGGGGCCGGTGGCGGCGGCTCAGGCGGCTTGGCCGAACCAGCGGCGGCGGAACCAGAAGGCGACGTGCACGAGGCCGATGAGCGCGGGGACTTCGATGAGCGGTCCGACCACCGCGGCGAACGCGACGCCGGAGTTCAGGCCGAAGACCGCGATGGCGACCGCAATCGCGAGCTCGAAGTTGTTGCCCGCTGAGGTGAACGCGAGCGTGGTGGCGCGCGGGTAGTCGGCGCCGAGTTTCTTCGCCATCGCGAAGCTGACGAGGAACATGATCGCGAAATAGATCACGAGCGGCAGCGCGATGCGTAGGACATCGAGCGGGAGTTTCACGATGGCGCCGCCCTTGAAGGTGAACATCACCACGATGGTGAAGAGGAGCGCGCCGAGCGTGAGCGGCGAGATGCGCGGGATGAATTTCCGCTCATACCATTCCTCGCCCTTGAGCGGCACGAGCAGCACGCGGCTGAGCACACCGGCGGCGAACGGGATGCCGAGGTAGATCATCACGCTCCAGAAGATGTCGATCATGCGCACCGGCACGACCGCGCCAGCGAGGCCGAAATACGGCGGCAGCACGGTGATGAAAATCCACGCGAAGAAGCTGTAGAACACGATTTGCGCGATGCTGTTCAACGCGACGAGGCCGGCGGCGTATTCGGGGCTGCCCTTGGCGAGATCGTTCCAGACGAGCACCATCGCGATGCAGCGCGCGATGCCGACGAGGATGAGGCCGACCATGTAGTCCGGGTGGTCGCGCAGGAGGGTCACCGCGAGCAGGAACATCAGCACGGGACCGACGAGCCAGTTCTGCACGAGCGAAAGCGAGAGCACGCGGACGTCCGCGAAGACCTTGGGCAGTTGCGCGTATTTCACCTTCGCGAGCGGCGGATACATCATGACGATGAGGCCGATCGCGATGGGGAGATTCGTGGTGCCGACGGTCAGCGGCGCGAAGAACGCGGCCGGGTCGGCGATGACGAAATTGCCGAGCAGCACGCCGGCCGCCATGGCGGCGAAAATCCAGACCGTGAGGTAGCGGTCGAGGAAGAACATTTTCTGGGCGACGGAGTCACTCATGTGCGGGAAGGTTCAGCGGCGGGTGAGACGGAGGATGCGGCGGCGGGGCACGGCCGGCGTGGCGCAGCCGCAATCGATTTGGGTGGAGAGATGGGCGAGGCGCTCGAGGTCGCGGGCGAACTGCGGCTCGGTCGCGCGGGCGTCCTGCAGGCAGCCGAGGTTGGCCGTGAGCGCGGGCGGCGCGGGATCGACGAGCGCGTAGACGCGCCAGGGACCCTGTTGCGACGTGGCGACCAAGCCGTTGCGGCGGAGGTAGGCGAGGTGGCGGGAGATGCGCGCCTGCGGGAGCTTCAGCGCCGCCTCGAGGTGGCAGACGCAGAGCGGCTGCTGCGCGAGGAGGTTGAGCAGGCGCAGCCGCGTCGCGTCGCAGAGGCAGTCGTAGATGCGGAGCAGGTGCACGCGGACAGGAAGGCACGCGGATTCGTATTCGCCAAGGCGAATATGAGGGGCTGACGCGCGGCGACGTTACTTTTGCGTGACGCGGTGCGGCGGCCGGCGGGTTCGGGGCCGCCTCAGGCGCCGGCGGCCCAGTTTTCGAGGAAGGTCTGTCGCTTAACGGGGTTGAACTCGACGAAACGGTAGGTGGCGACGCCAGCTTGCGCGTAGGGATCGTTGCGGAAGAAGGTCTCGAGTTCGGCCTTGGAGGGAGCGCGGGCGATCACCATCCCGCCCACCCGCGGATTTTGCGGACCCGACATGAGTAGCCAGCCGCGGTCGTAGCCGGTTTGGAGAAACGCGCGGTGCTCCGGCAGGATCGGCTCGATGCGGCTGAGTTCGACGGTGAAGGTGATTTCGACGACGAAATGGAGCATACGGCGGAGAAAAACATGAACGTCGCCCACTGCCTACGCCGGGTCAGGTCATAGCGCCGGAGTGTGAAATGGCGCCAAAAAATGCCCTGCGGCCGGGCTTGGCCGCAGGCGCGCGGAACTGGCGCGGGAGCGTGGTAGGTTGCGACCGGTTCGCGTCACGCGCTGGCGGTGCGCGCGAGATAGACCGTGCCGGCGGAGTCGCGGTCGAGGAGCGGATTCGGGAAAGTGATGACTTCGGCGCGGACGGTGGCGAAGACTGTCTGGAGCACGCTGACGAACACCGCGTCCGGCGGGTCGTCCGACCACATCGAGAACACGCCACCGGGGTGGAGGTGGGCGGTCATGGCGCGGAGACTGGCCGTCGTGTAGAAACCGGCGTTGGCGCTCGCGAGGTGGTCGCGCGGGGTGTGGTCGATGTCGAGCAGGATGGCGTGGTATTTCCGCGCCTGATCGAAACCGAGAGGCGAGGTTGCGAGCGCGAAAAAATCGCCCGCCGCCAACACGCAGCGCGGGTCGGCGGTGAGACGCGGCCCGAGCGGAACCAGCCCGCGCCGATGCCAGTCGATGACGGGCGGGAGGAACTCCACCACGCGGAGGCTGCGAACCTGCGGGTAGGCAAGCGCTGCGGCCGCCGTGTAGCCGAGGCCCAGCCCTCCGACTACCGCGTCGCAGGGGCCGCCGCCGAGTTCGCGCAGCGCGAGATCGGACACGGCGTCCTCGACCGCGTGAAACATGCTCGTCATGAGGAAGGAGTCGCCGAGCATCACTTCGTGCACCGTGAGATCGCCGAGCATGGCGACGGTGCGGCGGCGCAGGACGAGGTCGCCCAGCGGCGTCGGTTGGAAATCGAGTTCCTCGAAGAACGGCTTGGGCGAAGGCATGTCCGCAGTGTGCGGGCGGCGAGACCGGCGGCTACTGTATTCCCGGCGTCGTTTTGAACCGAAGGGCGCGGCGCGCATTTCCCGCCCGCTCAGGAACAGAGGCGAACTCAGGCTGGCGGGGTGGAGGAGACGAGGCGGGTGATACGGCGGGCGCCCCAGCAATTAAACTGGCGGGAGTGCTCGGCCCCGTCCGCTCCGTGAGCGTGGAGAGGGTGGGAAACGCGTGGCCGGACCAGATTGCGCCGGCGCCGGGCGGCAAGATTTGTGTCGATTCGTGTCCATTAGTGGTTCCCCTCTGATCGCTCCGCTTCCCGACATGGCCAAGTCCGACGAATCCACCCCGAAGATCATCTTCTCGATGCTCGGCGTCTCGAAGAAAATCGAGCGCAAGGAAATCCTCCGCGACATCTCGCTGTCGTTTTTCTACGGCGCGAAGATCGGCGTGCTCGGCCTCAACGGCTCCGGCAAGTCCTCGCTGATGCGCATCCTCGCCGGGCTCGACAAGGAGTTCGACGGGCATGTGGCGTTCGAGCCGGGCTATCCGGTGGGTTTTCTCCCGCAGGAACCCGCGCTCACGCCCGGCGCGACGGTGCGCGCGTGCGTCGAGGAGGGCGTGAAGCACCTCACCGATCTCACGGCCGCCTACGATGCGTCGTGGGATGAGATCGCCGCGGCCGAGGACGACGCGGCGCGCGATGCGATCACGGAGAAGCAGACGAAATTGCAGGAGCAGATCGACGCGCTCGGCGCGTGGGACACGGCACCGATGGTCGAGCAGGCGATGGACGCGCTGCGTTGTCCGCCGCCGGACGCGATCGTCGACACGCTGTCGGGTGGCGAGCGCCGCCGCGTCGCGCTGGCGCGGTTGCTGTTGCAGAAGCCGTCGATTCTCCTCCTCGACGAACCGACGAACCACCTCGACGCCGAGAGCGTAGGCTGGCTCGAGCAGCACCTCGCGCGTTACGAGGGCACGGTCATCGCGGTGACGCACGATCGCTATTTCTTGGACAACGTCGCGGGCTGGATCCTCGAACTCGACCGCGGCCACGGCATCCCGTGGAAGGGCAATTACTCCGGCTGGCTCGAGCAGAAGCAGAAGCGCCTCGCGATCGAGCAGCGCACCGAGGACCGCCGCCAGAAGGCAATGGCGCGCGAACTCGAGTGGATCCGCGCCGGCGCGAAGGCGCGGCAGGCGAAAGGTCAGGCGCGCATCAATGCCTACGAGGCGATGCTCAAGCAGGATGTGGCGGAGCAGGAGAAGAAGTTCGAAATCATCATCCCGCCCGGTCCGCGCCTCGGCACGCTTGTGGTGGAAGCGCAGGGCATCACCAAGGCTTACGGCGACAAGTTACTCTATGAAAACCTGTCCTTCTCGCTGCCGCCTGGCGGCATCGTCGGCGTGATCGGTCCCAACGGCGTCGGCAAGACGACGTTGTTCAAGATGATGACGGCGCTCGAGCAGCCCGACGCGGGCCAGTTTCGCGTCGGCGAGACGGTGAAGACGGCCTACGTCGAGCAGTCGCGCGACTCGTTGCAGAACGAGAAAACGATTTGGGAGGTGATCAGCGACGGCCAGGAAATAATGCCGCTCGGCGCGCGCACGGTGAACAGCCGGGCGTATTGCGCGCAGTTCGGTTTCACCGGCGCGGACCAGCAGAAGAAGGTCGGCGTGCTCTCCGGTGGCGAGCGCAACCGCGTGCTTCTCGCGCGCGTGCTGAAGAGCGGCGCGAACCTCATCCTGCTCGACGAGCCGACGAACGACCTCGACGTGAACTCGATCCGTGCACTCGAGGAAGGTCTCGAAAATTTCGCCGGTTGCGCGGTGGTCATTTCGCACGATCGCTGGTTCCTCGACCGCATCGCGACGCACATCATGGCGTTCGAGGGCGACAGCTACGTGCACTGGTTCGCGGGCAATTACTCCAGCTACATGGAGGATTACCACCGTCGGAAGGGCAAGGAGGCCGACCAGCCGCACCGGGTGAAGTATCGGCGTTTGACCCGCTGAGCACGGGCGAAGGTGGTCGCCGCCGCCGCGGCGGCGACAGGCGTCGTCGAGGACGCCGACGCCCACCACCGAATCTGGCTGCGCGACTCGCGGTCGCTGCTAACGGGCGCAAAAAAACCCGCACTGAGGTGCGGGTTTAGCACGAAAGGGCTTTTCGTTTGGCTCAGGCGGCGATCGGAGCGGGCTGAAGAGCGCGGCGCTGGCGGAGGCGGAGAGCGACCAGACCGGCGACGAGCACCAATGCGGCGAGCGAAGCGACTGTGCTGGCTTCGGGAACGGGGGTGGTAAAAACGGAGATCTGAGAGAAAGTCCAATCGTTGAAGCCGATATTCGTGGCACCGTAAGCGAATGCATCGATGTTCGTGACGCCGAGACCGAGATTCGTGCCGCCGGTGAGATCGGTGAGCATCAGTGCGTAGGTGTTGCCGGGGCTAGTGTTGTAGCCATAGGTGGCGGAAATCATCGGAGAGACCAGCGTCGTCAGGTCGAATGTGTATGCGTAGGTGTTGTAAGGGCCGCCGGGGCTGGTGTTATTGGGGAGAGGCGCCCAGCCGGAGTTTGACGCGGGAATGTTGATCGTGCCGAAAGAGACCGTGGTGCCGCCGACGAAGCTGGAGCCATTCCATTGACCAAAGGTCGCACTCAGGTTGGTCGCGGCCGAGGACCCACCGGCGCCTGCAAAAAAGTTATACGTCATGCTCTGCACCGAGTAGACGCCGGTGAAGGTCTGCCCGAAGGTGCCTCCGTTAAAGGTGAAGACGCTGCCGCTGTAAGCGGGTCGAGTGTCAAACGTCTGAGGTTCGGCCAAAGCAGAGCCAACCAGGCCGAAAAGGCCGGTCGCGAGGAGGAGTAACGTGGTGCGCAATTTCATGCTGGGGTGATTACCTTAGTGTATTTCGGGAATGGCAACTAAAAATTGTTCACAGGCGGGAATTTTACCTAGCGGACGTCACCATGCTTTGGAGGATGGCGCGCATTTGGGCGCGGGCGTTGCCGCCGTTGGAGTCGAGGGCGACGGAGAGCAGCTGGGCCGGCTGGTGTTGCCTGCCTTCTCGGATGTCGCTCCATCGGTGCTCCCAAGCGGTGCGATTGGAGCCGTCGGTTGAGAGGAGCGGTTGGCCGCGGGCGGAGTCCCAAATGACGAAAGCGACCAGCATGTCCGTGCCGGCGCGTCGGAATCTGTAAATGTTGAACACCAATCGATTACTGGGGACCTGAATCTCGATCGGATCCTCATCGGCGACCAATTCGCACCCACTCAGCGGAAGGCAGACCGTGGGGTTGTGGAGGAACGGCACGAAGCGTGCGATCTGTCCCTTCGTCCATTGCACGTAGTAGGCCCAGACCCACTCCCCGCTCGGCAACGCCCAACGGGCAGCCGTGAAACCATTAGGGCGGAGCATGTCGCGGGCGACCTCGCCCAAGCCCTCCGCTTGGTAGGTCGGCAGGCCGGTCGGCCAGCGGACGGTCCATTGCGGAACCTCATTTTGGGCGCGTGCGCCGCGGAGATACCACAGGCGGGCGCCCGCCTCGTTGATCGCCAGCAAGCTGACAATCGCCCCCACCCAAACCCAGCCTGGGTGCAGTGCCGGCAGCGTCGGCCGCGCCTCTTGGCGAACAATCGGCTGCGGCATGCGGTAGCCGGCCCACTTGATCGCCAGCCAGCCGGTGCCGATCACGCTCGCGACCATCGCGGCCCAGCCGGCGATATCGTGCGCCGCGAGCACCGCGGCTTCGCCTTCCCCCGCGCGCCAGGCGAGGAAAAGGATGCGGAAAAATTCCCCGCGATCGCGAAGCCGACGCTCAAGCCGAGCAGGCCCGCGCGGCGCGCCCAGCCGAAGCGATACCATTCGCCGAAAAACAGGCCGATCATCACACACGCCTGCAGCGAGCGGATGCCGCCGCACGCTTCGTCGATGCCGACCCAGCCGGTGGCGAGACGGATGCTCGTGCCGGTCGCGAGCGCCGGCCGGCCGAACAGGTTGGCCAGTTCCGCCACGATGCTCGCGAACACCTCGCGCATCGGCACGATCAAGCCCGACTCGATCACGCTCGGCGTCGGGAGGGCGCTGATGAGCAGGACCATCGGGGGCAACGTCCAGCGTAGGCCTTCACGACCGCCGATCAGCCATGCGCCCAGCGCGACCACGACGACCGCGCCTGCCACCGAGCCGGCCAGGAACGTCGGCAGGAGCGGATAAGGAATCGTCAGCAGCCGAACCGGCACCGCCAGCAGCACCACGAGCGCCGCCGCGGCCCACAGCCATTTGGGAATGTCGCGCGGTGTGGTCGCGATCGGTCGCTCCGTCCATCGTTCCCACCACAAGAACGCCATCAGGACAGGCACCGCCCACGCGTGGCCGAGATCAGCGGAGTTGGACCAAGCGGCGGCCAGCGGCGAGAGCAGGAGCAAACCTCCTGCTGCCACGATCGCGGTGACCGCGAGCGTCGTGCGTCGTGTCGCTTCCATCTCGGCTTAGTTCTTCTTGGCCGGCGCCTTGGCGGCGGGCTTACGCGTCAGCTCGGTATTCGCGCGGCTGAACAAGAACGTTTCCTCCGGCAGGAAATCCACGTTGGCGCCGCGTTTTTGCGCGGCTTCGACTCCGGCGGCGTTCTTGCCGACGCCGTAGATGAAGGCGAGGTAGGGCGCGCGGGGCGGGTAGTCGCGGTCGGTTTCGGCGAGCTGGTTGACGAGCGCGATGGCTTCGGCGCCGCGTTCCGCCTGCGCGAGCGCGAAGGCGTAGTCGGTGATGTAGGTGGCGTTCTTCGGATCGGCGTCGTGGAGCTTCTTCAGCGTTTCCTTCGCCTGGTTCCAGGTGGAGTTCGGCTCGATCAACAGGCTGAGCAGCGCCCAGTCATGCTGATAGCGCGGGACGGAAGGATCGGAGTCGCGCAGCGTCCGCAGCACATCGCGCATGTCGGCGGTGCGCTTCTTTTCGCGGAAGATGTTGAACAGCGCCTGATGCGCCCACGTCTGGTCCGGATAGCCGCGAGCGATCGCCCACAGCGCGCGCTCCGCTTCGTCCGTCCAGCCCCAGAGAGAGGCGAGGCGTTGCAGCGTGCGCAGCGCGGACAGGCTGGTTTGCGCCTTCGTCACGGCGACATCCCACGCTTCACGGCGCAGGTTGAGGTGCGAGGGCTCGTCGAGCGCTTGGGCGGCGACAACGACCTTCAACACTTCGCGGGGGAACGGGCCCCAGCCGCCGGCTTCGAGGGCGGGGAAAAGGTGGTCCCAGTCTTTCAGCTGGGCGTAAGCGTCGACGCGGCTCGCTTGCACGGCGGGAAGGTCGCGGACCTTGGCCGGCAGCGTGTCGAGCCACGCGAGCATTTCCTTGCCGTGGCCTTGCACGAGCAGCCACTGCGCGAAAACCGGCGCGTCGGCCTCGGTGCCGGCGGCTTTGGCGAGTGGCGGCATCAGTTGCTCGAGCGGTTTTTTCTGCACGAGCAGCTCCAAGTTCGCGAGTTGGAGGCGGTCGTTGAAAACAGACTTGGGGTTCGCGACGATCGCGCGCCAGCGGCGTTCGGCATCGGCGTAGTCCTTGCGGCGGATCGCGTCGCTCGCCAGGCCGCGCTCGATTTCGAGACTGAGGGCGGGATTCTCGCGCGCGATCTGGTCGAGCTGCGCCCGCGCTTCCTCGCGGCGTTTCTCCGAGGGGTTTTGCAGGTAGAGCAGGGCTTCGGAGCGCTTCAGTTCGACGCTGTCGGGCGTGCGCTTGCGGAGCTCGTCCAACAGCGCGGCGACGACGATCGTGTCGCTGGTCGAGGCCGCGTAGGCGAGGGCGGCCTGGAGCATCGGGGTCTGCGCGGAGAGCGCGGGAGAGGTGCCGCTGAGCGCGTCCTTCGCGGCGTTGAAATCGCCGAAGCGGATGCAGCATACGACGAGCTTGGCGGCGTCTTCGGCGGAGTTCGGCATCGCTTCGACGACGGCGCGGCGGAGTCGCATCGCCTGCGGGGCGCCGACTTGTTCGAGCATGTCCGCGGCGAGGCGGAGCGCGTTGGGGTCGCCGGGCACGGCTTTCAGCGCGACCTCGAGGGCGACTTGGGCGCTCGCGGCGTCGCGCTTGTCCATGAACTCGCGCGCCTGCACGAGCGCGCGCTGCTGTTTCCAGCGGGCGTAGCGCGGCACAGCGTAGTTATACAAACGCCAACCGCCGTAGGCGAGTGCGGCAATGCCCGCGAGCACGCCGAGGAAAATGAACCGGCCGCGATTACGCGAGCGGCGTCGAACCTGCATGAGTTGCATGGGGGCCTTCTGGGTTGCGATCGGCGCCATCGCGCCGGGTGACCGGGGGCAGCGCGTGCGCCAACTGCTAGTGTCCGCTTCCGTTGCGTCGAGGGAGAAATCCGGCGGCTCGCGTCCCAACCGCTCGGAACCGGAAGGGTTTGGCACCGGTGAATGATCGTGAACGGAGCGCGTCCATCGTCATCAGGCGGCGGCGGAGTGGCGCAGGGCGTGCGCGGTGTCGAGCGTCTGGCGCGCGAGCTCGAGCTGGGCTTTGTTGAGCGCGATGCGTTGCGCGCTGTGCCAGCCGATGAGCACGAGGCCGGTGGTGCGTTTGCCGTCGGTCATGGGGATGAGCACGAACGAGGGCGGCGCTCCGGTGGCGTCGAGCATCCAGGACGGGAGATAGGGCTTCAGCTTGGGATCGCGGAGATCGTGGATGACGACCGCCTCGCGCCGCGTGAAGCAGACGCCGAAGACCGTCCGTTCATCCGAGCGCACGGTGGCGACGAGCTGGAAGCGCGCCCAGCGCTCGCCGACGCCTTGGTTGAGCGAGAGCACGGGGCTGCCGGCCTGGCTTCCGAAGTGCCAGCATTCCTGTGCGCCGAAGCTGTCGCGCACGAGGTCGAGCGCGCTGAGCCACGGATCGCCCGCCACGGGAACGGGCGGCTCCGGCATGGGCGCGGTCTCGAATGGCGGCGCGGAAATCGGTTTGAGTTCTTCCGGCAGCGGCGTGGCGGCGCGGATTTCCTCTACGGGCGGCTCGGCTTCCGGAGCAGGCGGGACGTCCGCGGCGGGCTCGGGGGCTGGCGCGATGATCTCGCTCGCGGCTTCATGGGTCGGCGCGAGCGTGTCGTGATTGGGCGATTCCGCATCGAGGCGCGGCGCGGTAGCGGCCGACGAGTTGAGCGGGGCGGATTCGGCGGCGGCGATCGGAGCCACCGCGGCTTCGCCGAGCGCTTGCGCGAGGGTCGTGTTGATCGCGTCGTCCTGCGCAGCGGTGACGAGCACCTCGGGGCCGGCTTCGGGGGCGGGTGGCGTGATCGCGACCGTGTCGGGCGCCACGTGCTGCACGCGGGCGCGGATGCGGTTGAGGCTGGTGGTGGGCAGCGCCGCGATGCCTTCGGTGCCGAGGAAACTCGAGAGTCGCGAGTCGGCGTGCGCGAGCGCCTCCGGAATGTATTCGAGGGCGTCGGGGATCACTCGGCGGAAACGTTTCGCGAGCTCGCGGGTTTCCTCGCCGAAGGTGTCGGAGCCCTTGTTGCCGTCGAGCGCAGCGCGGGCGATGCGGGTGCCGAAGTCGGCCATCGCGAGCAGACGGGTCTCCGGGAGCGTGGCGGTGCCGCCCATCGCCTCGGGCGAGACGTCGCGCAGCGCCTTCATGAATTCCTCGGGCAGGCGGGCGCCGGCGAGGAGCTTGCGGCTGAGTTCGAGCGGCGTGGTGCCGAACATGCCGCGGAAGGCGAGGTCCTCGGGCTTGTCCTTCAGACGGTTCATCGCCTCGCGGTAGTGCTCGAGCGAAACGGCGGGGAGGATGATGTAGCCGAAATTGCGGAGCGTCGCGGCGGCGAACGCCAGCTCGGGATCGACGTAGCCGAATTTCTGCGCGCAGCCTTGGGCGATCAGGCCGGCGCACAGGGCCTGGGCCGCGGCCTCGCGTTGCTCGGGTGGGTTGCGGCCGCCGGCGTTTTCGACCAGCATGATCGAGAGCGTGAGGCTGCGCACGCGGCTGAAGCCGATCTGGTGGATCGCGTGGGTGAGCGACGACAGGGGCGTGAAACTCGGGTTGTGCACGATCGTGTTCGCGATTTGCACGATCCGCGCGAGGACGGCGGCGTCCTTTTCGATCAAGTCGGCCAGCTCCTGAATGGTCACCTCGGCGAGGTTGGTGGAGATGGTCTCGATGATGGCCAGCAGCTCGGGCAAGCCGGCGCCCTTGCCGTTCTGCAGGGCGGCGCGGGCACGCTCGAGCGTCGCGGTGGCCGAGAGTGGGGTAATCACCTGTCCTGCATCGGCTCGCGACCGTGGCGGTTTAGTCCCAGCCGGGAAAAACCGCCGAAAATTACGGGGAAACTCCTGCCGGCTGCAGCGAGGGGCGGGCTGCAGCCGGATTTTTGCGTTAGCGGACGAAGAGCGTGCGTTCGCGGCAGCGCAGGTCGTCGCGGTCGTAGTAGCGCTGCCACCACGGCGCGGCCTTGCCGTCGGGCTTCGGTCCTTGCAGGCGCAGGGGTTTGGCGGCTGTGGCCTGCGTCAATGCGGCGCGGAAGTGGTTGTGGTCGACGAGTCGCAGCGCCTCGATCGCGTAGGCCGTGGCGACGTTGCGATCGTAGAGGGCGAAGAGGTTGTCGTTGTTCTCCTGCTCGGCGAGTTCAGCGAGGTTGGATGAACCGGCGAAGACGACGGGGTTCGTGTCGTTGAAATCGACGACGATGAACTTGTGGTGGATCACCTGCCCCTGGCCGCCCGCGGTCTCCTTGCGGAAGTTGGCCGGCACCTGCTGGGAGAGCGCGGCGAAAGGCACGAGCACGCCGCGATTCGAGCCGGGTTTGTAGAGGCTGATGTCGCCGCTGGTCTTCTGCGTGATGCCGTAGCTGTAGATGCCCGGATCGGCCGCGACTTCGCGGAGGCGTTTGAGCGTGGCGCCGGAGCCGCCGAGCTCCATCACGGCGAACAGGACCGAGCTGTCCGCGGCGGCGAGTTCCTGGCTCACGAGGTCCAGCGAGATTTTGCCGTCGGTGTGCGGGGCGAAACTCAGTTTCGCGGTCGGCAGGTCGAGCGGCGGCACGTCGAGCCAGGCCTTGGCGAGGGCGCTTTTCTTGAACGGTTCCGTGCCGCTGAATTTATCGCCGGGCTTTTCGACGCCGCTCGCGAACGCGAGGTCGAAGGCCTGGCCGAACCAGCCGGCGACGGTGGCGTCGTTCCAGCGCAGCACGTTGTTCGCCTGCACGTAGAGGCCGCGGACGGAGAAGTTCGCCGAGCCGCTGATCGCGGCGACGGGCACGCCGTTGCGGCGCAGGATCATCACCTTCTGATGCGCGTAGCGGCGGAAATGTCCGTAGCGCACCGCGGCGCCGGCGTCCGCCAGACGGCGGCCGGCAACAGGCTCGAGCGCGCCGGCTTTGGTGTGGCCGTCGGAGTCGTCGATGAAGACGCGGAGCTTGTTCTTCAGCTTCGCCAGATCGGCGAGGAGATCGGGTGCGTCGAGGTCGTAGGCGAACACATCGACGCTGACGTTGGCGCTCGACTGCGCGGCGGCGAGGCAGTCGGCGACGAACGTCTTGATAATTTCGCGGCCGTGGCCGCCGAGCCAGGCCCAGCGCTCCTCATAGGGTTTGATGTCGAAATCGAGCGTCTTGCCAGGCCGAACGTCGGCGTTCTTGAACCGCGTCGCGTAGGCCTGCGAGCTCATGTAGCCGCGCGTGAATCCGTATTCGAGGTTCGCGAATCCGTCGGCCTGCAGGTCCAGTTGCGTGGCGACCGTGGGACCTTTCTTGAGGCCGCTCGCGCCGTGATACATCGCCGTGACCTCGTAGGTGAAGACGCCAGGCGGCACGCTCGCGGGGAAATGCACCCAGTGGAATTTCTGGAACGGCGCGGCGACGGAATCCGTCCACACGCGGTCCTTGGCGGTGGTCTTGCTCGTGTAGGCGGTGGCGAAACTCAGGCGGTTCGGCAGCCAATACGCGGCGCCCTTCGGCGGTTTCACTCGGATGGCGAAGCCGGCGAGGCCAGCGGTGAGCGACTCGGCGAGATCGAACGCGAGCAAAGCGGAGCGGTCCCCGCGATAACCTTTGACCGTCAGGCCGTCCCGCGTGTGGACGGCCGAGAGAGCGGTGTGCATGACTATCTCCTCGTGTTAGCGGCCCGTGCGGGACGGATTCTGCGCCGCCGAGAGGAGGGGGAAACTCAAAAAACGGACGTGACCGAATCGTCACTCGAAGCCGAACAGCTCGCCCATCTGCCGGCGCTCTTTCTTGGTCGGCCGGCCGCGACCGCGCTCGCGGGCGAGCAGGTGCTCGAGATTGGCCTGCTTCGCGCGCTCGTATTCGGCGGCGGGCGTGAGATCGACGATGAAGTCCGGGAGTTGTTTCGCCGCCACCCGCGAACGCGGCACGCCGACGACCTTGAGGGTGCGCGTGATCATGCCGACGCGCGCGGCCACGACTTCGCCGACGTGGATGTCGCGGCCGGGTTTCGCGTCGAGGCCGTTGACCTGCACGCGGCCGTTGCGGCAGACGGCGGCGGCCTCGGCGCGGGTTTTGAACACGCGCACGCTCCAGAGCCATTTGTCGAGGCGGGTATCGTCCATGATGCGATCGAAGGTCGCCGCCATGAGAGCCGCGAACGCGCCCAAAAACAAGCGCGCGGCGCGCGGATGCCGCTGTAGGACCCTGCTTGCAGGCGACCAATGCGCCCGCGGAGCAATCTCAAGATTGCCGGCAAGCAGGCTCCTGCAATTGGCGCGAAGGCGCGTTCAGCGTCCGCCGTGGCGGCGTTCCCAGGCGAAGAGGTATTGTTGCGCCAGCCCGGCGAGCGGACCGAAGTGCGTGCGCCCGAAGTGCGCGACTTGGGAGGGCTTCCATCCCTCGAGGCCGTAGCGGCGCGCGAGCGATTTCAGGATCCACGTATCCACGGGAAACGCCTCGAGCTGGCCCGCGCCAAAGAGCAGCACGCAGTCCGCAACCTTCTCGCCGACGCCGGGCAATTCCAGCAGCCGCGCCTTCGCTTCGGGATACGGCGCGGCTTCGGTCGCCTCAAGCCAGCCGGGGCGCGCGGCGATGAACAGGGCCGTCTCGCGGATGTAGCGGGCGCGGAAACCGAGCAGGCACGCGCGGAGATCGGCTTCGGGGATCGCGGCGAGTTCGGACCACGTGGGCAGACGGTGAAGGGTAGGGTCGGACCGCTGGGCCGACTGCAAAGATGTTCGCGGCGGGCCCAGCGGTCCCGCCCGACCGTCGGCGGCGGCAACTTCGCCCGTGAGGGGCGCGCCGTGGCGTTCGGCGAGGAGCGCGACCATTTGCTTGATCTGCACGATCTGTTTCGTGGCGCTGCAGAGGAAGCCGAGCAGCGTCTCGCCGAACGGCTGACGCAACAGGCGCAGATCGCGGAACACGCTCACGCATTGCGCGAGGTGCGCGTCGCTGCGCCACGGCAACGCGTCGGCCAGCGCGGCCCAATCGTGTTCGTGGCCGAGGTAGCGCGGGAGCTCCGCCGCGACACGCGCTTCGAGCGCGAGCGGCGCGCGCCACTCGAGCGTGTTGTCTGCGAGGCGCAGTTGCGCGACGCAGTCCGACCACGCGCCGGTCCAAATGCCGTCGGCTTCCTGGCGCCAGCGGAACGCCTGGCCGCCATCGAGCGTCTCGGCGAGCACGGCGGCGGCGGGAGACCAGCCGGCGATCCGCCGCCACTCACTCCAGCCGCGCGGAGCCATGCCTCACTTCTGGGCGGGTTTTTCCCAGAGGTAGCTCTTCTCGGTCGCGAGGACCTTGCCGTCGGCGTCGACGAGCTCGAGCTTCCACGCCATCGGCGAAATCGTGTTCGCGGCCCAGTCGGCGCCGGTCAGGCCCAGTTGATAGACTTGGTTGCCGGCGGGCAGCGCCGCGGAGAACTCGAAATGGCGCGGTTGCGTCGCGCCGGGCGTGACCACTTCGAGGCGGAAGCGGATGTCGCGCGCCGGGCCGTCGTTGTCGGTGCGGACGAGGAAGTAGTAGCCGCCGCGCGCGGCGGGTTGCGTGCGCAGGACGACTTCGCCGCCGCTGTTTTCGCGGCCGGTGAAGTATTCCGAGATGCGCTTGAACGACGCGGCGTCGCGCCAGCCGGTGAACACGCGCACGACGCGCACTTCGGCGGCGGAGAGCGTGGTCGCGGCGGTGGCGAGGACGAGGAGGAGCGCGAGGTGTCGCATCGGGCGGACGGTGCCGTCAGGGCGCGGCGAGGTAAACCTTTTTGTATTGGTGGAAGCCGAGCAGCGCGGGCTCCCAGCCCTTCACGGCCGGGCTGATGAGATACGAGCGCGCGCCGAAGAAAACCGGCGCGATCGGCGCGGCGTCGAGCAGGCGCGCTTCGGCCGCTTGGAACGACGCGTAGCGCTTCGCCTGTTCGGGCGCGACGGCGGCGGCGGCGATCGCGGCGTCGTAGTCGCGGTCGGCCCAGCCGGTCCAGTTGTTCGAGCCGCCGCCGACAAACATGTCGAGGAACGTCACCGGGTCCACGAAGTCGCCGACCCAACGCGCGCTCGAGATCGCGTAGTTCAGCGACTGCTGGTTCGAGACCCAGGTCTTCTGCTCCATCGGCGAGAGCGTCACATGGATGCCGAGGTCGCGCGCCCACATCGCCTGGATGGCTTCGAGCGTCTTGGCGTGGAGTTCGTCGTTCTTGATCTGCACGTCGAGCGTCGGGAAGTTTTTCCCCTCGGAAAATCCGGCGGCGGCGAGCAGCGCCTTGGCCTGCGCGATGTCGTGCGCCACGCGCGCGGTGGCGGTGTAGCCGGCGCAATCGGGCGGCGTGTAGTGCGGCGCGGGCGCGCGCGTGCCGCGCAGCAGCGTGCGCGAGAGCTGCTCGCGGTCGATGGCGAGCGAGAGCGCGCGGCGGACGCGGGCGTCGTGCAGCGGCGGACGCGTGGTGTTGAAGCGCAGGAAGAACGTCTCGAGGAACGGGTCGAGCCGCAGCGACTGGGGCGCGGTCTTGCGGTAGGTGTCGACCTTGGCGAGCGGCAGCTCGTTGGTGATGTCGACTTGGCCCGCGCGGAAGTTGCGCTCGTCGACGTCCAGATTCTCCGTCGGGAAAAACACGATGCGTTCGAGGCGCACGGTGGCGGCGTCCCAGTAGTGGGCGTTGCGCACGACTTCGACGCGCGCGTGGGACTCCCAAGTCTTGAGCGTGAACGGGCCGTTGCCGACGAGATTGCCGGGGCGCGTCCACGCGGTGCCGCGCGCGGCCGTCGCGCCGAATTTCTCCAGCACGCGCGGTGGCAAGGGAAACCAGATGGGGTTGGCCGTCAGCGCGGGCAGATACGGCGTGGGGCGCGTGAGCGTGAGGCGGAGCGTGTGGTCGTCGGTGGCTTCGGCGCCGAGCGTGGCGGGGTCGGCCTTGGCGTTGGCGATCGCCTCGGCGTTTTTCAGTGGGAAGAGCAGGTAGCTGTATTCGGCGGCGAGCTGCGGCGAGAGGGCGCGATGCCATGAGGCGACGAAATCGCCCGCGGTGAGCGGCGAGCCGTCGGACCATTTTAGATTGGCGCGGAGATGGAAGGTCCACGTGAGGCCGTCGGCGGAAACGTCCCACCGTTCGGCGGCGGCGGGCACGGGCGAGGAGGTTTTCTCGTCCAGCGCGCAGAGTCCCTCGAAGAGCGCGAGCGCGATGTTCTGGTCGGTGAAGGCGGTCATCACCTGCGGATCGAGATCCTGCGGTTCGGCGCCGTTGCCGATGCGCAGGACCGCGCCGGGTGCGGTGGCGGACTTCGGCGCGGACTTGGAGCAGCCGGCGAGCGCGAGGGCGGCGGCGGTCAGGAGGAGCGTGATGAGACGCATGGCGGCAAAATGCATGCGAGTGGGCCGCGCGCAAGGCGCTGAAATCCCGGCGCGGTGTGCCGATGAGGAATTGGAGCCCCCTTTTGAGCGCCTCCGCCCGATCTCCTTCCTCCTCCGCGGTCGTCGCCGAACTGCAAAGCCGGCATGCCACCGAAGTGCGGAGCTATGCCGTGGAATTGTGGGACGGGGACGAGGGCAAGGCCGCCGCCTCGCTCGAGGTGTTTTGGCGCGAATGGGTGCCGCCGCCGGGTGTGGCGGACGAGATTCCGCGGGAATTCGTGTTCGCCGCCGCGCGCCGACAAATCGTGGCCGACCTCCGCCGCGCCGGAGCGAGCCCGGCGGAAGCGGAACTCGAAAACGACACGGGCGGGGAATCCCAGGACGCGAGCGCGCGCCTTGCGGGGCGTTTTCGGCGACTCACCTCCAAGCAACAGGAGCTGGTGCGGCTCCACCTGAAGCATCGCTTCGATCTGGATGAGATTGCGGAGATCGCCGACCTGACGCCGGCCAACGCGGCGCAGGTGTTGCACACCGCGATCGGCAAACTGAACGGCTCGGCGCTCGACGATGCCCGCGCCGTGCGTCTGGCGCTCGCCGGAACCAGTGGCGATGCGCTCGCGAGCGAGACCCCGGAGCGACGCGCGCACGTGGCGGAGCTGCGCGTGACGTTGGAGGTGATCCGGCAGGTGCTGGCGCGGGGCGCGGAAACGTTCCGGCCGCGTCCGAGCGCGAAACGCCGGCGGGCGGTGTGGCTTTGGGTGGTCGCTGTCGGTTTGGGTGTGGTCGCGATCGCAGCGGCGGTCTGGTTTGCGCGTCGCGAGGCGCCGAGCGCGAGCGCCGTTGCGACGTCTGACGCGGGCGGGCAGCAGCGCGTGGCGATTCGCCGCGTAGCCGGCGATGCGGCGCCGCCCGAGCGGAAGGCAGCCGCAGCGGAAGATCGAGGTTTCCCGAGCGCGAGCGGACTGAGGTCGCCGAACCGCACGACTATGGCAGCCGCCGCGACGACCGATGCGGGCGCAAGCGAGCGTGCGCCGGGCGGGCCGAGCGCGACGACGGCATTGAGTGTCCAAAGCACCCCGCCACCGGCGCGCGGCGGAGGCACCGCCGATCCGGCAAGGAGCGTCCCGCCGGAAGCCGCCGCGACGAAGAGCGCGGTCGCGGAGGCGGGTGGCATTTCCGGCGGTGCGCCGGCGATTTCTGTCTCTGCGGAAACGCCGGGCGGCTCGCGCTCTGTTGCCGTTACCGAGGCTCGTGGCGCTGACCGAGCCGCGTCCTCCGGGACTAGCGCGCCGCCCGATTCCGGTCCGACCGGCGCGCGCGCGCCGACGGAGAAAATTGAGGAGTTGCGCGCGGTCGAGCAGAAGCCCTTGCGGCCGTTGTCGGACAAATTGGACACGGCCCCGATCGCGGCGCTGCGCAAGGCGCTGACGGCGTCGCGCTGGCCGACGCGCGCGGAAGTGAGCGTCGGCGCGCTGCTGGGTGCGTTGCCGCCGTCGCCCGAGCCGCCGCGAAGCGAGGCACCGGTGTTTTCAACGCGCGTGGAGTCGAGCGTTTCGCCGTCGAATTCGGCGCGTCGCCTTGTGCGCGTGGCGGTGCGGGCGCGCGACGATGCGCCGGCCACACGCGCGCCGGCGACCGTGATTCTCCTGCTGGATGTTTCGGGTTCGATGGATGCGCCGAATCGGTTGCCGCTGGTGCAGGCGGCGGTGGCGGGCCTGTTGCGCCGATTGCAGCCGGAGGATCGCGTCGGCATCGTGACGTATGCGGGCGAGCCGACGATTCTGTTGCCGCCGGCGCGATTGGCGAACGAGCGCGAGGTGCGCGGGGCGATCGATGCGCTCGAGGCGAAGGGGCGCACGAATGGCGGCGCGGGCCTGCGCGAGGCGTTCGCGATGGCGGCGGCGGATGCGGGCGCGGGCGGGGAACACGTGGTGATTCTCTGCACCGACGGCGATTTCAACATGGGCGCGACGAGCGAGGAGGAGCTCGGCGCGTTGATCGACGGACAACGCGACGCCGGCGTGCGGCTGGCGATCTTCGGCTTCGGCCGCGCGGATCGGATCGATGCGCGACTCGAAGCGCTGGCGGCCCGTGCGCGCGGCGGCAGCGGCTACGTGAACACGCAGGCCGAGGCGGAGCAGGCGTTGGTTTCGCAACTGGACCGGTTGTTCGCGCCGGTGGCGGAGCAGGTGAGTGCGACGGTGGAGTTCGACCCGGCGCGCGTGGCGCGGGTGCGGCGGATCGGTGACGAGGAGATGACGCCGGTCGTGCGCGGAGCGGAGATTCCGATCGCGCAGCGGAGGCGTGTGCTGCCCGGGGAAACGCTGTCGGCGCTGTTCGAGGTCGAACCCGCGACCGGAGCAGGGGCGGACTCGAGCGTGAGCGCGGAAGGCGAAGCTTGGCGCGTGCGCGTCGCGGCGCGGTTGCCGGGCGATGACGGGCAAAGCCCGTATTACGGACTTTCGTCGGGCGCGGTGGGCGCGGGGGAGTTTGCGTCGGCGTCGGTGGATTTCCGTTTTGCGGTGGCAGCCGGGTTGTTTGGCGAGGTGTTGCGGGCCGGGCCGGCGGAGGCGGCGCGGTTGGACGACGTGGCGCGGTGGGCGCGTGGCGCGGTCGGCGAGGATGCGGGGGGCTATCGCGCGGAGCTGATCGCTTTGATGGAGTCGGCGCAGCGTGCGGTGCAGCGCTGAGGAGTTGTCCTCCGGCGTCGCGTCAATGCCGCAATCGACCTGAATTTCGCGGCGGCAGCGGAGCAATTTCGTTTGCTGCGTCGGGCGCGAGCGGGCAATTACTCGCGCCAATATGGAGTGGTTTTACGCGAATGGAGGGAATCGCATGGGACCGGTGAATGCGACGGCGTTCGAGGGTCTGGTGCGCGACAACATCGTGGTGGCCGACACGCTCGTGTGGGCCAAGGGCATGGCGGATTGGCAGCGCTGGAGCGAAGTCGAGCCGACGACGGGCGTGTGCACGGTGTCGGGCGGGCGTTTTTTCACGCGCGACCTCGTGTCGCACGACGGCAAGCTCGTGAGCGCGGAGCAGAAGGACGAGTATTTCCAACGCGTGCGCGAGGGCGTGCAGCACCCGGGCGAGGTGCACTTCGCGGGATTCTGGGTCCGGTTCCTGGCGAAGTTCCTCGACGGGTTGCTGCTGTGGATTCCGAACGCGGCGATCAGCTTCGGGTTGTCGGCGGTGTTTTTCGGCAAGTTCTTGTATTCGCCGCAGATCAACCAATTCGATCTCGGCAAGTGGCTCGCGTATCAGGGCACGGCGATGCTGTGCTCGACACTCGTGAATGTGACCTTCCAGTGGTTTTTCCTGACCCGCCACGGCGCGACGCCGGGCAAGATGGCGCTCGGGCTGAAGGTCGTGCGCAGCGACGGATCGCCGATCACGGGCGGTCGCGCGGTCGGCCGCGCCTTGGCGGAAGTCGTGAGCAGTCTCACGCTGCTAATCGGCTACATCCTCGCGGCGTTCGATGACGAGAAGCGCGCACTGCACGACCGCATGTGCGACACGCGTGTGATCCGCACGAAATGACCCCGCACAAGCTCGCGTGCCCCAAGTGCCGGCGCACCGTGCCGGAGGTTTTCTGGCAGGGCGTCGACATCGTGCGCTGCCCGGCGTGCGAGGGCGAGTTCGAGCAACTGCGTTTCCCGGCGCTCGCGGCGGCGCGGCGCGTGGAGCGGGCCGGCGCGACCGCGGCGGGCGAGGCCAATTGCTATTTCCACGCCGAGAACCGGGCCGAGGTGGCGTGCGACGGCTGCGGGCGCTACGTGTGCGCGGTGTGCCGGGTGCCGATGAGCGGAAAAAACTACTGCCCGTCCTGCCTCGAGACCCGCGCGGACCGGCGCAAGCTGCCGGAGAACCACCGCGTCCTGTATGATCGCATCGCGCTCGTGCTGGCGTTCCTGCCGCTGATCATGTGGCCGCTGACGCTGATCAGCGCGCCGGTCGCGCTGGGGGTTTGCTTCTACGCGTGGAAAAAGCCCGGCAGCCTCGTGCCGGGATGGCGGCGCACCCGCCTCGTGATCGCGGGTCTCGTCGCGCTGATCCAGGTGGGCGTCTGGCTGTTCGTTTTTGGTTCGATGCTGTTCCGCTGACATGGCCGAAACCACCGCTCCCTCCACTCCCGTTTACCGCAAGCTCACGCCGTTGAAGCGCGGGTTCGGCGTGCTTTCGCAGCTCTGCCTCGCGCCGGACCACCTGCTGCATCTCACGTCCACCGGCTACAACGAAACCTACCGCCGGTTCTACCTGCGCGACATCCAGGCCATGCTGATCGTGCACACGGCGCGGCGAGTCATCTACGCGAGCGTGTTCGTGGTGGTGGGCCTGCTGGCGCTTATGATCGTGCACAGCGCGGGAGGCGGTGCGTGGGGCATGAGCATCGTCGGCGCGGTGGTCGCGGCCTTGCTCGTCTGGAATCACCTGCGCGGCGCCGGCTGCCGGGTGGTGGTCATCACGGCCGTGCAGCAGGAAAACGTGAACGCGCTCTGCCGCCTGCCGCGCACGCGGAAAGTGTTGGCCGAGCTCCGGCCGCTGATCGAAGCCGCGCAGGCCGATCTCGCGGCGGCGAACGCCGCGGATGTCGCCCCGCCCGCGGAGTCCGGTGGCGCGAGCGCGGCGCCGATTCCGCCGCCGCTGCCACCTCCGCTGCCGCCGGCGTTGCCGTCATGAGTTCGTTCGCGACGCGAAAATGCGTGCGGCACACCGAGCGCGAGGCGGTGGCGCGGTGTCCGTCGTGCGGAGGAGATTTTTGTCGCGAGTGCATCGTGGAGCATGACGGACGTGTCTTGTGCGCGACCTGCCTCGCGAAAACGGTGGCGACGACGGGCGCGGCGAAGCCATCGGCGGCGTGGCTGCCGCGGAGCGGCGACGTCGCCGTGACGGCGGCGTGCGTGCTGTTGCTCTGGGTCGCGTTCTACGGTTTTGGGCAGTTTCTGAAAGCGCTGCCGCCGCAGCTGCACGAAGGCACGGTGTGGCGCGAGGCGTTGGACAATCCGGGTCATGGCGAAACGCCCTGAGGCAAAGACGATCCCGCGTGCGGTCGACCTGATCGAGGAGGCCGTGCATCTGCTGCGCGCGCATCCCGGTGCGCTCGGGCTCTACTACGCGGGCGCGGCGCCGTTCGCGTGCGGAGTGGTGTTTTTCTGGGCTTACGTGAGCTGGTTCGTGCCGAGTGACGGCGCGATCGCGCTCGGAGCGCTGGGACTGGCGCTGGCCTTTGGCGTGATGCGAACGGCGCAGCACCGCTACGCCCAGAATCTGCGCGCGCACCTGACCGGCGACGCGCTCCCGCGCTGGCGCACGCGCGACTGGACGCGCGAATGTGCGGCGCAATTTCGCCTCCAGGCGCCGGGCGTGGTGGTGCTGCCGCTCGCGGCGGGCTTCGGTGTGCCGTTCGGCTGGGCCTACGCGTATTTCCAGAGCGCGGCCGTGCTGCCGTCGGGCGACGGAGCGAGCGCGGCGGAGCGGCGGCGCGCGGCCTGGGAGCAGGCGATGTTGTGGCCGGCGCAAAATCACTGGGCGCTGGCGATCCTGTCGATTCTCTGGTCGATGGTCTTTCTGAATGTGGCGGTGGCGTTCGTGGTGGTGCCGATGCTGGCGACGCGCTGGCTCGGGCTGCACACGGTTTTCGCGCTGTCGGGTTGGTCGTATTTCAACACGACGTTCCTCGCCGTGATCGCCGCGCTGACGCACCTCGCGGTCGGGCCGTTGATCAAGGCGTTCTACGTCGTGCGCGTGTTTCGCGGCGAGGCGCGCCGCAGCGGCGCCGATTTGCTGCTCGTGCTGCGACGCGAGCAGGCCCGACGCACGGCCGCGCGGGCGGGGATTGCGGCGCTCGTGTTCGCGACGCTGTGGCTCGGCGGCGTGCCGACCGCGCGCGCGGCGGACGTGTCGCCGACGCCGACCGTCGCGCTGGAGCCGCGGCAACTCGATCGCGCGCTCGATGAGGTGCTCGCGCGCCCGGATTTCCGCTGGCGGCTGCGGCCGCCGCCGGAGGCAGCGGAGGCACGGAGGAAAAAGGAAGGCATCGTCATGGGTTTCCTGCGCGCGACCTTCGAGACCGCGCGCGAAGTCGTTCGCTCGGTCTCGCGCTGGCTGGATGGTGCGAAGCGTTGGCTCGCCGACCTGTTGCCCGGCGGCAAGGACGACAAGACGCCGGCGCGCTCGCGGGATGGCACGGCGTCGCTGCGCTGGATGGATGTCCTGCAGTTCGGCGCCTACGCGCTGCTCGCGATCGTGGCGGGACTGTTGCTCTGGGTCGTGTGGAAGGTTTTCGAGCACAACCGGACGCGCCCGCTCGCGGGCGGCGCGGCCGGCGCGTTGCCCACGGCGGCGCCGGATTTGCGCGACGAAAACGTCGAGGCGTCGCGCCTGCCCGCACACGAATGGCTCGCGCTCGCCCGCGCGAAACTGGCGGAAGGCGAGTGGCGGCTGGCGTGGCGCGCGCTCTTCCTGGCGACCATCGCGACGCACGCGCACGACGGGCTGTTGTCGCTGGCGAAGTTCAAGACGAACCTCGACTACGAGCGCGAACTGCGGCGGCGCGCGCTCGGTCGGTCGGGCGTGGCGGAGGATTTCCGGGCGCGCCGCGAGGCGTTCGAGGCGGTGTGGTATGGCCATGAGCCCGCGAATGCCGAGGCGGCGCGCGATTGGCTGCGGCAACTGGAGGCTCCGCGATGAACCGCCGCGCGCTCCGTTGGTTGTTTCCCGTGGCCGCGCTGGTGTTGGCGGCGCTCGCGCTCGGATGGGTGTTTTCGATCCGGCTCGGCGGCGGCGACGCGTATCCGCCTTACTCGTCGTTCCGGTCGGACGCGCTCGGCACGCGCGCGCTTTACGAGGCGCTGGAGACTCTGCCGGATTTCCGCGTCGAGCGGCAGTTGAAGCCGCTCGCGCGGCTCGGCGCGGAGCCGCGACTCGTGGTGTTGCCGGGATTGCTCTGGCACGACTGGGAGAAAATTCCCGAGGATGAACTCGCGGCGCTGAACGCGGCGGCGAACGCCGGCAGCACGGTGGTGCTGGCGTTCCAGAGCGTGAGCAAAGCCGAGGAAGAGGAGTGGGTCGCCGCGGAGAAAGCGCGGGAGAAGCGTGAGGCCGAGGCGAAGAAACGAGCCGGCGAGGACGAAGACGAGAAGGACAAAAAAGCGAAGAAGCCGGCGCGCGGACCCGGTGGGCGCGCCAAACGCGAGCCGGAGGAAAAAACAATCGCCGACGCATGGCAGGTCGGACTCGGCGTGCGGACGTTGTTGGCGCCGCCCACGGCGCAGCGCGATGCGACGGCGCCGGCGCAGCTCACGGCCACTCTCGAGTGGCACGGCGAACTGTGTTTCAAGCCGACCGATGGCTCGCCGTGGCGGACGCTTTACGCGCGCGGGCCGTCGACGGTGGCGGTTGTGCGATCCTTCGGCGCGGGCAAGATCGTGCTGCTCGGCGACGCGTTCGCGCTCAGCAACGAGGCGATGCAGAAGAATCGCGCGACCGGATTGGTGGCGTGGCTCGTCGGCGGGCATCGGCGCGCGGTGTTCGTCGAGAGCGCGCTCGGACTCGGCGAGGAGAACGGCGTCGGATTTCTCGCGCGACGCTATGGCTTGGGTGGCGCGCTGGCGCTGCTCGCTTTGCTCGCGGCGCTGTATCTGTGGCGGCGCGCGGTGGCGTTTTATCCGGTGCGCGATCCGCTCGAAGCCGGCGGCGAGATTGCACTCGGTTACGAGCCGGCGGCGGGGCTCACGGCGCTGCTGCGGCGGGCGCTCGGCGCGGGCGCGGTGTTGCCGGCGTGCGTCGAGGAGTGGCGCGCGGCCCGGCGGGCGGGCGGCAATGCGGCAGCGACGGCGCGTTTCAACGCGGCGTGGGAAGCGCGCGACCCGAAGGTGGCGCCGACCGAAACCTACAACACGCTCGTGCGGGAGCTGAAACCGCGCTGAATTTATGAACGAGAAACTCGAACCCACCCTCGCCGCGCTCGCGGCGGCCCGCCGCGAAGTCGCCAAGGTCATCATCGGCCAGTCGGCGGCGGTCGAGCTGGCGCTCATCACGATCCTCACGCGCCAGCACGCGCTGCTCGAAGGCGTGCCTGGCGTGGCGAAGACGCTGCTGGTGCGCACGCTCGCCCACGTGCTCGGAGCGGAGAGCGGCCGCGTGCAGTTCACGCCCGACCTCATGCCAGCCGACATCACCGGCACGAACATCTTCAACCTGCAGACGAATCAGTTCACGCTGGTGCGCGGGCCGGTGTTCACGACGTTCATGCTGGCGGACGAGATCAACCGCGCGCCGGCGAAGACGCAGGCCGCGCTGCTGCAGGCGATGCAGGAGCGCTGTGTGACGATCGATCGCGAGACGCACGCGCTCGATCCGGACTTCACCGTGTTCGCGACGCAGAACCCGGCGGAGTCCGAGGGCACTTATCCGCTGCCCGAGGCCCAGAAGGATCGTTTCATGTTCCGGATCCAGATGGCGTGTCCCGCGCGCGACGACGAAATCTCGCTTGCGCGTCGGATGCTCACGGCCGACGCGCCCGAGGCGGCGCTGGCGCGCGGTGACGTGCAGGCGGTGCTCGAACGCGGCCAGCTGGCGACGCTCCGCGCCAGCCTCGATGCGATCGCGGTGCGCGACGAGTTGATGGCTTACATCGTGGATCTCGTGCGCGCGACGCGCACGGACGAGAGCGTGCTCGTGGGCGCCGGCCCGCGCGCGACGCAGTCGCTGTTGCTCGGCGGCCGGGCGAAGGCGGCGATCGAGGGACGCGACTACGTGACGCCGGACGACATCCGGCAGCTCGCGCCGGCGGTGCTCGCGCACCGCATCGTGCTGCGGCCGGAGTTCGAGATCGAAGGGCTGTCGGTCAACGAGGTGCTGAACCGGTTGCTGGAGCAGGTCGCGGTGCCGCGCTGAGACGTTTCATGATCCCCGTTCCCTCCCGTCGTCTTTTGTGGTGCGTCGCGGCGCTCGTGCCGGCGGCTGCGCTCGCGGGGCCGTTGGCGGAACTTTGGCCGCTGTGCGTGATCGCTCTGGCGGCGTTGGCGCTCGTGGCGGGCGTGGATCTGTTGCTGACGTTGCGCGCGGGACACCTGCCGGTCGTGACGGGTGAGGCGGTGAGCCGGCTGACGAAGGATCGCGGGGCGAAGTTGCCGCTCGTGCTCAGCTACGACGCAGGCGCGCCGGCCGAAGTGCGGCTGGGTCTCGCGCTGCCGGGCGTGTTCGCCAGCAAGGAGCGCGTCCTCCGCGTGGCGTTGCCCGCGGGTGGCAAGCGCGTGCTCGTGCACTGGGAATGCACGGGCGAGCGCCGCGGCCGCTACACGCCCGGCCCTGTGTGCCTCGAGGCGGATTCGCGGCTCGGCTTCTGGCAATTGCGCGCACAGCAGCCGCTCGCGGGCGAGTTGCGCGTCTATCCGAACTTGTTTTCCGAGCGGCGGCAGCTGGCGGCGCTGTTCCTGAATCGGGGGCTGGCCGGGGTGCAACTGCGGCGGACCGTGGGGCGCGGGCGCGAGTTCGAGCGGCTGCGCGAGTATCAGCCGGGCGACAGCTTCGACGAGGTGCATTGGAAAGGCACGGCGAAGCGCGGCCGGCCGGTGACGAAGATTTTCCAGGTCGAGCGCACGCAGGAGATATATGTCGTGATCGACGCGTCGCGGCTGTCGGCGCGACCGGTGACGATCGAGGGGCGCAGCGTGACGACGCTCGAGCGGCAGATCACGGCGACGCTCGTGCTGTTGCTCGCGGCGGGGCGGCAGGGCGACCGATTCGGGTTGGTGGCGCACGATGCGCGCGTGCGGACGTTCGTGCGCGCCGGGAGCGGCGCGACGCACTACGGGGCCTGTCGCGAGGCCGTGCATGCGCTGGAGCCGAGCGAGACGACGCCGGATTTTGCGGAGTTGTTCGCGCTGCTGCGCACGCGGCTGCAGCGGCGCTCGCTGCTGGTTTTTCTCACGGATTTGAGTGATCCGGTGCTGGCGGAGGAGTTCGTGAAACACATTCCCGTGCTCTCGCGGCAGCATCTCGTGCTCGTGAACCAGGTGCGCGCGCCCGGAGCGGAGGCGTTGTTCACCCGGCCGGTGGCGAACGAGGCGGAGATGGTGGCGCGGCTGGCCGGACACTACCAGTGGCGCGAGGCGCACGAGATCGCGCGGTTGCTGCGCCCGCATGGCGTGACGTGCGCGTTGCTCGAACACGAGCGGCTGGCGGCGGAAATGGTCGGGCAATACCTGCGCGTGAAGGGAGGCGGTTTGCTGTGATCGTCGATCTCGCGAGATTCGTGGCCGCGGAGGAGCCGTATTGGCTGCGGCTGGAGAAGATGCTCGACCGTCGCCAGCGCGACGCGTGGGCGCCGCTGTCGCTCGCGGAGGCGAAGGAACTGGACTATCTCTACCGGCGAGCGGGCGCGGATTTGGCGCGCGTGGCGTCGTTTTCGGCGGAGCCGGAAATGCGCCGGCGGCTGGAGCTGCTGGTGGCGCGGGCTTACGCGGAGATCCACGGCACGCGGCGGGTCGGGTCGGCGCGGTTGCGGCCGTGGCAGTGGTTGAGCGCGACGTTTCCGCAGACGCTGCGGCGGCACGCGCGGGCGCTGTTGCTCACGGTCGTGATCACGTTGGTCGGTGCGATCTTCGGCGGCGTGGCGGTGGCGGTGGACCCGGAGGCGAAGGAGGCGTTGATGCCGTTTTCGCATCTGCGCGGCGACCCGGCGGATCGCGTCGCCGAGGAGGAAGCGGCGATGAAGGACCGGCTGGCGGGTCACAAGGCGACGTTTGCGGGCGAGCTGATGACGCACAACACGCGCGTGTCGCTCTTCGCGCTGGCGCTCGGTTTCGCGTGGGGCGCGGGCACGATCGTGCTGCTGTTCTACAACGGCGTGATTCTCGGCGCGGTGATTGCGGATTATTTGTTGGCGGGGCAGGGCGTGTTTCTCGCGGGCTGGCTGCTGCCGCACGGCGTGATCGAGATTCCGGCGATCCTCGTTGGCGCGACTGGTGGTTTCGTGCTGGCGCGCGCGGTGATCGGACGCGACGACGGGCGTCCGCTGGCGGTGCGGTTGCGCGCGGTGGCGGATGACGTGGCGACGCTCGCTGCGGGCACGGCGCTGATGCTGGTGTGGGCGGGCGTGGTGGAGTCGTATTTGTCGCAGTATCACGAGCCGGCGATCCCGTATGCGTTGAAGATCGCTTTCGGCGTGGTGGAGCTGGGGTTGCTGGTCGCGTATTTCGGCTGGGTCGGGCGCGGCAAGGCGAAGGAGGCGGCGTCGTGAGCGACGAGCGCGTCGATCGGTTGCGCGTGCGCACGCCCGAGGGCGTGAGTTTCACGTTTCATCTGGCGAGCCCGGTGACGCGGCTGGCGGCGTGGTTTGTCGACGCGCTGACGATCATGGCGGCGTGGACGGCGATCTCGGCGGCGATTTTGTTGCTGGGATTGCTGAGTGCGGACGTTGCGCGCGGCGCGGTGCGGATCGGGTTTTTCGTCTGGGTGACCGGCTACGGCATCGTGTTGGAGTGGCTGTGGAACGGGCAGACGCTCGGGAAACGGATGTTGCGGCTGCGCGTGATGGACGAGCGCGGGTTGCCGCTGCGGTTTTCGCAGATCGTGATTCGCAATCTGCTGCGCGCGATCGACGTGTTGCCGGTCGCGTATCTCGTCGGTGGCGTGGCGGCGCTGATGGGGCGGAAGAGCCAGCGGCTGGGGGATTTTGCGGCGGCGACCATCGTGGTGCACGAGGCGCCGCCGGTGCGGGTGGATCTTGGCGGCATTGTGCTGGCGAAATACAACTCGCTGCGCGGGCAGCAGCACGTGGCGGCGCGGTTGCGGGCGCAGATCAGCCCGGCGCTGGCGTATGCGGCGTTGCAGGCGTTGTGGCGGCGCGAGGAGTTGGACGACGCGGCGCGGGTGACGCTGTTTGCGGAGCTGGCGCGGCATTTCCGGTCGCTGACGACGTTGCCGGCCGAAGTGGACGAGGGGATTTCGGACGAGCAGTTCGTGCGCAACGTGGTGGAGGTGGTGTTCGGAGCGCGGCCTGAGTCGGCGGCGGTGGGCGGCGCGCCGGCTGCTGCGGTGGCGCGTTGAGGCGCGCGGCGCTATTTTTCTGGTTTTGGGCCTAAGAAGACGCAGGCTCGCCCGTCGAGCATGGCAGGTGACGTGAACACCCCAGGAACAATCAATGAAAGCCATGCCTTCGTGGAGACGGCGGTCGCCCGCCATCAAGCGCCGTTGCTGCGCTATGCCACTCGACTCCTGCACGGAGACGCCGACCGCGCGCGCGACGTCGTGCAGGACACGTTCGTCAAATTGCTCGCGCAGAAGCCGGCCGACGTCGAGGGGCACCTCGCGGAGTGGCTGTTCACGGTGTGCCGCAACCGCGCGCTCGACGTCTTGCGGAAGGAGGGGCGCATGAAGTTCTTCGAAGAAGGCCAGGCCGAGCGCCTGACGACCGCCGAGCCGCTGCCGGGCGCGGGCGCGGAGCGGGCCGAGGCGCAGGCCGCGGTGTTGAAGCTCATCGAGCGCCTGCCGCGCAACCAGCAGGAGGTCGTGCGCCTCAAGTTTCAAAACGGTTTTAGCTACAAGGAAATCAGCCGCATCACGTCGCTGTCGGTGACGAATGTCGGCTTCATCCTGCACACCGCGGTTGCGCGGCTGCGGAAGGAGATGGCGGCGCAGGCCGACTAAGGCGCGCCCCAGAAAAGGAAACGACCATGAAAATTTCGGAATACAACCAAGACGATCCCCGCCTGACCGCTTATGCGCTCGGCGAGATGGAGCCGGCGGAACGCGCCGAGTTTGAGCAGTGGCTGCTGCAGCAGCCCGAGGCGCAGAAAGCGGTGGACGAGATTCGCGCCGCAGCGGCGATGCTGGGCGACGCGCTGGCGGCAGAGCCGGCGACGATGGCGAATGCGCCCGTCATCGATGCGAGCGCAGTGCTGGCCGCGCAGCCGAAAGCGGAGCCGGTCGACGAGTATCGTCGGAAACGCAGCAAGCTCCTGCAATTTCCCGCGCTCTATTACATGACCGCCAGCCTCGCGGCGGCGTGTTTCACGGTGATGTTCTTCACGTCCGCCGAATACCAATCGAAGGAGCAGAAGCGCTACATCGAGATGAACGAGGCGATGGCGGACGCGATGCGTGCGAAGGCGGCGGGCGCCGAGGTCGCGCGTCGCAGCGAATTGGAGTCGCGCGCGGCGGAAGTGCAGGCGCAGCGTCCGGCTGTGACGTTTGCTTTGCCGTCGACCCCACCGCCGCCGCCACCGATTGAGGCCGCGCAGGTCGCGCTGGCGGGTGTGAGCGCCACCGATCAGGTTGCGAGTGGTGACGCGCCGATCTCAGCACCCCTCGAGTTGCGGGCGAATCAGGGCAATGACGCGATCAAGCTCCAGCAATTCGCCGTGACCGGTGCGGCGCCGGCCAGCGCAGGCTCCACGCAGGAGCAGGTGACGTTCGGCTACGGGTGGGCGGCCGGTTCTCGCCCGGCGGCCGCGCGGATGGTTTCAACTCTGGACGCGAAGCGCAAACCGTTGAGCGTCTCCGGCGGGCCGGTGCTTTCGCAGACGGAGCCGTCGAACACCGAAAGCTACGCGCATACCGAGGAGAATCCGTTTCTCACTGTCGCGCAGAACCCGCTGTCGACGTTCTCGGTCGACGTCGACACGGCGTCCTACGCGAACGTGCGGCGCTTCCTTCAGCAAAAGATTCTCCCGCCGAAGGGGGCGGTGCGCATCGAGGAACTCGTGAACTATTTCCCGTATCGCTACGCGCCGCCCACGGATCGCGCGCCGTTTGCCGCACATATGGAGGTGGCGAGCGCGCCGTGGGCGCCGGAGCACCGGCTCGTGCGCATCGGTTTGAAGGGCCGCGAGGTCAGCGACGCGGCGCGGCCGAAGGCGAATCTCGTGTTCCTGTTGGACGTGTCCGGCTCGATGAATGCGGCGAACAAGCTCCCGCTCGTGAAGCAGTCGATGCGGATGATGTTGGAAAAGCTCCGCGCGGATGACCGTGTGGCCATCGTGGTCTACGCGGGCGCGTCGGGCATGGCGTTGCCATCGACGCCGGTGCGCGAGAAGGCGAAGATCATTTCCGCCATCGATCAGCTGCAGGCCGAGGGTTCGACGAACGGCGCGGCTGGCATCCAGCTCGCTTACGACATCGCGAAGGCGAACTTCGTCAGTGGCGGCGTCAACCGCGTGGTGCTGGCGACGGACGGCGACTTCAACGTCGGCGTGTCGAGCGAGAGCGAGCTGACGGGCTTGATCCAGGAGAAGGCGAAGAGCGGTGTGTTCCTGAGTGTGCTCGGTTTCGGCATGGGCAACTACAAGGACAGCACGCTCGAGCAGCTGGCCGACAAGGGTAACGGCAATTACGCCTACATCGACTCGCTGGCTGAGGCGAAAAAGACGCTGGTCGAGCAGGCTGGCGGCACGCTCGTCACGATCGCGAAAGACGTGAAGCTCCAGGTGGAGTTCAATCCGGCGGTGGCGCAGGCGTATCGCCTCATCGGTTACGAGAACCGCATGCTCCGGAAGGAAGATTTCAACAACGACAAGGTCGACGCCGGCGAAATCGGCGCGGGCCACACGGTCACGGCGCTCTACGAGGTGATCCCGGTCGGCGTGGCGATGCCCGATGTCGGCTCGGTCGACGCGCTGAAGTATCAGAAGACGGACGTCGGAGGACGGAAGACCGATGACGGTGGGCGGATGACAAACGCGCGGGGTCTGGCTGGTGCGAACGGCGAGCTGTTGACGCTGAAGATTCGTTACAAGGAGCCGGCGGGCGACGTGAGCACGAAGCTCGAGTTCCCGCTGCGCGACAGCGGCCAGGCGTTTGCGGATGCGAGCGTGGATTTCAAGTTCGCGGCGGCGGTCGCGGCGTTCGGCATGCGCTTGAAGGATTCGCCGCATCACGGCGAAGCCAGTTTCGCGGCCATCTCCGACTGGGCGCGCGAGGGCACCGGCGACGATGCCGGCGGCTACCGCGCGGAGTTCGTCGGACTCGTGGGCGATGCGGCCTCGCTGGCGGAGAATTGAGGCGCTGAGGCGGCGCGACGAACGATCCACGGAGATCGTTCGTTCGCGCGGAGGTAGGGCGGCGAGCGCCTTCGCCGCCGCGATGCGGCGTGGAGCGGAGTTCGCGCCCTACCTTTTCTGCTGCGCCCGCAGGCCGCGAAATACCGGCACGAAAAAAGCCCGCTCGGGTGAGCGGGCTCGGAAAGGGGCGACTTGGGTCGCGGCCGAGTTACTTGTGCTCGGGCTTCTTCTCTTCCTTCTTGCCGTCCTTCTCCGCCTTGCAGCCGCAGGGGCCGTCTTTGCAGCACTCCTTGCAGTCTTTGCAATCCTTGCAGGCTTCCTTCTTGGCATCGCCGCCGGCGAAGGCGAGCGAGCCGAGGGTGAGGGCGAAGAGGGTGACGACGAGACGAGTGAGGTTTTTCATGTAGTCTGGGGATTTGGGTTGGAAGATGCGCCGCTCGGAACGAGTCGGCGTCGAGGGCGTAATACGACAGATTTGACCGGCCCCCTCGAACTTTTTTTGACGATGCTCAGGGATGCTCCCAGGGATTGATATGTGCCACGGAACGCTCTTGCCGGGCGTCCGGGGCGACCAAATCCTCGCAAGATGGCACAATTTGGACCTTTCGCCGTCGTTCGAGCGCAGCAACTGGCGCCGCAATTCGCGGTGACGTTCGCTTACGTGGAGGAGGCGTTGCGCGCCGGTTCTGAGATAAACCGGCGGATTCTCGCCGTGCCGGCGGGAACGAGCCACCGCGTCGAACTAGGTGGCGGCGTCTTCGCGATGGAGCAGGCTTACCGGACGAAGGCGCGGCCGGAGGGATTCTTCGAGGCGCACCGCCGCTATATCGATGTGCAAGTGATCGTGGCGGGCGCGGAGGCGATGGAGGTGGATGACGTCGCGCGGCTGACGGTGACGGTGCCCTACGATGCGGAGCGCGATTTCGAGAAATTCGCCAATAGCCAGCCGGCATCTCGACTGATCGTGCGTGCGGGCGACATTGCGCTGTTTTTCCCCGCTGACGGACACATGCCTTCGCTCCACGAACGGGACGATGCGCAAGTGGTGCAAAAGACGGTCGTGAAGGTGCCGGTTTTTTGAGCGCGTGAATTACCGTCACCATTATCACGCCGGGAATTATGCCGACGTGTTCAAGCACGTGTTGCTGCAGCAACTCGTGCGCGCGATGCAGCGGAAGGAGAAGGGATTTCTCTACCTCGACACGCACGCGGGGCGCGGCGGCTACGACCTGAGCACGACCAACGTGCTGCCCGACGGGCGCGAGCGCGCGCCGGAGTGGCCGGCGGGCATTGGCCGTGTGTGGAGTGCGCCCGGTTTGCCGGAAGACGTGAATCACTACGTGGCGGCGGTGCGGGAGTTTCAGATGCGCGCCGGTGGCAGTGAGGTGGGCGAGCCGCAGCTTTATCCCGGGTCGCCGTGGATCGTGGCGGCGCTTTTACGGGCGCAGGATCGCGCGGCGCTGTGCGAATTGCGTGAAGACGACGCAGAGGCGCTGGCGCAGGATTTTCGCGCGCATCGGCGCGTGTCGGTGCAGCGCATGGATGGTTACACGGCGTTGAAGGCGATGCTGCCGCCGCCGGAGAAACGCGCGCTCGTGCTGATTGATCCGCCATTCGAGAACGCGAGCGAGTTCGCTGACATCCGCTTGGCGCTGCGCGAGGCGCTGGCGCGATTTCCGAGCGGAACCTATGCGATCTGGTATCCGATCACGGAGCGCGCGAAGAGCGATCGGTTCCTGCGGGAGGTGGCGGACTCGCCGTTTGCGCCGCCGGCGTTGTGCGCGGAGTTGCAGATCGCAGCGGATGCGTCGCAGGTGCGCATGAAAGGCTGCGGTCTGCTCGTGTTGAATCCGCCGTGGCAGATCGACGCGGAATTTCGCCGGGTGTTGCCGACGCTCGCGGAGCGGTTGCGGCAGGATGCGGGCGGCGAGGCGCGCGTCAGCTGGCCGGTGCCGGAGCGTTGAGCAGCGAAGCGGCGGAATCGGCAGCGGCGCCGACGCGGCGAGTGATGCGATTCGCCGTGAAGGGCAGCGGCTCGAAGATCACGCGCGGGTTGAGTTGCGGTGCGCGGAAAACCGGACGCCCCCACAGCACATCGCGCTTCGCCGTCGATCGAGGGGCGAAACCGGCCGAAACGGCGCGGCTGAGGCGTTGGGTGAAGTGCGTCATGGTGGTCCTCCTGTGAAACGCGGAGAGGACACTTTGTTTCTCGAAAAATGCCGGGGCGGAGAAATTTCTCGGCCGGACCTCGGCTCGCTGACGACTCGAAGCGGCGAGGCGGCGCGGTGACGCGCGCGTTTTGTTCGGAGATCGGGGCAGTAAGGAGAGAAATTCGCTGACAGCGGTGAAGTGGCGCGCGGTTTTGTGAATAACCCGGCCGCGGCCGAATCTCTGACCCCTAAATGGGAAGCGGGCCGCCCACCCCTGGGCGGCCCGCCATTGCTGTTATCTACCCCAAACCCCCGCTAGGCGGGGGAAGCTATGCGAGAAGGGATATAGCCGGTTTCATGCCACGCGGCGTGCCAAGCTGCGTGTCACAGAAACATTACGTTTCGGCACGACGATCATTAGGACACCGGCGCGCATCTCGGCGCGGAGCGAGGCGAAGTCGAAACCCAGGCCGAGGCGGAGCTTCAGCTCGTAGTCGCGCTGGGCGGCTTCGAGGTGGAGCGCGGAGAAATTCACGCGCACCGGGTGGCTCTTGCGGGCGACGATCACGAGGTCCGGTCCGCGCGTGGTGATGTCCACGTGGCTGGGGTCCACGCCGGGGATGAAGACGGCGAGTTTCAGCGCCTGCGCGAGGTCCGTGATCTCGTAACGAGGCTGACGGAACTCCGCGACGGCGACGTTTTCGTCGGTCTCGGAGTGGCTGAGGGCTGGGATGATCGTATGCATTGACTGGAAAAATTGGGAAAAGGGAATGAAGAGCGGGGCTCGTCGGTTTTCACCGGCGGGTCTCCTGGGTTGAGGACGATGACCTTGGTCTCGGTCTACGTCAGGCCAGGCAGCCCGCGTCGGTAAGTTTCGACCAAATGGCGACGCATTGGCGCTGCTGCAGCTGTTGCTGCATGCCACGGCACGCGACCATCTGCGAAAGCGCAGCATGGCGGACGTGACGATGGACTGGAGCGGCGTGAGCCATTAGGTAAGTGGTTTGAACGATGCTCAGACGCATCGGATAAACAAGTGGTTTCTTAAGCCGGAACCGTGCCAGCCACCACTATGACTCAAAGGCACAGCTCTCTTGCCCCGGCGAAAACGGCCCGGCAGGGTGCAGAGCATGAGCAAACCGATGCGCGACGACCAAACCACGGTGGCGGAGCTGCGGGAGCGCGTGATGGCGTTCGCGCGCGAGCGGGATTGGGTGCAGTTCCACTCGCCGAAAAACCTGAGCATGGCGCTCGCCGCCGAGGCGGGCGAGTTGATGGAGCATTTTCTCTGGGCGGAATCCGCGGCGTCGCAGGGCGTCGTGCAGGATCCGAAGAAGCGCCAGAAGATCGCCGACGAAGTCGCGGACGTGGTGATCTACGCGCTGGAATTCGCCAACATCAGCGGGCTCGACGTGGCTGCCTCGATCGAGGCGAAACTCGCGCAGAACGCCGCGAAATATCCGGTCGAGAAGGCGCGCGGACGCGCGGACAAGTATACGGAACTCTGACGAAACCGGATTTGGGAGAGCGGAAACCGGAAAGAGTCCGGAACCGCGCGTGATCGCGGCAACGGGGTAACGTGCGCCATTTGCGCCATGTGCGCCGTGACGATGGGGAATGGCGCTCGAGGCCCTATGCGCTCTCCGGTTTCCCCGATCCGGTATCGCGTCAGGGCCGGCCGCCGAAAGTCACGTAGTCGTCAAGTTCCAGCCAGTCGAACCACGTGGCGACGTCTTCGCGCTGCGGCGCGTTCTTGCGGTGGATATCGTTGAAGAATTCGCGGCCGTCCGGGTTCGTCGGCGTGAGTTGCTCGAACCAGCGCGACCACTCGGCGACTTCGCTCGGGTGCTTTTTCGCCGCGGCCTGCACGAAGGCGAGCAGTTCGCTGTCGCTCTTGCCGGTCTTGACCTCGGCGAACATCGCCTCGGGCGCGATGCCGGTGAAGGCCCAGAAGCGTTTGTCCATCGGGCAATCGAAATGGTAGTCGCCGTTCGTGCCGGCGATCTGCGCGCGGGCCTTGTCGATCAGGCGCGGCAAGTGCACGTAGCCGCCGAGGCGCGTGCGCGGGCTGCGGGGCGGATGGCGCGTGAGATCGGGCGCGGCGAAGGAGATGGCGTTGGCGGCGGCGCCGGCGGGCGCGGTGTAGGCGTTGTGGATGTTGGACATGGTCAGGAAACAGGCGGGATGCGCGGGCCGGCGTGGCAAGCGCAGCCGGGAGCGCAGGGCGTGGCGGACGCCGCGGGCGTCGACTTCTCGCTGACGCCCATGAGGCCGTAGCCACCGGAGATTACGCGGCGCACGCGCTGGCCGGATGCCGGGTCGCGCGTGAGCGGAGCGTCCTTCATGCTTTGGACGACTTCAAAACGACGCGGCGTATCGCCGGGCTGCTCGGGGATCGTTTCGTAGACGTAGGTGGCCATGGGACGCCTTTGGTTGAAATCCGAAACGCCCGCGATGCAAGCGCGCGGCTTCGGTCTCGACGCGGCCCGGGGCGCGGGGCAGTGGTTTTGGCCGATGAAGGCCTCCGCCGCCCTCGAAAAATACTACGTGCTGCCGTGCTGCCTGCTGCTGCTGAACCTCGCGAACGAGATCATCGCCTACAAGGCGAAGCTCATCGAGGACGGGCTGCTGCGCACGCTGTTCATCATGGGCACGGTGCTGTTCGGGGCGTCGGTCGTGGCATTCGCGATCGCGCCGGCGGTCGTGTGGTGCGTGCAATCGCTGCGGCGCACCAGCCGCTCGGCGGGCGGCGGCGTGGGCGAGCTGGCGTTCCTGGCCGTGCTCGGGGCGGCGATTTTCTGGCTCTATTACCGCAACTACCTCATCGGCACGGAGGCCATCCTGCCGGCGGCGTGGCGGAATTACTGAAGAAATTCGGGCAGGCGGAGCTGCGAAATTCGCTCTTCGAGCTGTTGAAGTTCCGGACAAAGCACTCGAATGCGTCTGTAACGACGGACTGCCTCGCGCATGAGTTCGTGGCGTCCTTCCGCCGGCAGATCGTAAACGCGGCGCTCTTTGGCGAACGGCTCGAAATAGGTCTCCTTCGGGTCGCATTCGGTGCGAATGGCATTCCAGTTTGGGCGGTTGAACCCGGCCAGCAGCCAGATTTCAAGTTCCTCAATAGCTTGAAAGGCGATGAAGTGGCACCTTGGGCCTAGTGTTCCCGATGCTTCCACCCTGCGCTCCAACTCGCGTAGTGCGTGCTCGCGATCACCACCGCGAGGGCGGTCGGGAGCGCAGCAATCGCGATCGACCAAAAGCAAGATCAAGTCAGCCATTCCAGAGCGGGTGGCGATTACCGGCAGCAACAGCTTCGTATCCATCGCTTGCTCGACGCTCCCCATTCGTTCTGGAACCGCAGCTACTCGCGCTCGCGTGCCGAGGTATTGGAACAGGGCTTGAAGCGTCAGTTCCGCGATGAAGCGATCTCGCGGGTAATCTTCCAACACGATCGAGACATTCACGATTGCGGAGGCTCTTCGTTCACGAACGAAATCTCGGAAGGCTGGCCCTCGGCAAAATATACGGCGTCTTCGAACCATCCGCTTTCGAACAATCGCGAGGCCTCCGACTTTTGGAGCGTGTCTTCGAGGTGAGGGATTTCTCGAAATGGCTTTAGGCGTGTGTCCGCTGAGGAGGGCAGGCGATAGGCCAAATAGGCATGTTCGCGGTGATTTCGTCCCAGCCATCCCAGCAGCGCCGGTGAATGGGTAGTCAATAACACCTGTGGCTTGCCGTCTGAAACCTGTTTTTGTAACAACTCGCTCACCAATTGCACGCGCGTCGGGTGCAGTCCGCTTTCGATTTCTTCGAAACAGAGCAGAGATGGAGCTTCGGGTGAAATGACGGACGCAAGAATGCCTAGAAAACGCACTGTTCCGTCGGAAGCACTCGAAAGTGGCACCTTCCGTCCACTAGCCTCTTCGAGAACGGCGAGAATCTTGCCGTCCGGATATTCCTCAAAGGTGAATCGGACCACGTCCATTGGCGTCAGAGCTTTGATCCATCCTGCCAAAACAATCTCCTTGTTCTGATCTTCGACCAAGTAGCGGAGGACGGAGCTGAGATTGTCGCCGGATTCATTGATCGTTTTCTCCCCTGGAACCGAGGGTTGCCGCATTGCGGCAGGGTTGAAATCGATGAAGCGGATGCTGGATAGCTGACTGCGAAGCCGCGTGATTGATCTAGCGACTCGGTTTGCGGCCCAGTCGTCGCGGATCGAAGTGGCTTCCGCCACTTGCGAGAGCATCGGCTGATGCGAGGGAAACGTAGCTCGTTGCCCTTTCCTGAAGTCACCGCCGGCGGGCAGGCGAACATCGAGGACCTTCATTCCTCGGTCTGCCGAGTATGTTTCAAAACGAAGGCTTCCGTTTTCGATCAGTTTTTCGGAAGCGATCAGGGGCCCCTTGTTGTCAACCGATACTTCCACCGAATAGTCGAACTGATCGACTACCGTTCGCAGGGTTAGGCTGTGCTGATCGAAGCGAACGGTTCCGGGCGCGCCGCCTCGTATGCCTGGCCAGCCGACACCACTCTTGCCGCCAAAAATCTCAGGCAGCGTAAGACCGCGGCCAACGGCATGAAGGAACTTGAGCGCGTCGCGCAGGTTGCTTTTCCCTGTCGCGTTGGCGCCAATGATCGTGGTGATCGGACCGAACTGCAGCTCCGCTTTCGGAAAGCTCTTAAAATTCGTCAGCGAGAGCGTGGTGAACATGCGCGGTAGCGTGGCAGATTTCCAAATCGGTGGAAGCCGAGATATCGTTTCACTTACGGTCGCGGAACTTTGCACTAGGCGGGCCAGCCGGCGCGGAGTTCCTCCGGCGTGCGGCCGGCGGCGCGCAGGGCGCGGAGCGAGAGCGCGTCGTGGCGTTTGGCGAGGCGCACGCCGGCTTCGTCGGTGACGAGCGGGCAATGGTGGAACGCGGGCGCGGCGTGGCCGAGGGCGCGGAAAAGCAGGAGCTGGCGGAACGTCGACTTGATCAAGTCGGCGCCGCGCACGACTTCCGTGATGCCGAGGTCGGCGTCGTCGACGGCGCAGGCGAGTTGGTAGCTCGGCGCGTCGTCCTTTCGCCAAACCAGGAAATCGCCGAAATCGCGGCCGGCGACCGCCTGTTGCGGACCGAAATGGCCGTCGACGAACGCGATCGTCTCGCCGTCGGGCACGCGGAAGCGCCAGTTCACCGTCACCGGGTCGGTGAGCGGCGGCAGCGGCGCGTCGGCGGGCGGGCGGAACTCGGGTGGGTAGAGCGGCTCGTCGGATTCGTCGCCCTCGTGCGGGGCGGTGGCGGCGGCGAGCACGTCCTTGCGCGAGCGGTGGCACGGATAGATGAAGCCGCCGGCGTGCAGCCGGGCGAGCGCGGCGCGGTAGATCGGGAGGCGCGCGCTCTGGGAGATCATCGGCTCGCGCCACGTGAGGCCAAACCAGGTGAGGTCTTCGCGCATGGCGGTGACGAATTCCGGGCGGCAGCGCGCGGTGTCGAGGTCGTCGTTGCGCAGAAGCAACTCGCCGCCGGCGGCGTGCGCGCGTTGGTGGGCGATCCAGAAGGTGCGCGCGTGCCCGAGGTGAAGGAAGCCCGTGGGCGAAGGGGCGAGGCGGCCGCGGTAGGTGGACGAAAGAGGAACCACTGATGGACACTAATGAACACTGATGAAGCTGCGCCGAGCCGGAAAATTAGTGCTGATTAGTGAGGATTAGTGGTTTCAAAGGAGCGGATGAAGTCCCTGTGCGTCTACTGTTCCTCGAGCGATCGGCTGGAGGCGAAGTATGTGTCGATGGCCGAGCAGGTCGGAGTCGAGATCGCCCGCCGCGGCTGGGCGCTCGTCTACGGTGGCGGCAAGACCGGCCTGATGGGCGCCGTGGCGCGCGGCACGAAGGGCGCGGGCGGTCGCGTGATCGGCGTCATCCCGGAGTTCATGAAAGCGCGCGAACTCGAATTCACCGAGGCGGACGAGCTGATTTCGGTGATCACGATGCGCGAGCGGAAGATGCTCATGGAGACGCGGGCCGATGCCTTCCTGGCGCTGCCGGGCGGCTGGGGCACGCTGGAGGAGTTGCTGGAAATCCTGACGCTTGCGCACCTCGAGGTGCTGCAAAAGCCCATCGTGATCTTCAACCAGGACGGCTACTACGACGACTTGCTGCGGATGTTCGACCGGATCGTGAGCGAGAATTTCATGCGCGAGACGATTCGCGGGAAATTTGCGGTCGCGAAATCGATCGAGGAGGTTTTCCCGCTAATCGACGGTTGGAAACACCAGCCGGGTGACGCGAAGTGGTATCAAACGCGCTGACGCCATGACGCTCGAGGATACGGTGGCGCTGCTGCGCCGGCACGAGGCGCGGGTGGAGGCCGGACATGAGGCGACGATGCTGGCGGAATATTTCCCGTTCATCGCGGCGCATCCGGATTGTTTGCTGCGGACGTGCCGCGACGGGCATCTCACGGCGTCCGCTTGGGTCGTGGATGTGGCGCGCTCGCGCGTGCTGCTGACGCATCATCGGAAACTCAATCTGTGGGTGCAGCTCGGCGGGCACGCGGACGGCGAGGCGGACTTGCTTACGGCGGCGTTGCGCGAGGTGCAGGAGGAATCCGGCCTGACGCGGGTGCGCGCAGTGTCGGCGGAGATTTTCGACGTGGACCGCCATCGCATCCCCGCACGCAAGACCGAGCCGGAGCACTGGCATTTCGATGTGCGTTTCCTGATCGAGGCGGACGGCAGCGAGCCTGTGGTCGTCAGCGACGAGTCGCACGATGTGGCCTGGGTGTCGCTGGCCGAGGCGACGCGGCTCAATCCCGAGGAGTCGATCGCGCGGATGGTGCGGAAGACGCGTGGGGCGGCTTGACCTCAAGACGCTCGAAAGTGTTGCCGACGACGTGCCTCCTCGAACGCGTTGAGGTCAACGCGTTCCACCTTAACGGTAGAGCGTGACGAGATCTTCCGTGCGCGCCCAGCCGGTTTGGCCGCCGGCGAAGTTCAGGCGGCTCCAGCCGAGGAAGGTCTTGTCGACGATGGCGATCGAACCGGCGGAGAGCGCGGTGGTTTTCTGCGTGTCGGCCTCGGTGGGCAGCGAGCGAAGCGTGGAGGCGCGCCAGACGAGGACGGCGTCGCGTTGCGCGAGCTGGCCGTAGGTGCGCAGGCTGAACGTGGCGGCGGCGGCGAGCAGGATGGCGAGCAGCACGACGGTGAGCGCGGTCGGGCGCGCCCAGTAGCCGACGCGGTGGTAGCCGTTCAAGAGGAGCAGGCAGAGCGCGGCGGCGATGAGCAGCGCGGCGGCGAGGACGGCGAGTTGCCATGTGCCGGGCGACGCGGCGCGGGCGAGGGCGTGGCGGCCTTCGCCGCGGGAGAACTCCACGAGCTCGGGCGGCGCCATGCCGGAACGTTGCAGGCCGAGCGCGAGATCGGCGCGTGTGTTCTCGTCCGAGGGAGCGAGGAGGAATGCGGCGGTCCAGTGCGCGGTGGCTTCGGCCCAGCGGTCTTGTTGCGCGAGGGCGAGGCCGAGGTTGTGGCGGAGCGTCCAGTCGCGCGGATCGGCGGAGACTGATTTGCGCCACGCGCTTTCGGCGGCGGTGAAGCGACCGGCCTTGTAGTCGGCCGGCGCATCGGCGCGGGCGACGTTCGGAGCGAAGACGACCACGAGCGCGAAGAGGAACGGCAACAGGTGCCGCGGGGCGAACAGTGAGAGCACGGGCCAGCCGGGGATGCGCACGGCTTGGAGGGCGCCTTCGGCGCGGAGCGGCCAGTCCTGCGGCAGCGCTCCGTCGCGGCTGTGTTGGGCGCGGTCGGCTTCGTTCCAGAGTGCGCTCCAGGCGCCGGCGGCATCCTTGGCGCGGGCGGCGATGGTTTCCTGGACGAGCGGGGCACCGGGTGCGGCGTGCGGGATTTCCCAGAGGGCGGCGGTGTGGAGCTGCCAGAGGCGGAGCTGGGTGTTGCGCGCGTTGCTGTCGGGTCCGACGGTGCGCATGCGGTCGAGCACGCCGGCGAGGGCGGCGAGGGAGTCGCGGCGGCGGCGCTGCGGGTCGAGCGCGCGCGAACGCTGCGCGGCGAGCGTGAGCCAGAGCAACAGAGGACAGAGGACGGAGGACAGAAGACCGAGGATGACGAGGCGATCGGTCGGCATCGGGGCGACGCCGTGACGCGATTCGAGCAGCGGATCGCGCGGGAGGTTCTCGGGCGGCGTCGGCGCGACGGGATCGGGGAGCTTCAGCGTCGGGGCGGCGTTGTTGGCGGGCGGGTTGAGCGAGAATTGCACGGGGCCGTTCGCTTGCGGTGCGACGGGCGTGGCGGCGGCGGGGCCGACGGTGATCGTGACCGGTTCGGTGGTGATCGTCTTGTAGGAACTCGTCGCGGTGTCGAAGTAGGTGAATTTGACGGAGCCGAGCTTGTAGGTGCCGGGCTTGTTGGGGACGAGGACGACGTCTTCGCTGAGTGAACCTTCGAAGAGCGCGTTGTCCTTCATCGTGCGCTTGGACTTGGGCTGCACGACGGAGAAGTCGCTGGAGACTTCGCGTTGCGGCAGGCCGGCGATGTCGGGCCAGTTGCCGAGCCCGGTGAGTTCGAGCGTCCAGGTGACGGGCTCGCCGACGGCGGGCGCGGTGGGCACGACTTTGGAGACGAGGGCAAAGGTGCCGACGGCGCCGGAGAAATCGCCCGGGCCGGCGGGGAGCGGCTTGATGGTCAGCTCGAGCGGGTCGGTGGCGAGGACGCGTTGCTCGACGGATTGCTGGGCGAAGAGCCCGAAGCCGACGGTGCCGACGTTGAGGTTGACGAGCTGTTGCGCGGGCTTGATCGTGAAGGTGCCGGGCTGTTTCGCGTAGCCGCGCGTGGTCTGCGTGACGAGGAAGCGGCGTTCGCCACGGAGCATCGTCTCGCTCGGCTCGGGCTTGGACCAGTCCTCGACGACGAGCGGCGTGGGTTGCCAGTCGATGTTGGAGGCGGGCGAGTGGAAGTAGCGTTTGATGACGCTGAGTTCGTAGGCGATCGGAAAGACCTCGCCGGCCCAGAAGGTGTTTTTCGGGATGTTGAGTTTGGCGGAGGAGATGTCGGTGACGGACAAGCCGCTGCTGCCGACGGTGGCGTCGCCGACGGAGTAGGTGGCGGGGGCGACGCGGAGCGCGCCCTTGTCGGTCTGGATGGTGAACGCGGGGATCGTGATCGTGGAGCGCTTCGAGGGGCGAACGGGGTAGGTGAGCGTGAAGCGGCGCGAGACCTTGAAGTTGATCATCTGCGTCTCGCTGCTTTGCGAGGGACGGCCGAAGGTCAGGCCGTCGACTTGCGGCACCGGCGGCGCGCCGTCGGGTTCGCATTCCTCGAACACGAGGGAGAGTTCGCTGACCTGGTTGTAGCCGAGCTGGCCGGCGCCGGGTTCCCAGCGCACGGTCTGGGCGCGAAGGGTCGTGCCGGCGATGAGCGCGACGACGAGCGAGGCGAAGAAAAGCAGGAAAGTGAAGCGCGAGGCCACGGGGGTGGGAGCGGGAGGGCGGGCGATGGTGGGTCGGGTCGCCTGCAAGCAGGCTCCTACATGGCGAGAGGCGGCGAGTATGGAAAGCGGGCGCATTACCAGTCCTTGCCTTTCTTCGGCGCTTTTTGCGGCTGACCTTGCATGAGCTGTTGGAGCTTGGCGGGCGAATCCTGATTGCGGACCTGTTCGAGCTTCTGGAGCGGCATGGCGAGGTCGGGATCGAGCGGGACTTCCATTTTCTTTTCCTTCTGGCCGCCGACTTTCTGGGTCTGCGGCTGCGGGGGCTGTTGTGGAGGTTGTTTTTCGTCGTCGGTTTTCGGCGGCTCTTTCTGGTCCTTCATGTCGCCGAAGGCGTCCTGTTGCTGCTTCTGCTGCTCCTGTTGCTTTTGCTGGTCGGAATTCTGTTGGTCCTGCTGCTGTTGCTGCTGCTGGTCCTGTTTCTGTTGATCTTGGTTCTGCTGATTCTGCTGTTGGTTTTTTTGATCCTGCTTCTGCTGCTGGTCTTGTTTCTGGTCCTGCTTTTTGTCTTCCGGCGGTTTCTCCAACAGTTGTTCGAGTTCCTTGCGCAGGCGTGGCCAGTCGGCGGCCTTGGCGTCGGCTTTCTCGCCGAGGTCGACGGCGGCGAGCGCGTCCTTGACGACGCCTTCGGGCGGACGTTGCTGGCCGGACTTCATGCGTTCGCCGTAGGTGAGGGTCGTTTGCGCGAGGTCAGCGCAATCCTTCGCGGCGAGCGCGCTCTTGTCGGCGAGGCGAGCGACGGTGGTGGTGAGCGGCTTGGAGAGGGTGTCGGACTCGCCGCCTTCGGCGGCGAGAGCTGAGGGTTGAGAGCTGAGAGCTGAGAGCCAGAAGATGGCAGCCAAGGTCGCGACGCGGGCAGCGGTGCCTTGGGCGCTCCGCGTTCCGCGATCGGCATTTCGCGCTTTTCCGCCCAGCGGCAGCGCGCGCTCGCGGGGGCGCACGGGGAACTCGGCCCAGAAGCTGATGAAGAGCAGCAGCAGGCCGGGCGCGAGGAACCACTGGAAGCGCTCGATCTTGCGCGCGGTGTTTTTCTCGGAGAACTCGCCC
The DNA here is from genome assembly GCA_016217545.1 of Opitutia bacterium. Lineage (NCBI taxonomy): Bacteria > Pseudomonadati > Verrucomicrobiota > Opitutia > Opitutia bacterium. Next base: position 837,242 of record JACRHT010000017.1, on the reverse strand, counting down.
TTCCTGCCGGCTTCGACGGTTTTCTTGAGCAGCGACGGCATGTCGATCCACGCGCTGGCGTCGGCGTAAGCGCCGCCGGTGGATTGCGCGAGGTCTTGCAGCGTGGAGCTGTTGAGACGCGAAAGCACGACGGCGCCGCGGTCGTCCTTTACGAAACCGCCGCTGCCGTCGGGGATGAAGGAGCCTTGCGTGGTGCCGACGCCGAGACCGATCACGCGGATGCCCTTCGTCTTGAGCTGTTCGCCGAGTTCCTTCCAGCCGTCCTCGGTGCTTTCACCGTCGGAGAGGATGATGAGGTAGCGGTCGGCGGTCGACGTGCCGAAGGCCTGCATCGAGGTTTCGAGCATGGCTTTGTAGTTCGAGCCGCCCTCGGGGAGGAAATCGGGTTTCAGCGCCGGCAGAAACTCCCGCAAGATCTCGTAGTCGGCGCTCAACGGGCTCTGGAGAAACGCGGTGCCGGCGAACAGCACGAGGCCGACGCGCTCGCCCTTCAGGCCGTCGAGGAGCGAAGTGATGAGGAGCTTCGAGCGGTCGAGGCGCGAGGGCTTCACGTCCTGCGCCAGCATCGAGCGCGAGAGGTCGACGGCGATGAGCACTTCGCGCGACTGGTCGAAGACTTTTTCCTCGATCACGCCCCACTGCGGGCGGGCGAGCGCGATGATGCACAGCGCGAGGCCGAACCACAGCCAGAGGCGCGGGCGCGTCTCGGCGGTGGTGTGGCGCGTGCCGAGCGAGACATCGAACGAGCCGGCCCAAGCGCGTGCGACCTTCGGCAGATCGGCGGCGGCGGTGGTGGCGCGACGCGCGAGCTCCCATGAGAAGAGCAACAGCAGCGGAAGCAGCAGCCAAAGAAGGTGCGGTGAGTGGAAATCGGGAATCATGCGCTCTTTCGAGGTAGGGCCGGACCGCTGGGCCGGCCGATATCCCGCGGCGCGCCCAGCGGTCGCGCCCTACCTCTCGGCAGTTGCGGTGGGAGGGCGACTAGGGCGCCGAGGAAGAGGAGCACGGCGCCGGGACTGGCGAACCACGCGAACAGCTCGGTCGTGATCAGGTAGGACTTGGCCTGAAATTCGATCTTCTGGGCGGCGTCGATCGCGGCGAAGGCTTTCTCGATCGTGTCGGAATCGGCGGCGCGGAAGAACTTGCCGCCGGTGGCGTCGGCCATGGCGCGGAGCTGGCCTTCGTCGAGGTCAGAGATGGCGCGGCGGTAGCCGATCTTGTTGCCGTTGTCGTCGAAGACCGGCATCGGCACGAGGCCGTCGCGGCCGGCGCCGACGGTATAGAGGGGAACGTTGCGGGACTTCGCGATCTCGGTCGCCTGCTCGGGCGTGAGCAGGCCGCGGTTGTTGGCGCCGTCGGTGAGGAGGACGACGAACGCTCCTTTGCGTTTGTTGCCCTCTTCGCGTCCGGCTTGTTCGAGTCGCGTCAGCGCGACGCCGAGGCCGTCGCCGATGGCGGTGCCGTCCTCGATCAGGCCGATCTTCAGGCGCTCGATTTGGCGCGCGAGCCAGTCGTGGTCGAAGGTGAGTGGCGCGAGCGTGTAGGCGCGGCCGGAGAACACGACGAGCCCGATGCGGTCGCTGGTGCGCTGGGTGATGAAGGCTTGGATGACGGGCTTGATCGCCTGCAGGCGGTTGATGCGGTCGCCGCCGCGCTCGTAATCCTCCGCGAGCATCGAGCCGGAGAGGTCGATCGCGAGCATGAGGTCGTAGCCTTGCTGCTTCACCTCGCGCTTGTCCTCGACGATTTGCGGACGGGCGAGGGCGACGATGAGCAACACGAGCCCCGTCAGCGCGAGAGCCGCAGGCCAGCGCGAGGTCGGGATGAACGTCGGTCGATGCCACGCGCCCGCGAACGGCACGACGAGCACCGGCGCGCCGCGACGGCCGCGGACCCAGATCAGCAGCGGCAGCATAAGCAGCGCGGCGAGCCACCAAGGATCGGCGAAGGTGTAGTTCGTGATCGTCATTCGACGAAGTGCGAAGGGCCAGGTGACAAGGGCCAGGAGCTGCGAAGCATGCGGTGCATCGGTGAGCGGGTTCTTGTTACTTGGTCCTTGTCACGGGCTGCTTTTCGCCGCGCTAACGGCGATTTCCCGCGGCCATGCGGGCGTGGAAAAAGCGGACGAGTGCGTCGAGGCGATCCTCGCCCGTGCCGACGACGAGGCGGCTGAGCGGATTCGGGAAGAGATCGCGGAAAGCTTGCTCGCGCTGGTCGACCCAGAGCTGGTGCGCCGCGCGTTGCGCGGAGGAGGCGCCGTTGAGGTTCACGAGGCGGCCGGTGGTCGGGTCGTAGGCGGTGAGCACGCGGCCGTGCGGCAGCTCGCGGTCCCACGGGTCGTCGACGCGGAAGCCCATCGTCTGATAGCGGCGCGAGAGCACGCTCCACCCTTCCGGATAGGCGCGCGGCGCGAAATCGCCGAGCCAGATCAGGATCGAGTGGCGCGGAGCGGCGTGGGCCAGCAGGCGCCACGGGATGAAATCGGCGGAGGGTTGAGAGTTGAGGGCTGAGAGTTGAGGGCTCTCGAGCGACGGCGCATCGCGTCCGAGCAGCTGGGCGGCGAGATGGAGAATCTGGCCGCGGCCGCGGACGGGTTCCTTGAGCGTGTAGCCTTCGGGCGAGGCGTGGAGGAAGCCGACGCGGTCGCGGTTGACGGCGCCGAGCAGCATGACGAGGCCGGCGAGTTCGAGCAGCGCCTCGCGTTTGGATTTTTCGCCGGAGCCGAATTGCAGGCTGACGCTGTCCTCGAGCACGAGCAGCAGCGTGACTTCGCGTTCCTCGATGAATTTCTTGCGGTAGGGTTCGCCGAGGCGCGCGGTGACGTTCCAGTCGATGTCGCGGATGTCGTCGCCGAAGGTGTATTTGACGACCTGGTCGAACTCCATGCCGCGGCCGCGGAAGGCCGAGCGATACTCGCCGCTGAGCACGTTCTCGACCGCATGGCGCACCTTCCACTCCAGCTGGCGCAGCAGCGCGAGCTGGGAGGTGACGACGGACGTGTGCTCTGTGATCGGGTTGGGCATTTACTCGTTCTTCGTTCTCGTTCTCTTTCCTCGTTCTCTCGGGTGGTGCGCGGGGAGAACGATTACGAGAACGAGAAAGATCTGGTTCAGGCCTTGGCCGGGACCGGCGTGCGCTCGAGGACTTGCGTGAGGATCTTGTCGGAGGACAGCTCCTCGGCCTCGGCTTCGTAGGTGAGACCGACGCGGTGGCGCAGGGCGTCGTGGAAGATTTCCTGCACCAGCACGGGCGACAGGTAGTCGGAGCCGCGCAGCCAAGCGAGCGCGCGGCCAGCTTGGAAGAGTGCGAGCGAGGCGCGCGGGGAGGCGCCGAAATTCAGCAGGCGCTTGGACGCGCCGCCTTCGGAGGCGGCCGCGAGGTCGCGCGTGCCGCGCACGAGCGCGAGGATGTAGGCCTGCACGCCGGGCGAGACGTGCACGGCGTCGACGTAGGTGCGGAGCGCGATGAGTTCCTCGCCGCTCGAAACGGGTTGGAGTGCGGGCGCCTTCGTTACTTGGCCCCACATTTCCATCATGCGCGCCTCCTCGGCGGCGGTGGGATAGTCGACGAGCAGCTTGAAGAGGAAGCGGTCGGTCTGCGCCTCGGGCAACGGGTAGGTGCCTTCCTGCTCGACCGGGTTTTGCGTCGCCATGACGAAAAACGGCTTCGGCAGCTGGTGAGAGTGGCCACCGATCGTGACCTGGCGTTCCTGCATGGCTTCGAGCAGCGCGGATTGGACTTTGGCGGGCGCGCGGTTGATTTCGTCGGCGAGGACGAGGTTGGCGAAGATCGGGCCTTTGTGCGTGGCGAAGGCGCCGTCCTTGGGCGAAAAAATCATCGTGCCCACGACGTCGGAGGGCAGCAGGTCGGGCGTGAATTGGATGCGCTCGAACTGGACGCCCAGCGCGGTGCCGAGCGACTTGATCAGGAGCGTTTTGGCCAAGCCGGGCATGCCCTCGAGGAGCACGTGGCCGTTGGCGAGGAGGGCGACGAGGAGACGTTCGACGACGGCGTCCTGACCGATGACGGCTTTGCCGATTTCTGCGCGGAGTTTTTGGGACCAAGCGGGGCCGTTACTCATAAGTGGGCAGTGAAGGGAGGGGGTTGGGGAGTGACAAGCGCCGAACCGCGAGCGGCGCGTGGCGTCGGATGAACACGCGCGCGGCTGCGACAGACGGTTGGGGGGCGTCGGTGTTTCGACTCGCAAAAGCGGTCACGATTGCACGTGCGAGGAGGCGGGCGGCTGAGGGCAACATCGGTCCGTTTACGCGGCGCCGGCACCGCGATTTGTCTACTTGTTGAGCGAAAAGTGCCGATGGAATGGCTTGCAGGGAAGCCGTCGGCATCCCGGCACGTATGGGCAACCGGGCAGAACTTTTTCTCCTTCTGGCCTCGGCGGTAACGCTGAGGGCGCAGGTGCTGTTGAGCGACGATTTCGGGTCCAATGGCGCGCTGGATCCGAGTCGCTGGGTCGCGGGGCCGTCGATCGATGGCTCGTCGGTCACACAAGCGGGCGGGAGCGCGGTGTTTTTCCAGCATGGCGTGCTGTGCTCGGCCCAGGCTCTGGCTCAAGACATCGTGGTGACCGGGACCATGCGCATCGGGACCGGGGGCGACGAGTTGATGGTGGGCATCCGGACGGCCGGGACGGCGGGCACCAATCATTGGGGCGACCACGCCGGCATCGTGTTCGAGGTTTCGCGATGGGGCAGCGATACGCTCGGGATTTTCTACATGGATCAGTCGGGCGGCTTCTACGCGCTCGCGCAAAAGAGCTACGCCCTGACGACGGGAGCGTCCTACGCATTCACCGTCACGGCGCAGGGCAACCAACTGAGTTTTGCGATCAACGGCGTCACCCAACTCACGGCGACGAGCAGTGTCAGTTACGGCGACTACGTGACGATCGCCAATAGCGCCGGTGCGGGAGCGACCAGTTATCTGGACTCGATTTCGGTGACGGCCGTGCCGGAGCCGGCGCCCGTGGCGTTCGCCGCCGGGCTGTGCGGCTTGGGTATCGTGGCTGTCCGCCGGTGGCGGCGGGCCTGAGAATCTTCGTGCGCCGCCGGTTCGGCCGGCCCACGCTGTAGGCATGACCGGATGGCCTGATTTCGTGGTGGGGGACCTGGCGGCGCGACTGGAGCGGATCGGGCTGCGCGCCGACGATTTCGAGGAACGTTACGTGCGGGGAGCGGGAGCGGGCGGCCAGAAGATCAACAAGACCTCCTCCACGGTTTGCGTGAGGCACCGCCCGAGCGGGATGGAGGTTCGCTGCCAGCGCGAGCGTTCGCAGGTGCGGAATCGTCGTCTCGCTTGGGAGGAGATCACGGCGAAACTGGAACAGTCGCGCGCTTCCGCCGCCCACGCCGCGCAGGCGGCGCGCGAGCTGGTGCGCCGGCAGTCGCGCCAGAAATCGCGCGGCCAGAAGGCGCGGATGATCGCGGGTAAGAAGCACCGGGCGAGCATCCGGGGCGCGCGCCGCGGCGGTGCGGACGGGTGGTGACGGCGGGAGCGGCGAGCCGCATTGACCTGCGCGCTCGCGGCTAGCCGACTGGCCCGTGGATTCGCGCTTTCCTTCATTTCGGCGGGGGTGTTGGGTTGCGGGACACACATGAATCTCCTCGTCACGAACGACGACGGCATCGGCTCGCCTTTCTTCCATGAACTGGTCCACGCGCTCCGCGCCGCCGGCCACCAACTTTATCTCGCCGTTCCCGCCTCGGAACAGAGCTGGACCGGCGCTTCGAAGACCCGCTCGCGCCCGGTGAAGTGCGCCAAGGTCGACCGCGGCTTCGGTTGTCCGACGTGGATGCTCGACGGCACGCCGTCCGACTGCGTGAACATCGCCATCGCGCACCTGCTCGGCGACGTGAAGATCGACGCGGTGGTGAGCGGCATCAACGTCGGCTTCAACTGCTCGCTCGGCTTCATCCTCGCCAGCGGCACGGTCGCCGGCGCGTGGGAAGGGGCACTGCACGGGTTGCCGGCGTTCTCGTTTTCGCAGGACGTCTCGGAGGAAGTCTACGCGCATCTCAAGGAGCGCGGCGGCGAGCCCGAGGGCGAGTTGCTCGCGACACTCAAGACCTCCGCCGCGCACGCCGCGCGCCTCGTCGGCGAACTCGCGCCCGGCATGCCGCGCAACAGTTTCACGGTGCAGAACATCAATTTCCCGATCCCGTGCCGCGCCGACACGCCGGTGAAACGCACGGTGCCCGCGCAGGTGCACGTGCCGGGGCTGTTCTCGCCGGCGGCGGACGACGGTTCGCACCGGCTCGTGTGGGGCAACATCGTCGACGTATCGCCGCCCGAGCCGCTCTCGGATGTGCGCTGTCTCGAGCAGGGCTGCATCAGTCACACGGTTCTCGACTACCGTCGTCTCGGGCATAGTTAAGAGCGGATGCAGTCGAGTCAGCCCGATCCGAAAAAAGGTGAGCGTGAATACTTCGCGCGCATCGGCCCGAAAGGCATCCGGCATGCGACGCTTAAACCGTTTTCCGAGGACAATTGTGCGGCGAATCTCGCGCATCTGGATGCCCTGTTTCATTTTCTCACGCCACCGCCGGCGCGGATCGTGGAGTTCGGTTGCGGCACGGGGTGGCTCTCGCTCTTTCTCGCCACCCGTGGCTACGCCGTCACCGCGGTCGACATTGCGCCGGAAGCCGTCGCCGCCGCGAAGCGGCAGCAGGAACTTCGTGGGATCGCCGGTGCGGAATTCCTGGTCGGCGACTACGAACACCCCGTGGCCGGAACGGGCTTCGACTACGCGTTGTTTTTCGACGCGCTGCACCACGCCGAGGACGAACAGCTCGCCGTGCAACGCGCCTACGACGCGCTGCGGCCGGGCGGCGCAATGATCGCGTTCGAGACGCGGGAGGGACACAGCGAAACGGAGATTTCGAGGCGCGCGGTTGCTGAGTTCGGGGTGCACGAGAAGGACATGTCGTGCGCCAAAATCGCTGAACTCGGCCGCCGCTCCGGGTTCAGTCGGCATCTCATCCTGCCGCGCGCGCATGAGACGATGCGCAGCCTCTATCGTCCGAGCTACGCGAAAGCCACGGGCCAGTTCGACCTGCGCGTGCGCCTGTTGCTCAGCAAACTGCGCGTGATTCGCCGTCTGTTCACGTCGGCGGACGAACAGTTTGTCGTCCTCTGGAAGTGAATGGGTGGCGTTCGGCGCGGGTCGCATGTCGGCGGGAACGTTGACCCCTGCAGCCCGCGCGGATTCGCTCGGTGAGATGACGCGCGTTCGCCTCGCCGGGATTCCGCTCGAAGTTTCGCCGCTGTGCCTCGGCGGCGTGCCATTCGGAGCGCCGCTTGACGACGCGGCGACGTTTGCGTTGCTCGATCGGTTCGTGGCGCTCGGCGGCAATTTCATCGACACGGCGCGGATGTATTCCGATTGGCTGCCGGGCGAAAAGGGCCGCAGCGAACGCGTGCTCGGCGACTGGTTGCGCGCACGAGGCATTCGCGAACGGCTCGTCGTCGCGACCAAGGGCATGCATCCCGACCTCGCGACGGTCCACGTGCCGCGCAGTTCGGCCGCGGAGATCCGCTCCGACCTCGAAGCGAGTCTGCGGACGCTGCGCCTCGAGACGATCGACCTCTATTGGCTGCATCGCGACGACCCGGCGCGGCCGGTCGAGCATTTCGTGGACGTGCTCAATGCCTTCGCGCGCGAGGGCAAGGTGCGGGCGTTCGGGTTTTCGAACTGGACGGCGGAGCGACTGCGGGCGGCGCACGATTACGCGCGGCGAAGCGGACAGCAGACGCTCACGGCGAGCCAGCCCTTCTGGTGTCTCGGTTGCCGTCAGGCGAAGGAACCGGGCTTCACGGGCTGGGTGAAAATGGACGCGGCGGTGCACGCCTTTCACGTCGAGAGCGGCGTGGCGGTCATTCCCTACACGGCGCAGGCGAAGGGATTCTTCACCAAGGCGCAGCTGTCGCCCGAGAAGCAGCCGCGCGATTTCGCCGCGCACGAATTCAACACGCCGGCGAATCAGGCGCTCGCGCGCGCGGTGGGCGAGATGGCGCGGGCGCGCGGCGTGACCGCGAATGCGGTCGTGCTGGCGTATCTGTGGACGCGGCCGTTTCCGGTCGTGCCGATCATCGGCGCCAGCCGCCCGGCGCAACTCGACGACAATTTCGCGGCGGCGGGCTTTCGTCTGAGCGCGGAAGAACTACGAGCGCTGGAAGCGGCGTCGAATTCGGGGCTCGAGTAGCACCGTCGTCCGTTCATTCGCGGAGTCCGGGCGGTTTCCGCGGGACGACGTCGGTGTCGTCGACCGGCGCGGCGTCGCGCGGTAACCTAATAGGTTACTCGGCGTCCGGGCTACTTGGCGCGCGACGGGGTTGGCGGGGAAGGGTTGCAGGGGTTGCTACTTCAGCAGCGCGGCTTTTTCCGCCGGCGTGAGGTAGGCGATTTCGAGGGCGTTGCGGCGGGCTTGGAGAATCTCGGCCGGCGTGAGGCCGGCGGCGGGCGCGGCAACTTCGAGTTCGTGGCGCAGGTCGATGTCGCTCACGCCGGGGTCGTCGGTGTTGATGGTGGCGAGTAGGTCGTGGGCGAGGAATTGCTTCAACGGATGCTCGGTGAGCGAGCGCACGGTGTTCGTCTGGATGTTGCTCGTGAGGTTCGCCTCGATGCCGATGCGGTGGTCGCGCAGGTAGTCCATGAGCACGGGATCGTCGACGGCTCGGACGCAATGGCCGATGCGGGTGGCGCCGAGTTCGCGCAGGGCGGCCCAGACGCTCGGCGCGCCGCCGGCTTCGCCAGCGTGGACGGTGATGTGCCAGCCGGCGTCGCGGCCGCGCTTGAAGTGCTCGCGGAAGAGTTCGGCGGGCCAGTTCTTCTCGTCGCCGGCGAGGTCCAGCGCGGTGATCAAGTCGCGGTGCGCGAGGAGCGCCTCCAGCTCGCGTGTGCAACTCTCCGGGCCGAAGGTGCGGCTGAGGATGCCGATGAGCTTCACCTTTACTCCCGTGGCGCGGCTGCCTTCGCGCACGCCTTCCGCGATGGCGGTGATAACGTCGCGCTGGTCGAGGTTGTGGGCCTGCGCCATGAAATACGGGCTGAAGCGCAGCTCGAGATACGCGATGCCCTCGCGGTGGGCGTCCTCGACGTTTTCCCGCGCGACGCGGCGGCAGGCGTCGGTGTCGCCGAGCACGCCGACCATCCAGTCAAGCCGCTGCAGAAACGCGATGAGGTCCTGCACGGCGCCGTGAATCTGCACGTGCGGACGGAGCGTCTCGATGGTGTCGCCCGGGAGCCGCACGCCGAATTTTTGGCCGAGTTCTAGGATCGTCGCGAGACGGACGCTGCCGTCGAGGTGGCGGTGGAGGTCGAGAAGCGGCAAAGAATCTGACATTCGCGCAGTCTGAAGATACGTCGCGCCGGGCACAACGCTGCGGTTGCGTTTGGCGGCAATCCGTCTTCACTGCCCGGCCCGATGATCGAAGTCGAAAATCTCACGCGCGTCTTCCGCACCTACAAGAAAAAGCCCGGTTTTTGGGGCGGCGTGACGGGCTTGTTCAAACGCGATTTCGAGGAGACGCGCGCGGCGGACAACATCAGTTTCTCGATCAAGGAGGGCGAATTCGTCGGCTTCCTCGGACCGAACGGCGCGGGCAAGACCACGACGTTGAAGATGCTGTCGGGTCTCATTTATCCCACGAGCGGCCAGGCGCGCGTGGCGGGCTTCGATCCGTCGAAGCGCGAGAACGCCTACCGCCGGCTCTTCGCGCTCGTGCTCGGCCAGAAGAACCAGCTGTGGTGGGACCTGCCGGCGCTCGAGTCGTTTTTCCTGCTGCGCGCGATCTACGGGCTCGAGCCGAAAGAGTATCAGCAGACGCTCGACGAGTTGGTCGCACTGCTCGGCGTCGGTCACAAGCTGAACGTGCAGGTGCGCGAGCTCTCGCTCGGTGAGCGCATGAAGATGGAGCTGATCGCGGCGCTCCTGCATCGCCCGCGCGTGCTGTTCCTCGACGAGCCGACGATCGGCCTCGACGTCGTGTCGCAGAAGAACGTCCGCGACTTCCTCCGCTCCTATAACCGGAAGAACAAGACGACGATCCTGCTCACGAGCCACTACATGGCCGATATTTCGCAGCTCTGCGAACGCGTGATCGTGATCGACCACGGCAAGAAGATCTACGACGGCAACCTCGACCGCATCGCGGGCGCGGGCGCGCGGCAGCGCATCATCAAGTTCAAGCCGCGCGACGGCGCGTTCCCGGCGGATTGGAAACCAAGCTCCGGCGAGGCGAAGACGTGCGAAGACGGCGAGATTCTCCTCCACGTGCCGAGCGAGCAGGTGACGGCGGTGTGCCAGCAAATCCTCCAGCAGGGCGCGGTGGACGATATCACAATCCAGGATGTCCCGCTCGAGGACATCATCAGCGAGATTTTCTCGCGCGGCGCCGCGGCGCGTTGAACGCGCGGAGCGACTAGGACTGGGGCGCGAGCTTTTCGCGCACGAGCGCGGTCAGCGCGGCGACGTTGAACGGTTTTTCGACCACGGTCGCGTCGGTCGTCGCGGGCGGAATGGCGGCTTCGCCGATCGTCGTGAGGAAAGACTGAATGCCGGGTTGCAGCAGGCGGGCCTCTCGCGCGAGCTCGGCGCCGGACGGGCCGGCGCGAGGATCGAGTTCGATGACGAGGCCTTCGAACGTCTCGTCGACGAGCAGCGCGCGCGTGCGGTCGGCGTTCGGGCTCTTCACGACGTGGAAGTCGCGGCCGAGCACCATGGCGAGCGTGTCGGCGACGGCGGGATTGTCATCCTGCACGAGCACGGCGGGGCGCAGCAACTCGTCGTAGAGACCGGAGCGTTGCAGGGCGGAGGCAAGGAGCGCGTCCGGCGTGCGGCCGTCGCGACCGAGTTCGGAGTAACTCAGGCGCAAGCCGGGCACTCCGGCGAAAGCGCCGCGCACCTGTCTCAGGCGGGCGCGGAGCGCGAGGCCGCCGCCGGCGAGCACGAGGCCGATGCGGTGGGCGTCGTAGGGTCCGGCGATTTCGGAATTCTGGAGCGCGGCGCGCACGGCCGGCAGGCGGCGGAGGACGCCGTTCTGCGGATCGGCGCTTTCGACGAGCGCGATGCCGCAACGTTGGTTGCCCGCCAGCGCGCGGAACACCTCGCGCTGGAAGCCGTCCATCAGCCGACTCTGGTCCGGCGTGAGGTCCTGCAGCACGAGAATCCACACGCCGCCCGCGTCGGGGGCGCGGCGGACTTCGCCATAGACGAGTTTGCCGTCGGCACGCAGGTGGAAGTTCTCCGTGCCGGTCTCGAAGTCCGCGAACGGCAGCGTCGCGGATCCGAGCCAGCGGACGGCGGATTCGTTGGCGACGATCGGACGGCGATCCAGGCCGTAGGCGGCGATGCCGACGGGCGCTTGATTCAGCAACAGGCGCAGCAGTTCGCGGCCGCGCGCGGCGTCCTGCGCGCGCTGCGCCTGCGACAGTGCGGCGCCGAGGAAGTCGGCGAGGCCCGCGAGCAGGTGAAGGTCTTCCGCGGCGAACGGCCGGCGCTGGTCCACGCCGACCTGCAACGCACCGAGGTTGCCGGCGTCGCTCATGATCGGGAGCGAGAGCGTGGCGGGCGGGAAGCGCGAGACGCCTTCCGCGATGCCGCGGTCGAGCGCGATGAGCGAATGCTCGAAGGTCGGCGAGCGGTCGAGCGCGGCCTGCAGACCGGCGACGAAGCGGTCGAAGTTGTCGAATTGCCCGAACGCGCGCGCGAGGGCGCGGAGCGCGGCGGGGCCGTTGACGGGAATGGTGGCGGCGGCGGACATCGGTTACGCGGGCGGCAAGTAGACGCGGAAAGTGGTGCCCTGACCGGGCGTGCTGGCGACTTGGATTTCGCCGTGGTGGTGCTGCACGATGCGCTTCACGATCGCGAGACCGAGGCCCATGCCGTGTTTGCCGCGGCGTTCGCCGGTGGCCTTCGTGGTCGTGAACGGCTCGAAGATGCGCGGCTGGACTTTCGGGTCGATGCCCGGGCCGTTGTCGCTGACGCTGGCGCAGAGCTGTGGTGTCGGCACGTCGGCGGTGCGAAGCTCGAGCGAGAATTTCAGCTGGCCGCCGCCCTTCGGCTCCATGGCTTGGAGCGCGTTTTGCGAGAGATTGAGGAAGACCTGGAGCAGCTGGCTGTGGTTGCCGCGCACCGGCGGCAGCTGCGAGACGGCTTCGAGCGAGAGCACGACGTGCACGCGGTCGGCCTCGGGGCGGATGATCTCGGCGACGGTGCGGACGACTTCGGCGAGGCTGACGGCGGTCATCTCGACCTTGTTGCTCTCGGCGAAGGCGGCGACGTTTTCGACGATGCTGGCGATGCGGTTCACGTCGCGTTGCACGACGCCGCTGAATTCATGGAGCGAGTCTGGATCCGGCCGGCTCTCCTTCAGCAGCGCGGAAAAGGTCTGGATCGAGGTGAGCGGGTTGCGCAGTTCGTGGGCGAGGCCGGCGGCGAGCGTGCCAAGCGCGATCAGTTTCTCGGTCTGGCTGGCGCGGCGCTCCAGTTGGCGGGCGCGGAGCGTGACGGCGACCTGGAGGCACAGTGACTCGAGGAGCGTGATCTCGGCTTCGGTGTAGCGTTCGCCGCGTTCGCGCGGTCCGAGGAGGAGGATGCCGGAGATGAAGTCGTCGCTGGCGATGGGGAAGGCGGCCTCGACGGGGAGTTTTTCGCGCCAAGTGGCCAGGGCCTGCACGACGTCGGGGGCGAATTCGACTTCCGAGCCATCGAAGAACAGCGGGCCCGGGCGTTCCTGGAACACGCGTGTGAGGGCGAAATCGATGGGGAGAATCTGCGGCGCGCGCGGCCAGCCGTGCACGGCGCGCAGCTGGTAGTCGCGGTCGAATTCGGTGCGCGCGTAGGCGACGGCGGCTTCGAGGTTGAAGGCCTTGGCGATCTCGCGCGCGGTGTTTTCGAAGATTTCCTGTTCACTGCCGAGCGAGACGAGGCGGACGCCGAATTCCTTGAGCGCCTGTTGCTGGCCCTGGCGGCGGCGGAGGTAAGTTTGCGCGAGGATGCGATCGGTGGCGCGTTGCAATCGAGGCGCGGCCCAGAGGAAGAACAGGCAGATGACGATGCAGACGAGGAAGTGGGTGAGCAGTTCGACCGACCCGAATTCGTAGCCGAGCGGCGGCCCGATGGTCGCGATGAGCAGCAGGTAGAAGACGCCCAGCGTGACCGCGATGCCGAGCTGGACGGTGGCGTGGACGAAGTCGTAGGTGACGAGCGGCAGCTGGTAGCGCGACACCGCGTGCGCCATGATCACGAGGTAGAGGAAGATGAGCAGGTTGCCGAACGGGGCGAGCTTCACGCCATACCAGAGAGGGAAGTTTGTTGCGCCGCCGCTGAAGCCGACGATCGAGGCGAGCAGGATGTTGCGGAGCTGCGTGGCGCGCCCGCCGGTGGCCGCGCGGAGGTGCTTGATCAGCAGGTAGCCGGCTTGGAGGGTGAACGCGCCGAAGAGCGTCAGATAAACCCAGTAGAGCGAACCGGCCCGCGGCCAGTAAGGCATCGACATCATGGGGCCGACGCCCGCCACCATGTGCGGGGTGAAATTCACCAACGCCAGCACGATGGCGGTCACGTAGCCGCCGCGGACCCACCAGCGGTGGTCCTCGCCGCAGAGTTCCGAGATGAAATGGAAGAACGCGACCGGCACGAAATACGCGAACAGCATCAGCAGGCGCGTGAAGAACAGCGCGTGCGTGGCGTCGTCGGCGATTTGCCAGAGGAAGTAGGCCGCGGACCAGCAGCCGGTGAAGAACGCGAAGACGCCGAACCGGATGTTGATGCTATCCTGCCGTCCGCGGGCGACGACGGCGAACGCGAGAATGCCAGCTCCCAGGAAATTCAGGAACGAGGAGATGGCGAGATAGCCGCTCACTTCTGGGCCTTGATAACCACCGCCTGGTTGCCGAGCGAGTGAAAGCTCTCGCGCACGCTGAAACCGGTTTCGAGCACGAGGCCGGCGAGCTCCGTGTCGCTGAAGAACGCGTAGTGGCCGACTTCCTCCTTCAGGCGGATCTTGCCGGCGGCGCGCAGGAGGTTGCGGGCGCGCTCCAGCTCCTCGGGTGAGGCCTGCTGGTCCATGAAATCGCGGTAGATCGCCGACATGTCGCAGTGCGGCTTCATGCTCGACGCCACGAGCACAGCGCCGGGTTTGGCGACGCGGTGCAGTTCGCGCAGGAGCAGCTGCGGGCGTTTCAGGTAGGAGAGCACGAGGCTGCAGCACACGACGTCGAACGTGCCGTCGGCGAAGGGCAGGCGAGGGGCGCCGCTGGCATCGCCGAGGTCGTTGAAGTCGAAACGCAGATAACCCATGCCCGGCGGGCCGCCGCGCGCGACTTCGGCGCGATCGCGATCGAGCGTGGTGAGGTGGTTGCCGAGGGCGTCGTTCAGGCCGCGTTCGGTCAGCTCGAGGCCGACGTAGAGTGACGGCGCTTCCGGTGCAGCGGCCTTCACGCGACGCTGGCGGATGGTCTCGTGCAGCACCCAGCGGCCGAACATGCCGTTGCCGCAGCCGGCATCGAGCACGGCGGCGCCGGGGCGGAACGCGCAGAGGCGGCCGAGCAGCTCCATGTAGTCGCGGTAGTCCTGCGATTTCTCGAGGACGGAGTATTTCTCAAGGTAGCCGGACCAGAAATTCGTCTCGGTCTCGGCGGGCGCCTCGGAGCGGCGGAGGCGCTCGCGCTCGTCCTTGTTCTGCGCGATGACGAGCTTCTTGTCGGGCACCTGGAGCTTGGCTTGATCGTCGCCGGGATAGTCGCGCTCGCTGAGGCAGGCCCAGACGACACGGCGGAAAACCTGCTCGGCGGCGCGGGGATTCTCACGGACCTCGTGCATCGCGCCTTCGACGGCGACGAGCTTGGCGAGCGGCTGATTTTCGGTGGCGCGAACGACATCGCCGTGGGCGACCCAAGCGTCGTTCATTGCGAAGAAATAGATCAGCGGCACCTTGAGCTTCGCGATGTCGGCGACCGTGCCCTCCAAATCGTGCATGCGGGTATCGACCGCGGTGCCGAGGAAGATTTCGCCGTTGATGTCGAAACCGAGAATGTCGGTCAGGCCCCAGTGGCGGCCTTGCAGGAAGGTCCCGAAGATGTCCTCGCGGTAAACCTCGCGCAGCGTGTGCTGCATGTTCACCACGCCCACGACGCTGATGAGGCGGGTGATCCGGGTTTCCGTGACTGCGGCGCGGAAGGCGCAGCGGGCGGAGAGGCTGTTCGAGACGAGCACCGCTTCGCGCGCATAGCCCTTTTCCGCGAGGAAGTCGTAGCAGGCGATGATGTCGTCGACCGCGCCCGGCAGGCTGAAATCCTGCATGCGACCCTCGCTCTCGCCGACGTGGTTGGTCTGGTCGAAGCGGAGGACGTTGAGGCCGTTCGCCGCGAGATAATAGGCCAGCTGGAGGTTGTTTTTCTTGGTCTCGCCGTATTTCGGGGCGATCACCACCCACGGGCGGCTGGCGAGCTGGCCGGTGTGGTCGAGGCACGCCGCGACCTTCAGCCCCGTCCGGCTGGGAAAATAGACGTAGTCCGTCCGAATTTGTCCGGTGTGGACACTCGAAGAATCCGCAATCATCTGAATCGGCCCGCGCCCCGAAAAAGAGAGAATTTCCCAAGCTGATGCAACGAGCAAGTCACGCTGCTAGGGAGATTTCCGGGTTTGTTCACAGGAGTTCACGCTTGCTTCGATTGGCGAGCGTCCGTCTCCTCGACGCACTCACAGGAAGTGACCCGGCTTCTCCTCATTACCGACGATTCCCCTTCGGCGCTGCTTCTCCAAACGGCGCTGGCTTCGTCCGCCGACTTCCAAATCCATCAGCGGTCCTCCGTCGGGGACGCTCGTGGACCACTCACCGCCGGGGCTTTTGAAGCCGGCCTGTTCGTGCCGGCGCGTGTGGACGCGGAATTCGCCCAGTCGCTCGCCGCCGCACGGGCCGTAGCCCCCCAGTTGGCGGTCGTGGTCGTGGCTCCGGCCGGCACGACGGTCGAGGCGCAGGCGCGGCTGCTCGCCGCCGGCGCGGACAGCGTGCTCTTTCAACCGCTGGATGTGGCCGCGTTGGCCGCCAATCTCACGCGCCTGACCGCTCGCGCGGCCGTGACCGCGGGCTCGGGCGGCGGCGATTCGGCGCCCGTGTTCGCGCCGAACCGGCTCAATGCCAAGGCTGCCGCGCTGTCCTCTGCGCTCGAAGTGCTGCGGGATTTTTCGCAGGTGCTGGGCTACTCGCTCGATTACCGGCAGTTGACGCACCACTTCATCCTGAAACTCCGCGAAGTCGTCGGCGTCTCGCGCATCGCCATCTTCCTCGAAGCGCCTGCGGCCGACGCCCTGCCGGGCACTGCGCGCGGGGAAAACTCCGCGCTGCCCTGCGCCGCGGCGATCGGCCTGTCCGCGGATCTCGTCGAGTGTTTCGCGCTGACCCGCCGCAGCGGGCTCGGGCGCCAGCTCTCGCAAAACCCGCAGATCCTCCGCTCGCCCGCCGGCTCGTCCGCGCCGTTCGTCGACCCGAAGCTCGCGCGCGAGTTCGAGGTGCTCGGCGGCCAGGTCGCCATCCCGGTCAACGACCGCGAGCGCACGCTCGGCGTCGCGGTCCTCGGCGGCCGGATCACCGGCGGCGAGTTCAGCGACGAGGAGCTGCTGCTCGTTTACCATCTGCTCGAGGAGCTCGGCCTCGCGGTGAAGAACAGCTGGCTGCACCATCAACTCGTCGGCAGCCACCGGCTCTTCGCCAGCGTGCTGAACGGCCTCACCGTTGGCGCGCTCGTGCTCGGTCCCGCGCAGCAGCTCGTCTACGCGAATCGCGCGATCATCACCTTCCTCCGCGGCGACGCCGCCACCCAGCTCGACGTCCACGACCTGCCCGCCGCGATCGCCGCGAAACTCCACGAAGCCAGCGAGCGCGGCGTCGAGGTGGAGCCGTTCTTCCACGAGATGGGCGAGGGCGCGGCTGCCCGCGTGTTCCGCGCCACGGTCATCCCGCTGCGCCAGAGCGGCAGCAAGCTCCCGCAGACCGCGCTTCTGCTCCTCGAGGATTTCACGAAGATCCGCGCCGCGCAGCGCGCTGAGATCGAGTCGTCGAACCTGAAGCTGATTTCGCTCATCGCGCGCCGCTTCGCGCACGAGATCCGCAACTCGCTCGTGCCGCTCACGACCCACGCGCAGCTCTTCGACGCCGAGATCGAGCACGCGGATTTCCGGGAGTCGCTGAAAACCGCGCTCGCGCGCGAGACGCAGCGCATCCAGCGGTTCACCGACCAGATGCTGCTCCTCGCGCGTTCCGAGCAGGCGCCTGCGGAACTCGTCCCGCTCGACGACATCCTGCGCGCGGCCTTCGAAAAATCCCGCGCCTACGCCGGCGGCGAGGCGGTGCTCGACATCCAGAGCGACATCCCGCCCGTGATGCTGCGCTGCAACCGCGCCAGCCTCGCGCATGCGTTCCAAGAGATCTTTCTCAACGGCCTGCAATCGAGCGCCGACGGCGCGCGCCGCGTGAGCGTGGGATTGAACGCCGCGCCCACCGCCGACGGCCGCGCCGAGCTGATCATGCGCTTCCGCGACAGCGGCAGCGGTTTCGCCGCCGACGCGGCGCCGCGTGCCACCGAACCGTTTTTCACTACTCGCAACACCGGCGTTGGTCTGGGCCTGACCATCGCCCGCCGAGTGATCGAGGCTCATCAGGGACACCTCGACATTCAGCCGCGGCTCACGCCGGGCGATGCGGATCTCACGATTCGGTTACCTCTCCCACGCTAAGCATGATTCCGGTCACATCACCTCGCACCGCCCGCGCACTCGTTGCGTCGCTGGGCGGAGCCCTCGTTCTCCTGGCCGCCGCGCCCGCCGCGCTGGCCTCCGGCACGCGCGTCGGTTTCAAGGACGCCTTCGCCACCGCGCGCGGCAACGCCTTCGTCGCCACCGCCGACAATCCCAGCGCGCTCTACTATAACCCGGCCGGCATCGCCCAGCTCGAAGGCACGCAGTTCGCCGGCAACATCTACGAAGTCGCGCTCTCGTCCGACTATTCGGGTGCCGCCGGTTCGGCGTCGATGAACGATGACTACGTCACCGTGCCCGCCGTCTACGTCACGTGGAAGCCCGCCGGCGCCCCGTGGGCCTACGGCATCGGCGTCTACGCGCCCTTCGGCTTGAAGAGCGATTGGCCCAACTCGTCCCCGCTGCGCACCTTCGCGCTGAAGAACGAGCAGACGTTCCGCACCTTCAATTTCACCGGTGCGTGGCAGGTCTCGCCGGAAGTCTCGCTCGGCCTCAGCGCGACCTACAATCGCGTCTCGACGAACCTCAACCGCGCCCTCGGCGTCTTCGCACCGAACGACCTGTTTCGCTTCGAGGGCGACGGCCACGCGTTCGGTTTCAACGCCGGCCTCCTCTGGAAAATCAACGAGCGCCACCAGTTCGGCCTCAGCTACCAGAGCCGCACGCGCGTGAAGCTCGAAGGCACCTCGTCCACGATCCCGCTCGTCGCCAGCGAGCCGGCAAACGCCACCTTCGATTTCCCGGAAGTTGTGATCGTCGGCTGGTCGTTCCGCCCCACGCCACAGTGGAACATCGAGGCGAACATCGATTGGACAAACTGGGATCGCTTCAACGTCGTCACCGTCAACAAGGCCTCGGGCAACCAGCCGCTCCCGTTCAACTGGGAGTCCGGCACCTTCTACGAACTCGGCGCGACGCGCTACCTGAGCGGCGGCTGGAACGTCTCGGGCGGCATTTGCTACACGGAGAACAACACGCCCGACGCCACCTACACGCCCGCCGTGCCCGACAGCGACAAGACCTTCTACTCGCTCGGCGTCGGCTACCGCGGCCCGGCCTTCTCGGCGGACTTCGCCTGGCAATACGCGACCGGCGACTCGCGCCGCGTCACGGGCAGCCCGGCCAACCTCCTCGGCGGCACGGCCGATGGTTCCTACAAGAACTCGATCAACGCCTTCTCGCTTTCCCTCGGCTACAAGTTCTAATCCGCCCTCGCGCACTCATGCTCGCCGCCCCCGCGTCCGTGTCCACCGTCCCCGCCAACGTCACCGCACCTTCCACGCTCCCGACGCTCCTGATCGTCGACGACGAGGAGGGCCCGCGGCACTCGTTGCGGATGGTGTTCCGGCAGGATTTCAACGTCCACGCGGTCGAGAACGGCGACAAGGCGCTCGATTACGCCAAGGCGCACCCGGTGCAGCTGGCGATCCTCGATATCCGCATGGCCGGCAAGTCCGGCATCGACGTGCTCCGCGGCCTCAAGGCCATCGATCCGCACATCGAGGTTATCATGCTCACCGCCTACGAAACGATCGAGACCGCGCGCCAGGCGCTGCGGCTCGGCGCGTGCGATTACCTGAGCAAGCCGTTCGATCTTTCGACGATTCGCGAAGCCGTGACGCGCGCGCTGCACCTGCGCCGGATTTCGGAAACCGTTTCCTCCACCTCCGAGCGCCTGAAGGCCCTCAGCGAGCAACTCAACGACGCCTCCGTGAAGGAGGAGATGGCGCGCACCACGACCGAGATCTACGCCGGCGCGCTGCACGACATCAACAACCCGCTCACCGTCATCACCGGCTACGTCGAACTCCTCCGCCACAAGCTCGACAGCGTCGGCTCGCTCTACGGCGCCGACCTTCAGGCCGTGCGCGAGGACGTCAATCTCCTCGCCAAGCAGGTCAACACCTGCGCCGCCATCACGCGCCGCTACCTGCGCTTCGTGAACAAGCGCAGCGCGCAAGCCCCCGAGGTTTCCGTCAACCAAGTCATCGACGACGTGCACACGCTGATGCGCGGCCACCCGAGCCTGCGCGGCGGCAAGCTCTCCGCCAAATACCTCGAACGCGACGCCTCCGCGCAAATCGGCGGCACCGAGCTGATTCAGATTCTCCTCAACCTCACGGTGAACGCATTCCAGAGCGCCGAGCGCCCGCAGACCGTGTGGATCGCCGCCGAGCGCTACGACGACCCGCTGAAGATCGAGACCTTCCGCGACACGCCCGAGGAGCGCTTCATCAACCTCGAGTCCTTCGCCAACCACGCGCCGTTGGTCGCTCTCTCCGTCATCGATCAGGGCCCCGGCATTCCGCAGGACGTGCTCTCGCGCATCTTCGAGCCGTATTTCACCACGAAGGCTCAGTCCGGCACCGGCCTCGGCCTCGCGATCGTCGTCCGCCTCGTGAAGCATCACTGCGGCCTCATCCAAGTGAAGACCAAGCTCGGCGAAGGCACGCGCTTCACGATCTACCTCCCCGCCAAGGATCCGAGCAACTCCGGCAACCCGTTCGGGAAGTGATTCGCCCGGGCCGCAGCGGGTCCGGCCCGCTCGCCCGCGTCTCATCCGGCCCGCCAGCGCCACAAGCGAGGATGCGGCCGCCGATACCGGTCACCTAATAGGTTACTCGTTCCCTCGTGTCCGCTGCGGACGGGCCGATCTGCGGTCGCGACTCCGCCGCTCGGCTGCGCGCTTGCCCGCGTGTCGCATCAGGGCTTCACTCCGCGCGTGATCGAAATCGTCATCGCGCTCATCTCAGCCGCGCTCGCGGGCGGACTCGGCTGGTTCTATGCGCATTCGCGCTCCGCCGCCGTCGCCGAGCGCGCACGCCTCGCCGTCGAGCAACTGGCCGCCGCCCAGGTCGAGCTGTCCAACCTCCGCACCCAGATCGCCGCCCTTGCCTCCGACAAGTCCCGCCTCGACACGCTGCTCACCGCCGAACGCGACGCCCTCGCGCGCGCGCAGACGCAGTTGACCGACACCTTCAAGGCCCTCGCCGCCGACGCGCTCAGCCGCAACAACGACGAATTCCTCAAGCGCGCTGGCGAGTCCCTCGTGAAGCCGATCCGCGAATCCCTCGACAAGGTTGACACGAAAATCGTCGCTCTCGAGAAGGCCCGCACTGAGGCCTACGGCTCCCTCTCGGAACAGCTCAAGGGCCTCGCCTCCACCAGCGCCTCGCTCCAATCCGAGACCACCAAGCTCTCGCGCTCGCTTCGCTCCACCTCCACCGCCGGCCGCTGGGGCGAGCTCCAGCTCCAGCGCGTCGTCGAGCTCGCCGGCATGGTCGAGAACGTCGACTTCATCCAGCAGACCGCCGTCGGCGAGTTCCGCCCGGACATGATCGTCCGCTTGCCGGGCGGCAAATCCATCGCCGTCGACGCCAAGGCACCCATGCAGGCCTACCTCGAGGCCCTCGAAGCCGCCGACGAGTCCGTGCGGAAGGCCAAGTTCGCCGAGCACGCCCGCGCGGTCCGCACGCACATCGACGCGCTCGGCAACAAGGCCTACTGGAAAGCCATCCAGCCCGCCCCCGAGTTCGTCGTTCTCTTCATCCCCGGCGAAGCCTTCTACTCCGCCGCGCTCCGCTACGAACCCGACCTCTTCGAGCGCGGCACCAGCGTCGGCGTCATTCTCGCTTCGCCCGCCACCCTCATCGCCCTCCTCAAGGCCGCCGCCTACGGTTGGAAACAGGAGGCGCTCTCGAAAAACGCCGACGAGATCCGCCGCCTCGGCGTCGAACTGCACGAGCGCATCGCCACCGTGGCCGACAACCTCGACGCGCTCGGCCAGCGCCTCACGCAGGCCGTCACCGCCTACAACAGCACCGTCACGTCCGTCGAAGGTCGCGTCCTCGTCACCGGCCGCAAGCTCGAGAAGCTCGGCTCCGGCTCGGACAAGAAGATCGTCGAGCCGCGTCTCATCGAAGAGACGCCCAAGGGCCTCACTGCTCCGGAGCTGAAACGATGAACTCTCCGTCACTCGAAGGCCGCTGGCAGCCGCTCTACGCCGAACTCGACGGCGAGCAGGCGCCCCAGGAAGTGCTCCAGCAAACCGAGTTCGAACTCGACGCCGGTATCTACACCGTGCGCTTCGGCGGCGTCGCGGCGGACACCGGTTCGTTCACCGTCGACGCAGACACGGCGCACCATCTCACGCTGCACGGCGCCGTCGGCCCCAACGCCGGGCGCACCATTCCGTGCCTTTTCAAGTTCATCGACGACACGTTGATGATCTGCTTCGGCCTCGGCGGCACGCGCCCAAAGAATTTCCGCACCGCGCCCGGCGCGCAGCTCTACCTCGTCACGTATTCCCGGCGATAGGCCGGCGTTGGCGCACGCGCCAGACGCAACCGACCACGGTCAAGAGCCCGAACACTGCGAGGGCGATCAGGACCGGCCACAGGATGTGCGGATTCGTCCGGCTCTTGCGGAGCACGAGCAACGGCAGCGCCAGATACCAGCCGCCTGCGAGCAACCCCAGCCAGTTCATCCAGCGCAGCGAACCACGGCCCCAGAAACTCAGCGACCAGCCCGCAACGAGCGGCAGGCCCAGCAACGCCCAGAAAAGGGGCCGCCCGGTCGCTCCGCCGACGCCGCCGCCACTCGACAGGACGCCGATCGCGCCGAAGCCGAACGCGGCCAGCGCGAAGTTCGTCGCCCGGGCGCGCTGCACCGTGCGGTCCGCCGGGGAGACGAACGCCGCGGCGGCCAGCAGCGCCGTGCCCGCGAACAGGACGACCCCGCCGTCGAGCGGATCGATGCCGCCTACCAGCACCGCCAATCCGCCGAGGATCGCCAAAGCTTGGCCCCACTTTTCGCGCGTTGTCATGGCGGCATTCTACGCCTCCGCGCACCGTCACACCCACGACAATCTTTGCGCAGTGCACCGACGCGGGATTTTGCTTTTGCGAGCAGAACGGCAATCTGCGGCTATCTCTACCGCCATGCTCCGCGTCTCCGGCCTGTTCATCTATCCCGTGAAGTCCTGCCGCGGTCTGTCGCTCGACGTCGCGAACGTGGATGAGCTCGGGCTCGTCGGCGATCGCCGGTTTCTCGTGGTCGATGAGACGGGCAAATTTCTCACCCAGCGCACTCACGCGCGCATGGCGCAGATCGCGACCGCGCTCGACGCCGAGCGGCTGACTCTCTCGGCGCAAGGCGCCGGTTCGGTCTCCATCGCGCGCGCGCCGGACCCGGGCGCGCCGCTGCGCGGTGTGACGGTTTGGAAGCATAACGATCTGCAGGCGGAGGACTGCGGTCCGGAAGCGGCGCAGTGGTTGAGCGGTTTTCTCGGCGCCCGGCTGTCGCTCGTGCGGATCGGTCCGGCGTTCGAGCGGAACGTCCTGAAGAAAGCCGGCCGGCCGGGGGATGTGTTCAACTTCGCCGATGCGGTGCCGGTCTTGATCGCGGGCGAGGCCTCGCTCGCGGACCTGAACGATTGCATCCAGGAAAACGGCGGCGAGCCGGTGCCGATGGATCGTTTTCGCCCGAACATCGTCGTGAGCGGCGGCGCGCCGTTCGCGGAGGATGACTGGCCCACGGCGCGGATCGGCGACGTCGTGCTGCGCAACGCCGGCAAGAGCATCCGCTGCATCGTCACCACCACGGACCAACTCACCGGCGAGCGCGGCAAGGAGCCGCTGCGGACGCTGGCGACCTACCGGCGCGACGCGACGGATCCGACAGGAGTGTGTTTTGGCACGAATTTCATCAACGAGACGAAGTGCGGCGTGTTGCGCGTCGGCGCGGAGGTCGTCGTTGGCGGAGGTGCAGTATGAGCGGGGAGGGCACGGTCTTTTCGCGCGACGTGTTGCTCGCGGTCGGTTTCACGTTGCTGATCGCGGGCGTGTTCCTGCGCGGCTTCGCGCGCTCGACGCGGCGGTCGCTCGCGCTGCGTCGACAGCACGAGTTGCACGTGCACGGAGTCGACCGAGGTGCGGCGGCGGAGGAGCCGGTGAAAACGACTCACTTCGAGCGAAACGTCGGCCGCTATGCCGCTGCGGGCGTGGCGCTCGGCCTAGCGGTGATCGTGGTCGCCTTCTTCCGCTCCTGAGGCGCGGCGCGGTCAGGCCGACGATTTGTCGGGGAGTTCTTTCGCTTCGATGTGCCCGAGGCGGCGCGATTCAGTGAGCAGCCACACCATGTAGCCGACGATGGCGAGGTTCACGACGAGTGCGGTGATCTTGAACCAGGAGACGCGGTGGAAAATCTCGTAGATCTCGACCGGCACGTAGATCGCGCCACTGAGCGCCGCGAGCCACTCGGCCCAGCGGCGTTGCAGCCACAGGCCGTAGGCTTCGGCAAAGCGGAGAGCCGAATACAGCGCGGCGAGGCACGCGAGCAGCACGAGGTGCGTGTTGTTCACGTTGCTCATCGCCTCGATGAAAATGTGCGGGTAGTGGTGCGCGGGGTTCAGGTGCAGTCGCGCGACGAGGTGCTCCGCGAAAGCGGCTTGGTCGCGGCCGAGCAACGAGAGGAGCCCGAAGCCGACGATGAGCACGATCGCACCCTTCAGCGCCTCGAGCGCGGCGACGATGCGAAGGCCTTTCTTGTGGGACGGGACGGACACGCGAATTTCGGAACTTACCGCGGCCACGTCGCGAGGCAAAGGCTTACTCGTGCCCGAACGGCTCTACCGGGCGGAAACCCGGCGTTCGGCAGGCGGCATCGCGCTCGGCGGGCGTGGCGAAGAGATAGGCGGCATATCCGCCGAAGCCGCCGCCGCAGTATTTCCATGCGAGCGGGCGGCACGCGGCGAGCGCTGATGCGGCAGGCGCAGCGGCGTCGCCGGGCAAGGGATCCATGCCTTCGGCGCGTTGCGCGGCGTAGGACTGGCGCACGGCGTCGGCGAGGAGCGCGAAGTCGCTTTTCCACACCGCATCACGCGCCGTCCGGCCGGCGCGGTAAATCGCATCGTAGTCGCGCGCGCTGTCGGCGATGGCAGGAGTGCAGTGGCCTTTGCCCGTCCAATAGAGCGCGAGTTTGCCGGCGAGAAGCGCGCCGTCGGTTTTGATTTCGAGGACAGGCTTCGGTCCGCTGCGCCAGGCGCAGAGGCCGCCTTCGCGAATGATGGCGGGGTCTTGCCAACCGACGCCGAGGTCGAGTTCGGCGGCCACGCCGTCCTTGCCGTTGAGCAAGGCCCACGCGCCGCTGCCGCCGAGGCCGGCCTTGTGTTCGTAGGGCCAGTCGCGGAGGGAGACGGTCGGCGAAATCGCGCAGTTGACGATATAGCCGCCGGCGCGGGCGTGGCGCGGGACGTCGAGCCAGCCGCCGGCGAAATCGATGCGCAACGGCGCCTCGCTCGGCGCTTTGATCCAACGGACGATCTCGGAAGTGGAGACCGGCGTGAATTGCGGCGGGGTTTTCGGGAGGACGACGTAGCGCGCGCCGACTTGGGCGCAGAGGGCGCGTTTCAGGTCGGCGTATTTGTCGTCCTCCGTGACGGCGAGGATGTCGGGCCGGAGGCGCAGAAAGTCGTCCTTGAAGTCGAGGCCGTGCTCGGTGCCGTGGGTGACGATGACTTCGTCGACCATGTCGAGCGCGGCGATGAGGGCGCGCTTATGGTCGTCGGGCAGCGAGCTGCGGCGCTGCTTGTGCTGCCAGAGCACGTCGGCGCCGGCGAAGGTCACGGTGAGGTGCGTGCCGAGGGCTTTGGCTTCGCGGAAGAACTGGACGTGACCGGCGTGCAGAATGTCGTAGCAGCCGGAGACGAAAACACGGGTCATTCGGGAGAGGTTTAGCGAAAGAGCGCGCCGGGTTGCACGCGCGGAATTGCGTCGAAGCACGCGAGCGCGCGTCCCGATGAATTTGCCGTATTACGGCAAATTCATCGGGGCTGGGCCGCGGGCGTCGCGGTGGCGCGGGGCAGGTGGGCGTCCCCGTGGGGGCAAAGAAAAAGCCGCGACGTGAGTCGCGGCTTCGATGCGGAAGAGGGCGGTTGGGGCAACCGCCCCTACCGGTTGCGTTAGGATTGCGCGGGGGCGTCGGCGGCCGGAGCGGCGGGAGCCGGGGCGGCGTCGGCCGCGGGCTGCTTCTGCTGCTCGAGGTCCTTCATCGCGGCGCGGCGGCTGAGGCGGACCTTGCCGGAGCGCTCGTCGATGCCGATGCACTTGACGGTGATGGAGTCGCCGACCTTGACGACGTCTTCAGTGCGGCGGACGCGGAAGTCCGCGAGCTCGGAGATGTGCACGAGGCCTTCCTTGCCCGGGAGACACTCGACGAACGCGCCGAACTCCTTCGTGCCGGTGACGCGGCCGGTGTAGATCTTGTTCATCTCGATCTGGGCGCCGCCGCCGCAGAGGGCGTCGATCTCCTGCACGGCGCGGTTCATCGCGTCGGCATTGTTCGAGTAGATGAACACCTTGCCGGAGTCGTCCTCGGCGATGTCGATCTGCGCGCCGGTCGTCTCGGTGATGCGGCGGATCGTCTTGCCACCGGGTCCGATGAGCAGGCCGATCTTTTCGGGATCGATCTGGATCGTCTGGATGCGGGGGGCGTAGGTGCTGAGGTCCTTGCGCGGCGCCGGGAGGGCGGCGAGCATGGTCTTCAGGATCTCGATGCGCGCGTCGCGGGCTTGGAAGATCGCGGTCTTGGCGATCTCGAAGGGCAGGCCGTTGATCTTGAGGTCGAGCTGGAAGCCGGTGATGCCCTTGGTGGTGCCGGCGAGCTTGAAGTCCATGTCGCCGAAGTGGTCTTCCTCACCGAGAATGTCGGTGATCGTGACCCACTTCTCGATGCCGCCTTCGGCGTTGTTCTGGGTCATGAGACCGCAGGAGATGCCGGCGACCGGGGCGATGATCGGCACGCCCGCGTCCATGAGGGAGAGACAGCCGCCGCAGATCGAAGCCATCGAGGTCGAGCCGTTGGAGGCCATGATCTCGGAGACGACGCGGATGGAGTAGGGGAACACGTCCTCGGGCGGGAGCACCGGGACGAGCGAGCGCTCGGCGAGGGCGCCGTGGCCGATTTCGCGGCGGCCGGGGCCGGTGAAGCGGCCGGTTTCGCCGACGGAGAACGGCGGGAAGTAGTAGTGAAGGAAGAACGACTTGGAGGTCGCGCCGACGGTGAGGCCGTCCATTTCCTGGGCTACCTTGGTGGGCCCGAGGGTGGTGATGGCGATGTTCTGCGTGTCGCCACGCTGGAAGGTCGCGGAGCCGTGCACGCGGGGGAGAACGCCGACTTCGGCGTGGAGCGGACGGATGTCCTTCTGGCCGCGGCCGTCGGCGCGGACGCCCTTGGTGAGGACGGTCTGGCGGTAGGCCTTGTATTGCAGGTCTTCGAACACGACGTTCAGGTCGACGTCGGTGAACTTGTCGGCGCCGAGCTCGGCGGTGAGGGCGGCCTTGGCCTCCTCCTTGAGAACCTTCACGGCGGCGCTGCGGGCAGCCTTTTCCTTGCCGAAGATGGCGGTGGCGAGGCGGTCGGCCGGGACGACGCGCTCGATGATGGCGCGGGCCTCGGGCGTGGCGCCGACGAGGGCGAACTGCGCCTTCGGCTTGCCGCACTTGGCGACGAGCTCCTCGATGGCGGCGATGATCGGCTGGATGGCTTGGTGACCGAATTCGAGGGCCTTGATGAACTCCTCTTCGGGCAGCTGGTCGGCCGAGCCTTCGATCATCAGCATGTCCTTCTTCGTGCCGACGTAGATGAGGTCGAGCGTGGAGGAGAACATCTGCTCGATCGTCGGGTTGGCGACGAACGCGCCGTCGATCAACGCGACGCGGACGCAGCCGATCGGGCCGGCCCACGGAATGTCGGAGATGGCGAGGGCGGCGCTGGCGCCGTTGACCATCGAGATGTCGGAGTCGTTGACTTGGTCGGCCGACAGGAGCTGGCCGATGATCTGGACTTCATTGAGGAAGCCTTCCGGGAAGAGGGGGCGGCAGGGACGGTCGCAGAGGCGCGAGGTGAGGATTTCCTTCTCGGACGGACGGCCTTCGCGCTTGAAGTAGCCGCCGGGGAAGCGGCCGGCCGCGGCGTATTTTTCGCGGTAGTCGACCGTCAGGGGGAAGAAGTCCTGGCCGGGGCGCATGGTTTGCGCGGCGCAGGCGGTGACCATGACGTTGGTCTCACCGACCGTGACGATGACGGCGCCGCCGGCGAGATTGCCGTAGGTGCCGGTGGAGAACTTGATGCCCAAGCCGGGCACTTCGATAACGTGTTTCTGATTCATTTGATCTAACTTCGGATGTAGGTGCGCCGCCTCGGCCGCAAAGGGCGGCAGGCGGAGCGGGGTTCGAACGATTGGCCGTTTCCGTTCCCCTCTGAATCAGTTGCCGAGATATTTCGGATTACTGCTCCCTTGGGTGGAGCGCGTTGACCTCAACGCGCGGGGCTTCGGTTGCCTGAACGCGTTGGGGTCAACGCGTTCCACCTTGGAAGGAGTAAGCGGAAATGTCCCGGTGAACTGGTCGCGAGGTGAACAAAAGGCGGCCCGACGGTGGGCCGCCTTTCGTGAAAGCGGGTTACTTACGCAGGTTGAGCTTCTGGAGAAGCTCGTTGTATTTGGCGAGGTCTTCGCGCTTGAGGTAATCAAGCAGCTTACGACGGCGGCTCGCCATCTGGAGGAGGCCGCGGCGGCTGTGGAAGTCCTTGCGATGCGTGCGCAGGTGCTCGGTCAAGTGATTGATGCGAGCAGTGAGCAGCGCGATCTGGACGTCGCTGGAGCCGGTGTCCTTCTCGTGGGTTTTGAACTGGGCGATAACTTCTGACTTAACGGGTTGTGACATTGGTTTATGTTGTTGATGGCGCGGTCATTTTGGAGGCTTTCGCCTCGTGCCGCCCGCTTTTGGAGGGCCGGCGGCACCGTTATCCGTCCGGTTGCCCGGACTGACCGTGGTGGGAGCCCGCGACCAGCGGACTCTCACTAACGCAAGCCGCCATTAACCAAACCGGCCGGGCGGCGGGCAAGCGCTAATTTGCGAGACTATCGCCACAGGATATGCGTTGCGATCAGGAGTGCGATGAACCCCAGCAATGAGAACCAAGCCGCCTTTACCCAACGGTTTCGCGTGAAGCGGAGTGCCATGTAGTTGATCATGTAGAAAAAGCTGAGCCCCAGCGTCACACCCAACACGTGCCCAACGATTCCCAACTTGCGCTCCCAGTATTCCTCGGATCCGAAAAGCCGGAGAACCCAGCTCAACGTCGCGACGAAAACGAAATAGAAAAGGGAGCCGCGGAAAAGGCGTTCGCCTATCGAGCGTGCCGGGCGGCCAAGCTCTACTTCTTCCGCGAGCTTCGGATTGATCATGGAATCGAATTACCCCGCCCGCAGCGTCAGCCCCCTGATGCCTTCGCACCCGGGCAGCTTCCGGAGCTTTTCGAGG
The DNA here is from genome assembly GCA_016217545.1 of Opitutia bacterium. Taxonomy (NCBI): domain Bacteria; kingdom Pseudomonadati; phylum Verrucomicrobiota; class Opitutia; species Opitutia bacterium. The sequence continues at coordinate 808,144 of JACRHT010000017.1, read as the reverse complement.
ATTTGGAGGCGGTGGTGGAAGAGTTCGTTGCGCACCACGGCGTGCGAGCACAGCACCAGCAATTGGCCGCGTTCGACGACGACCGGGTGCGAGTAGGTGGCGTTGGCCACGCCGACGAGTTCGGCCCACTTTTCCCGGATCGAGTGCTCCAGCGAGTCGTGGCTGATGCGGTATTTGACCAGCAGCTCGTCGATCAGCTTGCCGAGGTCCTGCGTCTTGCGGTGACGCGACCGGCTATCCTCCTCCGGCAGGCCGCGGAAGGACGCGATGAGGTTCTCGACCTCGTGACTGAACTCTTTGGGCGCTTCGGGCATTACCGGAGGTGAACCACGAATGGACACGAATGAACACGAATGGTCCGGAATTCGTGTCTATTGGTGTTCATTCGTGGTTGCCTGGCTTGGGCTCGGGCTAGCGCGATGCTCGTGTTCGTAGAGCCGGCTGTAGCGCACGAAGGCGCCGAAGGCGGTGGCCCATGCGATGTAGAAACCGGGAAAGCCGTCGAGAAAACCCAGCCGCAGCACATACGCGCGGAAGAACCGCCACGCCGGCCGGAACACCGCCGCGCCGAGTGAAAAGCGGCCGCCCTTGGCCATCTGTTGCTGGAGGAACAGATCGGCAAACGGGTTGATCTTCGCCACGTGGTGGCTGAGCGTCGGGAAGGAGTAATGGTGCAGGTCGCCGCGGAGCGTCGCGACCGGACCGTCGACGTGCATGTGCTCGTGCACGAATTGGTCGCCGCCCCACCGGCAGTGCGCGCGGTTCACGAGGCGGGTGTTGTGGTCGGGATACCAGTCGCCGTGCGTGATCCAGCGGTCGATGAACCAGACCTTGCGCGGGAAGCGCGCCGCGTGGAACTTCCGGTCGTCGCCGCGCGCGAAGAACGCCTCGATCTCCGCGCGGAGCGCCGGCGAGACTTCCTCGTCGGCGTCGAGGCAGAGCGCCCACGGTTGCGAGCAGCGGTCGAGCGCGAAGTTCTTCGTGTCGCGGTAGCCGCGCCACTCGGTCTCGAACACCAGCGCGCCGTGCCGCATCGCGACTTCGGCGCTGGGGTCGGTGGTGTTGTTGAGCACGACGACAATTTCCGCGGTCCATCCGCGCACGCTTTCGAAGCAGCGCGGCAGCGAGTGCGCCTCGTTGCGGGCGATGATGGAGACGGAGATGGGCAGCGCTTTGGACACGTTCGGCGCGAGGAGGACACATCCGCCGCGCCATGGCAACGCGGACGATGACGACGCTGGTTCCCCCGCCCGGAGGTCGCGGGCTGCCCGGCGAAGAAAGGTTTTACTTGGAGCGTCCTCCGGCGAAGCTGCGCCGGATGTCCGTCGCGATCGTCATCCCGGTGCTCAACCAGCTCGCCTACACGCAGGGCTGCGTGCGGTGCCTGCAACCGGACCTCGCGGCGGGCGTGAAGGTGATCGTCGTCGACAACGGCTCGACCGACGGCACGCGCGAGTGGCTGGCGACGCAGCCCGCGCTCACGGTCATCCGCAACGAGCAGAACCGCGGCTGCGCACCCGCGTGGAACCAGGGTGTCCGCGCAGCCAATGTTCCTATTAAGAACATTGGCGAAGACGCGCAGGCGAGCGGCCGGGAGACGAATGTTCTTAATAGGAACATTGCCGGGGCGGCGCCGGACTGGGTCGTGGTGCTGAATAATGATGTGCTGTTGCCGGCGGGGTGGCTCGCGGCGTTGCTGGGCGCGGCGGGGCGGCATGGGCTCGATGTGGTTTGCCCGGCGATGCGCGAGCGCGACCAGAATTACGATTTCGAGAGCTACGCGCGCGAGTTCACGACGAAGCTCGGCGGCGTGGTGCGACGTGGCGGAGCGCACGGTGTTTGTTTTGCGGTGCGGCGCGCGGTGTTCGAAAAGATCGGCGGATTCGACGAGGCGTTTCGCATCGGGCAGTTCGAGGATGCGGATTTCTTCCGGCGCGCGCGGTTGGCGGGCTTTCGCACGGGCGTGGTCGGCGCGTGTTTCATTCATCACTTCGGGTCGGTGACGCAGGACGCGCTGAGCGACACGAAGAAGCAGCGGCCCTACGAGGCGGAGAACCGTGCGTATTTCCGGAAGAAATGGAAATTGGGCTGGGCGCGGCGCCGTTGGGAGAAGGCGGCGGACGGCTTGCGCGATTGGTGGTGGCGGACGGCGGAGCGCGCGCGCTTCGGGCACACGCTGCACGAGAAGTGGGATGGGGAACGCGTGCGGTTTTATTGAGGCGGAGAAATCGCGAAAGCGCGGAGAGGCGGCGACACGAAACGTCCTTCCGTGATTTCGCTCTTCCGTGTTTCCGCGATCTGGTTCGGCTCGTTCGGAGAACTCGCCCTACCTGATCGCCGCGCGCGCGGCGGCGAGCACGCGCTCGACCGTGATGTTGCGCACGCAGTGGTTGTGATACGAGTCCTCCGGCGCGCACTGGCCGGGTGAGACGCAATGCACGCACGGCAGCGGCGGTTGGAGCGTGACGTGGCCGGTGCCGACCGGTTGCCAGATGTTCATCGGCTGCGAGCCGAACAGTGCGACTACGCGCGTGCCGGAGGCGGCGGCGACGTGCATCGGGCCGCTGTCGTGGCAGAGCAGCGCGGGAGCGGCGGCGAAAAGGCCGGCGAGCTGCGTGACACCGAGACGCTGATCGATGCGGACGGCGGGCGACCGCAGGTGGTGGAGGATTTCATCGACGGTGCCCTGTTCGCCGGGGCCGGCGATGATCGCGGTCGTCACGCCCGACTCGGCATGGAGCGCGTCGATGACTTGCGCGTAGTTTTGCGGTGGCCAGATGCGCCACGCGCTCCGCGAGCCGGGATGCACGAGCAGGCGCGCGCCGCGGAGGAGTTCGCGTCCGGCGGCGATTTCGGCCGGACGCGGCACGAGGCGGGTTTCGCGGGTGACGATCGGCACGCCGATCTGCTCGAGAACGTGGAGGTAGAGATCCGTGATGTGCCGCGTGTCGAGGAACTCTCGCGGAACTTGGACGGCGGACGTGTAGAGCGCGGCGAAGTGCAGGCGTTCGCCGTGGCGGACGGTGGCTCGCGCGCCGGCGCCGGTGGCGCGGGCGATGACGGCGGTCTTGTCGCGGTTGTCGAGGTCGAGCACGTGCGTGAAGCCCGCGCGGCGCACGCGCCAGAGGAAACCCGGCCATGCGGCGGCGGTTTGCGGAAACAGCCAGCGTTCGTCGACGTCCGGATTGAGTTCGAGAATCGGCGCATAGGCCGGCTCGCAAAGGACGCCGATACGCGCGGTCGGCCAGTGCTGTTTTAAATTTCGCAGGAGCGAGCCGAGCAGCACAATATCGCCGAGGTAGCGGCGGCGGATGACGAGAACGTGCGGAGCGGCGGGCACGCCCCGGATGTTGCGGCGCGGTGCGGCCGGGCGGCAATCCAACTTTGCCGACCTCAGAGCATGTAGGCATTTGCGCTAGCCCACTCGGGCCGGACGGCGAGGGCGTCGCGGCGCTTGTCGAGTGAGTGGCGCAGGTTCTCGAGCGGGCGCTGCACGGCGTGACGCAATTGGCAGGCCACGCGCCATCCGGTGGAGAGGGGCGTCGTCCGGTCCGGCGAAGGCGGCGGTCCGCCTACCCGGCGTTCCGCTTTCTTCAGGTAGTGGGAGGCGCGGTAGAGAATCAGCCGGTAGTCGAACTCGGTCAGGCCGGCGGCGGTGCGTTTCTTCGGCGAGTCGAGAAACTGCGCGACGAGGCGCAGCGTTTCCTGCTGGGCGACCGCGGCGTGGTGATTCGCGTGGGACTGTTGCGCGTCGTGGCGCCGGAAGGCGATGAGAGGCTCGGGCGTGTAGGCGAGATCGCCGGCTTCGAGGAGGTGCAGCCAGAGCTCGAGATCGACCAATTGTCGAAAGGCGGGCGAGAAGCCGCGGTCGAGCGCGGAGCGTCGCAGCAGCACGGCGCTGGGTTCGCCGATGAGGTTTTGATTGGCGAGCAGGCAGCGGCCGATCAACGCGCGGCCGGGGTGCAGGCCGGCGCGGCGCAGGGGATTCCAGAGATCGAGGGGACGGGAGTCCTCGTCCATCACGCGGCGCGCGGCGGTGGCGATGACGGCGCGCGGGTGGCGCTCGAGCAGCTCGACCAGACGCGAGATCGCGTGGCGGGAATTGAAGGCGTCGTCGCCGAAGAGGAATTTCACGTAGTCCCCGCGCGCCTGACTCAGGCACCAGTTCCAGTGGGGAACCATGCCGAGGTTGCGCGGTTGGATCACGACCCGCACGCGTGGGTCGGCTTGGGTCAGTTCACGGATGATGCTGGCCGAGTCGTCGGTCGATCCATCGTCGCTCACGAGGATTTCCAGGTCGGAATAGTCCTGCGCGAGCGCGGACTGCAGGGCCTGCGGGAGGAAGCGGGCGTAGTTGTAGGTCGGGATGAGGACGCTGACCAGCGGCGGGCGGGAGGGATTGAGTCGGCTCACGCCGCCTACGACGCGCGTTCGCGAAATGTGTTTCCCCGGTGTCGCGGGTCTCCGATAGGCCAATCTGCGGCCCGCGGGGAACAAGGCGTTCTCCCCTGCGTTGAAACGTGCGCCGGCCGGGACGAAAAAATCCGAAGATTTTTTCGGGAACCGCTTCAGGGCGCCGTCGTGCCGCCGGCCTGGCGGTCGTAGAGCGATTTGTAGAGGGCGTTGCCGGCGTAGAGCGCGGCGTGGTCGCCTTGGGCGATGACGCGACCGTGATCGAAAACCAAAATCATCGAGGCGTCGCGGATCGTGCTGAAGCGGTGCGCGATGATGAGCACGGTCTTGCCGACGACGAGATGGCGCAGGGCGTCCTGCACGGCGGCTTCGCTGTCGGAGTCGAGCGCGCTGGTGGCTTCGTCGAGGATGAGGATCGGGGCGTTGCGCAGGAACGCGCGGGCGATGGCGAGGCGCTGCTTTTGTCCGCCGGAGAGGAGCGCGCCGCGTTCGCCGACGACGGTGTCGTAGCCCTGCGGCTGTTTCTCGATGAACTCGTGGGCGTGTGCGGCTTTAGCGGCGGCGACGACTTCGTCGCGCGTGGCGCCCTCGCGGCCGAGGAGCAGGTTGTTGAAGATGGTGTCGTTGAAGAGCACCGGTTCCTGCGAGACGAGCGCGATGTTGCGGCGCAGGTCGGCGAGCCGCATGGCGCGGACGTCGATGCTGTCGATGGCGACGCGGCCGGCGGCGACTTCGTAGAAGCGCGGGACGAGGTTGGCGAAGGTGGTCTTGCCCGCGCCGCTCGGGCCGACGAGCGCGCAGACGGTGCCCGCAGGGATGCGCGCGGTGACTTGGGAGAGTGCCGGGCTGTCGCCGTAGGAGAACGACACGTCCTCGAACGCGAGGTCGCCGCGCAGGCGCGAGACGGCGACGGGCGCGGCGGGATCGGCGATGGTGACGGGTTCGTGGAGGACGACTTCGAGGCGGTCGAGCGAGGCTTCGCCGCGTTTCATCTCGCTGTTGAGCGCGCCCATTTTCTTCACGGGCTCGTAGGAGGTGTAGAGCGCGCTGATGATCGAGATGAACGTCGCGAGGTCGACGCCGCTGCCGTAGGCGTAGATGAGGGTGAAGGCGATGCCGCCGGCGGAGATCACCTCGATCGCCGGCGTGAGGGCTTGGGCGTATTTCGTGATCTTCATCTGCGCCGTCACGAGTGCGGCGGTGCCGGCGGCGAAGCGCTTGGTCTCGCGTTCCTCAAGGCTGAAGGCGCGGACTTCGCGTGCGGCGGAGAGGTTTTCTGAAAAGTGAGAAGTCACGTGTCCGAGGCGCGACTGCATGTCCGCAGCCCGCTTGATGACCTTCTTGCCGACGAAGCGAATCGGGAGAACCACCAACGGCACGGCGGCGAGGCACACGAGCATGAGCGCGACGCCTTGCGAGGTGTAGGCGAGGTAGCCGACGGCGAAGATCGAGCCGATGAGAGTTGCCGGCTGCTTGATGCCGTCGTTCGCCAGCTGCGTGAGCGTGAACTGGAGCTGCGCGGTGTCGGCGAGGCCGCGCGAGATCAGGTCGCCGGTCTGCTTGCGTTGGACGAACGAGAGCGGGAGCAGCTGGAGCTTGCGGAAGTAGTCGAGGCGGATGGCCTCGAGGATGCGGACGCCGGCGTATTGCGTGTAGAAACTGTTGAGGTAGCCCGTCACGGCGCGCAGCAGGAACACCATCGGTATGCACGCCGCGATGAGCATGACGGTCGACATGGGCAGCGCGCCGCCTTGTCGGTCGAAGATGGGCGGGAAGACGTATTTGACGAGCAGCGGGATGCCGGCGCCGCTCGCGACGCCGTAGAGCACGCCGTAGCAAATGGCCTTCGCGATGGGACCGCGGACTTGCTTGAGGTAACCGAAATACGGGCGGAAGCGGCGGAGAGTCATTGGGCGCGGCGGAAAGGGTTAGTCCTTCGCCGCGCGGACGTCCAGCGCGTCGCGCAGGCCGTCGCCGAGGAAGTTGAGCGAGAAAAGCGTGAGCGAAAACACGCCGCCAGGGAACACGAGGAGCCACCAGTATTCCTCCATTTTCTCCGCGCCGTCCTTGATCAGCGTGCCCCACGAACTCATGGGCGGCTGGACGCCGAGGCCGAGGAAGCTGAGGAAGGCTTCGAGCAACATCACGGCGGGAATGGTGAGCGTCGTGTAGACGATGATCGGGCCGAGGATGTTCGGGATCAGGTGGCGGAGGACGATGCGGCGATTGCTGTAGCCGAGCGAGCGGGCGGCTTCGATGAATTCCATTTTCTTCAACGCCATGACCTGACCGCGGACGATGCGTGCCATCGTCAACCACTCGACGGCACCGATCGCGACGAAGAGCAGGATGATGTTCCGGCCGAAGATTACCATGAGCAGGATCACGAAAATCGTGAACGGCAGGGCGTAGAGGATGTCGACGATGCGCATGAGCACCGCGTCGACCTTGCCGCCGTGATAGCCGGCGGCTGCGCCGTAGAGCACGCCGATGGTGAGCGCCACGAACGTCGCGCTCAGGCCCACGCCGAGCGAGATGCGGCCGCCGTAGAGCATGCGCACGAGCAGATCGCGGCCGAGCGTGTCGGTGCCGAGCCAGTGTGCGCCGGACGGTGGCGTGGCGCCGAGGTCGAGGTTCTGGTCTTGGTAAGACAGATTGAAGAAGAGAGGCGCGAGCAGGCAGAGCGTGCTCAGGACGAGCAGCGTCACGCCGCCGAAGACCGCGAGCTTGTTCTTTTTGAGCCGGTGCCAGGCGTCCGCGCCCAACGAGTGGCCGGCTTCCTCGGGAGCGGCGGCGGGCTGAGCGGAGGAGGTGAGGGGAAGCGCCACGGAGTTAGGTGCCCACGGAATACGCGGAAAACACGGAAGAGGAAAAACCACTAAACACACGAAAGGGGGCTGCCGCGCTCGGAAGCTCTTTCGTGTCTTTCGTGTGTTTCGTGGTGAACATGCTCATTCGAATTTCAGCTTCGGGTTGAGCCAGACCTGCGCGATGTCGACGAGCAGGTTCATCACGACGAGCAGGCCGCCGTAAAGGATGACGGTGCCGAGGACCAAGGTGTAGTCGCGATTGAAGGCGCTGTTCACGAACTCGCGGCCGAGGCCGGGGATTTGGAAAATCGTCTCGATGACGAACGAGCCGGTGAGGATGCCGGCGATGGCGGGCCCGAGAAACGACACGACTGGCAACAGGCCGCCGCGGAGCGCGTGCTTGAAGATGATGCGCGCCTCAGTGGCACCCTTGGCGCGGGCGGTGCGGATGAAATCCTGGTGCAGCACCTCAAGCATGCCGCCGCGCGTGAGACGCATGATGTAGGCCGCGTAGACGAAGCCGAGCGTCACGCCCGGCAGAATCCGGTCAGTCGGCCCATACCAACCGGAGACGTTGAACCAGTGGAGGTAGATGCCGAGCGAGAGCGCGAGGATCGGGCCCAGCACAAAAGTCGGCACGCAAATCCCGATCATACCCACGCCGCTGCACAGGTAGTCCAGAAAGGTGTTCCGCTTCACCGCGGCGATGACGCCAAGCGGGAGGCCGAGCGTGAGCGCGATGAGGAGCGCCCACGCGCCGAGTTCGAGCGAGACGGGGAGCTTGTCGGCGATGATTTCGTTGACCGTGCGGTTGGTGTATTTGAACGAAGGGCCGAGGTCGCCCTGCGCGAGCTTGCCGAGGTAGGTGAGGTATTGGCGCCAGAGCGGCTGATCGAGGCCGTAGTGCGCTTCGAGATTTTTCAGAATCTCCGGCGGGATCGCCTTCTCCGCGGTGAACGGCCCACCCGGCACGAAGCGCACCATGAAGAACGTCGCCGTGATGATGAAGAAGATCACGGGAATCGTCTGCAGCAGGCGGCGGAGGACGAAGCGGAGCATGGTCGGAGGACGGGTGAAAGAGGACAGAGGACGGAGGACGGAGGCCAGACGGAAACGGCCCGCCATGGTGGTTTGGAGCTTCCCGTCCGGCGGCGGATACTGCTTTCTTTCGTCCGCGAACCGCGCTGGTATCGCAGCCCTGATGATGAGCAACCCCTCCACGCCGTGTCATCGCCCGTAGCCAATTTCGTCGGCAAATTCACCGTGCTGAACGGCGCATCGCGCGAGTTGTGGCTGACCTTCGGCGTCAAGCTGCTGAACTTCGCGGCCTACACCGTCACCAACCTGACGCTCAAGCGCTGGCTCTCGACGGAGTTCGGTTACTCCGACCAGCAGGCGCTCGGCCTCGTGGGCGTGTGGTCGATCGTCATGACCGGAAGCACTCTGCTGGTTGGCGCGCTGACGGACGCGATTGGACTGCGGAAATCTTTCTTCCTCGGCATCTGGATCTGCATCGTCGGACGGGCGGTGATGGTGTTCGCACCGACGCCGTGGATCGCCATCGGCTTGGGCATGTTCCCCCTCGCCATCGGCGAAGCGCTGGGCACGCCGGTGTTGGTCGCCGCCACCCGCAAATTCTCCACCACGGCGCAACGTTCGATCTCGTTTTCCGGCGCCTACATGATGGTCAACGCCGGCTCGTTCATCGCTTCGATCCTGTTCGACGAGGTGCGGCAGGGGTTGGGCGAGAACGGTCATCTGACGCTGCCGGTTCTCGGCACCACGCTGACGACTTATCGCACGTTGTTCTTGGTGAGCTTCGGTCTCGAAGTGCTGATGCTGCCGCTGGTGTGGCTGATGCGGCGTGGCGTCGAAGTCACGGACGACGGAGTGAAGATCGTGCCCCCGCCGCCCAAAGTGGCATCGGGGAACATGCTGGAAGAATTTTCGGAATCCGTCGCCGGCAGCTTGAGGGAAACCGTGCGGATCTTCCGCGATCTTTTCCGCCAATCGGGCTTCTACCGGTTGATCGCGTTCCTGGTGCTGATAGCGTTCCTGAAACTGATCTTCATGCAGATGTATTACGTGTTTCCCGAGTTCGGCATCCGCGTGCTCGGCGACGGCGCGCCGGTCGGGAGACTCTGGGCGATCAACGCGCTGATCGTCGTCTTGCTCACGCCGATCGTGGGCGCGCTCACGCAGCGGTTTCCGGCCTACAGCGTGGTGACGGTCGGCGGGTTCATCTCGGCGGCATCGGTGTTCGTGATGGCCATGCCGCCCGCGTGGTTTCAGCCGCTGGCGGACAGCGCGGCCGGTCAATGGCTCGGCCACAGCTATCTGGGCGTGAAGGGCGGCATCCATCCCTACTATGTGATGGTCGCGCTCTACGTCATCGTGCTGTCGATCGGCGAGGCGTTCTACTCGCCGCGCGTGTATGAATACGCCTCTTCCATCGCGCCCGCGGGCCAGGAGGCGTCCTACGGAGCGCTGTCCTACATTCCGCTGCTGCTCGCGAAACTCTTCATCGGAACTTTCTCCGGCGTGCTGCTCGCGCGATATTGTCCGGCTGTCGGCGAGCGCCAACCGGAGACCATGTGGCTGTTCGTGGCGCTCACCGCCACCATCGCGCCGGTGGGCCTGATCGCGCTGCGCAACGTGATCCGGGTGCGCGAGGCCGGGCGGGAGAGTTGAGCGCGGATTGACGTGATTGAGTGGGCGCCGGGTTGAGTCAGGCTCTTGGTTGCCGATGTCGGTCTGCCGTCGCCGGTGTGGAAACCGGCGACCACCTTGCGGCAAACTGCGAACGGGTGGGCGTCGGTTTCCAGACCGACGCCGGTCGCCAATGGGGACATCGGCGACCACCCCGTGCTGGCCCGGTTAGTTGGGCGCTGGCGTCGCTGATGGCGCCTCGAGCGCGGCGGCATCAATGACCCACGGCCAATCGTCTGGGCGGGCACAGAGGGCTCGCGCGACGGGATTGTTGCGAATGTAAGCGGCTTTCAGTTCGAACTCGGCGTCGTTGCGGATCCGGTGATCGAAGTAGTTGTCTTGCCAGGCGACCTTCAGTGTCCGCGTTTGCCACGCCTTCCAACGACCAACAGTGAATCGCATTTCCGAATCAGGCGGAAAGCTGATGAGCGCGTGCAGATGGTCGGGCATGAGCACCATCAGGTGGCAAAACCAAGATGCCCGCTGGTGGTAGAAATTCACGGAGGCCAACAGACCGCGCGCGATGGCCGGATCCGTCAACGGATGCCGGTTCTCTCGGCTCGCGCGAATTCGGAGGTGAAATATCGCGCCTGTTTTCACCCAGGTGGGAGTCTTGTGGTGTAGGCGCCGGGTTGAGTCGCGGGGCATCGGACGTCGGCGTGGCCCCGCCGTCGCCGGTATGGAAACCGGCGACCACCTTGCGGCAAACTGCAAACGGGTGGGCGTCGGTTTCCAGACCGACGCCTGTCGCCGATGGGGACATCGGCGACCACCTCGGGGCGATGCTAGTCGCGAGCCTTTTCCCGCATCATCGCGTCGCGCTTGGGCTTGAACTCGTTGCCGGCGCGCCATTGCGGCCAGGTGTCGCCGTTGGCGATGCGGAGGCCGACTTCGACGAGGAACGCGGTGTCCTGCGCCGCGCCCTCGAAGGTCCAGTCAGGCTGCACTTCGTCGGTGACCTTGTGGTAGCGGTTGGCGACGTAGTCCTTCACCTGCTTCTCGGCGAAGTCCTCGTCCTGGCCGATATACTTGCGGCCGTTCTTCGGGTAGTAGGAAGGCACGCCGACCTTCGCGAATTCGAAGTGGTCGCTGCGGTAGTAGGAGCCGAATTCCGGGTGCGCCTCGGGGCCCATGGTGCGACCCATCTCCTTGGCGACGGCGATGCCGATGTCGTCGATGGTCGAGGCGCCGAAGCCGATCGTGGTCATGTCGCTCGTCGGGTTGAAGGGATTCGCGCCGTCGATGTTGATGTTCGCGACGGTTTTGTTGAGCGGGTAGAGCGGATTCTCGGCGTAGTAGCGGGAGCCGAGCAGGCCTTTTTCCTCGGCGGTGACGGAGAGGAAAAGGATGCTGCGCTTCGGGCGCTGGTCGGCCGGGAGCTTCGACATGATCTCGGCGATCTCGAGCAGCACGGCGCAACCGGCGGCGTTGTCCGCGGCGCCGTTGAAGATCTGGTCGCCGACGAGCTTCGGTTCGCGGCCGAGGTGATCCCAGTGCGCGGTGTAGATGACGAACTCGTCCTTCAGCTTCGGATCGGCCCCGGGGATCATCGCGACGACGTTGCGCGAAGCGACGTTGCGGAGCTGGTTCTCGACGACGAACGACGCCTTGGTGCCGAGCGGCATTGGCGTGAAGTCGCGGGTCGCGGCGGCTTTCTTCGCGGCGTCGTAGTCCTTGCCGCACGAGGCGAAGAGCCGGCGCGCCGCGTCGAGCGTGAGCCAGCCTTCCATCGCGACGTGGCCGGCGTTCTTGTCGAGCGCGCTGATCTCGAAGTTCTCACGCGCGCGGCTGCCGGTGACGACGGCGAAGGGATACGCGGCCGGCCCAGTCTCGTGGACGATGAGGCACGCGGTCGCGCCTTTGGCGGCGGCGATCTCGTATTTGTAGGTCCAGCGGCCGTAGTAGGTCATGGCTTTGCCGCCGAAAACCTTCGGGTCGAGCCCGCCGGTCTTCGGGTCGAGGACGGGCGGGTCATTGATGAGCATGACGACGGTTTTGCCGCGCACGTCGACGCCCTTGTAGTCATCCCAGCCGAACTCCGGCGCGACAATGCCGTAGCCGACGAAGACCACGTCGGTGTCCTTCGCTTCGACGCGCGGCTCGATGCGCGACGACGGGCCGACGAAGTCGTTGATGTTTTCCATCGTGAGCGTGACGCCGTCGCGGTTGAACGAAAGCGTGGGGGCGGAGGTGATGCCGACGAGCGGCGCGTTTTGCAGGAAGCCGCCCTCGGGGTTGCCGGGCTGGAGGCCCATTTTCTGAAACTCGCCAACGAGGTAGGCGACGGTCTTGTCCTCACCGGGCGTGCCGGGCGCGCGGCCTTCGAATTCATCGGAGGCGAGAACCTTCGTGCGCTCGAGGATGCGCGCGGCGGAGGCGGCGTGGGGAAGCGGAGGAAGTTCGGCGAACGCGCTCGCGGTGGCGAGCAGCGCGCCGAGGATACAGGCGGCGGGGCGGTGAGGTGACATGGTTAGGTTGTGTGTGAGAAAAAGCGGGAACGGGATCACGGCTTGGCCGCGGTCCGGAGTGAGGCATCGCGGACGGCTTTGAACTCGGTGCCAGGTTTCCATTCGGGGATGGTGTCGGCGTTGGCGACGCGGAGGCCGAGGGCGAGGAGGAACTTCGCGTCGGCCGCGGCGCCGCCGCAGGTCCAGTCGGGGCGGACTTCGTCGGAGACCTTGTGGTAATCGTTCACGAGATACGAGAGGCGCAGTTTCTCGCCGGTGCCGGCGGGCGCGTCGAGGAGATCGACGCCGGAGCGCACGAAGAAAGCCGGCACGCCGACCTTCGCGAACTCGAAGTGATCGCTGCGGTAATAGTAACCTTTCTCCGGCTCGGAGTCGGGACGCAGCACGCGGCCTTGCTCGCGGGCGATGGCGGCGGCGTAGTCGTCGAGTGTAGACGGATTGCGGCCGACGATCTCCAGATCGCGCGTCGGGCCATAGGCGAGGTTCGCGTCCAGCGGCTCGATGTTGAGGTTGGCGACGGTGCGCGCGAGCGGGTGGAGCGGGTTGCGCGCGTAGAATTGCGAGCCGAGGATGCCTTTTTCTTCGTAAGTCGGCGAGAAGAACAACAGCGAACGACGCGGGCGCTCGGCGGCGGGCAGCGCGGCGGTGACTTGCGCGATCTCGAGCATCATGGCGACGGAGATGGCGTTGTCGGCGGCGCCGTTGAGGATCTGGTCGCCGGTGAGCGCGGGGTTGCGGCCATAGGCGTCCCAGTGCGCGGAATAGACGACGAATTCGTCGCGCAACTTGGGATCGGAACCGGGCAGGAGCGCGATGACGTTGCGCGAGGTGACGCTGCGGACCTTGTTCGCGACGGCGACGTGGGCGCGGGCGCCGAGCGACACCGGGCGGAAGTCGCGGCGCGCGGCGGCGGCTTTCAGCGCGGCGTAGTCGTGGCCGGCGGCGGCGAAGAGCCGGCGCGCGGTGTCGAGCGTGATCCAGCCTTCGACGGCGACGCGCTGCTGGCTCGCCGCCTCGGAGCCGACGTCGAACGTCTCGCGTCCCGAGCCGGCGGCGATGACGGCGAACGGATAACCGGCCGGACCGGTCTCGTGCACGATGAAGACGGCGGCGGCACCGCGCGCGGAGGCGCTCTCGAATTTGTAGGTCCAGCGGCCGTAGTAGGTCATCGCCTTGCCGCCGAAGATCGTGTCGTCGAGCTGGCCGGTTTTCGCGTCGGTGATCGGCGGGTCGTTGATGAGCATCACGACGATCTTGCCGCGCACGTCGACGTCCTTGAAATCGTCCCAGCCGAATTCGGGCGCGGTGATGCCGTAGCCGACGAAGACGACTTCGCTGTCCTTCAGCTCGACCTGCGGCTGGCGGCGGCGCGAGAGCGCGATGAAGTCGAGGCCGACTTGCGGCGTGAGCGATTGCTTGGCGGAAGCGCCGAAGGAGAACGTGAGCGCGGATTGCGACGTGAGGCCGGTGGTGACGACGTTTTGGACGAACGTGCCATCGGGGTTGCCGGGTTGCAGGCCGAGTTTTTGAAACTCGCTGATGAGGTAGGCGACGGTCTTGTCCTCGCCCGGCGTGCCGGGGGCGCGGCCTTCGAATTCGTCGGAGGCGAGCACCTTGGTGCGCTCGAGGATGCGGGCGGCGGAAGGCGTGGGGACTTCAGCGATCGCGCTCGTGCAGGCGAGCAGTGTGAGCAGGCTGAGGGAGGCTTTCATGCGAAAGGGTGACTTCTTCATAGAAGCGGTTCCAGAGCGCGTCTTGGCGCCAGCCGGAGACGTGTGGGGCGACGAGGTAGTCCTGGGAATTGAAGTAGAACGGCACGACGGGCAACTGGTCGAGCAAGCGCTGCTCGGCGGCGCGGTAAAGTTCGGTGCGACGAGTGGCGTCGGTTTCGCGGCGAGCGTCGCGTGCGAGTTCGTCGTAACGAGCGTCGGACCAGCGCGGGAAGTTGCCCGGCGCGCCGGTGGTGAGTTCGTCGAAGAGCGCGCTCGCGTCGTCGTAGTCGGGGATGGCGGGCATGAGCGCGATGGCGAAGTCGCCGGCGATGACGGCGGCCATGTGGACTTTGCCCTCGCGCTGGACGATGGACGTCTCGATGCCGAGTTCGCGGCGCCACATTTGTTGGGCGGCCTCGAGAATGGCGGGGTTCACGTTCCAGGCGGCGAGTTCGAGTTTCGGAAAACCTTTGCCGCCGGGGAAACCGGCTTCGGCGAGGAGCGCGCGCGCGGCGGCGGGATCGGGAGTGAGTTGCGCGGCGCCAGTGTAGCCGCCGAGACCCGGCGGGATGAAGCTTAGGGCGGGGCGCTGGGCGCCGCGGAGGATGTTGCGGACGATGGCGTCGCGATCGAGCGCGAGGGCGAGGGCGCGGCGAACGCGGATGTCGTCGAGTGGCGGGCGCGTGGTGTTGAGGGCGAAGTAGCGCGTCTCGTGGAGCGGCTGGCGGCGGAGCGTGGGCGCGGCGTAGTTATCCAGTTTGGTGAACGGCACCGCCATGGTGAGGTCGACTTGGCCGGCGCGAAAGGCGCGCTCCTCGGTGTCGCCGCTGTCGTAGATTTGGTAGCGGACGCCGGTGAGTTTGATGCGGTCGACGGCGTGGTAGTGCGGGCTGCGTGTGACGAGGAGGTGCTGGGCCTTGCGCCACTCGGCGAGGATGAACGGGCCGTTGCCGGCGTAGTGGCCGGGCTCGGTCCACGGCGCGCCGCGCGCGGTGGCGCCGCCGAATTTTTCCACGGTGGCGGAATGCACGGGCAGCCACGGGCCGCTGGCGGCGAGCGCGAGGAGGTGCGGCGTGGGTTGTTCGAGCGTGAGGACGACGGTGCGCGCGTCGGGTGCGGTGACGCCGAGCTGGGTGGGTTCGGAGATGTGGCCGCGGTAGAATGCGGCGGCGTTCTTCAGCACAAAGAAGAGCGGGGCTTTCGGCGCGCCGAGGGCGGGCGTGAGCGCGCGGCGGAAGGAGTAGACGAAGTCGGCGGCGGTGACGGAATCGCCGTTGGACCAGTGCGCGTCGGCGCGGAGATGGAACGTCCACGTGAGACCGTCGGCGGAAGTTGCCCAGCGCTCGGCGACGCCGGGGAGTGGCGGGCCGCCGGCGGGATTGGGGACGACGAGGCCTTCGGTGAGCGCGCGGATGAGGAAGAATTCGTCCGGCAGCGTGGCGAGGTGCGGATCGAGCGTTGCGGGCTCGTTGCGCTGGCTGATGCGGAGCAGTTGCTCGGTCGAGGCGGGTGCGTCGCGGCGGCATCCTGTCCAGATCACGCAGAGTGCGAGGGCACAAAGCAGGGAGGACAGTGGACGGAGGACGGAGGACAGGCGGCGGAAGACGGACGGACGCGCCGCTGCGAGGGCTTGTGGCGCGGAACGGAGTCCGCGCCCTACCGTCATCTCACGGCGCGAGCGACACATGCCGGTAATCCATGTGATCCATCGGATTTGGCAACCAGTCCTTCACGGACGGGGAACAGAGATAGACGTGCGTGTTGAAGTAGACCGGGATGCAGGGCGAGCCTTCGAGCATGACGAGTTCGGCTTGTTGGAGGAGCTGGCCGCGAGCGGTGGCGTCCTTCTCGGTCATCGCGCGGTTCATCAGGGCGTCGTAGTCGGGGCTGGCCCAGCCGGTGTGGTTGTTGCCGGCGTCACTGCGCCAGAGGTCGAGGAAGGTGGTGGCGTCGAGGTAGTCGCCAACCCAATCGCCGAAGAGCAGCTGGTAGTTGCCGGTGCGCCGGTTGGCGAAGGCGACCTTGTATTCCTGGTTCACGAGCTGGACCTCGATGCCGAGATCGCGGCGCCACATTTCCTGGATGGCTTCGACGACGAGGCGGAGCACTTCGGAATTGTTGTAGGTGATCTCGAGCGGCGGGAAGCCCTGGCCGCCGGGATAGCCGGCCTCGGCGAGGAGTTTTTTCGCGGTGTCGAGGTCGCGGGGTGGCAGCGCGGGCACGGGGTAGTCGGGCATCTCGCGCGGCACGAGCGAGGGAGCGGGGCGCTGGCCGCCGCGGAGGACTTTTTCGACGATGAGCGCGCGGTCGATGGCGAGCGAGAGCGCGCGGCGGACGAGCGCGTTGTCGAGCGGGGGCTTGCGGGTGTTGGCGCGGAAGAAATACGTGCTGAGATACGGGTCGATGCGCAGCGACTCGGGCATCGACTGGCGGTAGCTGGCGAGTTTCGAGAGCGAGAGATTGTAGGTGAGGTGGAGCTGGCCGGCGCGGAAGGCGCGCTCCTCGGCGTCGACGCTGTCGATCGGGTAGAAGACGATGGAGTTGAGCTTCACGTGCTCGCGGTCCCAGTAGGTCGCGGATTTCTCGACGACGAGGCGCTGGTGCGACGTCCACTCCTTGAGATGGAACGGGCCGCTGGTGACGATGCGTTGCGGCGTGGTCCACGCGGTGCCGCGCTGGTAGGCGTTGCCGGCGGCGGCGATGGCGCGGACGTTGACGGGGCGCCACGGGGAGTTGAGGAGGACTTGGAGAAAATACGGTGCGGGCGCAGTGAGATGGACGACGAGCGTGCGGGCGTCGGGTGCAGCGAGACCGACGGCGGAGAAGTCGGCTTTGCCTTTGTTGAACTCCTCGGCGCCGCGGACCATGTAGAGCATGTAGGCGTAGTCGGCGGCGAGCGTCGGCGTGAGGATGCGTTTCCAGGATTCGACGCAGTCCTGCGCGGTGAGGGGTTCGCCGTTGGACCACTTGGCGTTGGCGCGCAGGTGAAACGTGTAGGTGAGGCCGTCGGTGGAAATGTCCCACCGCTCGGCGAGGGCGGGGACGGGCTTGAGGGTCTTCGGGTCGAAGCTGACGAGCGGCTCGAACAGCGAATGGAGGACCTTGGCTTCGCCGATGCCGGTAACGACGTGCGGATCGAGGTCGCTCGGCTCGGCGCCGATGCTCATGTGCAGCGTGCCGGTGCGGTTGCCGATTTGGACGGGCGTCTCGCGCTTTGAGCAGGCGGTGCCGAAACAGAGGACGGAGGACAGAAGACAGAGGACTGAAAGGCGCGTGAGGTGGAGCGCGTTGACCTCAACGCGCTTGTTGGTCGTGCGAGAGCGCATTGGGGTCAATGCGCTCCACCACACGAGTCGGCGGTCACAGACCGCCGCTACAGGGGGAAGCTGCGTGGACATGAGAAACTCAGACGCGCTCGATGAGCGCGACCGCGTGCGCGGCGATGGCGAGGCCGCGGCCGATGTCGTCGCCGCCCTCGTTGGTCGTTGCCTTCAACCCGACGCAATCGACCGGCAGGCCGGTGGAGCGGGCGAGGGCGGCTTTCATCTCGGCGAGGTGCGGGGCGATCTTCGGTCGCTCGGCGATGAGCGAGGCGTCGATGTTGGCGGGGCGCCAGCCGCGTTCGCGGAGCGCGGCGACGACGTGTTGGAGGAGGACTTGCGAGTCGGCGCCTTTCCAGCGCGGGTCGGTGTTGGGGAAAAAGTGGCCGATGTCGGGCAGCGCGGCGGCGCCGAGCAGGGCGTCGCAGATGGCGTGGGTGAGCGCATCGGCGTCGGAGTGGCCGTCGAGGCCGAAGTCGCAATCGAATTTCACGCCGCCGAGGACGAGTGCGCGTCCCGGCACCGTGCGGTGGATGTCGTAGCCGTGACCGATGCGGAAGGAGGACATGAGAGCGGTCAGCGATCAGCTCTCAGCGCTCAGCTCCCGGAACAGGAACTCGGCGTAGGCGAGGTCTTGCGGAGTGGTGAGCTTCGGGTTCGGGTGCGGGTTCTCGAGGAGGGCGACGGGGTGTTTCAGCAGCTCGACGGCGGAGGCGTCGTCGGTGAGGCGTTTCTTCTGCGCGGCGGCTTTGGCGTAGGCGCGGCAGATGAGGTCGCGGGAGAAGACTTGCGGGGTCTCCATGGCCCAGAGCTGGTCGCGGTTGAGGTTGCGGAGCATGCCTTCGCCGGAGTGTTCCTTGATCGTGTCGGTGACGCGGTGGGCGAGGACGACGGCGTCCTCGCGGCGGACGATCTTGTGGAGCGCGTGCAGTTGCTCCGGGCGGACGAGCGGGCGGGCGCAGTCGTGGATGAAGACGTATTTCACGTCCTCGGGGAGTTCGGCGAGGGCGGCGGCGACGGAGTCCTGGCGTTCGTCGCCGCCGGGGACGAAGAGCGTGGGCGTGGGCGCGTAGGCGGAGAGTTCGACCATCTGGCGTTGGTCGCGGTAGGTGACGACGAAGAAGTCGATGACGCCGCTGCGGTAGAACGTGGCGGCGGAGTGCGCGAAGACCGGTTTGCCGGCGAGCGGGGCGAGGATCTTGTCGGGGACGGCGCCGGCCATGCGGCGGCTGCTGCCGGCGGCGAGAAGGATGGCGGCGGTGCGGCTCATGGGGTAAAAAAAGCTGAGAGCTGAGAGTCTAGAGCTGAGAGATTCATCTGAGCGGTGAGACCGGTTAGGCGCCGTTGAGTTCGGCGAGGATGCCGCGGGCGGCGGCGGCGGGATCGGCGGCCTTGAGAATCGGGCGGCCGACGACGATGTAGCTCGAACCGGCGCGGGCGGCGGCGGCGGGAGTCATGACGCGCTTCTGGTCGTCGCCCCCTTGCTCGCTCGCGGGGCGGATGCCGGGCGTGACGAGTTGCATGTGGGCCGGGAGCGAGGAGCGGAGCAAAGAGACTTCGAGCGGCGAGCAGACGAGGCCGCGCATGCCGCTGTCGGCGGCGAGGCGGCCGAGGCGGGCGACTTGTTGCTCGGGGGCGACGCTGACGCCGATCTCGGCGAGGCCGGTGGCGTCCATGGAGGTGAGCACGGTGACGCCGAGAAGGAGGAGGTTGGGATTCGATTTTTGCTGGGCGGCGACGGCGGCGCGCATCATCTCGCTGCCGCCGGCGGTGTGGAGCGTGAGCATCTTGATCGGCAGCGGGCCGAGCGACTCGACGGCTTTGGCGACGGTGTTGGGGATGTCGTGCAGCTTGAGATCGAGGAAGATGTCGAAGCCCATCCCGGCGACTTCGCGCACGTAGTTCGGCCCGTAGGCGGTGAACATCTGGAGGCCGATCTTCACCCAGCGGAGCTGGCCGCGCAATTGGCGGAGGATCGGGGCGGCTTCTTCGCGCGTGGGAACGTCTAAGGCAAGGATCAGGTCGCAGGGCATGCGGGGAGACCACTAATGGAGAGGAACCCGGCTGAATCAAAGAGAGAATTCGCGGGGACGGGCCGGAAGGAGGGGGCGGCAAATGCCCGGCCAGTTTCGGCTAGGAGACCGCGCGGCACTGTGCCTAACTGAAAAGGCGTGCGATGAACGTGACCGTTTCCAGTCCGGCGAAGATCAACCTGTTCCTGGCCATCACGGGCCGGCGGGCGGACGGTTTTCATGATCTCGTCTCGGTGGCGGCGCCGCTGGAGTTCGGGGATGAGCTCGGCGCAGAGGAGGTGACGCGGCAGACGGAAGACGGAGGTCGGGGGACGGAGGGCCAAGCGGCGCGGTTCACGATGGCGTGCGATGCAGCCGACGTGCCGGTCGATGGGACGAATTTGATTTTGAAGGCCGCGGAATTGTTCGCGGCGACGACCGGCTGGGATGGCGCGGCGCACTTTCAGTTGGTGAAGCGGATCCCGATGGGCGCGGGGCTCGGCGGCGGCAGCAGCAATGCGGTCGCGGCGCTGCGCGCGCTCAATCAGCTCGCGGGCGGGCGCGCGAACGAGGCCGAACTCGAGGCGATGGCGGCGCGGCTGGGGTCGGATTGCGTGCTGTTCCTGCGGAGCGCGCCGGTGGTGATGCGCGGTCGCGGCGAGCGCGTGGAATCGCTTCCGGCCTCGGCGGCGGCACGCCTGCGCGGGCGGCGCGTGCTGGTGTTCAAGCCGAGTTTCGGCATCGCGACGCCGTGGGCCTACGGGCGCATGGTGGCGCGCGGGAGCGACTATCTCGATGCGGCGCGCGCCGAGGAGAAATTGGCGGCGTGGCTCGCGAGTGGCGCGCCGGCGGAGGAACTCCTTTTCAACAACATGGAGCCGGCGGCATTCGGGAAATTCGTCGCGCTGCCCGTGCTGCTGGCGCGGTTGCGGGAGGAGTTTGGGCTCGCGCCGCGCATGAGCGGCAGCGGCAGCGCGTGCTTCGCCCTGCTCGGTGACAATCAGGCAACGACCCCAATCGTGGCCCGAATTCGCGAAGCGTGGGGCGAGACGGCCACGGTCGTGGAGACGCGAATCGCCTAGTTACGCATTGACCGGGTTTGGCGACGCTTCGTTAATCATCGGACGCACATGGACGCCCGCGGCAAAACCGAGACAGTGATCCGGGGCATCGCCGCATCGCGCGGCATCGCCTACGGACAGGTGTTTCTATACCTGCAGAGCGAGCTCGAGGTGCCGCGCTATCAGGTGGAGCCGGCCAAGCGCGTGCAGGAAATCGCGCGCTTCGAGCAGGCGCTGGTGACCACGCGCCAGCAAATCGCCGCGATCCAGCAGCAGGTGCGGAAAAATCTCAGCGAGGAGGAGGCGCTCATCTTCGACGCGCACCAGATGGTGCTCGAGGATCAGGCGCTCATCGGCGAGACGATCCGGGATTTCGAGACGACGGGGCTGAACATCGAGACCTGCTTCAACGCCGTTGCGCAGCGCTACATCCAGGCATTCGCGGAGATCGACGACGAATACCTCCGCGAGCGCGCGGCCGACATCAAGGACGTTGCCCGGCGCGTGCTGCACGTGCTGCTCGGCCAGTCGGCGATGAATCTCTCCGAGCTGGTCGAGAAACGCATCATCGTCGCGCACGACATCTCGCCCTCGGAGGCTGCCGGCATCGATCGGAGCGCCGCGCTGGGCATCGTGACCGACAGCGGCAGCCGCACGAGTCACGCGGTGATCGTGGCGCGTTCGATGAAGATCCCGGCGGTCGTCGCCGTGCGCGATCTGACGAAGAGCGCGAAGGACGGCGACTGGATCATCATCGACGGCTACGATGGCGTCGCGATCCTGCACCCGACGCAGGCGACGCTGTTCCGCTACGGCAAGATTCAGAAGGAGAAGAGTTCGTTCGAAACGCGCCTGCTCGCGGCGAACGAATTGCCGGCCGAGACGCTCGACGGCGTGCGCGTGACGCTCCGCGCCAACATCGAGAAGGCCGACGAAGTCGCGCTCGTGCGCCAGTATCGAGGCGAGGGCGTGGGCCTTTACCGCACCGAGTATCTTTACCTCAGTTCGCACCACCTGCCGAACGAGGAGCACCAATACGCGAACTACCGCGCCATCGTCGAAGGCCTCGCGCCCGCGCCGGTGACGATCCGCACGCTCGATATCGGCGGCGACAAGCCATTGCCCGGCAACCCGGAGCTGATCGGCCCCGAGGCGAATCCGTTCCTCGGCTTCCGCGCGATCCGCATGTGCCTCGAGAATCCGGAGCTATTCAAGGAGCAGCTCCGCGCCATCCTCCGGGCCAGCGCGCACGGCAAGGTCGAGATCATGTATCCGATGATCGGCTGCGCCGAGGAGCTTGAGAAAGCCAACGCGCTGCTCGCGGAGGCCAAGGCCGAGCTGAAGGAGCGCGGCCAGGCGTTCGACGAGAAGGTGCGCGTCGGCACGATGATCGAGATTCCCAGCGCGGCGCTCGCGGCCGACACGCTCGCGCCGCACTGCCAGTTCTTCAGCATCGGCACGAACGACCTGATCCAATACCTGCTCGCGATCGATCGCGGCAACAACCGCATCGCGCACCTCTACGACCCGACGCACCCCGCGGTGCTGCGCGTCTTGAAGCAGGTGATCGACGCCGCGCACCAGTATCACCTCAAGGTGAGCGTGTGCGGCGAGATGGCCGGCGACCCGATCTACGCGCCGTTGCTCGTCGGGCTGGGCGTGGATGAACTGAGCATGACGCCCCCGCTCCTGCCGGCGGTGAAGTATCTGGTGCGCGCGATGAAGTTCAGCGAAGCGCAGAAGCTCGCCGCGGATTGCCTGGCGCAGACCGATTCGAAGAAGACCGCTGCGATCGTCGACGCGTTCTACGAAAAGCACGTCGGCACGGAGTAACGCGCCTCGCTAGTTGACGAACGTCGCCTTCACGCGGCGGGACACCAGGAAGTAGGGCACCCACAACAGGGCCTGGAGTGAGGCTCGGATCGCCTCCATGTAGGTCCCAATCGCGGTCGGGTCTTTGGTGTTGCCGATCAACCAACCCCCGAGCGCATCGATAGCATGTAGCGCGACCATGGCGAGCAGCAGGGCGATCACGAGTTTCGGCGCTTGGCGTTTGGTGCGGAAGAAAAACACCGCGGCGATCACGCCGAGGGCCAGCACGGAGACGTTGCCTGCGAGTTCGAAGACCAGCAGCGTGATCGTGCCCGGTTGGTAAGTCGGCGAGCCCGGCGACGAGAAGGTGTCCCACACCTGGGAGTTGAAGTAGGCGTTGGCGGTGGAGCCGAACGTGTAGAGCAAGGTGAAGGGCCGAATCACGAGACTGATCGCGGGTAGGATCAGCCAGCCCCCGATGCCGCGCAGATGGGAGTCGACCAGCGGCGGTGGCTGGTCCGTGGGCAATCGATCGAGCCAGAGCGCGAATTTCGTCCAAGCGATCAAGAGAACCACGACGAGCAGAACGGAGCGCCAATTCAACTCGAAGCCATCGCTCGGCGCCGGGACGGACGCGGCCGGCGTCGCGGCGGCCTCGCCGTGGCGAAGCGTGTAGCCGACTTCCTTGCGGATACGCGCGAGCTCGGCGACGTGTTTCGGCAAATCCGCCGCGAGGACGTGATCGGCGCGGGACTGCCACGTGTAGAGTGCGCGGAAGACCTGATCGGCGTAGTGCGACTCGACGTGGAAGCGATACCACGGTGTCTCGATGGTTTGATCGTCTCCGTTGAGTTGCCACGAGCCGCGGAGGTGGATGTTGGTGCGGACCGTGATGTCCACCGGATGATCCAACTCGAGTGGCGCGCTGCGAGTGAGGCTGTCTGGTTGCACGATCCTGTTGTTCAGATCCCACGGGTAGAACTCGGCCGTCCGGGCGCTTTTGTCGGCCGTCAATTGCCAGAGATCAGGCACGGTGCAGTGCAGCTCGATCTCGATGATGTTGCGCTCGGCGTCGTCACGCCAAATCACCGGTGAGCTGAGGGTGAGCGACGGGAAGCCGCGCTTCTGCCGGTCGAGGTATTCGCGCGTGACCTCGTCCTTCGTGCGGCCGGCGAGGTAGGCGCGGGTGCTGTATGCGCTGGCCCCAAAATAGCGGTAGATGATGTCGAGTTGCGCGGGCTTTTCCGCGTCTTCGTAGGAAAAATCCTGAGTGACTTCCACGCGACGCCGGGCCTCGGCCCGCGCAGGAATGCGCTGCAGTCCCACCGCCGCGGCGGGATGCACGACCAGGCCGGCAGTGTCGGTCTCGGCGTCGCGCTGGAGGAGGTTGCCCCGGTCGTGAAGGCTCGTCGGGTCGAGCCAGTAAGTTTGTTCGCCAAGAACGACGCGGGCGATGACGTGGTTGAACGCGTAGGGGCTCGGCAGGGATTCGGTGGTGGTGTGGAGGCGGTAGGTGTTCACCAGCGTCGGGGCGGCAGCAATGCCCGCTTCGCGGAGGAGCGCGCAGAAGAGCGTGACCTTGTCCTTGCAGTCGCCGAAACGCTGCCGGAGCACCTGCGCGGGTGGGTGCGGGCGGTGGGTGTTGGCGCCGAGTTCGACACCGAGGTAGCGGACTTCGCGTTGGACGAAGTCGAGAATCGCGAGAACTTTTTGCTCGGGCGT
Organism: Opitutia bacterium; assembly: GCA_016217545.1. NCBI lineage: Bacteria > Pseudomonadati > Verrucomicrobiota > Opitutia > Opitutia bacterium. The sequence goes on along the minus strand of JACRHT010000017.1, from coordinate 784,105 downwards.
CGCGGCGGGGGCGGCAAGCGCGAGAGCTTTTTCGCGGAGCTCGGGCGCGTCGGGGAATTGAGTGTAGAGTGGCAGCGCCCAAGCGCGAACAGCCTCCCAGTCGGCAAACTCGCTGACGGCGAGGTAGGGGTATTGGACGTGCCACGAAGGCGCGTCGTCCTCGGCATTTACGGGCGCAACGTTGCGAGAAGTCCACGTGTGATCGGCGATGCCGGTGGTGCTCGCGGTGAGGTGATGCTCGAGCTTGGCCTGACCAACGACGCGCCAATGGAGCGGACGCTCGGCGGGCATGATGATGCGGATGCGCTCAAACGCGACGGGAGAGCGCCAAGCGATGGAGGTGGAGTCGATGAACTTGCCTTCGAACACGGGATTCATGCCGCGGACAGTGAAGGCGCACTCGACGATATCGCCCTTTCGCACGTCGGCCAGCGTCGTGATGGCGGAGAGCTCACCGTTGAACATCTGGCGCTCGAGGTCGCGCTCCTGCTGGATGACTTTGATCTCGGAGAGATTCAGTCGGTCCTGTGTGGCACCGTCCCGCCAGATTCGAATGAAGTGCAGTTCGAGTCTGGCGTAGCTCGGGTCGAAATACTGGGAAAGTTGCGCGCCGGCGGACAGGCCGGCGTCGGAGGTGATCCGATAGGCGTAGTAGGTGGTCGTAGCCTGGTCGGCGACCTGCGTCTGTTGATCGAAGACGTAGTAGGAAAGCTCGTGGTGCGCGTCTTCGGTGGTGAGGGGGCGCCGGCTTTCGGCGGCGAGATCAAACTCGGTCGACAGCGTGAACCAATCGGGCAGCGAGGCGATGCGGGGCTGTCGGGCGGAGTCGTCGACGGCCGAGACGGCGACAACCGTGGCTAACCAGAGTGCGATGCGGATGGCGGTGCGAAAATGACGACGGATCATCGGGGGCCCGCGCAAGCACAGCAGCCGCGTTTGGCCGGGCAACGTAATTCAAGTGCGAGGTGCGTGCGACGCGTTGCGGAGTAGCACGCGCATTGCGCGCGGTTAGGCGGGTTCATACCGCGACGCGCGCATTGCCGAGCGGGCGGGGACATGATAGCCACGTCGGCCGTCAGCTGAGTATTGCTGTTTTTGGAGAACCCCCACCATGGCGAATATCAAAGCGAAGGGCACGATCGGCATCCTGACGGGTGGCGGCGACGTGCCAGGACTCAACCCCGCGATTCGTGCAGTCACGATTCGCGCCCTGCGCGAAGGCTACAAGGTCATCGGCATCCGCAAAGGCTGGGGCGGACTCGTCTCGATGATCCGCGACAAGGACCACGACAACAGCGAGTATTTCGTGCACCTCACCGAGGAGATCGTGAACCGCGCGGGGCGCACCGGAGGCACGTTCCTGCACAGCTCGCGCACGCGCCCGAGCCACGTCCCGAAGAACAGCGTGCCCGAGCACCTGAAGTCCACCTATAACGCGGACCTCAACGACCTCACGCCCGAAGTGCTCAAGAACCTCGAGTGGCTCGGCGTTGACCACATCATCCCGATCGGCGGCGACGACACGCTCAGTTACGGCGTGCACCTGTTCCAGCGCGGCGTGAAGGTGATCGCGATTCCGAAGACGATGGACAATGACGTCCCCGGCACGGACTACTGCATCGGTTTCAGCACCTGCGTGTCGCGCACGATCAGCCTCGTGAACACGCTGCGCACGTCAGCGGGCTCGCATGAGCGCTTCCTCGTCGTCGAGGTCTTCGGTCGCTACGCGGGCTTCACGGCGATGCTGCCGACGATGGCCGGCGCGGCGAACCGCTGTGTTATCCCCGAGTGGAAATTCAACATCGAGCGGCTCACCGAGCTGCTCGTCTCGGACCGCGTCAACAACCCCAGCAAATACTCGATCGTGCTCGTTTCCGAGGGCGCGTCCTTCGAGGGCGAAGAGATGGTTTATGAGAGCGCCGAGAAGGACATGTTCGGCCACGCCAAGCTCGGCGGTATCGGCGACATGGTGGCGTCGCGGCTCAAGGACCTCTCCCCGAAATTCAACAAGGGGAAGAAAATCGAGTGCATCAACCAGCGCCTCGGCTACCTCGTGCGCGGCGGCGATCCCGACGCGGTGGACTCGATCGTGCCGATGGCCTATGGCAACCTCGCGCTCGATCTCATCATGCAGGGCATCCACGGGCGGCTCGTGGTGTTGAAGAACGGCCGTTACGACAACCTGCCGATCGAGGTCATCACCTCGACCAAGAAGGTCGTGAACGTCGACAAGTTCTACAACACCGACCGCCTGCGCCCGCACTACCACAGCTTCGAGATGCGCCCGCAGTTCATCATGACGAGCGAGTGAGACGCAGCGCGGCTTTCCGAGATCGGTGCCGGCGTCCCCGCCGGCAACGGACGTTCGCGGCCTTGCGGGCGCTCGGCCCTGCACTCACGTTTCGCGCGTTTGCAGTGGAGGGCCGAGCTCCTGCGAGGCCGCAGTGCGATGCGGCGAAAAATTCGTTCTCCCGCTAGCGATCGTGCCACCTCAGCTCGTGAATTTCTCCGGCGAAAGGCCAATCTGCGGCGCGCGCAACCAAGCCCTGGCGCACCGGATTGTTGCAGACGTATTCCCATTTCCGGGCGTAGGAATCACCGGTGCGGAGCTGCGTGTCCCAAAAGTTCTTTTGCCAGATCGGCCTCTCCTCGGCCCGTTTCCAGGCGCGGGTCGACAGATTTTTCCAATAGCTGATCCAGTCACGGAGCGGTGATGCAGGCCAGACGTTCGGGGCGCAGAAAAGATGCAGGTGATCAGGCATCACGACATAGCGCCCAATTTGCCAGCGATCAGCTTGGCTCCACGCGGAAAGGAGAAGCTGGTGGACGTTGGTGTTGGCGAGCAACGATCTCCGGCGATGCACGCAGACGGTGACGAATACGACGATGCTGCGATTTTCGTTTTCGTGGGTCGCGAAGTGCGCGGGATGTTTGCGCTCCGGAAGCATGGGAAGGTGTTCGCAGATAGTTGGCTTCGAGGGCGGCGGCCTCGCGGGAGCTCGGCCCTCCCAGGCTATGAGAATTACGCCGCTGGCAATCGCGCGGTGAAGCGTGCGCCGCGGCCGGGCTCGTTGGCGGCGGTGAGCGTGCCGCCGTGGTTCTGCACGATGGCTCGCGCGATCGCGAGGCCGAGGCCGGTGTGGCCGCTGCCGCCGGTGCGGGCAGCGTCGGCGCGGTAGAAACGCTCGAAAAGGTGCGGCAGGTGCGTCGGCGGGATGCCCGGACCGTCGTCGACCACGGTCAGCGTCACGCCCTCTGCGGTGGTGGTGCAGGCGACGCACACGATGCCGCCGGGGCTGTCGTGATGCTGAAGTGCGTTGGCCACGAGGTTCGAGGCGAGAATGGAAAGCGCTGCGGGATCGCCGAGGCACACGGCGGGCTGCAGGTCGGTCTCGACGGTGAGCTGGCGCTCGGCGGCGAGCGGTCGGAGATGCGCGACCGTATCGCGGAGCAACGCGGCGAGGTCGCAGCGTTCGCGCGGGGCGTCGGCGCCAGCCTCCTGCCGGGCGAGCAGGAGCAACGATTCGGTGAGCTGCCGCATGCGCTCGGCGGCGGTTTGGCAAGTGGCGAGGGCGGCGCGGTATTCCTCGGACGAACGCTCGCGCTTGAGCGCGCGTTGGGTCTCGGCGAGCAGGATCGTGACGGGCGTTTTCAGCTCGTGCGAGGCGTCGGCAGTGAACTGCTTCTGCCGCTCAATCGCGGTGTGCAGGCGGTCGAACGTGGTGTCGAGCACGCGGCCGAGCTGGTCGAGTTCGCTGTCGCCCACGGTGGTGCCGATGCGCTCGGCGAGATTGCCCTCCGCGATGCGCGTGGCGGTGCGACTGATTTTTTGGATTGGCCGGATGGCGCGGCCGGCGAGCCACCAGCCGCCGAGCAGGCCGAGCGCCCAGATGGCGAGGCCGGTGCCGGCGAGCGAGAGCACGAAGCGTTTCATCTCCTCGCGCTCGGGCGTGAGGTCGGCGCCGACGACGCTGGTGATGCCTTCGGGATTGCGGTGGATCGTCTCGCGGCGGTCGCCGAGCGTGCGCCAGTCGTCGTTGAACGCCTCGGGCGAAAGCGGTTGGCCGGCCAGATCGGCGGGAAGATTTGGCGAACGGAGCAGGATGCGACCGTCGACGTCACGGAAGACGAAGTAGGTGTAGCCGGGCTCGGTGCCGTTGAACAACGAGGCTGCGGCGGCCGGGATGACCGGATGCGGTCCGCGGAGGTATTCCATCACGCGCGCCGGGGAGAATGGCTCGGGTTTGCCGGTGAGCGGCGACGGCGGCAGCGCCTCGACCAGACTGCGAATGAGCGTGCGTTCGGCCTGGGTGATGTTGCGGTCGGCGCGGCGGAGCTGGTTGGTCCATGCGAGCCGGTAGATCGCGCCGCAGAAGGCGAGGATGACGCCGAGCAACAGGACAGCGTGCCAGACTTGGACGCGCCAGCGGATGGAATGGAAGAGCGAACTCATTCGATGGCGTAGCCGTGACCGCGGCGCGTGGTGATGAAATCGCGGCCGAGTTTTTTGCGGAGGTTGGAGACGTGGACGTCGAGTAGGTTGGAGAGCGTGCTGTCGTTCTCGTCGAAGAGGTGTTCGTAGAGCTCGGTGCGGCTGACGACCTGGCCGCGGTGGAGCGCGAGGTATTCGAGCAGCGCGTATTCGCGGGCGGTGAGCACGATTTCCTCGCCGGCGAGCGTCGCGCGTCGCGCCGCGGTGTCGAGGACGAGGTCGCCGACCTGCAGGGTTGACTGCGTCTGGCCGGCAGTGCGGCGGATGAGCGCGCGGAGGCGGGCGAGCAGTTCGTCGAGGTCGAAGGGTTTGGTCAGGTAATCGTCGGCGCCGAGGTCGAGGCCGCGCACGCGGTCGGGCACGGCGTCGCGCGCGGTGAGCATGAGCACGGGAGTGCGCCGCGCGGGGCGGAGGCCGGCGAGCACGCCCCAGCCGTCGAGCTTGGGCAACATCACGTCGAGGACGATGGCGTCGTAGGCGGTCTCGCGCGCCTTGAAGAGGCCTTCCTCGCCGTCGGCGGCGGTGTCGACGGCGAACTGCTCCTCGCGCAGCGCGGCGGTGAGGCTGCGGAGGAGAAGCGGATCATCTTCGACGAGGAGGACGCGCATGCGGGGACTCACTCATGCCGCAGGGCGTTGATCGGATCAAGCCGCGCGGCGCGGCGCGCCGGGGTGAAGCCGAAGGCGATGCCGACGGCGGCGGAGAAGATGAACGCGATGACGTTGATCTGGGTGTTGAAGACGAAGCCCACGCTGATCAGCTGCGCGAGGCCGGCGCAGAGGCCGACGGCGAGCAGGATGCCGATGAGGCCGCCGACGCAGGAGAGCGTGACAGCTTCGACGAGGAACTGCAGCAGGACCTCGTGCGCGGTGGCGCCGATGGCGAGGCGGATGCCGATCTCGCGGGTGCGCTCGGTGACGGAGACGAGCATGATGTTCATGATGCCGATGCCGCCGACCATCAGGCTCACGCCGGCGACGGCGGCGAGCAGCATGGTCATCATCTGCGTCGAGGAGCTGAGCGTCTCGGCGATCTGGCGTGTGTCGAAGACGCTGAAATTGTTCTCCTGGTTAGACTGGAGATTGCGGCGCGAACGCATGAGGCGGGTGATGTCGGCGATGAGCGCATTGCTGTCGGCGCCGTCCTGCGCGGAGATGCTGATTTGGGTGATGTCGTGCGTCGTGGTGCGGCCGACGAGGCGGCGCTGCAGCGTGGTGAGCGGCACGACGAGCGTGTCGTCCTGGTCGCCCATGCCCGCCTGGCCTTTGCTGGCGAGGAGACCGATGATCTCGACCGAGGCGCGACCGACGCGGAGCTTGGCGCCGATCGGGTTCTCGTCCCCGAAGAGTTCCTTGCGCACGGTCTGGCCGATGACGGCGACGGCGGCGCCGGTCTTGAGTTCGGCGTCGCTGAAGAAGCGGCCTTCGGCCAGCGACCACTTGTTGATGGTGAAATAATCGGGCGTGGAGCCGGTGACGTTGGTTGCGCGGGCGTTGTTGAGGTAGATCGTGCTGAGGGAGGTCGAGCGGATCGGCGCGATGGCGGCGATGCCGGCGACCTGTTCGCCGAGGATGACGGCGTCCTGCTCGGAGAAGTTGGGCACGCCGGCCGACGACGCGCGCGGGCCGAAGCCAGCGCCGGGTCGGAGCATGAGCAGGTTGCTGCCGAGCGAGGAAATCTGCTCGCGCACGGCGTTGGTGGCGCCGTCGCCGAGGGTGACCATGGTGATGACGGCGCTGACACCGATGATCACGCCGAGGACGGTGAGGAAGGCGCGGGTGAGGTTGCGGCGGATTTCCCGCACGGCGATGGCGAAGGCGTTCCAGATCATGGGAGGAGTGGGTCAGGCGGCGGCGCGCCGGTCGGATTCGATGAGGCCGTCCTTCACGCGGACGACGCGTTGGGCGTAGGCGGCGACGTCGTCCTCGTGCGTGACGAGGATGACGGTGATGCCGTGCTCGGTGTTGAGGCGGACGAGGAGGTCCATGACGTCGCGCGTCGTGGACGAGTCGAGGTTGCCGGTGGGTTCGTCGGCGAAGAGCGTGCTCGGTTCGGTGACGAGGGCGCGCGCGATGGCGACGCGCTGCTGCTGGCCGCCGGAAAGCTCGGCCGGCGTGTTGCGAAGCTTGTCGGGCAGGCCGACGGACGTGAGCGCGGCGCGGGCGAGTTCGTGGCGTTCGCGGCGCGGGATGCCGCGGTAGAGGAGCGGCAGCTCGACGTTTTCGAGCGCGCTGGTGCGGGCGAGGAGATTGAAGCCTTGGAAGATGAAGCCCAGCGCGTGGCGGCGGAGCAGCGCGCGCTGGTTGGCGTCGAGCCCTTCGACGGCGATGCCCTGATAGAGATACGAGCCGGTGGTCGGCGTATCGAGGCAGCCGAGGATGTTCATCAAGGTGGATTTGCCGGAGCCGCTCGGGCCCATGATGGCGACGAACTCGCCGCGCTGGATCGTGAGATCGACGCCGCGCAACGCCTGGAAGGCGGCGTCGCCGCTGCCGTAGGTTTTGCTCAGCTGGCGGAGTTCGATGAGAGGAATGTCGGCGGCGGAGTTCATGACGCTGGCGAGTTGAGGCGGAGGATGACGGGCGCGCCTTCGGTCAGGCCGTCGGCCGAGACTTCGGTGTAGCGGCCGTCGGTGAGGCCGAGTTTCACGGAGACGGCTTGCGGCTGGCCGTCGCGCAGCACCCAGAGACGGCCGGTGCCGATGGGAAGTTTCTCGGCGTTGGCGTCGCCCTTGTTGCTGCCTTGGCGGCGCGGCGGCATCGGCGTGAGGCTTTGCACGAAGGATTTTTTCGCGGCGGTGGTGGCGGGCGCGGCCGACGCGGGATCGAAACGCAACGCGGCGGCCGGCACGAGGAGCACGCCCTTGGCCTCGGCGACCTTGATGTCGGCGGTGGCGGTCATGCCCGGGCGCAGGCTGAGGTCGTCGTTGGAGACTTCGAGGTCGGTCTCGTAGGTGACGACGTTGTTGGTCGTGGTGGAGCCGTAGGCGACGCGCGAGACGTTGGCGCGGTAGGCGCGGTTGGGCCAGGCGTCGACGGTGAAGCTGGAGTGGAGGCCGGCGGTGACGCGGCCGATGTCGGCTTCGGCGACGGTGACCTTGAGCTTCATATGCTCGAGGTTCTCGGCGAGGACGAAGAGCTCGGGCGCGTTCAGCGAGGCGGCGACGGTCTGGCCCGGCTCGACGCTGCGGGTGAGGACGATGCCGTCGATCGGCGACTTGATGATGGCTTTGCCGAGATCGTTTTCGTTGATGCGTAGCTGGGCCTCGGCCTGCGCGACGGAGGCTTGGGCGCTGAGCAAGTTGGCGCGGGCGCGCGTGGCGGCGGCTTCGGCGGCGTCGAGATCGGATTGCGAGGGCAACTTGCCGCCGCTGACGCGGTGGAGTTCCTGCTGACGCGCGAGCGTGGCGGCGGTTTCCTTGACGGTGGCCTCGGCCTGCGCGACGGAAGCCTGCGCGGATTTCAGCGCGGCGCGGCTGCTCTCGGCCTGCTGGGCGACTTTGGTGCTGTCGAGCTTGGCGAGCGGTTGGCCCTTTTTCACGCGGTCGTTGATGTCGACGTAAACCTCGAGGATCGTGCCGGAGAGTTCGGAGCCGACGGTGACCTCGTTGGTCGGCTCGAGATTGCCGGTGGCGGTGATGGTGAGGCCGAGGTCGCCGCGGCGCACGGCTTCGGTGGCGTAGGTTGGGCCCTGGTTTTTCGCGGCGCGGGCGCGGCTGATCCAGAAACCACCGCCGAGCACGATGACGGCGGCGAGGGCGATCAGGATATAGCGGGTTTTCTTTTCGGAACCGGCGTTGCCGGCGCGGATGACGGCGGCGAGGTCGGCGGGTTTTTGGGAAGGGGAGGTGGGCTTCATGGCGATGACGGTAAAGGGTTCAAGAGTTGGTCCAGCCGCCGCCGAGGGCTTTGTAGAGCTGGATGTGAGCGGTGGCGCGGTCTGCGTTGGCGGTGACTTGCTGCTGCTCGACGCTGAGGAGGGTGCGTTGGGCTTCGAGGACGGTGAGGAGATCGGCCTGGCCGGCTTGGTATTGCAGCTCGGCGAGGTGCTCGGCTTCGCGCGCGGCGGTGACGGCGGTGTCGAGAATCGCGAGGCGCTCGGTGTTGCGCTGGACGGAGACGAGGGCGTTCTCGACTTCGGAAAGCGCGGTGAGGACGGTCGACTCGTAACTGATGAGCGCTTGTTTTTGCAGGGCGCCCTGCACGCGGATGGTCTGCTGGATTTTGCCGCTGGCGAAGATCGGCGCGGTCAGGCTGCCGAGGACGCTGGCCACGGTGGACTCGGGCGAGAAGAGCTTGCCGGCCTCGAGCGCGTCGACGCCGAGCGAACCGGTGAGGTTGAGCGACGGGAAGCGCGCGCGCTCGGCCGCGGAGGTGCGTGCGGCGGCGGCTTCGACGGCGCGGGCGGCGGCGCGGACATCAGGGCGCTGGCGCAGCGTCTCGGCGGGGATGCCGGTGGCGAGCGTGGCAGCGACGGCGGGCACGGCGGCGGATTCGCCGAGCAACGCGTCGAGCGCGCCGGGCGTTTGGCCGGAGAGCAACGCGAGCTGGTTGCGCGTCTGCGTGACGGTCTGCTGCAAAGTCGGCAGCGACGCGCGCGTCTGCTCGAGCGTGCTGACGGCCTGTTGCGTATCGAGCGCGGTGACGGTGCCGGCCTGCTCGCGCCAGCGCGTGAGCTGGAGCGTCTCTTCGCGCGAGGCGAGGTTGCGGCGGACGATTACGAGCTGTGCCTCGGCGGAGCGGAGCGTCACGTAGGCGGTGGCGACTTCGGCGGCGAGCGAGGCTTGGGCGCTGCGGAGATTTTCCTCGGTCTGCGCGAGATCGGCGGCGGTGGCGTCGAGCGTTTTGCGGTTCTGGCCGAAGAGATCGATCTCCCAGCTCGCGTCGAGCGAGGCGGAGTATTTTTCCGCGCGAGTGGTGACGTCAGTGTTGCGATTGTTCGTGCGCGAGCCCGAGCCGGAGATAGAGGCGGACAACGACGGCAGCAGCGCGGCGCGTTGGACGCCGTAGCGTGCGCGCGATTCCTCGATTTTGGCGAGGGCGGTGCGCACGTCGGGGCTGGATTGCAGCGCACCGGCGATGAGGCGGTCGAGGACCGGGTCGTTGAATTGCTTCCACCATTGCGCGAGCGCGGTGGCGTCGGCGGGGCCACCCGCGGTGGTTTGCTGCCACGCAGTCGGGACGGCGGCCGCGGAGCGGACGGGGTCGGCGGCGACGGCGCTGTGGAGGGCGAGGCTCGCCAGGGCGGAGCTGGCGAGGCCGAAGCGGAGAGAGGAGAGTGAAAGGCGCGGGATCGGCATGACGGCGGGAATGTGCGCCGAAGATAGCCGAGCGAACCTTTAGGGAACGTGAAGCGCTGTGCGCCGCCGCGCAAAAGACACAGCGCGGCTCGCTTGCGTATTTTTTCGCCGGAGAAGCCCGGCGCAGAAGACGAACGACGGCGAGCCGTCGCGGCGGCGCTCAGCGCGCGGCCTTCACTCCGCTGGCGAGCAGCGTCTCGAAGCGCGGTTCGCCTTCTTCGCGCGCGACCGTCGTGACTTCGACTTTCTGGAAGCCGGCTTTCTTCAGGAAGCCGTGCAGCGCGCTCTCCTTGAAGCCGAGCCAGAGGTCGCCGTAGAGCTCGCGGGCTTTTTCGAAGGTGTGCTCCTTCAGGTCGAGGACCACGAGCTGGCCGCCGGGTTTCAAAATGCGGAACGCTTCGTCGACCGCGGCCTGCGGGTGCGCGGCGTGGTGCAGCGCTTGCGAGAGGATGGCGAGGTCGACGGACTTGTCGGCGAGCGGCACCTGCTCGATGTCGCCGAGCTTGTAGCTGAGATTGGCGAGGCCGTTCTTCTTCGCGAGTTCGGTGCCGACCTCGACCATCTTCGGCGAACTGTCGATGCACCACACGCGTTCGGCGCGATTCGCGAGGAGTTGCGAGACGAGGCCTTCGCCGGCGCCGAGGTCGGCGACGGTGATCGCAGGCACGAGGCGGAGCGCGAGATGGCCAAGCGCCTCCCACGAGCGGCCGGGGCAGTAGCCTTTGCCGAGGCGGCCGGCGATGAGGTTGAAATACTGCTCGGAGACGCGACGGCGGCGCTGGAGCACGCGGTCGAGATTCTCGCGGTCCTCGGCGGACTCGGGCAAATCCGACACGGAATCGCAGGCGGCGCGCAGGAGCGCGAGTTGCTTGGGCGCGAGATTCGGGCGCAGGGAGTAGAAGGCTTTTTTGCCTTCGCGACGGTCGTTCACGAAGCCGGCTTGGCGGAGGAGAGCGAGCTGGGACGAGATGCGGGACTGACCCATGCCGAGGATGTCCTGCAACTCGGCGACCGAGAGCTCTTCCTTGAGGAGCAACGCGAGCACGCGCAGCCGCGTGGAGTCGGAGAGGATTTTCAGGCTGTCCCAGGAGGTGCTCATGCGTTCGGGTGAAGCTGAAGCGCGCGCCGCCGGGGCGCAATCGCGCTGTGCGGCGCGGTCAACCCAGCCATTTCTGCACGAGCAGCACGCCCTGCCAGAGTCCGAGGGCCATGATGCACAGGCCGGAAATCACGTGGAGATAATGGAGTGTCCGGGCGTGCAGGCGGTCGCGGAGGGCGCCGGCGCCGAGACTGAGCAACAGCCACCACGTGGCCGAGCCGGTGAAGACGCCGGCGACGAGTTCGAGTGCGTGCAGCGGCGTCGTGGCCGAGACGCCGAGGCCGACACCGGCGAAGATCGCGACGAAGGCGAGCACGGTCGCCGGGCTGGTGAGCGTGAGGGCGAGCGTGGAGAGATAGGCGGCTTGCCAGCTGCGGGTGGGCGGAGGCGGCGCTTCCGCGGCGGCCTTGGCGGGTGGTTGGGCGAGGACGGTTTTTAGCCCGAGTGCGACGAGGAAGAGTCCGCCGAAAAACTGCAGCCACGACTCCATGCGCAGCAGGAAGGATGAGATCGCGGTCAGGCCGAAGGCGGCGATCAGGCCGTAGAGCGCGTCGGCCGAGGCGGCGCCGAGACCCGAAACAAAACCCGTGACGCGACCGTATACCAAGGTGCGACGGAGGCAGAGAAAACCGATCGGGCCGACAGGGACGGCGATGGCGAATCCGATGAGCAGACCTTTGAAAAACATCGGCGAATCCGGCGACGATTCCGGACGGCGCGCCGGTTGACAAATCAAAAGGTCCGGGGAGGCGACAGGCGTGTCGCTGGCCGCCCCGCACGTGTGGAAGTCAGGTTGGTCGAACGACTGGGCCGCAAAACGAAACGGCCGCGACTTGAGTCGCGGCCGGAGATTTTTTGCGGCGGTCGTGGAGCGCCGCTACTGCGAGGCGGAGATCAGGCCTTGGCTTCGGCGTAGCGGGCGATGCCGGCGACTTGATACTCGTGGTTGGCGCCGGCGATCTTGAGCTTCACGTGCTCGCCGACCTTGCGACCGAGGAGGGCCTGGCCGAGCGGAGTCTTGTAGGCGATGACGTGATTGTCCGGATCGGAATCCCAGGCGCCAGCGACGGTGTAGCGGACGGCCTTGCCGTTGGTGACGTCGCGGAGGTCGACGATCGTGCCGACGGAAACCTGGTCGGTCGTGGCATCGGCGAAATCCGAGATGCGCGCGCGGGCCAGGTCGCGCTCGAGCTGCGCTTTTTGCGCCATGAGCACGGACTGGTCCTGCTTCGCCATCTTGAACTCGGAGTTCTCGCGGAGGTCGCCGTGTTCGCGGGCGGCGGCGATGGCCTTGGAGTTGTCCGGGATGCGCTTGGAGACGATCTCCTCGTATTCGGTGCGCTTTTTCTCGTAGCTGGAGCGCGAGACGATGAGCTGCTCGTCCTTGGCCTCGGCGTCGCCGGCGACGAGCGCCTGAAGCGAGGGGAAGAGTTTGATGAAGCGGGCGAGGAGGGACTTCTTGGTGAGTTCCTCGAAGCCTTGGTTGAGGAGAAGAGTATTCGCGAGGTCGCGGGCCGTCTCGGTGTCGGCGGTGGCGAGGAGATCGGAGATGAGCTCCGGATCATCGCTCAGCGCCTCGGCGAGCGGGATGCGGCGCGTGCCGGCGGACTGGAGCGCCTCGTAGTCGATGGCGAAGAAGATCGCGGAGAGCAGGCGCGGCGTGACGAGGTTGTTGAGCAGCTTGGCGAACTTCTTCGAGTGACGGTTCTTGATCACCCAGAGGAGGACGGGCGCGCGGAGGTTTTGCTCGGTCTTCCAACGGACGAGGGTCTGCGCGAGTTCATCGGACTGGCCGTGCTCGACGAGGAAGTTGATGCACTCGGTGGTGAACTTGCCCTGCGAGGTCTTGAGGAGGGCGAAGACGATTTCGCGCCACTCGAGCGGGTGGGTCTCCTTCACGAGGTCGAGGAAGCGCGATTGGAAGTGAACCGGGATCTTCTCGGCGATGGCGCTGAGGCCGCGGACTTCCTTGATGAGCTCGGCTTGCGGCGGGTTCAGCTTGGTGGAGTCGTGGCCGAGGATGCGGGCGAGTTCGTCGCGGACGAAGGCGCCGTAGAGGCGCTCGGCGGCATCGAGCTGGTTGGAGTCGCGGACGGCTTCGGTCAGGCCGGTGAGGACGGACTGGAGACCGGCTTTGGCCTCTTCCTTGATCGACGCGGCGAGGAGGTCCTCGGCGAGGGTGATGCGGCGGCGGGCGGAGCGGGTGGTGCCGAAGGCTTCGAGGATCTCGTCCTCGGCGGAAACGGGTTCCTCGCGGACGACGTAGACTTCGGTCTTCTTGGCCGGGACGCCGACGCGCGGGTCCTTGATGAGCTGCTTTTTGACGTTGGAGAACCAGCGCTTGAACTTCTCCTCACCGACGACCTGGGTGAGGGTCGACTCCAGCTCGATGGCGGAGGCGGCTTTGTTCGGGTAAACGGAGAGCGTCTCGATGACCAGCTGGACGGGGTTGTTCTCGATCAAGTCCTCGACCTTGGCGGCTTCGGTTTCCTTGCGGGCGAGGATGTGCTTCGCCGGCAGGACGTCCATGGTGTTGATGCAGAACGCCGGGTCCATCGCGTGGGATTTCTTCCCCTTGAAGTCGATGAGCAGCTTGCCGGCGGACTCGTCGAAGCTCTTGATCTGGCCGAAGCCCCAGCTGCGGTGCATCACGTAGGCGCCGGCTTCCATCGCCTCCAGTTTCGATTTCGACGCCTTCAAGGCGGGATTTTTGGCGATGATCGCGGAGATAACCTCGGAATTCATATTTGCGTAGCGAGTCGTTGAAAGGGTTAGTTCAGTCCGACATGCGCAACGTTGTCAAACAGGGTTTCCTCAAGCCCCGCTCCTCCACGGTGAAACCCGGTTCGGACGGTTGGGAAACCGCCGTGCTCCTCGTCGAGCGCTGGCTCGCGACCAAGCAGCGCGTGGACACGCTGTTGGAACAACTTACGCCGGGTCTCCTGCCTCAGGAACGCGCCCGGGCGCAGCATCTTTTCTACGGTGTCGTCCGTTGGGCCGACCGTCTCGACGCCGCCCTGGCCGGGCTGATGGCGCGTGCGCCGCGGACCAAGGTGCGGGCGGTGCTGTTCGTGGCCGGGTTCGAATTGCTGGAGGCCGGCGCCGAGCCGGCGAAAGTCGTCCATCATGCGGTCGAGAAGGCCAAAAAAGTCGCGAGCCTCAAGGAGGCCGGCTTGATCAACGCCGTCGCCCGCAAGCTGGCAGCGCGACTGGCCGAAAAACCGGCGGCCCTCGCCGAAGCCTACGCGCACCCGGCTTGGCTGGTGACCCGCTGGGAAAAACAGTTTGGAGCGGACGCGACGCGGCAACTGCTCGAATGGAACCAGCAGCCGGCGCCGGTCTACGCGCGCTGGCGCGCGACCGACGCGAGCGTGGTGCCGCCGGAATTTCTCACGCCGACGAAATGGGAAACTTATTTCGAGGTTAAGGCCGGCCACTGGGACGAGGTCCGCCAGCTCGCGCAAAAAGGCGCGCTCTATCTTCAGGACCCGTCGACGCGCCTCTGTATCGAGTTGCTCGCGCCAACCGCCAACGAGACGATCCTCGACGCCTGCGCCGCGCCGGGCGGCAAGAGCCTGCTCATCGCCGATGTGATGAAGACCGGCCGCGTGGTCGCGCTGGATTTGCCGGCGGCGGAAGGCGAGCGCGACGTGCGTTTCGAGCGCTTGAAGGAAAACCTGACGCGCGTGCCGGCCGGCGTGGAGGTCGCGCTGATGCCGGGCGATCTGCGGCAGATCGCGCCGAAATTTTTCAAGGAGTTCAACCTGCCGGAAAGCTACGACGCCGTGCTCCTCGACGCGCCGTGCAGCAACACGGGCGTCATGCGCCACCGCATCGACGTGAAGTGGCGGCTGCAGGAAGGCGATTTCGCGAAACACGCCGCGCAGCAGCTCGCGTTGCTCCGCTCCGCGGCGCGCCTCGTGCGCGAGGGTGGCCGGCTCGTCTACTCGACGTGCAGCATCGACCCGGCGGAAAACGAGGAAGTCGTGCAGCAATTCATCAAGCACTCGCGCACGCCCTGGCAACTCGAGCGCCACGTGCTGGCCTATCCGTGGATCGACGGCCACGACGGCGCGGGGGCCTTCCTGCTGCGCAGGAAGTAGTGGTCAGCTATCAGCAATCAGCCAGACAAGCGGCACTCGGGTTATTTGAGCCGGGCACGCATGTCCGGCTCGTGTTGCAGGCCACTATGCTCCGGAGCTGAAAGCTGATCGCTGACAGCTGAAGGCTGAAGGCTGACCGCTGCCTATGGCACCAACTCGAAGACTGGGATCTCCACGTCGTATTCGCGGGTGCCGGTCAGGAAAGTGTAGGTGATCTTCGCGGCGCTCTTCACGAGCAGCGCGTAGCGTTCGAAATCCCAGTTGGCCACCGGCTCGCCGTTGATGCGGACGACGAGGTCGCCTTGTTGCACGCCGAGCGCGGTCGTCGGCGAGTCGGGGATGATCGTCATGACGCGCCAATACGCCGGCGCGCGCGAGAACGACAGGCCGGTGCTGCGGCGCGGCTCCATCTTCACCATGCCATCGGTGTCGCGCGTGAACGTCGCGTAGTTGCGGCGTTGATCGAAGGTGATCGCGAAGTGCTTCAGCAACTCGCCGCCGACGGCTGAGAGCTGGTCGGTGAGGTCGACGACGGGTTGTTCGACGACGTGCGCGCCGAGCCAGAGGTTTTGCGCGACGCGTCCGACTTGCTGCGCGCGGTCGCCGGCGAGGGAAGAAACGACGGTGCCGGGGCGCGGACCGGCGGCGAAGCGCGGGTGCAGGCCGGCGGGGTTGAGGTTGAGCGCGCCGTCGCTGCCCGTGTCGACGAGAACCACGAACGACTCGTTGCCGAGCTGCACGGGAATGAGCGGCGTGCTTTGCTCGTTGTTGAAGGCGATGGTCGACGTGCGGCCGCGGTTGATCGGCGGCACCGGCGTCAGCGGTTGCGGGGCGACGACGAGGCGCGAATTCGGATAATCGAGGGTGAGCAACGTGTCGCGGAAGACCGGGAAGCCAATCAGGCCGTCGATGGTGAGACCGAGGTGCGCGGAGAGCTCCGCGAAGTCGTAGACGAGCGCCGGCACGCGCTCGAACACCGCGTCGCCGAATTGCAGGCGCTTCAGCGAGACCGCTTCGAGCGTGACCTCGCCGCCGTTGGCCGAACGAACGCGCACGCTGCGCTTGGTGGCGTCGCGGTCCTTATGGCCGATGGCCTTGGCGAGCGGCGCGGAGACGAGCGTGGCGGTGGAGCCGGTGTCGACGAGGAAGCGGCGCGTCGTGCCGTCGGCCTGCACGGCTTCGACGAGGAAGAAATTTGAGACAATGCGCGCCGGCAGCGTCGAGGGCTTCGTCGCGACGACGGTCTTGCCGGGGCGGCCGAACGGCAGGCTCGCGCAACCCGCCGCGACCAGCAGCCAAACGGCGGCGAGCAGCGGGAACAGGAAAGTGCGCAAGGCGGTTTTCATTTGTGCGGTTGCGGCAGTGCGAGGCCGAGCGCGAAGGGCACGACGAGCAGCGCGCCGGCGAGCGCGAAGGTCGCGGTGCCGCCGACTTGGAAGAACAACACGCCGGCCACAGCCGGGCTGCACGCGCGCGCGAGGAAACCGAGCGAGCGGAAGATGCCGGTGACCTTGCCTT
Organism: Opitutia bacterium; assembly: GCA_016217545.1. Classification (NCBI taxonomy): domain Bacteria; kingdom Pseudomonadati; phylum Verrucomicrobiota; class Opitutia; species Opitutia bacterium. Next base: position 767,594 of record JACRHT010000017.1, on the reverse strand, counting down.
GCTCCTCCGCCGAGGCGTAGAGCGAGATGAGCGACGAGAGGCCGACGTTGGCGAAGCCGGAGCCGACCGAGCAGAAGGTCAGCGCGACATACATCAGCGGCACCGAGTGCAGCAGGCCGACGGTGAGACCGAGACCGACCATGCCGATCGCGACGAAGGCGATGCCCAGGACTGCGGCGCGTTTTTCGCCCATGCGCGGCACGAGCCGGCGGACGAGGAAGCCCTGCGTGAGGATCGAGACGACGCCATTGTAGACGAACACGCTGACAAGGTCGCGCGGCGAGTAGTGGAACGCGTCCGCAGCGAAGAACGTGATGAGCGTCTCGAAGAAGCTGAAGCCGAACGTGAGCAAGAAGCCCACGACGTTGGTGCGGCGGATCGCGGCGTCGGGCAGCGTCAGCAGCGCGCGCAGCGGATTGCGCTCGCGCAGCGTGGCGCCGGCGCCGCGTTTGTCCTCGGGCAACGTCTCGCGGAAACGCGCGGCGATCCACAGCAGGTTCACGAGACACATGCCGAGCGCGATGAGCGCCGGGACGCTAAAAGGATGGATGCCCCACGCGGCGAGGCTCGGATGCGCGGTCAGGAGATTGAAGCCCGACGTGAGTCCGCCGATCGCGGGGCCGGTCAGGAAGCCCAGGCCGAACGCCGCGCCGACGATACCCATGCCCTTGGCGCGATTTTCGCGCGTGGTGACGTCGGCGACCGACGCGATCGCGACGGCGAGGTTGCCGCCCATGATGCCGGCCAGCACGCGGCCGACGAGGAAGACGACGAACGAGCCGCTGAACACGAGCAACAGGTAGCTCAGGGCGTTGCCCGCCACGGTGAGCAGCAGCACGGGACGCCGGCCGACGCGGTCAGAGCGCGCGCCCCACACGGGCGAGAACAGGAACTGCATGAACGCGTAGACCGAGCCGAGCAGGCCGCCGAACAGCGCGGCGACGGCGACCTCGGGCACATGGGAGTTGTGCGCGAACGATTGCAGCTGCGCGAACAGCGTGGCGAACAGGCCGCCCTGCGGCTCGTGCGCGATGTAGTAGCGGAGCAGTTCCGGCCCGAGCGGGAAGAAAATCGAGAAGCCGATCAGGTCGATGTAGAGCGTCAGGAAGATGACGCCGAGCGAGAGCGGCTTGGGAGCGGTGGACGGAGTGGACACGGGAAGCGGCACGTTGGCGAAAAGACGTCGCCGCGCAAAGCCCGTTTCGCGTCCTCGCGAGGATTGCGGCGCGGCGGGGTGAGATCCCCACGGTTTCCGCCGGCGCGTGGATTCGGAGGGCGAATCCGTCAGGATTTCGCGGAGTGCGCCGCGGTCACCGCGCGAGATGTTTCTTCAGCTCGGCGATGAGCGCGGAGATCTCGAACGGCTTTTGGAGAAACGCGACGGCGCCGAGTTGCGCGCAGCGCTTGGCGGTGTCGATGGCGCTGTAGCCGGAGATGAGAATCACTTTTTGCTGGCCGCCCTGCATGCGCAGACGACGGAGCGTCTCTTCGCCGGACAGGCCGGGCATCGTGAGATCCAGTAGGATCAAATCGATCGCGCGCGTGTGTTCACGACAGAGGCGCAAGGCAGTCTCGCCGTCGGGAGCCTCGAGCGCTTCCAGTCCGGCCATCTGCAGCGCGAGCAAGGTCATGTCGCGCACGTGCATCTCGTCGTCGACCACCAGCACCGTGCCGCGCAACTCCGGCCGGTTGGCGGCGCCCGGTGTTCCCGCGGTCGGACCATGGGACGCATGGGCCTTGGCGCCCGCTGGCGCGGCGGGAAGCAGAAGGCGGAAAGTCGAGCCGACGCCCGGTTCCGATTCGACGAACAGGGCGCCGTGATGGCTGCGAACGATGCCGAGCACGGCGGAGAGACCGAGACCGCGGCCGGAAAATTTGGTGCTGAAAAAAGGCTCGAAGATGCGCGCGAGCATTTCGGCCGGCATGCCGACGCCGGTGTCCGTGACCTCGAGCCCGACGTAGAGGCCGCCGGGCAAGTCGGGTCGCTCGACCGCGCCGCGCAGTTGCAGACGGGTCATCTCGGTGGCGAAGGTGCGGAGCGTGACCAGGCCGGATCCTTCGACGATGGACTCCGCGGCATTCATCACGAGGTTCATGACGATTTGCCGGAGTTGCGTGGCGTCGGCTTGGACGGCGGGCAGCGCGCTGTGCAGCCGGAGGTCGAGGCGCGCGCTCTTGGGCAGCGAGACTTGGAGCAGGCCCGTGGTGTCGCGGACGAGTTCGGAGAGGTTGACGCGACTGGTGGTCAGCGGGCTCTTGCCGGCGTAGGCGAGCATCTGGCCGCAGAGGTCGGCGGCGCGGCGCGAGGCTTTCTCGATTTGTTGCAACTGGGCGTGAACCGGGTGGGAGGCGGAGAGGGATTGGCGCGCGAGGGAGGCGTTGCCGAGGATGGCGGTGAGGAGATTGTTGAAATCGTGGGCGATGCCACCGGCGAGCACGCCGAGGCTCTCGAGCTTTTGCGTCTCCACCATCTGGCGGTCGAACTCGCGGGTGCGCGATTCGGCCTCCTTGCGCGCGGTGGCGTCGACCTTGAGGCCTTCCAGCGCGATGGCACGGCCACCGGCGTCGTAGACGACGTGGCCGCGCTCCCAGAGGTGGCGCTCGCTGCCGTCGGCGTGGCGCACGCGGTATTCGAGTTCGAAGGTGCTTTGTTTCGCGATGGCTTCGTTGATGCGCCGTTCGCACTCGGCGAGATCCTCGGCGCGCAGCCGATCAGCCCAGCGGACCCGGTTGCTGACGAAGTCATCGGCGGTGAAGCCGCACAGGTCGACGATGCCCTCGCTGACGAACTCGACCGCGAAGGGCGAGGCGGGTGCGCAGCGGTAGGCCGCGCCGGGCATGTCGGACAAAATGGACGCGAGCCGGCGGCGGCTTTCGAGGAGTTCGGCGGTGCGCTCCTCGACCTCGCGTTCGATGCGCGCGGTGCGCGAGAGTAGGCCGAGGGCGACGAGGGCGGCGAGGGCGACGAAGCCGAGCTCCACGGCGAGCACCATCCACGGAATGAGGGTGCGCTGGCGGGTCTCCCAGACCGGATTGGGCGCGACGACGATGCGCCATTTGCGGCCGCCGACGTCGAAGGTCTCGCTCATCGCATCGGCGGGATTGGTCGGGAATACCGGGGCCTCGATGACGGACGCGGCGGCATCGCGGCTGCCGCTGTATTCGCGGCCGTTGATGCGGGCGTAGAGCAGCCTCAGGTGATCGAATTGTGCGCTGTCGTCGTAGTAGGCGAAGTCGAGCGCGTCGTCGGGGTTTTCCGCATGCACTTGTTTGAGCAGCGAATCGACCGAGAAGATCGCTTGGATGAATCCGGCAAAGCCGTCGGGGGCCGCGCCCGGAATGTCGGCGTGAAAGACTGGCGTGATGAAGATGACGCCGGAGCCGCGGTCGGTGGCGGTGGTGCGGATCAGGCGCACTTGCGGGCTGATCTGCATGTGTCGCGTGGCGCGCGCGGCGTCGAGGATCGGCCGGGTCACGATGCTGGCGTGCAGATCGAAGCCGAGCGAAGGCTCGTTGCCGGCCAGCGGCTCGACCCAGGTGATGGGCCAGTATTCGTCGCGGTCGCGCGCGGGGATGGCGGCGCTGCCGAGCTGCGTCGGCACGTCTCGCTCCCAGATATGGAAGCCCGGCGCGCCACCGTCGGCGATGCGAGTGGCCTCGAATGCCGGGCGACGTTTGCGGGTGACGCGCGGCGCCCATTGGAACGCGCGCGCGGCGGGCAGGCGTTCGAGCAGCGGGCGCGTGTAGTCGGAGAACTCCTTCAGCGAGACGTCGTCGGAGTGTTCGAAATACGCCCGCAGTCCGCGGACGACTTCCTGGTGCAGGAGCAGCCGCTCGCGAGCGAGCCGCATGTGCACCGAGGAGCGCCGCTGGAACGTCGCCTCGATGCGACGCTGCTCCGTTTGCCGGACAAATCCCCAGCCGGCGAACGAGAGCGCCGCGCCGACGATGACGAGGGCAGCGACGATCTCGCGGCGGCGGGCCACGAGGGCCGAGGGAGCGGCCGGAATTTCCATCAAGCGCGATAGGGCAACGGGAAGTTGCCCGTGAGGGCAACGACCTTCGCCTTCACGTCGGCCAGCGCCGCGGCTTCCTGCTCCGTGCCGATGGCGACGAGCACCTGGTCGATCAACGCGGCGACCTGCTGGAACTCGGCTTCCTTGAAGCCGCGCGTCGTCATGGCCGGCGACCCGAGGCGGATGCCGGAGGCCTGGAAGGGCGAGCGCGTCTCGAACGGCACGGTGTTCTTGTTGCAGGTGATGTTGGCGCGATCGAGCGTCTCCTGCGCGACCTTGCCGGTGAGGTTCGGAAGCTTGGCGCGGAGGTCGACGAGCATGAGGTGGTTGTCGGTGCCGCCGGAGACGATCTTGTAGCCGCGTGCGACCATCGCCTCGGCGAGGGCGGCGGCGTTCTTCACGACCTGTTGCGAATAGGTTTTGAACTCGGGCTTCAGCGCTTCGCCGAAGCACACGGCCTTGGCGGCGATGACGTGCATGAGCGGGCCGCCTTGCGTGCCGGGGAACACGGCGGAATCGATCGCCTTCGCGTGGGCCGCCTTGCAGAGGATGAGGCCGCCGCGCGGGCCGCGGAGGGTTTTGTGCGTCGTGGTGGTGACGAAATCGGCATGCGGCACCGGCGACGGATGCACGCCCGAGGCGACGAGGCCGGCGATGTGCGCGATGTCGGCGAAGAGATACGCGCCGACCGAGCGCGCGATCTCGCCCATGCGGGCGAAGTCGATGACGCGCGAGTAGGCGCTGGCGCCGACGGTGATCATCTTGGGCTTCTCGCGCTGGGCGACGGCGGCGAGCTCGTCGTAGTCGATCAGGCCGTTGTCCTCGCGGACGCCGTATTGGCAGAAGTTGTAGAGTTTGCCGGAGAAGTTCGCCGGGTTGCCGTGCGTGAGGTGGCCGCCGTGGCTGAGATTCATGCCGAGGAGCTTGTCGCCCGGCTGGAGGACGGCGGCGTAGACGGCGGTGTTGGCTTGCGCGCCGGAGTGCGGCTGGACGTTGGCGTGCTCGGCGCCGAAGAGTTGCTTCGCGCGCTCGATGGCGAGCGTCTCGACTTGGTCGACGTATTCGCAGCCGCCATACCAGCGCTTGGCCGGGTAACCTTCGGCGTATTTGTTCGTGAGCACGCTGCCCTGCGCCTCCATGGCGGCGGGGTAGGTGAAGTTTTCCGAAGCGATCAGCTCGATGTGATGCTGCTGGCGCGAGAGCTCGCCGACGATGGCGGCGTGCAGGGCGGGATCGAGCTGGGCGAGGGGAGCGGAGTTGAGCGACATGTGGAAAATCAGGAGACGGGCACGAGAGTCTTCAGCTGCGCGACGATGCTGGGGATGGCCTCAACCATCTCGTCGCGGCTCGCTTCGTAGAGCTTGAGCGGACCGCCGAAGGGATCGGCGATCTCGCGGCTGGCGCCGTCGGGGAGAAAATCGCGGAACAGATGCAGGCGCTCGGGCACGGGCGAAGCCTGCAGCTCGATCAGGCTGCGATGCGACTCGGTCATGCACAGCACGAGCAGCGCGGTGTTGAGCATGTCCTGGGTCAGTGGCCGCGCGCGATGCGCCGCGATGTCGATGCCGACCTTCTTGAGCGCGACGACGGAGTTGTCCGAAACGTATTCGCCGGGACGCGCGGCGACACCGGCGGAGACCACTTTGAGGTTCTTCAGCGGGCCATTCTCGGCGGCGAGGGCGTGAGAGAGCAGGCCTTCGGCCATGGGGCTGCGGCAGATGTTTGCCGTGCAGACAACGATGATGGGGCCCGGAGCTGGCATGAAATGACCGCCAACGGGTAAGCACTAACCTGCGCGCTGCAAGCCAAAGGGCGGGCGCGTCGCGTCACCGGCTCCGGCTGAGTCGAGCGATGGGCGCGTTGAGAAGCCGTGCGCCGCGCTCAGCTGCGTTTCAGCGCCGCGAGCGCGCGGTGCAGATGCACGGCGCGTTGGAGGACGCGGTCGGTCAGAACCGGGGCCTTTTCCGGGGCGGGCTTGGCGAGATCGGGCTCGGCGGGGGGCGCGGCGTTGGGGTTGCCGTGCTCGAATTCCTTCACGAGCGAGGCTTCGTCGAAGCGCTCCTTTTCGATTTTTCCCGTGATGAGCGCTTCGAGCGTCATCCCGCCGTCGAAGGCGTCGTAGGCGCGACGATCGGCGTCGGCGGTTTGGGCGACGACGACGGTGGGCACGGGGAGGGATTCCGCGACGCCGAGCGTCACCGCGGGCGTCTTGAGCAAGACGGGCGTGAGCGCGGCCGGAGTTTGCGGAGAGACAAGCACGAGCAGCGGCGCGCCGCCGGAGCGGCGGGCGAGAACGCCGCCGAACGCGGTCGCGTCGTCGTCGCTCGCGGTCGTGTAGCGCAGGTCGACGACGAGGGCGGTGCCGCGGGGCAGCGTGCGGGCGAGCAAATCCTGCGCGTCGGCGACGCGGTGCACGCGGAGGTAGCCCAGGCCTTCGCCGAGGTCGTGCAGCTCGGAGGCGATCGCGGCCGATGTGTCTGCGGACGCCGAGGGCGCGGCATCGGCTGCGAAGATGGGTGCAGGCAGCGTGAGGGCGCAGAGCGCGGCGAGGAGCGAGAGGGATTTCATCGGCGGTTGAGCTGGCGGGCGCCGATGTCGCGGCGGAAATATTTCGAGGCGCACTGGAGCGCGTCGCACGCGGCGTAGGCGCGGTCGGCGGCTTCGCGCAGCGTGGAGGCGAGCGCGGTCACGCCGAGGACGCGACCGCCATTCGTGACGATTTCGCCGGCGGTGTTTTTCGCCGTGCCGGCGTGGAAGATCGTCGTGCCGGGCGGAAGCGCGGCGGGGAAGGTGATGACGTCGCCCTTGGGAAATTTGTCCGGATAACCTTTCGCGGCGACGACGACGCAGAGCGCGGCTTCGGGGCGGACTTCGAGAGTGGTGCCGGCGAGCTGGCCGGTGGCGGCGCGCCAGAGCAACGCGAGCAGGTCGGTCCTCAGACGCGGGAGCACGACCTGCGTCTCGGGGTCGCCGAAGCGCGTGTTGTATTCGAGGACACTCGGGCCGCTCGCGGTGAGCATGATGCCGATGAAGAGCGTGCCGCGGAAATCGATGCCTTCGCTCGCGATCGCGTCGACGGAGGGCTTCACGATTTCGCGGTCGATGCGCGCGAGCAGGTCGGGCGTGACGACTTCGGCCGGCGAGTAGGTGCCCATGCCGCCGGTGTTCGGGCCGGTGTCGCCGTCGCCGACGCGTTTGTGATCCTGCGAGACGGGAAGGATGACGTAATCGCGACCGGAGACGACGACGAGGATCGAGGTCTCGTCGCCGAACATGCAGTCCTCGACGAGAATCTGGCTGCCGGCGGAGCCGAATTTGTTGCCGGCGAGCATGTCGTGCACGGCGGCCTCGGCTTCGGCGAGTGTTTGCGCGACGACGACGCCTTTGCCGGCTGCGAGGCCGTCGGCCTTGATCACGATCGGCGCGCCGCGTTGGCGGATGTAGTCGAGTGCGGGCGCGACTTCCGTGAAGATGCCGGCGGCGGCGGTCGGGATGCCGTATTTCAGCAGGATCTGTTTCGTGAAAACCTTCGAGGCTTCGAGGCGCGCGCCGTCGGCCTTGGGGCCGTAGGCGGGAATGCCGGCCTTGATCAGCGCGTCGACTAGCCCGAGCGAGAGCGGCACTTCGGGGCCGACGACGACGAACTCGATGCGCTCGCGCTGCGCGAGTTCGACGAGGCCGGCGATGTCGTCGGCGGCGATGGGGAAGCACGCGACGTCCTGCGCGATGCCGGCGTTGCCCGGAGCGCAAATCACGCGCGGCTTAGCCGGCGAGGCGAGCAGCGAGCGCACGAGCGTGTGTTCACGCCCGCCGGAACCGATGACGAGGACGGAGGTGGGAAGTTTCGCGGAAGCCACAGGTGGAGAACAGATGGGCACGGATGCCGGGCCGCGTCCAGCCCGCGGATGCGCATGACGCGGCGTCCCGACGCGGATTTTTTGTCCGCTTTTGCGCCGACGCGCGGTTAGAGAGTGAAGCCGCATGTCGAACGATGCCGAACTCCTCCGAACTTACGTGCAGCGCCGGGACGAGGGCGCGTTCACCGAACTGGTGCGCCGGCATGTCGACGTGGTGTATGCCGCCGCGTTGCGGCGCGCCAATGGGCGGGCGCATCTTGCGGAGGACATCACACAGCGCGTCTTCTGCGATCTCGCCCGCAAGGCCGCGCTCCTGGCGCATCATCCCGTGCTGATCGGCTGGTTGCATCGCAGCACGCGCTACGCGGCGATCGATGCGCTGCGCGCCGAAATGCGACGCGAGAAAATCGCCCGCGAACTCACCGCCATGACCGACTCATCGTCCGACGCCGAAATCACGGTGCCGTGGGAGCAGTTGCGTCCCGTGCTCGATGCGGCGCTCGACGAGCTTTCCGCGCGCGATCGCGAGCTCGTGTTGCTGCGCTATTTTTCCGGGCTGACGTTCGCCGACGCGGGCGCGCGGTTCGGCTTGCGCGAGGATGCGGCGCGGCGGCGCACGGAGCGCGCGCTCGACAAATTGCGCGGTCTTCTCGCGCGGCGCGGCGTCACGTCGACGACGGCGGCGCTGGGCGTGTTGCTGGCGAATCAGCCGCTCGTGGCGGCGCCGGCGGGTGTGGCCGCGAGCGTGTCGGCGGCGGCGGTGGCCGCGGCGCCGACCGGCGCGGCGGCGGCCGTGGCGACGTTTTTTCTTATGAACAAGACTGCTGCTGTCGCGCTGAGCGCGCTGGTTGCCGTGGGTCTCACGACTGTGGTGTGGACCTCCGTGGCCCGGGATCGTGGTCCGGAACTGGAATCGCTCCGCGCGGAAAACGCGAAGCTCACGCGCGCCAACGCGGCGGGAGCGCCGTCGAGCGAAGTCGCGGCGATCGCCAACGAATACGCGACGACGGCGACCGCGATTTCGCGGGCCATGGAGCGACGGCAGGCGAACCGAACCGGTGCGGCGGCGTCCGCGAAACCCGACGCGGCCTCCGCGGGCGAAGTCACGGCGCGCGGGCACCGCAATCACGGCACGGCGACGGCGCACGATGCGGCGCTGACGTTCGGTTGGGCGACGGATATCTGCGATCCGGATGAGCTGGCGAAGCTGGTCTATTTCGACGCGAAGGCGCGAGAGGCCGCGGTCGCGGTGCTCGCGGGAATGCCGGAGGAGATTCGCGCGCAGTATCCGACGCCGGAGAAGCTCTACGGGATGTTGCTGGCGGCGTCATGTCTCGAGGCTCCGCCGCCCTCGGCGGAGATGATGGAGCGGATGATGAAGGTCGTGGAAATCGCTCCGGGCCGCGCGGCGTCGCGGCGCGTGGGCTCGGACCGGAATTATCACGAGTATCAGCTCACCGAAACGGGTTGGAAATACGTATTGCCCGAGGGCGGTGTGAAAGGTCTCCCCGGCATCCTGAACAGCGGGACGCTGGCGCGGTTGAACAAAACGGCGGCGACGTCGCCCTGAGTCATGAAGATTTTCAAATGGATCATCGGTGCGGCCGTTGTGGCGGCAGTGCTCACGACGGGAGGGCTGACCTATCGCCAGAGACAACAGGACGGCGAAATCCGTCGTCTGCGCAGCGAGAACAACCGTTTGCGCGGCGAGGCTTACCGGCGGCAGGCGAGTGCTGCGGTGCCCGTCGCGTCAACGGGGAGCGAGACGGCTCGCACCTCCCGCGCGAAACCGGCCGAGGTGGTGACGCGGAAGGTCGAGGAGTATCGCAACGAAGGTCGCGCGACCGCACGGGCGACGCTGCAGACGCTCGCGTGGAGCTGCGACCGTGCTGACTTGGAGGCGTTGAAGAGCCTGGTGCAATCGGAGCCGGACGCGCGGGCGAAGGCGGAGGCGTTCTACGCGAGCTTGCCGGCGGAGGGGCGCGGCCAATGGAAGTCGGCGGACGAGATGGTGGCGTCGTTCGTGATGCTGGCGGCGCAGATGAGTCCGTTTCCGAGCGCCGATGTGCTCGACGCTGCGGCGATGGAATCGGCTGGCGAGGAGCGGATGATGTTGCGAGTGCCCGGCACCAACAAGGATCGCTTGGCGTTTCAGCGCGGCGCGGACGGGAACTGGAGCTGCGTGATCGACGTGCGAAGGATGGATAGGCTCCTGGCGATGGCGAAGGAATTGGCGACGTCGGCTCGTTGAGCCGGCGGCGCATTCAGCATAAGGACGCCGGCCGGGCTGGGGAGCCCGGCCGGCTTGCGCGTCTTGCGTGGTGGGCACCGGCGTTCCCGCCGACGCGTGTCGCCGCCGCCGACCGGTTGCTCAGAGCACCTGCAGCGTCTTGCGGTAGAAGCGGAGGACTTCGTCGGGGTCTTCGGAGAAGAGGACGTAGTCCTTCATCCACGCGGGCGCGCGTTTCTCGCGGATCATCAGGTTGACCTGTTTCTCGAGATCCTTCCAGAAGCCGGAGCCGAAGAACACGTAGGGCGTGCGCGGGCGGATGCCGAGCTTGAGGTTGCAGAGCTCGATGCCGATTTCTTCGAGCGTGCCGACGCCGCCGACGTTGAAGATGCAAAAGTCGGCGACTTCGAACCACTTTTGGCGGAAGTGCCGCGACGTTTCCTGGAACGTGTTGAAGAAGTCCACGCCGAGCTCGGGCGGCTGCGCCTCGAGTTCGAGGAAGCACGCGCCGGTGAGCGCGCCTTTCGCGCGGGCGGTCTCGGTGGCGAGGCGCATGACGCCGCCGCCGCCGCCGGTGAGCACGCCGATGTTCGGGCCGATGAAGCCGCTGAGTTTCTCGACGAGCGAGGAGATGCGCGCGGTGTCGTCGGCGTCGAGCTGCACGGCGGAGCCGTAGAACGCGAGGATGGGGCTCTCCTGGAATTTCTTCGCCATCTCCTCACGCACGAAGAAGCCGTGGCCCTTCTTGTAGGTGTGGAGGTAGAGGTCGTTGGTCATCTCGTCGTGCCAGTAGACGGGGATGCCGAGCGAGTTGAAGGTATCGAGGCGCGCGTGCGCGTTCGAGGAAAGGAAGTAGCCGTGCGTGCGCGAGGCGCGGCGGAAGATGACACGCTTGAGCTTCACGTCGCCGAGGCGCGTGATGAGCTCCATGTGCTCGAGCAGGTCTGGGAAGTAGTCGGCGATGAGCGTGTCGGCGTCGGCGGGAGCGCTGTCGAGCGCCTCGATGAGGGTGTTGGCGCCGAGGGGGCAGGAGCCGGCTTCGAGGAGTTTCTTGAGGTCCTCGTCGTTCGCGCGGACGACGACGGCGCGGTTGGCCATCGTGGCGCTCTGGCCGCGGACGGTGATCTTGGTTTTCGGTTTCGCGCCGCCGGAGTCGACAGCCGGATACTCGTCGAGGCACTTGTAGAGCGTCGAGACGGTGGAGAGCAGGCGCGTGCGGCGTTTGGCGAGCGACTTGAACTCGGTGTCCTCGGACGGCGGCGAGCGGAAGACCTCGACGGAGACCATGGGGTTCACGACGGGTTGATCGCCCTTGTTGTAGATTTCCAACATGACGTTCGTGCCGAACGTCTTCACGGGATCGAGCAGCACGGCGCTGGTGTGGAGGCCGAAGTTGCCCTCGCCGGGGCTGAGCACGACGAAGTGCTCTTTCAAATAGAGCGAGCAGCTCGTGAGGATGCCGGCGCGCGGCGGGATGGTGAGCGGCGAGGCGTCGTGACGGATCTGGACCTTGTCGATGAAGCTGCGGCCAGCGTAGCCGGAGACGATGTGCTCGAAGTTCAGGCGCGTGAGGCGCGGGCTGAGCGTGTAGCTGACGGCGTGGGGCGTGAAGAACACGCGGCCCTGCGAGTCGATGGAGATGGTGTTCGGGAGCTTGAGCTGGTTGGCCTGCACGGCGTCCCAGATTTCCTTGGTCGAGAGCTTGGCGGCGACGGGCGCGAAGAAGAGGCGGCCGGCGGGCACGCCGGGGCGCAGGAGTTTCTTCCAGTAGGGCGCATTCGGGAAACTCTGGTCGTAGAGCGAGCAGACGACGTCGAGGACCAGACGGTGGCCGTCGACGCTGGGCGCGCCCTGCGCGATCATCTCGATGCCGATGCGCGCGAGCGACGAGCGCTCGGTGAACCGCAGGTCGGCGAGGTGCGCCTTGAGGAACTCCATCTCGGAGGGATTGCGCGGCCAGAAGGCGAGAGTGAGGCTGACGGAGTCGGCGCCGTTCTTGGTCTTGACGGTCAAAATCTGGCCATCGGTGCTGTGCCAGAATTGGTTTTCGTTCATGGGATTGGCGAGGGTGGGCAAGGGCGCGGCGAGTGACAAGCCCGTGATGTTCACAGCTCCGGTGTCGGGCGCGGCCCGAGGGAAAATGGCCGCCAAAGGGGTTGATTTTTGGCGAGCGGCCCCGCAAGTTCGCTCTTTTAACGGCACAAAGAACCCGGGCCGTTTTCCAACCGGGGCCTCATCCCTCAATGAAATTCACGTCCAAACTCAGCGCAGGCATCGCCTCCCTCGGCCTGCTCGTCGCCGCGACTGCCCAAGCGCAGAACCCGGTCAAATTCGAACTCCCGCAGGTCGGCAGCGGCGCGCAGGCGCCCGCCGCTCAGACGGCCCCGGCCAATGCGGCCGCTCCCGCCGCCGCTCCGGCTGCTCCCGCGGTGACCTACACCGAAGCGCAGATCATGGAGGCTTATGGCTGGATGCTCGCGGCGCGCGGCAACTTCGCCGGCTACGAGTTCACGCCCGCCCAGATCGACGCGATGGCCAAGGGCATGACCGAGGCCGCGCAGGGCAAGGACCTCACTTACGACGGCAAGCAGATGGGCGAGCAGCTCCAGGCTTTCCTCGCGAAGAAGCAGCAGGCTCTCCTCGAGAAGATTCGCGTCGCGAACCTCGCCAACACCGCCGAGTTCTTCACCAAGCTGAAGGAAAACAAGGCCGTGAAGGAACTCGCGAACAGCAACGGCCTCCGCTACGAAGTCCTCAAGGAGGGCAAGGGCCAGATCGCGAAGGAAGGTCAGCTCGCCAAGATCCACCTCATCGGCGCGTTCACCAACGGCCAGGTCTTCGAGTCCACGCTCCAGCAGCAACAGCAGGGCGGCGGCATTCCGGAGCCGGTCGACGTGCTCGTGAAGTCCGGCACCAATGCGCCCGAGGGCCTCATCCTCGCGCTCAAGAACATGCCGGTCGGCGCGAAGTGGCGCCTCTACGTCCCGCCGCACCTCGCCTACGGCGACACCGGCGCTCCCGGCATCCCGCCGGCCGCGACGCTCCTCTTCGAAGTCGAAGTGTTCGGCGTGGCCGACGCCCCGGCCGAGCAGCCCGCGGCGAAGTAAGCGCGAGCGACAGCCCGACGAAATTTCAGAATCACCAACGCGCTCCCGACCGGGAGCGCGTTTTTGTTTTCGGTCCGCCGAACACGTCTGCTTCGGAGGGCCCGCGTCCCCGCGGGCCGGAAATCGGTTCGCACCGATGATCCGCGGAGGGCGAGGCTGATCGCCGCCGCGTTGCGAACGCCTCCACCGCCCCGCGCTCAGCTTTGTGCGACCGTCGCCGCGAAATCCGCGGCGAAGCGATCCACGGTTTCCGGCGCCGTCGCCCACGAGCACATGAGGCGGTAGCCGTTCTCGCCGATGAAGCGGTAGAATTGCCAGCCGCGCGCCGCGAGCGCGTCGGCCTGTGCGGAGGTCAGCTCGACGAACACGCCGTTTACCTCCGGCTCGACGACGAGCTTGCCGCCGGCGGCGATGAGCGCGCGGGCGAGGCGTTGCGCCATGGCGTTGGCGTGCGCGGCGTGCTTAAGCCAGGCGCCGCCTTCGAGCATGCCGCACCATTGCGCGGCGGCGAAGCGCTGCTTCGAGGCGAGCTGCGCGCCCTGCTTCACGCGATACTCGAACTCGCGCGCGTGCTCGCGATTGAAGAACACGACGGCCTCGGTGGTGTTCATGCCGTTCTTCGTGCCGCCGAAGCTGAGCACGTCGACGCCGGCGCGCCACGTGAAGTCGGCGGGCGCGATGCCGCGCGGCGCGAGCGCGGCGGCGACGTTGGCGAAGCGCGCGCCGTCCATGTGCACGCCGAGCCCGTGCGCGTGCGCGAGGTCGGCGACAGCGCGAACCTCGTCGGGTTGATAAAGGGTGCCCCACTCGGTGGCCTGCGTGAGTGAGAGTGCGCCGGGTTTCGGATAATGCACGCCGTGTCCGCGCGAGAAGACGGGTTCGATGTCGGCGGGGCGCAGTTTGCAGTTCGGACCTTTGACGGTGATGACCTTGCCGCCGCCGAGGAAGAATTCCGGCGCGCTGCATTCGTCGGTGTCGACGTGGGAGAATTCGTGGCAGATGACGCTGTGATAGCTGCGGCAGAATTGCGCGAGCGCGAGCGAGTTGGCGGCGGTGCCGTTGAAGACGAAGAACACTTCGCAGTCCGTCGCGAAGACGTCGCGGATGAGCTGCTTGGCGCGAGCGGTCCACGGATCGTTGCCGTAGGAGGGAACCGTGCCGGCGTTGGCGGCGGTGAGGGCGGCGAGCGCTTCGGGCGCGATGCCGGCGGTGTTGTCGCTCGCGAAAGTGTAGTCGGGCGGGACGGACGCGGACATGGTGCGCGGAGGTTTGGCGAAACGCCGCGGGTTGCCGAGAGAGAAGTGCCGGCGCGAATGTTCCTATTGAGCAACTTTGGGCGTTCGCAGCTCGAGGATCGCGTGTGCGCTTCCGGGGCGACAGGTGGGGGCGCGACGCACGGCGGCCTTGCGCCGCGGGCGCGGGCGGTATTCGTTCGCGCGAGTGGAAGCGCCCCGCGTCAACCTCTACCTCGTGGGTTTCGCCGGCACCGGCAAGAGCACGGTCGGCCGGCACGCGGCGCGCACGCTCGGCTACACGCTGCTCGACGTCGACCACGAGATCGAAGCGGCGCAGGGGAAGCCGATCCCGCAGATTTTCGCGGAGCAAGGGGAGCCGGCGTTTCGCGCGATGGAGCGCGCGTTCATCGAGAGCGGGCATCCGGCGGACGGTTGCGTAGTCTCGTGTGGCGGCGGATTGGTGGTGCAGGACGGAATGCTCGAGTTGCTCAAGGCACGTGGCGTGGTGATTTGCCTGCACGCGTCGCTCGCGACGGTTTTGGAGCGCACCGGACGCAACAATCACCGGCCGTTGCTGGCCGGAGAGAATCGCGAGGAAAAACTCCGCACGCTCTATGCGGCGCGCGAGCCGATCTATCGGCGCACCGGCACGATGGTTCTCACGGACTCGCGGCCGCTGCGCGAAATCGTCGCGCACGTGTTGCGCGTCTATCGGCAGGAAGCGCGCGAGTGGCGGCCGACGGCATGAGCGGGTCCACGCAGTCCGCGCTCGCGGGCGAGCGCCGGGAGGAATTGCGCGGTCGATTGCTCGCGTGTGGTTTCGACGTGGTGCGGTTCGCGTCGGCGGCGCCGGCGGGTGGTGAGGCCTTGCGCGCGTGGCTGGCGGCCGGGATGCACGCGGACATGGCGTGGATGGAGCGCACGGTGGGGAAGCGCGGCGACGCGTCGCTCGTGCTCGAGGGCGCGAGGAGCGTCGTGGTGCTCGGCGTGAACTATCGCGGGAGCGATGCGCTCGAGGAAGAGTTCGCGACGACGGTGCGGCCGCGTTGGGCGCGCTATGCGTTGCACGAGGATTACCACGACACGATGAAGCCGGGTCTCGCCGCGGCCGGGCGGGTGCTGGAGGAGTTCTGCGGCGCGGCGGCGACGGATTACCGCTACTACACGGACACGGGGCCGGTGCTGGAGCGCGGTTTCGCGGCGCGGGCGGGCGTGGGATTTCGCGGGAAGAACGGCATGCTTGTTTCGCGCGAGCACGGGAACTGGTTGTTCCTGTCGGTGATCCTGACGCGCGTGGCGATCGAGTCGGACGCGCCGCTGCGTCCGGAGCTCGCGCGGGCAACGGGCGACGAGCCGGCGGGGTTGTTGTGCGGCAAGTGCACGCGGTGCATCGAGGCGTGTCCGACGGCGGCCATCACTGCGCCGGGCGTGGTCGACGCGCGGCGGTGCATTTCGTATCAGACGATCGAGAACAAGGGTGTGATTCCGCGCGAGCTGCGCACGGGGATCGGCGCGCGGGTTTACGGGTGCGACGTGTGCCTCGAGGTGTGTCCGTGGAACCGGTTTGCGCGCGAGGGGCGTAAGACGTTGCTCGTGGCGCGCGAGGAGCTCGCGGGTCTGACGCTCGCGGAGTTGCTCGCGCTGACGCCGGAGAGATTCGCGACGGCTTTCCGGCGCACGGCGGTGAAGCGACTGAAATTATCGGGCCTGTTGCGGAACGCGTGCGTGGTGGCGGGCAATTCGGGCGATGCGGCACACGTGCCGGCGCTCGTTGGACTGGCGATGCATGAGCTGCCGCTGGTGCGGGCGCACGCGGTGTGGGCGGTGCGGAAGCTGGCGGGCGGACGCGCGGCGGAGTTGCTCGCGGCGACGCGCGCGACGGAGACGGACGCGGCGGTGCTCGCGGAATACGCGGGTGTTCCCTAGGGCCTTTTCTGTAGCCGGGCTCGCTGCGCCCGGTCGGCGCTGCTTCGCTTGGGAAAGCCCTTTTCCGGGGTCAGCGACCCCGGCTACATTATTTTTGGAAAATGGTGTAGATGCTCGCCTTCGTCCCGGTGGCGGTGGGGGGCGCCGACGTCCGACCGGGTCGGCGCTATTTCGCGGCGAAGAGTGCGCGCATGCGCTCGGCGAACACGGGCGGCGGGCGGACGGGCTCGCCCTTTTTGTTGATGAAGCTGTGGACGGTGAAGCCGGTGACGAGCAGCTCGTCGCCGCGTTTGACTTCGTAGTCGAGGCGGATGCGCAGGAGCGGTTTCTCGGCGAGGGTCGTGATGACCGTGATCTCGTCGTCGTAGAGTGCGGGACGGAGGTATTTCGCGCCGACTTCGATCACGGGCAGGAGGTAGCCTTGCGTTTCGAGGTCGCGGTAGACGATGCCGTGCTCCTTGAGGAGGTTGGTGCGGCCGACTTCGAACCAAGCGAGGTAGTTGCCGTGGTAGACTACGCCCATCATGTCGGTTTCGGCGTAGCGCACGTGAACGGTGGAGCGAGAGACGATCATTGCGGCGGGGGCGTGGTTGCGGCGGGCGCGGCGGGTTGTCCAAACAAGGTGAGCGCGGCGGCGTCCCAGGTGTGGCTGAGGGCGCGGGCCTGGCCGGCGGCGCCGAAGCGGCGGCAAAGCGCGGGGTCGTTGATCAGGCGAGCGAAGGCGGCGGTCAGCGCGGCGGAGTCGTCGGGAGGCACGAGGATGCCGGTCTCGCCGTCGATCACGGCTTCGGGCACGCCGCCGATGGCGTGGGCGACGACCGGCAGGGCGTGCGCGCCGGCCTCGAGGTAGACGAGACCGAAGCCTTCGATGCTGAGTTTGTGCGGCATGCTCGTCATCGCGAAGATGTCGGCTTGGGCGTAGATCGGGCCGAGGTCGGCGTCGGGCACGTCGCCGAGGAATTTGACCGGGAAGCCGGCTTCGGTGGCGGCGGCGCGGATGGCGGGTTCGTAGTTCTCTTTGCCGTGTCCGCCGACGATCCAGTATTCGAGCCGGGCCCGCAGGGGGGACGGGAGGGCTTTGAGGGCTTGGAGGACGCGGAGCTGGCCCTTGCGGGGGTGGATGCGCGCGACGGTGAGGATGACGATGCGGTCTTTCGGTGCGCGCGGCCCGGGCAGATTGGCGGATGCAAAGTCGGCGCGGAGTGCGCCGGGGGTGAGAACGACCTTGGGGGCGGTGTCGGGGAAGAGGTCAACGAGCAGACGTTCGGCGTAGCGGCTGACGACGCTGATGCGGTCGGCGCGGTCGAAGAGCCGCCGGGCGCTCGCGCGCATGAGCGGGCGCATGGCGAGTTTCAGAATCTCGGAGCCGTGGAGCGTGATGACCAGTTTGCCCGGGGGCAGAATGTCGAAGAACTGCAGGAGCGCCATCGACAGCAGCGGCCCCGGCTCGGGGACGTAGAGGGTCGCGTCCTCCCAGTGCTCGCGGTGGCGCAGGAGGTGGCGCGCTGTCCGCCACTGGTTGAGGAGGCTGTGGGAGCCGTCGATATTCAGCCGGTTGACTTGGAAAGGCCAGGTGGGCTCGGTCGTTTTGCTTGGGAGTTTCGGCGCCCAAACCTCCACGGCATAGCCCAACCGCGAAGCCGCCGCAGCCATCTCCGCGGTGTAGACCGCGATGCCACCGCGATGGGGAAAGAACTCGTGCGTCACGGTCACGAGGCGTGGCTGGGTAGGTTCGGACATGGGAACGTTGGGTTTAGGCTGGGGGAGGGTGCCGCCGCCAGCGAATTATTAATGGAGGCTTTGCGGGGCTTCGTTGTCGTAACGGCGGCACCATCGGCCACCCGGCCCCTAGGTTTTTAGGGTTTACACTCTCAGGCAGGTTCACCTAATTCTCCCCAAATGGCACAGGCAGTTAACAATCCTTCGGGATTTCAGCTCAAACCGTTTACTCCCGAGGATGATGCAAACCTTCGCGAGGCCTTGAAGCGTTGCTCCGCGGCGACTTACGAGGCGGCGGCTCAGTTCCGCAAAACCGGCAACACCGAGCACCTGCCCGCCATCGTCCTTGGCATCATTGAGCGCTTCGTCGAGCCCGACCTCCGCGCCAAGCTGAAGGACGCAGACGACGACCTGCGGATCATCGAGGACCTCGGCATCGATTCGCTGACGATGATGGAAATCGTCATCCTCGTGGAAGATGTGCTGCAGATGTCGATCAACAACGAAGAGCTGCGCCACCTCCGCACGGTTGGCGACGTGAAGACCTTCATCGAGTGCAAGGTCCGCGGCTTGCCCCTCCCGAAGCCCACCAAATTTCTCCCGATCGAGCAAATCGCGTCGATCATGCCGATCCAGCCGCCGTTCCTGTTCCTGAGCGAAGCCTCGGTTAGCGCGCACGGCGCCAACGCCAAATACAAGATCAGCGGCCAGGAGTTCTTTCTCCAGGGTCACTTCAAGGACAACCCCGTGCTGCCCGCCTCGATCATGCTCGAAGCGCTCGGCCAACTGGGTGTGCTCTTCCTCCTTGAGGCCCAGATCGGCGAAGCCGGCAAGACGGTCGACCCGAAGATGATTTTCTTCACCTCCTGCGAAGGCGTCCGCTGCCACCGCGTGTGCCGTCCGGGTGACGTGCTCAGTCTCTCGATCAAGCCGAAGCGCCTGAAGCTCCCGCTCGCCACCTTCGAAGGCCAGATTCGCGTCGGCCAGGAGAAGGCTGCGATCGCCGAGGAAATCACGCTCACCTTCGCCTTTGCCGAGGAAACCGCCCAGCCCGCCGCCGTCGCGGCGCCGGCCGACGCGGTCGGCAAGCAGATCGAGAGCACCGGCTCGCAGCCCACCGCAGCCACGGCCTGAGCGCGAGCTGGATGGCTTCCGTTTTGCACGGGCCTGTTGACCGGCCCGGCGAAACGCTCTTGAGTGTCCCGATTCTGTCGCCGGCCCCCGCTCGGCGACGCCCCTGACCTCACTCATGCGCAAAGTCTACATCACCGGCGTCGGCTTCATCACGAGCATCGGCAACGATCTCGCCACCGTCACGGAGAGCTTGCGCGAGTTGCGCCACGGCATGGTGCTCTACCCGCCGTTCCAGAAGCCGGACATCCCGGTCAAGGTCGCCGCTCCGATCAAGGACTTCCAAACCGACACGACCGACGCGGAGGACTGGAAATTTCCCGCCCGCTACAGCATTCGCCGCGAATTGCTCCGCGGCATGGCGCCGCACGGCGTCTACGCCTACTGCGCGATGCTCCAAGCCCTCGAAGACGCGAAACTCACCGAGGCCGACTACTCGAACAACGACACCGGCCTCTACGCCGCGTCCGGTGGTTCACCCTTCCTGCTCGGCTACTACCTGGAGCGCCTGCGGAAATTCGGCGTCATGCGCTGCCAGCCGCTCGGCATCGTCGCGTCCATCGCCGGCACGGTTAACTTCAATCTCGTCTCGCATTTTAAGATCAAGGGCGCGTCCACCGGCTTCTCCTCCGCTTGCGCTTCGTCGGCCCACGCCCTCGGTTTCGCCTACGACGAAATCACTCTCGGCCGCCAGAAACGCATGTTCGTCGTCGGCGCCGAAGACGGCAACGTCGAGAGCATCCTGCCGTTCGCCGGCATGCGCGCGCTCTCCGTCCAAACCGATCCCGCGCAAGCCTCGCGCCCGTTCGACGCGGCGCGCGATGGCTTCGTCGGCACCGGCGGCGCGACGGTCGTGGTGCTCGAGAGCGAGGAAGAGGTCGAGCGCCGCGGTGCGAAAATCTACTGCGAAGTCGCCGGCTGGGGCCAGGCCTCCGACGGCCACAACGTCGCCATCTCGCACCCCGAAGGCACCGGATTGCGCATCGCGATCGAAAACGCCTTCAAGGCCGCCGACATCACGCCCGACCAAGTCGACTACGTGAACGCCCACGCCACCTCGACGCCCATCGGCGACATGTCCGAGGCGCGCGCCCTCAAGGCCATTTTCGGCAACGCCCCGACGCGTCCCGCCATCAGCAGCACGAAGGCGCTGACCGGCCACGGGCTCTCGCTCGCCGGCGCGATGGAGGCGGCGTTTTGCGCCGTCGCGATCCGCGAGGGCTTCATGCCCGGCTCGGCGCACATCACGAAACTCGACCCGGCCTGCGAAGGACTGAACATCATCCGCTCCACGCTGCCCAACCGCCCGAACGTCGTGCTCAGTAACAGCAGCGGCTTCGGCGGCGCCAACGTCGCCCTCGTGCTGAAGAGCGTCTGAGCCGCCGATGAGCGCCGCCCCGCTTTCGTCGCGCTACCGCACCGCCTTCGTGACCGGCGCCAGCACCGGACTCGGGCTGGCCTTCACGGAGATGTTGCTCGCGGAAGGCGTCGAGGTGTGGGGCACCGCGCGCGATACAAAACGCCTCGCCCCGCGCGAGCGCTTCCACGCCGTCGCGCTCGAACTCGGCGACGGCGCCGCGGCCGAGCGCGTTTTTCTCGAAGCGGACCGCGCCGCCGGTGGCTTCGATATCGTGATCAACAACGCCGGTTTCGGCGCCTTCGGCAGTTTCGCCGAGACCGATTTTGCGCTCTGGCAACGCCAGCTGGAAATCATGCTGGTGAACACCGCGCGCCTTTCGCACGCGGCGCTCCGCGGCCTACTCGCGCGCAAGCGCGGCGTGCTGGTGAACATCTCGTCGCTCGCCGCCGAGTTCCCGATGCCCTACCAGGCGACCTACAACGTCGTGAAGTCCGGCCTCAGTGCGCTGAACGAGAGCCTGATGTTCGAGACCGCCGGCACCGGCGTCGCCGTGATCGATTTCCGCCCGGGCGATTATCGCACCGATTTCGAAGGCGCGGTCGTGCGCCCGGAAAAACTCGCCGACGCCAAACAAGAACGCGTCTGGGCCGCGTTCCACCGTCTGATGGAGGGCGGCCCGGCGCCGGCACACGCCGCCGATTCCCTCCGCCGCGCCCTGCAACGCGGCCGCAGCGGCACGGTGCGCACCGGACGTTTCTTCCAGGCGGTCGTCAGCCCGTTCCTCGCGCGTTTCGGTTCGCTGTCGCTCCGGCGCGCGATCATCGGCAAATACTTCGATCTCTGACATGGCGCGCGTCCGCATCCTCATACTGACCTCCTCGACCGGCGCCGGCCACGACGCGCGCGCCCAAGCCTTTGCCGAGTGGTGCTTCGAACTCTACCGCCACGACGTCGACGTGCGCATCGAGCAGATGCTCGAAAAGTCCTCCACGTTTTTCCGGTGGGGCGTCGAGTTCTACAACTGGATCCAGAAAAAGTCCCCGTGGATCCACAAGGCATTCTTCCTCTTCGTCGAGCTGCTCAGCCTCCTGAATCGCCGCTCGGTTTCCTGGGGCCGCCGCTACTACGAGAAGGTGCTCCTCGACTACCGGCCGCACCTCATCTTCAGCGTCCACGACTGCCTGAATCGCGGCTACTTCCAACTCGCGCGCAAAATGCTCGGCGCGGACAAGGTGCGCTGTGCGACCTATTGCGGCGAGTTCTCCGGCGGCTTCGGCTACAGCGTGAACTGGGTCGAGCCGACGGCGGACCTCTACATTTCGCGCACGCCGACCGCCAGCGACTATGCCGTGAAACTCGGCATGCCCCGCGAGCGCACCCGCGTCCGCGGCCACCTCATGCGCCCGCGCGCGCACCTCGAGGTGCTCAAGACCGCGAGCGCCAAGCGCGATTATCTCGTCGACACTCTCGAGCTGCGTCCCGACCTGTTCACGGTCTTCCTCGCGACCGGCGGCAACGGCGCCAACAACCATCTTGAGCTCCTCCCGCGGCTCCTGCCCTACGGCGACCGCGTGCAGGCCATCGTCATCTGCGGCCGCAATCGCGACGCCTACAACGACGTGCTGCACTGGCGCAACGAGCACCCGGAACTCAACTGCTTCGTCGACGGTTTCTCCGAGGAAGTGCACCTGCTCCTACAGGTGAGCGATGCGACCGTCACGCGCGGCGGCACGACAACTTGCGCGAAGGCGCTGCACTTCGAGTGCCCGATCATTTTCAACGCCTTCGGCGGTGTCATGCCTCAGGAGGAACTCACGGTGAAATTCTTCCGCAATGGTCACGGCGCGGAGATCATCCGCAACGCCGACGATTTCGCCGCGCTGATCAAGCGCTGGCAGGAAACGCCGCAGGATTATCGCGAGCTCCGCGAGCGATTCCTTTCGCTCCGCTACGACGAGGAGCCGACGACCGTCATCACCGAACTCGTCGACCTCGCGCAACAAGTCAGCGGCACCCGCCTGAAGCCCCGCGCGTTCCCGCCGCCGAAGACGAAATAGACGCGTGAAATTGAGTGGGCTCGTGGCCGGAAGCGTCCGCTCAATCGAGAGCGAACTGAATCGCCACCTCGCTCGCGCAGCGAACCGGCACGCCATCTTTTCGGCCCGGGGCGAATTTCCATTGAAGCACGCACTGTTGTGCCGGCGCGGCAAAGCCCGGATGGGTTGCGTTGACGACTCGGGCGAGCTGCACTGAACCGTCGGGTTCAACGATGAACTCCACGCGAGCTTGCCCAGTGATCTTTTTCTCCCGGAGCTCGATGGGGTAGTTCGGCGCGATTCGCCGTATGGGCACGGGCAACGAGTCGTTCGCGTTCTTCGCCGGGTCGAGCGCCTGCAATTGGCCGAACAGAGGACTGGACGGGCCACGGTCGGGCTTCGGCGGCGGAGGTTGCGACGCGCAGCCGGCGAGAATCCATGCAACTAGGGTGACTGATGGGAGATGAAACCAGCGATTCATCGGGCGGATTCGGCATCAGACGATGCACTTGGGGAAAAGTCGGAGCGAGCAGGATCGCATCTTTTTTGTGTCCCTGCGAGCCGCTTCGTGGCTAGTTCATCGGCTGCTTGCCCGCTCGCCCGCTCAAAGTCGCGTTTCTGTTCACGACCTTTCCGAAGACCTCGGAAACGTTCCTGCAGCGCGACGTTGCGGCATTGATCGACCACGGCGTCGACGTGCGGCTCTACTCGCTGTGGGGTGGCGGCGGTGAGTTTCGCGGCCGTCCGGTGCGCACCTTCAATCTCTGGAAGCTCGTGCCGTTGTTCGTGTTCACGATTCCGTGGAACTGCCTGCGGCGTCCGCGCATCGTTCGCGATCTCTTCGAGGGCGTGATCATGCGCGCCCCACCGGCGTGGCTGAATTTCTGGGAGAACATGCTCGGGGCCGGTTTCGCCGGGTGCTTCTACCGCGAGTTCCGCCGCGATCCGCCCGATCTCGTGCACGGCGCGTGGGCTGGCGCGCCCGCGACGGCCGGGTGGTTGCTCTGGCGCATCCTCGGTCTGCCGTTCAGCTGCGGTGCGCATGCTTACGATCTCTATGAGCACGGCGGCGACTGGTGGCTGCTCGAGAAGCTGCGCCTCGCGCGCTTCGTGCAGACCTCGACCGACACTGGCCGGCAATATCTCATCGAGCATGGCATCGCGGCGGAGAAAATTTTCTCCATCCGTCGAGGCCTCGCGGAGTTTCCCGCGTTCAAACCGCTGCGCGCGTCGCGCCGTCCGCTGCGCCTGCTCTGCATCGCGCGGCTCGTGGAGAAGAAGGGACTGCATCACCAGCTCCGCATCTACGCGGCGTTGCGCGATGCTGGCTTTGCATTCGAGGCGCGCATCGCGGGCGATGGGCCGCTGCGCGAGGAATTGCGCGCGCTCGCGGCCTCGCTGGGTCTTTCCGCGCACGTGAAATTCCTCGGCCAGCTGCCGCACGAGCAAATCTGGAGTGAACTCGCCTGGGCCGACGTGCTGCTGCACACCGGCGTGGTGGCGCCGAGCGGCGATCGCGACGGATTGCCCAACGTCATCCCCGAAGCCATGGCCGCCGGAGTGCTGGTCGTGAGTTCGCCGGTGTCGGCGACGGTCGAAGCCGTGCAGTCGGAACGCACCGGTTTGGTGTGCGATGTCGACCTCCCGGCGGCGTGGAAAGTTGCGCTGGAGCGCCTCGCCACCGACGACGCGCTCGCGGATCGCTTGCGGCGCGGAGCGCGGGCATGGGTGGAGGAAAATTACGACGCGCGGAAAAACACCGCGCGCCTGCTCGAACTCTTTCAGTCGGTGGCCCGGCGATGATCTACTTCGACGTCACCAAAATGCACGCCGCCCGCCAGAAGTCGGGCCTGACGCGCGTGAGTTCGCGCCTGCTGGCGGAGATGCGAGACGCCGTCGTGCCGGTAGCGTGGAGGAAAGGGCGATTCGAAACGGTCGAGGCGAAGGCCCGCATCGTGATCTTCCACGCGAGCGACTGGCTGCTGACGGTCGAGCTATTCAGCGGGGCGGAGCGACCGGGCTTTCGCGAGTTCATCGCGCGTCCGCCTTGTCGGCTTGCGGCAATTTTCCCGGACGCGATTCCGCTGACGCATCCGCATATCACTTGGCCGCACAGCGTGCAGCGTCATCCGGACTACATGAAGCTGCTTGCCGGCTTCGATCGCGTGTGGGGCATCTCGCGCGCGGTGGAGCGTGATCTCACGGGCTTCTGGGCGTGGCAGGGCGCGGCGGTGCGGGCGCAGACGGGCGCGGTGGAACTCGGTTCGGATTTCGACGGCTCGCCGCGCGCGAGCGTGGCAACGGCGGTGCCGGCGCGCGGGTCGTTTCTCTGCGTGGGCATCATCGAGCCGCGCAAAAACCAGATGTTTCTGCTGGATGCGGCCGAGGCGCTGTGGCGCGCCGGAGCCGACTTTGACCTGCACATCGTCGGGCGCGTGAATCCTCACTTCGGCGAGCCGATCGTGAAGCGCATCAAAACGCTCGCGAAGCGGGAGCGCCGCCTGCAGCTGCACGTGGCCGCGAACGACGCGAAGCTCCGCGAACTCTACGCGAACGCGAGCGCGGTGGCGTTTCCGACGATCGCGGAGGGTTGCGGCCTGCCGGTGATCGAGGCGCTGTGGCGCGGCGTGCCGTGCGTGTGCAGCGACTTGCCGGTGTTGCGCGAGAACGCCGATCACGGCGGCTGCGTTGTCGCAAAGACGAACGATCCCGGCGACTGGACGGCGAAACTAGGCGCAATGCTGAGCGATGCGACGCTGCAAAGGCGGCTGCGCGCCGAGGCTGTCACGCGGCCGTTGCCGACGTGGAGGCAGGCGGCCGAGGTCTTGTTGAGCGGCTTGCGCTGAGCGCGACGCTCAGAGCTGCTTCACCGCGTAGGCCATCGCGGCGTGGATCTTTTCCAGATCCTCGTCGCTGTGAAGCGCGGAGACGGCGGTGCGGATCAGGTCCTTGCCCGGGGGAACCGCGGGCGCGATGGACATGACCGTGAAGACGCCCTTCTCGAGCAGCGCCTGCCAGAAGCGGTAAACCAGTTCCTTCGAGCCGAGCACGATCGGCACGGCGGGCGTTTCGCTGTCCCAAGTGTCGAGGCCGAGGCCCTTGAGCATCTCGCGGTAACGCTTGGTGTTCCGCCAGAGACGTTCGAGGTGCTGCGGCTCGCTCTGCATAATGTCGAGCGAGGCGGAGGCGGTGAACGCCATGCTCGGGCTGATCGCCGCGCTGAAGAGCGTCTGCTTCGAGTTCGTGCGGAGATACTCGATGAGGTCCTTGCCGCCGGCGACATAGCCGCCGGTGCTCGCGAGCGACTTGGACATCGAGCCGCAGATGATGTCGACCTTCTCGTTCAGCTTGAAGTGGTCGACGGTGCCGCGGCCCTGATGGCCGAGCACGCCGAAGCCGTGAGCGTCGTCGACCACCGTGAAACAGCCGGCCTCTTCGCCGAGTTGGGCGATCTCGGGCAGGCGGCAGATGTGGCCTTCCATCGAGTAGACGCCTTCGACGACGAGCATTTTCGGCGTGCTGAAGGGGATGCTCTTCAGCACCTGGCGCAGGTCCTCGGGGTTGTTGTGGCTGAAGCGCTCGACGGCCGCCATCGAGAGGCGCACGCCGTCCCAGAGGCAGGAGTGGATGTTCTTGTCGGCGACGATGGTGTCGCCTTTCTGCGCGAAAGTCGCGACCGCGGAGCAGCAGGAAACGTAGCCCGCGACGCTGATGTGGCAGGCCTCGCGGCCGAGAAACGCGGCGAGCTTTTCCTCGAGTTCGACGTGGTAGGCGCGCGAGCCGTTCGAGATGCGGGCGCCCGTCGTGCTCGTGCCCCACTTTTTGGCGGCGGCGCCGGTGGCCTCGATGACCTTCGGATGGAACGACAGGCCGAGGTAGTCGTTGCTCGAAAGCATGATCATGTCCCGCCCTTGCAGCCGGATGTGCGTGCCCTGTTGCGCCTCCATCGCGTGGTAGTAGGGCTTGTATTTCAGGCGCATCTTCGTCGCGTAGTCGTCCTTCGCGCGTTCGATGATCGCCTTCTTGGTCTTGGTGAAGAGGGAGAGGGCCATGGATATCCGCCGCTGACTACGCGGCGAAACGGAGGGGTTGGCAACCGCAAAGGCCGAACTTCAGTCGCGGCGCGGCAGCGCGGCCATCCAGCCGAGTAATTCGCCGGCGTAGTCGCTCCACGAGCGGAATTTGCGCGCGCGCGCCTGCGCCGCCAGATCGGCGGCGAGCGCCGCATCACCCAACAACTGACGCATCGCGGTCGCGAGATGGTCCGCGTCGGGTCGATCGAGCAGCAGCACGCCGCCACCCCGCGCGGCCTCGCCGAGCGCGCCGTGCCCCGAGCCGATGCACGGCCGGCCGTGTTGCAGGCTCTCCACGACGGGCAGGCCGAATCCTTCGATGAGCGATGGGTAAACCGTGAAGGCGCAGCGCGCGTAGGCGGCGTGCAGTTTCTCGTCCGAGACGGGGCCGTGATGCGTGATCTTGCGGCCGCTCTCGCGCAGCGTCGCGATCCGCGCGAGCGCCGGCGCGGCGGTGTCGGCGCGGGCGAGGCCGATCAACTCGAGTTCGAAATCGCGACCTTCGCGCCAGAGCGTCTCGGCGGCCTCGAGGAGCGCGAGGTGGTTCTTGCGGCCTTCGATGGTGCTGACGCAGAGCACGCGTGGCGCGCCACCGCTATTCGCGGCGCCGAGGGCCCCCGTGGGCACCGGGTCGACGCCGTTGGGGATCGCGCACACGGGCGGCGTCCGCGCGATGCCGGCCCAGCGCCAGAAATCGCGCAGGCTCGCCGCCGAATCCTCGGAGACCGCAGCGATGCCGTCGAATTGCGCGAGCTCGACGAGGTAGCCGGGCAGTCGCGCGACGGTGGCGGGCGGAGTGAGTTCGGGGAATTTCAGCCCGATTGCGTCGTGGAAAACCGCCACGCGCGGGCCGCGCACGCGCGCGAGCAGCGCGGGGAGTTGGGCGGCGACCTTGGTGGAGAAAAGTTCCGGCACCACGAGGCCGCGGGCCGGCGGCAGTTCGCCGCTGCGGCCCAGCAGGCGCCGCGCGCGCCCGGCGAGTTTCTGGGTCAGCGTCCACTTTGCGCCGCGCGAGCCGCTGCCGCCCCCGGAATCGCGCAACGTGGCGAGTTCCTGCGCCGTGAGACCGCGCCACGCGTGCTCGTGCGGATCGAAGCAGATCGGCGCGGCTTGCCCGCGTTTTTCCAGTTCGCGGAACAGCGAGCGCACGACGCGCTGGATGCCGGTCTGCGCGCGCGTGTGGCTGGTGTGAGTGGCGTCGAGGAGGATCATCGGCGACAGCAGTCGGTAGTGTCTGCGGTGCGATGGCGCGAACCTGCGCGTGGTCCGATCATTCCGCTGGACGCACCGCGAGCCAGCGTAGCGCAAGCCCTTGGCGCACTTTCGGTGACGCGTCGGCGTCGGGTGCCCCGGGGGGCGGCGGTGCGGGCGTGGCGTCAGGGAGCACAAGCTGGATGACCCCGAACGGCCGGGCGTTCCACATGGCCTTTCCCACGACCGCGCGGATCACGCCGGGCTCAGTGAAAGGCGAATCGAAGATGAGCTGGCCGTTGAATAGCAGCTGGCAGCGCTGATGCGGAGCCTTGCCGGATCCGGTGGTGTAGGGAAGTGCCACCACTTCAAGAAACACGTCGCGTGTCGCGGGCTGCGCACGAAAGATCAGCGCGGCGTGCTGATCTGTGATCGGTGTGAGGGTATCCGTCGCCGTGCCGAGTCCCGTCGCAATCACATTCAATCCGCGCCCTCCGGTGCGAAAATCGAGTCGATCTCCGGTGGGGTTGACGGCTTCGGTAAACCTCCGACTTGCTCCCTTCTCGAGCTCGAGGATGGGTTCGGCGCTCGTGGTCTTGTCGATGGCGGCTTCGCTGACGAACCACATGTGCCAGATGCGGATGGCCTCAGAAACGTGTAAACTGGGGCGGGCGGAGAAGATCGCGGGCTTGGCATCCGGTAGCGACAGTTCGAGCACCGCACGGCGACTGGCGTTCCACAGCGCGGCCGGAATGGTGACGGTGGGCAGCGTGCGCGCAGGCGTCAGCGCGAGTTCGCCCACGCGCGTGCCATTCCAACGAATCTGGACGCGTTGCTGCGGGGAATTCCACGCAGCGATGTCTAACAAAAGTTGCACGTCGCTGCTGGTGGGCTTGGGCGCGAAGAGAAAGCGAACGGCGTTCTCGTCGGAACAGGCTGAGTCGACGTTGCCCGTGGTGAGGCCATTGATGACGTGACGGAAGGCGTTTTGGTTGAGGCCGAATGAGAGAGTGGCGCCGCGTGGGTCTACAACGGCGGGTTCTGCCGCAACGCTCAATTTCCGCGGCGCTGGCACGCGGCCCTCGCCTGCACGGGAGAGCCACCAAACGTCGGCGGCGTTTTCGGGCGCCGGGCCGAGATGACGGATGTCATGCTCGCGACCGAACATAAAGTTCCACGATTGTGCGGTGTAGAATGGGATCCCGTTGCGCTGCAATTCCAGAGCGACCGCGGCGGCCGCGGGCCAAGTCTCGTGTTCAAAGACGAGCAACTTGGCGCGTTTACCCGGGTGTTCCTGCAGGAGCCGGGCGACCGTGTCGCGCACTGCGCGGCCTGTTTCGTCATCGTTCAGCGGGCGAGCGGCAAAGCCTCGCGTGAAACCGACGGCGGCAAAGCACAGAATCAAGACCACCGCCGTCGGCGATTCGCGCGGTGGAAACAGAGTGAGAACAACTCCGAGGCCCAGCACCGCGCCGAAATAATAGACGCCGTAGTAGAAGAACCCGTTGAACTGATACATTGGCCCGGCTTGGAGCAGTCCCCAAATGGCGCAAAGGCTCATCGTCAGGGCGAACATGAGATAGGCCGCGGCGATGAA
Organism: Opitutia bacterium; assembly: GCA_016217545.1. Lineage (NCBI taxonomy): Bacteria > Pseudomonadati > Verrucomicrobiota > Opitutia > Opitutia bacterium. The sequence continues at coordinate 738,116 of JACRHT010000017.1, read as the reverse complement.
GCGGCGCGGCGCCTCGGCCAAACGATCGCGGCGAAGGAAAAAGAGCGCGGCCGGTGCCAGAAGTGCGAGCACCCAGAGCGCCAGGCGGAGAGCGTTAAACGCGAAGAACTGTGCGGTCGCGTCGCCCAAGTGCGTGAGAATTTCTTCCTGATTGGTCGCGTAGGTTGTGAACGACAGGAAATAAAGGAATGACTGCAGCAGCGTCTTGCCGTGGCTCGCGTTCGAAAGAAACCGCCCGAGAATGGTGGCGACATTCGACTCGGTCCCGTAGCGGACCACATCGATGGCGAGCGGCAAAACGAAGATACCGATGCAGGCGACGCAAAACCACAGCGTGCGACGGTGTGCCCGCAGTTCCGCCCGCCAATCAATGCCACGCCGGCGCCCTTCACGCCAGTTGGCAAAGAGGGCGACCCCACCCAACGCTCCGACGAACAGGGGTTGAGCGACGTGGCCGTGGAAGAGAAATCCGCCGGTCAGAGTCATCACGGCGACGTCGCGGGTTCGCCCCGCGGCGACAGAGCACGCCGCCGCGAGAAAGCAGAGGAATGGCATCAGCAGCACGTGCGGCGGCCAAACACTGGTGAAAGCTCCGAAGGTGTTGGAAAAGTGCCACGCCCCAAGCACCAGCGCCCCAGGCAAGAGATAAGGCGAGGTCAGCCAGCTTTCCACGATCGCAAGGGCGAGGACGAAGCAAGCGACCTGTAGGATCAGCGACCCCAGGATATGCGCATTGTGGGGAGCCGGCGTGACGCCGAAAGTGTCGTGGAAGATGAACTCGGACGCGGCGTAGACGTAGAAGAATGCGGGACCTGGATGATTGAATTCGAACCGCGAGTAGTTGCCGTAGATTTCGCGCAGGTGCTTCGCGTTCGTCGTCTGCAAGCTGTTCACCGCGCTGTCGCCTTGTTCGAAAATCGGTGTCTCCACCAGCACGCCTTGCCACGCGGCGAGCAGGGCCACCAGCAGCACGCAGGCGGCCAGCGCCGTGATGCGCCAGACGGATCGCGGTTGGGTGAAAAGGAGCGACATGAACCCGATAGCGTGAGGTGTAAGCTGATTTCAGCGCAATGAGTTTTTGGTCACGACTTCAGCGCAGCGATCGATTATGGAGAGGACACCGGTCGCGGCGCGAGCAAAGCGAAGTCGCTTCCCGTCAGCAATCGCGCCTGCCCGGTGCCCACGGTGTCGGCCCATTCGCGGCTAACCAATCGCGGCGCTCGCGTGTCATGCGGTGATTCGAAAGCGACGGACTCATGCGCATATCCACCGCTTTGCGCGCTGCCGGCAGCGAAGCTGATCGTGACGTCTCGAAGAAAATAGGTTGCCCACATGCTGTGGAAGAATGCCCATTGAAACGTGTCCGCCTCGATCACCACTCGTTCCACGCGGGCATCGCGTAACGCGGACCCGAGATCGAGCCAGTCGCGGTGAAGGGTCTTCCGGCCGCTCCACTTCCAATTGTCGGTGAAAACGACGACCTGAACGTAGGCGAAGAACACGATTGCAGCGGCGATGACGCCTGCGCGCGAAAGCCGAGCGTTCAAGGCGCCGGCTAGAGCAACGACGCCGACGGGCAACACCGATGCGATGAAGATCGCCGAAAATTGGACGGTTTTTTGCCAGCCGTAGAGGAAGCCCGTCTGCGCTGTGTAGCCCGCGAGAACCAGTGCGCCGAGGAAGAGCGCCAGGAGCCCGACTCGATCACGCGAACGAGCAACGACGAAGCCGAATGCCACGATCAAGCCGAGCGACGCAAGCGCGCCCCCGACCACCCCGAGTTCGGTTCCGACTTTGGAGGACAAGCTGAGCAGTGCGGGGATGAATTCCGACGGCTCGGTCTTGCCGAGCACGTTGGCCCAGTTCGTATTCGCTCGTGCGCTTGCGAACGAGACGCCGAAGCCATGCCACGCGCGCACCGTCGTGGCAGGATTGATGAGCGCACCGAGCGTGCTCGCGCTGAAGAGCGCGGCGATCGCCCACGCTTGCGTGCGCGGTTCGCCAACGACGCGGCGCAGCGTCAACGCGCCCGCGGGCAAGAGCACGAACGGCGCCATCTCGGGATAGCTGCAGAGCAGCGCATGAAACGCGACCGCGGCGACACCGACTTCGAGCACACGATCACGTCGCGCAACGGCGCGAAAAGAGTGCTCGAGTCCGAGCACGAAGGTGGTGCCAGCGAGCATGCCGAGGAGATTGGGCAGGTTCTCGTTGTGGTGGAAGAAGGCAAACAGCGGCTGGGCGGCGCCCAGCATTGCGAGCATCACGCCGGTGACGCGGTCCACGATGAAGAAACGGATCACCAGGTAACACGCCGCGAGCCAGACCGAGAACAGGGCGGCGGAAGCGAACAGATAGGCGCGCAGCGGCGAGGTCTGCGTCAGCGAAGCGCACAGGGCGACCCATGCTTCGGATCCCATGCGTCCCCAGCCAGGCTGCCAGCCGGCGATGGCGGTTGTGACATTCAGCCACGGGTGTTCAGCGTTGCGCGTGAACAGGGCGAGGTAGTTGCTTTCGCGCAGCCGTTCCGCGCCCATGACCCAGAAAAACGCATCGTGGTTTGCCGCGCCGCCGTAGAACAGCACGTCGGAGCGTATCAGCGGAGCTAGTAAGATCGCGAGAAACAGCGCCGCGCTCAACGCAACCACCGCACCGCGACGCGAAAACCACAACCCTACCAGTTCGCGCGCGTCGCTGCGCACCACTCCCGGCAACGAAAGCCCGGCAGGCAGCAGGCAGATCCACGCGCCGAATCCCCGCAGCGGCACGAACGCGTTCACGGCGGCGGCAGCACACAAGAGCAGGCAGAGGCCGATGAGCAGGCTCCACGCGAGGCGTTCGCCGGGCGTTGTCCCGAGTCGTCGGCCGCACCACGCACCGAGCAGCCACAGCGCGACGGGTGCGCCCGCGAGGATGAGCAGTCCGGTCAGCATCGAAAGATCATTGAAACGCGATCAAATGGCGGTGCATCTCGGTTCGACCAGCTCACTGGCGGAGCCGGCGGCGAACTCGAACATGCATCAGGGTTTTGGAGCGATTCGCAGGTTGCTCAACTTGAAGCCTAGAATGCGGGAGTCCGCGTTAGACGGGCGGACCGCCCGTCCGTTGAACCGAAAGGTCACCAAATTCGAACCGGGTTGCAGGGTCAGGAACAAATTCGCTTTAGGAATGGGCGCGGGACCGGCATTCACGCGCCAAACGATCTTGCGGTTGAAGTTGGCGATGAGCACGCCGGGCCGCAGCGCGCTGGCCTCGAGCGTCAATTCGGCAGCTTGCGGCTCATGACTCGACGACCAGATGAGCAGAGTCGCTTCGTTGCCGGCCCAGCGCCAAGAATCGCTGGAGTCGTGCTCAAGGGGAAACCAACCTTCACCGGCGTAGAGGTGGAACTGGTCTTCTCTCACGAGCGTCGTGTGCCACGGATCGGACAACCGCGCGTCGTTGAGATCCGGCAAACGTGGTGTGTGGACAGGCTGGAGGGCGAAGACGATGTGTTCACCGGCTTGCACCAGGACTTTTTTTCCGAGGGCTTTGAGCTGTGAACGCAGTTGTGCGCCCCCGTCGGAAAATGCCGATTTGTTAAGATAGAGCGCGGCGTAGCCGGCTTCCTCGAGGGCAGCGCAGAGAAGATCTGTGGGCAGCGTGGCGACGTAGCGTTCCCACCGCAGCGCGCGTTCGTTTGCGAGCAGGCCGTAGCTAAAGCGCGTTCGCTCGGTGAACAACCAAGGCCGAAACAGTTCGTAGTCGGTCATGGCGTGAACAGGAGGTTGTTCCAAAAAGGGGACGGCCGGCAGTTGGAAGACAGCGGCGCCGGCCGGCAATTGTGTGTCCAACGCCGCACCCACTTCCCGATCAATCGCGATTTGGTTGGCGAGGGCAGCGTTCGCCGAAGACGAGCGCGGCTTGGGCACTTGATCCCAAAGGCCGATCGCCACCAGCGCCGTGGTAATCACGACGGCCGCGACGGGGGAGACGCGGCGACCGGCGCGCGAGGCCCATGAGGCGAGCGCGAACAGCGCCAGCGCCAGCAAGTAAATACTGTAGCGATTGCCCGCGCGGAACAGGTCGAGGCCGCCGAAAGCCAGCAGGCTGTTGATTCCGCCGATCACGAAAAAAATCGTGATCCCGGAAAATGCCGCCGCGTAGCCGGGGCGCGCGCGCGGACCACCCCGGCGCCAGCGCCGCACGATCGAGCCGATCATGCAGAGCAGGCCCGCAAGGCCTGCCAGACCGAAGTAAGGAGAAAACAACTCGCCCTTGAAGGTGCTTACCGCGGCATAGCGCTCGCCGATTGCGCCCACCTCGCCCCAGCGATGCGAAGGTGGCGGGATGAACCACTCGATGGGTCGGAGACCGTAGAGTTCGGTGGCAGCATAGTTACGTTCCAGTCCGGAATCTCCGCGCAGCATGGCCAGCAGCGAGCTGTAGTTCAGTAACACCAGCGTGCCGAAAAAAATGGCAAGGCAGATGCCGCCCCACCGCAAGTTCGCGCGGCGTCGAGCCGTGGCCGCTTGGTAGGCCAGCGCCCCCCCCATCAACAGGCAGTAGGCGAAGCCAAAATAGGGATTGCCCATGCCCGTCGCCACTGCGGTGGCGATCCCAAACCAGCGCCAGCGTGCGAGTCGCAGCAATTGATGTCCGCTGCCGATTAACCACACGTGCAGCAGCTGAGCTGGCACGACGTAGGCGAGCGTGAAGGAAAAGTGCGACAGGCTCCGGTGCAGCAGATAGAAACTGAACCCGAACAAAACGGCCGCGCCGGTGGCAAACGGCGTGCGATGTCCCAGCGCGCGACTGCAAAGATAGAATACTGCCACTGCGCTGAGGTGGGCGAACAGCAAGGCTAGGTTACTGGCTGGGATCAGCCCAATCGTCGCGCCGATCTTCCCGAAGAGAATAAAGAGCGGTGCATCGGGCATGGGGTAGCTCGACCAATCGGCGCCCCATGGTGCGCCGATCGGAGGCATGGTTTTATCGAAGAAGAACGCCAGGCCGAGTTGCCCGGAGAGTTTCAGTCGCGCCAGGACTTCCAAAGCATCGATCGAATACGCGGCCGGCAGTTGCCACGCGCTCCACCGCCACAGGCCTGTGGCCCAGAGCGCCGTGCCCACGATCGCGGCTGCGGTTAGCGAGCGGTAGAGAGCGGTGCTTTTTTCAACGCGCAGTCGCATGTGTAGTCGCCGCGAGGATGGCAAAAGAGACAGGGCAGGCCATCCCTTTCTATGCCGACATTTTGCGAGCTCGCGGTAAATCTCGTCGCCTCGTGGATCGCGACGGCTAATTTTCCGCGCCGTGCACGACGACGAATACCGCAAGATGGCCGACGTTGAGGACGTCATGTGGTATTACCGCGCGCTGCATCGCCACGTCGCGGCAGCGCTGCGTGGAGTGGCGGAACCGGATGCGAGGATTCTCGATGCCGGATGCGGCACCGGCGGCCTGTTGCGGCGGCTCGCCGCGACGAGTGCTCGCTGGCGGCTGGAGGGACTGGATTTTTCGGCGATCGCCGTCGAGGCGGCGCGGGTGCGCACGGGTCTGCCGGTGACGCTCGGCTCGGTGACGGCGCTGCCGTTTGCGGACGGGCAGTTCGATGCGGTGGTGTCGTGCGATGTCGTGTGTCAGGTGCCGGACGGTCGTGCGGCATTGGCGGAGTTTCGGCGCGTGCTGAAGCCGGGCGGCGCACTGGTGCTGACGATGCCGGCGTATCGCTGGATGCATTCGTATCACGACCGCCAGGTGGGAAATCTCTGGCGCTGCTCGCGGGGCGAGCTGAACGAGCTGCTGCGCGCCAGCGGGCTGCGTCCGACGTGGTCGAGCTATTGGAATACGACGACCTTCCCGTTGGCGGTGGTGCGGAGGAAACTCTTTCCCGCCCCGGAAGGAGCGAGCGATGTGTTTCTGTTTCCGCCGGCGATCGAGCGTGCGTTCGATGTGCTGATGCAACTGGAAAACGTCTGGCTGCGGACGGGCAGTGCGCTCCCGTTCGGCAGCTCGGTGATCGTTGTGGCGCGGGGCGTTGACAGAGCGGCGGCGGCGTGGTGATTTCGCCTTCGCTCATGTCGACCCCGGACCAGCCGGCTCTCAGCTTCGTCATCCCGCTTTACTACAGCGTCGAGACCATTCGGCCGCTGGTGAAGGAAATCGAGGCGCTCACGATCGCCGGCGGGCACGAGATCGTCCTGGTGAACGATGGTAGCCGTGATGCGACGGCGACGGTCTGCCGCGAGCTCGTGCGCGAGGCGCGGGTGCCGATCACGTTCGTGAATCACGCGCGGAATTTCGGCGAGCACAACGCCGTGCTGACGGGCTACCGCCATGCGCGGGGACTTCATGTGGTGAATCTCGACGACGACGGGCAGAATCCGCCCACGGAGGCCGTGCGGTTGTGGGAAAAGGCGCAGGCGGAGGGACTCGATGTCGTCTATGGTCACTACGCGCAGAAGGAGCATTCGCCGTTTCGGAATTTCGGCAGCTGGTTCACCAATCGACTGACGGACTATGTGCTCGATAAGCCGCGGGGCTTTTATCTTTCGAGTTTTCGGTGCGTGAGCGCATTCGTGGCGAAGGAGGTCGCGGGCCACGAGGGCCCGTTCCCGTATATCGACGGGCTACTGCTGCAGGTGACACAGAGCATCGGCTCACTCGAGGTGCAGCATCGGGCGAGACAAGCGGGACAAAGCGGCTACACGCTGCGCCGTCTGTTGCGACTCTGGGCGAGCACGTTCGTGAATTTCTCCGTGATGCCGCTGCGCATCGCGACGCTGCTCGGGCTCGTCATGGCAGCGGGGGGACTCGCCGGCCTCGCGATCGTCTTCTATCTGCGCTTCATGAACGACGGCCCGGGATACGGCTGGGGTTCGCTGATGGGCGCGCTGCTGGTGTTCTCCGGCACGCAGTTGGTGATGCTCGGACTGATTGGGGAGTATATCGGCCGGATGTTTCTCACGGTGAATCGCCGGCCGCAATCGGTGGTGCGCTCAGTTGAGTGTGGCGGCCCAGTGGCCTGAACCCCGCTAGGTTTACCAAAGACTGAAAGCGTCGAGGCGCTGGCGATAACGCCGGCCGATCGCGGCGGGAGAGAACAAACGGCGGATGTCGGCCGCGCCTTGTTGACCGAGGCGTTGCGCCAACGCCGAATCCGACACGACTTGTCGCATTGCGTGAGCGGCGTGCTCGACATCGGCATCGGCCCAAGTCTGGCCGCGGGCGTAGGGGCCGTGATCGCGCTCGAGGGTCTTGAGTTGGTAGCGAATCGGGAAGCCGTTGGCGGCGGTCACGAACTCCGTGGTGGCGGACCAATCGGTGCTGATGACCGGTTTGCCGAGGAACATCGCTTCGGCGAGTCCGAGGCCGAAGCCTTCGGCGCGGTGGAGCGAGACGAAGCAGTCGCAGGCTTGCTGGAGCTCGAGCACCGTCTCGCGCGGCAGCGTGTCGCAGATCAGGTGAGCGTCCGGCAGGTCGGCGAGTTGCGCTTGGAGTTCGGCGAACTCGGCGGGATTGAGGCCTGGATTGTGCGTCTTGATGACGAGGCCCGCCGAGCCGGGATTCGGGAACGCGCGCTTGAACGCGGCAATGACGGCCTGCGGGTTCTTGCGCTCCTGCGTCGAGTTGAGGTCGTAGATGAAAAGGAAGAGAAATTTGCGCGCGGGCAGGCCGAACTTGGCGCGGAAGTCGCCGCGTGGGATCGGAAAATCGATCGCGAGAGGCATGGTCAGGACCGGCTTCGGCAGCTTTGCGGCGATCGCGGTGCGCGCGAAGTCGGACAGGCACCAAATCTCATCGAACAGGCGGTGATGGCGCACGCGGCTGTCGGGAAAATCGGTCAGTTCCCACGCCCAGAAGCCGATGTTGTAGCGGCCTTGGCGAAAGGCCTTGCCATGATGATGCTCGATTTCCTCGGCCTGCGGAGCGTCGAGATGGAAGACGTTGATCGGATACGGATTCTCCTCCTGCAGACGTGCGGTGAACGAGTCGTCGTTGCGCGAGTTCAGGCAGTTGATCTTGAGCTCCACGAGTGCGGTCGGCAGCTGGACGGCGTCAGCAGCGCGCACCATGCACCGCGCCATCTCGGCGACTCCGAGTGCGGCGCGGAAGTGACCGATGACGTTGAGGCCCGGCTTCCAACTTTGCTGCACGAAGGGGCGGGCCGGCGTGAGATGGCCGAGACGGAAATTAATGAGCTCCTTTCCGTCGACGCGCAGCGCCTCGAGCGCGAGCGAGCGATTGCGGCGCTGGAGGCGGTATTCCTGTAGCAGCTTGTAGAGGGACGACGGCAGAAACTTCAGCGGCTTCGTCACGCGCCCGAGCCAGGCAAGCCAGTTGCTCCAATAAACGTCGTCGAGTTCCAGCGTGACGACGGACTTTTCTGGCAAACCGCCTCCCGGCAGAGGGAATTGCCACAGGAAGGCGCCCGCGCGCACCGGCCAGATGGCGCCGAGTTCTTTCCCATTCAGTTTCACCCGGAGGCCGGGGAACGGCACCGAGGTGGGAAACTCCTTCGAGTAGTCGACAACGGTGCCGATGATCTCGAGGCGGTGCCCGGGCACCACGACCGGCACGCCGATTTCGCCGCGGTCACGGAGCCATGCGGTGGTGCCGCTGAAGAACACTCGGTGACTCGGCCATTGCGTCTCCTGCGGTGGCGACCAACCAGCGACGGAGCGCGAAGCGGGCGACGTTTGTCTGCTCCAAAGCGACATAGGATTGGTCAGGAGAGCGGCAAACCGTGCGGCGCGGCAAGCGCTTTCCCTGCGTGGAGGAGCTGCTCCCAGCGCGATTCCTCCGCATGAAGATTCTGGCTGACATTGCTCTCGGCCCAGCGGCCAGGACGCGGTGTGACGCCGGCGAGAAAATCGGCCGCGGCCTTCTCAGCTCTCGGGTGCCGCGGGAGGCGGCCGGCTTGGGCGTCGGCGAGAAAAGTCTCGCACCAGGCGCGCCACGCCTCGCGTTCGAACACGTCGCGCCAGCGGCGAAAAAGGCGGTAAGAATTTTCTTCGTTGCGAAGGTTTCTTCCCGGTGAAGCGCTGACGTGGTGCAGCACGACGCTTTGCAGCGCCGTCCAAGTGGAGCGACCGGCTTGGCGGGCACGGAAGCAGAGATCCACGTCCTCGCCGCCGTTTTTGAATTCCTCGTCGAAGACGCCGAGTTGCGCGAAGAGTCCGCGTGGGATCGCGAAACACGCGCCTGTGACAGCCGGCATCGCGGCGTAGCCCGGTGTGGTGGTCGTGGCGGACGGCAGCGTTTTAAGGTGCACGGGTTTCCCGTTGGCACTGACAACAAGGCCGGCGTGGTCGAGCGTGCGGTCGGCGTGTCGGAGTTGCACGTTGCCGATGATGCCGGACCGCGGAAGGCGAGCGAAGCCTGCGTGCATCGGCTCGAACCAGCCCGGCTGCAGCACGAGGTCGTTGTTGAGAAAAAAAAGAAACTCCCCCGTGGCGACTGCCGCGCCGCGGTTGCAGGTGGCCGCGAAGCCCTGGTTTTTCTCGTTGAGGATGACGCGTGTGGGCGTGGGCAGCGTCTCCAGCCAGCTACGCGTGCCATCGGTGCTGCCATCGTCGACGAAAATGATCTCGTGCGCCAGTCCGGCGGGAAGCGTCTCGCGCAGGCTCGTCAACATGGCCTGAGTGAGCGGCAGGCAGTTGAAAAGCGGGATGATGAACGAGACCTGCATGGAACTTCAGCGCGTTGAGGAGCGCGTTCTCGCGAACGCCAAGCTCAGGCGAGAAGGCGGCGGAGGTAGTCGCCGTAGGAGGACTTGCCGAGCTTCTTGATGTTGGCTTCGAGGCCGGCGCGGTCGATCCAGTCTTTCTTGAAGGCGATTTCCTCGAGGCAGGCGATTTTCAGGCCGGTGCGGTTTTCGAGGACGTGGACGAAGGTGGCGGCTTCGACGAGCGAGTCGTGCGTGCCGGTGTCGAGCCACGCGGTGCCGCGGCCGAAGAGTTCGACGTGGAGCGCGCCGCGTTCGAGGTAGAGGCGGTTGAGGTCGGTGATTTCGAGTTCGCCGCGCGCGGAGGGCTTGAGGCTGCGGGCGAGGGCGACGACTTGTTCGTCGTAGAAATAGAGGCCGGGGACGGCGTAGTTGGACTTGGGCTGCTTGGGCTTTTCCTCGAGTGAGACGACGCGGCCATCCGGGGCGAATTCGACCACGCCGTAGGCGGTGGGGTTGGCAACGTGGTAGCCGAAAATGGTGGAGCCGGCGGTGCGACGGGTGGCTTGTTCCAGCGAGCCGACGAATTCTGCGCCGTAGAAAAGATTGTCGCCGAGAACGAGGGCGGATGGCTCGGTGCCGTTGAGGAAGCCGACGTCGGCGGCGATGGTGAACGCTTGGGCGAGGCCGTCGGGGCTGGGTTGCTCGGCGTAGGAAAATTTGAGGCCGAGGTTCGCGCCGTCGCCGAGGAGTTTCTTGAAGAGCGGCAGATCGGTGGGCGTGGAGATGACGAGGATCTCGCGGATGCCGGCGAGCATGAGCACCGAGATCGGGTAGTAGATCATCGGCTTGTCGTAGACCGGCATGAGCTGCTTCGAGATCGCGATGGTGAGCGGGTAGAGGCGGGTGCCGGAGCCGCCGGCGAGGACGATGCCTTTGCGATTCATGGGGGTAAAATCAGACTTTGGTGCCGAGGCGTTCGCGGGAGTATTTCTTCGCGGTGATGTCGGCGGCCCAGCTGCGGTGCGTCAGATACCAGTCCACGGTCTTCTCGATGCCGGTGGCGAAGGTTTCGGCGGGTTTCCAGCCGAGTTCGCGGTGGATTTTGGTCGCGTCGATGGCGTAGCGGCGGTCGTGGCCGGGGCGGTCGGCGACGTAGGTGATTTGCTTCGTGTAGCTCTGGCCGTCGGCGCGCGGGGATTTTTTGTCCAGCAGCGCGCAGATGGTGTTCACGATTTCGATGTTCGGCTTTTCGTTCCAGCCGCCGATGTTGTAGGTCTCGCCGACGCGGCCGCCGAGGAGCACGGTCCAGATGGCGCTGGCGTGGTCTTCGACGTAGAGCCAGTCGCGGATCTGCATGCCGTCGCCGTAAACGGGAAGGTTTTTCCCCTCGAGGGCGTTGAGGATCATCAACGGGATGAGTTTCTCGGGAAAGTGGAACGGGCCGTAGTTGTTCGAGCAGTTGGTGGTGAGCGTCGGCAGGCCGTAGGTGTGCTGGTAGGCGCGGACGAGGTGGTCGCTGGCGGCCTTGGAGGCGGCGTAGGGCGAGTTGGGCTCGAAATTGTGGTCCTCGGTGAACGCGGCAGCTCCGGGCTTGAGCGAGCCGTAGACTTCGTCGGTGGAGACGTGGAGGAAGCGGAAGGCGCTCTTCTTCGGCTCGGGGAGTTTGGACCAGTATTGCTTGGCGCAGTTGAGGAGGCGGAGCGTGCCGACGACGTTGGTCTGGATGAAGGGCTCGGGCGAATCGATGGAGCGATCGACATGCGACTCGGCAGCGAAGTTCACCACGGCGTCGATCTGGTGCTCGGCGAGGAGCTGCGCAACGAGCGTGGTGTCACCGATGTCGCCGTGCGCAAAAACGTAGCGCGGATCGGAGGCGAGGTCGGCGAGGTTGGCGGGGTTGCCGGCATAGGTGAGGGCGTCGAGATTGACGAGCTTCGTGAGCTTCGAGCCATTTTCGAGCAGGCGCTGGCGGATGAAGTTGGAGCCGATGAAGCCGCAGCCTCCGGTGACGAGGACGTTCATGGGGAAATCAGGCGGAGCGCACCCAGCGGCGCAGGTCGCGTTCGACGGCTTCGTGGACCTCCGTCATGCGGATGCCAGTCGCGGCGAGCTTCGAGGAGTTCATGACGCAGTTGGAGCGTGGGGTCTTGGCGGCTTTCGACATGAAGTCGGCTTCGTCTTTGAAGAACTGGAAGTTCTTGTCGGAAACGCCGGTCTTCTTGATCAGCTCGACGACCTCGTGCGTGGTGATCTGGCCGGGGTTGGTGACGTTGTAGGTGCCGAAGGGCACACGCTTCTCCCAGCAGGCGAAGGTGGCGGCGACGAACTCTTCGAGTTGCGAAATGGAGTTGGTGGCTTCGAGCAGCGTGGCGTAGCGCTGGAGCTTCGTGAGGTAGTTGCGCGGGTTGTCGACTTCGTTGAAGGGGATGCGCAGGCGCCAGACGTAGACGCTCGGTTTGTCGGCGAGGACCTCTTCGCCGAGGGCTTTCGTGCCGGAGTAGAACGAGCAGTTGTTAGTGCGGAAGGAAAAGTTCGGTGTGTCGGTCTCGGTGAAGCCGGACCCGTCCTTGCGCGCGCCGGTGTAGATGCAGCCGGAGGAGACGTGGCCCCACGGCACGCCGGCATCGGCGCAGGCGAGGGCGATGGTGCCGGGGAGGACGGCGTTGCCATCGAGGCACTCGGACTTGTGCAGTTCGCAGGCGTCGACGTTGGGTTTGCCGGTGTAGCCGGCGGCGTTGATCAGGAACTCGGGTTTTTCGCGACGGAGCAGGTCCGTGAGCGTGGCGCGGTCGGCGTAGTTGACGTCCGCGCGCCGCAGATTGCGGAACGGGATGCCCTTGCGCGTGAGCAGGGCCTGATAGGCGTGGCCGACGTAACCGGAGCCTCCGAGCAGGTAGATCATGGAGCGGTTACGAGACAGCGTGGTGCGGCGGGCGTCAACACGCTGTTTTGAGAGCGAGAACACTTACTTTTTTCGGTAGTCGCCGCGGGAGAAATACTTTTCCAGCCAGACGTAGGCGCAGATGAAAAAGTAGCGGCTGCCCATCTCCTTGATCTTTAGCTTGGCCTCGCCGTATTTGCGATTGCGCCAGGAAATCGGCATGCTGGTCCAGCTGTAGCCGCGGACGATGGCTTTCAGCGGGATCTCGACGGTGAGGTTGAAATGCGGCGCGAGAAACGGCCGGCAGCCTTCGATCACGGTGCGGCGGTAGGCCTTGAAGGCGTTGGTCGTATCATTGAGCGGGATGTTGAATCCGATTCGCACGAAGAAATTCGCGAGGCGATTCACGAGCAGCTTCACGCGTGGGTAGTCGATGACCTCGCCGCCCTTGACGAAACGGGAGCCGAAGACGCAATCCCAGCCGTCGTTCAGCAGACGCCAGTAGTTCACGGCGTCGGCGGGCGAGTCGGAGGCGTCGGCCATCATGATGGCGACCGCATCGCCTTTCATATGGTTAAGACCGTAGACGACGGCGCGGCCGAAGCCATGCGGGCCGGGATTTTGGACGGGAGCGAGCGTGGGAATCTTCTGCTTCAGCTCCTGTAGCACGGTCCAAGTGCGGTCGCGGCTGCCGTCGTCGACCACCACGATCTCGTGCGGCACGCCTTCGCGGGTGAAGGTCTCGTAGATGTCCGTCAGCGTGGGCGGCAGCGAGTCCTGCTCGTCCCGGGCAGGGATAACGATCGAATAAAGTCGGAGAGGCGCGGCGGCCGCGGGCATCGGACCATTCGACAACAACCGGGCTGCGGGGCAAGCCCGGGCTAGCGGGGCGCAGACAGCTCCAACCAATCGGGGTGCGCTTCGGCATGGCGGGCGATTTCGTCGAGGATTGCCGACGCGGCCGTCCGCGGTTGCCAGTTCCAGAGCCGGGTGGCTTTCGCGTGGTCCAGGACGATCCACGGGATGTCGAACGGCCGCGGTGTGCCGTCCTGCGCCACCGTGTGCGGACCGAAGCGCCCGGCGCACCAATCGCTGAGTTGCTTGAGCGACATGGCGGATGCGGCGCCACCGGAGAGGTTGATGAGCCGATCCGCTGTGCCGAGTTTGCCGGCGCGGAACTGTTTTTCCAACAGCGGCACCAAGTCCCGCGGATGCAGGCAATCGCGCACCTGATGGCCGAGGCCACCGAAGCCGAGGTATTTCAACGGACGCTTCCGCCGCCACGCGTTGATCCAGTAGGCAAAGATGCCTTGGTCCGCGCGACCGAACTGGCCTGCGCCCGCGAGCACGCCGCAGCGGTTGATGAAGACCGGAAAGCCAAATGTTTCGCCGTATTCGAGCGCCATCGCCTCGGAAGCGAGCTTGGTGGCGCCGTAGAGCGAGATCGGCGCGCCGGTGGAGAATTCCTCGTTCAACCCCGCCGCGCTCAACTGCGGCGGCAGCGGGCGGCTGACGTCGGGGACGAAGGCGTCACGCTCGACCGCGACCGCGAGGCTGGCCAGCGGCGCGATCGAATAGACGCGGCTGGTGCTCAGGAGAATGAAGCCCGCGCGGTGGCGCTTGCAGTATTCGAGAACGTTGATCGTGCCGGTGAGGTTGTGGTCGACGAGCTCGCGTGAACTCGTCTTGCCGTCGACGCCGGCGAGCACGCTGGGGTTCGCCGCCGCATCGATCACGAAGTCCGCGGGCGGCAACGCATCGATTTGATCGGCGAAGCGCAGGTCGGCCGTGATGACCTTCACGCCGAGTTGCGCCAGCGGCGCGCGATTCGTTTCGCTGCCCGGGCGGATGAAATTGTCGAATCCCCATACCTCGTAACCGCCCGCCTCCACGAGCACGCGTGCGACCGTGCTGCCGACGAAACCGCAAATGCCGGTGATGAGGACGCGCATGCTCCGATCACGGAAGCAAACCGCCGAGGAAGGGGAAAGCGGGAAATCGACGGCGCGCGCTCAAAATTGCCAGCGACAGGCACCGGAAAGGCCGGTGGAAGCGGAGCGCTGACCGCTCGTGGCGAGGTTTGCAGCGATCGAGATCCCCACGTGGCGGGTGGCTTGCCAGTAAACGCCGACGTCGGCTTGCAACTCGTCGGCCTCGGCTGGCCGTCCGGGCGCGAGGTAATAGTCCGTGTCGCCCGAGGCAAAGTGCGATGGGACGCTCCGGTCGCGATCGAGTTCGTGCAGCCAGCGGATCGCAAGATGCGGGCTCCACTTCGAGCGGCTCGGCGCAGGCGCGAGGTTGAGACCCGCGAGAAGGCGTAGCGAGCGATTGCGCCAGTCGGCGAAATGCATGCCTGCGTTGCCTGCGGCCGATTCGCTGAAGTCACCGGCGCGCCAGGTGGACTCCAGTGCGCCCACTTCAACCGTGAGCTGCCCACGCGGACTGCGGAAGTCGCGCGCGGCCGTGAGCGAAAAGTCCCACTGCTTGGCCGTGGGATGGGCAACCGCGAGCGCGTCGAAACCGGAGTAGGTGATGCGGCGGCGAAGCGAGTATTCGTGCTGAGTGAACGCGATTGTCGCATCGAGGTGGACCGGACCGGCGCTCCATCGCCCATGCAACCCGGGAGTGATGCTGCGATTCGACGATCGGCTGCCGACTTCGTCGAGTTGGACGGTCTCTTCGTCTCTTGCCACGCTGGTGGCTAGCGTCCACGTGCTCCCGCGCCAGACGGCGCCGGCGATGCCGCCATCCGACGATGCGACAGAGCGCGGGTGTTCGCCGTTCGCGTCGCGCTCGCGGCGGGTATGACGTGCGGAGAAGAACACGCTATTGGGGGCGTCGAGCTGGCGTTCGATCCCGGCGTGGCGAGCGGCGGATTGGACGAACGCTTGATCGGGCAGTTCCGCGTAGCGATCTGGGGTCAGTGCGGCGAGTGCGGTGCGCACGTCGTCAGTGGCGGTCATACGGTTGAGGCCGGCGAGCAGATCGAAGTAGCCGGCTTGGGCCGTCGCGAGGGTCTCATCGAGATGGACGCCGAGCGCGGTGGAGGCGGGCGAGTTGGCGGCGGCGAGGCCGGCGAAGGATTGCTGCTGCAACCGGACGGCCACGTCGGTCGCCGTGTATTCCAAGGCAGCCTTGAGCATCGCGGTGGAGCTGGGCAGTCCGTTGGTGGTGGTGAACCGGCTGACAATTCTACTCGCGGCGACGACGGGATAGCGGTGGCTGCCGACCTGCGCGGCGACCGGCAGCGCTCCGAGGTTCAGTGCACCGTCGAGACTGGCGGTGCCGCCAACACTTACATTGGCGGTGGCGGGCGAGGTCAGCGACAGCTGGCTGCCGGACGCCAGCGAGAGGTCGCCGCCGACGCGGAGCGGATTGTTCCCCATTGCGATATCGACGTTGCCGCTGATCGATTTTATCGCGACGGGACCGGTTGCTTCGGTTGCATCGATGCGGATCATGCCGGCGATCGAATTCGTGCCGACAATTGCCAACCCTGCGGTGTTGGCGGCGTCTTGAATGCGAATGGTGGCACAATCGATCGATGAAACGGTGCGAACGAGTCCATCGCGCACGGACGACTGGTCCCGGAAAACAACCAGCGAACCTCCGAGAAATGAGTTCATGGCAATCTCGCCGCCATCAAGGATGGACGCGTCGCGGAATTCCAAGCTGCCGTTACCTCTTCCTGCACCGACGAGGATATGGCCGCGATCGACGGAGCTGTCGGCGAAGATCACGGCGGAGCGCGCGTTGAAGAAGGTGTTGTAGACTGTGGCTAGGATGTCGCCTTGGAAGACCGAGGCGGCTGCGAAACGCAGGGTGCCGTTCGGCACAGACAATCTACCGTGATCACCTGCAGGTGATACGCCGGCGCCGCTGATGGTGAGTGTGGCCGCTTGAAGTGCGCCGGCCGGGCCCGCGCGATCAACGCCACCCACCTGAACTTCTCCTCGCGGCAAGTCGAGCGCAGCGAGCGTGATGTCGGTGCCGCTGATGATGGCGAAGTTCCCTCCGCTCGGAGGCGAGGTCGGAAACACGGCGATCGCGCTCAGGGAGTTTGGCACGCCGTCACTCCAGTTGGTGGGATCGGCCCACGCTTGTGAGCCGGAGGCGGGCGCAATCCAAGTGGAAGTCTGCGCCAGGCCGATGGCCGGGATCAGGAAGGCGACGAGGAACGCCGGGCGCGCGAGCACGAGGATTTTATCGGATGACATGACGGGGCGATGTGGGGCCGTTCGTCATCCACGACATTCCGTCGGCTGACTTCCGCCATCGGTGCCCGAGAAATTTCGCCAGGCTCGCCGCTCAAAACGTCGCCGTGAGCGAGAGGGAGAGCGTGCGGCCGCGCCAGTCGCCGTAGGATTGCACGCCGGCACCGGAGGGGGCGTTGACGTAGCGCGGGAAGGCGGCGGCGAAGACGTTGTTCACGCGGAGTTGTGCGCGCAGGCCGTGGTGGGCGTCTGTCCACGGCAGCCAGCGGGCGAGATCGCCCTGGATGTAGACGTCGGCTTGCCAGGTGGACGCGATGCGGTCGGAGCCTTGCGAAGCCCATTCAAAATCGGGGAGCCGGCGCGAACCGAAGTAGTGGGCGTCGGCGCCGAGGCCCCAGGCGGGACGATTCCAACTCGCGCCGACGTTGAGGCGGTGGCGCAGCAGATGGACGTTCGACATCGAGCCGTCGGGGTGGTCGATTTGGTCGACGACGCGGCTGCCGGGCAACAGCTGGCGATCGTAGCGCTGGAAGTAGACCCAGCGTGAATAGAGATCGAGCGTGCCGCCGCCGATGGCGGGCAGGCTCACGTCGGTCGAGAAGTTCCAGTTCTGGGAGTGGCGGCGTGCGGCGTTGATGATGCCGCCGGAAACCTGCGTGATGCGACCGGAGGCGTCGCGGCGCACGCGATCCGGCAAGACCGTTTCGAGGTTCACGGCGTCCTGAGCCTTCAGGTCGAAGAGTTCGTTGGTCTTGCGCGTATCCACGAAATCGAGCGCGAGGCGGAGGCGGCGCGTGCGGCCGCGCTGGAAGATCACGCCGGCGGTTTGAGTGATCGCGTCCTCGGTTTTGAGTCCGGGGTCGACTGGCTGCGTGGCGTTGACCACGTAGCCTTGCTGGAGGATGGGGTCGAAGATGAAGGTGCCCTCGCTGCCGCCAGTGCCGCCGCCGGGCGCGACGATTTGCCGGCTCATGCCCGGGGTAGGGAAGCGGCTCGAGGTGCTGAAGCTGCCGCGAAAAGCCAGGCCGCCGACGAACTCGGCTTTGAGGGCGAGCGTGGGGGCGACGTAGGCTTCGCTGGCGTTGTTTGAGGCGATGTAGCGGGCGGCGACGTCGGCTTCGAGCGACGCGAGCCAGCGCGGCAGCCAAGCGGAGGGGAGCAGCGGCGCCTGCAGTTCGCCGAAGCCGCTGTAGCGTTCGATCGAGCGCGCGCCCCACGTCTGCGTGTCGCCGACGATGCCGCCGTTGCCATAGCGACGGTAGTCCACGTAAGACGCGCGGTGGTTGCGGCGGTAGTCGACACCGGCGTTTACGACCGCGCGGCCGGTGGGCAGCGTGATGTCCTGATTCGTGGCGCGGACGGCGGCGTCGAGCGCGTCGTAGTCACTGAATGTCACCGTCTGGCCGCGGCCACCGTAGAAGACCAGCGCCTCGTCGTAGAATGCCGCAGGTGCGTCGGTGGTTTGCGTGTCGCGCAGCGGGTTGTAGCGACCTTGGTCGACGAGGCGCTGCCAAGCGGTGGGATCGACTTCGACGATGCCGCGCAGCCGCGTGACCGAGCGTGCGAATTGCAGGTCGGTCGCCACGCGCCACTCAGCGGGCAGGCGGATCAACGCGCCTGCCAGCACCGAGTAGGCTTCCTGGCGGACGCGCGTGTAGTCGGGGCCGAGGGCGCGGGGGATTTCGTTGAGCGAGACGGCCACTTCGCGTCCGAAAGGGTTGAACGGCGACGTCGCCGGCAGGCGTAAGTCTTGCGAGAAGACGTTGTAGCCGCGGTCGAGTTGTGTGGCGGAATACGAGCCGTCGAGGCCGAGCTGCACGCGCGGGGTGAGATCGTAATTGAGCGAGCCAAACCACGTCGCGCGGTCCTGCCGGCGGCCGTAGGCGTAGTCGCGCGTCGCCGGCGAGGACGAGAAACCGCCCGGAGTGCGGAACAGCGCGGTGCTGCGCACGCCATCGCGTCCGGCGAAGGCGGCGAGTCCTCCAAGGCCGTCGGCCCCGGGCGCGACGGACGTGAAGCGTGAGGAGCCGCCGGGCAACACGGGCGCGCCGTCGAGGCTGCGCACATTCGGCGTGGCGCGAAAAATCTGATCGCTGGCGGTGTCGACCGGCCGCGCCGCGATCAACCCGAGTTCGGCCTCGGTGGGCGGCAGGTTGCGGCTGAACGTGGCGTTGAGCCGCACGCGCAACCGGCCGTCGAGCAACGTGCGGCCGTGCAGCAGTGCCACCGTCTTTTCGGGCGCGTCGTAGCCCGCGAGCGTGTTGGTGTAGGACGTGTGCACCTCGGTGGAGTTGAACTCCGGGCGCAGCACGAGATTAATCACGCCGCCGACGGCGTTGCCGCCGTAGAGCGCGGCCGCGGAGACGGGCAGGACTTCGACCTGTTCGATGAGGCTGAGCGGGACGATGTTGACGTCCGGCGCGCCGAGGCGGCCGGAGACGTCTTGGATTGTCTCGGGCAGGCGGCGGCCGTTGATGAAGATGATGGTTTCGTCGCGCTCGAAGCCGCGCAGTTGGAGGTTGGAGCTGCCGGTCGTCACGAGGCTGGTCTCGGTGCTCGATTCTGCGGGGCTCGCGGCGGCGTCGCTGTCGAGCAGTTCGCGGCTGAGAAACTGGTTCAGGTTGACCGCGCCGCTGCGGACGATCTGGTCGCGGTTGTAGACGGCGAACGGCAGCGCGTCGTCGACGGTGCGCGGCAGGTCGAGATTGCCGGCGGCGCGCCGCGCGATGAGCACGGGGTTGCGTGAGGTGCGGAGCGAGTTCGACTCGGCGTTGACGGTGTAGGGCGCGAGCACGGTGACGTCGCTGCCCAGCCGCAAGCGCACTGGCGCGAGCGTGAGCACGCGATGCGGCTCCACGGTGAGATCGACGAGTTCGACCGGTTGGAAACCGTCGGAGGCGACGTGCAGCCGCCAGCTTCCCGCGGGCACGGCGTCGAAGTTGAATTCGCCATCGCGGTCGGTGGCGGTCGCCTTGGCGGTGCCGAGCAAGCGCACGGCGATGCCGGCGATGCCGCGGCCATCCGGAAGCAGGATGCGGCCGTGGACCGCGCCGGTCGCGGGCGCGGCGCGCACAAGGAACTTGCCGGCGCGATTGCGGCGGCCGACGAAGCCGGTGCCTTCGAGAAGTTGAGCGAGCGCGGCCTCGGGCTCGAGTCGGCCGGACACGGCATGGGCGGCCACGCGGTCGAGTTCGTCGAAGGCGAAGAGGACCTCGACTTCGGCCTGGGCGGAAAAGGCGAGCAGTGCCTGCGCGGCGGATTGCGCGGGCAGCGAGAAGTCGCGCGGCGCGGCCCGGCTCGATGGGTTCGAGGCGAGGGCGAAGCAGAGCAGCGGCAGCGCGCGAACGAGAACACGGAAGAACTGACGCACGGCGACGGCGAAGCGGTTCAAGGCGCGTGGGCGGGGACGACGAGGTAGCCGCCATTCTCATCGCGGCGGACTTTGACCTGCAGGCTGTCTTCGATGCCGCTGAAGAATCCGTCGAGGTCGTCGAGGCTGAAACGTCCGCCGACGGTGCGCGCGGCGACTTCCGGGGCGGCGTGGAACGTGCGGCCATGGTAGCGCGCGAGCAGGGCGAGGGCCTCATCGAGGCGCGTGCCGGCGAAGATGGCGAGACCTTGGCGCCAGGCGAGTGCGCGTTCGAGGGCGGCCGCGTCGAGCGTGCGCTGGACAATGTTATCGCCGTCGATGGCGAGCTGGCTGCCCGGCAGGAGATCGACGGGCTCGGCGCGCAGGGGGCGCACGCGGACTTTGCCGGAGGCGACCGTGACGTGGAGTGTGGCCGGGGCTGCAAGAACATCGAAGGCCGTGCCGGTCACGCGGACAGTGCCGTCGGGCGTCTCGACGAGGAACGGGCGCGCGGCATCGGGCGTGACGGTGAAGAACGCCTGTCCGGAGGCGAGCCGCACGCGGCGCTCGGTGCGGGTGAACTCGACGCGCAGGCTGGTGTGGGCGTTGAGTTCGACCGACGAGCCGTCGGTGAGTGCGAGGGTTTGGCGTTGGCCCACCGCCGTGACGGTCGTCTCGACGCGAGCCGCGGGAGAGGCGATGTGGAACACCAAGGCGACTGCCGCCGCCGCTGCGAGCGTCGCTCCGGCCCAAATCGGCCAGCGCGACCAGGGACGCGACGAGGCGAGCCTTGGTGCCGGGGGGATTTCCGCAACCTGATCCCCGATACCTGCAAGCAACGGCATCTGCTGTTCGAGGTTCGCGGAAAATTGGCAATAGGACGAGAGGAGCGCGCGGTGGTCCGGCGCGGCGGCGAGCCAAGCGTCGAGCGCGGCGCGGTCGTCCGAGGAGAGATCGGAGCCATCGAGGCGCGCGGCCCAGAGTGCGGCTTGGTCCTCGGCCGCGGGGTTCGGGGAAGGGGATGGCTTCATGGTTGTGCCTCCTGGGGAGAGGCAGTGGTGACGGGCGAGGCGGACTCCAAGTCGGCGCGGAGGAGACGAAGTGCGCGAGCGTGCTGCTTTTCGATCGTGCTGATCGCGATGCCGAGGCGGGCCGATATTTCCTGGTGAGAGAGCTGCTCGATTTTGCGGAGAAGCAGCACGGTGCGGCAGCCTTCGGGGAGGCGTGCGATGGCGGCGTCGAGGCGAGCGAGCTCCTGGCGGGCGATCACCTGTTGCACGACGCCGGGAGCGGTGGCGGCCGCGCGGTCGGCGTCGATTTCGGCGGGGACGACGGGGGAGATTGCGCGGCGTTTGAGGCGGTTGATGGCGAGACGGCGCGCGGTGGTGTAGAGGAGCGCGTCGGGATTTTGCGCCGAGGCGTTTTCTACGGACGGACGGACGCGGAGATAGGCGTCGTGCGCGACGTCCTCGGCCTCGGCGGGATTGCCCAGCAGGCGCGAGAGGTAGCGGCGCAGCGGGCTGATCGTGCGGCGGTAGAGTCCGGAAAATGGCGAAGAGTCATCTCTCATCGTCGGCTTGTCCTTGTATCCGACAATCCGTGGATGCCAACCCGCTACTCGGCGCGTGGATTTTTGCTGGAACGATGAGTGTGTGCGCCCAGTGAGGCGGCAAGGGCGAGAACGGCGCTCATCGAGGCCGCGCCACCGCCGGACGATCCGGCGGAGCTCGGTGCGGGGGGGGTTGTCCAAATACCATTGGAAAGTGGGCAAGGGGACGCCGGAGGCGGCAGTGGTGAAGGCGACGCTCGTGCCGGCGGTGACGGTGGTGCTGGCGGGGTGCTGCGTTAAGACGGGGGGCGGTGGGTTGAGCTTTCCGAATGACGGAGCCGTTCGCGATGTAGAGGTTGTCGGCGGTGTCGAGGGCGAGTCCTTCAGGGCGATGAAAGCGGGCGGTGGAGCCTGAGCCGTCGGTCGCGCCGACGCTCGACGCGCCGGCGAACGTGGTCACCCCGAGTAAGCCGGAGGCGAGACCGCCGCGGAAGCGGGCAGCAAAATTGCCAGGAGGAAGGCTGGGACCGTGAAGCGAGCAGGCATCGGTGCGAGCGGGTTGGCCGCACCCAGGCTGACAGATAAAGCGGTCCGGCCAGCTACCGCCTGCGCCGATGAATCACGGGAGCCCGCGGTTTCAGGCGGTCTTCGGGCGGGCTTTCCACGCTTCGACGATCTGGCGGATGGTTTCCTCGAGCGAGACGCTGATGTCCCAGCTCGGGTAGTGCGCGCGCATTTTCCGCAGGTCCGAGTAATAGCAGATGTGGTCGCCGGCGCGGTTCTGATCGACGTAGGTGTAGATCTGTTTCTTGCCGGAGAACTTTTCCGCAATCTGGAACGCCTCAAGGATCGAGCAGGAGTTATTCTTGCCGCCGCCGAGGTTATAGACCTCGCCGGCGCGCGGCGCGCTGACGAACGCGGCCATGAAGCGCGCGACGTCGAGCGAGTGGATGTTGTCGCGGACCTGTTTGCCCTTGTAGCCGAAGACGCGGTATTCGCGGCCCTCGAGGTTGCACTTCACGAGGTAGCTGAGGAAGCCGTGGAGCTCGACGCCGCTGTGGTTCGGGCCGGTGAGGCAACCGCCGCGCAGCGCGCAGGTGGGCATATTGAAGTAGCGGCCGTATTCCTGGACCATCACGTCGGCGGCGACTTTCGATGCGCCGAAGAGCGAGTGCTTCGACTGGTCGATCGTGAAGGTCTCGGCGATGCCGTGCGCATAGGCGGGATCGGCGTAGTCCCAGCGGGTCTCGAGTTCGGCGAGTTTGATGGAGTTGGGCGCGTCGCCGTAGACCTTGTTCGTGCTCATGTGCACGAAGGGCGACTCGGGGCACGCCTGGCGCGCGGCCTCGAGGAGGTTGAGCGTGCCGACGGCGTTGGTGTCGAAATCGTCGAAGGGAATCGCGGCGGCGCGGTCGTGCGACGGCTGCGCGGCGGTGTGGACGATGACCGAGGGTTTGAGTTGCTTCACGAGCGCGAGCACGCCCGTGCGGTCGCGGATGTCGAGTTCGTGATGCTGGAAGCCCTGCAGGTCCTGCGTGAGGCGCTGCTGATTCCAGCGGGTGTCACCCTGCGGGCCGAAGAAGACGGCGCGCTGGTTGTTGTCGACGCCGTGGACAGTGTAGCCCTGCGCGGCGAAGTAAACGCACACTTCGGAGCCAATGAGGCCCGAGGAACCGGTGACGAGGATGGTTTTAGCCATGAGAGAGAACAGTTAGAGCTTCGGCGGAGCGGGTTCAACTCGATCGCGCCGAATGTAGAGGCGAGCGTGGATCTCGTCGACGATCTGCACGTAATCGGCGCGGACCAATGCGGCTAGTTCCGGAAATGTCTCGTGCCCGAACTCGCCCCGGTCCTGATAGGCGAAGGCGCCGTCGCCGACCGCGTCGATGAAGACGGCGGGTCGGTTGCGATGGAAATCGGACAGGTAGCGCTGGCGGTAGTAGTGCTGCCATGGTCCCGGTTCGATCTGGCGCTGACTGTGGGCATCCCTGATGGCCTGGGGTAGCTGGCCATGCACGTAGATCTCCGTTGACCATCCCCAGACGGCTATCGTGTCGCCAGGGCGGGCAACTTGACGAACCCGGCTCGCGAGAGAGCCATAGGGGTGCCGCCAGTGGTCCGACAGCTGGCCAATCATGAAGGGGGCCGGCAGCGTCGCGCGCACGGCGACCAGGGCGAGCGGCGCGGCAAACAGCGCGCCGAGAGTGGCCCAGCGCAATGCGCGGTGCCGCGAGTCGGCCGCCGTGCGGAGGGCGGCGCCAGCCAGGGCCGCGAGGGGGATTATCGAAAACAGCAGATAGTGGGAAAATCCGCGGCGCGGAGATAATACGACGATCACGGCCGTGGCCGCCAGCAGGGCCGTAGCCGCTCCAAAGGTCGAGGGGCGTTGGCGACGCATTGCGGTGGTGGCCAAACCGACGAAGAGCAGGCCTCCGCACGCGATCAGAAACGCAGGGAAGATCCGGAGTGGCGTGGTTAGTCGTGCGAATTCCCGGAGCACGAACAAAAGATCCCATCCTTGATCGGCGTATTGGAAATTGCGGGCGATGTAGCTGAACCAGAAATCTGACCACACGTGCTGTTGCGCCAAGCAGCCCGCCGCCAGCAGCGTCGGCACCGCGAGACCGACGGCGTAGCAGGCGAGTTCGGTTGCGGACGTCTTCCAGCTGACGTTGCCGCGGAGCAGCGCGAGCCAGCAAGCGCCGCCAGCGAAGAGAACGACGAAGGGCGAGGCTTGGAGTTTCGCCCACGGTAGAAGGCCAGCGACGAAGCCGGCTGCGATCCAGCCCGGACGAGTGTGGCCCGAAGACCCCGGCCGGGTGCGCCACCATAGGGCGGCAGCGGCGGTCGAGAGGAAGATCGGCACATGCTCGGTGCTGTAGTGAATGAACTCCCAGTCCGTCGACAGGGCGAACATGAGCGTGGCGGCGAGCGTCGCGGGCAACGCCGACGGCCCGGCTTCCTGCGCGAGCGTGCGGCGCAGGATGACGAGGCTGCCGGCGACGAGAAGCAGGCCCACGAGCCGGGCAAAAAAGAAATCCAGCGGGGCACCGACAAGATGCGGCAGGAGCAACACGTAGAAGTCCAGCGGGCCGGCGGTCGCACCGTCCACCGAGCGCCAGAAAACGGGATCGTGGGCGAGGGTAATAGCACCCGCGATCTGTTGGGCTTCATCCGGGGTGAGTTGATGGGCGGCGAGCAGGAATGGCCAACGCCACGCGAACAAGGTCGCCACGATAGCGGCGTCGATCCACGCGTCGTTGGTGCCTCGGCCCGGGGAGCGCGATGTCGCCCGCCAAGCCAGAATCACCGCCCAGCCGGTCACCGCCAGTGCAAGGCTCCAGTAGAGGAACGGATATGCATCGAGCCAGCTAAACAGAGCTTTCAGCATCGCGCCCTCTTCAGAGTGGACCGAAGCGCGACTTGGCCCAGGCCCATAGCCAAGTGATTGGGTCGCGAATGACGCGGATCTTCTTCCCCTCCGCGAACGAGCGCGACGTGTAGCTGACGGGAATCTCGATCGGCCGGTGGCCGGCGCGCACGAGCTTGATCAGCAGCTCCCAGTCGAAATCGAAGCGGTTGCACGTGAGCGTAACGCCCCGCAGACACTCGCGCCGGAAAACCTTATACATCGTAAACGGATCGCGCAGCCACACCCAGAGCGAGGCGTTGATCAGCAGAGTGAATCCCCAATGCGCACAGTTCAGCACGAAGGCGCGGACCGGCTGGTCGTCGAAATGGCGGATCTTGAAACCGCCCTTGCCGTGCCGCGAGCCGAGCACGAACGTCCGCTCCCCCGCGAGGATCGGGGCGAGCAGCGGTTCGTAGTCGTCGAGGCTGTATTCGAGATCACCGTCCTGGATGAGGACGATGTCGCCCGTGGCCGCAGCGAGCCCGGCGCGGACGGCGTGGCCCTTGCCGCGCGGACGATCCTCCAGGATCACGTGCACACGCGGGTGCGAAGCGTAGCTTTGCACGACGGCGCGCGAACCGTCCGTGGAATTGCTCTCCACGAGGATGATCTCGATCGGCACGCCCGCGATTTCCTTCGCGATAAGTTTATCGAGCGCTTCGCGAACGGTGCTGATCTCGTTGTAGACGGGAACGATGACGGAAAGCGTGCTCAAAGGCCGGAAGGAAAGCCGGTCGGACCGCCTCGCGTCAATCGGAACCTCAGGGCGCCGCGGCGCGTTCGCGGCGGCCCCAACGCCAGCCGGCGGCGATCAGGCCGGCGAGGCCGAACGCGGCGAGCCCAAGCGCCAGATCGAAGTGCCGCGGCACGTAGCGGAAGGCGATGCGGTGCGAGCCGGCGCGATCGATCACGATGCCCTTGAAGGCGTGGTTCAGCCGGAGATAAGGCACCGTCCGGCCGTCGAGCTCCGCGCGAAAATCGCCCTTGATCCATGCCTCGGTCAGCACCACGACGCCGGGGCCGGGGGCGTTGATCTCGAACTCGGTTCGATTGTTCGTGAGCGCGTAGCGAGTGGCGGGGACGATTTGCCGGGTGCTCGCGTCACGCGAGAGCGAGGCCGGCAATTCGCCCGCATCCTGCGCTTGGATCGCGGCGAGCGGGCGCGCCGGGTCGCCGCGCACGAGCGCGGCGAAGTCCGTCACGTCTTCGTAAACCGCCACGCGGTCGGTGAAGAACGCGCGGGGCCACGCGGCTTCGTTGCGGTAGAGATCGAGGTCGGCCATGCGCACGGGTTTCAGCCAGCGACCGAGCACGCCCTGATCGCTGTGGAGGTCGACGATATAGCGGACGTTGAACAGATTCAGAAACGGCAGTGTTTGGCCGAGTTCCGCGGGGTCGAAGTAGAGGCGCCAGTCCCAGATGCGTGGGATGCCGAACGCCTCCTGCACTTGGCGCACATACGGGTTCATCAGCGCATCGCCGCCGTTGATGCCTTCGACGTCGTAGACACTGCTCCAGCCGGAGAAGAGGTTGTTGTGCAACCCGACCGCGCGGCCCGGCTCGCCGCGCGCGTCGGCATGGAGCGCCTCCATCGCCGCGGAGCGGGCGAAGAAGTCCTGGCGCGGTGCGGCGTCGAGCGTCTGGCCCGGATAGGGTGAGTGCACCTGCATGCCGTGTTTCCACAGCAACGTGAGCGTGCACGCCGTCGCGAACAGCACCACGCCCGCGCTCAGCGCGCGGCGACGCAGCGAGCGGTCCACCGCCCAGGCGAGGCCCGCCAGCGCCGCGAGCAGCGACGCGAAATAACCCCAGACGAAATCGCTGCGCGGCACCGTCTCGCCCCAATGCAGGTAGGTGTAGGTGCTGCGGTGCACGGCCTGCGTGAAGCCGAGGTAGAGGAATACCAGCGCGAAGAGCAGCAGCGCGCCCACCGCGAGGTCGCCGCGGCCCTCGGGCGTGCCGAAGCGGGCGCGGGCCTGCGCGAAGCCGACGCCTGCGAGCACGGCGCAGAGATGAATCAGGCCGACGCCAAACGAATTGTCGATGTGGTGGATGTTGCCGAAGAACGGCCAGTTCGCGATCCACTGCGGCGGCACGAGGCCGAAGACGAACGCCAGCGGCACGAGAGCCGCGAGCGCGAAGCCTAGCGCGAAGCGGTTGTGCGCCGCCGCGCGGAGATTGGCGAGGAACAGCAGCACGCCTGCGAGCAGCAGAAAATTGCTCGAGGGATTGAACACGCGCTCTCCCTCCCAGAGCGGACGCAGCAGCGCCTCGTCGAACAACCCGAGCAGCAGGCTCGGCTGGAGCTGGTAGGCGAAGGTCTCGTTGTAGCTCGAATAGGACGAGCGAATCGTGTCGACGAACGTCAGCCACAGCGGCGCGGTGACGAGCAGGAGCGCCGTGCCTGCCGCCGCCGCGATCCCGGTGCGCCGCGCGCGCTCGCGCCACGGCGCCGCCGAGCACAGCACGAGCACGGCGCCGACGAAGTTGAGCGAGAGCACGGAGACGTAGGCTTCCTTCGCGGTGCCGCTGGTTATCATCGCAGCGTTGGTGACGACGAGGCCGACGGCCGACCAGTAAAGTCCGCGCCGCGTCTCGGCCGAGCAAAGGCGGCACCACGCGTAGAGGATCCACGGGCCGTAGCAGAAACTGAAGAACGCTGGGTGATTTGCGCGGAATGCAAAGAATCCGCTGAACACCGCCGCGAACGCCACGAGCGCTGCTGCGAGGCGCTGGCGCGTGATGTGCCAGACGACCAAGCCGAGGCCGAAGCCGAGGAGCCACTTCGCCGCGAGGTATTTCAGGTCCCACGCCCAGGCGTTGCCGCCCGCGAGCGCGACGAGCGTGTTGAGCGGATCGCCGATCATCATCTGGCCTTGGCCGAGCAGCGGCGTGCCCGCGGAGTTGTAGCGGTTCCAGAGGGGAATTTCGAAATGGTCGTAGATGCCGCGGGACTGCACCGCGGTCATCGGCACGTGTTGCCACATGATCGCGCCGACGTCGGCGCCGCGCACGTCGACCTGCGCGGCCTCCTTCGCGCCGGGGAGGGTCGGAAAGCCGTCGTAGAGGAGAACCGTGCCGTAGTTCGGCGACACCAGACTGGCGCCGAGGAAAACCACGGGATAGGTGCTGAGCACGACCGCCAACGCCGCCACCGCGGCGATGAACCCGCGGGGATTCGCGGCGGCCCAAGCGCGCAGGCGCGAGAAGGCGCGCGCGAGCGGCGGCGAAAGGCGCGGCCAGGTGGCAATCGCTGCGCCGACCAACAGCGCGAGCACGACGAACACCGGCACGGCACGGCCGAGCATCGGCAGCAGCGCGGAGCCGGCTTTCACCGGCAGGCGGATGAGATCGGTGTGGAGCGCAACGTTCAGATAGGCATCGTTGGCGCCAGATGTCGTCTCGAGCACGAACGTGTCGCCGCGGACGCTGGTGCGCGCTATCTGGTTGGCCGCCTTGAAATCCTCCGGCGCGAAACGGTGCAGCACGGAGCCGTCGGGGCGGCGAATGACGGCCTCGGCGATCGTGACCGTGCCGTCGCCATCGATGGGGTCGAAGCGCAGTTCGCGCACCACCTCGGCGTTGAGGCGGAAGCGGAGCGTGGCCGCCGGTCCGGGCGCGACGGGCACGCGCGCGGAATCGGTCTCGTTGAACTTCCGGCCGGCGTTGTAGAAGAGCTGCGCCGTGCCGCCTACGGTCGAGGAGAGCGTGACCTCGAAATTGTGGAACTGGCGCTCCTCCACCGCGCCATGGAAGGGCAGGATCGTGTTGGCCACGACGAAGCTCAGCACTGCGACACCGAGCAACGGGGAGAGCCACCGCAACCAATTCATCGGGCAAGGGTCTTCGAGCGCCGCGTTGCCGGGCAAGACTTAACGACGGGCCAGCGCTCGTTCCATCGCGAGCAGCAGCACGGCCGCGATACCGGAGACGAGCGCGAGCCAGCGCCCGAGCGAGGCGAAGCGCGCGGCGATCGCGGAAAAGCGCGCGACTTCGACTGGTTCCTCGAATGCGAGCCAGCCGGACGGCCGCTCGATACGCGCGACGAGCTGCGCCGTGCCGGCGGGCAAGGCGACGGTGGCCGAAAACTCCGGGCTGTGGCCGGTGCGCTCGGCGAGCACGTCGGCGACCGGCGCGCCGAGGCGGGTATCCCGGAACTGCAGGATCGGCGCCGCTGCGCCGGCGAGGGCGCCGTCGAAGCGGAAAAGGAGCGTGGTCGAACGGGGGAAGTCCATGACGACGCTTTCCCATGTGCCCGCGCGGCCGCCGCGGGAACTCCAGTGGCGCGAGGGTCGCGCGGCCTCAGTGCCGGCGGCGACTTCGTGCAGCACCTCGTCGCCGCGTGCGGTTTGCAGGCGCAGAGGCGGGCGGACGCTGGCGGGCATGATGGCGCGAAGCGCGGGCTGGTCGATGCGTTCGCGGAAGTTGTTCGCGTTGGGGTAAGGAAAATCCTCGCCGCGCAAGTGACTCGGATCGCCGGTGGCGAGGTAGGCGCGGGTATTGGCCTCGCAGCGCGCGTAGTAGTCGCGAGTTGCCGGGAGGTCGTTGACGTAGTTTGCGCGCGTCAGGCGATAGACGCCCCAACCGGCGGTGGCGCTCCACGCGACGAGCAATGCCACCGCGGCGAACCGCCACCCGCGGACGCAGCGCTGCACGAGCCACGCGGAGGCGAGACCGTTGACAGCGAGTCCGAGGGCGAGGGTGTCCATGTAGCGCGAGGCCGGATAGTCGGCACCGGCGCCGCGGGCGTAGGCGGATGCAAGAATCTGCGCGAGCGTCCAGCCTCCGAGGGCAAACAGCACGAGAGCGTCGGACCGCGGGTCCTCGGTGGCGCGCTGCGCGAGCCGCGCGGCGAGGCCGACGAGCGGCGCCCAGAGGAGCGCGGCGGCCCAAGGGGACTCAAGCGGCCACTCGAGACTGTGAAGCGTGTAACGGAAAAATTCGGAGAGGTCGCGCGCCTTGAGCGGATCGTGGCCGACGTAATGCACGTGGAGCGCTGCGCCCGCCGCGATGAGCGCTGCGCAGAGCACCAGCGAGGGCCCTTGTGATCGCAGCGGACGGCTGCCGCGCCAACTTTGCAGGAGCGCGACCGCGACGACGGCGACGGCGGCGAGGAGACCGGACGCCATGCTAAATAGTGCGAGCAATCCCGCGACGCCACCCAGCCACCAACGGGCTGTGCCGGGTGCCGACGTCGGTAGCAGCACGATCGCGGAGAAGGATAGCAGCAGCAGGAAGTATTGTTGCGAGTGGAAGCCGCTGATCACGTTTTGCCACGAGATGGGCAGCCCGATGAGCGCGGCAGCGAGCACGAAGCCCACCGCCGAGCCCGATGCACCGAGCAGTCGGCGGGCAAAACCCCAGAGTGCGATCGCGAGGCCGGCGTGCAGGAAAGCGTTGACGACGCATTGGAGGCGCGCGTCCCACTGGCCGTTGACGGCGAGTTCGGCCATCCCAAGCAGGCGCGTGAGGGCGACGCGGTGCTCGTTGTGCGGGCGGATCAGATGCTCGAGCGTGAGCCCACCCTTGGCCCAAGGCACGAAGACCGTGATGCCTTCGGCATCCCATTGGTCCCACATCGGCAGGTCGGAGCCGAAGCGGTGCACGACATCAAGTTTCAGCCCCACCACGATACCGCACAGAGCGAGGGCGAGCAGAGCGGTGACAAAACGGCGGCGCATGAGACAGGGAAATGTCACTCGCGCGCCGCGGCGGCGTCAAAAGGAAACCCGTTGCGGCTCAGTCCATCGGTTGCCTGAGGATTGCGACCGACTGCCCGAGGTTGCCGAATTCGCGCATGCGCTGGCCGCCCTCCCACACGATCTCCTCCGGGATCGGGAAATGCGGTTTGTCACCGTCGTGGATCGAGACGATTTCAAAACCGGCATGCGCAGCGAAAGCGCGGATCGCGTCGCGGTCGAGGAACTGGTTTAGATGCCGTCCGTGCTCCTGCCGGATATAAGATGCCGCGAAGGTGTCCCAATGGCAGGGCACCGCGAACTCGAGGAAGGAGAAAACAAACGTGCCACCCGGCTTGAGCACGCGCTTCACCTCGTGAAAGTAGCGGTAGGTGTCCTCGTGCAACAGATGAGTGAAAACCGAAAAGAAACATGCGTAGTCGGCAACTGCGTCGTCGCACGGAATCGCTTGGCCTTCGGTGGCGACAAAGCGCCAATCGGGGCGTTGGCAAAGCTCCCGTGCGTAGTCGAGCAGCGCAGGCACGACGTCGCACCCAATATAGCGAATAGCGGGGAACGGCGCCAGCTGCGCGGCGAGCCGACCGGAGCCGCAACCGATGTCGGCGAGCAAGTGTCCGTCCGCAAGTCTGAGCGAGCGCAGGAGAAAGTGCTCAAGCTTTCCGACGGCAATGAACTCGCCACCGATCGCCTGACGAAGAGCTTGATCGCGCTGAATGCGCTCTTCGAGCGCCGCCACGTGGCGCTGGTAAGCCGAGCGGGAGTGAGTGTCGGTCATGCGGCAGGATACGCGGTGTGCTGTTACCCATTCGACAACCGGTCGAGCGAAACCCTCTATTGCGAACTGCGCGAGGCGCCCGGAAAACACGGGCGCCGCCTCGCCGCTCGATCAGTGCGGATAGCAGCCTTGGCTGACGAGATCGGGAGGGACCGACCAGCTCAAGTTCGACGCCCCGATCTTTCGCACGATTACGCGCGAAGCGAGACAACCATAGTGCCATTCGACCCGGCTGGCATGGCTGTCGGCTCTGAGCAAGGATGGACCCATGACGCAGGGCATGCCCATGCCGCGACCGACGATCTCGAAGCCCGTGGCGGCATTGAAGAGAGCGTCCCAAGCGAAGTCGGAAAAGCGAAAATAGTCCCAAGGAACCTCATGCACAGGCCATGATTGGTGCGTATTGATCATCGCCAGTCCGCCGAGCTTCATGACCTTGTTGAGTTCAAGAGACACGAGCCATGGCATCGCGAGGTGTTCCCAGACGGAGACTGAAAACACGAAGTCGAAGTGGTCTCGCGGCAGTGTTTGCGAGAGTGCGTGCGCGTCGCCGACTACGGTTACATTCTCTCCGGCCAGTATGTCGAATCCCGTGTAGTTGCAGGTGGCGGGAAACAGGTTGCGGCGGCTGATGCCGGAACGCGCGCGCGAGCCGATCTCAAGCACGTTGCCCTGCGGCAGAGCCTGCACCGCGCCCCAGAACGGGCCTTCGCTGTTGAGGAATGGGTCAGCTGCGAGGCCGGCTTGGGCGGGAGCGGCGAGTTCCATGCGCCCGTCGGGATACTGGAAAATCAACCGAATGCGTGTCAGCTCGTCAAAGGGGGTATTAACGGGCAACGCGTGGTGGAAATGGAACGACCAATGATCGCAGTCCGAAGCGTTGAAATCATCATTCGCGGCGACGACTGCGTGGAGCGTCCCATCCCAGCGCTGCACATGGGGAATGGGGCGACCGACACCCCGACAATGCACGCGACCTCGCACAAAGAGCACATCACGAAACACGAAGAAATCGCGGATCTCGCATTCGGCCGAGACGACCGCCGTTGATGGCTGGACCCTAGGTTTGATCAGCCAGCGCAGCAACGACGTCATAATCATGTCCTCGTGGGTCGCGGCGGGCAGGCGTATTTGAAACCTTCGATCTCGAGCGAGAAGTTCGGGTTGTAGGCCGGGTCGCTCTCGAGCTCGGCACCCCACGTGCGCTGCATGTAGGCGACTTCGTTCGCGAAACGTGCCTGCTTCTCCGGCGTGTCCTCGGTGCCGCGGCTCGCGGACTCGTGGTGGTAGAGCTCGGCGAAGGGCGTCCAGAGATTCAGATAGCCGGCCGCGCGGACCTTCAGGCAGAAATCGACGTCGTTGAACGCCACGGCGAGGTCGCGCTCGTTCAGTCCGCCGACTTGTTCGTAGACCGCCTTGCGGACGAGCAGGCACGCGCCGGTGACGGCGGAGTAGTTCTGCGCGAGGCGCGCGCGGTTCTTGTAGCCGTCGGTGTGGCCGGGCTGGCGATAGAACGCGTGGTTCGCCACGCCGCCGAGGCCCAGGATGATGCCCGCGTGTTGCAGCGTGCCGTCGGGGTAAAGCAGCTTGGCGCCAACGCACCCGATCTCCGGACGCACAGCGTGCGCAACCATCTCGTCGAGCCAGTCCGGGTTGATGACTTCGAGGTCGTTGTTGAGCAGGCCGACGATCGAGCCGCGCGCGTGCGCGACGGCGAAATTGTTGATCGCGGAATAATTGAAGGGCGCCGCGTAACGGACGACCCGCACGCGGGCGTCGCGCGCCGAAACGGTGGCGAACCACTCAAGGGTGGCGGGTTCCACGGACTCGTTGTCGACCACGACGATTTCGAAGGCCGGGTAAGTCGTCTTCGCCAGGATGCTCTCGACACAGGTGCGCGTGAGCGCGAGGCGGTCGCGCGTCGGGATCAGCAGCGAGACGAGCGGCGCCGGCGACGGCAGCGGGCGGACGATGCGCCAGTGGTCGCCGGGCACGGGGCGTAGTTCGACTGGCGCGCCGAGCGCCGCGAAATGATCGCGCAGCGCGCGCTCGGCGGCGGTGACGGTGTAGTTCTTCTCGCCGACGGCGCGCGCGGTGGAGCCGGCGATGGCGCGCCAGTGGTAGAGGACTTCGGGGATGTGGACCACCTCGCTCGGCCGCATCGTGCGGATGAGGCGCAGCGCGAGATCCCAATCCTGGCTGCCTTCGAGGCCGACGCGGAAGCCGCCGACGGTGCGGATCTTTTCCGTGCGAATGACGGAGAGGTGCGAGAGGCAATTCTGGCCGAGCAGCAGGTCGGGCAGGAAGTCGGGTTTGAGGTAGGGATCGAAACGCTCGCCGCGCTCGTCGATCTTGTCCTCGTCGGTGTAGAAGAAATGGGCATCGGGCCGGCGCGCGATCTCGAGCGCGACGCGGGCGAGGGCGCGGGGCGAGAGTTCGTCGTCATGGTCCAGCAGGGCGACGAACTCGCCGCGCGCGATCTCGAGCGCGGAGTTGCTGGCGGCGGAAATGTGGCCGTTGCGTTCGCGCAGCACGAGGCGGATGCGCGGGTCGGCGGCGGCGAGCTCCTGCAGCACGCGGCGCACGTGCGGCGCGGTGGACGCGTCGTCGGCAATGCAGAGTTCCCACTCATCGTAAGCCTGCGCCTGCACGGAGGCGACGACGCGGCGCAGCCAGATTTCCGGCGTGTTGTAGACCGGCATCACGACCGAGATCAGCGGCCGGTGCGGGAGGCGGGCGACGGCGTCGCGGAGCGCGCGCAGGGCGCTGGGCGTGATCGCTTCGTAGAGGTGCAGCCACTTCTGGTAGGACTCGATCTCCGGCGGTCGCGCGGGCGGGAAAACCACCAGCCCGCGGCGGAGCAGCAGCTGCCACTCGCCGTCACCGCGGCGCGCTTCGACGACGACGGGGAAGCGGCCGGCTTCGAGAATCGTGTCGATGGCGAAGCCGCAGCTCGCGGCCACGACCGGGCCGTGCACGGCGGTGACGTCGTCACGTTTTAGACCGGCTTTGCCGCGAAAAACTCGTTCACCGATCGTCGCGCGGACATCGTCGGGCGTCGTGCCGTCGGGCAAAACGCACCAGCCGCGGATGAGCAGCGGGCCGGCGGCGTGGTGCCAGAAGATCGGTTCGTCGACCGAGAACTTCGCGTCGGGTGCAGGCGGCGTTGCGGGCGCAGCTGCGACTGGCGTAGGTGTCGGGTTCGCGGGCGTGCGGTCGAGGAATTGCCGGCGCAGTGCGCGGAGCGGCGCGGTGGCCTGCCAGGAGAAGGTCTCCTGCATGTTCCTAATCTTGCGCTCGCGGTCGGCGATGCGCGCGGAGAGTTGCGCGGCGGTGTCTTCGGCGACGGCGGTGGTGCGGACGAGTTCGGCTTGGAAGTTGTAGAGCTGGCGCTGGAGCGTGGCGATGATGCCCTCGAGTTCGGCGATGCGCTGCTGTTGCGCGGCAATTTGCTCGGTGGCGCTTTTCTTGAAGGCGGCAAAGGCTTCCTGCGTGCCGGCGAGCGTCTGTTCGAGGTTGGCGACGTGCGAGCGCGTTAGCTCGCGCTGCTGTTCGAGGCGGGCAATTTCCTCCTCGAGCTTGGCGCGGAGTTCGGTGCCGAGGCCGCGGCGCGCGGCGGTCTCGGCGGCGCGGAGCGAGGCGGTGAGAAGATCGAGCTGTCCGAGGGCGGCGGCGCGAATCGCGGCGTCGGACGAGGCGAGTTGGCGGCCGAGCAATTCACCGAACAGCGCGCTCTCGGAATCGCCGTCGCGCAATTGCTTCCACGCGGCGCGGCTGGGGGCGGCGGTGGCGGCCGTGTAGGCGTCGAGCAGGCGCGCGCCGACGCGATCGGGCGCGAAGGTTGCGCGGGCGAAGGCGGCGGCGTTTTCGCCGAGCGTGCGGGCGAGCGCGGTGTCGGCGAGGACGCGTCCGGCGAGCGTGGCGATTTCCTCGGCGTCGCCGCGACGGAGCAGCAGGGCATCGATACCGTTGCGCAGTTGCAGGCCGACGTTGGTCGCGGGGGCGACGATGGGGCGGCCCGTGGCGAGAAATTCGGGGAGCTTCGACGGCAGGCGGTAGTCGTCGAACGCACCGGGTTGACCGGGTTGCACGAGCACGTCGGCGAGCGCGAGCAGCGCCGGGAGCTGGGCCTTCGGCACGAAGCCGGCGTCGAGCGTGAAGCGTTTCCAGTCGAACGCGCAGTCGCGCACGAATTCCTCGGGATGAAAGCCCGTGCGCACGAGGCGGACGGCGTGGCCGCGCTCGTGGAGCAGGTGCACGGCGCGGAGGAGCTCGCGCATCGCGGGCGTGCTGGCGAAGGTGGTGCTGCCGGTGTAGACGATGACTTTCTCATGGCGCGCGAGGCCGAGCGAGTGGCGCAGCGCCTCGTCGGGCGGCTGCGGATGGTAGAGCGAGAAATCGACGCCAGGTGGCAGCTCGTGCGTGGGCACGGTGGCGGGCACGAACTCGCCAAGGCGCGCGACGATCACGGTGGCGGCGTCGGCGAGCGCGAGGAGCTGGCGGTAGCGACGCGGGTGGCTGACGCCGTCGGGCAAGAGCGCGGCGAGCTCGTCGTCGGTCAACGTGGCGAGCTCGGCAAAGGGTTTCTTGGCGAACGCGGCGGTGAGGTGTTCCTCGTTGTCTTCGAGGTGAACGACGACGCGGGTGGCGGGCGCGAGGGCTTGGTGCGCGAGGACGAAGCGTCGGACACATTCGCGGGGCGTCCACGCGTGGAGCACATCGGCCGGGCGCCCGTCAGCGAAGCGGACTTCGCCGTGGAGGACTTGCGCGTAGTTGGCGGCGGTGAACGCCGGCTGCGCGATGGCGGAGAGCGTCTCGAGTCCGCGCGGGACGGCGACGATGCAGGAGTGGCCTTGGCGCGTGAGCCAGTCGGCGAAGCCGCCGATATGGTTCAGGCTGTTGGTGGTGAAATCGCCGTAGTTGACGAAAAGGATGTTCACCAGGCGGTGCCGCGCTCAGCGAGCGGAGGCGGCGATCTTCGATTTGTCCTTGGGCTCGGGGAGATTCTCGAAACCGGGGGCAAACTTGAAGACGACGGCATCCCACGGCGTGGCGCCGCGGAGGGCGCGGTTGGGCGTGAGGCTCCACTCGCAGATGAGGCGGCCGGTGAGGTTCGGATCGGCGAGGCCGACGTCGGCGAAGGTGTTTTCGCGCGCCTCGAGGCGGTTCACGGTCGAGTAGAGGCGGCCGCGGAAGTCGGCGAAGACGAGGGCGGGCGTATTGCCGCCGGCGCGGACGATCGACTGGGCGTCGTTGTTGCGGCCGGCGCGGGCGAGAAGGAAGGCGAGGTCGGCGAGCTGGCCGTGGCGGCGGCCGACAGCGACGGCTTCGGGGTAACGCTCTTGGTTGGCGAGGGCGTCCATTGCGTCGCCCGCCCACGCGGCCTCAGGCGCGAGGCGGGCAGCGGTGTCGAGCTGGCCGAGGAACGCGTAGTAGCGCGCGTAGTCGGCGCGGATTTCCGTGGCGGGCTGCGCGCCGAAGCTGCGGTAGAAATCGTGGACGGAGGCGGCGGGCTGGTCCGGATTTTGGATGCCGTCGAGGCCGTCGTAGAGGCCCTTGAGCGGGCGTTTTTCCTGCGTGGCGCGGTCGATGTGCTTTTGTCGGCGCACGAGGCCGCGGAACATCGCGGCGCGGAGCACGCCGGCGTGCTCAGGATAGGCCTTAAGGAAAGCGTCGAGCGTCTCAGCGGTCTCGCCGCGGAAGGCGATGGCCTCGGCCTGCGTCGAGAGCAGGAAGCGGTAGGGCGCGGCGTCGTTCCTGGCGTTGGCGACGAGTTCGTTGGCGAGCTTGTCGTTGCGGTAGGTGGCGGCTTGGCGGACGACGATGTTCCAGAGCCAGAGGCGTTCGTCGTCGAGGACGGGGAACGCGAGGGCTTCGCTCCAGCGGATCTGGCGGCAGAGGGTCTCGACGATGGTTTGGAGGAGGGCTTTCTTGCCGTCGTCGTCGGTGTTGGTCTCGAGGCCGTAGAGGAAGATGGCGCAGTTCACGGCATCGAAAGCGGCGACTTTCTTCTCTTCGAGGCGCGGGAGGACCCGGGTCTTGAAGTATTCCGGCGCGAAACTGCCGACTTTCAGTGCGTGGTCGCCGAGTTGTTTGGCGGTGGGCGTCGAGGGGTAGGCGCGGGTGACGCGGTCGAGGTTGGCGCCGGCGCGCTTCCAATGGAACTGGATGTAGGCGTAGGAGTATTTTCCTTCGACGACGTTGTTCACGTAGTCGTTTGCACGCGCGTAAAGGCGCGCGGCTTCGGCGTCGGCTTCGGGGCCGGAGAAGGCGGTGATGCCTTCCTGCGCGTGGAGGGCGAGGGCGAGGAGCGGGAGGAGGAGCAGGCGGCGAAGCAGCATCGGACGGAAAAAGTCGCGCCGGCGGACGCGGGGCCCGCCGGCGCGAGGAGTTGAATCAGAGTTTGTAGCCGGCGGCGGCGGCGTCCTTGGCGAACATCTTCACAGTGTCGAGCGACAGCGCGGTGAGGTCCATGCCATACATCTTGGCGGCCTTGCCGAGGATGTCGTGCGGGACGGTGACGATGTCGCAGCCGGAGTCGGCGGCCTGGAAGATGTTGAGGACTTCGCGGACGGAGGCCCAGAGGAGTTCGGCCTTGGGCTGACCGGCGAGGAGGGCCTTGGAGGCGCGCATGATCGGCATTGGGTCGACGCCGGTGTCGGCGATGCGGCCGGCGAACACGGAGACGACGGACGGCACGGCGGGATTGAGCGCGGCGGCGACGCCGGCGACCTGCTCGAGCGTGAGGAGCGCGGTGATGTTGAGCTTCACGTTCTGAGCGGCGAGCTCCTTGATCAGCGGGAGGCAGGAGGCGCCGACGGAGTTCGTGATCGGGATCTTCACGTAGACGTTCGAGCCCCAAGAGGCGATCTTCAGCGCCTGGCGCTTCATATCGACGAGGTCGTCGGTGAAGACTTCGAGCGAAATGGGTTTCGCGGTGACGGTCTGGAGCACGTCCTTCGAGAACGCCTCGTAGTCCTTGATGCCGGCCTTGTTCATCAAGGTCGGGTTGGTCGTCAGGCCCTTGATGTAGGGCTTGGCGTAAAGATCGAGGATGCCGGCTTTGTCGGCACCATCAGCATAGATTTGGATCTTGAGATCGCTGAGGGATTTCATGGGGGAGAGGGTCGGATTGAATGGGTTGGGCTTAGAGGCGGGCAAGGATAATCCCGGTCGCCTCGGTGAAGGATTTGACGGTGTAATCGGGCTTCGCGCGCAGCTTCTCGTCGTAGCCCCAATCGATGAAGATCGTGCGCACGCCGGCGGCAGCGCCGCAGTCGATATCGCGCCAGCGATCGCCCACCATCCAGCTCCGCGACAGGTCGAGGCCGAGCTGGCGCGCGGCGTCGAGGAGCATCGCGGGCTTGGGCTTGCGGCATTCGCACGGTTGCCCGTGGTCGGTGCCGCCATGGTAGCAGACTTGGATGAGGTCGAGCTGCGGGATGAGCGTGCGCAGGTGGGCGTGCATGGCCTCCACGACGGATTGTGGCTGCGTGCCGCGGCCGACGTCGGGTTGATTGGTCGCGACGACGAGTGCGAAGCCGGCGGCGTGGAGTCGGGCGCAGTTTTCCGCGACGCCGTCGAGCAGGCGAAACTCGCCGATGGTGGCCGGCGGGTAGGGCTTGCCGTCGCGGACGACGGGGGCGTTCAGCGTGCCGTCGCGATCGAGGAAGACGGCGGGACGAAGAGTCATGGGGCGAAAAAAGGCCGCGCCTCGCGGCGCGGCCAGCGGAGAGATCAGAGTTGTGCGGCGAGGCAGCTCACTTTTTCGCGACGACGCTTTCCCACTTGGTCTGGTTCACCTTGAGGTCGGGGTGCGACACGAAGAGATGCCAGACGACGGCTTGGAAGGCCTCGGAGTGCGGGGTGATGTTATTGGCGTTGACGGTCGGGACGATGACGCAGGCATCGGCCTGAGTGGCGGTGTAGCCGCCGTCCTTGCCGAGGATGCCGATGACGCGTGCACCGACCTGCTTCGCGAGCTGGATGGCGGAGATGAAGCCCGGCGAGACGTTCTTCTCGAGGTTGCCGCCGCCGACGGAGAGGACGAAGAGGCAGTCCTTGCTGTTGAGCTTCGAGCCGCGGAGCCACTCGACAAACACGCTGGCCCAACCTTCGTCGTTGGTGCGGGCGGTGAGTTCGGAGACGTTGTCGGTCGGGGCGTAGCACTCGATGCCCGCAATCTTGCGGAAATCGTTCACCGCGTGCGAAGCATTGGCGGCGCTGCCGCCGACGCCGAGGATGAACAGGCGGCCGCCGCGGGCGCGCACGGCCACGAGCTCGGCGACGCATTTCTCGCAATCGACCGGGTTGAGCTTGGAGACAATTTCAGCGGTCTCCTTGAGGTGCTGAACAGAATAGGACATGGAGCGATACAGGTGTTGGTTGAGGGGGGAGTGAAGTCGAATATTCGACGAAAACTGTGTCGAGTGGATAGCGGGTGCCGGGATCACGCTTGTCGCCGAATGCTCACGACGTCCCTCCGGCACGCAGCAAGCGGTCGAGTTCCTGCAGGCCGGTGTGCGAGCCGATTTCGTAGAAGCGCTGTTTCATCTCATAGCCGGCGAGTTCGCCGCGGTGCACGAGGTCGGTTTGCACCGCGGCGAGGTCGACGACGGCGTCGCGCGGGTAGCCATCGAAGGCCGCGGCGCGGAAGAGGCTCAGGCCGTAGTCGATATGGCGCATCTGCGGGACTTTTTCTTTTTTAGAATAGAGGCGGATGCGGCCGTCTTCCCACCAGACGTTGCTGGCATCGTAGGCTTCCCGGTTTTCGAAAACGGTCATCAGGCCGAGCTTGCCGGAATCGAGGAACGACTGGCCGACGGCGCGGTAGTCGACGGGCAGGTAGGAGTCGCCGTAGAGCACGTAGAACGCGTCGCCGAGCTTGGGAAGGGCGCGGATGAGCGCGCCGCCGGTGCCCATCAGTTTCTCGCCATCGAACGAGTAATCGAGCTGCATGCCCCACTTCGAGCCGTCGCCGTATTCCTCGACGATTTTCTCGCCGAGGTAGCCGACACAGAGCACGACGCGTGTGAGCCCCTGGCTCTTGAGGAGGCGAATTTGGTGCGAGAAAAACGGCTCGCCCGCGACCTCGACGAGGAGCTTAGGCACCTTTTCGGTGATGGGGCGGAGCCGGGTGGCGAGGCCACCGGCGAGGAGGGCGACGGGGAGATCCTGTGGTTTCATGCGGCCTTAGAA
Source organism: Opitutia bacterium (assembly GCA_016217545.1). Taxonomy (NCBI): domain Bacteria; kingdom Pseudomonadati; phylum Verrucomicrobiota; class Opitutia; species Opitutia bacterium. The sequence continues at coordinate 697,390 of JACRHT010000017.1, read as the reverse complement.
GGCGACGTAGATGAAAGGTTCGATGGGCAGCGAAATGCGGTAAAGCAAGTAATGCAGGAACAGCCCGAGCGCCGCACCGAGGAGAAAAAGGCCGAGCAGGCGACGCGCGGAAGGGCGCGGCGGCTCCGAGCGCGGAACGGGAGCGGGCGGAGGCGTGGGATGGGACGCGGCGCTCATGGTTTTTTCTGGGCGAGACTGCGAATTTCTCGCGCAACGAGTTCGGCGAGTTTGTCGCCGCCGGAAGGCGTGAGGTGCGTGCGGTCGTGGAAGTCCTCCACGGCGAAATCCGTGCCGTAGATCGCACTGGCGATACCGTGTTCGCGCCAGAGCGCGGCGTAGGCGGCGAACACGGCGTCGTCGCGCGCGCGTTCGGCGGCGGTGAGGTGCGTGCGGTGGTAGGGCGAACTTTGGCTCAGGAGCATCAGCATCCGGGGGCGTAGCGAGGGAGGGAAGGTCTTCTCAAGGTCGTCGCCGGCGGAGGCGAGGCGCGTGGTGTCGACGCTCCAGCCGCCGTTCGGCGTGGGCGTGGCTAGCGGCGCGGTGACGCTGCGGACGATTTCCATCTCGCGCACGAGATTCGGCCCGAAGCGTTCGGCGACGGGCGGAGGCGGGGTTTCGTCGTCGGGAAATGCATCGCGCGCGCGCCACGAGGAGGTGCCGGTCACGCGATTCCAGACGGTGAATGCGTAGCGGTAGGCGACGTGTTGCCAGAGCGCCTGGAAATGAAACCACCGATCAAGCGCGGCACCGCGCATCTCTTCTTCGCGTTCGCGGCGTGTGTTGTCGGGCAGCGAGGCGAGGCGGAAGGAGAGGTCTTTTTCTCGCAAAGGCCAATCGTGCAGCGCGCCGCGGGCGCGCGCGGCCCAGAAGAAGTGACGGTAAAAACCTTCGAAAGCACGCACGACGCCGCCGGGCGACGTGTTGGCGATGTAGACGACAGGCACGTCGCGGCGGAGTAACGACTCGGCGACGAGGGCGCCTGCCTCGCTGGGGAAAGCGCCGCGGAACGACAGGTTGACGACCACGAAATTGGGGCCGAGCAACTCCTGCAGGCGCAGGCTCCAGAGGCGGTCCTCGGGCTGGCCGACGCCGTTGAGCACGGAGTTGCCACCGACGATGACGAGCGTCTTGCCGGGCTGCCAGTGGGCGAGGGCGAGATTCTCCAGCGACGCGAACGTCGGGTAGAAGAGCGACTCCGGGCTGATGAACGGATGAAAGCGCCGGAAGCGATCCGGTTTGCTGTAGCCTTCGGCGGCTGCGCCGAGGAACACGGCGAGCGCGAAGCCGGCGAGGAGGCCGGCGAGCAGAGCGAGTGTCGGGAGCCGGCTGCGCACGATCAGGCGACAGTGCGCATCGCGCGGCGCTTGGCAATGCAGGCGCGCCGCGCGTGGGACGGAATCGCGCGCTCAGTTTTGCGCGACAACCTTGCTGCCCTCGAAGTCGAAGCGGAAGCGGACCTCCTGCAGGCCCTTCTCGCGCATCGCGTGGCGCAGCTTGGTCTTGTCGGCCGCGTAGAACATGAGGAAGCCACCGCCGCCGGCGCCGATGAGTTTGCCGCCGAGCGCGCCGTGGGCCATCGCGTAGTCATACCACTCGTTGATGTGCGCGTTCGACATGCCGGAGCTGCGGGCCTTCTTGCGCTGCCAGTGGACATCCATGAGGCGGGCGAACTCCTCGAGATTGCCCGTCTCGAGGCACTCGAGCGACTTGTAGCCGAGCTCCTTCGTGAAGTGCAGGTTGTCGAGCATCGCCTTGTCGTTCTGCTTGGACTTGTCGTTCTGGTCCTTGAGGATCGCGGAGGCGGAGCGCGAGTAGCCGGTGAAGAAGAGGAGGAGGTTGTCCTCGAGATTGTAGAGCGTCTCCTCGGAGATGTTGCAGGGGCGGTATTCGACGCGGCCGTCCTTATGGAACGTGAAAGCGGTGATGCCGCCGATGGCCGCGATATATTGATCCTGCTTGCCGATGGGTTCGCCGAGTTTGTTGAGTTCGATGTCGCAGGCCTGTTCGGCCAGTTCGGCAGGCGAGACGATGTTTTTCTTGTAGGTGTGGAGCGCCTTCAGCAGCGCGGTCGTGAAGCTGCCGGAGGAGCCGAGACCGGTGCCGCCGGGGATGTCGGCCATCGAGGTGAGCTCGATGTGCGGATCGGTCACGCCGGTGAGCTTCAGCGCCTCGCGGACGATCGGGTGCTCGACCTGATCGACGGACTGCACGCGCTCGAGCTTCGAATATTTGACGATGATGTCCTGCTGAAACGTGCGGTGCTTCGTGATGTAGACGTATTTGTCGATCGCCGCAGCGACGAGGAAGCCGGTGTGCTCGCGGTAGTAGGACGGCAAATCAGTGCCGCCGCCGCCAAGGGAAATGCGCAGGGGGGAACGCGTGATGATCATGTTGCGGGCAAGAAATCGGATTACAGGAGGGCGGGAAGTGGAAAAGAAGTGGGCGGTCGGCTAGTAACGGTGCTACGGGCGCGGATAACCGCTGCTGCGGTAGATCGTTTCCACGATTTCCAGCGTGCGGATGCCTTCAGCCAAGCCCGGCTGCGGCTGGCGGCCGAGCCGGATGTCTTCGATGAACGCGGCCGTTTCGAGCGCCCACGAATCGTCGGTGTGGCCCGCGTAGTTGGAGATCTGGGCTTCGGGGCGTTGGCCGAGTTTCTCCGCCGGCATCGGATAATAGGTGAGCGTCTCGTTGCCGTAGCTGCCACCGAGGCCTTCGATGATGATCTTGCCGGTGCGACCATAGAGCTCGAGCGAGAACATGTTTTTCCACTCCGTGCAGCTGGCGTGCAGCCAAGCGGTTTGATCAGCCCCGGTGCGGAGCGAGATGAAGGCGTTGTCGTCAACCTTCATGTCCCAGAAATTGGTCGTGGCGTGCCCCTCGATGCGGGTGAACTCGCCGAGGAACCAGCCGGCGAGGTCGATCAAATGCACGCCTTGGTCGATCAGTTCGCCGCCGCCGGAGAGCGCGGGGTTGGCGCGCCATTCGCGGTCGTAGCCGTGCCGTCCGCCATGGCCGTAGCGACCGCGCAGGAACATCATCGGTCCGAGCGCGCCGGCTTCGAAGAGTTCGCGTGCCTTGCGCAGGGCGGGGTGGAAGCGGTGGTTGTAGCCGATGCGGACCTTCGCGCCGGTCCTCTCGGCGGCGGTTTGGATCTCGCGGAGTTGGGCGGCGTTGAGCGCTCCGGGTTTTTCGACGAGCACGTGTTTGCCGGCGCGGACGGCGTCGAGGGTGATGGGCGCGAGGGCGCTGTTGAGCGTGGCGACGACGACGGCGTCGACCTGCGGATCGGCGAGGACGGCCTTGTAGTCGGTGATGCCCCGGCATCCCGGCGTGAGCGCGGCGAGATCGGCCGCGCGGGCGGCGTCGAGGTCGCAGGTATAGAGAATCGGGTGGGGCTTGAGGCCGTTGACGCGTTTGCGGCCGATGAGACCGCAACCGATCACCGCGAAGCGCAAAGGGTTTTGCGACTTGTCACACATAGAGGGTGCAGTTTCTCAGCGCGTGTGCGATGGGCAAGCTAGAGTTTCAGTCGACACGCGCGTCACCGTTCGCATCGCGGGCTGTATGAGGTGTTCGGGAGCGCCGATCGCATTGTGCCCGGCACCCATGCAGCGCGTTTCGCGGCGGGTTACGAGGATGGGCTGGCCGCGTCGCGGGGAGGGCGCTGCGGTGAACGGCTTGCCGTGGGGTGCGCGTTAAGGAGCAACGCGGTGGAAACTCACCCAGCGAACCGACTGGCCATCGATCATTCACGTCGCCCGCGACCGGCGCGGCGCCCCTGTCTACGGCGGCTTGACGGCTCGTGTTTCGTGGCGCCGCGGGGAGGTTTTGCGCTTGTGGCGGGAGTGAAAACGCGCGCTTTTTTTCGTCCTGCGCGTGTGTAAACTTTCCCCCCAGATCCCTGAGGTTCGCGCCGGCCGCCTTTGGTTGGAGCGTGCGTTGACCGTCGCGGTGTTGCTGGCGGTGCTGGCATTCTATCAATGGACGATCGATCCGTCCGGAAAATTGCCAGCGTTTGATCGCGGCGGCAGCGATCACTACAACTTGCTCTTGCGCGGCTGGCTGAAGGGACAACTCGCGATGGACGTCGCGCCGGACCCGGTGCTCGATGCGATGGCCAATCCCTACGACCCGACGCAGCGCGGTGCGCACGGGGTGCACGACGCCTCGTATTTCCGAGGCAAGCACTACCTTTACTTCGGCGCCGCGCCGGCGCTGCTGCTGCACTGGCCGGGGCACGCTCTCACCGGCAATTTCGTCACGCCGCGCTATGCGGTGCTGTTCTTCGCCGGGTGCGGCTGGATCGTTGCGGCGTGGCTGTGGCGTGCGATTTGCCGCCGCGCCGGCGCGCGCGGGGCGATCTACTGGCTTGGCCTGCTCGCGATCGGCGCGGGGAATTTCGTGGTGCCGTTCCTGCGCCGACCGGACGTGTGGGAAATCGCGATCGCGTGTGCCCACGCGTTGTTCATGACGACGCTCGCGTGCACGTGGCGCGCACTGGATTCGCCGCGGCGCGCGGGGTGGTTCGCCGGCGCCGGGCTCGCGCTCGGTCTCGCGATCGCGTCGCGCCCGGTGTATCTCGCGGCGGGTTTCGTGATGCTGGCGCCGTTGTGGCGTGCGGCACAGGAGGCGGGGTGGGGCAATTTCTGGCGGCGCGCGACGTGGTGGCGGCTGTTCGCGGCCGGGCTGGCGCCGCTGCTCGTCGTGGGTGCGCTGATGGCGTGGCACAATTACGCGCGTTTCGGCAACCCGTTCGAGTCGGGCCACACTTACCAACTCGCGGGCATGGAGGACCACACGAAGCAGTCGGCGTTCGGCGGCGCGTTCATCCTCTATAATCTTCGTCTCTACCTGCTGACCCTGCCGCAGTTCACCGCGTATTTCCCGTTCCTGACGGTGGCGAATGTGCCGCCGGCACCCGCGGGCTACATCGGCACCGAGGACGTGCAAGGCGTGCTGCTCGGCGCGCCGTGGGCGCTGCTCGGTCTCGCGCTGCTCGTGCCGCGCTGGCGCCCGCGCGGCGTGGCGGGCGTGTGGACGGCGATGCTCGCGCTGTCCGGCGCGGGGGCGTTGCTCGTGCTGTCGACCTTCGGCGGCTCGACGAATCGCTACATCGTGGACTTTTTTCCGGCATGGATCCTCGTCGGCAGCATCGGGGCGCTCGGGCTCACTGGTGCGTTCGCCGGCGACGTGCGGCGGTGGATGGTGGCCGTTTGCGCAGCGCTTGCGCTGTGGTCGGCGGCGTTCAACGCGATGATGAGCGCGCAGCACAACCGGCTGTTCGAAGTGCTGTTCCCGGTGGAATTCGAGCGCGTCGCGCGCGGAGCGAACTGGTTGCCGTGGACGTTCGAGCGCGTGCGCGGCGTCGACTACGGGCCGCTGGAACTACGGGTCGTATTTCCGGAAACGCATCTAGGTGACGTCGAGTGCCTTGTTGCGACGGGGCGCCATTTCCTCGCCGACTATCTTTACGTGCAGCGCGTCGAAGGGCATCGCATTCGCTTCGGTTTCGAGCACACGGCCTACGGTGGCGGCATCGGGCCGTTCGTCGATTACCTGCCCGGGCGCGAGAATGTCATCCAGATCGAGATGGGTTCGCTGTATCCGCCGGCGTCGCATCCGCTTTTCCGCGGGATGACGCCTGATCAGATTGCGCGGCGAAAGAACCAGGTGCGGGTGCTCGTGAACGGCAAGGAGGCGCTCGCGCTGCGTGAGGCGAGCTGTTTCGAGGCGACGGAGTTTGCGCCGTCGCTCGGCACGAGCGGTCCGCTGCGGCCGGCCTTCAAGGGCGATTTCTCCGGCCGCATCGTCGCGCAACGCCGCGTGCCACTCACCGCGGAATCGCTCGCGCGCGAGGAGACCGGCCCGCTCCGCCTCATCGTGGAGCTCCCCGGCTGGACCGGCCCCGGCAGTCTCCCGCTCGTGTGCTCGGGGCGCACCGGCGCGGGCGATTTGATTTTCCTCCAGCGCGTCGCGGAGAATCGCATCGTGATCGGGCACGATCACTGGGGCTCGGGGGCCATCGAATCCGAGCTAATAGACGTGGTTCCCGGTGAGCACCTCGATTTCTGGATCAGCGCACCACCGCTCCGGCGCGACGGCAGCACGAGCGGGCTCGTGGTGAAGCTCAACGGTCGCACGCTGCTCGACGCGCCCCGGGATTTTCACCCCCCCGCCGGCCCGGCGCGCATCGGGGTGAACTCCATCGGCGCCTCCACCTCCTCTCCGCGGTTTTCCGGCCGGATCGTCTCCGCCACCCGCGAGTGAAACGCGGCGGGAATTGCGTTGTCAGCGCCTGAGCGCTCCCGCTTCTTGGACGCTGCGTTGATGAAGTTGCCGCGTGAATCCCTGCTGCGCCTCCTCCGTTTCGGGACGGTGGGCGTGACCGTCATGTTTTTTTTCATGGCGCTGAACTGGGCGTTTGGCCGCGTGCTCGCGCCGCAACTGGCCTTCCTCGCGGCCTATCCGCCGGCGCTGCTGCTCCACTACCTGCTTAACAAGCGCTGGACCTTCGCCGACGCGACGCCGACGGATAGCCGCAAGGTCGCCGATTACCTGCACACGGTGCTCGTCACCTTCCTGATCCAGTGGCCGGTTTTCACGCTCGCACAGACCGTGTTCGGCTGCCCCGCATGGTTCGCAGCGGGCGTGGCCAACCTCACGCAGATGACCGCCAGCTTCCTGCTGCTGCAATGGCGCGTCTTCCATCCGGACGCCGCCAAACGCGAACTCACCGCGCGCGACGCTTGGGGTCGCCTGCTCGGACTCGTCGTCACGCTCGCGCTGAGCGCGTTGCTGCTCTGGACCGTGCTCGGAAAATGGGAATTTCCGCGCCTCGGTGGCGAGCAAGGCGATTACTACAACCGCCTCCTCCGCGGCTTCCAGCACGGCACGCTCGCACTCGATCTGCCGGTGCCGCCGCGGCTCGCGCAACTCGCCACGCCCTGGGACCCGACGCAGCGCCCGGCCGATCTGTTCGTGCCGCCCGACGTCAGCTACGCGAACGGCAAATTCTATCTCTACTTCGGCGTGGCGCCGGTGGTGACGCTACTCGCGCCGTTCAAGCTGCTCACCGGACAGGAGCTGCCGTTCCCGTATGCGCTCGCGACGTTCGTGCTCGCGGCGTTCTGGATGCTCGCGGCGCTCTGGTTGCGCGTCGTTCGCGATCAATTTCCCCGCGCGAGCCTCCTGACCCGCATCGGCGGCCTCGTGGTGCTGGGACTCTGCGGCGGGCTGCTCGTGCTGGCGCGACGCGCGAATTTTTGGGAACTGCCCATCGCCGCCGGCCAGTTCTATCTCTCGGCCTTCGTCGCGTGCTCCTACGCGGCGTTGCGCGCGCCGCGTCCGTCGCGCTGGCTCGCGCTCGCCGGCTTGTGCCTCGGCCTCGCGGTCGGTTGCCGTCCCACGCTCGTCGTCGCGGGCGCCGGTCTTGCCGTGCTCGTGCTGGCGCTGACCGCGCGCGCCGCCCGGCGTGACGGCGCGGGGTGGCTGCCGACCTTCGTGCGGCACTGCCTCTGGGCCGGGGTGCCGCTCGCGCTGTGCGTGGCGGCGCTGCTCGCCTACAACCAGGCGCGTTTCGGCAATCCGCTCGAGTTCGGCCTGAATTACCAGCTCACGTCCGTTTACGAAGCGAAGGCGCGACACTTCAGCCTCAGCTACGTGCCCTTCAACCTCCGCGCATATTTCTGGGTGGTGCCGGAGGTGAACCGCTATTTCCCGTTTCTCTCCCAACCGGAACTGCCCACGCCGCCGGCCGGCTACTACTCGGCGGAATTCGTCTACGGCTTGTTCTGGGTTTGTCCGGTGCTGCTGCTCGTCGCGCTGACTGGCAGGCAACTCGCGCGGCGGCGCGACGACTGGCCGGCGGACGCCGCGGTGCTCGTCGGCGTGTGCGGCGCAATGGCGCTCGTGACGACCGCGTTGATGCTCTGCTTCAACACCGCCGTCTCGCGCTACGAAGCGGATTTCCTTCCGTGGTGGCTGTTGTGCGGCCTCGTAGGCTTCGCCGCATGGGAGCAACGCGCGGCCAAACCCGGCCTCGGTCGCGCGCTCTTCGCCGTCGCCGCGGGCGTGTCGGGCCTCGCGGCGTTTCTCGGTAGCAGCGCGCTCCACGGCATGCTGCTGGATCGCAATCCCGAAGCGTATCGCGCGCTCGGCCGGGCCTTCAATACACCGATCGCGTGGTGGGAAAAGCTCACCGGCCAATCCACAGGCCCGGTCGAGATGGAAGTCTATTTCTCGATCCGCCCCGGCAAGGGTCGCGAGCCGCTGCTCGCGCTCGGCCGCCATGTGCCGGGCAGCGCGATGTTCTACGTCGAGCACCTCGACGACGACCGCGTGAAATTCAGCTTCGAGTCCGCGCGGCAGGAGTTGATCGAAACCGAGCCCATCGCGCTTCCGCGCGGTCGTCCGCACCGGGTGCGCCTCGAGACGGGCGCGCTGTATCCGCCGGCGGAGCATCCGCTCTTCGCTGATCGGTCGCCGCTCGAAATCGCGAGCGTCAAGGACTGGGTGCGCATCGCCGTTGATGGCCGCATGCTGCTCGATCGCGCGGCGGGCGCGCCGGAGATTCCGCCCGATGCAGTCGCTGCCGGCGCGGATCGCCGCAGCGGACGCGATGCGGTTTTCTCGGGTGTGATCGATCGCGTGACGCGCACCGGCTTGCCGCCGCCGCTCGTGGATACGGGGGCGGGCGGGGATGTTTCGCTCGCGGTGAAACTACCGGCGCCCGGCGTGGCGTGGACTACGGCGTTCGCGGTGCCGGCGAATGAGGTCGGTCTCGCTCAGCCGCTGGTGACCGTTGGCGAGAGCGGGCGCTCCGATCTGCTCGCCGTCGCGCCGGCCGAGGAGAGCTTCAAGTTTTTCTACGAACGCTGGGGTGCCGGCCTGGTCGAGAGCCCGATCTTCCCGCTCGGTGCGGAGCGCGCGCTGGCGCTGCGCGTGCGGCTCGGCTCGTTGCTGGCGATCGCGCCCGGCTCGCCCCTAGTCGCATTGCGGCGCACGCTTGCGGTGTGGCAGGACGGGAAACCGATTTGGTGGCTTCGCACGGAGCCGCCGCCGGCGGATGCGGGCGTCGTTCGCGTCGCGCGCAACGCCATCGGTTCGAACGCGGCGGCCACGCTCTTCCGCGGACGCATCGGCGATTGGCGGCGTGAGCCGGCGCCCGCCGCGTGGCGCGCGGGCCCCTTCGCGGGCGTCGAACTCACCCTCGGTGGACGTGGCGTTGGCACACAGCCGCTGGTGGCGACCGGCAAGGCCGGCGCGGCGAACACGCTCGCGATCGACTGGTCGCGTCCGGGTGTCGCGCGGTTGCTCTACGATCACTGGGGTTACTCGGCGACGAGCGGGCCGGAGTTTGCCTGGGCGGACGGCGAAGCACATGCGCTCGCGATCGAGCTGCCCGCGTTCCCCACGCTCGGCGGGAATGGCGCGGCACAGAAGGGGCCGTTGCGCGTGCGTGTTGACGGCCGCGTGGTGTGGGAGACGGAGGTGTCGTTTTATCCTGCAGCCAGCGAGACGTTGGTGCTCGGCGAAAATCGCGCGGGCTCGTCCGTGGCTGCGCCGGAGTTGACGAGCGTGCTGCTCGACGTGCGGCAGGTGCCGCTCGGCAACGAGAAACCATGAGCGGTTCGACGGTGCAGACTCGGCCTCTCGTCCGCTGGCGGGGCGCGGCAGCAGTCGCGGCGACGGTGGCGCTCGTCGCATGGTTTTACTGGTGGACGGTGCTGACGACGGCGGAAGACGTGCGCATCGACGGACCGAAGCGCGATTACTACAACCTGCTCGTCGATGGTTTCCAGCAAGGCCATCTCTGGATGGATGCGAAGCCGGACCCGGAACTGCTCAAGCTCCCGCCCGAGCAGCGGCCGGGTCGCGCGCCGTATCTGCTCGATGCGAGTCTCTACCGCGACCGCTATTACCTGTATTTCGGCGTCGCGCCGGTTGTGCTGCTGTTCTGGCCGTTCGCGGCGCTGACGGGAAATGACCTGCCGGTGGCGGTGGCGGCGCTCGTGCTCGCGCTCGCTGCGCTTGCGGTCTCTCTGCTCTGGTGGCGCGAGATGCGCCGGCGCTTTTTCCCGGCGCTCGGACGGAGTTGGGACATGCTCGCTGTGCTCGCGCTGGGTCTTTGCACGGTGATGCCGTCGACGCTGCGGCGTCCGCTCTTTTACGAAGTCGCCATCACGGCGGGCTGGGTGTTCGGGGCGCTGATGCTCTGGGCGCTCGCGCGCGCGGCGCGGAGTCCGCGGCCGGCACGCTGGCTCGTCGCGGCTGGCATCGCATGCGGCCTCGCGATCGGCTCGCGCGCGAATCTCGCGCCGGTCGCGCTGCTCGCGCTCACGCTCGGTGCGTGGCTCACCGCCCGTGTGCAAGGCGGCGGGATGCGGCGCGCGGTGGCGTGCGTGGCGTTCGCGGCGGCCGGCGCGGCGCCGATCGGTGCTGGGTTGGCGGGCTACAACTACGCGCGCTTCGGCAGCGTGCTGGAATTCGGCCACAGCTATCAACTCGGCCTGAATCCGCAGCGGATGTTTCGCGGCACGAATCTCGCGCACAACATACCGCTCTACTATTTCGCGCCGCCGCAGCTGAGCGTCTACTTCCCGTTCTTGGCGCCGGCGGAGGAGCCGCCGAAGCCGGTGGACTACATTGGTCGTGAGCATGTGCATGGTGAGTTCGCCTGGGTGCTGGTCGCCGCGCTCGCCGCGGTGTCGGCACTCGCGGCGCGGCGCTGGCGCGCGCTGGGCGAGTTCGCGTTGGCTGCGCTGCCGGTCGCCGTGTGGTTCGGCGGCAATCTGCTCGTGACGAGCCTGACGGGCGTGCGCGCGAATCGTTACATGCTGGATTTCCATCCGGCGCTGGTGTGGCTCACGCTTGGGGTGTGCGGGCTGGCGTTCGTCGAGCGGCGCACGGCGTTGCGGGTGCTCGCGGCGGGCAGCGGGCTCTTCGTCCTCGGTGCGGCGCTTTTCAACGTGCTCGCGAGCATGCAGGTGCATGGGTTCTTCGCCACGACCGATCAGGCCCGCTATCGCGAGACGGCTTCGCGCGCGGACGCATTTGTCGCCCGGCTCGCTCCGGGACTATTCAAGAACGTCGGCGACCAGACGGCGGAGTTGCAGTGGCCCGCGGAAGGGGCGGGTGGACGGCATCCGCTGCTGTCGGCCGGCGCGACAGGTTTCGACGACGGCGTGTGGGTCGACTTCGACGGCGGGCGTCGCGCGCGTTTTGTCTACCAGCACTGGGAATACGGCACGGCCGCCGGCGAGTGGTTCGATTTCCAGCCCGGCGCACGCAGCCGCGTGCGAGTGACGGGGGCCTTCCTCCTGCCGCCGGTGCGTCACGCGTGGTATGGCGCGCGCACCGCTGATGAGCGCGCGGTGCTCAAGCGCCGGTTGCGCATCGCGGTCGACGGGCAGTTGCGGTTTGAACGCGACGTGCCGAGCCACGACACCTCGCCGACGCAGGTGCGGTGGGGAAGCTGGCGGATCGGTCGTTCGCCGGACGCGGTTTTTCCAGGGCGCATTCTCGCCCCGGGCTCGACGCCGCTAGATGACAGCTGGGTGGCGGCGCGGCTGGCGCGCGCGGGGACAATCCGCCTCTCGCTGACGTTGCCGCGCGATCGTTTCGGACTGGCAGAGCCGCTGGTCGTCACCGGCGGCTATCCGCGCTGTGACATGCTGTATGTGATATTTACGCGGCCCGGGTTTGTGCGGCTGGTGCATGATCGATTTTCCGCCGGCGATGAGCAGTCGGAGGAATTTGCCGTCGACTACCAGCAACCGCAGTTCGTCGAGGTGGAACTGCCGTTCGCTCGAGATCCCCTTGGTTGGACGGAGGGCGACCGCATCGAACTCGCCGACGGTGCGCCGCCGCGAGTGCGCTGGAACGGCCGCGAAGTGCTCGTTCTCGGCAAGGGCGCGCACCCATCGACCCCGGCGGAAATCGTGCTCGGCGCGAACCTCGTGCAGGCCTCCGGTGCGCGACGCTCGTTCGCCGGCGAAATGCTTGAAGGCATGCGGTTGCGTCCGCTCCACACGGCCGCGAGCGGGGCGCTCGATGCGCCGGCGTTCACGGCCGCAACGTTCCGTGGCACGCGCGGCACGATCATCGCGTGGCGCCGCGGCGACGGGTCGCGCGCAGCGATCGTATGGCGGCGCGATACGCCCGCGGCGGCGCCGCGGCTTGGCTGGGCTGATGAGGACCGCGTGGTGTGGAGCGGGCAAACCCTCGACGCCAGCGGCGCAGCTTTGCATGTGGAGTTACCGCAAGCACGCCTCGCCGCCGACGAGAAGGGCCGCGGGCTTCTCGAGGTGGAGCAGGGCGGCAAGATCGTGCTAACGGCGCTGACCGATTTCTTCACGGCGGCTCCGGCCGAGGCGCGGGCGCTCGAGGGCGAATGGCGCGGCACGGCGCTGCGGCAGTCAGCGGAGGCTGCCCATGCACCGACATTGCCCGGCCGCGTGCGTCTGAGGTTCAGCGTGCCCGAGGATGGATTTCTCCGCAGCCAACCGCTCCTGCTGGCCGGCAAAGCGGGGGCGGCCGATTCGGTCTATCTGCGTCCGGTGGGAGGAGGGCGCTACGTCGCGGGCATCGACCACTGGGGCTACGGCGGCGCCGAGAGCGCGCCATTCGCGCTGCCGCCCGGCGTGCACACGGTCGTCATGGAGCTGGCCACGTTGTTGCCCGGCGGCGCACGGCAAGGTGTGCGCGTCTGGGTGAACGATGCGCTGGTGCTCAACGAACCCAACCAAGCGCTGCATCCGGTGCAGCCGGCGGACGTGGTGTTCGCCCGCAATCCTGCCGGCATGTCGACCAGCGGCGAGAAATTCGAAGGCACGCTCTACTCGGTGCGCACCGACGTGCCGACGCCGCAATGAGCACGACGGCGGCGAAATCTCGCTCGACGGCGAGCGCGGTGGCCGCGTCTCGGCGTCCGGCGCCATGGCTGTTGGCGGCAGTGGCGCTGGTGCTGTTCTCCTATGGGGCGATCACGTGGCGCGTGACGAACGGCCGTCTGATCGGCCGTGAACCAGCGGCCTATTACGAGCTGCTTACCGAAGCCGTCGTGCATGGGCGCACGTCGTTGAGCCTCGAGCCGGATCCGCGCCTGGCGCAGCTTGCGAATCCGTGGGCGGGGCCGCAGGGCATCCCGCGCGCGCACGACGCGACCTACTTTGGAGGAAAATACTACCTCTACTTCGGCGTCGCGCCGGTGGTGCTCGTGCTCGCGCCGTGGCGGATCGTCACGGGCACTTACCTGACGGATTCGGCGGCGATTCTGGTGTTCATCGCATTCGGCTATCTGCTCGGCCTGCGCTTCGTGCTCCGCGCCGCGCGCGAGAGTGGTGCGACGCTCGGCGATCGCGCCGCGGCGGGCGTGGCGCTGGCGCTGGGGTGGGGCGCGTTTCTGCACTACAACCTCGCGGGTGCGCAATTTTATCAGGTGCCGATCGCGTGCGCGTTTGCGTGCACGATGGCGGCGGCCAACGCGCTGCTCGCGGCGTGGCGGCGCGAGGGACGCGGCGCGGTGGCGGCGTGGCTGGCGGGCGGAAGTTTTTTCGCCGGCGCCGCCGTGGGCGCGCGGCCGAATTTTCTTTTCGTGCTGCCCGTGTTCGGCGTCGCGGGTGCGGCGCTGGCGTGGCGGCGGCAACGTGCCGGTGAGCGTCGCGCCGCGCTGATATTGCTCGGCGCGACGGTGGGGCCGGCGGCGCTCGTGGGCGCGGCGCTCGCGGGCTACAACTACGCGCGCTTCGGCGATCCGCTTGAGTTTGGGTTGAGCTATCAATTCGCCGCGATCGACATGAGGCATTTCAAGCTCTTCGGCCCGGAGTTTTTTGCGCGATGTTTCGACGCCTATCTACTCTCGCCTGCGCGTTACTCGATCTATTACCCATTCGTCGGCCTGCGCGAGGAGACGTTCGGCCTGCTCACGTGGGCGCCGGCGGCGCTGATGGCGCTGGGGGCGCCGTGGTTCGCGTGGAGTCGCCGCGCGGAGTCCGGCTCGTCGGCGACCGGGGCAGCCACTCTCTTCGCGGCGGCGGCGGGGGTGACGACGCTCGGAACGCTGTTGCTCTACTCTTACCAACTCGAGCGCTACGAACTGGATTTTCTCGGTCCGCTGATGGTTGCGGCGTGGGTGGTCGCGCTCCTCGCGTGGCCGACCGCGCGCATGCTCGGGCGCATCGTGATCGGGTTGTCGCTCGCCTGGACCGCGTTGCATTCGATGGCTTTTACGCTGCCGCCCGCAGACACTACACGGTGGGCGCATGTGGCGAATCTCGTGCCGGCCGCGGCGGAGCGTGTGCTGAGTTGGAAACACGGTCCGCTCGAACTAACGGTCACAATGGCGGATTGCGCGGTCGGCGCGCAGCAGCCGCTGTTCGCGACGGCCGAGGGACGCGACGCAGTGTTCTTGCAGCGCACGGGCGGGGCGACCTTCCGCGTGGGCTTCGCGCACCGCGGATTTCCGGGCGTCTACGGAGATGCATTCGAGGCCCGGCCCGGCGAGCGGCGGAAGTTTGTCGTGGATCTCGGCGGCCTGTATCCCCCGGCGGAACATCCGTTTTTCGACGGGTGGAGCGCGGCGGAGGTCGCCGTGCTGCGGCGGCGCGTGAGTGTGCGTTGCGATGGCCGCGAGGTGCTGCGCGCGGAATCGGTTTTTCACGGTTCGAGCCGGCTCGATTGGGAGTTCGGGACGGCGAGCGGGCTCGATTGGATCGAGCGGCGGTTCAGCGGGCGCATCGAGAGCTGGCGCGTGCTGCCGTTCGATCGCGCGAGTGTGACGGCGGGGCTCGGCAGCGGGCCGGTGCGCCTGAGGCTACGCTTTCCGTCGTTCGTGAACATGGTCGGCGAGCCACTGATCAGCACGGGGCGCAGCGGTGCGGGCGATCTGGTTTACGTCTTCTACGTCGCGCCCGGGCGCGTGCGGTTCGCTCATGACTCATGGAGCAGCGGCTTGCTCGAGTCGGACGTGGTTTCGTTCGATCCGCTCGAGGAGCAAGTGGTCGACGTCGATTTCGGCGGGCTGCATCCCGTGGCGGCGCCGGGTGTGCGGACGCTCGGGGAGTTCCGATTGGGTTTCAACGGTCGCGAAGTGCTGCGTGCGGCCCGGCACTATCATCCGGCGTTGGCGAGCGAGGTGGCATTCGGCTACAACGCCATCCGCGCGAGCACGGCGGATGTGCGCTTCCGCGGCGAGCGGTTGGCGGCGGAGCGGTTGTCCGCATGGCCGGAGCCGCCGGCCGATTTCGGCCCGATTGCGCTGACGTTGCGCTGGCCGGAGAAGCTGCCGATCGGACGCGCGGAGCCGTTGCTCGTGACCGGACGGACCGGCGCGGCGGATGTGATTTGGGTGCGCTATGTGGACGCGACGCATGCGGTGATCGGCTACGACTGCTGGGGTCGCGGCGGACCGCAGACTCCGCCGCTGGCGATTGAGCCGGCTGGCGTGGCGACGGTCCAGATCGCGCTGGGCAATCTGTTCACTCCGCGGGCAGCGGCCTGGAGCGCGCTCACGCCGGAAGCACGCGCGCGGGCCGCCGAACTCTTGCGCGTGCGGGTCGATGGCCGTGTCGTCCTCGATGTGCCGGCGGCGCCGCACCCGACGGCGCCGGCAGAGATAAAGACTGGGCGCAACGACATTGGCGCATCGTCGTGTGCGGCGGTTTTCAGCGGAGAAATCCTGCGGGTGCAGCGGGTTGATCCCGCAGTGGGTGGTTGACCGAAGGAATTGGTTGCGTAGCTCCGGAGCGCTCCTTTCGCTCGGACCTTTCCATGCTGAAGTCCCCCCGTCGTGTTCTGGTCGTAGGCGCCGGCCCGGCCGGCCTCACCGCTGCCTACGAAGCGCAGAGGGAGGGTTGGAGCGCGGTCGTGCTCGAGAAGGATCCGGAGTATGTCGGCGGCATTTCGCGCACGGTGCGCAGCGGCGGGTATCGCTTCGACATCGGCGGACACCGGTTCTTCAGCAAGTCGCCGGAGGTCACTCGCTGGTGGAAAGAGCGGCTGCCGGACGATTTCATCCAGGTGCAGCGCATGTCGCGCATCTACTATCGCGGGCGTTATTTCGATTACCCGCTGCGGCCGTGGAACGCGCTCTCGAATCTTGGCGTCTTCACGAGTATGGCGTGCGTGGTCAGCTACGCTTGGGCGCGGGTGTTCCCGCGCGAACCTGAGGTGTCGTTCGAGGACTGGGTCTCGAATCGCTTTGGCCGGCGACTCTTCAATATTTTCTTCAAAACCTACACGGAGAAAGTCTGGGGCATCCCGACCAGCCAGTTGAGCGCCGACTGGGCCGCGCAGCGCATCAAGGGCCTCTCGCTCTCGCGCGCGATCCTGAACGCTTTCCGTGGTGCGCCGAAGAAGTCCGGCGAGGTCATCAAGACGCTCATCGACACCTTCGACTACCCGCGCTTCGGTCCGGGGCAGATGTGGGAAAAGACGGCGGCCGACATCCGCGCGCTCGGCGGCGAGGTGCGGCTCGGCTGGCGCGTGGAGCGCATTCGCCACGCGAACGGGCGCGTCACCGCGCTCGAGGCGGTGCGCGCGGACGGCGGGCGGGAGACGTTCGAGGCCGACGCGTTCATCCTCTCGATGCCACTGCGCGAAACCGCGCTGGCGTTCGATCCGCCGCTGCCGGCCGCGGCGCAGCAGGTGGCGCGGGCGTTGAGCTATCGCGATTTTCTCACCGTGGCGCTCGTGGTTGAGGGCGAGAATCCGTTTCCGGACAACTGGATCTACATCCATGAACCGGGCGTGAAGCTGGGGCGCATCCAGAATTTCAAGAACTGGAGCGAGGCGATGATCGGTCGGGCAGGCACGACGTGCCTCGGGTTGGAGTATTTCTGTTTCGAGGGCGACGGCCTGTGGTCGATGAGCGATGCCGACCTCATTGCGCTCGGCACACGCGAACTCGAGCAACTCGGCCTCGCTCGCGCCGCGCAGGTGCGCGAGGGCAGTGTGGTGCGCGTGGAGAAGGCTTACCCGGTTTACGATCCTGGCTATCAGGCGAACGTCGACGCGATCCGCGCTGCGCTCGCGCCGTTTTCCAACCTGCAGGTGATCGGCCGCAACGGCATGCACAAATACAACAACCAGGACCACTCGATGATGACGGCGATGCTGGCCGTGAAAAATCTCGAGGGTGGCGCGTTCAATCTCTGGAACGTCAACACCGACGCGGAATACCACGAGGAAGTCCGCTCGGGTGAAGACGGCAATGCGGGTCGCGCGGTGCCGCGGCGCGTGGGCGAATGACGCCTCAGAACTTCTTGCCGCGCTCTTCCGGCACGATGCGGCGCAAGGTGTAGATGTCCGACGCGGCGAGTTCCACGGCCTTCGTGTGCAGCGTCTCCCAAGGGTCCCATGGTGCGCTGAGCAGGCGGCCGGTGATGCCGTCGGATTGTTCGGAGAGCAGGTATTCGACGAGATCGAGCGCGCGGGCGAGCGAGGATCCGCCGGTTTGCTTCTGCTTCAGCGCCGCGGCGTATTCGGCCGCGCCGACGATCGCGGGGCCCTTGGCGATGACCTCGTCGGTGAGGCGAGTGTTGATGGCGCCCGGCGCGATGGCGTTGATGTCGTAGGGCTGGCCGCGCATTTCCTCGGCGATGGTTTCGACCAGGCGGACGACGCCGGTTTTGGCCACGCCGTAGGCGGAGAAATTGAGACGTGACTTCGTGGCGCCGCCGCCGGAGAAGCACACGACTTTGGCGCGGCGCGCGGTGCGGGCGAGGAGCGGCTGGCTGGCGCGCAGCGTGTAGAACGTGCCGTCGAGATTCGCGCGCACGGTGGCGCTCCACCCGAGCGGGTCGGCGCTGAGCGCCGGGCCGATCTCGCCCTGCACGCCCGCGCAGGCGATGACGGCATCGAGCGAGGCGGTCTGCGCGTGCACCTCGGCGCACGCGCGCTCGACCTGGGCCCACTCGCCCACGTCGCAGCGGATGGCATGGAACTTCGGCCCGATCGATTCCTGCGCCGAGCGGGCGAGGCCCCAGACTTCGTGGCCGTGCTGGACGAGGCGCTCGGCGAGAGCGCGGCCTATGCCGGAGCTGGAGCCCGTGAGAAGGATTTTCATGGGAGGAAAATTGGAGGCGAACCGCGCCGCGTGCTCAACGCTGTTGTGCCGGGGCGGCGAGCGTGATGCCGCGGCGACAGTAGAGCACGACCTTGCGACCGAAGAGTTCGTAGTCGGCCGCGCGTTCCAGCTCGCGCGCGGCGATCACCGTGAGTTGCGGGTGCAGGCGTCGCATCTGCTCGTCGTAAGGCCATTGGCTGCGCGATCCGCTCTCGGTCAGAAAGACGAAATCGCTCTCGCGCAGGCGTCGCACGATGACGTCGTCGGCCTCGGCGGCGATACCAGTCGGGAGTTTCATTTCAAACTGCACCCAGCGGCGGTGGCGCTCGTAGCAGACGACGCGGAGGATCTGTGCGTCGAGGTAATCGGTGATTTCGTCGGTGGCGATATTGGGGCGATTGAGGCCGGCGCAGCGCGAGGCCTCGTAGAGCTGGTCGGCGATGGTGGCCGCGCGGCGTGCGTCGGCGGCGAAGCCGGGATCGTTGGCGCCGGCGCGCAGCGCGAGCATGAATGAGGTGCCGCCAAACAGCAGCGCGGCCCCCGCTGCGACCGCCAGCGCGCGCGGGCCGGGGGCGGCCCAGCGCACGAGACCGAGCAGTGCGAGCACGGCACCGGGGTTCAGGATGCCGAGCACGACTTCCGATTTTTGAGAATGGAAAACGAGCACGACCGCGGGCGCGAAGAAGAGGAGGGCACCCAGCCCGAGCCACTCGCGCGCGATGGCGGCGGGCGCGGCGTCGGCTTTGCGCGGCAGCAGGCGCACCGCGGCGGCGAAAGCCGCGAGTCCCAGCGCGGCGAGACCGAAGCTGGCGCGCGCGTGCCAGTCCGCCCAATGGCCGAAGACGAACCGCACGGAATCAAGGAGACCGAGGTGCGGCGAGCGCAGCGCGCTTTCGGGGCCGATGAAGTGGCCGACGACGTAGTAGTTCCAGACCCAGTCGCGGTTGATCCAGAAGATCGGTGCGGCGAGCGCGGCTGCGAGGGCGGCGGAGAAGAGCAGATGGGCGAGCCGCGTGCGGCGATCCGGCTGGCGCACCAGCCAGACGAACAGCCCGACGAAGACGAGCACGAGATACGTGCCCGTAAGAAACCGCGTGAGCAGGGCCAGCGCGCAGGCGGCGCCGAAGGCGAGCGACCCGCGGCGCGAACGGAAGCCGTCGCTCGCTAGCAGCGCCGCGCTGAGCACGCCAAAGGCGCACACCGCGAGATGGTCGAGGCGGAAGTCGATCGCGGTGCCCGGTCGCACGAGCCACGGTCCCGCCAGCGCGAGCGGCAGTGCGGCGGCGAGCACCGTGAACGCGAGCGAGCGCGAACGACGCCACACGGCGAGCGCAAGGGCAGCTTGCCACGCGACGAACGCCAGCATGTTCAAGGCGAGTGCGGCGCTGCGCGACGGGCCGGCGAAGAGGAAAATGGTGATCGCGCCGAAGTCATGAAGCGTGCCTTGGGCAGACGGGTTGACGAGCGCGTCCCACAGGCCGCGCGCGACACCGACTTCGCGCAGGTGTTCGTAACCGGTGTAGGCTTCGGTGAGGTATTGGATCTGGTCGTTCCAGCGCGGGTAGACCCACGCGTGGTGCTGCGAGGTGGCGCGATCGAACGCGAGGAATTCTCCCAGCAAGGCGCCGGCGACGAGCAGCCCGACCAGCCACAGGCGGACGCGGGCGGGCGCGGCGTTCAGCGTTTCACCCATGGGGCGGCGATGGTGGTGTCGATCTCGGGCACGTCGCCTTGGTGCGCGACCGGCAGGAGAATGGGACGAAGATCGACCTTCTGGTAGGCCCGCTCGACGTTGTCGGTGAACTTGGCCTCGTAGCTGATCACCGTGCCGGCGCGGCGGCTTTGCTCGCGCCGCACGGAGGTGATGAGGAAACGCGTGCCGCGCGGGATGACATCGAGGATGCGGACGCCGGACTGTTCTCTGCCGCGCGCAGTGGCGGTGGCGGTCTCGGGCAGGGCAGCGACGCGCGTGCGGGCGTCGCGGTGATTCGTGCCGAGGAGAGGGAAGCCGCTGGTGGGGTGCTCGCGATCGGCGAAGACGAAGCAATCCTGCTGGAGGATGTATTCGCGTCCGGGGACGACATCGTAGGGCGCGAGGCCGTTGACGTAGGAGATTTTCGTCGTGTTGACCTGAAACCAGATGAACCAGCCCACGAGGGCGGCGCCGACGATCGCGATGAGCCACTTCATGCCGGTAGCGAAGGCCAAGCTCGGGCGGTTGGCGAATTGAAACTCACTGCGCGCGAGGCGCGAAGAGGCGGTCGAGGAGGCGCTTCAGCTCGACCGAAAGCAGCAATGTGACCACGAGGGCGACGACCATGCCCAGCGCGAGCGTGGGCGGTGTGGGTTGGCTGACGTGAAACCAGCGAATTTGCAGGATTGTATTGTAGTCGCGGAGCAGCGGTTGGTGGATCAGGAAAATTTCGAGCGAATGGGCGCCGAGGAAGGCGAGCGTGCGCTGCACGGGCGCGGCCGCACTTGCGGGCAGGGCGGGACGCAGCCAGAGCGTGTAGGCGGCAATTAGGGCGAGCCCCGCCACCGCGGTGTGAAACACGATGCCCTGCGTGTAGGGCACGTAGACGAGGATGAAAAACGCGGCGCCGAGGGTGGCGTTGGCATCGAGCGTGAGTCGTCCGTCGCGCAGCAGGCGACCGAGCAGGATGCCGAGCACGAAGCCGGGCAGACGGAGGCCCAGATGCGCGAACATCGCGGATTGTCCGGAGAAGAAGAAGGCGAACGAAACCGCCACCGCGACGAGCGCGCCGGCCAGCAGCAGCGACTCGCTGGAACGCAGGCGACGGAACCACAAGTAGAGCAGGTAGAGGGAGACGATGAGCGTGATGAACCAGAACGAATCGTTCACGGAGAGGCCGAGACCGTCGCCAAACCACGCGTGGACACCGAGCGCGTGCAAGGCGAGGTTGATCGGGGAAGCCGGTTGTTCGAGGACCACCGCATTTGCGACGGCGTAGGCGGCGAGCACGATCCAATAAGCGGGAGCAATGCGGCGCAGCCGGCGCGCGAGAAATTTTCCCGCTGGTTCGTCCCCGTGGCTGCCGAGCGCGAGGCCGGCACCGCTGAGGATCACGAAGATGTCGACGCCGAGATCGCCGTGAAGGAAATTCTGCCAGACGAGAACGCCTCCGGCATGGTAAAGCACAACGAGGAGAATCGCGAGGCCCTTGAGTTCGTCGAAGGCTGCGATGCGACCGGCGCGAGGGCCGCCGGGGACGGTGAGGGTGAGTTGCATGGGGTGCAGCGCTCGCGCTCCAGCGGCGCCGGCGAAATGTTTTCCGAATCCGTCGCAGCGGGTCAATCCCGCGCGGGCGCTCAGTGGTTGGCGCGGCGCACGGCGGCGGAGGCCTCCGCAGGCGTGAGCGCGAGACGTTCGAAGCGACCGTCGAAGAATTCCGGCGTGGTGCTGAAACCGGCCGAGTTCAGACCGAGCGTAATCTGAGAGAACGAGGCGAGGTGGAGATTGAGATCGAAGCGGGCCAGCTCGCGGTCCGACGAGAGCACAACGAGTTGGCGGGCGAAGGCGCCGGAAGCGCCGTGCACGAGCGGGCCGATCACGATGTCGAGCTGGGTGCGGCCGGGGGGCAGATCGATTTCGGGGCCGGCGAGCAGCCCGCGGCTCCACTCGTCGACGGCAAGACGCCAGCGTTTCTCGCCCACCGGCTGAAGCAGCAGCAACGATCCGGCGCCGGTGGTGCCACTCGCGAGGAGAGGCTGCGGGGCGCGGGAGCCTTCCGGTTGTTCAAAGGCGATGCGGATCACGCCTTCGGGGCCCGTGGCCATCGGTGGCATGTTGAGAGGCTGCCAGGTGACGCGTTCGATGGTGCCGGAAAACTTCGGCGAGTAGGCGTTGTAGGTTTTCCAGTTGGTGCCGAATTGGCGGTCCCACGGCGCGGCTTCGAAGAAGGTCATCACGCTGTCGAGCACGACCTGATCGTCGAGGATGACGCGCACGCGGTTCTTGTGCGCGCGCACGGCGGTGGCGTCGAATTGCCGGTTGAAGGGATCGTCGAGCGGCGGGAGCAGGCTGCCCATCTCGATCTTCACCCGGTAAGGACGGTTCGGCTCGTAGGCGAGGAGGGTGGAACGAGGTCCGCCGTAGCCGTTGTGGTCGGCGATGAATTCGAGGTAGCCGTTGGGGTGCTGCGCGACGTAGACGGCATCCGTGTAGAGCGGCACACCGGTGGTCAGCAGTGGCTCCACGACGGCGTGCTGCGTCGGCGCGAAGCGCACGGTGAGCTCGGGCCAGCCGGCACGCGCGAGTCCGAGAGTTTGCCAAGTCGACCAACTGGGGTTCAGCCAGGTGCTGAGTTGTTTGAACTCTTCGCGTCGCGTGTTGCGGAAGTGATCGAATTGCTGGATGGCGCAGAGCAAGTTGACTCCCGCGACGGTGATCGCGCCGAGGAGCGTGACGGTGCGCCACAGGCGGCCGAGGCCCGGTGCAGGAGTTTGCGCCAGCATGCCGACCGCGAGGATCGCGAGCAGCGTGGCGGGAAATTGAAAGTCGACGAGGTAGCGATTCGCACGGATACCGAAGCTCATCAGACACGCGGCGGAGATTAGCCCCGCAGCGGCGATGACGATCGCGGGGCGGCGCGCCTCGCGCAGCACCGGGAGTTTCGCACGCACGGCGAAAAATGCGCCGGCGATCCAGAGTGCGAACAGCGTGAAGGCGAGTTGGCCGTGGATCGCCTCGATGCCGTGGTAGCCTGGCGGACGAAAGCTGCCGTTGAGCGGGTAGGTGAAGGGAAAGTAGGGCAGGAACGACGGTGGGTTGAGGTAATACCAACGGAAGTTGGGCCAGAGAAAATCGAGGCCGATGGCGCGCTCGCCGGTCGTGAAGAAGACGTTTTCTCCGTAGTTGAAGCCGAACTCGGTGATGCTGCGGAAGCGGACGTAATTGTAGATCGCGAGACCCGCGCCGAGGGCGGCGGCGGGCAGGATCGTGGTGGCGGCGAGTGCGACGCCGCGCTGGCGCGTCCGCGGACCCTCCCGCCACGCCCACCACGCCACGAGCGCGAGGAGGGGCGCGAGCAGCACGAGATTGGGATGGCCCGACACAGCCAAGCCGACGGCCACGCTGCCCGCCAGGAGCCAAGGGAGCGCACGGGTCGGAGCGCGCAGCGCCTGTGTGATCGCAAGTGCGAAGCCGGCCAAGCATGCGTAGCCGAGCGAGAGCGGCAGCTCGTAGAACATCGATCGCCGCACGAGGAACAGCGTGCCGGTGCCGAAGGCAAGGAGCACGACGGCGCTGCAATCGGTGAGCGCGCCCGCGGCGGGAAACCAAGCGAGCTTGGCGCGCCGATACCAAGCGAGGCTGAGCAGGAAGCCGATGGCGGTGAACGCCACCGTCGCGACGTTGAGCGAGAGATCGTGGCCGGTGAGTGCGGAGTAGGGCCAGAGGAGAAGCGCGGCCGGGCCGACGCCGTAGAACAGATAATAGTGCCCTTCGAAGAGCGAGGCATCGAGCGCGCGGGGAGCTCGCTCGCGCACCGCTGGGTCTGGACTCAAGCGGTCGGGGTGGACCGGGAGGTTGAGGTAGGTGTGGCCCGACTGAAAACCGTCGACGAGCAGGTTGTAGTAATCCGTCTGCTGTCCGCGGAATTGGTAGCTCGTGCGGAACTGGTCGGTGTTCTTGCCGAGCCAGACGAAGACGGCGATGGCCGCCAGCACGAGGCAGCGCGCGCTCCAAGGCAGACGGGCGGGCGAGCTCGGGGCGGCCATCCGAACTTACTTGCGGGCCTCGTAGACCCAGCGGTTGGCCTCGAGCCAGCGGAGCGTCTTGATGATGCCTTGCTCGATGGTGAGTTTCGGTTTCCAGCCGGTGGACTGGATCTTTTTCGTGTCGAGGAAGATGAAGGGATTGTCGCCGATCCAGCCGCGGTTGCCGCCGGTGTATTCGAGCTTCGGCTGCAGACCGAGCGTGGCGCAAATGTGGCGGATGGAGTCGTTGACCTGCACGAATTCGGGCGTGCCGAGATTGTAGACCTGGGTGTGGTGCTTGGCGTTTTTCGCCGTGGCTTGACGCGTGACGTGAAGCATCGCGTCGATGCAGTCCTGCACGTAGAGGTAGCTCTTGCGTTGCGATCCGTCGCCGAGCACACGGAGGCGGTCGGGATGCTCGATCAGCTGCTTGTAGAAGTCGAAGACGTGGCCGTGGGTGTAGCGTTCGCCGAGGATGGAGACGAAGCGGAAGATGTAGGCTTCTTCGATCTGCGCGCCCTCGGCGTAGGCGGCGAGGAGGCCTTCGCCAGCGGTCTTGGAGGCGCCATACAGCGAGGTTTGGATCGGGAAGGAGTCGGTTTCAGGCGTGGGGCGTTCGGGCGTGACGAGCGCTTCGCCGTAGACGGATCCCGTGGAGGAGAAGCCGATGCGTTTCACACCATTGGCGCGCATGGCTTCGAGGACGTTGAAGGTCGCGATGGTGTTTTGCTCGAGATCCTTTCGCGGATGCTGCCAGCCGTCCTTGATGTCGGCGTTGGCGGCGAGGTGGAACACGAAGTCGACTCCCTTCATCGCGGCGGTGATTGCGGGGAGGTCGAGGTTGTCGCCGCGGATGAGTTGGAAATTTGGATGCTTCAGCGCGCCATCGAGGAAACGGATTTGGCCGGTGGAAAGGTTGTCCCAGCCGGTGACCCGCACGCCGTCCGCGAGGAGGCGGTCGACGAGATTGGAACCAATGAAGCCGGCGGCGCCGGTGACGAAGACGTGTTGCATGTCGGAGGGAAAACGAAGCGCGACAGTTGCGGGCGAGGCAAGCTCTAGTCTCGATCTACGGGCTTGGGGCGATGGTGGTGGTGGCTGGGATGGGCTCGGCGCTCACGATGCTGCCGGAGTAGGCGGCTACGCCGGAGCTGGCGCCGATGCTGTTGTAGCCGAAATAGACTTCGTCCGCGCGTGCGCGGTTGAACGGGCGCTCCAACTGCGCGACCGCCCGTCCATCAAAACGGATGAGAAGCGGGCCATAAAGTTGATGTGTCCCCCCGGGCTGCCCACGGGTGATCGGGAGCATGTGAATCTCGATGACATGCTCCTCCGCTTCGCTGACCGTGAAGCTCGGGGATTCCCAGAGGCCGCCGCCCCAGCTGTCGTGGCCGAAGCGCCATTCGCGCGGACCCACGCACCGGAGGACAATCAGGTCTCCGGATCCACTGCGTCCCGTCGCGACGAGCGGCTGGGGCGCCGTGATGCCTTCCGGTGGCAGTGTGATTCGCAGCCTCACCGCGCCCGTTTGCGGCCAGTTCGCGGGCGGGCGCAGCGTGATCGCGCCCCGTCGAACATCGGAAATGCGACCGCTGAACTTCGCGGCGCTGACGTCCCCGGCGATCGGGTTCGAACCGACGAAAACACGGTTCGACGTGGACGGGTAGGTGTCGACGGGCGCTTCGAGCAGCTTTTGTCCGTCCAGTCTGACTGAGAGCATGCGGCGCGTCTCGGTGACGGTGGTAGGATCGGCGCCCCGCCAAAACGGGTGTTGCGGTGCCGGAAGCAGGGAGCCGAGTTCGATGGCGAGCGCGTAGCGGCGGCCGGGCACGATCTCCACAGGGCGCGACTCGGGGCCGCCGGCGCCGGGGTGGAAGAAACCGACTCGGATGCGCGTGGGCGATTCGTAGCGGACGTAGATGATGTCGCCCGTCGAGTTCAACCCGCCGGTGGAGAGGAGCGGCTCGCGCACGCCGGCGGGGCGAGATGCGAACTCCACTTCGGCGTGCAGGGGCCCATAGCGGACACCGCTGATGCGCTCCACGAAGGCCGCCACGGTGTTGCTGCCACGTTCGAGCGCGAGGTAGAGCGGTCGGGGAGACTTGGCGGATACGCCGATGAAGAGTCCGGCGAGCAACGTCCACGCCGTGACGGCAATCAGAGTCGCACACGTGACCCAGCGAAGGCCGGCGCGCCAGTCGCGCGCGCGCTCGATGAGCACGAAGGCGCTGAGACTGCCCGCCAGGAGCAACGCCGGGGTGAAGTCCACCATGTAGCGGGTCTCCGACCAGTGGAACATCGCGAGCACGGCGAAATTCAGCAAGCCGAGCGTGGCCACCGCCAGCGCGGACGCCACGAAGTCATGGCGTTTCGTCAAGGTCAGTGCAGGCAGCGCGAGCCCGAGGCCGGCCAGAGGCACATAGAGCAGGACGCCGTAGGGGCGCGTGCCATTGAAATAGAACGGGAAGAACTGCGTGAGATCCAGGGCCCGGAGGAAATACATCTCGCAGTTCGTGAAGAAGTATTTGGTGCCCATGATCGCGACCGCAGTGATATCCGCGCCGGTGACGGCGTAGCGCATGCCGAATTCGAACGGGCTGTCGAATCGCAGGTAGTTGTGCAGCGCAAGCAGCGCAGCGACAGTGCCGATCGGAGCGACAAGCGCCGCGGCGAGGGAACGCATGCGAGCGCGGCGTTCGCTGACTGGCGCAGCGAGCAGCATCTGTCCGAAAGGAAAGAGCATTGTCGCCCCGGCAAGGACGTAGACGGGCCGCGCGCCGACGGCGAGACCCGCCATCAGGCTTGCCCCGGCGAGATACCAGCGTCCGTGGCGCCAATCCGCAGCCCAAGCTGCGCGCGAAGCGAGGTTCAGCATCAGCATGCCGCAGAAGAAGGCGGTGCTGATCGGCACAGTGTAGAATGTCGGCGAACTGGTGATCGCGAACAGGGGCGAGCCGAGTGCGAGCGTTAGCACGAAGACCGGCGGCCAGAGAGAATTCAGGCCGGGAAAGTGACGTCGGCGCACTTCGTTAAGCCAGATCGCGGCCAACGCCACGCCGAGAAACGAGAAGATGGCCGTCGTGAGCGCATCGGCGAGGTAGCGGCCTGTGGCACCGCGCCAGGGGAGTTGCAGGAGCGCGACGGGTGTCACGCCGAAATACATGTAGTATTTCCCGTGCAGGTAGCTCGCATCGTGGAGGCGCGGAATGCCTTGATAGCCGGCGTAGGGGTTGGCCAGCTCCGCTAGGCGCGGATCGGGCTCGGGGACAAAATGCAGTTGCCCGCGGTGCCACGCCTCGGTTTGCAGCCCGTAGAGCCCGATGGGGATGTCGCTGTCCCACGCGCCGCCCGTGGTGATGAGTGCGTCGGAAAAGTAGAGCCATCCGATCAGCGCGAGAACGGCCCAGAGCAGAATGCTCTCGCGGCGTCGCCTGCCCGTCGCGGGGGGGGAGAGTGGCGGGCGACCGGTCATGCGCGTCCGGACGTCAGCGCAGCGGCGTGGCGCGGGGAACGAGCGAGTAGCCGATGCAGAGGTTGCAGAACCACAGGGGCACGCCGAGCGGGAAGTAGGCGCGCGACTCGATGGTAAAATAGGGTTCCAGCTCGGCAACAATCTCGGGCACTAGGTTGATGTGCTCGCGCTGGTAGAACTCCGAGTAAGGCGCGGTGAAGTGGCGCTTCCAGACGCGTTCGGCCGAAATCTTGCGCGCGAGGCCGTAAGCGGGACTGCCCTCGGTCGGGATGACGATGAGCATGCGGCCGTTCTGCTTGTTGAGCAGGCGATACGCCTCGCGGACGGCGGCGGGGAGATTGGGCAGGTGCTCGAGGACGTGGACGGCGATGTAGCGATCGAAGAAGCCGTCGGGAAAATCCATGCGCTGCTGGCAATCGCCGACGACGGTCTTCACGTTCGGGAAGCGCCGGCGGATCTCCGCCGCCATGTTCTCACGGTATTCGTTGCAGTAGTAATTCCGCTCCTGCTCGGGCGTGAGCTTCTCGTATTCGAGGTGTTCGCCGAGTCCGGCGCCGATCTCGATCGTCGTCTTGAATTGCGCGGGCGAATGCTTGACCGGGAAGGTGTGGTTGAATTTCTCGACCAAGCCGTAGCGCGGGCGGCCGGCGAGTTCTTCGTGCCACATCTTCATGAACGCGTCGCTGCGTTCCTTCTGTTCCGGCGTGAGCGCCGGCAGGACCTTGGGCCACTTGGTAGCGGGAGAGGTGGTCGACATGCGAACCTCCGATGAAGCGCGCCCCGTGCGCGAAGTCCAATACGGAATTTTACCGCCCGGTGCGCCGCGCCGCCCGCAGCAGGAGCCACGGCAATACCGCCAGGCTGGTCAGCGAGAGATACCAAGCTGCACGCAGGGCGAGCGGGCCGGGATAAGTGAGCACCACGTCGACTTCGCCGGCCGGCACCGGCACCTGCACGAGGCCGTGGGTGGATTTTTGCACCGGGACGAAGCGGCCGTCCACGCGGGCGGCATAGCCGTCGATCCACATGCGAGGCGTCTCCAGGAAACCCACCTTCGGTGTGCGGACGCGCGCATGGAGCGGCATGTTGCCGAGCATCTGGATAGGCAACGCGGCATGGTCGAACGGGAGCACACGGTAGGAAACGCCGGGCCGGATCGAGGAGACGTTGACCTGCTGCGGGCCGGCACCGGTGAGGCGGAGTGGCGTGGCCTTGGTGGCGGCGGGGCCGGCGCCGAAGGCGCGGGGCTCGCCGTTCGACGGGAGCGTGAAGGCGCGGCGAACGCCGGGCGCTTGGACGACGACCTCGCCGGTGAGATCGGGCGCCGAGAAGGCGAACTCGATCAGATAGTCGCGCCTGCCTTCGAGCGTGATAAAGCTCTCGATGGTGATGGAGGCAAACTCGCCGGAGCCGGCCGCGACGAGCGCAGCCTGGGTGTTGTCCGCGACGGTTTGGCCCGTGGCGTCGACGATGCGCAGTTCAAACTCCGGATCGGTCCAGCCATTCGTGAAGTAGGGTGGTATCTGTCCGAAAAACGCATAAGAATAGCGGCTGAGCGTGAGGTTGTTCGGCGAAAACATCTGGCGATGCACCGCCGGCGCTATCACTGCCACGCCCGGTCGCGCGTGCAGCAGTGAAATCTGCCAAGCACTCCAGCCAACCGCGGCGGCAAGGAGTGCATGTGTTAACCAGCGGACCTTCGTATCGCGCAGGCTGAACGCGCCCAAGACGACTGCCGCGGAACCTAGCAGCGGGTAAAACCTCTGGCCAGGCCAAGTCATCTGCGCCACGAGCGGCGACGGCAGCGCGCGCCAGAGCGATTCGGCGAGATGCGGCCACGGGAAAAGCAGCAGCAGCACGAGTGCGATCGGTAGCGCAAACCCCGCCGCTGCTCGCCGCTGCACCGCAAGTATCGCAACGCCCGCGGCGAGCAGCAGCCACAGCGGCAGGCCGAATTGCAGCGCGAAGGGCTGTCCAGTCGCGTAGGGCCGCAGCGCTTCGGCGATGACGGCGCGCCAAACCGACCAGCTGAATTCGGCGAAAGGCGGATTGATGGTGGGAGTCGGCGCGACGTCCAATGTCGCCAAGGACACCCAGACGTAGGCTGCCATTGCGGCGAACAAGAGTCCTCCGAGGAGGATCGCGCGCCAGGTCTGTCGCAGTCGACCCGGACGCACGCACTCGGCGGCAATTGCGAATCCCCACAGTAGCGAGAACCACACCGCGATGGGACTATGCGCATACCAAATGAAACCAACTGCACCGGCGGCGAGGACGTGTGCGCCCGTGTTATCCGTGCGCTCGACTATCGCCAGTAATGCGAACCAGCCGAGCACAAGCGCAGGTGCCGCCATGTAGGTGGCGAACATATCCATCAACGTCAGCGGGCCGTAGATGGCCGGCGACAGCACATAGATCGCCGCGAGCAGCCACGCCACGGCGCGCCGACGTCCGGAGGCATGCAGCGCGGCAGCGTAGGCGGCGAGTGCGGCGAGGATCGCGGTCGCGGCGACGACCAGATTCTGTAACTGGACGGCTGATAGGCGACGAAACGTGGCTAGATCGATCAGGCCGGCGAGATGCGTGAAATAGGGCGCGGTGCGCACCGTATGCACGCCGCCGTTGAATTGATAGTCGCTGCCGCCGACGAGGATCGGCCGGACGCCGGCGCGCTCCTGTGCGACGAAATCGGCCACTTGGAGCGCGTAGTGGTGGCTGTCTCCGGCGCCGATCGCGCTCGCGCTGACGTAGGGGCGCACCGAATAGAGCGCGATGGGAATCAGCAGCGCTGCTAGCGCGGCGTCCTGCCAGCGCCACTGCGCGACACGGACGAGCGGGCGCACCGCCGCAAGAATCGCTAACGCGACGGCGCCGAGAAAGATTCCGGTGAGCATCGGCGCCGGTGGAGGGTCAGGAGTTGAACCCTTCGGCGCGGTCGACGATGAACTTCGGACGGCTGCGGACTTCTTCGTAGATGCGGCCGATGTATTCGCCGAGGATGCCGACGCTGATCAGCTGGATGCCGCCGAGGAACAGAATGAGAATCACGATCGTCGGATTGCCGAGCGGGAACGGGAAGCCCGCGAGCTTCATCGCCAGATACGCCAGTCCGATCAGGAACGACGCGCCGGCGATCACGAAGCCCGCCATCGTGCTCAGCGTGAGCGCGTAGGTGGAGAAGCAGAAGATGCCGTTGAAACCGATGCGCAGCGAGCCGAGGAAGCGGTTGTAGTTCGTCTCGCCGGCGAAGCGCGCGGGTCGGTCGAACGGAATCAGGCACTGCTTGAAGCCGACGACCGCGACCATGCCGCGCAGGAAGCCGTGGGACTCCTTCAAGCGAACGACTTCCTCGACCACGCGACGCGACATCAGGCGAAAATCGCCCGTGTTGGGCGGGATGCGCACGTCGGCGATCTTGTTGATCACCTTGTAGCCGGTGGAGGCGACGAGCTTCTTGATCCACGGCTCGCCCGTGCGCTCGCGGCGCTGCGGCAGCACGACGTCGTAGCCTTCGCGCCACTTGGCGATCATTTCCGCGACGAGCTCAGGCGGGTCTTGCAGATCGACGTCCATCACGATGACGGCGCGGCCGCGTGAGTAGGAGAGTCCGGCGAGAGTGGCCATCGGCTGGCCGAAGCGGCGGGAAAACTTCAGGAGCTTGATGCGCTCATCCTTCGCGCGCTCTTCGAGGACGACTTCCTCCGTGCGGTCCGGAGACGGGTCGAGCGAGAAGATGATTTCGTAGTCCTCGGTGATCCGCGAGAGGATGGGACGCAGCCGCCGGAGGAACTCCGGGACGTTCTTCTCTTCCTTGTAAACGGGGACGACGAGGCTGAGCAGCATGAGAGGGCTCTACGGAAACGATCAGTCGAAGTCGATATTCACGATGCGGAACGAGCGCTGGCGGCGGTCGCCTTTCGAGAGTTCGTAGACGCGATCCGAGGAGAGTTCGACGTGGCGTGCGGTAGTGGCCGAGAGCGGCACTTCGATGCGCTCGGTTTTATCGAGGCCGAGCGTGCGCGCGGTGACGGCGCCGTCGACGCTGACGTTGACCGCGTAGTCGCTGCGCGACGGGTAGCGGATGACTTCGATGAAGGCGTGTTTGGCCTTGTCGGTTGCCGGAAGAGTGAGCGTGGCGTGGTTTTCAACCCAACCGTCCTGATCGACGTGGGCGAGCTGGAACAGATAGCCCGAGCGGTGCCAGCCGCGGGCGAAGAGGTCGGTGCGGCTAAGGTTCTCGAACGAGATGTTCTTGATCAGGAACGAGCGCTGGCGCTTGCCGTCGGGCAGGGCGAACTCCGCGGCGGCGTCGAGCTGCACGCTGTGCGCTTTGCCGCCGAGGAGCGGGACGAAAGCGCTGAAGTAGGTGCCTTTGCGGACGATGTCGGCGGAGTAGCGCTGGCCGTCGAGCGCGAGCGTGAGGCGGTTTTCGTCGACCTTGGCCCAGCCCGGCATTTCGAAGTCGATTTTCAGCACCTTGAAATCGCTAAAGAGCGGCGCGTCGAATTTGGCGCTGCGGCCGATCCAGCCGTCGTCGTCGACGCCCTGAAGCTTGAAGCCCTCGCCGGAGCGGTTGCGGATGGCGCGGAAGGACGAGAAGTCGGGCAAATCGCCGACGGATAGCTCGCGGACGAAGGCGGAGAGATAGCGCGTGTCGCGTTCGCCGTAGGGCATGGAGCCGGAGAATTGCAGGCGGATCGTGGTGACGTCGGCCGGCTCGCGGACGAGGCGCGTGAGCGTGAATTCGCCGGAGCGGAGGTTCACGATCTCAGTCGGCTTGTCGTTGATGCTGATCGTGAGGTCGAGGCCGCGGGTGCGATACTCGGGCGTGTCGGGGACGTAGCCTTTGAAGTAGACGACCTGGCCGGGGTGCGAGCCGGCGAGTTTGAAGAACGAGTCGGGGCCGACCCAGCCGTCTTCGAACAGGCCGGAATACTCGAGGCCGGGATAGCGTGAGAGGTCCTTGGGAAATTCACCGATCTTCGCGGGGCGAACGAGTTTTTGGTATTCCTCGTCGGTGATGAGCGAGATGTCGCGCGTGAAGCCGACGAGACGGCGGTCGTCGAGGTTGAACTTCTCGCCCCAGAGCTGCATCAGGCCGGTCTTGCGCTTCATGATCGGCTGCGCCTTGTCGGCGAAGTCGACCGTGATGTAGGCCTGTTGCTCGAAGAACTCGGGCTCGAGGAGCGGCGAGACGATACGGGCGGAGCCGGCGCCGACGAAGCCGAGCGGGAAGTCTTCCTTGCCGATTACCTTGGCGCCCTTCGGCAGGTTGTAACGATCGCCACCGAGCGGGGTGCGGGTGAAATCGACGACCAGACGGATTTTCTCGGTCGGGCGAACCACACGGAAAAGGTTGTAGCGGCCTGTGCCGTGGAAGTAGACGGAGCCGCCGGTGACGGGTTCGCGCTC
Organism: Opitutia bacterium; assembly: GCA_016217545.1. Classification (NCBI taxonomy): domain Bacteria; kingdom Pseudomonadati; phylum Verrucomicrobiota; class Opitutia; species Opitutia bacterium. The sequence goes on along the minus strand of JACRHT010000017.1, from coordinate 664,721 downwards.
ACGCTGGAAGAACGCGGCCTTGAAGCGGGCGGAGGAGTAGTAGTGCGGTCCGAGCTCCGAGTGGATGAAGACAAGGCGGTTCTTCACCTGGCTCTCGAGCTGGTATTGATACATGTTGTGTTCGTGCCAGCCCTCGCCGGGGGCGAACTTGTTGAAGTGGTCGAGCGGCGCGCGGATGGCGACGAAGAGGCGGTCGCCGTAGTTGAGGTGGCGCGAGCTGTTTTCGGTCCAGTTGTTGTCGAGCTTGTTGATCGTCATCACCCGGTAGTCGGGGACTTCGCCCTCCATGATTTCGCTGGGCAGGAACGGGCGGAGCAGCGCGAGTTTTTCGATGAGGCGGGCTTGCGGGCCGAGGTCGGGATCGGGCGTGCGCAGGAAGTTCAGCACCGCGATGTTCGCGATGTTGTCCATGTAGCTGCGGCTGAGGAATCGCGTGTCGATGTCCTTGGTGTATTGCGCGAGCATCTTCGCGCTGACGACGTTGCTGATGTCCGACTCGATGGCGTCGAACTTCAGATCTTTCGGCGGGGTGAAGCCCACGCCGAGTTCAGAGGCACCCACGACTTCGGAGAGGCCGCCGCCGTAGTTACCGAGCGAGGCGTAGCTGTAGTAGACGTGGCTCGGCACGGTGCAGAGCATGAAGATCACCAGCGCCGTCCGCGCGGCACGGCGCCAGTTCAGCTCGAGCAGACGAATGAAGCCCTTGGCCAGCAGCAGCGTGACGACCGGCTGCGCGAACATCGCGAGTTTGAAGAGACCGAAGTCCTGCCCCTTGAAAAACAGGAAGAACCCGAGGCCCGACATGATCACGGCGATGTAGCCCACGGGCTCGCGACCGAGGAGGTTCTTGATCGCGGCCCAGAGGAAGTAGATGAGGAAGAGCAGACCAATCGCGATCTGCACCGAGATCAGCGGGTCGACGCCCACGACGCCGAAGGCGTGCAGACCGAACAGCATCGGGACGAACGACGGCACCAGTGTCCACGGGAACAGCACGAGGCCGCCCGACTGGTCGTTGATCTCGGCCATCGCGCCGAGACCGGCCGAACCGACCGACTGCATGACGAGCGTGTTGATGAACTGGTAAGTGCTCGTGCCGAGCAGCGCGAAGGTGATCACGGCCGCGCCGAGCACCGTCAGCGCAAAGGGCTTGAACGCCTCCGGCCGCGTGTAGCGCAGGTGGAGCGCGTAGAGCACGATCGAGATCGCCACGAATGGCGCCACTTCGGGGTAGAAAATGCCGAGACAGGTCGTGACGATGCCGGCGAGGCCGAAGCGCCGCCAGTTGTTCTCGCGCGTCGTGAGCAGCAGCGCGCACGCCGTCAGCAGGATCGCAATGCCTCCCACCTGGGCGATGAGCTGGTAGAGCGTGCCGAGGCCGAACAGCGGGCTCGTCGCGAACAGCAGGAACGCCAGCAGCGTGAGCTTCCGGTAGCGCCCGCGCCAGATCGCGATCGCGCCCATGGCGAAGATCTGGAGCATCGAGAACACCATGATCACCGGCATGAACACCTGGTGAGGCTTCAAGCCCGTGACGGACGACGCGAACGCCAGCGTCAGCTCCGAGCCCGGCCGGATTTGCTGCAGGCCGTGCATGAACCAGTAGTGCTGCGTGTAGTCGCGGCCCTCGAGCTGGGTCTGCTCCGGCAAGTCGTAGTAGCCGTGGTGCAGGAAGCGGTCGGCGGCCAGACAGTAGTTGGCCATGTCGTCGTTACCGTAGGAAATCCAGTTGAAGCCGAACTTGAACATCGGCCAGCCCGCGTAGAGCACGAACAGCGTGGCGATGCCGACAAACTTGCCCAGCTGGCGCCACGGAAACTTCGGCTTGCGCCACCACAGGATCGCGGCCGACGCCACCAAGAGGCCGACGGCGAGCCACGGTCCGAAGGTTTTTACCGGGATGCCCCAGATGTTGAGGCGCGTCATCGTCACGATGAGCGTGGCGAGGCCGATGGTCGGCGAGATGAACCAGCTCCAGAGGATGCCGAGCCGGGGCCGGAAAAGGCTCACCACCGCCTGACCGACGACGGTGAAGAACGCGAACAGAGCAAGGACCAGAAGGAAGGGCAGCATTTGGTAAAACCGTAAAGGGCCTAGGAGAACAAACTAGACTCGCAGACCAAGGCTAAAAAGCTTCGCCGTGACACCGCTGGCAAACCGTGTTTTGCGGGCGAAATGTTCGATGCGGGACGGATCGGGATTCGGGCCATGGATCCGGGTGCGGATGCGGGTCATCTCCTCGTGGCCCGTCGTGTGGATTGCCGCGCTCGTCTTCTGTTCCACATGCACGCGGAAGGCACCGAGGAAATACGGCACGCGCACGATCCTCGCCTTCGCCTGTTGCATGCGCGCGATCAGATCCCAATCGAGTGCGAATTGGAACGACGGGTCGAGCCCGCCGATGGCTTCCCACGCGCGCCGGCGGAAGAACATCGTCTCCTGCGGCACGTAGTCGATCCAGTCCAGCACGTGCGGGTCGTGCTTCGGCAGGAACCAGCGGCCAATTTCCTGATCGAAGTCGTCGATCACGATGCGGTGGCCGTAAATCACGTCGACGTCCGGGTGGCGCGCGAAATACTCGCCGACGTAGCGGAGCGCCCGCGGCGCGATCAAGTCGTCGGAGTTCAGCCACGCCATGATGTCGTCCGGCCGGCCGGGCAGGCGCGCGAAACCGCGGCGGATGGCGTCCGACTGGCCGCGGTCCTTGACCGACTCCCAGCTTGTCAGCCGATCGGTGTAACGCTTCAGGATTTCCACGCTGCCGTCCCTTGAGCCGCCGTCCTGCACATGGTAGCGGAGCTTCGGGTAGCCTTGGTTGAGCACGCTGATCATCGTGCTCTCGAGGAATCGGTCCTGGTTGTAGGACGGCGTGACGATATCGAATTCCGGCAAGTGCGCGTCGGGCACGCTCGGTTTGCGCCTCAGGCCCTTGTCCCAGACGATCGGTCTCGGCTCGTATTGGCGAAGGACGCCGAGCTGGACTTCCTTCTCCTCCACGAGCGAGCGAAACGCCCACGCCTCGAGCGGACGCGTGACCTTCTGCTGGAAGAACGCGCGGGTCGCCACCCACGTCTTCTGCGCGCGGCTGAGGCCGGCGTTGTGCGCGGCGATTTGCTGGATGAGCGCTTCGCGCTCGTCGCACGCGCGCTTGAGCTGCTGGAGGACCACTTCCTTTTCATGCAGCCAGCGGCCGAAGCGTTTCGTCTGCTCGAGCTCGCCATAGCCGGCGGCGTAGTTGTCCGCGGTCGCGCGCGCTTCCTTGAGCATGAGTTCGAGGTTGCGGATGTGGACGTCCTTGTCGTGCAGCGCCTGCCCGTAATACGTGGCATCGAGCGGCAGCGCGGCGAAATGCGCCTGCACCTTGGCCAGCTCGGCCGTGAGCAAGTCGCGCTCGGTGGTGAGCGCGGCCAGCGAGGCGTCGCGTGCCGAGATCGTCGCGTCCTTCTTGTGGTGCGCCTCGACATGCTCGGCGACCTGCCGCTGGAAGTCCTTCACGATGTCCGTGAGCTTGAAGATGAGCGCCTCGCGCTCGTTGCATGTCGCCTTCAGCTGCTCGATCTCGGAATCCTTGGTGTTCGCCTCGGATTTGAGCGAGGCGATCTCGGTGTCCTTGGTGTTGGTTTCCGACTTGAGCGAGGCGATCTCGCCGTCCTTCACGTCGGCCTCGTGCTTGAGCGAGGCGATCTCGGTGTCCTTGGTGTTGGCCTCGCTCTTGAGGTCGCCGATCTCGGTGTCCTTTTGCGCGCACTCGGCTTCGAGCTCGGCCTTGATCGACTCCATCTCGACCTTGCGCTCCTCGGCGGCGCGCTTCAGGTCGTCGATCTCGACGTCCTTCTCGCGGCCGAGGTGGGTGAGTTCTTCGATCTTGTGCTGACGGTCGAGCCGGTCGCCCTGTAACTCGCGGTAGCGCGGCGTGACGGCGGCGATGAGCCGCAACGCGTCGGCGGAGACGGACTTTGATTCGAGAATGACGTCGAGCGGCTGTTCGCCCGCGGCGAGGAGCTGGCGCACGGCGGCGATGGCGTCGGTGGCGGAGACGAACTTCACGCACGGCGCGTCGCCGAAGTGGCAATCCCAGTTGCACCCGAAGCACGGCAGCGGTTGCACGAGCGAAATCACCTGCCGCCCCGCGGGACGGAAACGCGGCCAGTGTCCGCCGCCAAACACCGCGGCGACGGGTGTGCCGACGGCGGCGGCGAGGTGCATCGGGCCGGTGTCGTGGCCGAAATACAGGCGCGCGCTCTGCAGCACGGCGGCCAGCAAAGGCATCTCGCCGTCACGACCGAGCCACAGCCCGGGACGCGCGGCGCCGGCTTGCTCGCACGCGGCGGCCACGGCTTCGAGCGCGGCGCGTTCGCTGGTGTGGCCGAGCAGCAGCACGGGCAGCTTTTCCTCCTGCTGGAGGTGGCGGACGACGGCGGCGAAGCGGTCCGCGGGCCAGGCCTTGATCGCGACGTTGGCCAAGCCCGCGGCGAAGACCGCAGCCCAACGTTTCGGCTGCAGGCCGTGTTGCGCGAGCACCGCGGCGGCGGCTTGCTGCGCGGCCGGCGGCACATGGAGCGTTGGCACGGTGCGCGGCGCGGCGCGGCCGAGGAGGTGGTCGACGAGGCGGAAATTGTTCTCCCATTCCTGCGCGCGCTCGTCGACGGCGATGGTCTCGGGAAACACCTCGCGCGTGGTGACGCCGAAGGCGATTTGCGCGGCGTTGGCGAAGAGCGGATCAATCTCGCCCGCGCCGAGCGCGACGCGTCGTGCCTGCGGGAAGCGCGCGGCAAGCGCGACCTCGAGCCAGGTGCGGTTCAGCGTCGCCGCGACGATGAGGTCGGGCGGGCTGTCTGTGAGCGCGGCGAAGAGTTTTTCCAGCTCTGCGCGCGCGGCGTCGGGTGCGTCCTTGAAGGGGTTGATCGCCGCCGCCTGCCAGCGCACCGTGTCAGGGAACAGGGGCGCGAGCGTGTCGTAGCCCGGCCGGACGAGGAGCGTGTGACGCGCCTGCGGCCAAGCCGTCATGAGTTGGTCGAGCGCCGAGGCGAAAATCACCAAATCGCCGAATGTATCGGGTCGGACGTAGAGGATGTTCTTGAGCGGTGATTCCACGCAGTGAAGCGGAACAGAAAAAGGGCCGCGCTCGGGGGAGGCGAGCCTGATTTGGATTCGCAGGGGCGCCCACCTAAAGCGGCCTCAACGTGGAGGGGAATCCGACGAAAGGCGCCCGCGGAACGGATTGCCGTCGGCGAACTTCGGATCGAGATCGCGGCCGTAGCCAAACGTCCAACCCGCAGCGGTGCTTTGTGCACAGTCTGTTTCCCACAGCGGGTGGTCGTTGAAGTCGACGCGCAAGCGCGGAGAGGCGCTGGTGTCGAACCGGACAGTAATGCGGTGGGGCACGAAATAGCTGACGGGCAGCGGATCGCTGAGGATCTTGAGAATGCCGCCCTTGCGGCAGCCGATGCGGACGTGGCGGTCGTCCTGGTAAAACGCGACGACCGCCATGGTTGCGCCCGCTTCATCGCGCCAGCTCAGGAGAGTTTCGTAGACTTCGTGGCGACCGACCGGGAAGGTGGCCCGGAGCGTGACGGGCACGGCGTTCGTGACGTGCGGCGCGGAATCCTCGTTCCACCGGTTCGTGGCCCACACAGTGCAGCCAACGCCGAGCACCAATGCGGCCGCGGCGAACCGGCGCGCACTGGCCGGCTGCGAGCCGTTGGCCGTCGCGCGGGCGACGCGCGAGTGCGACACACGCACACTGGCCAGCGCTGCTGCCGCGACCAGGAGCCAGGCTGCCGCCGTGGTCCAGAAGGATATCTGGAGAAGCGGCGGCGCGGCATAGGTGAGGCGGATGCTGGACGCGCCCGCAGGGACGGGGAACATGAGCAGCCCGTTCGGCGAGCGAGCGGCGGTGACGGCGCGTCCGTCGACGGTCACGCGATAGTCGCGCAGGTAGAGCTTGGGCGTTTCGAGCCAGCCCTCGGAGGGAAGGTTCAACGCGAGCGCAAACGGCGTCAGCCCGGTCAGTCGCACGGGAAGATGCTCGCGTTGCACCACGAGCGATTGCACGGCGGCAAAGTCCGGGACCGGCGTGTTGCTGCGACTGAAGAACTCCACGCGCACTTCTTCGGGCGTGTTGCTTTCGTTGCGGAGCATGGTGGATTTCGTTTGTCGCGGGCCCGGACCGAACGCGCGCGGGCCGCCGGAGACGGGCAAATCGAACCGTCGCGCAATCCGGGAGCCGGTGAACACGAGCGTGCCTTCCGCGCCAGGATCATGGAAGCGGAAGCGGACGCAAACCGTGCTGCGGGGCGGCAACGTGATCGTTCCGGCGAGCTGGGCTCCATGCGGCACGGCGACGAAGCGCAGTGCGCGCTCTCGCGCCGCAGCCTGTTGCATGAAGCGCTGGTTCGACACGCGAACGTCGCCCGTCACGGGATTGATGAGGCGATTCTGGTTTTCCGCATCCATGTAGCCGAACGAGAAATGATCCGGCAGGTAGCCCCACATCTCATACGAATAGCGCGAGAGGGTGGCATTCTCCGGGAGGAGAAAACGGCGCGTCGCCGCCTCGGTGCGCGTGGCGCGGTGGCCGCGCGCGAGGAAGTGCCTGGATTCCCACGTGCTCGCGAGCGCGCCGAGAGCCAGCAGCCCGGTGCAGAGATGTTGGGCGCGTGACGTGCGCACCCGTGCCAGCGCGAGCACCGTTGCGATCGGGATGAGCGCGGAAAGAATCGGGTAGATGCGTTGCGCCGGCCATTTTTCCGAAACGGTCATCAGGAACACCGGCATCGAGCTCCAGAATCGATCCGTCACGCCGGGCCAAGGCACCAGCAGGAGGAACAGTCCCCCGCCAGCGAGCGCGCACGCCCGGCCTGCGCCGTCGTTGCGCCACGCGAGGCCGAGCGCGGCCGCGCCGGCGAGGAGCAACCCGGGCGCGAGGTGGAGATCGTGCACGAGATCGGCTCCGGCGGGGCTGACCGATCGCCATAGTCCGTCCCAAGCAGCGACAATCGAGTCGTAGACGGCGCCGCGCGCGAGCTCGAAGCCGAGGTAGGGATTTGCCGGCACATCGAGCGTCGCCACCGACACGAAGACGTATTGGCAGAGCATCATGCACAACAGCGCCGCGCCCGCCTGCCGCAGCAGCGTCTCTCTCCGGAAACCCTGTGCCGCCCAGCGCGCGATCTCGACGCCGGCGGTGAGCAGCGACGCCCACAATGCGATCGGCGCATGGGCCAGCCAAAGGAGCGCGAGGGCGAGCGCCTGGGCACACGGTCCGGCCACCGATTCCGGACGCCGCCAGGCCTTCGCCCAGCCCCAAAACAGCCAGGGCAGCCAAGGCAGCGCGACCCATGATGCCAACATGTCCCCCGCGTAGACCAGCGCGAGCACACCGGGCGAGCTCACGAACAGCACCGCGAGCCATGTCGCGCTCCACCGCTGGCGGCCGGCGAGCGAGCTGAGGGCCGCATATGCGCTCAACGCCGCCGCGAGCAGACTGCCGACGACTACCAGGTTCTGCACGGCGATGGGACTGAGCGTCCGGCCGGTGGCGAGATCCAGGAGTCCGCCCAAGTGCTGGAAATACGGCGCCACCCGCAGGGGATGCACCCCGCCATGGAACGCCGTGATGCTTTGCCCGACCCACACCGGAAAAATACCTCCGCGCACCTGCGCGAGGAAATCCGCCATTGCGCGACCATAGTGCTCCGCGTCGCCGGCCCCCACCAAGCGCGCCGTGAAATAGGGGTGGATCAGCAGCAACGCCGCGCCGGTCACGACAACGATGCGTGCCACTTCGGGCGCCACGCGACGGTCTTGCGCGATGCCCGCGACGATTAACCCGCGCAATATCAGTCCCGCGAGCACGGCCGCGCCCGCCGACAAAACGGGAGAGATTGCCCCACCGCTGAACATCCAGACCGCGAGAACCACACTGAAGACGCTCGCGCGCCTCCACCGCGCAAGCCGGTGGAACTCGGAACGCGGCAGGCCCAGTGCAGCGGTGACAGCCCGCGGATCGACCACGAGCAAAGCGAAAAACCACCATGCCACGCCGACCCAGAGCGACGCGGAAACCAGCATGCCGCGCCCGCCGAACCCTATGGACAGCACCGAGCCTAGCACGCAAATGACGGCGTGCGGCACAAGCCGGTGGCTAGGTAGTGCGGGGCGAGACAAGACCAACTCGTATGCGCTTTCATCGACCAGCAACCGCCGAAGCGGAACTGGGGTTGGACGACGATGCGCAGACGAGGCGGCGACTCAGGCGGTTCCACGCGAGTTATTCAAGTCCTTCTGCCGGGAAATTTCGGAGGACAGTCCGCAGAACCCGCCTTAGCTTCGCTCGCGCAGCTCAATCTGGAGTCGCTGCATCGCCCACCAGCGGTCGGTGGATTCGTAGGCCTTGTCGAGCAGGGCTTGGACGAGCCGGCCGGTCGGCTGCGCGGCGAGCGCGGTCGCGATGGCGGCGTCAGATGGCGTCGCGAGCGGCGCGCGACTTGCGGTGAAGAACAGATCGTAGCTGTAGACCGGATTCGCGAACTCGATCGCGGGAAAACCGAGTCGCCGGAAAAACTCTCCCGCACTCCGCCGACTGAACAGGTAGAGATGCTCGTCGTTGTTCCCATCCATGTGCTTCAGGAACAAATCGCCCGTGTGCCGCAGGTCTGCCTCGGTGAGGTGTTCCTTGTATTCGGGCGTCTGGATGACGAAGAACCCGTCGGGTGCGAGCAGTCGCGCGCAGTGCGCGAGCGTGCCGGCGGGCTCGGGCAGGTGTTCGAGCACGTCATTCAGCACGATGACATCGAAGCCGCCGGCGGGCAGCGCCAGATCCTCGACGCGGCCGGCGAGGGCGCGGATGCCGAAGTTTTTCTGCGCAAACTCGACCACCCACGGGCTCATCTCCGTGCCGGTGGCCTCGAATCCCGCCCAGCCGAGCAGCGCGACGTAGCCGCCGTGGCCGCAGCCGATCTCGAGCACCTTCGCCGGCGGCAGGCGGCGCGCGAGCAGGTGTCGCAGCCAGTGCGTGCAGCGCTCGGGCAAGTCGAGGCGCGCGCGCTGCGCGATATCGGGCAGGCCGTGGTGCTCGGACTGGCGTTTCAGCCAGTAGTCCTTGCTGTAGAATTCACCTTCGTCGCGCGACACGCGGTCGCCGTCGGCGCGCAGCGGCGCGCGGCTCACCAGCGTGCCGCACGCTTTGCACACGCGGTAATCCGCGGAGTAGTCGTCGAGGTGCGGGTGTCCGCACCAGCAGGCGCGCTGGGTGGCGGCGGTCATGCGTAGGAAATTTCCATCGGCAGCTTGGCGATGCCGTAGAAGGGCAGGGCGCCCGGCGCGTGGTGGCTGATCGTGAACGGTCCCACGCCACCCACGCGGTCGTGGAAGTGGCCGACGTTCGGATTGTCGGCGTCGAATTCCGCGGCGTCGAACGACAGCGTGTAGACGCCCGGCTGCACCGACCACGTGAGGCGGAACTCGAGCAGGATTTCCTGTCCGGCCGCGAGCGCCGGCAAATCGAAGCGCAGCTGCGGCGTGCCCGCGGCGAACACGAGGTTGTTCATCCGGTCGTGCACTTGGAGGCCGACCGACGGTCGGCGCACGGCGGTCTTCGCGCGCAGGAGGAGGTGGATGCGCGCCTGCTGCTGCAACTCGAACTCCGTCGCGGGCGTGCCGTGCGCGTCGAACACCGCACCGGCGACGAACTCGAACTCGCGGTCGCCGATGCGGGACTTCGCGCCGGCGAGCAGATCGTGCGCGAGCGCGGCCGAGCGCGCGGCGGTGTTCACGGTCTGGTGCGTGCCGGCGACGGCGTGCTCCGACGCGGCCCCGCGATGCAGGCTGAAGTAGCGCGCGACGCACTCCTCGGGCGCACCGTCGTGGATGAGCCGGCCGTTGTGCAGCAGGAGGCACCGCGAGCAGAGGTTTTGCACCGCCGCCATGTCGTGCGAAACGAAGATCAGCGTCGCGCCTGCGGCGAGGATTTCGCGGATGCGATCGAAGCACTTTTGCGTGAAGAACACGTCGCCCACGCTCAGCGCCTCGTCGACGATCAACACGTCGGGCTGCACGCTCACCGCGACGGCGAACGCCAAGCGCATCATCATGCCGCTGGAGTAGGTTTTCACCGGCTCGTCGATGAAATCGCCGATGTCCGCGAACTGCGCGATGGACGGGAACAGCCGCTCCATGTCCGCGTGCGAGAGGCCGAGAATGGCGCCGTTGAGGTAGACGTTTTCGCGGCCAGTGAAGTCCGGGTTGAAGCCCGAGCCGAGCTCAAGCAGCGCGGAGATGCGGCCGTGGGTCGCGATCGCACCGTGGCTCGGCTGCAAGATGCCGGCGATGAGTTGCAGCAGCGTGCTCTTGCCGGAGCCGTTGCGGCCGATGATGCCCAGCGCTTCGCCGCGGCGGACTTGGAACGTCAGCGGTTCCAGCGCGCGGAAATCGCGGAAGCACGCCGCGGCCGACGCCTCGAGCTTGGCGCGCGTGCCGGAGCCGGCGGGGAACAGTCGCGCCGCGCCGGCGAGCAGCGGACGTTTCAGCCGCGCGGCCGGCTCGGGCCAGAGACGGTAGGTCTTGGCGACGGACTCGGCGGTGATGACGAGGGATTCGCTCATGTCACAGCGCTTCCGCAAACGTGCGCTTGCTCGCGCGGAACACCGCATAGCCGAGCGCGAACATCGCCGCGCCGAAACCCCACGTGTAGGCGAGGTGCAGACCATTCACGGGTTGGTCGAAGAGGAGCGCGTCGCGTGCGAGGTCGATGGTGTGGAGCAGGGGATTCCACTTCAGGATCGACCAGCCGAAGGCGGACTTTTCAGCGATGCGCTCGGGCGTGAAGAACACCGCGCTCGACCACAGGAGGATCTGCGAGAGCAGCGGCACGATCTGCGTGATGTCGCGGAAGTAGACTCCGGCTGCGGCGAGCAGCCAGCCGAGTCCGACGGTGAGCAACACAAGCGGGAGCAAAATCAGCGGCAGCCACGCGAGGCCGGTGAGGCTGAGGCCGTGGCCGATGGTCGCCGCGGAGATCGCCACCAACGCGAGGCTGATCATGGCGTGAAACCAGAACGCGCCGAGCTGCGCCAGCGACAGGATTTCGACTGGGAAGACGACTTTCTTCACCAAATTCGGTTGCGAGAGCACGATGGTCGGCGCGACAGCCATGGTCTCGGCGACGAGGTGAAACAGGAGCAGCCCCAGAAAGACGCCGATGGCGTAATCCTTGCCCGTCTCGTTGGGGAGCACATGAAAGCGCCCGCCGAAGATATAGCCGAAGACGACGACATAGAGCGCGGCGGTGAACAGCGGCGTGAGCACGGCCCAGACGAACCCCAGGTAGCTGCCGCGATGCCGCATCTCGATCGCGCGCAGCGTGAATTGCCACCAAAGCGCGCGATGCGCGGCGAAGGCACGAGGACTAGGCGAAAAATTCCCCACAAGAATCAGGGAGGTTGCCGGCGTAGGGACCGGCGAGTCAATCGCGGAGGTCCTTGGGCGACTCTGGTTCGGCGACAGCCTTGGCAGGGTCCGGATGATTCCATTCGGGAGCCGCCTCGCGGGGGAAAAAGCGCGCCACGTCGCTGGGCAGGTAGGCCTCGTAGTCGTCGAGCGCGTTCGCTGCGTCGAGAGCGTGCGGCAAGACGAAGCGCGGCAATTGGGGGCTCATCACTGCGCGGACTTGCGGTGGAAGCGCCGGTGCAATCTGTGAGGCATTCGGGAACGGCGTTGCCTCGGCCTCCGAAGCGGATAGGGTGGGGGCATGCGTGACCGCAGGGCGCGAAATGGGCGAGGAATGCGGGGCGTTGGCGGCGCGCGTTGGCGGCCCGGGTCGGTTCAGCCGAACGCCCACAACCGCGGCGATAGTAAGAAGAAAAACTGAGCTGAGGATTAGCCGCCGCATGTTCGCAGGCTACGCGAGATCCTCTGCAGGGCAAGGGACAACACGACTGCGCTGCCGGGGGAGAAATCCCCTTGCATGAATATCTGCGCACGCTTGGCTGTGGCGTGCGGATTGGGCCACCGCAAATTTGTCACCTCGGAATAGGAATCCTGCTCGGGACCGGGAGGGCCCTGGCATGATTCCCCTGTCCAGCGGCCCCTCCCTTTCAATGCCCCGTGGCACTGCCCAGCTTGCTCAACCTATTACCTGCCTTTCCCCCATGCAAACGGCCCCCTCGCCTCTGATGCTCTTCTTGTCTGCTGCTTCCTTCGGGAAGCGCCTCGCGCGCATGAGCTGTCGGCTCAGCCTTTTTTTGTTCGCATGGGGGGGCGCGATTTCCTCGTGGGCTGCCGCTCCGTCGATTTACAACCTGCCGCCGTTCGTGACGGTGGACTCGGGGCAGTCGCTTACGCTGACGCCTGCGGTCGCCGGGACAACGCCGATCACCTACCAATGGAAGAAGAATGGGGTGGACATCAGCGGGGCTACCACCGCGTCCTTCTGGAAATCGCCGGTCGCCACTGCCGATGCCGGCGACTACACGCTGGTCGCCACGAATGCGTCCGGCTCGACGACGAGCAGTGTTGTCACGGTTCAGGTGAATGCGCCGCAGCCCCCCATGCTGTATCCGACCAGCACCGCCGTTTCGTGCGATTACGGCACCACGTTGTCGTTATCAATGACGGTCGCGGGCACGACACCTATGACCTTCCAGTGGAAAAAGAATGGCGTCGATATCCCCAACGCAACTTCCAGCAATTATTCCAAGAATTTGGTTACCGGCAACGATGCTGGGGTCTACACCCTCGTGGCGACCAACTCCGCAGGCTCAGCCACGAGCAGCGGCGTCACGGTGACTGTCGCCGATCCGGTCGCCCCCGAAATCTATGAACTGCCGTTGAACCGCACTGCGGAGCGCGGTGGGTCGTTCTCGCTGTCCGCCACGGTCAGCGGTTCGCAGCCCATGACATTTCAGTGGCAAAAAGACTCCGTCGACATTCCGAATGCGACCGACCGATACTATTCAAAATCGGATGTCGCGGACGGCGATGCGGGCGCCTATCGGCTGGTGGCGACCAACGCCGCCGGGAGCACCACTAGCGCCGATATCCCGGTGTCGGTGATCGCGCCGCAGCCGCCCTCGGCTCCCGCGATTACGTTCTATTCGACGCCGTCGGCTACCGCTTACGGGGATTCGATTTCGATCTACGCGTCCGTGACCGGAACCCAGCCGATGACTTTCCAGTGGTATCGCGACGGCACCGCCCTGCCCGGGCGCACGAGCAGCAGCCTCTACCTATCGCCCGCCAAGGTGTCCGACTCGGGCTCATATACGCTGCGCGCCACCAACTCTGTGGGCACGACCACGAGTATCGCCGTGCCCGTGACCGTTTCGGCGCCCGTCGGACCGACGGTTTCACCCCTGAACGCCAGCGTGAATTTGTCTTACGGTAGTTCGCTTAACCTTTCGGTCAACGCATCCGGCAGCCCCAGTCTACGCTATCAGTGGACAAAAGACGGCAATTTTATCCCAGGGGCGAGTTCCTCCTACTATTCCAAGGGCTCGGTCACGACTGCGGACGCCGGCCGCTACGCGGTGATCGTTGCCAACGACTGGGGCACCGTCACCAGTTCGGCTGCCGTGGTCACGGTGGCGCAACCGGTCGCGCCGACGATCCAGCTCAACGGCGCTGCGACGATCGATGTCGCCTACGGCGCTTCCTTTTCGATCTCACCGACGGTCAGCGGCACTTCGCCGATGACCTACGAGTGGCGGCGCAATGGCGTGACGCTGTTCGACGCGACGGGATCATCCATCGGCCGGTCGAGTGTGACCGGGGCCGATGCCGGCACCTACACGCTGGTGGTGACGAACGCCTGGGGCACCACCACGAGCACCGGAACGGTCGTCACGGTCGGCGCCGCGGTCGCGCCGCAGATCACCGGAGTGCCCGCCACCCTCAATGTGTCGTCGGGATCAAGCTTCAGCTTAAACGCCAGCATCGCAGGCACTGCGCCGATCGTTTATCAGTGGAACAAGAATGGCGTTCCCATTCCCGGTGCGACCTCCACTTCCTACTCGAAGGGCCTGCTTTCGGTTTCGGATAGCGGCATGTATACGCTCACGGCCGTGAATGTGGCCGGATCGACCACGAGTAGTGCTTGCACCCTGACGGTGTCCGCTCCGATCGCTCCGGTCATCTCCGGCATGCCCAGCAGTGCCACCATTAACTACGGCGCCTCCGTTTCCCTCTCGCCGAACGTGACGGGCACCTCGCCGATGACTTTGCAGTGGTCGAAGAACGGGAACGCGATTCCGGGCGCGAACAGCTCTTCGTTCTACCTATACAGCGCCACACCGTCGGACAACGGCACCTACACGCTCACCGCGACGAACGGGGCGGGCAGCACCACCAGCGCCGGATATCAGCTGACGGTTTTGCCGGGGCAGCCGCCGGTCGTCCACAATCTTCCCTCCACGATCACTATCAACCAGGGCAGCTCGTTCGCCATTTACCCGTTCGTCCAAGGGACTGGGCCCATGAACTTCCAGTGGCGGCGGGACGGCGTGGCCATCGTGGGCGCGATCAACTCCAGTTTCTCGAAGTCTTCCGCCCTTCCCGCAGACAGCGGCGCCTACTCGCTCGTGGTTACCAATGCGTGGGGCGCCGTCACGACGCGCGACATTTCGGTGACCGTGACGCCGGCGGTCGCTCCCGCCGTGCTCGACGTGCCGGCGGCGCGCACCGCCAACTATGGCGACTCGATCACGCTCTCGCCCGCAGTCGTCGGCACCGGACCTCTCTCGTATCAATGGTCGAAGGACGGGAATCCCATTCCCGGAGCAAATTCGCGGACGCTCGGGTTCTCGCCGGCGACCCCGGCCGTGAACGGCATTTACACCCTCACGGTCTCCAATGCGGTCGGGTCGGTCACGAGTCCTGGAATTACCCTGATCGTCAACCCTGCGGTGCCGCCCGCAATTTTCAATCTGCCGACAGATTTGAATCTCAGCTACGGATCGACGAGCCTATCGCTCGGCGCGATGGTCGTGGGCAGCTGGCCGATGTCCTACGTGTGGCGTAAGGACGGCGTGCCGCTTGGATCCAGCAACACTTCCTTTTCCAAATACGGCAGCATCACCCCGGCTGACAGCGGCGTCTACACGCTCACGGCAAGTAACGTCGCCGGGACCGCGACCAGCACGGTGAACGTGACCGTGGCAGCCGCAGCGGCCCCCAGTATCAGCGGCCTGCCGGCGACGTTGTCTGTCGTTTATGGTGGATCGATCAACCTCAACGCGAGTGTCAGCGGCAGCCCGTCGATCCGTTATCAATGGCGCAAGAACGGCGCCGATATCCCCGGAGCCAACAACTCCTATTTTAACGTTGGAGCCGCCACGCCATCGGACAGTGGCCAGTATTCGCTCGTGGCGACCAATGTTGCCGGCACGGCCACGAGCGCTTCCGTGGCAGTGACCGTCCAGGCCGTGGTCCCGGTCTCCTTTCTCGAGCAGCCCAGCTCGATCGCTGTTCAACCCGGCCTCACCGCGAATTTCTCCGTGCAGACGGCGGGCACAAGCCCGATCTCCTACCAATGGTATCGGAATGGTAGCGCAATCATTGGCTCCACCTCGAACGCGCTGGTGTTGTCCGGCGTGCAGTCGGCATCGGCGGGCGACTATACCGTGGTGGCGCGCAACGCCGGAGGTGAAGTGACCAGCAACGTTGCGACTTTGACGATGGAGACCCCGGTCGGCGTTCTGTCCGTCGCTGGTGGCAGCTGGCATTCAGCGATCCTGAAGGCAGACGGAACCCTGTGGATGGTTGGCGGCAACCTCTACGGCCAGTTAGGCAACGGGAGTTTCCGCGGCCGGCTGAATCCCACGCAGGTCGCAACCGGCGTGACGAGCGTCGCAACCGGCAACGATTTTACGATCTTTTTGAAGAACGATGGCACGCTGTGGGGCATGGGCAACAACGCGCAGGGACAGCTCGGCGATGGCACCACGCAGACGCGTGCCCTGCCGATCCAGATTGCCACGAACGTCGTCGCGGTCGCTGCCGGCTGGGCCCACACGCTCTTCGTGAAAAACGATGGCTCACTGTGGGGCATGGGCAACAACACCTCCGGCCAGCTGGGCGATGGCGCGGCGACCAACCGGCTTTCCCCGATTGCGATCGCGACTGCCGGTGTGCGCGCCGTGGCTGCGGGCGGCAACTCCAGCTATTATGTCACCGACGCGGGGACCCTTTGGGCGATCGGTGCTAATGGCAACGGACAATTGGGCGTGGGTGACGCGACGGATCGCCTCGTTCCCGTTTCCGTGACGACGGGCGTTGTCTCCGTGTCCGCGAGCGGAGGCCACGTCCTCTGGGTGAAGGCGGATGGCAGCCTTTGGGCCGCAGGCGGCAATGGCTACGGCCAGCTCGGCGACGGCACGACCACGCCGCGCTCGTCCGCGGTGCAGGTCGCCACCGGCGTGGAAAGCGCGGCCGCGGGAAGTTCGTTCAGCGCCTACGTGAAGTCCGACGGTTCCTTGTGGACGGTCGGCATCAATAGTTCCGGGCAACTGGGCGACGGCTCGTGGAGCAGCCGCACCACACCCGCAAGCATCGCCTCCGACGTTGCGTTCGCGATCGCCAGCCCCACCAACCTGTTCGTCATCTCGACGACCGGAGCACTCTACGCGACCGGCGAGAACTATTCCGGCGCACTCGGCGACGGGACCACATCTTCTCGGAACACACTGACCTTGTTGAGCGCCGCCCCGTCCAGCCTCGCACCTCGCCCCTTGCCGGCGGAGCAGGCCGTCGCTAGCGGTGGCGTGGTGCGCCTCTCGGTCTTCGGTGCCGGTGGCGCGAGCTATCAGTGGTATCGCAACGGCGTCGCGATCAGCGGCGCCACCGGTCGCACGCTGACACTCGGCGGCGTGCAGTCGGCCGATGCCGGCGACTACTCGGTCCTCGTCACGCTCGCCAACAGCTCCGTCGTGACCTTGCATTCGTGGGTTGGCGTGCGGTCGAGTCGCACCGCACACGGCGATCTCGATCGCGATGGCGCCCCTGATCTCGTCCTGGAGAACGCCGTCACCGGCCAGCGACTCATCTGGCGCATGCGCAACGGCGGCATCGTCGGCTCGGTGTCGCTGCCGACATTGAGCGCGGGCTGGCACTTCGCCGGCACGGGCGACTTCAACCGCGACGCCGTTGCCGACATTGTGCTGCAGAATACGCAAACGGGCGAACGGGTGATCTGGCTGATGAACGGTGGGACGATCACGGGATCGGCCGGCCTGCCGACGCTGCCGCTGGTTTGGCAGATTGCCTGTATCGGGGACGTCGACGGCGATGGCAGCGCTGACGTCGTGCTACAGAACACCGACACCGGGGACCGCCTCGTCTGGAAGATGAACGGCGTGGCGATCGCGACGTCGCTCGGCCTGCCGACTCTGGCACCGGAATGGCAAATTTGCGCCGTGATCGACATCGACTCCGATGGGCAGAACGATCTGGTGCTGCAGAACGTCCGCACCGGCGAGCGCAAGGTGTGGATCCTCGCGCTTCAGTCAGGTCAGCTGTCGATCAATCGAACCATCCCCCTGCCGACCTTCTACGCGGGCTGGCGATTTGCGGGCGGCGGCTTCTACACCACCGACGGCAAGCCCAACCTGCTTCTGCAAAACTCCCTGACTGGAGACCGCATTCTGTGGTCGATGGGTAGCGACGGCGCCATTCTCGGTTCCACCGCCCTGCCGACCCTTCCCGCCGATTGGTCGTTCGCCGGCGCGGCGACGAATCGCGCGCCGATTTCGGGCCCGCACGACCTGAGCGGCGACGGCGGCAGCGACATCCTGGTAACGAACACCGCGACGGGCGACCGCGTCATGTGGGTTATGCAAAACGGAGCCATCGCCGGCTCGATCGGCTTGCCCACGCTGCCGGCCGAGTGGCGCTTCGCCGGCATCGGAGACTTCAATGCCGATGGCCTCAACGACATCGTTGTCGAGAACACGAACACGGGTGACCGTGTGCTGTGGTTTATGAACAACGGCACGATCGGCGGCGGCGCCGGCCTGCCCGCCCTTGCGCCAGCGTGGCGTTTCGCCGCTGTCGTCGACGTCAACCTCGATGGCCAGCCCGACATCGTCCTGCAGAACACCAGCACCGGCGAACGCGCGATTTGGGTGATGGACCGCGCCAAGGTGGACAGCACCATCGCGCTGCCGACCCTGCCGACAAGCTGGAACATTGCCGCCGCCGGCAAGTTCACCGCCGATGGCCGCGCCAACCTCGTGCTCGAAAACACCAGCACTGGTGACCGGCTGTTCTGGAGCCTCAACCCCGACGGTTCTATCGCGCAATCGACCGGCCTGCCCACCCTGCCCGTGAGCTGGCGCTTCGCCGGCTCCGGCGACTTCAACACCGACGGCAAACCGGACCTCATCCTGGAGAACATGAGCACGGGCGACCGGGTGATTTGGGTGATGGACCGCACCACCATCGCCAGCTCGCTCGGGCTGCCGACTCTCCCGGCGTCCTGGACGCTGCGCGACTAAAGAACCGGCCAGTGTGATTAGTTCCCACTGGCCTATGAACGGACGGCTCCACGCACCGAGGCCGCACTAGGAGGTTCTGGCATGAACATGCCTGCGTGTTTTTGCTTTCGTGCTTCTGCTGAACTCTCCCGTTTGGCGTGGGGCGCGGCCCTTGTCCTGCAACTTGCGTCACCTTCGGCCGGGTATGGTGCCCCTTTGGGTCCTTGGCCGCAGCAGAGTCCAAGCCTCCGCCAACACCTTTCCCAGCCGGGCCGACCTTTATGGAGGCGTCTAGTTCGAAGGGGGGGTATCGGATCGTCGACAGTGGGGTGGAGTCCAGCTCGGCATCGGGCGAGTTCTGGACGAACGCCGATGTGGAGCGACTCGGAGGAAATCGTATCATGGCAATCGCTGGAGGGCCGACTGGGCTTGTGGCGACGAACGGAACGACCCAAGGAGTTTTTCTTTTCGACCACTGGCGAGGTATGGGCTGCCGGCGTGGTTTCGCGCGCGAGCAGTGTCTACGAGGACGTGGTCTATGCGGACGGTCGATTTGTTGCGGTGGGGGGCGACATTGCGACTTCTATTGATGGCAGGACGCGGCGTGCCGTCTGGAGCAACGAGCCTAGGCGCGGTTTTCGCGGAGTGGTTCGTGGGACAACGGAATGAGTCGCCGTCAATGTGGTCGGTCGCGTTTTCGGTCGACGGACGACGAGACGTGGGAGGAAACGGACCCAGTAGGGGGGGCGCACAGGAGTCGCCTTGGGTAGCGGTCGCTGCGTGGTGGTGTCCGCCTGCGGCGGGATTTATTCGTCCACGGACGGAGGCCATTGGCAATCGCACGGCTTGTCGCCCCGGCCGGAAGGCTCGGAACTGCACGGCGTCATTTCCAGACCAACCTAGCTTAGTGGGTCTTTGCGATCGCTTGCGGTCCAGATTTGTTGACCTCATCTGACAGAGAAAATTGGGTCGTCGATGAAGGGACTTTCGGCTCCAGCGCGATTCGGCGCCTGTTCAGCGGCAATGGCAGAATCATCGCGATTGGCGACCGAGGTGCTTTTTCCGCTCCGCCCAAATCGGGCCGACGATTGAACTGGAGCCCAGAAGCGGGACCGTGCTTTCCGGTCAAAGCGTCACTTTGTCCGTGCGCGCTAGTGAGGAATCGAATCTGCAGTGATATGAAGGATTGAGCGGAGATACGAGGCGGCGGATCGCCGGAGCCACGACGGAGACCTTTGTGAGCGGCCCACTCACCAATGCCACTGCCTACTGGGCGAGGGCGGCGGATAGCTCCGGCTCCACTGACAGCGAGACCGCAACGATTCAACTGGCCGTCGCCCCCGCCATCTCCGTTCAACCGGCGGATATCGATCCACGGGTCGGGGATTCGATCAGTCTTTCCGTTTCGGCGACGGGAGTGCCCGCACCGACGTTCCAATGGTATCACGGCATCGCGGGCGACGTCAGCCATCCCATTGAAGGCGCGACCTTGGCCACCTTGAGCCTCACGGCCCCTGCGGAGGTCGCCGCTATTGGGTCCGAGTCACCAACATCACTGGCAAGGTCGACAGCGCGGCCGGCAAGGTCGTGTCGTGGCAGCGGATCGCCCAGAAACGGCTATAGACCCGCTGGTTTAATTTGGGCGACCGGATGTGCGTGGGCGCGCACAAAGCAAGCCCGGTCGGGGCAACCATGGCGTCGCTTTTCAGCACTACGAACTTGGCGGACTGGCAGGAGGAACCGATCCCGATGCTGGTGCCGCTCAACGTCGCGGCGAACGAGGCGGGGAATGTTGGGTGGCAGTTTGCGACGTCGCGAGTTCTTCACCCACGAAACAGATTTTCTATTCCATCGACACACACGAATGGACTCAGGCGGCCATGCCGGCCGGATATCAATCCCAAGGGGTGTCCGCTGTCGCCTACGGCAACGGCCGCTTTGTCGTCGCCGGACGGGCGCAACTGGACGGCGGTGTCGTTCGGCCCGAATGTCGGTGACGGTATTCGCACGATCTATTTCGATGGCACGAAATTCATCGGAGGCGGCGACGGTTATGCCGCGGGCTACGCCGGGATTTCCGTGGGTGCGGTTTTCACGTCCACAGACGGCCTCACGCGGACGCGACGCTACCTGAGTCCCTTTTCGTCGCCAACGGCTCACCCGGACACGATTGGAGGAATCGCGCGGATTAAAAAGGTGGGTGATAGCTTAGTCGCGATCGGGGATAGCGAGTACAAGTTCATGTTTTCGTCGGACGGAGTGACGTGGACGGTGGTCGGCATTCCCGGTTCCGGCCCCGGCGGGTCGAGAGTGAAGGATATCGCATTCGGCAATGGGGTTTACGTTATGGGAACCGACAGCAGCCCGGCGCTATACACCTCGCCCAACGCGGTGACGTGGACGGCGCACACCGCGCCGCCTTCTCGGGAAAATCCGAGAGCCGCTTCCCTCGCGCTCACCTTTTGGCGAGGTGAGTTTATCGCTGCTCGCGGGACCACGGTCTACACTTCCGTTGACGGCGCTATCCGGCGCGTCCGCGCCGGCACACCTAGCCTACAGCCCAATATGTCTGTCGCCGCCTACCGGGCGGCGGGGCGATATGTGCGCTACAGCGCCTAGGCGTCCTATCCCGACAGCTTTGCGTTTCAGTTTGGGAATGGGCTGAAGTGGGAGCCGATCGCGACTCCTCCGGCGCGCGCGGAGACTCTCGGCGGTGGCTGGTTCGTGGGAGTCGACGACACTCACGCTTGGCGCTCCGTCGATAGAAATAACTGGACTGCGACGAGCCTGCCGTCGAGCGATGGTAGCTATTCGTCCCTGACGTATGCGGGTGGCCGTTTTTGCGTTCGGCTCGGCGGGCAAGCTCGCCGTGTCTACCGGTGGGGCTGTGTGGGCGACCCAGAGCCTGCCCGGCGGTCCGCTGATTAGGGATGTCTTGTCTGCTGCTGGAAAATTTTGGATGCTCGCGGGCAATAGGATTCTCTCGTCGTCGGACGGCCTCACCTGGTTCGTGGCAAAGGAGTTCAGTGGCTTGGCGCCTTGGTGGATCCTCTATGCCCAAGGGAAATTCTGGATCGATTCGTTCGTGTCCCTCGACGGCGTCCAATGGACCGCGCGCGATCAACAGTGGGGCAAAATGGTTCACCTGAACGGACGTTTCTATGGTTGGACGAGCCATTTCTCCGGTCTGGCAGTCTCGGACGATGGCGGAACTTGGCGGCAGACGACATTTTTCCCGCCCGGCTTTCCGTTCGACAGCGCCGCGGCCGGGGATGATGGCCAAGTGCTCTTGGCGTCGACCGACACGATCTGGCCGTCTGTTCCGGATCACTACGTGCCTCCTCCGGTCATCACGGGAGAGCTGACGCAGGACGTTGTGCTCGGCCGGCCCTTTTCGTTCCGAATTTCGGCCTGCGAATCCCCCAGCGCGTTCAATGCCTTGGGTTTGCCACCGGGATTGGCGGTCGATCTCGCGACGGGACAGATTTCCGGCACGCCGACTGCGGCGGGGACGTTCATCCTTACGCTGGCCGCCGCGAGCTCGCGCGGGCGGGACACCAAGAATCTCACGCTGATCGTTGCGCCACCTCCGCCGCCCGTGATCACGGACGCTTCCGGAGTGATAGTGGCGTGCGGTTTCCCCGCGCGATTCCCTTATTTCATCAAGCAACCTCCCCACGAGCTACAATGCGCTCGGTCTGCCTGCCGGTCTCTCCGTCGACCAAACCACGGGAGTAATCTCGGGCGTGCCGACGACGCTCGGGACGTTCGGCGCGCAACTCGTGGCGGCAAACTGGGGCGACACGGCGTGGGCCGATCTCCATTTGCAGGTGCGCGTCCCCGCACCCGATTCCCTGGCCAGCGGTCTGCAAAGCGATCTGCCGCTGGAGAACGGTCGCACCGGTGGGCGGGTGATTTGGCAGATGAAGGGTGTCGAGATCGCCACCTCGCTCTCGCTGCCGACCTTGGCGCCAGCGTGGCTGGTTTGCGCGGTGATCGACCTGCCGACGTTCTATGCCGGCTGGCGGTTTGCCGGCGCGGGTTTCCACACTGTGGATGGCAGGTCGAACATTGTTCTGCAAAATTCGCTCAGCGGCGAGCGCGTGCTATGGGCGAGGGGAGTCGCGGGCGACATCCTCGGCTCGACCGGCCTGCCGACCCTGCCGGCCGAATGGCGCTTCGCCGGCATTGGCGACTCCAACGGGGACGGGCTCCACGACCTCCTCTTGGAAAATACGAGCACGGGAGACCGTGTGCTCTGGATGATGAACAACAGCGTGATCGGTGGCGGTGCCGAGCTCCCGGCCTTGGCGGCGACCTAGCGGATTGCGGCGGTGGTGGACGTGAATCTCGATGGGCAACCCGACATCGTGCGGTAGAACGCCACCACCGGTGAGCGCGCGATCTGGGTCATGGACCGCACAAAGGTGGACAACACGATTGCGCTGCCAACTCTGCCGACGGAGTGGGGCATCGCGGCGGCGGGCCCGTTCGCGGCCGATGAGCTGGACAATCTGATTTCGGAGAACACCCGCACCGGCGACCGTGTCTTCTGGAGCCTGAATCCGAACGAGACGATCGCGCGATCAATCGGCTTGCCCACCTTGGCGGTGAGTTGGCGCATCGTGGGCTCCGGTGATTTCAACGGCGATGGCGGGCCCGACATTTTGCTCGAAAACACTGGCACCGGCGATCGGGTCGTTTGGGTCATGGTTCACACGAAAATCGCGAGTTCCCTCGGCCTCCCGACCCTTCGTCCGTCATGGCGCCTGAGGGGCTGAGGGCTAAAACCGCGACGGCCGCAGAACGACCGCGTTATCGCTCGCAGGCTGGTGCCGATTCTTGATTGCATAACTGCGGCGCGGTTGCCCTTGTGGGGCACTCATGAAAGTCGTCATTCTGTGCGGTGGCAAAGGCACGCGCCTGCGCGAAGAAACCGAGTATCGGCCGAAGCCGATGGTCCCGGTGGGGAATCGGCCGATCTTGTGGCACATTATGAAAATCTACGCGGCTTTTGGCCACCGGGATTTCATCCTTTGCCTCGGCTACAAGGGCGAAATGATCAAGGATTTCTTTCGCAACTACCAGTGGCACACATGCGACGCCACCTTGTCGCTCGGTCGCGGGACAAAAGTGACTTTCAACAACCGCCACACCGAGGAAAATTGGAAGGTGACACTGGCGGAAACTGGCGAAAACGCCATGACCGCCTACCGGATCCGCCAGATCAAAAGATATATTGGGCGCGACCAGACATTCCTCCTCACCTACGGCGACGGCGTGGGCAACGTGGACATTGCCGCGACGATCCGGCAACACCGCCAATCCAAGGCGGTGTGCACCATGACCGCAGTGCACCCCCCAGGGCGGTTCGGCGAGCTGTCGCTCGACGTTGCGCAGCGGGTGGTGGGCTTCAACGAAAAGCCCCAGACGGTGGGGGGCTATATCAACGGCGGTTTCATGGTCTGTGACCGCGCTATCTTCGATTATCTGCCGGACGACCCCGGCATGATGCTCGAGCAGCAACCGATGAAGGAGCTTACGCGCGACGGCAAACTCGGCGCCTACCTGCACGAGGGTTTTTGGCAGCCGATGGACACGTTCCAGGAATTCACGCTGCTCAACCGCCTCTGGGAGGGTGGAGAGGCGCCGTGGAAGATCTGGTGACTATGTTCCACGATTTCTATCGCGGCAGGAAGGTGTTCGTCACCGGACACACCGGCTTCAAGGGCAGCTGGCTGTGCGAATGGTTGCTGCTGCTCGGCGCGGAGGTGACCGGCTACAGTCTTCCGGCGGAAAACGGTTCGCTGTTCGCTCAGCTGGGCTTGGCCACGCGTATTGGCCGTCACATCGAAGCCGATATTCGCGATCCTGCGCGGCTTGCGGCCGAGATGACGGCGTGCGCGCCGGACGTTGTCTTCCACCTCGCTGCGCAGCCGCTCGTGCGCCTCTCCTACGCGCACCCGGTCGAGACGTATGCCACCAATGTGATGGGAACCGTTCACGTGTTATCGGCGACGCGGCAGCTGACACACCCATGCACTGTCGTCGTCGTTACCACGGACAAATGCTACGAGAATCGTGAATGGGTTCATAGCTACCGCGAGGAGGATTCGATGGGGGGCTGGGATCCCTACAGTTCGAGCAAGGGCTGCGCAGAATTGGTTGTGAGTGCTTTCCGCCGCTCCTATTTCCCCGCCCTCGCGTCCACGGTTCGGCTCGCGAGCGCGCGGGCGGGCAATGTCATCGGCGGCGGCGACTGGGCGCTCGACCGGATCGTGCCGGATTGCGTTCGCAGCCTGAAGGCGGGCGATCCGATCCCCGTGCGCAACAAGGTTGCTACGCGGCCCTGGCAGCACGTCCTGGAGCCGCTCAGCGGCTATCTTTTACTCGGCGCCCGACTCGCCACCGCCGAAGGACGCGAACGCGAAATCCTGGCTTCCGCCTTCAACCTCGGCCCTGCGATGACCTCCAACCGCACCGTGGCGGACCTCGTCGCCGAGATCTTGCGACATTGGCCGGGGCGCTGGGAAGACCGGAGCGATCCGCATGCGGTGCACGAGGCGAAGCTTCTGAATCTCGCCACCGATAAAGCCTACCATCATCTCGGCTGGCAGCCGGTCTGGCCATTCGCCGAGGCGATTGAGCAGACCGTGACGTGGTATCGGCAGGATCACGAAAAAACCGTCGCCGCGCCCGCGCTGACGCGCGGACAGATCCAGCGTTACGCGGAGGCTGCGGGCGCACTTTCACTTTCCTGGACACAATGAATTCCCCCTCATCCTTGGCGGAAAAGAAAGCCGAGATACTGCGCCTCGTGCGAGAGTATAGCGCAACAGCCCATGCTCATTTGCGCCCCGGGCGCGAGGCGCCGAGGGCGACGAGCCACGGGTTCAGGCCGGGCGAGGACGTCGTTCCCTACGCGGGGCGCGTCTTCACCGAGGACGAGGTGGAGGCGGCCATCGGCACGACCCTCGATTTCTGGCTGACGCTCGGCGTCGAGGGCGAAGCATTCGAGCACGAGCTTGCCGGCTTCCTCGGCGTGAAGCATACGCTGCTGGTCAACTCCGGCTCGTCGGCCAATCTCGTCGCGCTCGCGACGCTCACCAGCCACAAGCTTCCGCCGGCCAAACGAATCATGCCGGGCGACGAGGTGATCACCGTCGCGGCGGGCTTTCCCACCACCGTCGCTCCGATCGTCCAGCTCGGCGCGGTCCCGGTGTTCATCGACAATGATCCCGTCACGGGCAACGCGCGGGTCGATCGGTTGGAGGCTGCATACGTGCCGGGGCGCTCCAAGGCGGTGATGATGGCGCACACGCTCGGCAATCCCTTCGATCTCGGCGAGGTGCTCGCCTTCTGCCGCCGCCACGATTTGTGGCTGATCGAGGA
This sequence comes from Opitutia bacterium, assembly GCA_016217545.1. NCBI lineage: Bacteria > Pseudomonadati > Verrucomicrobiota > Opitutia > Opitutia bacterium. The sequence goes on along the minus strand of JACRHT010000017.1, from coordinate 638,862 downwards.
CAACTGCGACGCGTTGGGCTGCACTTATTCGCTGCCGATCGAACGCGCGCAGACGCTCGGCTTCACTGAGAATTCGCCGGGCATACCATCCGACGGCCGCACGATCACCCGCTACACCGGCACTTGGGGCGACATTTCCACGCAATCATTCTATCCCCCGCATCACCTGACGATGGGCGAGGGCGGCGCGGTCAACATCGTGCATCGTCCGCCGCTCAAGACCTACGCGGAAAGTTTCCGCGACTGGGGCCGCGACTGCTGGTGCGCGAGCGGGAAGGACAATACCTGCCACAAGCGCTTCGGCTGGCAGCTCGGTGAGCTGCCCGAAGGCTACGACCACAAATACATCTACAGCCACCTCGGCTACAATCTGAAGCCTCTTGACCCCCAGGCGGCGATCGGTCGGCAGCAGTTGCGCAAGCTCCCCGCGTTCATCGAGGCGCGGAAGCGCAACTGGGAGCACCTGCGGGCCGGCCTTGCCGGGCTCGAAGATCGCCTCGATTTCTCCCTTCCGACCCACGCGACCGAGTGGACGGCCCGCGGTTTCTCCTGGGATGCCACGGGAGCTCGCACCGATTGCTCGTGGTTCGGCTTCATGCTGCGGGTGCGGCCGAACGCCGGCTTCACACGCACCGATCTCGCGCGCCATCTCGACGAGAAGAAAATCGGCAACCGCATGCTCTTTGGCGGCAATTTGCTCCGCCAGCCGGTCTTCGTGCAGCTCAAGCGGGATCGGCCGCAGGCGTTTCGCGTCGTGGGCGGAGTGGAGGGGGCCGACGAGATCATGAATACTGCGGTGTTCGTCGGCACCTATCCGGGGCTCACCGTGCCGATGCTCGACCATATGGTCGAGACGATCCGCAATTTCTGCCGGCGCTGATTTTTCGCCCATGCGGCCGCTCGCCAGCAACGATCTTGAGGAAATCCTCCAGCGCACCCGGCCGCTGTGGGAAGAGGTGCGCGGAGCGCGGCTGTTCCTCACCGGAGGCACCGGTTTTTTTGGCTGCTGGCTCACGGAATCGTTTTTGCACGCGAATCGCCGCCTCGGCTTGGGCGCTTCGCTGGTGGTGCTCACGCGCGATCGCGACCGCTTTGCCGCCAAGGCCCCGCATCTGGCGGCGGCGGGGGAAATCCAGCTGCTGGTCGGCGACGCCAAGGGCTTTCCACTGCCGGCTGGCGCGTTTGATTTTGCCTGCCATGTCGCGACGGAAACCCGGCCCAACTACGAAGCGGTGAGCGCGGCGGAAATGCTCACCAGCAATCTCGCGGGAACGCAGCGCTTTCTTGAGTTTGTCGTCGCGAGCGGCGTCCGAAAATTCCTGTTCACCAGCTCTGGCGCGGCTTACGGGGCCCAGCCGGCCGAGATCGAGCATCTCCGCGAAGACCACCCGTTCGCTCCTGATGCGATGAGTCCTGCGGCGGCCTACGGCGAGAGCAAGCGCGCCTCCGAGGTGCTATGTGCGGCGGCCAGCGTGCCCGGCGTCCGCGAAGGCAAGGTCGCGCGCTGCTTCGCTTTCGTCGGGCCGCACCTGCCGCTCGATGCGAACTATGCGATCGGCAATTTCCTGAACGATGCCCTGGCCGGTCGCACCCTCCGGATCGGAGGCGACGGCACGCCGCGCCGCTCCTATCTCTACGCGGGCGACTTGGCGATCTGGCTCTGGACCATTCTACTGCGGGGCACGAGCGGGCGCGCCTACAACGTCGGCGCCGCGCAACATTACTCAATTCGTGAGATCGCGGAAATCGTGCGCGCGGAGGTGGCTCCCGGGCAGGACATCAACGTGGCGCGCGCCGCGGTGCCTGGGGCGCCGGTGAGCCGCTACGTGCCCGACACCCGCCGCGCCCGGGAGGAGCTCGGGCTTGACGAATGGGTGGCGCTGCCCGAAGCCATCCGGCGAACCGCCGCCTGGCACCGGGCCGACGGAGGATTTCCCCAATGATAAAACTTTCCGACTACGTCATGGAGTTGCTCGCTTCGCGCGGCATCGACACGTTCTTCACCGTTTCGGGCGGCGGCATTATGCATCTGCTGGACTCGCTGGGGTCCAATCAGCGCCTGCGCTACTACTGTAACTATCACGAACAGGCGTCCGCCATCGCCGCCGAGGGCTGGGCGCGCGTCGCGAATCGTCCCGCCGGCTGCCTCGTCACGCTCGGGCCCGGTGCGGTCAATGCCCTCGCGGGTGTCGTCGGCGCGTGGTTTGACTCGGTGCCGATGGTCGTGCTGACGGGCCAGGTGCGGCGCGACCTGATCGCCGATTATTCCAAGATTCGCCAGATGGGGCCGCAGGAGGGACCGACGGTCAACCTCGTCGCGCCGGTCACAAAATATGCGAAGACGATCCTCGATCCGCTGACGATCCGCTACGAAGTCGAGAAGGCGCTCTGGCTGGCGGTCAATGGTCGCCCGGGCCCGGTGTGGATCGACATTCCCCTCGATGTGCAGGGCGCGCAAATCGACGAGACGCAGTTGCGCGGATTCGACCCCGCGGAGATGGGCGAGCCATGGGATCGGGCGGCGCTGCAGGCGAAGGTTGCCGAAGTGCTCTCTTGGCTCGTGGCGTCGCGTCGCCCGGTGCTCGTCGGCGGCACCGGCATCCGCATGGGCGGCGCGCACGAACTTTTCCTGCAAGTCGCGGAGACGCTGGGCCTGCCGGTGGTGCTGCCCTACACGGCCAAGGACCTCATTCCCGAAGCGCACCCGTTGAACTTCGGCATCTTCGGCACCGCCGGGCAGCGCCGGGCCAACTTCGCCGTGCAGAACTGCGACCTCGTGCTCAGCTGCGCCTCGGGCTTCTCGCTGAGCAAGGTGGGCTTCAACTTCAAGGGCTTCGCGCCCAAGGGGCGCAAGGTGATGGTCGACGTGGACCCGGGCCAGCTGCACCACCAGGTGATTAAGCCGGACCTGCCGGTCCTCGCCGACGTGCGAGCGTTCCTGGAGGAGTTGCTCCGCCAAGCGCAGGGGCGTCGCTTCGAGTTTTCGCCACGGTGGCTGCCCGCTTGCCAACGCTGGCGCGAGCGCTACCCGATCATCGTGCCGGAATTTTTGCAGGACACCGGCCACGTGAACAGCTATGTGTTCATGGACAAGCTCGCGGACCACATGAAGGAGCGCGACGTGGTCGTCGCGGGGAACGGGCTCGACACGGTGACCTACTACCAATCGTTTAAGGTCAAACCCGGACAACGGACGATGACCAGCAACAACTGGGGCTCGATGGGGTGGGATCTGCCGCTTTCCATCGGAGCATGTATCGCGAACGAGCGCCGGCCCACGGTGTGCGTCACGGGTGATGGCAGCATCCAGTGGAACATCCAGGAGCTGCTCTTCCTGCAGCATCATCGCCTGCCGGTGAAGGTTTTTGTCTTCAACAATCGGGGATACTCGAGCATTCGCGCCACGCAAAACGCGTTCTTCAACGGGCGCTATGTCGGCGCGGACCTCGCGTCCGGAGTGGCGAACCCCGACTTTGCGAAACTGGCCGACGCCTACGGCATCGCCTATTTCCGTATCGATGGTCACGGGGATCTCGATCAGATCATCCCGCGCGTGCTGGCGACCGCCGGTCCCGCCCTCTGCGAGGTGAAGATCGCGATCGAGCAGGGCATCTCGCCCAAGGCCTCCGCGTTCCGCCGGGCGGACGGGACGCTCGAGTCGCGTCCGTTGGAGGACATGGCGCCGTTTCTCCCGCGCGAGGAAATCCACGAGAACATGCATCAGTTCGACGACGAAACGCCGGGACCATGAGTGGCTCCGAACGGTTGCTCGTGGCCGGTTACGGCAGTATCGGCAAGAGGCACCTCGGCAATCTGCGTCAGATGTTTCCGCGGGCCGAAATTGCGGTCCTGCGCAGCGGCGTGGCAGAGGGAGATTCGGCGCCCCCGCCGGGCGCGGATCACGTCTTCTACGACTTCGACCTCGTCCGTGCGTTTGCCCCGCTGGCGGCGATCGTTGCGACGCCGGCCACCCATCACGTCGAGCTGACCCGCCGCCTGCTGGCGATCGGTTGCCACGTGCTCTTGGAAAAGCCGATCGCGGCCACACCGGATGCGGTGCCCGAAATGATCGCGGAGGCCCGGCAGTTTGGCCGCGTGCTCATGATCGGCTACAATCTTGTTTTCACGCCCGCGATGGCGGCATTCCGCGAAGCCGTCGGTTCAGGGATGGCCGGGCAGCCGCTGTGCATCCGCGCGGAAGTCGGCCAATACCTGCCCGACTGGCGACCCGGCAGCGACTACCGGCGCGGCGCCAGCGCGCGGCACGACTTGGGCGGAGGAGTGTTACTCGAGCTCAGCCACGAATTGCACTATCTGGGCTGGATCTTCGGGCGCGTCGAGTGGGTCCAAGCCACCGTCCAGCGGAGCGGCACGCTCGAGTTGGAAGTCGAGGACCTCGCCCTGCTCAACCTCGGCTTTGCCGAGGGAGCGGTGGCGAGCGTGCAGCTCGATTTTCTTCAACGGACCTACAGCCGGTTCTGCAAGGTCGTCGGTTCGGCCGGAACTTTGCTCTGGGATGCAACCCAGCAGGCAGTCTTTTTTTTCCCGCCAAACGAAAAACGAGGACGGGAGGTTTTTCGGGAGACGGACGCCGACCGGAATGGCGCCTACCTGCGGGAGCTGGCACATTTTTTCGATTGCGTGCGGAACAACACGCGGCCGATGGTCGACGCCGACGATGGTTGGGCGGTTTTGCGCGTGATCGACGCGGCCCGGGCCAGCGCCAGCGAAGGCAAGAGGATCGTCTTATGAGTTCATCGCCGGTTTTACTCACGGAACTTTCATCTCTGCGGGGACGAGTTGCCCTCGTGACCGGCGGAGCTGGCCATCTGGGTTGCGCGGCGGCAGAAACGCTCGCGGAACTCGGTGCGGCGGTGGTGATAGTCGACTTGGATGCTACACGCTGCGCCGGCGTCGCGGATGCCCTGCGGAGCCGGTTCGGCGTTCCGGCGCTGGGACTCGCCGCAGACTTGGCGCGGGAGCGGGACGTCCGGGGCATCGCGCCGCGGGTGGCGACGGAATTCGGGCGCCTTGATGTGCTGATCAATTGCGCGGCACTGGTTGGCACTTCGGGCCTGAAGGGGTGGGCGGTGCCATTCCTGCAGCAGGACGTTGATACGTGGCGGCAGGCGCTTGAGGTCAACCTCACTGCACCTTTCACGCTCGTGCAGACCTGCACCGAGTTGCTGCGGCGCAACGGCAAAGGATCCGTGATCAACATCAGTTCGATTTACGGCGTCGTCGGACCCGACTGGTCTCTTTATGAAGGCACTTCGCTGGGAAATCCCGCCGCCTACGGCGCCTCGAAGGGCGGTTTGGGGCAGTTGACGCGTTGGCTCGCCACTACGCTTGGACCAGAGGTGCGCGTGAACACGATCGTCCCCGGTGGCATCGCTCGGGGACAGGCGCCCTCCTTCGTGGAACGATACGTCCGGAAGGTGCCGTTGGGCCGCATGGCGACCGAGCAGGATTTCAAAGGCGTGATCGCGTTCCTGGCCAGCGATCTCTCCGCCTATGTCACCGGGCAGGAAATCTGCATCGATGGAGGCTTCACGGCATGGTAACTGAAATGCAAATCGGCGGGCGTCGAGTGGGGGGGGGCCAACCGTGCTTTGTCATCGCCGAGGCGGGCGTTAATCACAATGGCGACCTCGCGCTGGCGCGGGAACTCGTTCGCGTGGCCGCTCGGGCCGGCGCGGACGCCGTGAAGTTCCAGACTTTTCGTGCGGCCCAGCTTGCCACGGCGGACGCGCCGAAAGCAGGTTACCAGAAGGCGGCGACCGCACCGGAGGAAACGCAGCAGGAAATGCTGCGCAAACTGGAGCTCTCCGATGCCGCGCACCACGAACTCAAGGCGTTGTGTGCAGAGCACGGCATCATGTTCATGTCCTCGCCGTTCGACGAGAGCTGCGCGGACTTCTTGCATGCACTCGGGGTGGATGCCCTCAAGGTGCCGTCCGGCGAAATCACAAACACGCCTTACCTGACCCATCTGGCGCGGCTCGGCGTCCCGCTAATCCTCTCCACCGGAATGGCGACGTTGGAGGAAGTCCGCGCCGCGGTTGCGGCGGTGGCGCGTGGCGGCCCCGTGTCGCTGGCACTGCTGCACTGCGTGAGCAACTACCCCGCTGCCCCGGCGGGATGCAATTTGCGGGCGATGGCGACGATGCAGCGTGAATTTGGAGTTCCTGTCGGGTTTTCGGATCACACCTTGGGCATCGAGGTCGCGCTGGCAGCCGTCGCGTTGGGGGCATGCGTCGTCGAGAAGCATTTCACGCTCGATCGTTCCATGCCCGGTCCCGATCACCCAGCTTCGCTCGATCCGGCGCAGCTGGCCGAATTTGTTGGCGCGATCCGTCGGGTGGAATCGGCGCTCGGCGACGGCATCAAGGCACCTTTGCCGTCCGAAGCCGAGACTGCGGCGGTGGCACGGAAAAGCGTGGTCGCCGCCTGCGATATCGCGGTGGGCACGAAGATCCGTGCGGAGATGCTGGTTTGCCGTCGCCCAGGCACGGGGATGCCTCCCTCGCGCTTGGAAGAGTTGGTCGGTCGGAGCGCGCGGGTTGCGATCGCCGCCGGCAGCCTGTTGCGTGAGGACCTGGTCTCATGAGACGGATCGGCGTGGTCACGGTCGGACGATCGGACTTTGGGCTCTATCGGCCGCTGTTGGCGCGATTGCGAGCGCGACGCGAAGTGCGGCTGAAGTTGTTCGTCGCGGGCGCCCACCTCGCGCGGGAACACGGCCGGACGGTGACGGAGATCGAGGCGGCCGGCTTTCGGGACTACGCGCCCGTGCCGACGCTGACCCGCGCCGACGACGAGGTGGCGGTCGGCATCGCCGCTGGCAGGGGCACGGCCGGATTCGCTCGGGCGTTCGCGGCGTGGAGGCCGGATATCCTCGTCGTTCTCGGTGATCGCTACGAGATGCACGCGGCGGTCGTTGCTGCGGTGGTGCTCAACATTCCCGTCGCGCACTTGCACGGCGGGGAGATCAGCGAAGGAGCCATCGATGACACGTTGCGGCACTCGATGACGAAGCTCAGTCACCTCCATTTTGCCTCGGCGCCGGATTACGCGCGACGGATCCGGCAGATGGGTGAGGAGCCGTGGCGGGTGCATCACGTCGGCGCGATCGGATTGGATAATGTCCGCGAAGTCGAAATCATGAGTCCCATGGAGTTAGGCGCCTCGTTGGGGTGGAAAATACCGTCGCAATTCATACTTTTTACCTATCATCCCGTCACCCTGGGGGCGCATGACTCGGCGGCCGAATGCCGTGATGTTCTCGCCGCGTTGGAGCAGTTTGGACTGCCCGTGCTGTTCACCGCACCAAACGCAGATGCGGGCGGGCGCGCGCTCGATCTCCTGGTTCGACGCTACGTGGCTCGAAGGCGCGGCAGCCACTATGTCAATAACCTCGGGCTCGTGCGGTATTACTCGGCGATGACGCACGCGACGCTGATGGCCGGCAACTCGTCGAGTGGAATCATCGAGGCGGCATCGTTTGATCTGCCGGTCGTAAACATCGGGGAGCGCCAGCGCGGCCGGCTCCGCCCGCGGAACGTCATCGATTGCGCGCCGCGTCGTCGCGCAGTCTTGACCGCGCTCCGCCAAGCGCTCCGGACGCGGGCGGAGGGAATGATGTTCGAGAATCCCTACGACGCCGGGGGCGCCGCCGCACGGATCGTCCGGGTTCTTTTGCGGGCGCCGTTGGGTGGTCGTCTGCTCCAAAAAAAATTCATCGATGCAAACTGACGGGCACAAAAGTCGCACCAAAATCGTGGGCCTGGGCGCAGGAGGGCATGCTTCTGTGATCCTGGATTTGATCGAATCCCTGCCTGGATCTCCTTACGAGGTCGTCGGTTTCCTTGATCCCGAACGGGGGCGCCATGGCAGTCAATGCCAAGGCGTCACTATATTGGGGGACGACAGTTTATTGCCGGAACTTCGGCGCGATGGCATCGCCGGTTGTTTCATCGGCTTGGGAAGCGTCGGACGAACGGCGGCGCGCCGGCGTCTATATGAACTTGCGGTCGAACGTGGGTTCGATGTCGTCTCCTTGGTTCATCCCGCGGCGGTCGTCGCGAAATCAGCCGCTTTGGGTGGCGGATGTTGCGTGATGGCGGGGGCGGTCATCAATTCCCGGGCGGCGCTCGGACGAAACGTCTGTATCAACACCGGCGCGATTGTGGAGCACGACTGTCGGATCGATGATCACGCTTTCATTGCGCCGGGAGCCGTGCTGGCGGGCGGGGTGCAGGTCGGGGCGGGGGCGTTCGTGGGATTGCGCGCCGGTGTCAAACAAGGGTGCGTTCTCGGGGCGGAATCGTTGACGGGCGCCGGTGCGATGGTGGTGCGTGATGTGGCGCCCCGAGCGGTGGTCGCGGGTGTGCCGGCGCGGGCGATGGACGCAAGATAGGGATTTTGCCCCGAGATTTGCGTTGCCGTTTGGTGCCGGGGAATCCCTGATGCGAGCGTGCACTCTTTTCGCGCGCCGGCGTCGGGCACGACCGGCGGCGTGTCCTAGTCAAACACATGGTAAGACCGGCAGAACTCTTCGTTTTTTCCACTTCGACCATCCGGTCCGCGGTGGCTGCGATCGACCGTAGCCGGAAGTTGGGGCTCGCGGTGGTGGTGGACAGGCAGGATCGTTTGGTGAACACGCTGACGGACGGTGACGTTCGTCGCGGGCTGCTCGCGGGAGTGTCGTTGGATGCCCCCGTCGAGCGCCTTCTCGAGATCAAGCGGAACACGCCCCACCCGGACGCGCTGACGGCACCGACGGGCACGGATCGGGAGTCGTGCGTTGCGCTGATGCGCCGGCACGGCGTGCGCCAGCTCCCGTTGCTGGATGCTGCAGGACGGGTGTCGGAAATCGCGACATTGGCTCCCCAGGACATGGACGAGATGGGGTTCAGCGCGGTGGTGATGGCCGGCGGGTTCGGCAAGCGGCTGTTTCCGCTCACGGAGCACACCCCGAAACCAATGCTCCCGGTCGGCGGACGTCCGATCCTCGAGATCCTCGTGCGTCAGCTCAGCGAGTCCGGCGTGCGGGATTTCCATTTCACCACGCACTATCGTCCGGAAAAGATCCGTGAGCATTTCGGCGACGGTTCCGGCTTTGGCGTAAACATCAACTACCTCAACGAGGAGAGTCCGTTGGGAACCGCAGGGGCGCTGAGCCTTTTGCCGGTGCCGCAGACCGATCAATTGGTTATCAACGGTGATATCCTCACGCAGCTGGATTTCGGCAGGATGTTCGATTTTCATCGCCAGCATAAAGCAGCGATGACCGTGGCCGTGCGCGAATATGAGCACGTGGTCCCGTTCGGCGTGGTGCGCATCAGCGATGCGTTGATTCGTGCGATCGAGGAAAAGCCCCGGCATTCCTGGTTCGTCAGCGCGGGCATCTACATCCTGTCGCCCCGCGTTTTCGACCATATTGTGCGGGGCGAGCGGCTGGACATGCCGCAGTTGATCGAGCGGATTATTCACGCCGGTCAGCCGGTGGCCAGTTTTCCGATTCGCGAGAAATGGACCGACATCGGCCGCCAGGGGGACTATGAGGCGGCGAACCGCGAAGCATCTTCTCTCATCAATGGACAATAAAGACTGGAATGGTGTCAGAGTGCTGGTGACCGGGGCGGGTGGCTTCATTGGGGGCCACCTCACCGAGCGTTTGGCGGGCTTGGGCGCGGATGTCCGCGCGATGGTCCGGTATTCGTCGAGCGGGCTCTGGGGGTGGTTGGAAGAGTCGCCTTGTCGGGGACAGATCAAGGTCTTCGCCGGTGATCTCCAAGATCGCGACAGCGTGAAGCAGGCGATGCGCGACTGCGAAGTGGTATTTCACCTCGGCGCGTTGATCGCGATTCCCTATTCTTACACCGCGCCGGTGTCGTATGTGCGGGTAAACGTCGAAGGAACCCTGAACGTGCTGCAAGCCGCGCGCGAGCTGGGGGTCCGTCGGCTCGTGCACACCTCGACCAGCGAAGTGTATGGCACGGCGCTCTACGCGCCAATCGACGAAAAACATCCATTGCAGGGGCAGTCGCCTTACTCGGCGAGCAAGATCGGCGCGGACAAGCTCGTGGAGAGCTTCCAGCGTTCTTTCAACGTTCCGACCGTCACCGTCCGCCCGTTCAACACCTTCGGACCTCGGCAGTCCGCGCGCGCCGTGATACCGACGATCATCACGCAGATCCTCGCAGGACGGGAGCGGATCGAGCTGGGCAACCTCACGCCGACGCGCGACATGAACTATGTTGCTAACACGGTGGACGCCTTCCTCGCCGCGGCCCGGGCGGAGAAAGCGATCGGCCAGACGATCCATTTTGGTTCGGGTCGCGAGATCGCAATCGGCGAGCTGGCGCAACTGGTCGCCAAATTAATGGACCGCCGGATTGAGGTGGTGCAGACGGGAGAACGTCACCGGCCGGACAAGAGCGAGGTCGAGCGTCTGATCGCCGACAACCGGCTCGCGCTTGCCACGCTGGACTGGCGACCGGCGGTCAGCCTTGAGGAAGGGTTGCTGCAAACGATCGCGTGGCTTGAAAAGAATCTCGGCCGCTACAAACCGAACCAATATAATGTCTAAACAATGAGCGCCTTTGTCCCGCTGAGCGTTCCGAACCTGGGTGGCAACGAGTGGAAATATGTGAAGGAGTGTCTAGATTCCGGCTGGGTTTCGTCCGTTGGAAGCTACGTGAACCGGTTTGAAGCCGCTATGGCCCAGGCCGCGGGGACCCGATACGCCGTGGCGACTGCCTCCGGCACGGCAGCGCTTCACACTGCGCTGATGGTGTTGGGCGTTCTCCGGGACGAGGAAGTGTTGATGCCGTCCCTCACGTTCATTGCGCCCGCGAATGCGGTGCGCTACCTTGGAGCGTGGCCGGTCTTCATGGACTGCGACCCGGTCTATTGGCAGATGGACCCGAATAAGGTGCAGGACTTTCTTCGGCGCGGCTGTGAACGGCGAGCCCACGGGGTCTTCAACCGCGCTACCGGGCGTCGCGTGGCCGCTTTGCTGCCCGTGCACGTGCTCGGGCACCCGTGCGAGATGCCCGCGCTCCTTGCGCTCGCGGAAGAGTGGAACCTGCCAATCATCGAGGATGCGACCGAGAGCCTCGGCAGCCGGTGCGCTGGCCGGCCCACCGGCTCGATCGGCCGGATTGGCTGCTTCAGTTTCAACGGGAACAAGATCATCACGACCGGCGGCGGTGGCATGCTGACGACGGACGATGCGGCCCTCGCGGAGCGGGCGCGCTACCTCACGACGCAGGCCAAGGACGACCCGGTGGAATTCGTTCACGGAGCGGTGGGCTACAATTACCGCCTGACGAATCTCCAGGCCGCCGTTGGTTGTGCCCAGTTGGAGCAACTGCCCGAGTTCCTCAAGACGAAGCGGCGCATTGCGGCGGCTTACGATGCCGCCCTCGGCTCGACCGGTCGATGGATCCTGCCGAAACAAGCGCCATGGGCGGAGACGAACTGGTGGCTCTATACGGCGCTGATGGTCGCCAGCGCGAAGACGGATCGGCGCGCCGTGCTGGCTTCTCTCCAGGACGCGGGGATTCAAACGCGGCCTTTTTGGCAACCGATGCACCTGAGCCCGGCGCATCGAGAGTGTCCGTCGTGGCACTGCAGCGTCGCCGAGGACCTATGGCAGCGCGGCCTCAGCCTTCCGTGTTCAACCAGTCTTGACGCCTCCACGCAGGAGCGGGTCATCGCCGCTCTGCTCGCGCTCAACTGAGGGAGCCTTATGGAGCGAAAACTGATTTCTCTGATCACCGGTTGCCGCAACGAGGAGGCCAACCTGAGGGAGCTCTACCAGCGCATTGGCGCGGTTTTCGAGAAGCTCCCCGCCTACGATTTTGAGCTGATCGTCGCGGACAATGCCTCCACCGACGGCAGCCGCGTGCTGCTGCGGGAGCTGTGCCGGGCGGACAAGCGAGTGAAGGCCATTTTCAACGCGCGCAATTTCGGGCCTGAGCGATCCGGCGGCAACGCGCTGCTCAGCGCGCGCGGCGCCGCCGTGGTGTGTCTCGCTTCGGACCTGCAGAATCCTCCCGAGATGGTGGAGGAGTTTGTTCGTCGCTGGGAGGAAGGACACAAGATCGTGGCAGCGGTGAAGGTGCGGAGCGAAGAGAGCTGGTTGTTCGGACTGGCGCGCAGCTTCTACTACGAACTTGTGCAGCGGATGTCGTATGCGACTCCCCTGAAGAACTTCACGGGGTTTGGTCTCTATGATCGCGAAGTGATCGAGCACATTCGCCGAATGGCGGATCCGGATCCGTTTTTCCGCGGCGCCATCGCGGAATTCGGCTACCCGATGCATCAAATCCCGTTTGTGCAGCCGGCCCGCAAGCGCGGCTTCAGCAGCTACAACATTCTCCGGCTGGTCGACCATGGGATCCTCGGCCTGATCAGCCAAACCAAGGTTCCGTTGCGCATTGCGACCTTGTGCGGATTCGTCTTTTCCGTGGTCTCGATGCTGATCGGCTTGTGGTATCTCGTGCGGAAGCTCGTTTTCTGGGATGCATTCACCCTAGGCACGGCACCCTTGGTTGTGGGGATGTTCTGCCTCGCGTCGGTGCAGCTCTTCTTCATCGGAGTGATTGGCGAATACATCGGCGCCATCTTCACCAAGGTTTCAAACCGACCGCTCGTCGTCGAACAGGAGCGGATCAATTTCTGATGGACGCACCGGAAGAGAGATCGTCCTCGCACAAGCGGCATGCGTTGGTCGCGATCCAGGCAGTTGTTTCGCTCGCGCTGATCGGATGGATTGTTGCACGTTTTGATCTCTCGCGCGCGATCGAGGTGGTGAGCCAGGCCCGGCTCGAATACGTCGCAGTTGGCTTTGCGCTGGCGAATGGCATGATGCTCCTCTTGGGGGTGCGCTTCGTCCAGGTGCTTCGGAAGGGACGTCTTGAGCTGCCGCGCGCCGAAGCCATCCGCATCGCCTGGGTGGGCCAGTTTTGGAATTTCTTTCTGCCGGGCAGCACCGGCGGAGACCTTTATCGTCTCGGCGCGCTGTGGACGGCGCATCCGGAGCGGAAGACTGACGCGACGCTCGCGGTGTTCGTGGATCGACTGATCGCCACGGCGCTGCTCGCGGCGCTGGCCGGCGTAGGCGTGTTCGTGCTGCCACTCGGCTCGGCGTTCGAACGCTGGCTAGAGCAGCAGCACTTGCCCGTCGGTCGGCTGGCGCTCGTGGGTCTCGCGGTCGCGACGATCGGGGTCGGCATGGCGCTGATCGGCCCGGTGCGCAGGCGCGCCGCGGCGCTCGCGCGCGGAATATTCGACCGGCTGGAGGCCGGGCGCGTTTTTCTCGTTCCCGATCGGCAGTTGGCGGCGATCATCGGCTTGGCGATGGCTGGCCATGCGGTGAATTTCACGGTGTTCTACTGCTACGCGCGCGCCGTCGGCCTGGAAATCACCTATTGGCAGGTGTGGTTCATGCTGCCCGTGGTGCTGATGGTGCTGATTCTTCCGATATCGATCAACGGCCACGGTGTGCGGGAAGTCGTGTTCGTGCTGATGCTCACGGCCCTCGACGTGGGATCGGCGGGGAACGTGCCGCTGCCCGAGCGGGTGATTGCGCTTTCCGTCGTCGGCTTGTCATCCGACTTCGTGATCGGACTCGCCGGCGGGGTCGCCTTTGTGCTGTCGCGCTGGAGCGCGTCGCGCGCGGTGGCGACCCGTGATGCCATGCTCTCGCAACGATGAGCTCCGCTCCCGCAACGCTGTCCGCCCGCCGGGCGTTTGGCTGGATCCTCCTGGTTGCAGTGCTCGCCCACGGGTTGCTCCCGCTGTGCACGATCGTCGTGAGCGACGACTGGTTCAGTCTGCTGGCTTACAAGGAGGCGTCGCTATCGGCGGCGTGGCAGGGAGCGATCTACCTGAGCATGCCGTTGACGGTGTTGCAGGCGTTGCCGTTCTTCCTGGTCGGAGACAATCTGCTCGTCCTGCGTCTCATCGATTTCGCGGTGGTGGTCGCGTTGGGACAAATGGTGTTTCTGGTGCTCTCGCATTTGGCTCCCACGCGGCGATTTGATGCTGCGTGGGTCGCCGCGTTCACCGTGGCCGTTCCGGGCTACTTGGTGCATTTCATGGTGAGCTTTCTGTTCTACCCCTTGGGCCTGCTGCTGTTCCTGACGGCACTGTGGCTGATGATGCTGGGGGAAGAGGCGGAAGGGCCGACGCGTCGCCGGCGGTTTTTCGTAGGGGCCGCAGCGTTGGTGTTCTATTCGTTTCATTTTGGGGCGTTGCTCGTGTTCTTCCTCTTTTTTGTGGCTGCGCATGCGGCGGTGTTTTGGCGGCGGAGCGGCAAGGGACTGGTGGATGCGACGCTGGAGTATCTCGCGTTACGCTACTGGCTGCTGGCGCTGCCGTTGCTATTTTGGCTAGTGCGCCAGGCCTTTGGCCTGATTTTCCCCACGTGGGAGCAATACAACCAACCCGCGCTCAACGGGCCGGTGATTCTCGAGGGCCTGCGCGGTTTCGGGTCGAGCTACCTAGCGCTCGCGGAATCCACGCTCTTTTCGTGGTGGTTTCTGGCGCCGCTTCTTCTCGGCCTGCTCGGGATACTCTGGTCGCGGGCGCCGGGGGAGCGGCCGGTCGCACGGGCGACCGACTTCGGTTGGGCGATGGTGGGGGGGGCGGTGTTGCTCGTCGGCATCCTCCCCTTCGTGCTTGTCGGAAAGAGTCCGGTGGTCGTTCCGGCGGTCGACGGGATGTCTGCCTTCGACGCGGCCAGCCAGCAGATTCTCGCCGTGATCGACAGGCGCATGCACCTGTTTCTCGGTCTCGCGGTTGGCTTGGTTGCGGTGCACGGTTTGCGGTGGCTGGCGGGGCTCGCCGGCCTCGATGCGCGCGTCGTTACCGCCGGGCTGGTGGCGATGCTCGCCGCCTGCATCGCGGCGGACGTCCGCTTTTATCTTCAGCTGGAAAAGCGCGCCTTGGTTATGGATGGCCTGCGCGAAAACCTGCGGGCCCGACCCGAGCTGAAACAGTATGGCATCGTCGGCGTCGTCGATCGGATAGACAACATCAGCACGACGTGGGATTCGTGGCCGCTGTTTTTTGAAACGGTGTGGGGTGATCGCGGGCATCATGGCGTGCCCGAGCTGTGGTATGGCCGGGATAAGAACAGCCGGTTGCTCTACGAGCCGGCCACCATCATCAACCAGCGGCTCTACGGCGGAGCGTGGTTTCGCTTTTTCCAGGCGCCTCCGGGGGAATCCAAACAAGCCACCCTGATCGTTGCTCCCGGCGAGCGCTATTTCACGGAAAGCGACGCCGGCGCGGTATTGCTGCACCAGTTTTATCGTTTCTTCAGTCCCGCACGCCACCGCGGCTATGCGAAAAAATTTACGCGTGTGACTGTGATTCCGAAGCTGGATGCGGTCGGCATTATGCAATCGCGCGCTTTCGGCGCCCGCTGGGCTGAGCTGGAACGAGTGCCCCTCGCTGGCGCGTCGCAAGCGGACAACGTCCTGCCATCCGAATCGTTCGCACTGCGCGTGAGGGAACAGCGGAGCCATGTCTTGGTTCTAGTCGAGCCGCCCTCCGACGCCGCGGAGATCGACCGGATGGGTCTGGTTAACCAGACGGGCCGGCCTTTGCCACTCATCCGGACGCGCCGCACCGATGGTTTGATCGCGCTAGTTGGGCTGACTGCGGCCGGTGACCAATCGATTGAATTGGTCGACAGCACGCTGAATGTGAAACGACGCTGCCCTTGGAAAGTCGCGCAAGTGCGCCAGCAGCCTGAGGGGGCGCCCGTCATCGTATGGGCACTGCCGCAGGCATTCTATTCGCCGGAGGCTTTTTTCCCCGATGCGTTTCGCGGCTGCTGGCAGGGCGACACCGGCGTCTACGCGTCGCTGTTTGGGAATCCGGTCACGTCCGCAGACGGCCGGGCGGTGGACAGGGACGGAGAGGTGGTGTTCAGCGATTCGGCTTCTGGAAAGACGCTGGCGAGCCGCATGATTCCAATTGATCCTGCGATGCACCACTACCTCCGCGTCGATTGGTCGGCGCCCAATCGGTCCGCGTCGGTGTTGATCACCGATCCCGCCGGCCGGCGGCTGCTCGCGATTCCGCCTCCGCCTGCCCCGGCGGTGCGCGACTATCTCGTGCCGAATGTGCCTGGCTGGACTTCGCTGCGCCTGGTGTTTCGGAGTTCGGGCGGTCTGGCGACGCTGCCTCGTTCCGTGCAACTGGTCCAAGGGGCTTCCCTGTCGGAGTTGCGAATTCCCGTTGCCGAAATTTTCCCTCCGTCCTCGGCCACTTTCCCCTCCATGGAAAGGTATCCATGATCAACCTCCTGAAATCGCGCCTCCGACCTTTGCTGGTTCCCTTGCTGGTTCTCGGTTTGTGTCTCGCGGCAATTTTCTTTCTCCGCAGTGTCGGTGGGCAGCCGCGCGGCCAGCTGCTGATCCAAACCGAAATGAATCGGCAGTTCGACATGTTTCAGGCCGCGCTCGCACAGGCGAACGACGTGCAGATCGAGATGCAGCGTCGCATGTTGCAGGCAGAGGAAATTCGCGCCGCGCTGACGGTGCAATTCGAGCGCTCCCAAAAGGAGCTGGTGGAAACGCAGCGGACGCTTCTCAGCGCCAATCAGGCGCTGCTGGCAACGCAGGATGCCCTGCGGCGCGCGCAAGAAGACTACGAACGGGCGCGCGATGGCGGCGCCACGGTCGCGAAGCCGGAGGCGTTGCCCATCGCCGCGTCGGAGCCCGAACCCATCACCGACGAGCAGCGACGGGACCTCGAGAAGCTGCGGCAAGACAATCTGCGGCTGGCCGAAGCCGTTGCGCAGAGTGTGGGGTATTTTGAACGTGTGTGGTTCGACTACTCGGCGGCGGGGAGCGCGCTGGCGTCGGTCCGGGCACAGCTCTCGATGCAGAAGTCGGCGGCTTTGGAGTCGATTCAACCGCCCCCCCCTGAACGAGCTCCAGATTTAGGTGCGCCGGTCGCGATCGGCGGGGTGGAGCAAGATAGGGTTCCCCAGATCTCGAACCGGTTGCTGAAGATGTGGATTGTGGAGCGTTTCGATACTCGTTCTAACGAGATGATCGCTCTTCAGCAACGGTTGACCAAAGTGAATCGGGCAATTCAGGAAGTGAGCGGTAAGCTGGTCGAGCGCCAGAAAGCGCTGGCGACGCTTCAATCCGAACTCTTAGAAAGGCGACCCGAAAAATGACCCCTTCGAAATCCCCCTCGGAAGACCAGTGGCAAGACCATGCGGGTCGCGAAAGACGCAGTGTGATTGCCCTGCTGATACTTGTTACGTTGGGCGTGTTGGTGCGCCTTTGCGCGCCAGCCTCGTTCGCGGAGATCCGTTTGCGTGATTTGGCCCGAATTCGCGAAGCGCTGGAGGCCTATCGCCGCGACCACCAAGCCTACCCGGCGGCTTCCTTCGTGTCCGCTTGGTCGGACGGAAAACACAATCCCGCCTGGATTCCCGGGCTGGTCCCGCAGTATCTTAGCCGCTTGCCAGAGGATCCCCGCGGCAGCCACGAATCTGCGCAGCAATATCTCTACACTTCCGACGGCAAAGACTACAAAATCATCGCTCATGGCCCGGAGGACTGCGCGCTCGTAGTGGCGCGCACGCCATCGCTTGCCGATCCGCGGCGGACGACTTGGGCTTACGGCTACTGGACCGCAGGGGCAGCGACGTGGTGACCGTGGAACCTGCCTTGCGCTTCCGAACCTTGGATTGGCTGCGTTATGCGGCGGTGTTGACCGTGATGCTCAATCATTTCTCGTCGACGCTGTTGCATCTGCCGTCCCCGCTTTTCGGGCCCGCTGTCTATGTCGAGCCGGCCCGCGCCGGCATCACTTTTCTCTTTGTCTCGAGCGGCTTCATCCTGCACTGGCGATATGCCGCCTGGCTCGATTGGGGATCAAAGGGACGAATGGCGATGTTCCTCGCCCGCCGACTCTGGGTGCTGGGACCGCCGGTCATGTTGGTGGTAGCGATGGATCTATTTGCCGGATCGACGGCAGTGGAGACACGCGCCGGGTCCGTCGCTATAGCGCTGCCTGCTTTCGCGACTCTGACGCAGTCGTGGACTTTCGCCACGATGGGCAACGCTACGACGATGTTTCCGTGGGATGCTGCAAATCTCGCCTGGCTCGCGAGCGATCTGCTCTTCCTGTATCTGCTCTACCTGCTGGTCTTTCCCTCGGCCCGGATTCTCGGCCGCGGTGGGGCGATCGCGGCAGGAGTCGCGCTCGCGGCAATGCAGTGGGGGGCATTCTCGTGGGTGACCATGCACCAGCCGGCGGTGCTCGCCGCGGCCGGCGAGATTTTCGGCGCTCGCGCCGTGTCGCCGGAGACCTTGCCAGTCTATTCCGCGCTCAAATGGCTGACGTTTTACGCACCGTATTTCCGCGCTTTCGAATTTTTGATTGGGGTGATGCTGGCGCAGGTTTGTCGCGCCGGCGGCCCGGCGGCCAGAAAGGGGGCGGTGGTAGCCGGCGTCGTGTTGGTGGCCACCGGCTTGGTGTCGTATGCGGTGGCCGTTGCGCCGTCCAATCTCGTCGCCCCGGCATTCCGATACGATTGTCTCGCTTGCGGCTTGGTTCTTTTGGCGTGGGCCGCAGGGGCGTCGACGATCACGCGCACGACTTGGGTCCAGCTGCCGCTTTCGGGATACATCCTCTGGATCTCGCACATGTTCTGGTTCAACGCCTACGCGTTGCCGCCGCTTCTAGACGTGTCGTCGCGGGATGCGTGGTTCATTGCCGGCCGGCTCACGATGCTCACGGCCTTCGTGGTCGTGACCAGCTACGGCTTGTGGGAGCTGTGGTGGCGAAGCACGCCGTCCTGGCTCGGTCCGCTCCGCAGTGAAAAGGAGGATGCGTGAAGAAGATTCCCCGCGCGGACATTCCCTCGCTGACCGGCCTGCGTTTCTTCGCGGCCGGCTGCATCGTCTTGAACCACCTGCTGCTGGGGATCGCCCCGGCGCGCGTTTTCCCGTGGACGGCGGGAGGCCTCGCGGCGTGCGGTGTTTTGGGCATGAATCTGTTCTTCGTATTGAGCGGCTTCATCATTCACTACAATTATTCCGCCAGTCTCGAACGGTTCTCGGCGTCCAGCCTTTACGGTTTCATTTCGGCGCGCATCGCGCGGCTCTATCCGCTACTGTTTGTGTTTATCGCGTTCGAATTTCTGACCGAGGAATACATTTGGCGGGCCGATCCGGCCACAGCGAACGCTCATCTACGGGCCCTGCCGGCTTTTCTCACGTTCAGTCAAACGTGGTTCTATCAGCGCTTGGATTCGTCCTTGTCCCTTGCCTATGCATTTCAGAACGCGAGCATCACGTGGTCGATCAGCACGGAGTTCCTGATGTATCTGTTTTACCCTGCGCTCCTGCACGCTCTGTTGCGTCCGAGTGAGTCGGTGCGCATGCGTGTGGGGAAGCTTTTTGTCGGCGTGGCGATTCTGTCGCTGGGCGTGTGCTGGTTCCATAATCACAGCGAAGTGGTGGACCAGTGGGGTGTCGCGCATTTCGGAGAGCAGGCGGGGAGCGCCTACAATCCCACTCATTCGTTCTGGCTTTGGTTCGTCTTCCTGTCGCCCTACCTCCGCTTTGCGGAGTTCACCATCGGAGCGCTCGCGGCCCATCTGTTCATGGGATTGGTGGAGCGGGGCCCGACCCGGTCGGAAAGGATCGGCGCGACGGCGGCGATGTTCACCGCCGCTGGGCTGATTCTTCTGAGCATGTTGCCGATGACGTGGCGCTGGGAATGGGAACTCGCCTATCACCGCGCCGTGGGGTATTTGCCGGCGGTGGCCGTGCTGATCTTTGGCGGCGCTCGATTGCAGGACGGAATCCTCGGTCGTGCATTCGCATGGCGCCCCTTCGTATGGGCGGGCGAGGCTAGCTACTCTATTTATCTAATCCATATTGTATTCTACAATCGCTTCCGCGTCGAGGCGGTGAGCGGGCCGTTGGCCGCCCTGCGGGCGGTTGTCACGATTGGGCTGATTATCCTCACCGCGCGCGTGCTTTTCGAAAAGATCGAGAACCCCGCTCGCGCATGGTGTCGCAGTGTCTTGCAGCGTCTTGGCGAGACCCGTTGGCTTGTGGCGCCGTTCACTTGGTTGGCGCGGCGCAGCGAGCGGACCCCGTGAGTGTGCTGGCGGTTTAGTTGCGCAAGGTCCAAGGGGGGCTGGCCGATGTAGCTGGCGATGGAGCCGTTTTGCCTCGCCCAGATCACGCGGCCGCCGGCTGCGGCGTTTGTCACCTGTGCGTCCGCCGGGCGTTCACGTTGACGGGTGGTAGTAGCCACAACTACGAGACATACCAACGAGCGGGGGTCAGCGCCGCGAAGTCGTCTTGGTTGTTCATGCGCGGGAGACGCGTGCAAGCGCCCGCCCGGCGTCCTCCCATTCGGAGCGAGGTGAGGTCGGTAAGGTGGCGGGATGGGAACGATTGTGGCGGAAGTAGTCGATGAGGGAGGGCGCGATTCGCGTGGGCGGCGACGGATGTCTGTGGCTCAGCGCGACGATTACGTGCGGGCGTATCGCGAAAGCGGCTTGAACCAGATGGCGTTCGCGAGGCGGGAGGAGCTGCGCTACTCGACGTTTGCGCACTGGGCGCAGAAGGCGGCGAAGGGAGAGTTGTGCGTGGCGGCGCCGCGGCAAGGCGCGATGCGGTTTGTGCAGGTGCAAATGCCGCCGACGCCGGCCGCTGCAAGCATCGAGGTCCGTTTGTCCGACGGCGTGGTCGTGTGCGGCGACGATGTGCGGAAGCTCGCCGCGCACAACCACGCCGTCGACTAGCTGTGAACTTTCAGGAGGTTGCCCCTCGGGTGCGGAGCAGAGAGAGATGGGTTGGAAGAGGAGACATGCAACTCAGGAGGCGCCAGAAGGACATGCACGCCAATGCTCGGACCACCCTGCGTAGTCGAGAAGACATCGTGCGCTTGGGTTTAGTGGAGAAGCAGACGCTGAAGGCGGCAGCTGCCGCCTTCAGCGTCTGTGCCAAGACCGCGCGCAAGTGGATGAACCGCTTAGAGGCCGACGGCGCGGCGCGGCTGCGGAACCGCTCCTCGCGGCCGGCGAGCAGCCGGAAAGGATCGCCGAAGGCCCGCGCCGCGAAGCCTGGCGTTGGCGGGAGCAGGAGTTGACCTAGGCCGAGATCAGCGAGCGCACCGGCTTGTCGGAAGCGGCGCTCAGCCGGATCCTGCGCGGCCATCGACCAGGTCCGCGACCACTTCCGGCCATTCGCTACGAACGGGAGCACTCCGGAGAGTTGCTCCACTTAGACACCAAGAAGCTCGGTCGCATCGAGCGGCCCAGCCATCGGCTCACCGGCGATCGCCGCGCCCAGGTCCCTGGGGCGGGCTGGGAATGTCTACAGATCCGCGTCGACGACCACTCCCGCTTCAGCCACGCCGCCCCCGAACGAGCGCAAACACACCGCCATCGAGTTCCTTGCGTCCGTCGTCGCCCATTACCACGCGCTCGGCGTCGCCGTGCAGCGAATCATGACCGACAACGGCAGCTGCTACCGATCCTCCGCCTTCCGCAAGGCCTGCACGCAGCTCGGCCTCAAGCATCTGTTCACGCAGCCCTACACCCCAAGGCCAACGGCAAAGACGAACGCTTTATCCATTCCGCTTTGCGCGAGTGGGCCTACGCCTGATCCTATCAAAACTCCAACGAACGCACCGCGGCACTGCCTCTGTGGCTGCAAAGATACAACTGGCACCGACCGCACCGTTCCCTGCAACGCCAACCACCCTGTCTCCAGGCTCCATCTGGAGGACAACGCCCTGACGACTCACAGCTAGGGCGCGCCTTCAAAGTCACTGAGCTAGAAGCGGACGCAGGCGACAGCGGTGTGCCCGTAGCGGGTAGCGATGCGGCGAGAGCGTTTAAGCGTGGCGAAGGTGTTTTCGACCAAGTGGCGCGCCCGGTAGAGATGGTCGTCGCAGGGTGGAGGGATCAAGCGATTGAGGCCGCCCGAAATCAAAGGTTGATGGCCGGCAAGCGCCACCAGTTCGCGTCGTAGCCCCGATCCGCGAGCACTTGGGCGCCGGTGCCAGGCGGCAGCAAAGCAGGCGCTTGGGTGATGTCGTTGCGCTCGCCGCCAGTGATTGCGAAGTGCACGGGATAGCTCAGGGCACCGGTCAGCAGATGGACCTTGCTGGTGAGTCCACCTCTCGAACGTCCAATCGCTTGGGCCGCCCATCCCCTCGTCCATGTGCGCCGTCGCCATGAACTCGCACGTAGCTGGCATCGATCGTGTAGGACTCCGCATCATGGTCGTTGGTCAACCACGAAAGGATCCTCGGCCAGAGCCGACAATGCAGCCAACGACGCCACTTGGTGTAGACGCTTCTCCCGTTCGGAAGACGTTCCGGCAAGTCGCGCCGCGGACTACCCGTGCGCGCGATCCAGAGCATCACTTCGACATAAGGACCGTCGTCGTGCCGCGGTCGTCCGCGCTGCGCCATCAGGCCTACTGCGCGATTTTCCGTCAGCGCGGCGTTCATTTTTTGACGCCGTCCAGCAGCCCTCACCCAGTCGTCGCGGCATCATGGCCTCCTCGTCAGCACTTTCCGCACCGCTCGTTTCTCAAAACTGCATTTTGAAGACCTGCCTTAGCAACCAGCTGAAGGCGCTTCATTCCACCAAATTTGCGGATTGCCAGAAAAGGGGATTCAGCCTCGGGGCGCGAAGTTGCGTGGCCGCAGGTATTCCCAGGTCCCTGCTGCGAACAGCGCGAGCCAGCTCACCAAGCTGACCCCGTAAACTGCGCTTACGACGAAAGGCGCCCGATAGCTCAATTCCACCGTATGTTCGCCCTGCGGCACGGGGATATTTAGCGTGCCGTCTGCCGCCGGGATAACCGGGGTCGGCATGGCGTCCACTCGCGCTTGGTAGCCAAGCAAAGCCATTCGCGGCGTCGCCAATATAGCGTCGGCGCTAGCGCGCACGCGGACACGCAACGGGGAAAACGATAATATTTCCACAGGCTCGGCTGCCGGGTCGAGCTTGCGCAGGCGCCATTCGCCAAATTGGCAGAAGGTAGAAGGTCTCGCATCGGCGCCAGTGGGGATGAAACGCACCACGATGCGCTCTGGCGCGCGCGCGGTTGTCCAAAGGGGCAGCGTTGGCGAGTTGCCCGGCAGAGTGCCAAAGGCACGCGGAGAGCCGGAGTGCGGCAGCTGGTATTCCCGGAAGAAAGTCGTGCCGGCGAGCTGCAGAACGCCTGTGTAATCGTGCGGACCGAACCGGAAATCGAGTGCGTAGCGAAAGCCCGGCTCTAGCGTAAACTCTTGGTCGAGCCGCAGAATGCCGGGGTTTGCGTCGATGTGCCCGGTGGCGGCGATGAAGCCGTCGGATGGAGCACGCGCTTCAAGCGTGTCGCCGCTGCGTGCGTCGCGCAACCGCAGCTCGGCTCGCGGATCCGCCACACCGTTCGTGAAACACTCGGGCAGCGCGGCGAAAAGGCCGTAGGAGTGATTCATCAAGAGTCGGTTTTCCGGTCGCAGCGCGCGCTCGCTGATCGCACGCGAAGCAGTCCGCTCGCCTCCCGCGCGGACGAGCTGCCGCGATTCCCACAGACTCCACACCACCGCGACCCCAACGAGCGCGAGCACGAGCGCCCGCCCGCGCGCGGCAAGTCCTCGGACGGCGAGCTGCATAGAAACGGTGAACATCATCGCAAGCAGCAGGTAGAATCGATGCATGGGCCAGTAGAACGTGATTCGCTTGATCGGTCCCGGGACGTGCGCCCAGAGCCACTCGGTGAGAATCGGCACGGGGAGCAACAGCACGAGCAGCATCGCGCCGGCGCAGAGCAGGAGCGCGGTGAGCAGTCGGATGCGCGCACCTTCACCGGTGCGCTCCGGCCAGCAGATGCATAGCGCCGTGGCGACGGCCGCGACTAGCCAGCAACCGTAGCCGAGTTGCAGATCGCTCAATGCTCGCGCCGCCTCACTCAGCGGTTGGAGCACGCGAGGGAAGACCTCGCGGATGGCCTGAGTTATCCGCTGATCGTCGGCCAGGCGGCCGACGACAACCGCGGCGGAGCCAGGAGCTTTCAGCATTGCGACGGAGATAAACGGGTAGGATCCCAGCAACAGAAATGCTCCCGCACCAATCCCCGCCCTGCGCCAGGAGCTGGGGGTGCGATGGAGGCCGACAAGTCGGACTATTTGGAAGGCGCCGACGATAAGCGTCAGCCAGAGGGCGATGGGGGCGTGGGCCAGCCAGGCGCCGGCCAGTCCCGTCGCCAGCAGCAGCTGAGCGAGCGTATCGTCCTTTTCGTAGGAGCGAACGGTGGCGAGCAGCGCGATGGGCAGGAAAGGGAGCACCATCCACGTCATGTAGAGATCTTGCGTGTAGATCGTGCCGAGCACTCCCGGGCAGCTGGAATACAGTGTGGCGAGGCCGGCGGCACGCCACGGCGATGCGGGATCGATCGCGCGGAGACAGAGGTAGGCGGAGACGATCCCAAGCACCCCACTGACAATCACGATGGCGTGTTGCAGCGCAAAAACCCCCAAGTGATGCAGGGTCAACAGATCGATCAATGCGCCCGCGTGCTGGTAGAGCGGGGCGACGCGCAACGGATACACCGCGCCGTTCCAAGCCCACTCTGTTTGGCCAACAAACACCGGAAAATGCCCCGCTTGGATTTGCGCCACGAAATCCGCCAGCATCTGCGCATACCAGAGCGCGTCACCAGTGCCTATCATCCGGCCGGTCGCGAACGGGTGCAGCAGCCACGCGGCGATGGCCGCGAGAAAAAGCCATCGTTTGGCCTCCGAATTCGACGGAGACGGAAGCAGAGATTTCATGGATGGACCATTGCGCCCATGGAGCCCGCGGAAGCTCGCGATGCCAAGCGGCTTTTGCCTTGAGCGAAAATTGCTTGATGGGGGGGCGCGTGGCGGTGATTGGTTCCCAGACGCTCGCATGATTTTCACCACCTACTGGTTTCTCACTTTCGCGATCGGCGTGGTGGCTCTCTATTGGCTGCTGCCGCGTCCGGCATGGCGGTTGTGGTTTCTGGCGGTGGCATGCGCGGTGTTCCACACACATTTTGCCGGTCCGGCTGGCGTGGCTCCGATTGTCGTGTTGATGGTGATCACGTATTTCGCCGGCCTCTCGCGAAAGACCTGGGCGTGCGTGGCCGCCATCGCAATCTGCGTGGCGGCACTGGCCTTCTACAAATACACGTTGTTTCTGATCGGCGCGCTGGTGGAGCCGTGGCAGCCGGTGTGGGCGTTCCACCTGCGCAACGCCACGCACGCGGTTATCCCCGGCGCGCCCCCCCTCGCGGTGAGCTTTTTCGCCTTCGAGTTCGTCCACTACCTCTATGAGGTGAAAAAGGGAGGAGAGCCGATCCGCAGTCCGCTGAAGTTCGTGCTGTTCTCGATCTTTTTCCCCTCGCTGGTGGCTGGTCCAATCAAGCGCTACACGCAATTCCTCCCGGCGCTGGAGGAGGGGAGCAAGACGTTCCGCGTCGACGATCTCGCCGAGGGTCTGCGGCGCGTCGGCGTCGGCTTTTTCAAGAAGGTGATCATCGCCGACAATCTCACCACTTGGATCGACATCTATCAGCCGCAGTTTGAGTCGCTGGGCATCTTCACGCGCTGGCTCGTCGTGGCGGCGATAGCGTTCCGCATCCTGATGGATTTCGCCGGCTACAGCGACATCGCGATCGGCTTCGCAAGGCTGTTGGGGGTTCAACTGCCGGAGAACTTCAACTGGCCCTACCTCGCGCGCAATTTGCAGGATTTCTGGCAACGCTGGCACATTTCGCTCAGCAGCTGGATTCGCGACTATGTCTATATTCCGCTCGGCGGCAGCCGACATGGCGTGGTGCGGCGCGTGGCGAACGGCCTGATCGCGTTCGGTCTATGCGGCTTGTGGCATGGGCCGGCGTGGCACTTCGTGATTTGGGGAATCTACCACGGCGTCGGCCTCGCGGTGTGCGCCACCTATCGCCAAATCCCGGGTCTGGGTGCCGCGATCTCGCGGGTGTTTGATCGCGAACCGATGGCCGCTCTCGTGGTCACGCAGGTCTACGCTTGGCTTGGCTGGCTGGTGTTTTTCTATCCGGTGGCGGACGCGCTCAAGATGCTCCGCCTGCTGATCGGACTATGAGCGACCGAACCTCGAACTCGTTTCGGCCATTCGGCTTTCTCGTCGGTCTCGCCGTCGGATTGGTGGCATGTTCGCTGGTGGCCCGTTGGGTTTCCGCGCGTGGCTACCATAGTCACTTCACGCGCTTCCACGTGCGACTCTCGCCGGAGGCCCACTATTACCCGACGATCGAGGAAATGCGCGGGATCGTGCGGGCGCGCTGCAAACCCGACCAGATTCTCGTCATCGTCGGTGGCAACTCTATCTTCCATGGCGTGGGGCAGCCAGTGGGCAAGATTTGGACCGAAGAACTGCAGCGCCTCCTCGGACCACGGTATTGCGTGATCAACTTCGCATTGCGCGGCGCGCTCTGCACGGATGGGGGTGCCTACGTAGCCGAGTCGCTGCGCCACGAGTTTCCGCGCCAGATCTATGTGGCTAACACATCGCCTTTCGCCGTGCCTGAGCCCTACGGCATCGAACCATATCGCTATCTGTTCTGGCAGACGCGGGCACGGGGTTTGCTCGAGGACTTCGCCCCGCGGGAAGCGCGCCTGAAAGGCTTCATGGCTCACGATTTGTCGTTGGGAGATCGATTTGATCTTACGGGTCGTTACTGGCTCGATCGAGCTTTCCGCTACAACGATCTGTGGAATTGGGTCGGTTACCGGTATTTTTTCACGATCCAGAATCCGCACACGCCGGACCGCCCGCAGGCGACTTGGGCGCGGAAAAAATTCAAGGACGAGGAGGGCGATTTCGAACTGATGCCTCTGCATGAGCGATTCAAAGCGGAGGGGCGTGAGGCCGAGATGAAGATCGTCCGCGGATTCAGTGCTACGCACGTGGAGCGCGATCCGGATGGACATTGGGCGGTGCGGATTGGTTCGCGGGAGCAATTTGCCGCGGCAGCGAAGGCAGCATTCCCCGACGATTTGAAGGCGCGCACGCTGATCATGCTCAGCCGCAACAGCCCCCTTTATCTCGGCCAACTCACACCGGATGAGCGTCAACGCGAGGAATTCGTCTACCGCGAAGGCATCGCGGCGTGGCGGGCGCTCGGCTACCGCTCGAACGACTACGGTGCGGATTTCGCGCCCGAGGACTTCGGCGATCGAACGCATCTCACCGCGGCGGGTGGGCGGAAACTGGCGAAGATTGTGGCGGCTGAAATCATGACGATGACTCGACAACTCGGTTACGAAAATGGAAGGGCAGGCGCCCAATGAGCGAGGCGTGGTCCAGGCTTCTCGCCAAGCTCCCTTCGGCGGTTCAGCCCGCTGCGGCGTGGTTGAGCAGCGCGCTGCTCGGGGTAGTGCTGGCCGTGGTGCTGCACTATGTGCTTTATCGCATCGGCCTGCCGAGCAAGCCCTTCATCTACGTTGCGTTTTGACGCGCAGGAGTTTCGCGTTGCTTCCAGTGGCGATTGCGCTCGTGTTGGTATTTGCATGCTAAATCGGTCTCTTTCCCGTTCGATCCTGTCTCTGTGTGCCGTATTCCTCAGCGTTGGGGTTACGCTTGCCGCCGACGACAATTTTAGCGCCTACCGCACCGAGGAGGTTTTCCCGCAGCTTAAGCCTATCCTCGAAAAGGCCATGGCCCAGTCGCCGCAAGTTCTCTTGCGCGCGCTCGATATCAATCAGGCCGAAGCGGCCTACGTCATGACGCGCAGCTCGCTCCTGCCTCGCCTCGACGCCTCTTATTACTACAGCACTAACACCACTGCGGTATCCGACGTGCGCGATGTGAAAAGCAGGAGCGATGGTCTCTTCTACAACATTAGCGTGAGCCAACCGCTTTTCCAATGGGGCACGCTCAAGGCGCAGACTGATTCGGCCAGAATCGGCGTGAAGATAGCCGAGAAGAACTTCGCCGAAGCCTATCGCCTCCTCGCCGTCACCATCCGGCAACAATACGGCGTCCTTATCTTGCGCAAGGCCGGCCTGAAGCTTGCCGCTGAGTCGCTCCGTTTGTCCCAGGAGAACCTCGCGGTGGACGAAGAGCGTTTGCGCACCGGCCGCATTTCACCGGGTGATATAATTGGACCCCGTCTGGCGGTCGACGAAGCGCGCATCAATCTTGAGCGCTCCGAGTCCGACCTACTCGCCGCGAAGCGCGCTTTCAGCCGCTTTACCGGTCAGGCGGTCATCGATGATGAGTCCATTCCGGAAACGATGCCGGTCGACCCGCACTACTACAGCATCGACCGCGCGACTCCCGTTCTGGACCTCTTCACTGCCGCCGGCATCGATGACATGCTGCCGCTTCAGGTCATTCAGGCGCAGATCAAACAGGCGGACTTGAACTACAAGGTAGCGAAGTTCCGCCTCTTCCCGAAGATCAGCGTTAGCGCCAACATTTCCCAGGCGAACCAAACCAACGCCTCCGCGACGGCGGTTTCACAAGTTGGCGTTGAATCGCGAAACCTAAACGTCATGGCCGTTTGGAGCATCTTCGATGGTTTTGCCACGACCGGCGCGAAACGCTCGGCACTCTCCAGCAAGCGCAGCTCCGAGCGGCAGCTTGAGATGATGCGGCAGATTTACAGCGATCAGGCCCGTGATCTAGAGCGCCAGATTCGCTATTCCGCTCGCACCGTGCAGCTCTACGATACTCGCCGCGCACTCAGCGAGGATGCCGTCAAGCGCACGCGCGACAATCTACAGCGCGGCCTCAACACCCAAAAAGACGTAGATGCCGCAAACATCAACTTCCTCAGCAGTGATTTCTCCGCGCTGCAACAGCGACTCGATCTCCTGAACAAGTGGACAGAGTTCCTGTCCCTCACCGGATCCGACAACGCGCTAAAGATCCTCCCGGCCCGCTACCTCAATGCCAAATAAGCCCTCCTCGAAGCTCGCGCTGCGCCTCGGCTTTGTCGCCTTGGTCCTCGCTGCGGGCGCTTGGCTCATTGTCTATTTTTCCCGCCCAGTTGCGGTTGTCGCTCCGGCGAAACCCGGCCTGGCGATCGATGCCGTGCCCGGCAGCGTTACCGTGATGGCTGAGTATCGCATGCTCGTGAAGACGGAGATTGCCGGTCGTGTCACCCGCAGCGAGCTCGACCCGGGCAAGAGCATGAAGCAGGGGGATTTCCTCGTCGCCATCGATCCGGGCGATCTCGAACTCGCCATCCAGCAGATCGAAGCTGACCTCAGCGCGCAAAGGCGTCGCATGCAAGTCGGCTCCGCGGTGAAAATCGAACTCGACAACGCGAAGGACGAACTCGCCAACATCGAGCGCCTCGTCCAGCTCGGCAGCCGCTCCTCCAGCGATTTGGTAAAAGCCCAGCGTCTCGTGAAGCAGGTCGAGCAAAAGCTCGCCCTCGAGGACGTAGAGAACAAGCAGAAGCTCGATACCTTGGAAAATCTCCTCGCCGTCAAGCGCCGCCAACTCACCAAGATGACCATGCGCGCGCCGTTCGACGGCGTCATCGCACAAGTATTCGCTCGGGCGGGCGACCTCATCGACCCGAATGCGCCTATTGCTGAGCTCATATCCACCAGCCGCACCGTCGAGGCGCGCATCAGCGAAGAAAACTTCTCCGGCATCCGCGTCGGCCAGCAGGCCTCCGTGCGTTTCCTGGGTTATGGTTTGCAACTTTACGGCGCCTCCGTCGCCAAGGTGCTGCCCACCGCCGACGCCGAGACGCAGCGCTACCTCGTGCATCTGTCGGTAGATTTGCCGCCGGAAAAACTCGTTCCGGGTCTCACCGGTGAAGTCAGCATCATCATCGGCAAACGCGATGCCAAGACCAACGTTCCTCGCCGCGCCCTCCGCGGCAACGAAGTGTTTGTCGTTGTTGACGGCAAGGTCTCCCGTCGCGCGGTCAAGGTCGGTTTCGTGGGCCTGAACCAAGCCGAGGTGCTCGAGGGCCTGAAGCAGGGCGATCTCGTCATCGTCGAAGATCTCGACCGCTTCCAAGCGGGCGACCGGGTCCGCGTGCTCGAAGAGCGCGCGACTACCAGCTCCTGACCTCGGGCATGTCGCCGAATTTCCGTATCGCCCTGCGGTTCCTCACCGCGAAGAAGCGCGCCATGCTCATGAGCTTGGCGTGCATCATCCTCGGCGTTGGCCTCTTTGTTGTGACACAGGCTACGACGAGCGGCTTCGAAAAATTCTTCATCAAGACGATCCTGGGCACCAACGGCGCGATCCGCATTTCCGACAAGATTCAGGACACGCTTCGCACGATGGAGGCAGGTGGTGGCGGCGCGGGCGATTTCGTCATCGCACAGAAGGAGGGTCGTAAGTTCATCGAAGGTATCGAGGAACCGAAGCTGCTCATTGATGCGCTGAAGGATTTCAAGAATGTCTCCGCCGTCTCCGAAGTCGTCACCGGATCGGCGATTCTCCGCAGCTCGTTCAAGAATGAGACGGTGAAGGTTTTCGGCATCCGCTTGGAGGATCACCTCAACGTTTCCGAGATGGCGTCGCAGATCGTCCGCGGCAGTCTCGCCAAGTTCCGTGAACAGCCGAGCAGCGCGATCGTGGGCAAGGTCCTCGCCGATCGTCTCCAGCTCGAAATCGACGACTCGTTCATCATCGAGGCTGCCGGTCAATCGCGCCGTTACCGCGTGGCCGCGATCTACGAAACCGGCGTCAGTGACATCGACAAGGAGCGCGTATATCTCCAGCTCATCGAAGCCCGCTCGATTCTGAAAAAGACCAACGGAGCCTCCTTCCTGCAGGTCAACGTCTACGACAAGGACCGCGCGCCTGAGGACGCGCGCCACATGGAAGAGGTGTTGCGCCACAGCGCCGCGAGCTGGCAGCAACGCGAAAAAACTTGGCTCGAGGTGTTCCGCGCGCTCCGCATCTCCTCGGGCATCACCGTTTCCGTCTTCACGCTCATCGCCGGCCTGGCGATGTTCAACACGCTTGCGATGATCGTCATGGAGAAGACCAAGGAGATCGCGATCCTTCGCTCGATGGGATACACGCGTGACGACATCTCGCACATTTTCCTTTGGCAGGCGGGCATCGTGCTTGCCATCGGCACGATCCTCGGTTGCGCGCTTGGTGCCGGCGTTACCTACGCTGTTTCGCAGACGCCGATCCGCATCCGCGGGATTTTCGCGACCGATACATTCATCGTCTCGTGGTCGATCTGGCACTATGTTTGGGCGACCGTTACCGCCGTCGTGATGGTGCTCGTGGCCTCGCTCATTCCTGCCCGGCGCGCCGCGCGTCTGGAGCCGGGCGACATCATTCGCGGCACCTCGCAGTAGCATGGCCACGGCAACGCAAGTCGCGCTCCGCTGCGAAAACCTGCACCGCTACCTCGGCCAGGGCGATGGCCGCGTGCACGTGCTGCGCGGCGTCTCCTTCGAGGCGCATCCCGGTCGCGTCACGGCGATCGTCGGGCCGTCGGGCTGCGGCAAGTCGACCCTGCTTTATCTCCTCGGCCTGCTCGACAAACCGGACGACGGCTCCATCTGGATCCGCGAGCAATTGATGTCGAACAGCGGCGATCTCGAGCGCACCGCCGCGCGCGGCGAGCACATCGGTTTCGTTTTTCAGTTTCACTTCCTGATGCAGGAGTTCTCCGCGCTGGAGAACGTCATGATGCCGATGCGCAAGCTCGGTAAGCTCTCGGAGGACGAGATGGCCGCGCGCGCCAAAGTGCTGCTCGGCGACGTCGGTCTCGGCGAAAAGACGCACCGTCTTGCCACCCAGCTCTCGGGCGGCGAACAACAACGCGTCGCCATCGCCCGCGCGCTCGCGAATCAGCCCGCGATCATTCTGGCCGACGAGCCGACGGGCAACTTGGACCAGAAGAACTCCGCCATGGTCTTCGATCTTCTGACGCGCCTCGCCAAGGAGAACGGCCAGGCGGTCGTGCTCGTCACGCACAACCCGGACATCGCGAACCGTTGCGATGAAATCCGGCCGATGCGCGACGGCGAATTCGTGCGCTGAATCGTTCGGAACGGGGCAGGGAAGAGGGCGTGCCGACGCTTATGACGGCGAAGTTTGCCGCCGCTCGGGCCAGTCTTGGGTCTCGCGCGTTCGCGTCCCAAAGACAGGGTGTTGTCCCGGTTTCTCCTCGGAAAATCAGGCCCGCGGGTGCGGGCCGCGCGGATTAGTCCGATTGGTTCGATTCTTCCCGCGCGCTAATAGTCACCCCGCGCAAAATGCCCTTGGAAATTTTGTTTTACTTCCCAGAAGGGCCTTCCTTTTCTCACCGCTTACGAACCACACACACCGTGAGCCCAAACTGTTCGCGCAAATCGTTTTTTGCCAAGTTGGGCGGCCTCATCGCCGCTATTGGCATTCTCCCCAAGGTCCTCGCGAAGCCCGAGACGCGCGCTGCCGCTCCCACGGTCCCGACCGCCATCGCGTTGCGCCCTGAGCAGCGCGCCGTGCCCCGCCAGGAAGGCAGCTTCTAAACCGTCCCGCGTTCCCGTCGACCCATGTCGAAAATCTTCCCGAAATCCGCGAACGCTCTGCCGCTGCAGATCGTGATCTTTTTGTTCGTGCTCGGCAGCGTCGCGACCGCCGCCGTCACCTACTACTCGACGCCGAAATATCTTCGCGTCGGTTACCAGCCGATCCAACCGGTCCCCTTCGACCACGCGCTCCACGCGGGCAACCTCGCGATCGACTGCCGCTATTGCCACGCCTCCGTGGAAAAATCGGCCACGTCCAGCGTCCCCACGGCGCAGACGTGCATGAACTGCCACTCGATCATCAAGCCCCAGAGCCCGCTCCTTGAGCCGGTGCGCAAGAGCTTCGAGACCGGCGAACCCGTGCCGTGGGTGAAAATCCACCAGGCACCCGACTACGTCTACTTCAACCACTCCGTCCACGTGAGCCGCGGCATGAGCTGCGTCGAGTGCCACGGCAAGGTGAACGAGATGTCCACGGTCTGGCACGACAAGTCCCACTCGATGGGCTTCTGCCTCGATTGCCACCGCGAACCCGAAAAGTTCGTCCGCAAACCCGCCGACGTTTTCAACCTCAACTCGAAGACCGTGGCCGAACAGGCCGGCCTCGAGGAGGCCCACAAGATGATCAAGGATTGGAAGGTTAAGCCCCCGCAAAGCTGCTCCGGCTGCCACCGCTGATGAAACGCAAATTTGACCATTCCGCCGCTCCCGCGAACGGCCAACGCTACTGGCGCAGCCTCGACGAGCTCGCCGACACGCCGGGCTTCCGCGAGCAACTCGCCCGCGAGTTCCCCGAGGGCGCGTCCTCCATCGAGGGCGTCGACCGCCGCCAGTTCATGAAGATCATGGCGGCGTCGTTCGCGCTCGGCGGCATCGGCCTCGCCGGCTGCCGTCGCCCCGAGACGAACATCCTGCCCTACGGCAAGTCGTCCGAATACATCGTCCCGGGCCTTCCGCTCTACTACGCCACCGCCATGCCGCTGCGCCGCCACGCGCAGCCGCTCCTCGCCGAGACGCACCAAGGCCGCCCGACCAAGCTCGAGGGCAACCCGAGCTACGATCCCACCGGCGGCGCCAGCTCGCTGATGGCGCAGGCTTCCGTTCTCGATCTCTACGATCCGGACCGCGCCACGCAGCACGTCCGCCAGGGCAACGTGATCGACACTGCCGCAGTCAACGACCTGCTCGCCTCCATTGCGAAGCAATACGCCGGCAACGGCGAAGGCCTCGCGTTCCTCGCCGACGAGTCCGCTTCGCCGACCCGCGCCCGCCTCGTCGCCGCGCTGAAGGCCAAGTTCCCGCGCGCCATCTGGGCCGAATACGAGCCGGTCGCCGACGAAGCCCCGGCCGACGCCGCCATCGCCTCCTTCGGTCAGAACGTGAAGCCGATCTACCGCTTTGCGCAGGCCAAGCGCGTCCTCTCGCTCGACGCCGATTTCTTCCACGCTGAAGCCGGCGCGCTCGAATACGCCCGCGCCTTCGCGAAGGGCCGCCGCGTCGCGAAGAAGGACGACCCGATGAACCGCCTCTATGTTGTGGAGAGCGCGTTCACGCTGACCGGCTCGATGGCGGATCACCGCCTCCGCCTCGGCAGCTCGCAGATTCTCGCGTTCGCCGCCGCGCTCGCCGGTCAGGTTACCGGCTCAAGCACCTTCGCCTCGCTCGCGCAGGGCCTCGGCGACGTGAACCCGAAGTGGATCGAGGAGTGCGCCAAGGACCTCGCCGAACACCGCGGAGAGTCGATCGTCATCGCCGGCGCACATCAGCCCGCCGCCGTCCACGTCCTCGTCAACGCCGTCAACG
Organism: Opitutia bacterium; assembly: GCA_016217545.1. Taxonomy (NCBI): domain Bacteria; kingdom Pseudomonadati; phylum Verrucomicrobiota; class Opitutia; species Opitutia bacterium. Next base: position 604,539 of record JACRHT010000017.1, on the reverse strand, counting down.
CGCACCTCGGCAACATCGGCTCGACCGTCGAGTTCGTCGCCGCCGAGCCGCGCACGGCCTCCACGATCCAGGCGCTCGCCGCCGCGATCAAGGCCGGTTCGGTCAAGACCCTCTTCGTCCTCAACGGCAACCCGGCCTACAGTGCGCCTGCCGACCTCGAGTTCGGCGCGCTGCTGAAGTCCGTGCCGGATGTCATCCGCTTCGGTTACCACGCCGACGAGACTGCCGCGCTCGCGGGCACGACGCTCGCCGCGACGCATTACCTCGAGTCGTGGTCCGACGCTCGCACGCTCGACGGCACCATCGTGCCGATCCAGCCGATGATTCTCCCGCTCTTCGGCGGCCTGATGGAAGTCGAGCTGCTTGCCCGCCTCGCCGGCGAACAGAATCCCGAGGCTTACGCCCAAGTCTTCACGACCATCGGCGGCATGACCGGTGGCGACAAGAAGGCCTTCGAGAAATTCCTCCACGACGGCGTGCTCGCCAACTCGGCCTACAAGCCCGTTTCGGTCACGTTCAACGCCGCCAACGCCGCTGCGCTCGTCGCGAAGGCCTCCGCCACCACCGCGCCGGCCTCCGGCAATCTCGAGGTTCGTTTCGCGACGGACCACAAGATGGACGACGGCCGCTTTGCCAACAACGGCTGGCTGCAGGAGTGCCCGGACCCGATCACCAAGATCTCGTGGGACAACGCCATCCTCATCTCCCCGCGTCTCGCGAAGGAGCTGAAGGTTTACCCGCACGGCAGCATGATCCAAGTTGCCCGTGTCGAGAATGCGGAATACCAGCAGGGCAAGGAGCTCGCCTACATTGGTGAGGTCGAGGTCAACGGCCGCAAGGTCACCGGCCCGATCCACATCCAGCCCGGTCTGGCCAATTACACGATCATCCTCCCGCTCGGCTACGGCCGCACCCATTCGGGTCGCGTCGGCACCGGCGGCGGCTTCAACGCCTACGCCGTCCGCACCGGCGCCGCGATGTCGTTCGCGATCGGCGCGAAGCTCACCGTGGTGGGGAAGAAGCAGAAGCTCGCCAACACGCAGGAGCATTGGTCGATGGAAGGCCGCGACATCGTGCGCGAAGCGAACCTCGACGAGTTCAACGCGAATCCCGCGTTCGTCGCCGCGATCGGCATGGAGTCCCACACGCCGCCCGTCTACGGCAAGGACAAGGATCAGCCGCTCGCCGTGAAGGCGGCGGCCACCCCGCGCGGCCAATCGCTCTACGAGCAGCCCAACTTCGACGGCATCCACCAGTGGGGCATGTCGATCGACCTCAACACTTGCATCGGCTGCAACGCCTGCGTCATTGCCTGCCAGGCGGAAAACAACATTCCGATCGTTGGCAAGGACCAGGTCATGCGCGGCCGCGAGATGCACTGGATCCGCCTCGACCGTTACTACAGCGACGGCAAGGCCGACGCGCGCCAGATGGCGGACTTGCTCGGTGGCGAGCGCAGCGACAATCGCGAACTTCCGGAAGATCCGCAGGCGGTCGTCCAGCCCATGACCTGCCAGCACTGCGAAACCGCGCCGTGCGAAACCGTGTGCCCCGTCAACGCCACCGTGCACGACGACGAAGGCATCAACACGATGGCCTACAACCGCTGCATCGGCACGCGTTACTGCGCCAACAACTGTCCCTACAAGGTTCGCCGCTTTAATTATTTCGACTTCAACAAGCGCGCGACCGACGCCCTCTACATGGGCCCGCTCGGCCACCAGAAGGAGATGCCGGAGCTGGTCAAGATGGTGAAGAACCCGGACGTCTCGATCCGCATGCGCGGCGTGATGGAGAAGTGCACCTTCTGCATCCAGCGCATCAATCAGGGCAAGATCGCCCAGAAGCGCAAAGCCGGCGCCAGCGGCGATGTCGAAGTGCCCGACGGCACGATCCGCACCGCCTGCCAGCAGGTCTGTGCGGTCGACGCCATCGTGTTCGGCAACATCAAAGACCCGAACAGCCAGGTTTCGAAACTCAAGGCGCAGGAGCGCGATTACGCGGTGCTCGGTTACCTCAACGTCCGCCCGCGTCTCACCTACCTCGGCAAGCTCCGCAACCCGAACCCGCACATGCCGGACTATCAGGCCCTCCCGCTCAGCCGGGTGGAATACAACAGCAAGAACCACCCGTCGCATGGCGAAGGCCACGCGCCTGCGCACGGTGAAGCTCAACACGGAGGGAAGCACTAATGGGCGCCCACTCCGCTGAGCACGCCGCTCACCCGATCCTCGCCGAGGTCAAGCCCGCGATCCTCCCGCGTGCCGAGCTCGTCCATCATCATCGCGACTTCAAGTGGATCACTGACAAGATCTGCGGCCTCGTCGAGGGCACGACCCCGACTTGGTGGTGGTGGTGCTTCGGCATCGCCGCATTCATCGCGTCGTTCACGGTCGCTGGCCTGGTCTACCTCGTCGGCACCGGCGTCGGTGTCTGGGGTCACGCCAATCCGGTCAACTGGGCGTGGGACATCGTCAACTTCGTCTTCTGGATCGGTATCGGCCACGCCGGCACGTTGATCTCGGCGATCTTGTGCCTCCTGCGCCAGAAGTGGCGCACGTCGATCAACCGTGCCGCCGAGGCGATGACCATCTTCGCCGTCGTTTGCGCCGCGATCTTCCCCGTGTTCCACGTCGGTCGCGTGTGGATGGCTTGGTATCTCTTCCCGATCCCGAACGCCAACTACATCTGGCAGAACTTCCGTTCGCCGCTCGAGTGGGACGTGTTCGCGGTTTCGACCTACGGCACGGTCTCCGTGCTCTTCTGGTATATCGGCCTCATTCCTGACCTCGGCACGCTGCGCGATCGCTTCACCGCCGCCGGCAATCTCCTGAAGGCGCGCATCTACGGTTTCTTCGCCATGGGTTGGCGCGGTTCGAACCGCCACTGGAGCAACTACGAAATGGCCTACCTGATCCTCGCCGGCATCAGCACGCCGCTCGTGTTGTCGGTGCACACGATCGTTTCGTTCGACTTCGCCGTCTCGCTGCTCCCCGGCTGGCACACGACGATCTTCCCGCCTTACTTCGTCGCGGGCGCGATCTTCTCGGGCTTCGGCATGGTGCTCACGCTCATGCTGCCGCTGCGCGCCATCTACCGCCTCGAGGACCTGATCACGCAGTATCACATCGACTGCATGTGCAAGATCACCCTGGCGACGGGCACGATGGTCGGCTACGCCTACTCGATGGAGTTCTTCATCGCGTGGTATGGCGCGAACCCGTATGAAGGCTTCGCGTTCATCAACCGCGCGTTCGGCCACTACGCCTGGGCCTACTGGATCATGATCGGCTGCAACGTGATCACGCCGCAGTTCTTCTGGTTCAAATCGATCCGCAACAACACGACGCTCGTCTGGATCCTCTCGATCTTCGTCAACGTCGGCATGTGGTTCGAGCGCTTCGTGATCATCGTCACCTCGCTCGCCCGCGACTTCCTGCCGTCGTCGTGGGGCTACTATTCTCCGTCGATCGTCGAAGTCTTCACCTTCTTCGGCACCTTCGGCGTCTTCTCGTTCCTGTTCCTCCTCTTCATCCGCTTCGTGCCCATCATGCCGATGTCGGAAGTGAAGGCGGTCATCCCGCAAGCCGACCCGCACGGCGCGGGCCACTAATCGGAGGCCACGACCATGAAAAAGACTTACGGACTCATCGCCGCCTTCGACACCGTGCCCGCGCTCTACCACGCGTGCGAGCACGTGCGCGACGCCGGCTACTCCAAATGGGACTCGCTCACGCCGTTCCCCGTGCACGGCCTCGACGCCGCCATGGGCATGCGCCGTTCGCGCGTGCCGCGCTTCTCGCTCGCCGGCGGCATCACCGGCTTTTGCACCGGCATGAGCCTCATCTGGTTCACCGGTGCGTTCGACTACCCGCTCATCGTGGGCGGCAAGCCCTACTTCTCGCCCATGTTCGCCTTCCCGGTGAGCTATGAGCTGACGATTCTCTTCACCGCGTTCGCGACCATCATCGGCATGTTCCTGCTGAACGGTCTGCCGATGCACTACCACCCGGTGATGAAAGCGCCGCAATTCGTGCGCGCGCTCGACGACCGCTTCTTCATCGTGATCGAGGCCAACGACCCGAAATTCAACGCCACCGCCACCCGCGAGCTGCTCGCGAAGATCGGCGGCCAGGACATCGCGGAGCTGGAGGAATAACCCCATGCGTTACGCCTACTACACGCTCCTCTTCGCCGTCGCCCTGACGATCTCGATCGCGGGCTTCCGTGGCATGCGCTCGACGCAGCCACCGCTCGTCGTGTTTCCGGACATGGACGTTCAGGGCAAATACAAGCCGCAAGCCGCCTCGAAGTTCTTCGCCGACGGACGCACCGATCGCCCCGCTCCCGCCGGCACCGTGCCGCGCGGCCGCAGCACCGCCGCCGATCCGGACTTCCTCCGCGCCGACGATGCCCACTACCTCGGCAAAAACGCCGACGGCTCCTTCGTGAAGGGTTTCCCGATCGAAGTCACCGAGACGATGATCCGTCGCGGCCAAAATCGCTACGCGATCTATTGCGCGCCGTGCCACGGCGTGAACGGCGACGGCCAGGGCATCACCAAGGCCTACGGCATGGTCGCCACGCCGACCTACCATGACGACCGCCTCCGCCTCATGGCCGAGGGCGAGCTCTTCAACACCATCACCAACGGCAAGAACACGATGTCGCCCTACGCCGACAAGCTCTCGCCCGACGAGCGCTGGGCCGTCATCGCCTACGTCCGCGCCCTCCAACGCGCCCACAATGCGAAGCTCGACGATGTCCCGCTCGCGAACCGAGGGGAGCTGAAATAACATGGCCACTTCGTCCACTCCCGTCGCCCCCAAGACCGGCACCGCCCTCGTCGTCGGTGTCGCCGGCCTCGCAGTCACCGCACTCGGCTTCGTCGTCTCGCCCGCCCAGCACGTCGCCACGTCCTACCTCGTCGGCTTCGCGTTCTGCACCGCGATCGCCATCGGCATGCTGCTCTGGGTCCTCATCCACCACATCTTCGACGCCGGCTGGTCCGTCGTGCCGCGCCGCCAGCTCGAGCACGGTCTCTCCGCGTTCCTGCCGCTCGCCGTTCTCTTCCTCCCGCTGCTCATCTCCGCTTGGGTGAAGCCCGGCCTGATCTGGCCGTGGATGGATCTCGGCCACCCGCTGCACGGCGGCCATGGCACCGTCGGTGACGACCCGCTCTACGTGAAGAAGGCGGGCTTCCTCAGCCTGAACATGTTCACCGGCATGTCCGTCGCGTTCTTCGCGATCTGGATCTGGCTCTCCTCCCGCCTCCGCAAGGCCTCGTTCACGCAGGACAAGGACGGCGACGTGAAGTGGACGCTCAAGAACCGCGTCACCGCCGCCATGGGCATCCCGCTCGTCGCGCTCTCGCTGACTTTCGCCGCCATCTACTGGATGAAGAGCCTCGAGTATCACTGGTTCTCCACGATGTATGGCGTGTGGTTCTTCGCGAACTGCATGCGCGGCGCGCTCGCCGTGCTCGTGTTCATCATGATCTGGCTCCTCAGCCGCGGCGACTACAAGGGCGTCGTGAACACCAACCACTGGCACTGCGTCGGCACGCTCTCGCACGCGTTCACGATCTTCTGGGCCTACGTCACGTTCTCCCAATACTTCCTGATCTGGAACGCCAACGTCCCCGAGGAAACCTTCTGGTATAACCTCCGCGAAATTAACAACAGCGACGGCCTCCCGAATCAGTGGAAGTGGGTCGGCATGGTGATCCTCTTCGGTCACTTCTTCCTCCCGTTCCTCTACCTCCTCAGCTATCGCCTGAAGAGCACGCCGCGCGGCCTCCGGTTCATCAGCGTCGCGATCCTCGCGACCATCCTGATCGACCTCTGCTACAACATCCTTCCCTCGCTCAAGGACGCGCACGGCGACCCGCTGCCGTTCCTCTCGCTGAATCTCCTCTGGGTGATCAGCTCGGTGGTCGGCGTGGGCGGCTTCGGCATCTGGGCCTACCTCCGGAGCTTCGCCACCGCCGACGCGAAACTCATCCCGATCCACGATCCGCGCATCGTCGAATCCCTCACGCACCACGACGCCACCGCCCCCGAGGAAGGCGCCGCCTCCACCGCCCACTAACATGAGCGACAACCCGCAAGCCTACGCCTTTCCGCAGCGCACGCCGGTGTTCACCGCCGTCGTGGTGATTCTCGTCGCCGTCCTCTGTGGCTGGCTCGTGAACCGCTACTACTCGCCCGCGCCGGCCTTCGACAACCGCGGCACGGCCAACCCCGCCGACTTCGACGAAGCCCAGCGCTGGAAGTTCTCCGCCGAAGGCCGCGCCAAGGCCCTCGCCGATCTCCAGCAGAAGGCCCAGGTCGACGCGACCACCTACGGCTGGGTCGACCAGTCGAAGGGCATCGTTCGCCTCCCGGTCGAACGCGCCATCGAGCTCACCGTCAAGGAGCACGCCCGGAAGTAATTTGCCGATGAATTCCACCGTCCCCAACGCTCGCGCCGAGCAGCAGGAGATCGACGCCTCCGCCAAGTGGCCCGTTCTCGTGTTCTTCAGCCAGGCCATCGCCTGGTTGCTCATCGGCGGCGCGCTCCAACTCATCGCCGCCACGCAGCTGCACACGCCGAACTTCCTCGGCTTCCTCTCCGGCTGCGAGTGGTTCACTTACGGCCGCGTCAACGCCGCCGCGAACGTCGTCCTCACCTACGGCTGGGGCTTCAACGCCGGCCTCGGCGTCGCGCTCTGGCTCATGGCCCGCCTCTCCGCCGCCGCCCTCCGCCACGGCGGCTGGCTCATCGTCGCCTGCAAGGCCTGGAACATCACCCTCGGCCTCGGCATGCTCGGCATCCTCCTGGGCGGCACGACATCCTTCGAGCTCCTCGAGATGCCGCGCGCCATCACCCTCATGATGCTCGTGTGCTACGCCGCCATGGGCGTGTGGGCGATCACCACCTTCAGCGTCCGCAACACCGACAACGTGTTCGCCTCGCAGTGGTATATCTTCGGCGCCGTCCTCTGGTTTCCGTGGCTCTTCGCCGTCGCGCAGACGATGCTCTTCTGCGTGCCGACGCACGGCGTCGTGCAGGCCATCGTCGACGCCTGGTATGTGAACGGCATTTACGGCCTGTGGTTCACGCCGCTCGCGCTCGCCTGCGCCTACTACTTCGTCCCGAAGGTCACCGGCAAGCCGATCCACAACTACTACCTCGCCGGCATCGGCTTCTGGTGGCTCGTGGTCTGCACCGCGTTCGCCGGCGGCTCGCGCCTCATCGGCGGCCCGGTTCCCGCGTGGGTCGCGACCCTCGGCGCGGTGGCCAACTACCTCATCGTTCCCGCCGTCGTCATCCTCTTCACGAACTTCTTCAAGACGCTCGCCAGCGGTTTCGGCGACGCCAAGGGCAGTGTCACCTTCAAGTTCACCTTCCTGAGCATCGTCGCCTTCTTCTTCGGCGCCGTCCTGAACCTCGTGCTCTCCAACCGCGGCTTCGCCATCGACACGCAGTTCACCCTCATCCCCGAGCTGCGCGACTGGGTGATCTCCTACGCGTGCTTCTCGACCGCCATGTTCGGCGCGGCCTACTTCATCATCCCGCGCCTCGCCGGCCGTCCGTGGCACTCGTCCGCGCTCGTCACGATTCACTACTGGCTGACGCTCGTGGGCATCATCTGCATCGTGGTCGGCGTCGGTTACGCCGGCTCGGAACAGGGGCACCTGCTCAACACGAACGCGCCTTTCGCCGACATCACGGCGATGCTCAAGCCCTGGCTCGCCTTCCGCACCGTCTCGCTGATGGTCCTGCTCGTCGGCCACGTCGCCTTCGCCATCAACTTCTTCTGGACCGCCTTCAACTCCGTCATCGAGACGGGCCCGAAGGCTGAGTTCGCCAATCCGCCCGCCATGGCCACGACCGCCTCGGAGGGGCAGCACGCATGAAAAACGGTCTCGCCCTCTTCTTCGGCGCCTTCGCCGTCCTCGCGCTCTCGACCGGCGCCGTCCTTTATTCCGCGCACAAGCAGCTCGGCTCGCTGACGCAATACAAGGACCCCGTCGACGAAGCCCTTCATCCCGCGCCGCTCACCGGCCTCGCCGACCAAGGCCGCGCCGTCTACCAGGACCTCGGCTGCGTCTCCTGCCACACCCAGCAGGTGCGCCGCGAAGGTTTCGGCGGCGATACCGCCCGCCAGTGGGGCACTCGCCAGAGCGTCGCCCGCGACTACATCCGCGAGAAGACCGTGTTCCTCGGCTCCAGCCGCATCGGCCCCGACCTGCGCAATGTCGCCGCCCGCGCCTACGCCGACGAGGCCTACCTCTACACGATCCTCTACGCGCCGCACGCCGTCGCCCCCGGCACGAATATGCCGAGCTACGACTTCCTCTTCGACGTCCACCCGGTCCGTCCCGGCCAAGCTTCGCCCTACGCGCTGAAGCTTTCCGGCAAGGCCGCGGCTCCCGCCGGTCACGAAGTCGTCCCGACGCACCGCGCCCGCGCGCTCGTCGCGTATCTGCGCAGCCTGAACGACTCCTACGAGTATCCCGAAGCCAAGCCCTTCACCGCCGAAGCCGCGAAGGAGGAGGGCAAATAAGATGAGCTCCGAAAACCACTCTCACCTCGAGCAGTCCGGCGCGTCCGACGAGTCGATTCAGCAAGTTCACGCGCGCCTGCAGTCGAACAAGCCCGAGAAGGCCGAAGGCAATCCGCGCTTCCCGCTCGTGCTGCTCGGCATCATGTGCTGCGCGATCTTCTTCGGCTCCGTCTATCTCGCGCACTATTCCGCGCACTTCGACGCCGCGATCTACAACGAGAACCAGAAGCCCTCGAAGCAGGCCGCCACCGGTCCGGTCATCACGCCCGCCATGCTCGGCAAGCGCGTGTTCACGGCCAACTGCATGACCTGCCACCAGGCCACCGGCCAAGGCGTCCCCGGCGTTTACCCGCCGCTCGCCGGCTCGGAGTTCGTTTTGGATCCGAAGCACGAGAAGCACATCATCAAGATCGTCCTCTTCGGTTTGAACGGTCCGATCACGGTCAAGGGTCAGAACTTCAACAGCGCAATGACGCCCTTCGGCGGCATCCTAAAGGACGATCAGATCGCCAACGTGCTCACCTACATCCGCTCGGACTGGGGTAACAACGCTCCCGCCATCACGCCCGAGCAGGTTGCCGCCATCCGCGCTGAACTCGGCGCGCGCGGCCCGTGGACGGTTGAGGAACTCCTCAAGACGCCGTAACCGGTCGACGACCTCGATTTCCAAGGCCGCCCTTTCGGGCGGCCTTTTTGTTGGCCGCGTCGCTCGGAAGCTCACGGGCGAGCAAAAGCTCGACCTGAATAGGATTAACGCTACCTCTGATTCGCGTGAAATCCGCTCAAGGCGCCGCCAGCGATCCGTTCACCCGCTACACCGGGGTGGAATTGCGGCACCTGCGCCTCGTCTGGACCGTCGGCGAGGAGCGCAGCCTCACCCGCGCCAGCGAACGCCTCAATCTCACGCCCTCCGCGCTCAGCCACCAGTTGCGCGTGCTGGAGGAAATCGTTGGCGGGCCGATCTTCCATCGCGAGGGCAAGACCATGCGCCTCACGCCCGCGGGCGAAGTCCTGCTCGACGCCGCCGTGCGCGTGCTCGGCACCGTCGCCGACGCCGAGGACCGCCTCGCCAAACTCAAGCAGGGGCGCGCCGGCACCGTGCGGCTCAGCACGCATTGCTACACCGGCTACCATTGGCTGCCCGCGGTCATCCGCTCGTTCCGCACCGAGCATCCCGAAGCCGATGTCCGCGTGGTCGGCGAAGTCACGCATCGCTCGCTCGAAGCGCTCTACAACCGCGAAATCGATCTCTCCATCACGACAGAAAAGCCCGAGCGCGCCGGCATGCTCGCTCGCGCCGTGCTGCGCGACGAGGTGCGCCTGCTCGTGCCCCACGATCACGCCCTCGCGCGCAAACTCTGGCTCGAGCCCGAGGAGATCGCGCGCGAGCATCTGCTCATGTATGCCTCGCGCCCGGAGGAATCCTCGCTCTGCGTCGACATCCTGCGCCCCGCCGGCGAGTGGCCGCGACGCTTCACCTGCGTGCAGCTAACCGAGGCGATTCTCGAACTCGTGAAGGCCGGCATGGGCGTCGCCGCGCTCGCCGAGTGGGCCGTTAAGCCCGCGCTCGCCGACGGCCAGCTCGTCGCCAAGCGCATCACGCGCAAGGGCTGGCACCGCACGTGGCACGCCGTCACTTGGCCCAAGGCCGAGGCCGGGCCGCTCGTGATGAACTTCGTCGACCATCTCGCGACCGAATTCGCGTCGCGCGGGAAGGCCGAAAAAATCTCCGCCTGAAATGTCCGCTCCCGCCAAACACGTTCCGTCCAGCTATCCGCCGCTCGAAGAGTTGGCCAACCGTCTCACCCACGGTCTCGGTGCGCTGCTCAGCGTCACGGGCTTGGTTTTGCTCGTCGTCTATTCGTCGCTCTATGGCAACGCGTGGCACATCACGAGCACCGCGATCTACGGCGCTACGCTCGTGCTGCTCTACAGCGCGTCCACCATCTACCACTCGGTTAAATCCGAGAAATGGCGCCGTCGCTGCCAGCGTTTCGATCACGCGGCGATCTACCTGCTGATCGCCGGCACCTACACGCCCTTCGTGCTCGGTCCGCTTCGTGGCGGTTGGGGCTGGAGTCTCTTCGGCGTTGTGTGGGGCTGCGCGCTGGTTGGCGTCGTGGTGAAATTCTTCTACGCCGGCCGCGGGGACGTGCTTTCGACGATCCTTTATCTCGCGATGGGCTGGCTCGTGGTCATCGCGGCCAAGCCGTTGTTCGCCGCGCTGCCGCTCGGCGGCATCTGGCTGCTGCTTGCGGGCGGGCTCTGCTACTCGTTCGGCACGATCTTTTATCTCTGGGAAAAACTGCCGTTCAACCACGCCGTCTGGCACCTGTGGGTGCTCGCCGGAAGCGTGTGCCACTGGGTGGCGATCTTCGGCTACGTCGTGCCGCGCGCGGCTTGAGCGCGGCTTACTTGCCGGCCTGTCTCGGCGCGCGCTGATCGGCACCGTTCTGGTGCAGCACCACCGCGACCACGCGGCCGTCGGCATCGCGCTCGAACGTGAGCGCGGCGTCCACGATGTCGTAGACGAAGTGGTCGGGTTTCGTGTTGTGCACGGGGAAGGTGGGCTGGCCCGTCAGCTTCACGGTCAGCGTCGTCGTGCGTTGGCCGACACCCACCTCGAACACGGTTCCCGGCGCCAGTTCGTAGGTGCCGGCGTATTCCCGGAGCTTTTCCACCGGGAGGAAATTCACCACCGGGGCATCCGCCGTGCGCTGCGCCGGGATCTCGCGTCCGTTTTGGTGCAGCGTGATTGACGTCACCTTACCATCGGCGCTGCGGGCGAACTGGAACTGCGCGGCCACGGCCTTCGCCGCGAAACGATCGTTCCCGAGATAGTTCACCGGCAGAAACGCCTGACCCGTGAGCCTGATGCGCAGCTGACCTTGCTCGTCGAACACCACCGTGAAGCGCGCCCGGGCATCGATGGCGTAGACGCCGGTGAATTTGCGGAGTTCATCCGCAGAGATCGCCACTTCCGGCGTCGGCGCTGATTTCGCGGCGCTGGTGTCGGTCGGTGGACGATGCGCGGCTGCGACCAACGCGGCGGGGTCCGGGTCGTCGTTGTTCAAGAGGACCACGAGCGCCGTGCGCGTGGCGGGCGTGAACTCGAAATGCGAGCGGAAGCCGCCCGTGCCGCCTCCGTGGCTGTAGACGGTGCGCCCGTCGCGCTCGCTGATGAAGATGCCGAGCCCGATCTGTCCGCGCGGCCCCATCGGGGCGCGCGGTTCGCGCGCGATTTTCCATGCGGCCGCGATCGGGCTGTGTTCGTCACACAGTGCCTGCGCGAACTTGGCCAGGTCGGCCGCCGTCGAGCGCAACGCACCGGCGCCGCTCAGCACGCCGAGGTTCCACGGCAACACGGCGACACTGCCCGAGTGTGGCACCGCGAAGCGCGTCTTCTGATCGTCGGTGAGCGCGATGGTGGTGTCGTTCATCGCCAGCGGGCCGGTGATCTTTGTGCGCACGAGCTCGGCGTAGCCGACACCGTAGGCGCGCTCGAGCAGGTGGCCGAGCAAACCCGCGCCGAGGTTCGAATAGTCCGCGGCTTGCGGGGGCGCCTTGGCGGGCTTGAACGAACCTAGAAAATCGTGGAGCTGCGGCTCGAGATAGTCGGCGTAGGGATCGGCCGGAACGAGCGGATGGAGATTGTCGGGCAGCCGCGGCAGGCCGGAAGTGTGCGTCGAAAGCTGGCGCAGCGTGATGGCGGCGACGTTGGGATGAAGGCTCAGGTCCGGTGGCAGATACTTCGTGATCGGGTCGTCGAGGCTGACTTTGCCGTCGAGCGTCGCCTGCGCCAGCAGCAGGCCGGTGAAGAATTTCGTGATCGAACCGATCTCGAACAACACGCGCTCCGGTGCCACACCGGCCGGCGCGGCGAGTTTGCCAAATGTGCTGTAGCTGACGTTCGCGCCGTCGATTTCCGCGCTGACGATGCCGCCGGCGGGGAGCTTGGCCGCAGCGTTTTCGAGCGTCGTCTTCAACGACGCGGCGGGCGGCGGCGGTGCATCGCTGGCAAGAACGGTCGAAGCGAGAATCGAAGCCAGAAGCAGACACGCGGGCAGTTTCATGCCGCGCAACTTGGCTTCGCGGGCGCGAAGCGGCAACGCGGGAAGTGGATGCGCGTGAACTCGCCGGCCGCGTTTGCAAAAATCATGTAGCCGGGGTCGCTGACCCCGGAAAAGGGCTTTCCCGCGGAAAGATGCGCCGGCCGGGCTCAGCGAGCCCGGCTACAGAAACCCGGCTACAGAAATACAGAGTATGCTCTACAGCGTTTTCAGGAAAACGGTAGCCGCTCGCATTCGAGGGGAGGGCGCGGACTCCGTTCCGCGGCGCGACGGCTCTAGCGGTTGAGCCACCAAACGGTGCCGTTCAGCACCGAGGCGAACGATACCCACGCGAGATAGGGCAGCCACAACATGGCGGCGATGCGGTCGATGCGCGCGAACTTCACTCCCGTGATCACGATCGCGGTCCAGAGCACGAGCACCTCGGCAAACGCGAGCCCGGGGCTGCGCAGGCCGAAGAACAGACACGACCACAGAGCGTTCAGAGCGAGTTGTCCGAAATACCATGCGAGCGCGTGCCGCCGCCCCGGCGTCTCCGTGTGGCGCGAGACCCGCCATGCGGCGACCGCCATCAGCACGTAGAGCGCGGACCACACCGGGCCGAAGAGCCAGCTCGGGGGATTCCACGACGGTTTCTGCAGCGTGGGATACCACGTGGTCACGCTGCTGCTCGTGGCTGCGCCGCCGATGCCTGCGGCCACGAACGTGACGATCAGGAATCCAAGCAGAACGAACCAACGCCGGTTAACCATGCGAACAACGTAGCCGGCACTCGCGGATGTGCAACGCGACCGCGCAGAAAGTGGTGCGGGGCGGGCGACGCGGACGCTATTCGATGGGGAACGCGTAGAGCGTGCCGTTGATGCCGCCGATGAGGAGGAGGTCTCCGGCGCGGGCGGGAGAACCGGGGAAACCCCAATTGTAGATGCCGGGCGGATTTGGCGCCGCTAGCCGCCAGACGAGCCGGCCCGTCGCGCGGTCGAGGGCCGCGAGGCCACCTTGGTGTCGGATCATGTAGGGCTCCTCCGCAGCGAGCGCGGCGTAAACGAATCGGTCCGTGACGAGCGGCCGGCCCCACGCGGAGCCGAAGACGTCGGTGCGCCAACGGATGTGTCCGTCGGCGGCATCGAAGCAAGTGACGCGGCGCAGGTCGGACGAGCCGATGTAGGCAGTGCCGTCGTTCTCCGGTGCGGCGACGGCGCTCGACTCGACCCATGAGCCCCAGAAGTCGAGCTTCCAGAGTTGCGCGCCGGTCGCCGGATCGAGCGCTTGCAACACGCTGTCGCGCCCGCCGCTGATCAGCTTGTCGCCCACGAAAGCCAGCGAGCTCGTCACGGGCGCCGGAGATTTCGCTTCCCAGAGCGTTCGGCCCGTCGCGCGTTCCACGGCAACGACGAGGCCGCCGACCGTGCCGAAGAAAACCCGGTCGCCGCGCACGGCGGCGGTGGCGCGAATCGCGCCTTTCGATTGGACGCGCCAGACGCGCTCGCCGGTGTCGGCTCGCACCGCGTGAAAACCGCCGTCGCCGGCGCCGACGTAGAGCACGCCATCAACGAGCATGGGGCGCGGCGCGCGGTGATCGAAACCGTCGTCCGCTTGTTGGATCGGGTCGGGGAGGATGCGCGAGATGCGCGCGTCACCGAGATCGTAGCGCCAGAGTTCCTTGCCGTCGGTGCGGGCGAGTTTGAAGAGATAGCCGTTGTCGCAGACGAAGAACACCGCTTCGTCGGTTGCGAGCGCCTCGCCGAAGATCGGCCGACCGGCCGGAAAACTCCACGCGACCGCACCGTCCACCGTCTTCACGGCCACGAACACGCCGCTCGTCGTGCCGACGTAGGCAAAGCCGTCGTGCACGGCGGGGCCGGCGTAAATCGAGCCCCCGAGCTGGGTCTGCCAGCGCGGCGCGGGGGCAGGTGGCAGGTCGGTGGGAATCGGGGTGTCGACGGGAAGTTGCGCGACTCGTTCGAGAGTGATGTCGCGATGATTGGTTCCGAAGGAGCCGTGGAGCTGGCCGTCCTTGAGCTCGAGGTCGAAGGAATCGCAGCGGTAGCGGTTGCCCGCGCGCGTGACGGTGCCGGGGATGGCTTGGCCGTAGAGATTGAGTTGCTCGAGCGTCAGCGAGAAGGCGAGGCCGCCCGAGGCGGCGCGCTGAAACTCCAGGCCGAGCGCGGAGAAGTTGTTCGTGCGCGCGTCGCCGATGCGACCGAGCCATTTGCCCTCGATGGGGTCGGTGCCGGCGGGCGCGGCGGCGAGCGAGAGCTTGGCGAGCAGCACGCTCGCGAGGACGAGGAGTGACAGGCGCATGAGCCGAGCCAGACACAGGGGTGTTGTCGGGGCAAATCCCGAGCGACGGACGGGGCGCGAAGAACGCCCAATGTCGCCGGTGTCGCGTTGATTGCGCGCGCAGCCGACCCGTCGCTGGTTGGGCGCGGAAACGTCTCTCTCGGCCCCGATCGCTTCCTCACCTCGCTCAGGAGGTCAGCATATACTGGCTGTTTTCGGTGGGCGTCTTCAGCGACACCTGGCCCGAGGAGACCTCGAGGTGGACGGTGCGGTTGATGTTGCCGCCGGTTTCGGTGCGGCGGACGACGTAGCCCTGTTGCGAAAGGTAATCGAGCGTCGCGCGCGTGTTGCGTTCGCCAATGCGGAACGGGTCGGTGCCTGCGATGACGCTGGCGCCACCCGCGACGAACAGCCGAAGTCGCGAGCGCTCGGCGCGGAGGCCGGCAAGGGCCTTGAAAAACGCGGGCAATCCCGTGTCGGCAAACATCGCGGGTTGGCGGGCGGCCTTGTCCGGCGAAATGGAGGATTCCGGCAGCATCAGGTGCAGGATGCCGGCGGCTTTCACGCCGGGATCGTAGGCGATGACGCCGATGCAGGACCCGAGCGCGTAGGTGCTGAGGATCACCTGCGCGTTGTTGGAGACCGCCATGTCGCCGACACCGATGACGACGCGTTGGGCAAACAGCGAAGCGACTGTGGGAGAACCGGCCATGGATCAGGCGGGCACGTCGCGGAAAGAGCGGCTTGCGGGCGCGTTGGTGACGGGGAAAAGCATGGGTGCCGGGCACGAATGCCGGCTCCCTTTGGTTCGGCTCCCGTCAGGCCAACTTTAGGGGATTCACCGGAACCTGGCTATTTCCCGGCCGGGCGGCGGGTAAAAAGGGGACCTCCCGCCCCGTGGCCGTCAGCTTTTCGGCTCGAAACGGCTTGCGGCGCGGTTCTTACGCACGGTGTCGGCCGCGGCGACAACGCCGTTCATGGCGATGTAAACACCCGGCGGCAGCACCTGCAGGGCGCCGATTGCGCAGCCGACGTTGAAGACCGCATCGCTGTCGCGGAACCGGGCCGGTTGCATAGCCCCCGTAAACACGACGGTTTTGTCGGCAAGGCCCTGCAGCTTGGCGGCCGTGGCGGTCATCGTGTCGGTGCCGTGCGTGATGAGAATGAGCTTCTCCGGGGCGGCTTCCACACGGGCGCGGATCAGGGCGCGGTCTTCGTCGGTCATCGCCAGGCTGTCTTTCTGGAGGACCGATTCGACGACGAAGTCGAACGTGACGTTCGAGTCGCGCAGGAGCGGGCCGATCTGGGGCTCGCCGACCTCGTAGGTGCTGGCGGCGTCGAAGTAGACCTTGTCGATGGTTCCACCGGCGGTGATGACACGGAGACGCATGGCCGGACGATGAAGCGGAAGCCGGTCCGGCCGCAAAGATTTTCCGTTCCGCCTTCCGGGCTAAAAGAGCCCGCGGGCCACGCCGGCCAGCCAAGGCGCCGCCGCCAGCACGAGCATCCCGAAACCGAGCAGCCCGCCGCGACGGAGATCGAACTCGGCGAACACGCGCGCCCAGGAGGCGTGAAACAGCCTGCGGCCCACCCATACCTCGAAGGCCAACATCAGACCGAGCCACAAGCCGCCCACGCCCCACGCGGCCGCAGCGCTCGGCGCCGCGAGCCAAGGCGCGGTGAGCCACGCGATGGCGAGGATGAGGGCGGAGCCGGTGAAGACGCCGACCTGCCGCGCGCGATGATCACCGAGCGGGCGGTTAAGGTAGCGCACGCGCAGGCTGCCGTGGACGGTTTCCACCAGCGCGATCAGCGCAAAGATGACCAGGGCTTTCCATGCCATGGTCGGATAGTGCCACAGATGCGCGCGGAATGCTCCGCACTCCTTGCGTCGCGAGTTGGTGGTTGGCGCATGGAAGGTGACGACGGCGCTGAATTTGTGGCACCCGCAGCGCCTGCATTTCCGTTTAATTAGTTGGTCACCTTTCGTGCGGTGGAAGTGCCTCGATGCCTTCCCATCCCGGGTTTTTCCACCGCGGCGCTGTCGGTAGCTGCACCATGGAGAAACCCGCTGTCTTGTCTGGCGATCCCGAGGTGTTGGTCGCCGCGTTTCATTGCCTGTTCGATTGCTTCGGTGCGCCCGCGATGCTCGTGGGGGCGGATAAAGTCGTCCGCGCGGTCAATCCCCGGTTGCTCGGGCTCGCGGGCCGCGAGGCTTCGCACTTCGTCGGGCGGGCGCTCGTCGATGCCGGGTTCGACCTGCCGGACACGGCGCTGGAACTCCTCGCAGGGGGCGACGCCGTCGAATTGCGGTGGCGGTTGGAGCCCGAGAACACCGCGGTCTGGACGGCGCGAGCGTTGGCGGCGGCGAGTCCCGGCAACTTGGCGGTGATGCTGTCGCCGACGCCGCGGGCGATGCGCGACCGGCACGGCGCGTTGGTCGCGGCGCGGAAGACCGGCGAGGTTTTCCCCGTGGAGATCAGCCTCGCGCCGATCGAAACCGTTGGCGGGCGAGTGATCGCCGCCGCGATCCGCGATGTCACGGCGCAACGTCGCGCCGAATCCGCCCGCCAGGCGGCCGAGCAGCGCCTGCGGCAGACCCAGAAAATGGAATCCCTTGGCACGCTGGCCGGCGGGATCGCGCACGATTTCAACAACATCCTGACCGGGATGCTGGGGTTCGTGGAACTCGCGCAGTTGCAGATGCCCGACGGCCACGAGGCGAAAGCCTGGCTGCACCAAACCACGGAGGCCGGGTTGCGCGCGAAGGGGCTCGTGCAGCAAATCCTCACTTTCGGTCGCCGGCAGGAAAGCCTGCTCGCGCCGATTCGCATGCAGAAGGTCGCGGCCGAGGCGCTCGCGCTGATCCGCTCGACCTTGCCGGCGTCGGTGCGGTTGGTCGCGGAGATCGACGACGGTTGTCCGCCCGTCCTCGCCGACGCGAGTCAGCTCTACCAAGTGTTCGTCAATCTCTGCACCAACGCGACACAGGCGCTCCCGCCCACGGGGGGACGCGTGACGGTGCGATTGACGGTGGCCAATCTGACTCCGGAGCAGGCGGCACTGCCCGCCGGCATGCCGGCGGGTGAAGTCGTCTGCTTCTCCGTCGAGGACGATGGTTGCGGCATCGTGCCCGAGGCGCTCGATCGGACTTTCGATCCGTTCTACACGACCAAGGCGCCCGGTCGCGGCACGGGATTGGGTTTGGCCGTCGTGGACAGTATCGTGCGATCGCATCGCGGGGCGGTTACGGTGCGCAGCCGCCTCGGCGAAGGCAGCTTGTTCTGCGTGCATCTCCTCGCGCTCCCGATCGTGCCGCTCGGGAGCGCGGCGCAAAGCCGCAGTGTCGCGCCCGAAGGCGACGGCGAATGCGTGCTCGTGGTCGACGATCAGGCGGAGAGTCGCACGGCGATCGTCGGCATCATCGAGCATCTCGGCTACAAGGTGGTGGAGCACGCGCACCCGCGCAGCGCCCTCGAGGAATTCCTGAAAAATCCCGAGCGGTTCAACGCGGTCGTGACGGACTTCGCGATGCCCTCGATGTCCGGACGCGAACTCGCGCGCCAAGTTCTCGCGCGGGCGCCGCTGATGCCTGTGATGCTCATCTCGGGCTATATCGATCAGGCGGAAGTGGACGACATGCGCGCGCTGGGCGTGCGGGAAATCCTGCGCAAGCCCGTCGCGTTCGGCGAACTCGCGGTCGCGTTGCGCGGGCTCCTGGCGCCGGCGCAGAAATAGCCGGTGGACATGCCGCCGCGCCACGGCGCAGGCGAGCATCGCCTTCGGGCGCAAAATCGTTCTGATGCCTTCGCGTGAGCGCGCGGCCCCATATTCTCTGGATCGTCACCACCCAGTGGCGTGCGCAGGCGTTTGGCCATGCCGGCGATGCGAACGCACGCACGCCGTGGCTCGACGGCTTCGCGAGCGAGGCGGTCAACTTCACGCAAGCCGTCACGCCGCACCCGCTGGGCCCGCAGGCGCGCGCGGCGCTGTTGACCGGCAAATTCTGCCCTGAAAACGGGGTGAGCAATTACTGGGACGCGTTGCCGAAAACGTCGCGCACCGTCGCGCACGCGATGGGCGATCGCGGCTATCGCACGGCGTGGTTCGGCAAATGGCACCTGAGCGAGCGCGACCGCACGGCGCCCTTCGTGGGCGATGTGCACGCGAAACAAATAGTGCCGTCGGACGCGCGCGGCGGCTTTGGGTTGTGGGAGGGATTCGAGGGCGGATTCCTGCTCAACGATCCGTGGCTGCACGGCACACGCTTGCCGGAGCCGAAACACTTCAAAGGCTATCAGGCGGACGTGTTGGTGCACCGCGCGGCGGATTGGCTGCGCGAGCGGCACGACGCGCCGGCGTTTTGCGTCGTCAGCCTCGAGGCGCCGCACCCGCCGTATCACGCGCCCGCGCCGCACGTGCACGAGGCCCGAGCGAGCGAGATCAAGTTGCGCGCGAACGTGCCGCTCGGCGGCGAGATCGAGAGGAAAACCCGCGACGAACTCGCGGGTTACTATGCGCACATCGAAGCGACGGACCGTGCGATCGGGCGATTGCTGGCGGAGGTCGATCTGAGCGAAACCATCGTGGCCTTCACGTCGGTGCACGGCGACATGCACGGCAGCCACGGGCTTTTTCGCAAGGCGTGGCCGCACGAGGAGAGCGTGCGCGTGCCGCTGCTGATCCGAGGTCTGAGGACGGAGAACAGAGGACGGCGCGATGAGGCGCCCGTGAGTCTCGTCGACCTGCCGCACATGGCGGTGGCGTGGGCGGCAGGGCGCGAATGGGTGTGCAAGCGCGACAGCGCGGCGATCTCGATGCCGAGCGCGACAGAGATTCCGCTGCAATGTCCGCACGCGTGGCGCGGCTTTCGCACGGCGCAGCACAAGGTCGTGTTGCGCCGCGAGCCCGACGGTCGCGAGGCGCCGTGGCTGTTCTTCGATCTCGAGCGCGACCCGCTGGAAATGAGAAACCTCGCCGAGGAACCGGCGAGGTCGGAGGAAATGCGGGAGCTGCTGCGGTGGGTGTGAGGAGCCGGCGGGCGCGTCGGTTCAGCGCGGAGCGTCGCCGGGTCGATCGATCTTCAGCGTCGCGATGATCGCTTCCGTGGCGACGAGTGCGCGCTGCATCTCCGCCGGGGTGATCCGCGCCTTGCCAGAGTATCCCATGCTGAAGCAGATCAAGTGGTCGGCGTTCAGTGCGCCGTAGTAGCGGCAAGTGGGAAACGTCAGGGCAAGCCCCCCGTCTGCGAGTTTGAGCTCCTCGCTTTTGAGCGAGGTGGTGGAGTCGATGGCCACGAGGTCGAGCTGACCGATGAGGAGCGCGCGCGATTGGGGCGACACTTTGCGCACGGTGCCGTCCTTCAGTTTCCACTGGCGCTCGTCGACGGTGGTGAGTGCCGCCGCGTCGGGGATGTGGTCCTTCGGAGGTGGAAAATCCGGAGGCAGCTTGCAGACTGAGACCGTCACGGTGAACGACCAGTCGCGAAAGTCCCCTTTCATGTCGTGGTAGTAGGTGGCGACGTTCCTCGCCAGCAGACCGCGCGGGTGGTGGAGGACGCGCGGATCGTCCGGCTGAATCGTCACGGTTGAGGCTTGGCCGCTGTAGCCGAGCGCGAAGGTGGACGGCACTTCATAGCTCACCTCGATACCTTGCACGGAGAACGAGTGGGTGAGATTGGCGGGCGCGTGCCGGGTTGCGGAGTGGCTGGAGGCAACGCAACTGAACATCGCGACGAGTGTTCCCGTGAAAGCGCGCGATAGCCAACGCCGAGGCGGGTTGGACCTTGGTGGTGGGCCGATGTGGGGAAAAATCATGGCGTGTTTGATGCGCGCTGGACGCTGGCGGTGGGCGCGCAGCGGTCAAACTTCGAGGCGTGTGTCGCCTCGATCAGGCCTTTGCGGCGAAATATTTCCGCACCATCGCGTGAAGGTCGTCGAGCTTCACGGGTTTCGGCAGGTAGTCGTCCATCCCGGCGGCGATGCAGCGCTCGCGGTCGCCTTGCACGGCGTTTGCCGTGAGCGCGACGACGATCGGCTGGCGCGTCTTCGGCAGGAGCTGGCGAATCTCCCGCGTGGCAGTGAGTCCGTCCATTTCGGGCATCTGGACGTCCATGAAAACCAAATCGTAGTCGCGTTGCTCGATGGCGCGAATGGCTTCGAGGCCGTTGCTGACCGCGTCGGCTTGGTAGCCGAGGCGATTGAGCAGGTGGAGCGCGACCTTCTGGTTAACGGGGTTGTCCTCCACGAGGAGGATGTCGAGCGGGATGCCGCGAGCGAGTTCGCTGTGCGGCGTGGTGGGCGCCGGGGCGGCGGGCGCGGGGATGGCGCCGCCTTTCATGAGGCGCGAGAGGCATTCGCCGAGGAAGGTCGGCTTGATCGGCTTCGGCAGCCGCATGACGAACGGCTCGGCGCTCTGGCCTTGGCGAACGCCGTCGGACGCGGCGGTGAGCAACACAATGGGAAGGCCCGGCTGGTGCGCGCGGAGATTCTTCACGAGCTCGTCGCCGGCTGTGCCCGCCAGGTCATGATCGATCACCGCAATGGCAGGGCGGCGGTCGGCGGCGGCGGCGATCGCCTGCGTGGCGTTTTCGGCGAGGACGGGAGTGCAGCCCCATTGTTGCAGGCAAGTGACCAGCGCGTGGCGGTTCACAGCGTGGTCGTCGACGGCGAGCACGGTCACGCCGGCGAAATTGAGCACGCGTCCGCCGGTGGGGATTTCTGCGCGCTCGGTTTGAATGTTGAAACGGAAGCGCGAGCCGTGGCCGAGCTTGCTGCTCACGTCGATGGTGCCGCCCATGAGCTGCACGAGGCGATCGCAGATGGCGAGGCCGAGACCTGTGCCGCCGTATTTGCGCGTGGTGGAGGAGTCGACCTGGCTGAACGGCTTGAAGAGCGCGCCCTGGCGGTCGGCGGGAATGCCGATGCCGGTGTCCGTCACGATGAAGTCGAGCAGCACCGTGTTGTCGCCGGGCGTGGAGGCTTCGACGGCGAGCTTCACTTCGATGGTGATGAAGCCGCTGGGTGTGAACTTCACGGCGTTGTTGACGAGGTTCACGAGCACCTGCCGCAGGCGCGTGATGTCGCCCACGATCCAGGTCGGCACGGAGGCGTCGATCGCGTAGGCGAGTTCGATGCCCTTGGCCGCGGCCTGCAGGGCGAAGATGTCGAGCGTCTCCTCGACGCATTGCGACAGCTCGAACGGGTGGCGCTCGAGTTCCATGCGGCCGGACTCGATCTTCGAGAAGTCGAGAATCTCGTTGATGATCGAGAGCAGCGCGTCGCCCGAGGTGCGGATGGTCTGCACGTAATCGCGCTGTTCGGGCGTGAGCGTGGCTTCCATCAGCAGGCTGGTCATGCCGATGACGCCGTTCATCGGCGTGCGGATCTCGTGCGACATCGAGGCGAGGAACTCGGACTTCGCGCGCGAGGCGGAGTCGGCCTCGGCCTTGGCGCGGCGGAGTTGTTGCTCCACCTCCACGCGCGAGGTGATGTCGGTCTCGATGACGATGAAGTTTTCGACCGCGCCCTCGTCGTTCAGCACGGGCTGGAGCTCCAAGTGCACGTGGTAGCGCTTGCCGCTGCGGGCGTGGTGGATGACGTCGGTGGTGATGGCCTCGCGGCGCGCGATGGCGCGCGTGACGCGCTCGACGGCGGTGAGGTCGTCCTCGGGACTGGAGAGCAACTCGACGAACGGGCGGCCGCCGATGTCCTCGAGCGTGTGCTCGGCGAGGCGGCTGAAGCTCTCGTTGACCCATTCGACGCGGCCGTCGGGGCGGGTGATGACGACGGCGTTGTCGGTGCGGGAGGCGACGAGGGAGAGTTTGCGCGTGGCGGCCTGCGAGGCGCGGAGGGCTTCCTGTTGGGATTTGCGGGAGGTGATGTTCTGGCAGGTGCCGGCGATGCGCAGCGGGCGGCCGATGCGGTCGGTGCCGACGCACTTGGCGCGAAGGACGAACCATTCCCAGTTGCCGTTATGGTGTTTCACGCGGAACTCGGCCTCGAAGAGTTCCGCTTTGCCGGCGAGGTGAGCTTCGAGCGCGGCGTGGTAACCCTTGAGGTCGTCGGCGTGGATGAGGCGCAGGAGCGACTCGTGCATCGCCGGCATGAACGCGGCGTCGTAGCCGAGCGAGTTCCAGAAGCCGGCGCTGTAGATGGCGCGGCCGTCGTTGAGATTCCACTCGATGACGCCGATGTGCGTGGCGTCGAGCGCGAGATTGAGGCGCTCGTCGGTGACCTTGAGGCGCGCTTCGATGCGGCGGCGTTCCTCGTTCTCGGCGCGGAGTTGTTCGGAGGTGGATTCGGCGGCGCGCTGGCGGTTGCGGGCGGATTGGGCTAGGTTGACGACGAGGCCGAGCAGCAGGGAGACGCCGAGGCCCGAGGCGAGCGCGACCTCGGGGAGGTATTGGCGATTCGGCGCGACGAACTCGGGGCGCGGGAGGAGTTCGAGCACGACGCGCTGGCCGAGGAGATTGAAGACGGCGGATTGGCGGAGGCGTTCGTTGGAGTTCGCGATGCGCTCGGCGGATTGAAAAACCACGACGTCGCGCGCGGTGGGTTGCGCGGCCTGGGGGTTGAGGAAGCGCGCGGTGAATTCGTAGCGGGACGAAATGTTGAGCCGGTCGTCGATCGCGTCGAAGACCTTGGGCAGGGCGAGTTCGCCGACGATGAAGCCGTCGAAGGTGCCGCCGCTCAGGACCGTGGCGTAGACGGCGAGCGACGGCGGCTGCACGGGCGAGACGATCGGCGCGGCGATGGCGAAGGCGAGCGTCTCGCGCGCGGAAGTGAGGGCCTGCAGGCGCAGCGGATCGCGGCGGTGGTCGAAGGACGCGGCGTCCTCGTTGCCCTCGCGGGGCCAGAACCAGCGGGTGCGGAAATTGGCGTCGACCCAACTGATCGAGCGGTAGGCGGGGAAGTCGGCGGCGTGGGCGCGCGCATCTTTTTCCCAGCTGGCGAGCGGCGTGCCGCCGGAATCCGTCCAGCGCTCGGCCATGCGGCGGAGGTTGTTGATCTGCGCCTCGGTCTCCGCCTTGAACGCGGAGGCGACGGTGTTGATCGTGAGATTGGTGGTGGTGTTGAGGTAGGCGGTTTGCTGGCCGCGCAGCGACACCCAGAAGAGGATCGTGATGGTTGCGCTCGCGGTGACGACGGGGAGCCAGAGCCAGCGCGGGCCGGCTTCGTCGGTGGTCTCGGAGGCATCGCGAGCGGCGAGCAGCACGAGGGCGACGCCGAGGAGCTGGAGCGCGAGGGCGGCTTGTGGGCCGATGTGCGCTTGCGATGCCCAGAAATCGATTTGGGTCAGGCCGATCCGGCCCGCGAGCACGGCGGTAAAGCCGTAGGCGCAGGCGAGCGAGCCCGCGAGCGCGAGCAGCAGCGGCCGGCGCGGGTCGATCCGCACGGTGCCGAGCCAGGCGAGCAGCGCGCCGGTGGCGACGAGGATGACTCCGAGAAACAGCGGGACGCGGCCGATGTTGTTGCCGTCGATCAGCTGGTCGTGGTGCGTGAGGAGGTTTTCCACCTCCGGCCACCACTTCAGGCCCGTGCTCGCCAGCCCGAGAACCGCCAGCAGCGTGGCGACCAGTGCGGGCAGGGCCGAAACGCGCCGACCCGGCAGCACCGCGAAAAGAAAGGGCGAGAGGCCGAGCGCGAAGAAGCAAAAGGCCGCGTTGGCCGGCAGGGGGACGTCGTAGGCGCGCGGTTGCACCCAGTTCACTTGACCGGTCCACCAACCGACCAGCGCCAGACCGCCCAAGACAGCCACGGCCAGGAACGGCAGCAGGTGCAGGTTGCGCAGCAGGGTGGTCGACGTGACCTTCGACATTGAGCCCCAGAACCTACGTGGAGCCCGATGCGGTTAGCAATGAAATAGGTGTTTCTACCTAGCGAACATTTCAGCTGTCGTTCAGTGCAGCTGAGGAGTTATGGCCCGCTCGAGGGCTTGGGCTCGGGGCTGGGCTTCTTTTCGGTGGCGGGAGCGGGTTCGGCGGGCTTTTCCGGCGTGCGGCCGGCACCGCCGCTGCCGAGGATCGAGACCGACCAATTGGGTTTTTGGATCGGGCCGGTCAGGCGGAGATCGAGGATGCTCGCGAGGGGATTGACGACAATGCCGACGACGAACGTGAGCGGGTTCCGGTTCTCCTCGTAGGGTTTGAACTTCGCGGTGAAGTTGAGCGTGCGGTCGCTGAGCCGGTAGTCGCCCTTGCCTTCAATGAGGGCGGTCGGACCGGTGACGCGGATGTCGGGGAAGGTGACGAGGCCGTTCTCGAGTTTGTAGCTGGCGCGCAGCGTATCGAGTTTCAGCGACGAGAAATTCAGGGACAGGCTGCTGAGCACCTGCGACAACAGGCCGAACAGGTGCACCTCGCCGAGTTCCGCGCCGGCGAGTTGGACGTTGCCGCTGCCGACGAAGGATTTCACGTCGTCGGGATTGCCGTTCGCGGAAACGGCGAACTGGAGTTTGCCGCCGCTGGCGCGCTTGAGGAGTTCCTTGTTCGGCGAGACGTTCGCGTCGGTGCCGCCGCGTGCGGCTTCGAACTCATGCATCGCCCGGATGGCGCGCACCATGTCGGCGTTCTCGATGTAGAAATCGAAGCCGAGCTTTCGCGCGCCGGCAGCGGAGGAGTAGGAAGCCTTGGCGGTGCCGCGGCCGCCGGCGACGCCGATGAGGATGCGGTCGAGGCGCACTTCGGGGCCGCTCGCGCCACCCTCGGCCTCGATGCTCTCGAGGGGAAATCCCTCATAACTCAACCCGCCGTTGGCGGCGCCGGTGAAGCGCAGCTCGGGCGAACTCTTGCCGTTCACGAAATCCGTGGCGCCCCAGAAGTGCACGTCGGCGGGCCGGCCGAAGCTCCAGGATTTCAGCAACGTCTCGGCGGTCTCCTTGCCGAGGTGGCGCAAGGTTTCCGGCTCGAGGTTGCCGGCGAGGTCGAACTCGAGGCGGCGTTGCTCGCGCGTCGCGGGGTCGGCGTAGCGCTTGAACCAGCCGCTCGCGCGCTGGGCGCCGCCGGCGCGCTCGACGCGCAGGTCGAAGGCGTGGACGTATTGCGGCCGCAGAAAGACGATGGCGTGCGCGCGCTCGAAATCGGCGCCGAGGACCTTGGCCGTGACCGCTTCGGTGCTGCCGTAGTAGGCGACCTTGGTGACGTTGCGCCAGTTGCCGATCACGTCGACGTCGGCATCGGGCGGAGCGCTCGCGAACGCGAAGTTGGCTTCCCAGAATTTCGGCCACCAATCCGAGCGGAACCAGCCGGAGATCGAGTCGGGTTGGAGCGAGCCGCGCAGGAGGAAGCGGTAGTCCCACGTGCGGAAATTCATGAAGTAGCTGCCGCGGCCGTAGTTCTCCCCGATGCGCGCGATGGCATCGTAGGCGAGGAAGTTGCCGTCGCTGTCGACGTCGATGCGGCCGCGGGCGTGCGTGACTTTCACGCCGCGCGAGTCGAGGCGTTGCGCGCGGACGCGCGACTGCAGCTGCTCGAACTTCCAGCCCTGGCCGAAGAAGACGTCGGCGTGGACGTCGACGGGGTCGCTGAACACGAAATACGGCGCGAGCTTCGGCGTGCGGACGGGCAGCACGGCGTCGACGAGCGACGGCGGCACGCGGCCGTCGAAGTGGAGCTGCGCGATTTGGCGGGCGAGGTCGGCCTCGGCGGAGAGCGCGAAGGCGACGTGGTGCGCGCGGACTTCCAGCGCGGCGCGGATGGGTTTGTCCTGCTCCCAGTTGAGCTGGATCACGGGCTGTTCGACTTGCTCGTTGTAGGCGGTGACGCGGTCGGCGGTGAGCCGCACGACGGCGGAGCGCGGCGGCGTGCCCGAGAGCGGGGAGATTTCCGTGGTGATCAGGCCGCGGGGTTGCTCGATCGCGATTTGATCGTGCACAAGGAGGCGATCGGCGTGGAAGCGGAGGCGCAGCGGGCGGGCCTCCGTGCCGTCGAGCCGCAGCGTGGTGCGCGCGTGGAAACCGGTCGCGGTCACCGGCCAGTTTTCGGCGGAGCGCACGGCGTCGGCGGTGAGATCGAGTTGGGCGACGTGGCCGACGCCGGGGCGGAATTCGATCACGGCGGCGAGGCGCGGGTGTTCGAGCCGTTCGAGTTTCGGCAGCTCACGGACGAGACGCTGACCGTAGCGGAGCGCTTCGCCGATGATTTTGGCGGCGTCGGGCGGCGTGCCGGTGCGCGGGGGCAGCTGGATGTCGCCGCGGGCGGTGACAAGGAGGTTGCCGACGCGAAAGTTCAGCTGGTCGACGTGGACGAGGTTTTGTTCGAGGCGGAGCGTGACGCTGATCTCGCGCAGCACGGGCTCGGCGACGCCGCTGGGCGAGAGGAGGGCGGGGAGTTGGAGCGTGCCGCCGTCGAGGCGGATTTCCTCGGGGGCGTGCTGGCCGGAAAGGTAGGACCAGATGCCCTTGCGCACGTAGAGGGTGCGGCCGGTGAGCAGCGGGTCGTCGAACTGGCGCGAGCGGAGGCGCACGCCTTCGAGGAGGATTTTGCCCGTGGGATCGAATTGCGCGCGGGCGAAGGTGGCGGCGAGGTTCGCGTCGGCGAGCCGCGCGTCGAGCGTGCGCGTGACGAAGGACGGGACGGGCAGCTCGTGCGCGAGTGCGATCCAGATTTCGGCGGCGAGCGTGAGGCTCAGGACGATCCACAACGCCCAGCACGCGAGCGTGCCGGCGCACGACAGGCAGAAGCGCGTGGCGGAGGCGACGTGACCTGGGCGTTGGGTGGACAAGGCGGAAGACGGAGGACGAGAAGCGGAGGGCGCGGGCGAGCGGTGGAGTCGCCGGCGGCGCGGTGGTTCCGCGGGATCAGCCCTTGGGTTTTTCGGTCGGGGCGGGCGCGGCGGGCGGCGGGCCGGGATCGTTTTTGTCCGCGTAAGTCAGGGCGAAGATCGCGTCGACCAGTTCCTGCGGGACTTCGTAGGTGACGCCGCCGAATTCCTCGGTGCCGGCGAGTTGCGTGGTGCCGCCGAGGCGCTCGGTGAGGTTAAGTTTGGACGTGACCGTTTGCGCGTTGCCGCCGGCGAGGGTAAGGGCGACGTCGAGCCGGTAGCGCCAGGCGGGATTGCTGCCGTTGGAGGAGGCGCGCGCGGGATCGAAGGTGTCGGCGACAAAGCGCTTGGCGCGGAGCTTGCGCATCTCGGCGAGGAGCGTGGCGAGGTGCGGGCGCTTGGCCTCGGGCGCGTCGGAGGCGGCGATGCTGGCGGCGGTGAGTTCGCCGCCGGGCGCGGCGTTGAGAGCGATGACGACGGTGTTGGTGGAGAGATCGGTGAGGGTGAGGCCGACGACGTGGGTGCCTTCGGGGAGTTCGCGGAGCACGCGCTGGCGGAAATGCAGCGCGGTGACCGGGACGTCTTCGAGGAGATCGGTGTCGATCTCGTAGACGTAGGGGGCGTTGGCGACGCGGGCGTAGGCGACGCCGGGTGCGGCGGGCTTGGTGCCGATCTGGAGTGTGGCCGAGGAGGCATCGGCGCCGGTAGGGCCGCCGCCGGTGCGGAGGTTGAGGGTGATTTCGCGTTCGGGGCGATTGAAGCCGAAGCTCTCGAGATCGGCGGCGGACGGGGCGTCGCTGAGGAATTGGGTCGCGGAGAGGAGTTTCAGGCGCTGGAGGAAGTCCTGCACGATCGCGGTGTCGGCGGGGATGGTCTGCGGGACCTGGCCGGTGGCGCCGCGGACGACGACTTGCCAGGCTTCGGTGGCTTGGGTGGCGTCGAGGCGTTGGAGGGTGAGTTCGGCGCGGTCGGGCGCGGCGAGCGTGAGCGAGGTGACGTCGGCGAAATCGAAATCGAGCACGTGGCGGTCGCGGAGGGTTTCCTGCGCGCGGGCGAGGCGGTCGAGGAAGCCCATTTGCTCCTTGTTGCTCTGGCTCTGACCGGCGGTGAGGCGGGTCACGAAGACGGCGGGCTTGTCCTCGAGCTTGGCGTAGACTTCGACGGTGCCGATGGTGCCGGGAGCGGGGGCGGCGGAGGCGAGGTTGCCGATGAGCAGGGTTTCGCGGCGGGCGTTGCCGTCGAGCGTGAGGCGGAGCTGCGGGGAGGCGAGGCCGGTCTTGGCGGGGTCGGCGTCGCGCGCTTCGAGAAAGCGGCTGACTTGGAGGCCGGTGAGGGCGGCGATGGTGGTTTCGGTTTCCGGCTTGTTGCCGCGGGTGTTGATGGGGGTCTCGAAAGTCCAGTGCTTCGGGTCGCGGCGGATGCGGACTTTGGCGCTGGAGGTCTGGACGACGAGGGCGCGCACTTCGAAGACGGGCACGGTGAAGATCGATTCGGAGCGGAGTTGCTCGGCGGGGAGGCCGAGGCTGTCGGCGAGCGTGCGGCTGACGACGTGGATGCGGCTGCCGTCGGGAGAGAGGACGTAGAGGCGGTTGGCGGTCTCGGTGCCTTTGCCGATCTTCAGCGCGTAGGATTTGCCGGCGGAGGTGAAGGTGAAGGTCATCACCGGGTCGGCGAGGTCGTAGTCGGCGAGGGAGCGGCCGCTTTTGTCGAGGTCGGCGACGGCGAAGCTGGTTTCGTTTTCGAGGAGCTGGAGTTCGTTGAGGATGCGCGCGACGGCGTGGGGATTGGCGGGCCAGGCGAACGGTTGCGTGACGATCCACGCGCCTTCCTTGTTTTTCTCGATGGCAATGGTGGGGGCGTTGCGGCTGGTGCGGGTGAATTTCTCGATGTTGGACGTCTCGGCGCCGAGCACGCGGCGCCGGGTCTCGAGCTGCGCTTTTTCCGCGCGCCACTGTTCCTCGTAGCGGAAGATGTAGAAGAACAGGACGACGTTCAGGAAAAGGAGGACGACGGTGACTTTGGAGCGCATGGCGAGGGAGCGATCAGCGGTCAGCTTTCAGCAGTCAGCCATAACAGGCGGAGAGTGATGACGGCATTCGCATGGGTTGATTGAGCTGATGGCTGAGAGCTGAAAGCTGATCGCTACGACCGCCTCGTCCAGTAGACGATGAGGCCGAGGAGGGCGGCGGCGCCGGGCACGATGAGGAGCAGACCGAGACGCAGGCGGTCGAGTTCCTCGGTGGAGAGGGCGAGTTGGAAGCGCTCGATGGGACGGGCGGGAATGCTGAGGTAAACGTCGCGGTCGGCGGCCCAGTTCACGGTGTTGAGGAAGAGCATCAGGTTGCCGAGGGTGGCGATGCGGTTGTTGGTGATGAGGTCGGAGGTGCCGAAGACGGCGAGGCGGCCGCCGGGAACGCTGAACTCGAGTTTGGCGGGCTTCACGCGCTCGGCGACGGTGAGGATGCCGAGATTACCCCGGAGATCCTGACCGGGCGTGTAGGCGTAGGGCGGGCGGAGGCGGTAGCCGCGCTCGCCCCAGGCGTTTTCCGTGGTGGCGGCGAGAGTCTGGACCTTGATGCCGTCTTCCATCGGGGCGCCCGGATCGGCGGCGACGGTGCGGGCGGCGCCGATGAGGACGTAGCTCTGGTTGTTGAGCAGGGTTTGGGTGATGGGATGCGGAGAGTAGGTTTTGATCAGCGTTTCGCCGCTCTCAGCGCTGGCGGCGGCGCTGGGGTCATAGATGACGTCGTCGTAGGCGATGATGCCCCAGTCGAAGAGGAGAATATCGAGGCCGTGCAGGCGGCCGGGATTCAGCATGAGGATGATGCGGCCGGCGCGCGTTTGGAGATAGTTGCGGAGCAGTTCCTCCTCGGCGCGTTGAAACGGCTGCGACGGGCCGACGATGAGGAGCAGGGCGGCGTCCTCGGGGATCTTGCGGTCGTGCGCGAGGTCGAGCGCACCGAGGTCGAAGTTGCGCTGGCGAAGCTGGTCGCGGAGTTGCGAGAGGCCGCGCTCGGTGACGTCGTCGGGCTGGGCCTCGCCGTGGCCGAGGACGAAGTAGATTTTTTTGCGGCCGCTGGCGGTGACGTCGAGGATGGCGGCGGTGAGCGTGGCTTCGCCACGGAAGGCTTCGCGCGTCTTGTTGTTCTTGATGCGGTAGAGCTCGTCGATGGTGACGACGCGGCGGCGGTCGCCGGCGGTGACGATCACGGCGTTGGGCTGCTGCTCGATGCCGAGGGCCTGCGCCTGCTTGGGGTTTTGGAAGATGTCGACGAAGTCGACCGAGATGGGCGCGCGCTCGTTGTTGCGGGAGACGAAGACGAATTCGCGGAGCAGCCCGCGGAGGTCAAGGTAGGCTTGGGCGAGTTCGTCGCTCTCCTTGTCGTCGCGGAAGGTGACGTAGAGGTGAACGGGTTTCTCGAGGCCTTCGAGGTAGGAACGCGTCTCGGCCGAAAGAGAATAGCGGCGGGATTTCGTGAGGTCGAAGCGGCCGAAGTGGTTTTGCGCGACGTAATTCAGGCCGGCGAACAACGAGAGAAAGAGCACGGCCTGTAGCAGCAGGTTGATGATGCGGACCCAGCGCGCGGCGCGAAAGCTGTCGGCGAAGTGCATGCGGTCAGCCTTGGAGGAGCTTCGCCTCGACGCCGAGGATGCTGAAGATCAGCGCGAGCACCGAGCCGGTGAGGTAGAAAAACACCTGGCGCGTATCGATGACGCCGTGGCTGAAATCCTCGAGGTGAGTGAAGGTCTGCAGGTTTTCCACCGCGGTGCGCACGGACGCGAAGCCCTCCTGTTGCAGGAGCGGCGTGTTGCCGAGAAAGTAGACGCCGGCGGTGAGCGCGAACAGGGCCGTGAAGCTCAAGATGCCGGCGACGGCCTGGCTGCGCGTCAGCGCGCTCGCGAGGATGCCGATGGCCACGAAGAGCAGGCCGCTGACGGCGATGAAGGTGTAGCCGCCGACCAGCGGGCCCCACTCGAGCAGGCGCGCGTCGCGCGAGTAGTGGTGCAGGATGTAGTGGAAGCCGCCGGTCGAAGCCCAGAGCAGCAGGTAAAGAATGTAGGCGGCGCCGAATTTCCCGAGCACGACTTCGGTCGTCGTTACCGGCGTGGTGAGCAGAGTCTCGAGCGTGCCGAGGCGGCGCTCTTCCGCGAGGCTGCGCATGGTGAGGAGCGGCACCATGAAGTAGACCGGGATGATGAAATACTGGAAAAACTGCTGCGCGGGCTGCTGCTCCTGCGGGTGCGTGCTGTAGTTGTTGAGGATGCCGGCGAAGATGAAACCCATCACGCCGAGGAAGAGCACCGCGGCGACGTAGGTGCTCGGGTTGAAGAGCAGGGCGCGGATCTCGTGGGCGAGGATGGTGAGGAAGTGACGCATGGCGGAGCGGGAGCAGTCAGCGATCAGCGGTCAGCTTTCAGCTTGGGAAAGCGGTGAGGTGCTTGCGGTCGATCGCGGCCAAGAGCGGATGTTCGGGCAATCGCAATCGTCGGCCGGAAGCTGACGGCTGAGAGCTGATCGCTGACACCTGAAAGCTGATCGCTCCGTGCTCATATTTTCGGCAGCGGCGGGCGGCTGGGCGCGGGGGCCGCGGTGTCGGGCGCGCGGGCGTCCCAGCTGCGGCGCGTGGCGGCGAGGAAGACGTCTTCGAGCGTCGGCAACGAACGGCTCAGGGCGCGCAGGCGGTAGCCGCGCGTCGGGAGCGCCTGCAGGAGTTTTTCGCCGAGATCCGCTTCGGAATTCGTCGTGAGCATCACGACGCAGAAACCGTCGGGGGCGCAGTCGCTCACGCTGGCGACGCGGATGGTGGCGTCGACGTCGGCGAGGAGCACGGGCAGTGCGGCGCTGTCGCCGCTGAGTTCGAGGCGGTAGGTCGAGTGGCCGAAGATTTCCTGCCGCAGGTGCGCGGGCGAACCCTGGGCGACGATGCGACCACCGTTGATGATGAGCACGCGGTCGCAGGTGACTTCGATCTCGGGCAGAATGTGCGAGGAGATGATGACGCTCATGCGGCCGCGCAGGCTGGCGATGAGGTCGCGGACGATGAGGATCTGGTGCGGATCGAGGCCGATCGTCGGCTCGTCCATGATGATGATGTCCGGTTCGGCGAGGATGGCCTCGGCGATGCCGACGCGCTGCTTGTTGCCCTTGGAAAGGCGGCCGATGATCTTGTGGCGGTTGCGCTTCAGGTCGCAGAGTTCGAGGACTTCGTCGATGCGGGCGCGGAGTTTGGAGCGCGGCATCTCCTTCAGACGGCCGCGGAACCAGAGGTATTCCGACACGCGCATGTCCTCGGGCAGCGGGTTGTTTTCCGGCATGTAGCCGAGGTGGCGCTTGGTGAGTTCGGGGTGGCTGGCCACGGGGTGGCCGCAAATGCGCACCGAGCCCGAGGTGGCGGGCAGGTAACCCGTCAAAATGCGCATCGTGGTGCTCTTGCCCGCGCCGTTCGGTCCGAGCAGGCCCACGATCTCGCCACGCTTCACGGAGAAGCTGATGTCGTTCACGGCGGTGAGGGAGCCGTAATTCTTGGCGAGGTGCTCGACCTCGATGGTGATGTCGTTGGGTTCTGCCATGCGGCAAAGTGCGGACGCTGCGCCATTAACACGGGCTTTGCGCCCGCATCGCAAGCGTCGAGTCGGCGGTCGCGCACGTCCCGTCGGCCCGGGAAAACCCGGCGGCGAAAGGCGCGGCCGCCACGTCAGACCGCATCCTTGCCTAACGTGACCTCGCCGGCGCGGAACCGTTCCGTCGGACCGGCGTCCGTGCGCACGATGAGCGAGCCTTCGTCGTCGATGCCCATGGCCGAGCCGCGCACGGTGCGGTGGCCTTGAATGACCGTGACGGGCTTGCCGCGGAGCAGGTCGTAACGGTTCCAGAGATCGGCGAAGCGCGTGCGATAGGAACCGTCGATGAACTGCGCGTAGGCTTGCGTGATGCGGCTGATGAGCGCGGCGGCGAAGCGGTTGAGGTCGAGCGGCTCGCCGCGCGCCTCGGCGAGCGAAGTGGCGAGGCGGCGCAGGTCGACGGGCAGGTCGGCGTGGCGGCCGTTGACGTTCAGCCCGAGGCCGAAGACGAGGTCGCGCACCTGGTCGGCGTCGATGCGCGCTTCGGTGAGCATGCCGCCGGCTTTGCGGCCATCGATCATGAGGTCATTCGGCCACTTGAGGCGCGGTGTGAGGCGGCAGAAATTCTCCACGAGCTCGCACACGCTGACGCCGGCCCACAGCGTGAAATCCTGCAGGCGCGCCGGCTCGAGTTGCGGGCGCCAGACGAAGGTGACGTAGAGGTTGCCGTTGGCGGCGCTGTGCCACGCGCGCCCTCGTCGGCCGCGGCCGCGCGTTTGTTCGCGCGCGAGGATGGCGAGCGGCAGGGGCTCGTCGGCGGCGAGGCGGCGCTCGGCTTCGCTGTTGGTGCTGTCGACGGTGTCGAGGCACACGAGGTGCGGCGCGCGCGTGCGGCCGAGGTGTGTGCGGATGAGCGCCTCGTGGAGTTTGTCGGGCGGTGCGATCAGGCGGTAGCCCTTGCGCGGCTCGGACTCGATGACGAAGCCTTCCTCGATCAGTCGCTTCAGGTGGAAGAAGACGGCGACGCGCGTGATGCCGAGTTGTTTCGCGAGCCGGGTGCCGGGGACGAGTTCGCCGGGGTGGGCGAGAAATTCGCGGAGGATGACGACGTCGGTGTCGGACTCAGGCACGGCGAGAAAGTTGGCGCGGCGTTCGCGCGCTGGCAAGCGGCGCTACTTCTTCGCGCCGTTGGAAACGTCGATCACGTGCTGCAGACGCTCGTTCTCTTCGGCGTTTTTCTGCGCTTCGTAGGCGGCGCGCGCGCGGTCGGCGAATGACGGCGAGAGGAAGGGGATGTGCCAGCGGTTCAGCGCCATGTCCAAGGCGTTCATGTTGGCCTCGGCGAGGCGGATGGCCTTCTTCGTGATCTCTTGCTGGCTGAGGGCGTCGTCACCGCGGAGTTCCTGCTGCTTCTTCTCCACGACCTTGTAGTCGGGCAGGTGGACGACGCCGTCTTTCTCCACGGTCTCGGTGTTGCCGGACGGGGCGGCGGCGGCCTTTCGCGCGGCCTCCTCGGCGGCTGCTTTGCGCGCGGCGTCGCTCTTGGCGGCGTTGAATTTCGGGAGCCGGGAAAGGAGCGCCTCGTTGGTGCGGACGGAGGTGGTGGGCGTCGCGGGTTCGTCGGCGCGCGCGGTGAGGCCCGCGAGGAAAGCGGCCGAGGTGAGCAGCGCGAAGAGGTGGCGGGACGAGCGCATCACGGCTCCGACAAGGTTCACTGGTCGCGGTTCAGTCAAACCCGCATTCACTTTCCCTTTTCCTTCGGAAGCTTTCGGAAATCGAGGGCATCGCGCAATTCCTGGGCGGCGCGCGGGTCGAAGGTTTCCACGGTTTTGGCGAGGTCGAGGAAGCGGTTGAACTCCGCTCGGAATTTCTTCGCTTCATAGCGACCGCGGGCCCGAGCGACGAAGGACGGTCCCACGAGGGGAATCGACCAGCGGTTCAGAAGCAGTTCGAGGGTCGTCATGTCGGCCTCGAGGCGGCGCATTTCGCGACGGGTGACGACGTCACCTTTCAGCCAGTCGTCGGGATGGGGCTCGGCGACTTTCTTTTCGATGACGCGATAGTCCGGCAGCAAGACGACGCCTTCCGACGTGACTTGCGGATCCGCGAAAGTGTTCGCGGGCGCCGGCGCGGATTCGGCAGGCGCGCGGGGCTCGAACTTGGGCAACTGCGCTCGCAGTGCGGCCTGGAGTCGCGGCGAAGTGACCGTGGGCGCCGGAGCGTCGGCACCGAGTGCTGCCGGGCAGAAGCTGAGCGCAGCGAGCAGCAATCCGAGAGCGCACCGGGGCGAGTGCATGGACGTTGGGACCGTCCAAACGGAACTCGGTTCGTGCGCGGCGGAAAAATTACGGCTTCCCGAAATCCTCCGCGTGGGCGCGGAGGCGCGGCCAGTGGATGTCGGGGATCGAGGCGCCGAGGTGTTGCACGGTTTCGGCGCCCATGCGCGAGCCGATCGCGCCGGCGAGGGCGAGCGATTTGCCGCGGAGGTAGCCGTAGAGGAAGCCGGCCGCCCACGCGTCGCCAGCGCCGGTGGTGTCGATCACGCGCTCGACGCGGACGGGGAAGATGCGGTGCAGCTCGCTGCCTTGGGCGACCCATGCGCCGTCCTTGCCCATCTTCACGGCGGCGATGCCGCCGAACTGGGCGAGTTCGCGGGCATAGGCGTCGTAGGCATCTTCGCGACGGAAGAGCGCTTTCGCCTCGTCTTCGTTGCCGATGACGACGTCGAGGCCGGCGCGGAGTTGCTCGAAAATCCAATCGCGGGCGACGTTGACGACTTCGAAGGACGCGAGGTCGAGGCTGATCGTGCAGCCGGCGGCGCGCGCGGTGTCGACGACCTTCTGTGCGAGCGCGGGGTTGAAGAGCAGGTAGCCTTCGATGTGCGCGTGGCGGCAGCCTTTGAAATCGGCAATGGTGATCTCGTCGGGGCTGAGCGTCATGGCGGCGCCGAGGTGCGTGCGCATGGTGCGCTGGCCGTCGGGCGTGACCATGGACAGGCAGCGGCCGTTGGGGAGCACGGCGCGCTTGAAGCGCGAGCCGTCGCCGCCGGCGGCGACGAAGTTCTCGAAGTAGTGCTCGGCGGTGATGTCGCCGCCGATTTTGCCGAGGAAGGTGGTTTTCAGGCCGAGCTTGGTGGCGCCGAGCGTGGTGTTCGCCGCGGAGCCGCCGGGCATCATGGCGATGCGATCGCCGAGGCGGTGGAGAAGCGTGACGATGTCGGCGTCGTCGACGAGCACCATGCCGCCCTTGTCGCCGGCGACGTATTGCTTGAGGAACGCGTCGTCGACGTGCGCGAGCAGATCCATGATGGGATTGCCGACGCCGATGAGTTCGAAGGTGTGCGCTGCGGTGTGCTTGGCCATGATCGGAGAACTGAAGACGGAGAACGGAGATCTGAGGACTCGGAACTGAGGACCGATGACGGACGGTCGTCAGAGAGTCACGGTCATGCTTGTGGCGAGGATCGGCTCCTCGTCGACCTCGATGAGGATCGAGTAGTCGCCCGGTTGCGAGAAGGTGAGGTTGCTCAGCTCGTTGATGAGGTTGATGCGATGGAGCGGGCTG
Source organism: Opitutia bacterium (assembly GCA_016217545.1). Taxonomy (NCBI): domain Bacteria; kingdom Pseudomonadati; phylum Verrucomicrobiota; class Opitutia; species Opitutia bacterium. The sequence goes on along the minus strand of JACRHT010000017.1, from coordinate 567,748 downwards.
CCGGATTCGAATTCGCGGTGGATGAGCTCGCTGAGGCGCGTGGGGTCGAGGCCCATGGAGATCTTCACGCGATGTTTGCCGTGCGCGACGTCGGTGAGCGTCATGAACCACACCATGTAGGGGTGCGTGAGAGGGAAGGAGCGGCCCTTGATGTTCGAGAAGACGCCGAGGATGGTGTGTTTACCGGTGGCGGGGTCGATGTGGACACCGTCGCACGTCATCCAGACAAGAAGCTGAGGTTTGGCCTGCACAGTGTGGCAAAATCCCGGCAGCTCGCTGAACTGGCAAAGCTTTTTCTCGGGCGGCGGCGTGATAAAAGCCGCGCGCGTCCAAGCTTTTTCTTGTGTCACGACTCAGCCCCACCAATACCGTAAAGCCCGTGAAGTATATTTTCGTCACAGGCGGTGTGGTTTCATCTTTGGGCAAGGGTCTCACGGCGGGCTCGCTCGGCGCGTTGCTCGAGACGCGCGGGCTGTCCGTGCGCATCCAGAAGTTCGACCCTTACCTCAATGTCGATCCGGGCACGATGAGCCCGTATCAGCACGGCGAGGTTTACGTGCTCGACGACGGCGCGGAGACCGACCTCGACCTCGGTCACTACGAGCGTTTCACGAGCGGCAAACTCAGCCGCGCGAATTCGCTTTCGTCCGGCCAGATCTACGAGGCCGTGATCGCGAAGGAGCGCCGCGGCGATTATCTCGGGAAAACCGTGCAGGTGATCCCGCACGTTACGAACGAGATCAAGGAACGCATCTACAAGGGCGGCAAGGGCGTCGACGTGCTCATCACCGAGATCGGCGGCACGACCGGCGACATCGAGGGCCTGCCGTTCATCGAAGCGCTGCGGCAATTCGCGCTCGAGGTCGGTCCGCGCGAGTGCTGCTTCATCCACGTCACGCTCGTCCCGTGGGTCAACGCCGCGGGCGAGATGAAGACCAAGCCCACGCAGCAATCCGTCGCGAAGCTCCGCGAGATCGGCATCCAGCCACACATGGTCGTGTGTCGTTGCGATCACCCGCTGCCGCTCGAGATGCGCGAGAAAATTTCGATGTTCTGCAACGTCCCCGTGAAGGCCGTCATCGCCGCCGAGGACGTCGAGTCGTCGATCTACGAGCTGCCGCTCATGCTCCAGAAACAGGGCATGGACCAGATCGTGTGCGACCTGCTCGGCATCAAAAACAAGGCGCCCGCGAAAAACATCTGGATCGACATCGTCCACCGCATCAAGTCGCCGAAGCACACGGTGAACATCGGCGTGGTCGGCAAATACATCGAGCTCCAGGACGCCTACAAATCCGTCTACGAGTCGCTCGCGCACGCGGGCATCGCGAACCATTGCCGCGTGAACATCGTCCGCGTCGACGCCGAGGATCTCGAAAATAAGTCCGGCCTCGCCGCGCTGAAGAAGCTCGACGGCATTCTCGTTCCCGGCGGCTTCGGCGATCGCGGCATCGAGGGCAAGATCGCGGCCGCGAAGTTCGCGCGCGAAAACAAGATTCCGTATTGGGGCCTCTGCCTCGGCATGCAGGTCGCCGTGATCGAGTTCACCCGCAACGTCCTCGGCCTGAAGAAAGCGAACTCGATGGAGTTCGACGAGACGACGCCCGATCCGGTCATCGCCCTCATGGACGAGCAGCGCAACGTGGTCCAAAAGGGTGGCACGATGCGCCTCGGCGCCTACGCCTGCCAGCTCAAGGCCGGCACGCTCGCGCGCCGCGCCTACGGCCAGGACACCGTCACCGAGCGCCACCGCCACCGCTACGAGGTGAACAACGACTACCTCGAACGCCTCGAGAAAAAGGGCATGGTCATCTCCGGCTGGAATCCGAAGCGCGGCCTCGTCGAGGTCATCGAGCTGAAGGACCACCCGTGGTTCGTCGGCACGCAGGCGCATCCGGAGTTTCAATCGAAGCCCAACAAGGCGCATCCGCTGTTCGCGTCCTTCATCGCCGCCGCCATCAAGCGCCACGGCGCGAAGAAATGAGTTGAACCACGAATGAACACAAATGAACACCAATGGTTCCGCGCTTCGCGGGTGTTTGGCCATTCGTGTGAATTCGTGTCCATTCGTGGTTAGTTTTCCGTCCTCATGATTTTCGATTCGAAGAAGCTCCTCCTCATCGCCGGCCCGTGTTCGCTCGAGAACGAGACCGTCTGCCGCGCCGTCGCCACGACGCTGAAGCAGCTCGCGGTCGAGCACCGTGAGCTGAACATCATCTTCAAGGGCTCTTTCGACAAAGCCAACCGCACCTCACTCGGCGGCGATCGCGGCACTGGCATGGAGGAAGGGCTGAAACTCCTCGCGCTCATCAAGCGCGAGTTCGGTTTCCCTGTGCTCACCGACATCCACGAGCGTCAGCAAGCGGAGCCCGTCGCCGCCGTGTGCGACGTGTTGCAAATCCCCGCGTTCCTCTGCCGGCAGACCGATCTGCTCCTCGCCGCCGCCGCGACCGGCAAGACGGTGAACGTGAAGAAGGGCCAGTTCCTCTCGCCGCAGGAAATGGAGTTCGTCGTCGGCAAGCTCCGCGATGGCCACGCCGCCGAGATCTGGCAAACCGAGCGCGGCACGACCTTCGGTTATCAGAACCTCGTCGTCGACATGCGCTCCTTCGCGATGATGAAGGCGCTCGGCTATCCCGCGATCTTCGACGCCACGCACAGCGTGCAGCTGCCCGGCGCCGCCGGGGGCAAATCGGGCGGACGCCGCGAATTCGTGCCGCCGCTCGCCAAGGCCGCGCTCGCGGCGGGCGCCGACGGCCTCTTCATCGAGACGCATCCCGATCCCGCCAACGCGATCTCCGACGGCCCGAACATGATTCCACTGCCGGATCTGCCGAAGCTCATCGCGCAATGCCTCGCCATCTGGCGCGCCGCGCGCAGTTGAATTAGTCCGAGCCCGCCACCCTGGCGGGCTTTTTCATACCCGCCGACGCGAACTTTTCCCGCCGGGCGCGGCATTGACCGCTGCGACGCACCGCCGCAATTTCGCGGCAAAGAAACACCCCCATGTCCACGTTCCAGATCGACGTTCCGATGCCCTCGATGGGCGCCACGGTGAGCGAGCTCACCATCATCAACATCGTCGTCGCCCCCGGCACCAAGGTCGCCAAGGGCCAGAAGCTCGCCGAACTCGAGAGCGACAAGTCAGCGTTCGATTTCGAGTCGCCCGCCGAGGGCACGATCGTTGCCGTGAAGGGCAACAAGGGCGAAGTGAAGCGCTCCGGTGAAACGCTCTTCCGCATGGAGACGAGCGATCAAAGCCTGCAGCACCTCGCCATCGCCACCGCGCAACACGACGCCCAAACGGCGGCACACGCCGCCCCGCACGCGCCGGCCGCCGCCGCCAAGGCGCTCGTCTGGACGCCGCGCGCGACGAAGATGGCTCAGGAAGCTGGCCTCGATCCGACGAAGATTTCCGACATCGAAGCCACCGGCCCCGGCGGCCGCGTCTCCGGCGACGACGTCGCGAAATACCTCGCCAGCCGCAAGTGACGAGCGCGTCGGCCGCGGTCCGGCCGAGCGCCGGGCGCCTTGTGTAGGCCGTGAGCTTACTCGCGCCAGTTGGGTCACGGTGCGACCGAACCCACTGTCAGCGGTTTATTTCGCGCCCAGCTCGTAGCCCAGCACGCTCAACGCCGCGACGGCCGCCGTGTCGCAACGCAGCACCAGCGGTCCGAGCGTGACCGGCGCGCAACCGGCCATGACGCACGCGGTGATTTCCGCCGGCGAAAAATCTCCCTCCGGTCCCACCAGCCAGAGCACGCGTTGCGGCGGTCGCCCGTGCTGCGCGCGCCAGTGCTCGACGACGCTCCGCAGCGGCTTCGCTCCAGCGTGCAGGCTGGCGACGAGCTTGAGATCGAAATCCTTCGCGCTTCCCGCGAGCAGCGCGTCGAGCTTCGTCAGCGCGGCGATTTCCGGCACCCACGGGTTGCCGCATTGCTTCGCGGCTTCGATCGCGGCGATGCGCCATTTCTCGATCTTCTTGTCGGCGCGATCGGCATCGAGGTGCACCTGGGTCCGCTCGGTGACGAGCGGCACAATGCGCGCGGCGCCGAGCTCGGTGGCGTGGCGCACGATCTCGTCCATCGTTGCGCCCTTCGGCATCGATTGCGCGAGCGTGATGGCGCAGGGCAAGGGAGCGGCTTGGTGCGTCGATCGCACGCGGAGGACCGCGCCGGCCTTGGCGGGATCGACGCACTCGCATTGCCACTCGCGCCCGTGACCGTCGAACGCCACGACCGGATCGCCGCGCTGGCAACGGTTCACGGCCACGAGGTGGTGACTCTCGTCGGCGCCGAGGCGGATTTCCGTCGCGGTGCCGACCACATCCGGGGCGTAGACGCGAAAGTCGGGCATGGCGGGGGTTGGGTTCGTTGCGGTGGACGCCGCTGCCGCGCGCGGCGTCAGCCTCGGCGCGATCGGCGGCGCAGGAACTGATAGCCGCCGCAAAGCGCGAGACCAAGCGCGAAGGCGATGGTCGTGCTGGGTTCGGGAACGGGCGTAAAGTTCAGGGTCAGTCGATTGTCCGTGAGCGAGACGCTGAACCAATCGGGCGAGACGGTGCCGGCGAAATGCGTGGTGTTGACGGTGAACTTCGCGGCGTCGAAGCCCGTGACGCCGTTGGCCGAGAGAATCGTCCACGATTGGGACTTCGCGGGATCGAAGTTGCTAACTTCGTTGTAGAAGCTCGTCGTGCTGGCGGTTGCGGCGAGGGAGAAGAGGTTGATCGCGATCGGCGCGACCGTGCTGACGGCCGCGAGGTTCCAGGTGCCGGGCGAGGTGAAGCTGTAGGCGGTGGCGCTGACGCCGCCGTTGGCGTCGTTGACGAATCCGATGTTGAACGTCTCGCTGCCCGAAAAATCCAGCGCGGAAAAGCTCCCGGTGCCGGCGGTCAGCGCGAGCCGCAGGGTGGCTTGGTTCTGAATGTTGTAGTCGGCGAGCGTTCGCCCGTCTTCGAGCGTCTGGGCGGCGAAGGAGATGGTTTGGAACATCGGCAGGAGGCCGGAATGGTCCTGGATTTTCGCCTTAACGTTCTCGATCGAGTCGCTCGCTTCGACGTTGAGAGTGATCACCGCGTTGGTGGGCGTGCGGGTGAAAACGGTTATCGCCAAAGCCGACGGCGCCCCGCTGATGCCGAGCAGGAGGAGCGGCAGGAACAGGTAAGTCGATGATGGCCGAAGACGCATGTGCGGCCGCGAAGTTGCTCCGAGCGCGGCTTCGGAGGCAACGGCGTTTTCGTCGGGGCGCCGGCCGCCGCGGGCTTCAAAACAGAGTTTACATCGGACGCCTCGCCCGCTTCTGTGCCGGCCTTGGCTCGCCCGAATGGCGGAATTGGCAGACGCAACGGACTCAAAATCCGTCGCCCTCTAAAGGCGTGTGGGTTCGACCCCCTCTTCGGGCACCAAATTTCTTTCGCGCGGCGAAAGAAATTTGTCCGCCGTAGCCTCGGCGAAGGCGGACCTACGGCGGCGGAAGTCGCGCCGCGACTTCAACTCCGTGGCCGCATGGCCGTCCAGCCGCGCCGCGCCTACTTTTTCGCCGGCTTGGTCGTCGGCTCCTCGACGCCGAGGATGATCAGCTCGCCCGGAGTGGCGCGTCCTTGGCGAACCTTGGCCTGCACGGTGGTAGGGCTGTCGGTCGTGCGACCGAAGAAATTGGCGCCGACCTGGCCCATGCGGTTCAGCGCGATGGTGAAATTCGTGCCGGCGGCGCGGATGTTGAGATGCGCCACCCAGACGGGCCGGCGCTTTTGGCCGGGTTGTGGGGGCGTCTTGAGATCGTAGGCGCAGACGATGACCAGGTAGCGCTCGCTGGAGAGGTCGGCGCGCAACGTGGCCTCCTCGGCGCTGCCGAACGCCTTCGCGCCGAGCTGGCGCAGCGATTTCGTGTAGCCGAGCAGTTGCGCGTTGCTCGCCTCGCTGAAGTTGCGCGCGGCCTCGTCGTTGAAGCCCTTGATGGTGTCGAAGCTGGGCGAGATTTCCGTCTCGCGCAGCGAGGCGGCGATGTCCGACGGGGAGCCGTCGCCCGCGCCCGCCGTATCGTTGGCCGGCGTGGGGTCCTTGAACAATTGGTCGGCCGCGGTCGACTCGAGGTGCGGCGTGTCGCGCGGGTCGAACGACAGCGTGGTGACGTTCTGCGCATCGCGCAGGGATTGATGCGGCGTCGTGACACCCCAATGGATCACGAGTAGCAGGTCGGCGCTCGCGAGATCCTTGGCCGGCCAGTATTGCTGCCGCGCGAGCTCCGGAGCCAGCGACTCGGCGATCTGCCGGAATCCCGTGCGCTCGAGCGAGCCGTCGGCGGTGATGCCGCCGAAGAAGCTGCCTTCGCCGAAGACGTAACTCTCGGGACGCACTTGGTCGCCGCCGAACTTGCGTTGCGTGTAGCTGTCGTTGGCGCGGGCACTGACCACGACATGGTCGTCGGCGCGGCTCTCTCGCGCGGCAATGACGGCCGTGACCAGCACGAGCAGCATGCGGAGCGCGGGGTTCGGACTCATTGGGGCGGGGGCAAGCGATTTGAGAACAGCGACGCGGTCGATTCAAGGACGACAGGCCCTCGCTTCGTCGGTCAGTCCGAATGGTGCGCCTCTGGCTGCGCGAGGAAGGGCAGCGGTTCGCTCTCCGTGTGCGTCGCAACGGCGAGGCGTCCGATCAGCGGGGCGGCGTCCAGCGCGCGCTCAGTTTGCTTCCGCGCCCGCCACGAGCAGAAAGGCGTTTAATGCCGGATCGGGCGGGGCATCTTTTCGCCAGCCGAGCACGAGCCGGCTTTCCGGCGCTGGACCGTCGAGCGGACGAAAACTGACTTCCGCCGGCAGATGGCGCGCTTCGGAGGGGCACATGAAAGTCGCGCCGAGCCCGGCGCGCACGAGACCGATGGCGTTGGCGCGCGGCCACACTTCGTCAGCGATGCGCGGCGTGACGCCAGCTTGTTGAAACGCGGCCAGCACGCGGTCGTAGAATCCGGGATTGTGCGCGCGCGGGAACATCACGAAGGGCGTGCCGGCGAGGTCGCGGAGCTTGAGTTTTTTCGCGTGGGCGAGGGGATGCTCGCCGGGCAGGAGGACGCCGTTTTTCTCCCGCAGCAGCACCTTCGTGCGCAGGCCGGCGGGGGTCTGTTCGTCCGGGTGGAAAAAGCCGCACGCGATTTCCCCGGCTTTCAGCGCGTCGAGTTGCGCGGACGTCGGCGACTCGTTCAGCTCCACGCGCACGCCGGGATAGCGGCGGTTGAACTCGCGCAGGATGCCCGGCAGCACCGTCGCCATCGCGAGGCCCGTGAACGCGACGCGCACGTGCCCGGCCTGGCCGCCGGCGAGCGCCTGGATATCGCCAGGCACGGCGGCGAGTGCGCGCAGAAGCGGCTCGATGCGTTCGAGGAACGCCTTGCCGGCGGCCGTCAGTTCCACGCGCCGCTGCGTGCGGTTGAGGAGATCGACGCCGAGAGATGTTTCCAGCTGCGTGATGGCGCGAGACAGCGCCGGTTGCGCGATGGCGAGCGACTCGGCGGCCTTGCGGTAGTGGAGCTGCCGCGCCACTTCGCGGAAGTAGACGAGGTGGCGCAGCTCGAAGGGATATTGATACTCGCGCGGCATCAATCGTGATGAAAGAGGTATTTCCGGTTATGGCAAGAAACTGGTAAGCTCGCGACCGCTTCGAGGCTCACGCCACGGAGCCGCGTTGTTTTTGACCACGGATTTCACGGATTGCACGGATCGGTTTCATCCGTGTTATCCGTGAAATCCGTGGTTCAGTAGTCAATCGCCCGAACCACTTCTCGTTCCTGTTTTTTCCTTCCATGTCCGCTCCCCAATCCCTCTTCGAAAAAGTCTGGGCCGCCCACACGGTCAAGAAACTGGCCAACGGCCAGACGCAGCTGCTCATCGGCACGCACCTCATCCACGAGGTCACGTCGCCGCAGGCCTTCGGCATGTTGCGCGACCTCAAGCTCCCGGTGCTCATGCCGCACCGCACGTTCGCCACGGTGGACCACATCGTGCCGACCGACCAGCTCGTCGAGCCCTACGCCGATCCGCTGGCGCAGGCGATGATGGACGAGCTGCGGAAGAACTGCGCGCAGTTCGGCATCACTTTCTTCGACCGCGCGAGCGGCAAGCAGGGCGTGGTGCACATCGTCGGTCCCGAGCAGGGCATCACCCAGCCCGGCACCACGATCGCGTGCGGCGATTCGCACACGAGCACGCACGGCGCGTTCGGCGCGATCGCGTTCGGCATCGGCACCTCGCAAGTGCGCGACGTGCTCGCCACGCAGACGATGGCGCTCGGCCAGTTGAAAGTCCGCCGCATCGAGGTGAACGGCAAACTCCGCGCCGGCGTCTACGCGAAGGACGTCATCCTCCACATCATCCGCACGCTCGGCGTGAACGGAGGCACCGGTTTCGCTTACGAGTATGCCGGCAGTGTGTTCGACGGCTTCTCGATGGAAGAGCGCATGACCGTCTGCAACATGTCCATCGAGGGCGGCGCGCGCGTCGGCTACGTCAATCCCGACGAGACCACGTTCGCCTACCTGAAGGGCCGTCCGTATTCGCCGACCGGCGCCGCGTGGGACGAGGCGGTGGTGCGCTGGAAATCCTTCGCGAGCGACGCCGGCTGCCGCTACGACGACATCGTGAAAATCGACGCCGCCGACATCGCGCCGACCGTCACCTGGGGCATCAATCCCGGCCAGGGCATCTCGATCTCCGAGAACATTCCGAGCCCGGACACCGCCACTTCCGCCGACGACAAGGCCGGGATCATCGAGGCGCTCGCTTACATGAAGTTGCCCGCGGGCGCGCCCATCAAGGGCACGAAGATCGACGTCGCGTTTCTCGGCTCGTGCACCAACGGCCGCCTCTCGGACTTCCGCGAAGTCGCCAAATACGTCAAAGGCAAGCGCGTCGCGCCCGGCGTGAAGGCCATCGCCGTGCCCGGCTCGCAAATCGTCGCGCTCCAGTGCGAGAAGGAAGGCATCGACAAGGTCCTCGCCGAAGCCGGCTTCGAGTGGCGCGGCGCCGGTTGCTCGATGTGCCTCGCGATGAATCCCGACAAACTCGTCGGCGACCAACTCTGCGCCAGCTCGTCGAACCGCAACTTCAAGGGCCGCCAAGGCTCCGTCACCGGCCGCACGATCCTGATGAGTCCCGTCATGGTCGCCGCCGCCGCCGTCACCGGCACCGTGGCGGATGCGCGCGAAGTCTTCGCGGTTAACTGAGCTATCAGCTCCCAGCGCTCAGCAATCAGCTCCAAGCCCGCTGTCTCTCAACTCTCAGCCCTCAACTCTCAATTTTCATGGCTCTCGCCAAAATCACCTCCGTCACCGGCCGCGCGGTTTCCGTGCCCGGCAACGACATCGACACCGACCGCATCATCCCGGCGCGCTTCATGAAGTGCGTCACGTTCGACGGTCTCGGTGAGTTCCTCTTCCACGACGTCCGCCACAACCCGGACGGCTCCAAGGCCGCGCACCCGCTCAATGAGCAGCGCTTCGCCGGCGCGACGATTCTGCTCTCCGGCGCCAATTTCGGCTGCGGCTCCTCCCGCGAGCACGCGCCGCAGGCGATCCAGAAATACGGTTTCAAGGCCGTCATCGCGGAAAATTTCGCCGAGATTTTTTTCGGCAACAGCACGACGCTCGGCATGCCGTGCGTCAGCGCGAAGCGCGAGGACATCGCCAAGCTCGCCGCGTTCGTGGAGGCCAATCCGACCGCTGAAATCACGATCGACCTCGCGAAGCTCGAAGTGCGCTTCGGCGGCGCGAGCGTGCCGATTACGCAGCGCGACAGCGCGCGCGACGCGCTCGTGAACGGCCGCTGGGACGCCATCGGCGAACTCCTCGACGGCATCCCGGCGGTGAAGGACACCGCGAAGAAGCTGCCGTATCTGGCGGTGTGACCGAGTAGCGCAGGCTTCCAGCCTGCAGCGAACGTCAGAGCAGGCTGGAAGCCTGCGCTACGACTATTTTGCACCGACGAAGGGCGCAGCAAGACTGCGCCCCTATCAAAACAGTCTCGGGCGGCGGCTCGTCGGGGACGACTCGCCCTACCTTTCCTCTGCGGCGCGTTTGCCCTGCTTCAGCTCGTGCGAGAGCATGAGGAGCGAGGCGCCGAGGATCATCGCGGCGCCGAGCCATAGGTAGCCGCTCGGTGCGTAGCCGAAGAATAGCCAGCCGGCCGCGACGTTCAACGGCAGCTTCAGGTCGTCGAAGGGTTGCACGTAGGCGGCGTCGGCGACGGAGTAGGCGAGCGTCAGGAAATGTTGAGCGGCGGCCGTCAGGACTCCTGCGGCCACGAGGAGCGCGAGCGCCGCGCCGGTGGGCAGGCCGAGTCCGGCGCCGCTGCCGAGCGCGAGCAGGCCGTTGAGCGGCGTGAGCAGGAGCAGCAGCCAGACGGTGATCGTTTCGGGGCGTTCCTGATGGGTGAGCCGTTTCATCATCAGCGAGGCCACGCCCCAGAGCAGGGCGGCCGCGATTGGCAGCAGGCTGTAAGCCGTGAAGGCGTCGGACCAAGGCTGCAGGATGATCATCACGCCGGCGAAGCCGACGCTCGTGGCCAGCCAGCGCATCGCGCCGACCTTCTCGTGGAGAAACAGCCGCGCGCCCACGATGACGAAGAACGGCGAAGTCATGACCAAGGCGATCGCCTGCCAGATCGGAACGTGCGCGAGGCCGGCGACCCACGCCTGGACGCCGAGCGCGGCGAGTGCGACGCGAATCAGGTGATAAACCGGACGCGACGTGCGCATGGCGCCGAGCCCGAGTTTGCGCAACAGCGGCAGCGCGAGCACCAAGGCGAAGGCGTATTGCCAGAACGCCACGGTGGCGGGCGCGAGCGAGAGTCGCATCGTCAGCCATTGCGTCGCGACGTTGAGGAGCGCGAAGGCAACGCCGGCGAGCACCATCCAACTCGCGCCGGCGATGGCGCGTCCGGCGGACGGAGCCGCGAGTGTTCCGCGGCCGCTCACTTCGTCGCGGTTTCGCGGTATTGGCCGAGTTCGCGGTAGCGCTCGTAGCGGTCGTCGAGGAGCTGCTCCTCGGACTTTTCCAGCAACTCGTCCAAGTGGCGCTTGAAGGCGGCCTTCAGCGCGGTGGCGGCGGCGGCGGGGTCGTTGTGCGCGCCGCCGAGCGGCTCGGGGATGACTTCGTCGACGACGCCGAGTTCCTTGAGGTTGGCGGCGTTCAGTTTCAACGCCTCGGCGGCCTTGGGTGCTTGGGCGCGGTCCTTCCAGAGGATGGCGGCGCAGCCTTCGGGGGAGATGACGGAGTAGTAGGCGTTTTCGAACACCAGCACGCGGTCCGTGACAGCGATGCCGAGCGCGCCGCCGGAGCCGCCTTCGCCGACGACGACGGCGATCGAGGGGACTTTGAGCAGGGCCATCTCGCGGAGGTTGACGGCGATGGCTTCGGAGACGTGGCGGGCCTCGGACTCGACGCCGGGGTAGGCGCCCATCGTGTCCACGAAGGTGATGACGGGCAGGCCGAATTTCTCGGCGAGTTTCATCAGGCGGAGGGCCTTGCGATAGCCCTCCGGCTGCGGCATGCCGTAGTTGCGGATGACATTTTCCTTCGCGTCGCGGCCCTTCTGCTGGGCAATGACCATGACGGCGCGGCCCTCGAAGAAGGCGGTGCCGCCGAAGAGGGCGCGGTCGTCGTTGAACTGGCGGTCGCCGTGGAGTTCCTGAAAGTCGCTGAAAAGCGCCTGGATGTAGTCGAGCGCGTAGGGGCGCTTCGGATGACGCGCGACCTGGATGCGCTGCCACGGCGTGAGGGAGGAGTAGATCTCGCGTTTTGTGACCTCGATCTTCTGCTCGATGGCCGAGAGTTCGGCCGACATGTCGATGTTGTTCTCCAGCGATTGCTGGTGCAGCGCGTCGAGCTGTTTTTCCAGTTCGCGGAGCGGCTTCTCGAACTCGAGCAGGTAGGCGGGACGATCCATAAGGTGCGGAGCGTAGGGAGGCGCGCGGGCGCGTGTCAACGGGCGGCCCGAGCGGCCGTGGGGTGGACTGAGCGAGAATTGCCTTGATGGCTAGGGTGTTTTCCCGTGCAGTCTCGGGCGTGAGCCAACCCTCGGGCGATCAATCACCTCCGCAACCGCGAGAAGCGAGTTCGGCGGATGCGTCGCCTCCGGCGGGGGGCAGCTGGCCGCCGTTGCCGCCGTCCGTGGTGAACCGGCTAGTGTCGTCGGCGACGGCGACGCCGTTCGTGCCGGACGAGCGACCGGCGATTTCGCAGATGCCGTTTTCCTGCGTAGTTGATCCGCCGACCAAGAAGGCGCGCGTGCGCATCGTGCCGGCGGAAGAAAAACCGGAAGAGGCTCCGCGCGCGGTCGTCCCCACGGCGCCGCCGAACGGTCCGCGGCCGGCGGTCGTCGCGAATCCGGCGCTGAATGCTCAGACCCGCGTGCTGCTCACGGGCGCGGACGCGACGATCCCGCCCATGCCGGTGCCGATGGCGACCACGCCACCGTTCACGAGCGCGACGAGCACCGCGCCTTTTTCCGGAACGCCGCCGCCGTTCGAGTTCAATCTGCCGAAGCGGCCGCAGGTGCGTTGGTGGACGGGTTCGACGGTGATCCTGCTCATCGGTTGTCTGGCCGGCATCGTTCAGTATCAGCGGATGCAGCGGGCGAAGCTCGAGGTTCCGCCGCCGCCCGCAGCGGCGCCGCGTGCGGCGGAGGACAAGGCCGGGGGCGCGGCCGCCAGCTCCACCTCGGTTGCGACGCCTTTCACCGCGTTAAAGCAGGCGAAGGAGACCATCAAGGACGCCGGTGAGAAGCACAAGGCGGCCTACGACCTCGTCGAAAAGATGCTCGATGATCCGAATGCCGCGGTCGATGGCGCGCCGAAGCCCGTGGTGGCTCCGTCGGTGACGCCGACGCCCGAGCCGGAGGTGACGAACAAGCCGAAGCGCGATGCGGTCGCGGTGCTGCTCGGCAGCGACGGCGAGTTTGTGGTGCCGGCCGGTTCGCCGAAACCGAGCCTGGGATTTGCTCGCTGGTTGAAGGCGGCCAAGATCGGTGGAACCCGCCTCACCGGCCAGCCGCGCGTGCTGATTGGCGCGAGCGCGTATACCTTTGGCGACGTCGTCGAACTCAATCTCGGCGTCGTGCTCGACGGCTACAACGCCGAGACGCGATCGCTCCGCTTCAAGGAGCCGTCCGGCGCGGTGATCGAACGACGGATCTGAGCGCGGCGCGCGCCCAGCGGGGCGTCTTCGGCGCGAGGTTCGCGATGGCTCACAGGCCGCCTTGGTGGGCGGCGGGATTTTTCAGCTGGTCCTTCCAGCTCGCGATTTTCGCCTGAGCTCCGAAGTGCTCGGCTTTGGCCTTGTCGCCTTTTTCCATCCAGACGCGCGACAGGGTGGTGTTGATGAAGAGGTCGTCGGGCTGCAGGCGATGCGCTTGCTCGGCGGCGTGGAGGGCGTCGTCGAAGCGGCGCAGGCCGAAATTGATCTCAGCGGCGGCGTGCCACGCCGCGAACGAGTCGGGCGCGGCGGCGGTGGCGCGCGCGAGCTTGGCGAGGGCGTCGTCGTTGGCGCCCATGGTGTAGTCGAAGGTGGCGTCTTCGATCAGGTGTTGGAGCTCGTCGGCGGTCACGCGGCGCAACGTAGCAAGGTGCGGCCAAAAAGAAAGGACGGCCTCGCGGGCCGTCCTGTTTGCGTGGAGAAAATTGTTGGGAGAACTCAGCTCTTCGCGGCGGCGGCGGGCTTGTAGCCGGCTTCGATGGCGATGTTCAGCGTGACTTCGTCGCCGAGGATCTTCGGGCCGTAGGAGACGCCGAAGTCATTGCGGTTGATCTTCGCGGTGGCTTCCCAACCGGAAACGGTCGCGCCGCCCATGCCGGGGCCGGTGCCGAGGAGCGTGACTTGGAGGGTGACGGGCTTGGTCGTGCCCTTGATCGTGAGGTCGCCGGCGACGTCGAAAGTGTTCTCGCCGGTCTTTTTCCACGACGTGGACTTGAAGGTGGCGGTCGGGAACTTGGCCTCGTCGAAGAAGTCGGGGCTCTTCAGGTGGCCTTCGCGCTTCTCGTTGGCGGTGCTGACGGAGCCGACGGCGACGGTGGCCTCGACGCTGCTCGATTCGGGCGCGGCGGCGTCGAAGGTGATGGAGCCTTCGACCTTGGCGAAGCTCGCGGAGAACTTCGAGACGAGGTGGCGGATGCTGAAGCCGACGGACGAGTGCGTCGCGTCGATCTTGTAGGTGACGGCGTCGGCGCGCGCGGCGACGACGAGGGCGAGGGTGGCAACAAGGGTAAGGAGACGTTTCATTTGGTTCAGAGGTTGAGGACGCAGACGGGTAGCCCGGTTTGTTGCGGTTGCAACTAATTTATTCGAGCGGGTTCTTCGCCGCACCTGGAGGCTGTTTGCACTCGCCAGTGTGTGCGCGGGTGAGCCCTGGCCAATTTGCCGTATTACGGCAAATTGCCGGGGCGAGGCAGGGCGATGCGGCCTCTGTTTTTTAGAGGATGAGCATCGCGTCGCCGTAGCTGAGGAAACGGTAGCCGCGCGCGGCGGCCTCGGCGTAGATCTCGCGGAACCACGCGATGCCGTCCGTGCTGCCGGGCGCGAGAAAAGCGGCGACGAGGCAGAGCAGGGTGGAGCGGGGCTGGTGGAAGTTCGTGATCAGCGCGTCGACGGCGGCGAACGTCGCGGGCGGGTGGATGTAGATGTCGGCCTCGCCGAGGTAGTCGCGTCCGAGCGGTGCCGCGTGGCGGCGGCGGAAATCTTCAAGCGTGCGCAGGGACGTCGTGCCGACGGCGATGCGGCGTGGCGCGGCATTGTCGGGAGCGGTGGGAGCGAAGAGCGCGGCTTGGGTGGCGGCGGGGACCTCGTAGACCTCGCGGTGGATGACGTGGTCCTCGACGTTCTCGGCGGCGATGGGGCGAAACGTGCCGAGGCCCACGTGCAACGTGACGTCGGCAAAGCGCACGCCGGCGCCGGCAAGTTGCCCGAGTAGTTGCGGCGTGAAATGCAGGCCGGCAGTGGGCGCGGCGGCGGCGACTTGGTGCGCGCGGTCGGCGTAGACGGTTTGGTAGCGCTCGCGATCGATGGCCTTCGCGGAATCGTCGCCGCGTTCGGTGATGTAAGGCGGCAGCGGCATCTCGCCGATGCGGTTGGCGATCGTGAGGATGTCAGCGCCGCCGTCGCCGACGAACGCGACGCGGAAGAGTCCCTCGGCATTCTTTTCGCGCACAGTGGCGGCGAACTGGCCGGGGAGGCCGAAGGTCTCGCCGGGAGGGACCTTCCGGCCGGGACGCAGCAGGCACCACCACTCGTCGTGTGCGTTGACGGCGGGACGCAGCAGGAGGCACTCGACCGCGCCGCCGGTCGGGCGGCGGGCGTGCAGGCGCGCGGGGATGACGGCGGCGTTGTTGCGGAACAGCGTGTCGCCCGCGCGCAGGTAGTCGCCGATTTCGCGGAAATGCCGGTGCTCGATGCGCCGCTCGGCGCGGTGCACGACGAGCAGGCGCGAGGCGTCGCGTTGCACGGCGGGCGTTTGCGCGATGAGGTGCTCGGGGAGCGGGTAGTCGAAGAGATCGGTTTTCACGAAGTCCGAGCGGTCTTTGTTTCCCGGCTGGAGTTGGCGGTCAAGTGCTGGCAACCGTCGGAGATGTCCGCCGCGCCGCCAACCTGGAAAACACCCGCGCTGTGGCTCGTCGCGGTCGCGTGCGGCCTGCCGTGGGTCACGCCGCCCGTGGCGTTGTTCGCGGGGCTGGTGTTTGCGGTGTTCATTGGCAACACCGACGCGAAGCGCGCGGCGAAGGTGCAGAAATACCTGTTGCAGGCTTCGGTCGTCGGACTGGGTTTCGGCATCCAATTCAGCGCGGTGATGAAGGCCGGTTCGACTGGCGTCGTCACGACCGCGCTCACCCTGGCTGCGACGATCGGATTCGGAGTGTTGCTCGCGCGGTGGTTCGCAGTCGAGCGGACGACGGGGCAGCTCATTTCAACGGGCACGGCGATCTGCGGCGGCAGTGCCATCGCGGCGATGGGGCCGGTGCTCGGCGCGGAGGCGGGAGTGATGTCGGTGGCGCTGGGTTGCGTGTTCGTGCTGAACGCCGTGGCGCTTTTCCTTTTTCCGGCGATCGGTCACCTGGTTGGGCTGACGCCGGAGCAGTTCGGCTATTGGGCCGCCATCGCCATCCACGACACGAGTTCGGTCGTGGGTGCGGCGGCGAAATACTCCGCGGCTTCGCTCGCCATCGCGGTGCCGGTGAAATTGGCGCGCGCGCTGTGGATTCTGCCTCTGGTGGCGGTCGCGGCGTGGAAGGAGAAGCAGCGCGGTGCGAAGGCCGTGATTCCGTGGTTTGTGCTGCTGTTCATCGCGGCTTCGGCGCTCGCATCGGCGTTTCCCGCCGGGGCCCCAGTGTATCAATTCTGGGTCAGCGCGGCCAAGGCGGGGCTCGCTGTCACGCTGTTTCTCATTGGGGCCAGCCTCTCCCGGGAAAATCTCCGCTCCGTCGGCTGGCGGCCATTTGCGATGGGAATCACGCTGTGGCTGGCAGTTAGCGTGGTTTCGCTGCTCGTGATCCGTCGCGCGGTCTAAGTGCTGTCATAAAGAAAGACCGCCGTTGACCGATTCTCCTCTGACCCGCAGAAATTCGCCCGTCTCTTTTCTCGAATGACGTCGAGCCTCAAGCTCTCCCTTCACCTCTTCACCGCTCTTATTATTGCGGTCGTCATTCTGCTTACCCCCTCCAACGGGCGGCTTTCGCACAACTAAAGAGACTCAACTCTCCAAGTTTCGAAAAGGCCGCCCAAACCGGGTGGCCTTTCTTTTTTCCGAATGAAAACTGTCCTCAACCACCACCTCAACCGCCCCGCCACGGGGGCTGCACGCGCATGAGCGAAGACCTGCGCAAGAACTCCCGGGCGATCACCGAGGGCGTCAGCCGGGCGCCCGCGCGCGCCATGCTCAAGGCGGTCGGATTCACCGACGAGGACCTCAAGAAGCCGCTCATCGGCATCGCGAACACGTGGACCGAAATTGGTCCATGCAACTATCACCTCCGCGAACTCGCCGAGGCCGTGAAAGCCGGCATCCGCGCGGCCGGCGGCACGCCGATGGAATTCAACACCGTCTCCATCTCCGACGGCATCACGATGGGCACCGAGGGCATGAAGACCTCGCTCATCTCGCGCGAAGTCATCGCCGATTCCATCGAGCTCGTCGTGCGCGGCAATTACCTCGACGGCCTCGTCTGCCTCTCCGGCTGCGACAAGACCAACCCCGGCGTCATGATGGCGCTCGCTCGCGTCAACGTGCCGGGCCTCGCCCTCTACGGCGGGTCGATCAACCACGGCGATCACCACGGCAAGGCGCTGACCGTGCAGGACGTGTTCGAAGCCGTCGGCGCGTTCAACGCCGGCAAGATCGACGAAAAGGAATTCAAGTGCGTCGAGAACGCCGCGTGCCCGACCGCGGGTTCGTGCGGCGGCCAGTTCACCGCGAACACGATGGCCACCGTCATGGAGGCCGTCGGCATCTCGCCCGCGGGCTTGAACGGCATTCCCGCGGTCGATCCGACGAAGAAAGACGCGGCGCGCCGCTGCGGTGAACTCGCCGTCGAACTCGTGCGTCGCGACCTGCGCCCGGCGCAGATCTTTATTCGGCCGGCGTTCGAGAACGCCATCCGCGCGGTCGCCGCTTCGGGCGGTTCGACCAACGCCGTGTTGCACCTCATCGCTCTCGCTCACGAGGTCGGCGTGCCGCTCTCGCTCGAGGATTTTGATCGTCTCAGCGACCAGACGCCGACCATCGCGACGCTCAAGCCCGGCGGTCTCTACACCGCGCCCGAGATGCACGCCGCCGGCGGCATCACGCTGCTGCTCCGCCGTCTGCTCGAGGGCGGATTGCTCACCGGCGGTTGCCCGACGGTCACCGGTCGTTCGCTTGCCGAGGAAGTGAAGAACGCGCCCGAGACGCCCGGCCAGCAGGTCATCCGCTCGGTCGAGAAGCCCTTCAAGCCGCACGGCGGCCTCGTCATCCTCCGCGGCAATCTCGCCGAGGAAGGCTGCGTGCTCAAAGTCGCCGGCAGCAGCGTGCAAAAGCATCGCGGCCCGGCGCGTGTGTTCAACTGCGAGGAGGACGCCATGGCCGCGGCCACCGCGCAGAAGATCAAGGCGGGCGACGTCGTCGTCATTCGTTACGAAGGGCCCAAGGGCGGCCCCGGCATGCGCGAGATGCTCGGCGTCACCGCCGCGCTCGCGGGCGCCGGCCTCGCCGACTCGGTGGCGTTGCTCACCGACGGACGCTTCTCCGGCGCGACGCGCGGCATGTCCATCGGTCACGTTGCGCCCGAAGCCTTCGTGGGTGGCGCGATCGCGTTCGTGCGCGAAGGCGACATCATCGAAATCGACGTCGCCGCGCGCAAATTGCACGTCGAGGTCGCGGCGGTCGACTTCACCTACCGCCGCCAGGGCTGGACGCCGCCCGTGCCGCGTTACCAGCGCGGCGTGATGGCGAAATACGCCAACACCGTCTCGTCCGCCGCGCAGGGCGCGGTGACTTCCTGAGCTTTTCTCCAACCTCCAAAATTCTTTCACGCATGAAACTCACTGGCGCAGAAATCATCTGGGAATGCCTCATCCGCGAAGGCGTGGATGTCGTGTTCGGTTACCCGGGCGGCGCGATCCTCCCGACCTACGACGCGATGACGAAGTATCCGCAGATTCATCACGTCCTCACGCGCCACGAACAGGGCGCCACGCACATGGCCGACGGCTATGCGCGCGCCAGCGGCAAGGTCGGTGTCGCCATCGCGACGTCGGGCCCCGGCGCCACCAACATGGTCACCGGCATCGCCACCGCGATGATGGACTCGTCCCCGATCGTGTGCATCACCGGCCAGGTCGGCTCGCGTGCGCTCGGCACGGACGCGTTCCAGGAGACCGACGTCACCGGCGTCACGCTCCCGGTCACGAAGCACAACTACCTCGTGACGAAAACCGCCGACATCGCGCGCGTCATCCGCGAGGCATTCTACATCGCCAAGAGCGGTCGCCCGGGCCCGGTGCTTGTCGACATCACGAAGGATGCGCAGCAACTCACCGCCGAGTTCGACTGGGAAGCGGCCGCGCCGAAGCTTCCGGGCTATCGCCCGAACCTCCGCGCGTTGCCGACCGAATACGAGCGCGCGCTCGAGTTGATCAATTCCGCCAAGCGCCCGGTGATCCTCGCCGGCCAAGGCATCAAGCTCTCCGGCGCCACCGCGCAGGTGCTCGAACTCGCCGACACCGCGCGCATCCCGATCGCGGTCACGTTGCTCGGCCTCGGTGTCGTGCCGGCTTCCTCGCCGTTCAACCTCGGCATGATGGGCATGCACGGCGAGGCGTGGGTCAATCAGGCCATCCAACAAGCCGACCTGCTCATCGCGCTCGGCATGCGCTTCGACGATCGCGTCACCGGCAACCTCAAGACCTACGCGCCGCACGCGAAGAAGATTCACGTCGAGATCGACCCGTCCGAAGTGAACAAGAACGTCCACGTCGACGTGCCGCTCATCGGCGATCTCCGCGAAGTGCTCGAGGAATTGCTCCCGAAGGTCCGCACTTCGGACCGCGGCGAATGGTGGGCCAAGATCGCTGAGATGAAGGGCGACTCCGCCGTGCGCGACATCCAGGCGCTCCCCGACAACGGCCACCTCTACGCCGCGCACGTGATCAACGACCTCTGGCGCGCCACGAAGGATCGCGACACCATCGTCGTTACCGACGTCGGCCAGCACCAGATGTGGGAAGCGCAGTATTATCGCCACGAGAAGCCGCGTTCGCTCATCACCTCCGGCGGCCTCGGCACGATGGGCTTCGCGCTCCCCGCGGCCATCGGTGCCAAATTCGCCTGCCCGGAAAAAGACGTGTGGGTGGTCGTCGGCGACGGCGGCTTCCAGATGACTTCGTGCGAACTGGCCACCGCCGAGCAGGAAGGCATCAAGGTCAACGTCGCGATCATCAACAACGCCTTCCTCGGCATGGTGCGCCAGTGGCAGGAGTTTTTCTACGAGAAGCGCTACGCCGCCACGCCGATGACCGGTCCTGACTTCGTCAAACTCGCCGAAGCCTACCGCCTCAACGGCCTGCGTTGCGACAAGCGCGCCGAGGTGAACTCGACGGTCAAAGCCGTGCTCGCCGACAAACGCACGACCGTCGTCGACTTCGTGGTCGAGCAGGA
The DNA here is from genome assembly GCA_016217545.1 of Opitutia bacterium. NCBI lineage: Bacteria > Pseudomonadati > Verrucomicrobiota > Opitutia > Opitutia bacterium. The sequence continues at coordinate 547,584 of JACRHT010000017.1, read as the reverse complement.
GGACGCCGTGTTCCCCATGGTGCCCGCCGGCGCCGACCTCGATGCGATGATCCGCCGCCCGAAGCGCGAAATCCTCGCCGAGTCCGGCGCGGACAAGGAGTGGCAGATGCCCAACGGCGAGAGCGCCGCCGTCTCCGAACTCACGCTCACCGGCGGTCCGTCAAAAGCCGCCTCCGTCCCGGCCGCGAAGCGCAAGCCCGCGCCGTCACTGAAGAAAAAATCCGCCGAGACTTCGAAGAAGTCGAGCCGCCCCGTGGTCGCGAAAGCGACGAAGGCGGGCAAGCGCCGCTAACCCGAGGAGAATCCCGCCATGCCGAAACATACTCTCATCGCCTACGTCGAGGACGTGCCCGGCGTGCTGAACCGCGTCGCTTCGCTGTTCCGCCGCCGCAACTTCAACATCGACTCTCTCACCGTTGGCCGCACCGAGCAGGCCGGCGTCTCGCGTCTCACCGTCGTGGTCGACGCCACCGACGCCGGCGCGCGCATCGTCGAGGCCAACCTCTACAAGCTCGTCAACGTGCTCCGCGTCGACGACCTCACGCACAAGCCGGCGCTCAACCGCGAACTCGGCCTCGTGAAGGTCAAGGTCACCGCCGCCACGCGTTCGCAGGTGCTTGAGTTCGTCGACATGTTCCGCGCCCGCGTCGTCGACGTGGACGAGGAATCGCTCGTCATCGAAGTCACCGGCACGCCGGAGAAAATCGGTAAGTTCGAGATGGTGCTCCGTCCCTACGGCATCCTCGAGCTCGTCCGCACCGGCTCCGTCTCGATGGCGCGCGGCCACGACAAGCTCTCCGCCAATCCGCCGCTCGTGCGCGCGGAGGTCGCCGCGAGCGCGGCCGACGACCACAGCCACGCCGGCGTCTCAATGTCCGTATGAAGCAGAGCAATCCGCTTTCAGCGCTCAGCTTTCAGCGTTCGGACACCACCGCGCCGTCGCTGAACGAGTTCTTCGAGGAATCGCCCGCCGCCGACGCTGCACCCGTCGCGGCGGACTACGATTTCTTCGGCGGCTCGCATTTCACACCGGAGCTCACGCGCTAACGTTCCCGTTTCTCTCAACCCTCATCTCTCAACTCTCAACTTTTAATACCCATGGCTAAAATCTATTACGACAAGCAGGCGGACCTCTCGCTGATCCGCGCCCGCAAAGTTGCGATCGTCGGCTACGGCTCCCAAGGCCACGCCCACGCGCTCAATCTCCGCGACAGCGGTGTCGACGTGCGCGTCGGCCTCGCGAAGGACTCCAAGTCCCGCCCGAAGGCCAAGAAGGCCGGCCTCAAAGTCGACACCGTCGAAGCCGTCGCGAAATGGGCCGACGTTATCATGATGCTCGTGCCAGACCACGTCGCCGCGCGCGTCTACCGCGAGTCCGTCGCTCCGAATCTCGCCGCCGGCAAGGCGCTGTTCTTCGCCCACGGTTTCAACATCCGCTTCGGCGGCATCAAGCCCCCGGCCGACGTCGACGTGTGCATGGTCGCTCCGAAGAGCCCCGGCCACCGCGTGCGCGAAGTGTTCCAGGAGGGCGGCGGCGTCCCCGGACTCTACGCCGTGCACCAGGACGCCTCCGGCAAGGCCAAGGCCCTCGCGCTCTCCTACGCGCGCGGCATCGGCTGCACCCGCGCCGGCGTGCTCGAGACGACGTTCACCGAAGAGACGGAGACCGACTTGTTCGGCGAGCAGGCCGTGTTGTGCGGCGGTTGCTCCGAGCTGGTGAAAGCCGGCTTCAAGACGCTCGTCGACGCCGGCTATCAGCCGGAGATCGCCTACTTCGAGTGCCTCCACGAGCTGAAGCTCATCGTCGACCTGATGTATCGCGGCGGCCTGAACTACATGCGCTACTCCGTTTCCGACACGGCGGAGTGGGGCGATTATCAGAGCGGCCCGCGCGTCATCACCAAGGAGACGCAGAAGGAAATGAAGCGCATCCTCGCCGACATCCAGAGCGGCAAGTTCGCCAAGCGCTTCATGGCCGAAAACGAGAAGCACGGCCGCAAGACGATGAACGCGTTCCGCAAGAAGGAGCGCAGCCAGCCCATCGAAAAGGTCGGCGTGCAGCTCCGCGCCATGATGCCGTTCCTCAATCCCGTCGTGATCTCGAAATAACCGATTTGGTGTTGTGTTACCCCGGCGGGCGGTCGCTTGCGGCCGCCCGCCACCTCTCTCCCTACAAAATCACCATGAACAATGCCTCCTCGTCCGCGCGCCGTGAAGACACCTTCCGCGTGACGGACTTGTTCTCGCCGAACGATGCCCACGCGGACCCGCGCTCCCAGCGCTCCGCCGCGGAACCCGCTACGCGTCCCTCGGCCGCGGGCGTTCCCGACTCTTTCGTCTTCGTCAACCCGCTCTTCTCCACTCCGCGCGATCCGCGCCCCCACACGCAGCGATAACCGCTGCGTTTTTCGTTTCTCCAACCCGATCCCATCATGTCCTCGAATTACGTCCGCATTTTCGACACCAGCCTGCGCGACGGTGAGCAAGCTCCCGGCGCCTCCATGACCTCGAGCGAGAAGCTTGAAGTTGCCCGCACGCTGGCGCGACTTGGCGTCGATGTGATCGAGGCGGGTTTCCCGGCGGCGTCGCCCGACGATCTCGCCGCCGTGCAAGCTATCGCCGCCGAGGTTGGCCAGACTCCCGTCGAAGGCCGTCCGCAAAGCGAGCCGCCGATCATCTGCGGCCTCGCGCGCTGCACGCGCAACGACATCGCGACCGCCTGGGAAGGCGTCAAAGGCGCCAAGCGCCCGCGCATCCACACTTTCCTCGCGACGAGCGACATTCACCTGCAGCACAAGCTCCGCATGACGCGCCCCGAAGTCGTGGCGCGCGCGGTCGAGATGGTGACGTTCGCGCGTTCGCTCTGCGCCGATATCGAGTTCTCGCCCGAGGACGCCGGCCGCAGCGACCCGAAGTTTCTCTACGAGGTGCTCGAAGCCGTCATCAAAGCCGGCGCGACCACGCTCAACATTCCCGACACCGTCGGCTACACCATGCCCGACGAATACGGCGCGATGATCGCCGGCGTCATCGCCAACACGCCCGGCGCGAAGGACGTGATCATTTCCACGCATTGCCACGACGACCTCGGCCTCGCCGTCGCCAATACGCTCGCAGGCCTCCGCGCCGGCGCGCGTCAGGCGGAAGTCACGCTCAACGGCATCGGCGAGCGCGCGGGCAACGCCTCGCTTGAGGAACTCGTCATGGCGATCAAGACGCGCGGCGAGAAAGTCGGCCTGCAAACCGGCATCGACTCGAAGCAGCTCTGCCGCGCCTCGAAGCTCATCTCACGCGTCACCAGCTATCCCGTTCCGCCGAACAAGGCGATCGTCGGCGCCAACGCCTTCGCGCACGAGTCCGGCATCCACCAGGACGGCATGATCAAGAACGCGCAGACCTACGAGATCATGCGTCCCGAGGACGTCGGCGCGACGCAGACGACGCTCGTGCTCGGCAAGCATTCCGGCCGCAACGCCGTCTCGAAGCGCCTCGCCGAACTCGGTTATCCGCTCGAAGGCGAGGCGCTCGCGCGCGCCTTCGCCGAGTTCAAGAAACTCGCCGACCGCAAAAAATCGGTGCACGACGCCGACCTCATCGCGCTTGCCAACGACGAGCGCACGCAGGCGCCCGAACTCTGGACGCTCGAAGATCTCCAGGTCGCCTGCGGCACGACCGGGCTCCCGACTGCCACCGTCCGTCTCAAAGGCCCCGACGGCAAACTGCACGTGCACGCCGCCGTGGGCACCGGCCCGGTCGACGCGACCTACAAGGCGATCGCGACGATCGTCGGCACCCCGGTCGAGTTGGTTGAATTCGTCGTCAATGCCGTCACCGAAGGCATCGACGCGCTCGGCGAAGTTTCCGTCCGCGTGAAGCACGACGACCAACGTTCCGCGCACGGCCACGGCGCCGACACCGACATCATCGTCGCGAGTGCGAAAGCTTATCTCGCGGCGGTCAACCTCGTGCTCTCGCGCCAGAACGCCGCGCCGGTGCACGCGCAGAAATCCAGCGTCCCGGCCGACGCCGCGCACTGAGTCCCATGTGCGCCGTCGCTGAAGTTTGGAAAGAAAATCAGGTTGTCGCCGACTATCTATCGCGGCGACAAGCGATACCATTCAGTGAGGCGCAGAGCGGAGTGATGCTCGACGTGCTCGCCGCGGGCTGCGAAAGCGTGGGAACGTTTCTCGATCTCGGATGCGGCGATGGTGTGCTTGGCGCCGCCATGCGGGCGCGTTTTCCAGCGAGTCGTGGCGTGTTGCTGGATTTCTCGGAGCCCATGCTCCGACGTGCGCGGGAAATGCTCGCGTCGGAGAAGGATGGTCTGGAGTTTGCGCTCGCCGACTACGCCACGTCCACGTGGCTGGCCTCGGTGAAGATGTTTGCGCCGTTCGATGCCGTGGTTTCCGGCTATTCGATTCACCATCAGCCGGACTCTCGCAAACGCAGTCTCTACGCGGAGATATTCGCGCTGTTGCGGCCGGGTGGGTGGTTCGTGAACGTCGAACACGTGGCGCCGGCGGCATCGCTGACGACGGCGATCTTCGAGGGGCATTTCATCGATCATGCTTTTGCCGTCGAATCCGCGCGCGGCACCGGTCGCTCTCGCGCGCAAATCGCGGATGAATTTCACCGCCGGCCTGACAAGGCGGCCAACATCCTCGCGCCCGTCGAGACGCAGTGTTCGTGGCTGCGCGCCGCGGGCTTCGAAGAGGTCGATTGCTTCTTCAAAATTCATGAACTTGCCGTCTTCGGCGGTCGACGCCCGTCCGGTCTCTAGTTTTTCCATCATGTCCACTTCCGTCCTCCCCGCTTCTGTCGAAGTTTTCGACACCACGCTGCGCGACGGTGCCCAGACCGAGGGCATCTCGTATTCGCTCGAGGACAAGATTCGCATTGCCCAGAAACTCGACGAGCTCGGCGTCACCTTCATCGAAGGCGGCTGGCCGGGCTCGAACCCGAAGGACGCCGCGTTCTTCGACGCCGCGCGCACGCGCACGTGGAAACACGCGAAAATCGTCGCGTTCGGCGCCACGCGTCGCGCCAACATCGCGCCCGCCGACGATCCAAGCGTGCAGGCGCTCGTCGCGGCGGGCACGGAGGTTTGCTGCATCTTCGGCAAGTCGTCGGTGATGCAGGTCGAGGAAGTGCTGCGCACCACGCTCGACGAGAACCTGCGCATGATCGAGGACACCGTCGCTTACCTGCGCGCGCAGGGGAAGCGCGTGATCTACGACGCCGAGCATTTCTTCGACGCGTTCGACGCGAATCCCGACTACGCGCTCAAAACGCTCGCCGCCGCGCAGAAGGGTGGGGCGGAAACACTGACGCTCTGCGACACCAACGGCGGGCATCTGCCGTGGCAGGTCGAGGACACCGTTCGCGCCGTTCGTGCGCTCTTCGGTCCAGCGCAGCGCATCGGCATGCACACGCATGACGACACCGGTTGCGCCGTGGCGAACACCGTCGCGGGCGTCCGCGCCGGCGCCGCGCACGTGCAGGGCACGGTCAACGGCTTCGGCGAACGCTGCGGCAACGCCAACCTCTGCATCGTGGTGCCGAACTTGGAGTTGAAACTCGGTGTGCGCGCGCTGCCCGCCGGCGCCTTGGCGCGCCTCTACGAAGTTGCGCATTTCGTGGCCGAGGTCGCGAATCTCTCCCTCAACGAGCACATGGCCTACGTCGGTCACAGCGCGTTCGCCCACAAGGCCGGCGTGCACGTTTCGGCGATGCTGCGTCATCCCGATGCCTACCAGCACATCGAGCCGACGAAAGTCGGCAACGAGATGCGCGTCGTCGTCAGCGAGCTCTCCGGCCGCGCCAATCTTGTTTCCAAGGCCGAGCATTTCGGCGTGTCCGGCCTCGACGCGCAGACGGGCGCGAAGGTCGTGGAGGACATCAAGGCGCTGGAGAACGAGGGGTTCTCGTTCGAGGCCGCCGAGGCCAGCGTCGCGTTGCTCGTGCGTCGTCGCGCGCCGGAATACGCCGCGCCGTTCAAGCTCATCAATTATCGCGTGATGGTCAGCCGCCACGACGAGAAGCGTTTCGCCGAGGCGACGATCAAGCTCCAGGTCGAGGCCGACGAGGTGCACACCGCCGCCAGCGGCGACGGTCCGGTGCACGCCTTCGACCGTGCGCTCCGCAAGGCGCTCGAACCGCACTTCCCGGTCGTGCGCGGCATACACTTGGCGGACTACAAGGTCCGCATCCTGAACACCGGCTCCGGCACCGCCGCCATCACGCGCGTGCTGATCGACTGGCACAACGGCGACGCCCGTTGGAGCACGGTCGGCGCCGGCCCCAACATCCTCGAAGCCACATGGCTCGCATTGGCCGATGGTTACGAGTTCGGGCTCACTCCTGTTTCCACGAAAACGCCGGCCGCCGTGTAAAAAACGGCTGGTCAGCAAATCCCAATCCACGCGGCGCACGGCCGTTATTTCCCGTGCAAAATACTCAGCATCAATGAAGGCAACCATCGCACTCACCCCCGGGGACGGCATCGGCCCCGAAGTCGTCCACGAGGCACGACTTCTGCTTTCCGATGTGGCGAGTCACTATGGTCACCAATTCGAATTCACCGAGCACCTTCTGGGCGGCTGCGCGATCGATCGCCACGGCACTGCACTTCCGGACGAAACGCTTCAGGGCTGTCGTCGCGCGGATGCTGTTCTGCTCGGCGCCGTTGGTGGACCTAAGTGGGACGACCCACAGGCCAAAGTCCGCCCCGAACAGGGCCTCCTCGCGATCCGCAAGGCGCTCGGACTTTACGCCAATCTCCGGCCCATCAGCCCGCATCCCGCGCTCGCCAAGCTCTCTCCGCTCAAGCCCGAGCGTGTGGCCGGAGTCGACTTCATCGTCGTTCGCGAACTCACCGGTGGACTCTATTTCGGAACTCCTAAGGGACGCGAGCAGACGCCCGACGGCGAGCGCGCCGTCGACACGCTGGTCTACACCGAGGCCGAGATTCGACGCATCGTGAAACTCGCCTTCCAACTTGCGCAGCTGCGCCGGAAGCTCGTCACCTCGGTCGACAAGGCCAACGTGCTCGAGTCCTCCCGGCTCTGGCGCAAGGTGGCAATCGAGGTCGGCAAGGAGTTCCCCGACGTGAAACTCGAGCACCAGCTCGTCGACTCCTGCGCCATGCGCCTCATCACGCATGCGTCGTCGTTCGACGTCATCGTGACCGAAAACATGTTCGGCGACATCCTCACCGACGAGGCCGCTGTGCTCGCCGGATCGCTCGGCATGTGCCCCAGCGCCTCGCTCGGCGAAGGCCGCATCGGCCTCTACGAGCCCATCCACGGTTCCGCGCCCGACATTGCCGGCAAGGGCATCGCCAATCCCACCGGCACGATCCTTTCCGCCGCGATGCTGCTCCGCCACTCGCTCGGCCTCGAAGCCGAGGCCAAGGCCGTCGAGGCCGCCGTCTCCGCCACGATCGATGCCGGCCAGCTCACCGGCGACCTCGGCGCCGCCAAGCCGCTGACGACCGCGCAAATGGGCGCGGCCATCCGCGCCCGCCTCGCCGACGCGCGCAACTGAACGCCCGCGCGCCCAATTTCCCATGATAGCTACAACCAACCGCTACAGCTCCGAGGCCGGTGCCGCTCCCAGCGGCACGATGGAAGCCCCGCGCGACGCTATCCGTCGCTCGGTCGCCGCCGTCGATCCCTCGCTCGCGTTCCCGCGCACCTCGGTGCGCGTCCGCGAGTCGAACCCGAACCACCACCTCTGGAACAACAACGGAACGTGGTATGTGCACTACACCGTGCACCCGACGCCGCTCACCAAGTCGCGCGTCCGGATGTCGCTCGAGACGAAAGACCTCGAGACCGCCCGCCAGCGTCGCGACGAGATTCTCGCCCGCGCCGGCGCCTGTCTGTAACCTGCGCCTCCGATAAAAACCGGCGCACCGCAAGCGGTGCGCCGCCGCCAGAGAAATTTCGCACCTACTCAATCACCGCAACCGGGCGGAGGGCCCGGTTTTTTTGTGTCCGGAAGAGGCCTGCCCGGAGAGCGGTGGCGAAATGGGCGTTGGGTGTCGCTCGGAATAAAAACGTGCTTGCCAGTGGTGGGGCCGCCCCGCGAAATCGGCCCCTCGTTCTTTCGCCAACATAGCTCAGTTGGTAGAGCAGCGCTTTCGTAAAGCGCGGGTCGCTGGTTCAAGTCCAGTTGTTGGCTCCACTTTGAAAAGCCCGGCTTCCTCACGGAAGCCGGGCTTTTGCGTCAAGAGGAGGTAGGGCGCAGCACGAGCGTCACGAATTTCGGAAGAAGCTATCGCTCGCGTCGCCAGCAACCATTGCTGGCTCTGCGTGTTTTGCAGGGGAGGAGGCGAGTTTCTTCTCGGTGGCCAACCGCTTCATTGTTCGAGCGGTGGAAGCTGGAACGTGGGCCTTCTGGGCTGCGTCGATAGCGGCATTTCCGCTGCCCCCACCGACAAGACTGTTCAACGACAGGACGCTTTCGAGCATGGCGGTCGATTGCGACTTGAGGTCCACCGACGCGGCGGCGGTTTCCTCGGCGTGCGCCGCGTTGCTCTGGGTGATCTTGTCCATCTGGGAGACGGCCGCGTTCACTTGCCCCAGTCCCTGGCGCTGCTCCTTGGACGCCGAGGCAATCTCGACGACGAGCGTGTTGACCTTGCGGGTTTTCTCCGTGATTTCGCGGAGTCCATCGGCGACCCGACCGGAAATCTCGACGCCGCGCGCGCTCTTGGCGATCGAGTCGTCGATTTTCTCGGCGGTTTCGCGGGCTGCTTGCGCGGCGCGTTGAGCGAGGTTGCGCACCTCGTCGGCGACGACGGCGAATCCGGCACCGGCCTCGCCGGCTCGCGCAGCTTCAACCGCTGCATTCAGCGCGAGGATATTGGTCTGGAAGGCGATTTCATCGATCGCCTTGATGATTTTCGCGATGTTGTCCGATGCGGTGCGAATGTCCGCCATAGCGGCGACCATCTCCTGCATTTGCTGGGAGCCTTGTTCGGTGGAGCGCAAAGTGTCGTCGGAAAGGGTGCGGGCGTTCTCGGCGTTCTCGGCGTTGCGCTTGGTCTGGCCGGAAATCTCTTCGAGTGACGCCGAGGTCTCCTCGAGCGAGGCGGCTTGGGTGTTGGCACCTTCCGCCAAGGATTGGCTGGCGGCGGAGACTTGGCCCGCCGCGGTGCCGACGTGGCCGGCCGCGAGGTTGAGCGAGGTGGAGACGGTGCCGAGCGCGGCGTTGGTTTGGCGGGCGATGAACCATGAAAAACCGATGCCGAGCAGCACGCTCAAGGATCCGGCAACGATCAGGGAAATCGACGTGCTCCGCACGGTGTCGACGAGTTGCTGGCCGCCGACTTCGCCGGCGTGGGCGTTTTCACCGAGGATGGTGAGCGTCGCGGTGGAGAACTCGTTCAACGCGGCGACCATGTCGATGGTCAGAATCTTGCGCGCCTGCTCGCGGTCGTTTTGCACGAGCGAGAGGTATTTTTCGCGGAGTCCGAGGTATTTTTCATGCACGCGGCCGAGCGCCTCGTATTCGCGGCGTTCGGCGTCGGTCTGGAGCGTCGCGGCGTAGATCTTGTCGGCGGCGCGGAATTTCTTGGTGTCCTCCAGTGTGGCGTCTTCGATCGCCTTGCGTTCGCTGGGGTCGATGTTGTCGAGAAGGCGATAGAGCCGGACCATGTTGATCATGGGCAGGTAGTTCATCGTGCTCGTCTGGATGACGCCGGGCAGGTTCTTGCCGCTGACGGCTTGCCCTTGCGTTTGGATGGAGCGCATGCCGAGCACGCTCCATGCGGTGATGATGAGGGTGAGGCTGCAAAGCAGCGCGGCGAGAACGGCAATGCGTTTGCCGATGGTCCATTGTTTCATGGGGATGCGAGTAGGTGGGCGTCTCGGGGGGCAACGCATCCTACTCATCGGCGCTCGGCGGGCGCGCGTGGGCGCGCATGTTGTGCAACGCCGTGCAGATATTGCTGGCGTGTTCGTTCGCGCGGGATCGCCCGCCCTCAGCCTTTGGTGGGCTCGCCGGTGATTGCGCGGTGCATCGTGCGGGCGAGTTCCTCGTTCGTGAAGGGCTTCGAGAGCAGCGCGACGTGGCCGATCTGGGCGAGTTTCTCGGGCGAGATGCGCGAGAAGTAGCCGGACATGATCACCACGGGCAGTTGCGGCGCGAAGGTGCGGATCTCGGCGGCGAGTTCGATACCTTTCATCACGGGCATCGTCTGGTCGGTGAGGAGCGCGGAGTAGTCGGCGGCGTTGCGGCGAACGACTTCGAGGCATTGCGCCGGGGAGTCGAACGACGCGACGCGGTAGCCGTTTTTCTCGAGCGCCATCTGGGCGAAGCTGCGGACGATGTCCTCGTCGTCGACGACGGCGATGAGTTCGCCGTTGCCGCGCGGGACGAGGTCCATCGGCGCGTTGGATTCGACGGTGGGCTGCTGCGCGATGGGCAGGAAAAGCGTGAAGGTCGCGCCTTTGCCGGGCGCGCTCTCGACCGTGATGGCGCCGCGGTGGGCTTGGATGATGCCGTGCACGACGGAGAGGCCGAGGCCGGTGCCCTGGCCGACTTCCTTGGTGGTGAAGAACGGGTCGAAGATGCGCTTGCGCGTCTCCTCGTCCATGCCGTGGCCGGTGTCGGCGAAATCGATGCGGGCGTAGGGACCGGGCGGCAGGTTGTTGAGCGCCCCGGCGGTCTCGGTATCGAGATCCTGTTGCTGCAGGGTCAGGCGCATCGTGCCGCCGGTGGCGCGCATGGCGTGGGCGGAGTTCGAGCCGAGGTTGAGGAGGACTTGGTGAATCTGCGTCGCGTCGGCGAGCACGCGGCCGCACGGGGCGGCGGTGTCGACTTCGATGCGGATCGTGGCGGGGACGGTGGCGCGGAGGAAGCGGCGGGCATCCTCGACCACTTGCACGAGATTGACGGGCACCTTTTCGCTGTCGGCCTGCCGGCTGAAGGTGAGGATCTGGTCGATCAACTCGCGCGCGCGCAGCGAGGCGTCGCGGGCGGCGCCGAGGTAGTTGCGGGCCGGGTCGTTCTCGGGCAGCGTGTCGAGTGCGAGGTCCTGGTAACCGAGGATGCCGGTAAGGAGATTGTTGAAGTCGTGGGCGATGCCGCCGGCGAGCGTGCCGAGCGTTTCCATCTTCTGGGCCTGGAATAGCTGGCCCTCGAGCTGGCGGCGCATCTCCTCGGCGTCGCGACGACCGGTGATGTCCTGAAACGCGCCGTAGAGGCGCGTGGCGCGGCCGTCCTTCAGCTGCGCGCGACCGAGGACGCGCACCCAGAGCTTGTGGCCGCGGGCATTGATGAATGGCAGCTCGAGGTCGAAGCCGCTGCCGGCGCGGACGGCGTTCTCCATCGCCTCGGTGAGGGTGTGGCGGGCTTCGGGCGGGTAGAACGAGAGGGTCTTCTCGAGCGTGGGCTCGAAGCCGAGCTCGACTTCGTGGATGCGGAACATCTCGGGCGACCACGTGAGGCGCGCGGTGTTGAGGTCCCATTCCCACGCGCCGATGTGCGCGAGGCGCGAGAGTTGCAGGGACATTTCTTCGCCGTGGCGCAGGCGCTCCTCGAGTTCCTTGCGCTGCGTGATGTCCGTGTGCGTGCCGACGACGCGGGTGGGGGCGCCGGCCGCGTCGCGGGCGACGACTTTGCCGCGGCCGAGGATCCAAACCCAGTGACCGTCCTTGTGGCGGAGCCGATACTCGGCTTGGTAGATCGGGGTGCGGCCGGCGAGGTGCTCGGCCATGGCCTGTTCGGCGTGCGCGACATCGTCGGCGTGGCCGATTTCGAGCCAAACGTGGCGCGCCGGCAGCTCGTCGGTGCGGTAGCCAATCATGCCGGCGAATCGAGCGTCGCGATAAATCAGGCCGCTCACCAAGTCCCAATCCCACACGCCGTCGTTCGTGCCCGTGAGGGCGAGTTGCCAGCGCTCTTGCGAGATGCGGAGTTCCTCGCGGAGTTCCTTGGCCTCGGTAATGTCGCGATCGAGGCCGACGAGGCGCAGCGCCGAGCCGTCGCGGCCACGCTGGATGATGCCGAGCGCCTCGATGTGGCGCAGCGTGCCGTCGGGGCGGCGAATGCGGAACTGACTCTGATAAATCGGCGTGTGGCCGGCGATGGCTTCGGCGATGGCGTGGTCGTCCTGATCGGCGTCTTCGGGCAGCACCCGGTCGTGCCATTCCTGGACGGCGCCGCTGAACGCGCTGCGATCGATGCCGTAGATCTCGAGCATGCGGTCGTCCCAGATCATCCGGCGCGTCGCGAGGTCCATTTCCCAAACGCCGTAGCCCGTGGCCTTGATGGCGAGGCTGAGCCGGTCGTTCAGCGAGGCGAGTTCGCGGGCGCGAGCGTGTTCCTCGGTCACGTCGCGATCGATGCCGACGACGCGAGTCACGCGACCGCTGCCATCGCGGCGGAGCACGCCGAGCGTCTGAATGTGGCGCTCGGTGCCGTCGGGCAGCGCGATGCGGAACTGATCTTCAAATCCCTCGTCGGCGGCGAGCGCGCGGCCGATTTCCTCCTGCACCTGCTCCCGATCCTCCGGGTGAATGCGGGCGAGCCACGCACCGGACGTGCCGTCGAATTCCGTGGGCGTGTAACCGTAGAGCGCGCACTGGTGGTGGTCCCAGTAGACGCGTTTGTTGACGAGGTCCCAGTCCCACACGCCGAAGCTGCCGGCGCGCAGCGCGAGATCGAGGCGTTCGGTGGTCTTCTGGAGTTCCTGCGTGCGCTCGCCGACGAGGACCTCGAGGTTAGCGGCTTGCTGTTGCAGGCGGGCGGTCAGCAAGTCGCGCGAGGTCTCCGCATCGAGGCGGCGCTGATCGATCGTGTCCATCCGTCGCAGCGCGTAGGTGAGCACGCCGAAAATGACCACGCTGTAGCCCACGTTCAGGAGCAATCCGGTATCCTGCGTCTCTGCTCCCAGCGGGGCGAGCCACCACGAACCCAGGATGAACATGAACAGCGGCACCACGAGCCCGATGCACAGCAGCACGAGCGAAAAATAGCCGAGCGGATTGATCCGCGAGAACACCGGGACAATCTCGCCGGTCAGCCGCGCGCAGACGATGGCGATGCCGAGCAGGAGCAGTCCGAGCGAGCTGGCCACCGCGATCGGGCCCTCCGACGGCCCCGCGATCTCGCCGCCGAGCGACAGGATGGCGAAGCTGGTGACCGCGAGCCCCAGCCAGTTCGAGATGCCGAACCAGTGCCGGCGTTCGTGCGCCAAGGCCAGCAAACCGAGGCCGGCGAGGCAGAGCGGGAGCGCGGCGTTGACGACAAGGCGGTTGCTCGAGGACGAATCGAAGGCCACGCCGAGCGCCGCGCCGAATTGGCCGAGGTCGATCCCGAGTGTCGCGCCCAACGTCGCGCCGCCGGCCGCCACGACGAGGAGCACCGCCAGCACTTGCCCAGCGATGCGGCGCAGCGTGTCCTTGGATTGTTGCTGCAGGAGCAGGAGAGCGGCGCCGCCGACCATCAGGCTGATGGCGGTGTTCACACTCATCGGGCGTCCGTGCGGCCAGAGGCGTTGCAGGATTTCGATGTCGGTGATACCACCGATCAGACCCAGAGCGCCCAGTGCGCACGTGGACCAAGCGGCGTTGCGGGCGATGCGGCTGAGCTTCAAGTCGCGGACAGGCACAGGCCTGCACCGTTGGGGTTCGGCCGGATGCGGGCAACATTTATGCGCGCGCCTCTCGCCGTCCCTCGGCGGAATCCGGCCCGCGAGTGCCCATTCGCGGGGTTTTTCGGCTCGAGCAGCTAAATCACAGTTAAGGTTTCCCGCCCTTGTCCGATTTAGCGCGATGCAGTCATGAAAGCCAAATCCCTGATTCTTTTGTCGGCCGCCCTCGTGTTCGGTTCTTTGCCGGTGATGGCGGATGAAGGCCTCGAAGCCCCCGTGCCCGTTCGCATGGTGCCACCCAAGTTCCCCCCCGAGATGCGCCGTGAAGGCACCGGCGGCGTCGTCACCGTCAAATGCGTGATCGACGAGAAGGGCAACGTTACCGAGCCGCAGGTCGAGAAGGCCTCGAACGACGCGTTCGTTCAGCCGGCGCTCGACGCCTTGCGCAAATGGAAGTTCAAGCCCGCCAAGAAGGCCGGCACCCCCATCGCGCTCAAGGTCAGCATCCCGATCCAATTTAGCATCAGCGACGACTGAGCGGCTGTCTACCGTCCGTCTCCCTGATCGTCCCCGAACAATTACCTGATCCTGTCATGTCGTCCTCCCGCACTCTCACCATCGGGCGCCGCATTGCGCTCGGTTTCACCCTCGTGTTCGTGCTTCTGGGCGCGATCGCCGTAGTGGCGTGGATCGCCCTCGGGGCCTCCGGCCGCAAACTCACGGAATACGCCGGCAGCGCGCGAGAGACCAACACCGCCGCCGGCCTCGCCGCCGCGATGATCGAGGTCAAGCTGCAGGTTAACGAATACCTCGCCGTCTCCGACGCCACGCACGCGCAGGCCTACAAAGGCGCCAAGCAAAAGCTCGATCAGGAAATGGCCGCGGCCGCCAAGATCATCAACGATCCGGCGCGCTCCGCCCAGCTGGCTGAGGCCTCCGGCTTGCTCGTGAAATACGACGAGGCCTTCCAGAAGATCGTCGCCACCACCGGCAAACTCGACGCGGTCGTCGCGGATCAGTTCACCCCGCGCGGTGACGAGATCGCCGCCGGCCTCCAGAAGGTCCTCGGCGACGCCAAGAACAACGGCGACATGAACGGCGCCTTCAAGGTGTCCAACGCCCTCAAGGCCTACTTCGAGAGCTCCAGCCTCGCGAATTCCTTCATGCTCACCTCGCGCGTCGACTACGCGCAGGCCGCCAAGAAGAGCATCGCCACCGTCGCCGACTCCATCGTGAAGATGCAGCACGATCAGGAGGAACTCGTGAAACTCGACGCCTCCCTGAAGGACGAGAACAAGGACGCACTCCTGAAGTCCCTCGCCATCGCCGCCGGCGCCTACTCCTCCGCCCTCGACGAGATCATCGCCGCCAAGCAGGACCGCAACAAGCTGATCACCGAACAGCTCAACAAGATTGCCCCGCAATTCACCGCCGCCCTCGTTCGCGTGAAGGACTCGGTCGTCGAGTTCCAGGCTTCGCTCGAAGGCCGCATGCGCACCGAGCAGCGCCGCAACGAAATCCAGGTGCTCACCTTCACCGCCGCGGGCTGCATCGGCGGCATCCTCGCCGCGTGGTTCGTCATCCGCAGCATCACCCGCCCGATTTCCGTCATCGCCGACCAGCTCGCCGCCGAGTCCGCGCAGACCCACACCGCAGCGCTGAAAGTCGCAGAGGTCTCCACGCAGATGTCCGACGGCGCGAGCCGACAGGCCGCCTCGCTTGAGGAAAGCAGCGCCTCGCTGCACGAGATGGCGAGCATGACGCAGCGCAACTCCGAGGGCGCGCAATCCGCCAAGGGCCTCGCCGCCGAGGCGCGCGCCACCGCCGACGCCGGCGCTCGCGACATGGCCGCCATGCGCTCCGCCATGGGTGCCATCCAGTCGTCGTCCTCCGAAATTTCCAAGATCATCAAGACGATCGACGAGATCGCCTTCCAGACGAACATCCTCGCGCTCAACGCCGCGGTCGAAGCCGCCCGTGCCGGTGAGGCCGGCGCCGGTTTTGCGGTCGTCGCCGAGGAAGTCCGCAACCTCGCCCAGCGCTCCGCGCAAGCCGCCAAGGAAACCGCCGCCAAGATCGCGGACGCCTCCTCCAAGAGCGAGCAAGGCGCGCAGATCAGCAGCCAGGTTGCCGCCAGCCTCGACTCGATCGTCCAGAAGATCCGCCAGCTCGACGAAATGGTCGGCTCCATCGCCCAAGCCTCGCACGAGCAGAGCGAGGGCATCGGCCAGCTCAACCAAGCCGTCGCCGGCATGGATCAAATCACGCAGGCCAACGCCGCGCTCGCGCAGCAATCCGCCAGCTCTGCCGAGGAACTCCAGGGCCAGTCCGCGCAGGTCCGCGCGGCCGTCGAGGAACTCATGCACATGGTGCACGGCGACGCCCAGCGTCAGTCGTTGACCGCCCCGGTCCACGCCGCGAAGTCGAAAGGCAAGCCGGCGGCCAAGGTCGCCGCGGCCGCGACCACCGAAGCCCCCGCGATCGTGAGCCCGCGCCTGCACGGCGGCGCGCCGGCCGCGAAGGCCGAAGTTTCCGAGTCGCACTTCATCGACTGATTTTCGTTTCGTGATTGCACTGAGCGGAGACGCGCGCGTCTCCGCTTTTTCTTTTCCGGGATCGGCCGGCCGGCGGGCTGCCTCCGGCAGCGGGCGCAAAAAAACCAGCGGACAATGTGCCGCTGGCGTAGGTGGAAAAAGTTCGGTGCGGGTCAGGCGCGCGCGCGCTTCATCGAGGCCGTCGGCGGCTGCGTGCGGAACGGCTGCGGGTCGAAGATCGCATTCGGGTTCACCAGCTCGGGCGGTGAAAACAGAAACTTCCCCCAGCGCACGTCACGTCGCGGACCGACCACGCCCAGCGCGCTGGCATATTGGGCGTGACGGAGGTTGGGGTAGGGCGAGGCCATGTCCTCTTATCGGCACCGCGCGCGGCGACTGAAACCGAAACCTGCCGCGTCCGGCGCGTGTTCGTGAAGGGTAGGGGCGCGCGCCGGTGTTATGGCTGGTGAACGCTTTTCCCCATGAAAAATCACCCGCTATTTCTCGCCACGTTCCTCGCGCTGCTCACCACCGGCTTCGCCGATGTGCGGGGCTTGCGCATCAAGGAACGCGTCGATCCGGTTTTCCCCGCCGAGGTGACGCTCGAGGGACTCACGCGCGGCACGGTGCACTGCATCATCGACATCGACGCGACCGGCAAGGTCGAGGACGTGCTCATCACCGCCTTCACGCACCGGTCGTTCGGTCGCGTGGTGCGCGAGGCGGTGCGCCAATGGCGTTTCGAGCCCGCGTTGCTCGACGGCAAGCCGGTCGCCGCGCAGACGGCGCTCGAGTTCACCATCGAGGGCGTCGGCTGCGTCGTGACGCTCGACAACAACACCTACCTCAACCAGCGCTTCGAGCAGTTGCTCGGCCCGACTTACGCGTTCCACCCGTTCACGCTGCGCGATCTCGATGCGATCCCGGTGCCGCAAAAGACGGTGATGCCGTTCTATCCGACCGAGGTCGCCGCGCGCCTCCGCGGCCAGGTGCGGGTCGACTTCTTCATCGACGAAACCGGACGCGTCCGCGTGCCGCTCGCGCAGCCCGACGCGCCGGCCGAACTCGCCGCCGCCGCCATGAACGCGGTGCGCCAGTGGCAATTCGCTCCACCGCTCCGTCGCGGCGATCCGGTGCTCGTCCGCGCCAGCCAGGAGTTCCACTTCAGTCCGTGAGCGCGCCACCGCGCTACACACGAGCCGACCCGCGAGGGCCGGCTTTTCTTTTGGGGCGAAACGCCTTGGCGCTCAGCGCGCGGAAGCGAACGGCTCGCCGGCGCGCAGCGCGACGCGCAACGCTTGGCGCGCGCGATAGAGGCGGGTTTCGACGCCGCGCTCGCTGCAGCCGACGATGCCGGCGATCTCGCGATACGAGAGCCGCTCGAAGTGGTGCAGCAGAAGAGTCGTGCGCAGGTCGTGCGGCAGCCCGGCGATGGCGACGTCGAGCGCGGCGAGCGCCTCGCTTTGTTCGAGATTGGCGTCCGGCGTCGGCGCATCGTCCGCAAACGGAATCACCTCGCCGCCCTCGAGGCTAGTGGACGGATGACGACGCCACCAGCGGTGGCGGTTGTGGCAGAGATTCGTCAACGTGGTGAACAGTCACGCGCTCAGATTGGTGTCCGGTCGCAGCGTCGCGCGTTTCTCGTGCAGGCGCACGAACGTCTCGAGCGCGAGTTCGCGCGCGTCGGTCGCGTTGCGCAGGTAGCGCCAAGCGAAGGCTGTCAGCGGACGTTCCCAGCGCGCGACCAGACGCTCTAGCGCCGCTTCGTCGCCTTGTTGCAGGGCGATGAGATCGGTGCGATCGGCGGCGGAGTCGGCGGGCACGCAGGCGTGCGCTAGTTGACGGTGCGCACCGGGGCCGGGGTTAGGCGCGTGAGGTAGCGCGCGCGTTGCTCGGGGGTAAGTTCCCCCGCCGTGGAATCGACAAGGTGGCGGGTCGCGGTCGACCAATCACGGTCGATGCGGCGCCAGATATCGAGGCAGCGCGCGAAGGCGATGAAATCGACCCGGCCTTCCGTGCGGCGGACGCGCTCGAACGTCTCGAACTCCGCGCGCATCTGCGCCGCCTGGGTCGCGAGCTCGCGCAGTTGCGGTCCGGAACGGTCGTGGAGCGCCTGAATGCGGGCGAACTGCTCGTCCGTGAGCTGCAGGTCGGTCTTCATCCACGCGACGACGTCATTGGCGCGTGTTTCCGATGCGCTGCGCCAGGCAAACCAGCCGACATGGGCGGCGATTCCCGCGAGCAACCCGAGCAGAAGAATGAAGGTGGATTTCACGTGCGGTCTCCCTTCGGTGCCGCCGGTGGCGTGGCGGTCACGAGCGGATCGATCAGGCGGCGGTAGCTCTCCAATAGTTGGGTGTCCCGATCGTGCCGCACGCGCGACACGCGGATCTCCGCGAGGAACAGCCCGAGCAGCACGCAGGCCGCGACGAACACGGCGGCAAACGCCGGGTGGGCGAAGAGGCTTTCCGTCTCGGCGGCGCGACCGTGGAGGCGTTGGCGCAACGCCGGCATGAGCGGCGCGAAGGGCGGCGGACGTCCCCAGCGTTCCAGCAGGGGATCGAGAGGATCTTGGGGTGAATCGGACATGGCGACGGGCGCAGACCGCGCTCACCAGCCATAACACCGCATCACACCGAAGTCCTTCAAAATTTCCCGCGCGACGCGCATAGTTCGGAGATGTGAGGCGACGATGACGATGGGTGTGGAGGGCGGGCGATACGAAACCGTGCAACCGCCCGGCTGCGGTGCTGTCTCTGCGCTCGACGCCGGGCGCGCATCCGTGCAAGGTCCGGCGCTTTCCATGAAGAAATTCGCTGTGTTCGTTTCGGCCGCCGCGCTCGCCGCGGGTTCGGTTTTCGCCCAGAATAACGCCGCGCCGGCTCCCGCCGCCGCGCCCGCTGCCGCTCCGTCACCGGTCGTCGCGCCCGACGCCGTGGTCATCTCGGCCAACGGCATCGCCGTGAAGCGCGCGGAGTTCGAAGAGGCGGTCAAGGGTCTGCCGCAGCAGTATCAGGAATACGCGCTGGGGCCGGGCAAGAAGCAGTTCGCGGAGGACTTCCTGCGCATGAAGCTGCTCTCGGTCGCGGGCCTGAAGGCCGGCCTCGACAAGGATCCGGAAGTCGTCGCCCAGTTGAACAGCCTCCGCGACCAGATCGTGGCGTCCGCGCAGCTGAAGAAGATGCAGGAGGCCGTGCAGGTTTCCGACGAGGACCTCAGGAAGACTTACGAATCGCGCAAGGGCGAGTTCGAGAAGGCGAAGGCTCGCCACGTGTTGATCGCTTTCAAGGGCAGCCCCGCAGCGCAACCCGGCAAACCGGAACTCACCGAGGAGCAGGCCAAGGCCAAGGCCGAGGAACTCCGCGCGAAGATCGAGAAGGGTGAAGCGAAGTTCGAGGACGTCGCGAAGACCGACTCCGACGATGTCGGCTCCGGCGCGACCGGCGGTCTGCTCGGCGAATTCGGCCGCGGCCAGATGGTGCCCGAGTTCGAGCAGGCGGCGTTCACGACCGAAGTCGGCAAGCTCAGCCCGGTCATCCGCACGCAATACGGTTATCATTTCCTCAAGGTCGACGAGCGCGGCGTGACGCCGTTCGAAGAGGCGAAGGTCTCGCTCGAGCGCGCGGAGCGCACCGCGAAGCTGCAGGCCGAGAGCAAGAAGCTGCTCGAAGACGCCAAGCCGACTTTCGACGAAGCGTATTTCGGCAAGTAAGTCGCCGTTTAACGCTCGGGATTTCAAAGCGCGTCCGATCGGACGCGCTTTTGTTTTGGGCGAGCGGCGCGCGCATGACGCGTCGCGGCCAAAGTGGAGTGTTGACAACGCTAAAGCCGGGGCCCTTTTTGGCCGTTCCTTCGCAAGAAGGAGCCACGTTGCCCGGTAGCTCAGTGGCAGAGCAGGTGACTGTTAATCACTTGGTCGCTGGTTCGATCCCAGCCCGGGCAGCCATTTTAAGCCAGACACTTCCGGTGTTTGGCTTCTTTGTTTTTTGCGCCCATCAAGGCGCGATCGCCTCAGAGCTTCAGGCTCTTCACCTCGATCAGGCCGTCGAGCATCAGCACGACGGACTGCACCATCGGGCAGGGCGGGCAGGAGAAGCGCACGCGGTCGCGCACGTAGGCGATGTCGTCCACGGATAGCGGGCGCATCTCGGCGTTAATGAGTTCGAGGAGGGCGTCGTCGCGCATGTCTTGGGGGCCGGCCGCGAGCTGGCGGAGGGCTTCCCGGACTTTGGGCGTGAGGTTGCGGCGCTTCATGGGCTTCAGGCGTGCGCGTAATGCGGCAGAATGTCTGCGGTGCGCAAGAAAACCTTCGCGCGGGCTTCGCGGCGCGACGCTCAGCGAGACGACGTGTGTGTGGTGCGGAGAGAGCCGAGCCGAATTTCGACCTCGTCGCCATGAGCGCTGCGAACGTCGACGCGGCCGCGGATCCGCTCGCACGGGTGGGGGAGTTGTAAAACAGGATTCGCGCCGCTCGCGAAAGTTTTGTTTGCTTCGCCGGGGTGCGGTCACTCAACTCTGACCTCTTTTCCACTACGCCTGCCTCCAATTCCGGAGTATCAGGGGGAACGAAAACCATGAAGAAATACCAACTCACCGTCACGACCCGCGAGGGCACCGGTCGCAGCGCCTCCCGCCGCCTCCGCAAGGCCGAGAAGATTCCGGCCATCCTCTACGGCAAGCACACGAAACCCGAGACTCTGTCGGTTAGCTCGACCGAGTTCGTCAAGCTCCTCAAGGACATCGCCGGCCGCGCCGCGCTGATCGAATTGAAGCGCGATGCCGGCGCCGCCGCTCTCTCCTTCCTCCAGGAAGTCCAGCGCGACCCGATCACCGACAAGTATCTCCACGTCGACCTTCAGGAAGTGAAGGAAAACGAGAAGATGGTCATCAACGTCGCGGTCGTTGTCGTGGGTGAAGCCTCGGGCGTGAAGAACGAAGGCGGCCTCCTCGACGTCGCCACCAAGCGCCTGAAGATCCGCTGCCTCCCGAAGGATCTGCCGTCGTTCATCGAAGTCGACGTCACGCCGCTCAAGCTGAACGAGTCGATCCACGTTTCCGAAATCAAGACGGTCGCCGGCGTCGAGTTCCTCGACAACCCGAACCAAGCCGTCGTCCTCTGCGTTGAGCCGCAGGAAGAAGTCGCTGCCACTGTCGCCGCTGCCACGCCCGCCGAGGGTGCTGCCGCTCCGGCCGCTGGCGCCGCTGCTCCCGCCGCTGGCGATGCTGCCGCTGCTCCCGCTGCGGGCGCCGCTGCCGCCAAGCCCGGCGATGCCAAAGCCGCCGCCGCCGCTCCTGCCAAGGACGCGAAGGCCGCCGCTCCTGCCGCCAAGAAGTAATCGTTTTCCCGCGGTGCGCCGCCAACTCGGCGCACCGCGTTGCAGCACGTTCTTTGATCCATGTCCGTCACGCTCCTCGCTGGACTGGGCAACCCCGGCGCGAAATACGCCGCCACGCGACACAACCTTGGTTTCATGGTTGTCGATGCGCTGGCCGCGGCCGAAGGGCTCTCGTGGAAACACGAGGCACGCTTCGAGGCCGATATCGCGCGCTGGAATGTCCGACCCGGTGAGACCCGCTGGCTGATCAAGCCGCAGACCTTCATGAACGAGAGTGGCCGCGCCCTGCGCAAGCTGCTCGATTTTCATAAGCTCCCGGCCGAATCGCTCGCGGTGGCCTACGATGAAATCAACATCGAGATCGGCCGCGTGAAACTCTCGGTCGACGGCTCCGCCGGCGGCCACAACGGCATCGCCAGCCTGCTCGGGCACGTCGGCAACGGATTCATCCGTTACCGCCTCGGCATCGGCAGCAGCGAGCGCCCGGTCGGCATGGACATCGCGGATTACGTGCTCGGAAAATTCTCCCTCTCAGAACAAACAATCATCGATCAAAACCTGAAAACGTTCGTCGAAGGCGCCCGCCTGCTCTTCACCAGCAGCCCCGCCGAAGCGATGAACCGCCTCAATCGCAGAACCCGCCATGAACAAGCGTAACTACAAAGCCACTTTCATCCTCGATAATCGCGGCAAGGAAGACTCCGTCGACCAGATCATCGAAGGCGTGAAGAAGGAAATCGTCGCCGTCCAGGGCGACGTCACCAACGTCGAACAGCTCGGCCGCCGCGACTTCGCGCGCAAGACCGACGCGAAGTTCCCCGCCGGTGTCTACGTCTCCATCAGCTTCTCGGCCCCCGCCGGCGCCAGCGCCGCGCTTCAGGAGCGCCTCCGCCTCAACGACAGCGTCTATCGCACGCTCGTCCAGAACGCCTAAACGCCCAACGCGCCCCGCGCCTCCGCCCCATGGCCAATCTCAACAAAGTCATGCTCATCGGCAACCTGACGCGCGACCCGGAACTCCGAGTCACGCCGAAGGGCACCGCCATCTGCACCTTCTCGCTCGCCGTGAACCGCAAGTTCAAGGACGAGAGCGGTGGCGAACGTGAGGAAGTGACCTACGTTGACATCGAAGCCTGGGGCAAGGCCGGCGAGAACATCTCCAAATACTGCACCAAGGGTCGCCCGCTCTTCGTCGAAGGCCGTCTGCGCCTCGACCAGTGGGAAGACAAGAACACGAAGGAAAAACGCAGCCGCATGAAGGTCGTCTGCGAAAACTTCCAGTTCCTCGGTTCCGGTGGCGGTCGCGGCGAAGGCGGCGGCGGTGAGGGCGGCGAAGGCCGCACCTACAGCGCCCCCGCTCCCCGCGCCAGCGCCCCGAGCCGCCCGGCTCCGGCCGCGCAGGAGAATCTCGACGAAGACGTGCCGTTCTGATCCGCGGCGCGCGTTAACTTACACAAAAACAAAATAACTCAGTCCGACAATGGCTCACAACGAAGTGCTCCTCCTCAAACCGGTCGACGGCCTTGGCGCCGAAGGCGACCAGGTCCGCGTCCGCGCCGGCTATGCGCGTAATTTCCTCCTGCCGCAGGGCATCGCGGTTCCGCTCACGGTTTCCAACCGCAAGCAGATCGAAGCCCTCAAGAAGGCCCGCGGCATCCGCGAAGCCAAGGAACTCAACGGCGCGCAGGAACTCGCCGAGAAACTCAAGAAGGCCAACATCGCCATCGCCGTGAAGACGGGCGAGGGCGGCAAGCTGTTCGGCGCCGTCACCGGTAACGATCTCCACGACAAACTCGTGGCGGCCGGCATCGAGGTCGAGAAGCGCCGCATCCACCTCGGCCAGCCGGTCAAGACCCTCGGCAAGCACGAGGTCACGATCAAGCTGCACGCCGAAGTCTCGGTGGAAATCTCCTTCGAGGTCGTCTCCGAGAACCCGATCATCCCGGTCGCGACCGAGGCCGCACCCGCGGGCGACAAGTTCGACCGTCCCCGCCGCGAGCGCAAGGAGCGCGCCTAAGCGCACCGCGCAAAACGACCGTCAGGTCCGTTCCCATTCTGCCGAAGCCGCGACGCAAGTCGCGGCTTCTTGCTTTGCGAAGGTGGGTGTCGCCTCCGCGGCGTCGCTCTCGCGGTTGCTGCGACATTGGCGAATGCCAGATTGGCCGCACACCACCGAGAGCCGAGCGCCCGCAAGGCGTGCTTGCGAATGACTTGTGGGCAAAATTTCTGACTCGGGGATTGCTCGGATGCCTTTGCGTCACAACAACCATGCGTTCCATGGTGCAGCCGACTCCCGACAACCCCGACCGCCCTGCTTCGCGCCGCCGTGCCTTCCGCGATGGCGGG
Source organism: Opitutia bacterium (assembly GCA_016217545.1). Lineage (NCBI taxonomy): Bacteria > Pseudomonadati > Verrucomicrobiota > Opitutia > Opitutia bacterium. The sequence continues at coordinate 523,765 of JACRHT010000017.1, read as the reverse complement.
GATGCGACCGGCCTGCCGCAGTCGGCGGTTTCGCGCGAAATGCCGTGGAGCGAGGAAGCCGAACAGCACGTCATCGCGTGCTGCTTGCTCGATGGCAGCGACACGATCGCACGCTGCATGGAGGCACGTGTCGGGGCCGAGTGTTTCTTTTCCGCCGCGAATCGCCTGATCTTCGAGGTCATCGTCGACCTCTATCAGAAGAGCCCGCCGGTCACGCTTGAGATGCTCGCGGAGGAGTTGAAGACCCGCCGCCACCTCGAGGCCATCGGCGGTTTCCCGTATCTCATGCAGATCACGGGGAAGATCCCCACGACGGCGCACGCCGGCTACTTCATCGAGAAGGTTCGTGAGAAGCACCTGTTGCGCGAGTTGATCAAGGCCGCCACGGGTGCGGTCGAGCAGTGCTACAGCTTCACCGGCGGACTCGAGGAGTTCATCGACAAGGTCGAGCAGGAGGTTTTCAAGGTCACGCAGGACCGCGTCAGCGACAGCGCCGCGGAAATCAAGGAGGCGATGAAGGACGCCAACACCGTCATCGCGAAGCTCCTCATGAAGAAGGGCGAGCTGACGGGCGTCTCGTCGGGATTCAAGGACCTCGATCAGATGACATTCGGCTTCCAGAAGCAGGAAATGATCATCATCGCGGCGCGCCCTTCGATGGGTAAGACGTCGTTCGCGCTGAACATCGCCGAGGCCGCCGCCATGCCGAAGAAGGGCGACCCGGCGCCGGTGTTGATCTTCTCGCTCGAAATGAGCGCGGCCCAGCTCGCGCTGCGTATGCTCTGCGCCCGCGCTCGCGTGAACCTGAAGCTCCTGCGCGACGGCCTCGTCGCGCGTGACGGCGCCGAGGTCAACGCCCTCGGCCGCACGGCCGAGGAGTTCAAGAAGGCCCCCATCCTCATCGACGATTCCTCCAGTATCACGGTCATGGAGATGCGCGCGAAGGCCCGCCGCATCTACGCCCGCAAGAAACTCGGCATGATCATCGTCGATTACCTCCAGCTGGTGAACGGCACCGATCCGCGTGCACCCCGCGAACAGCAGGTGGCCGAAGTTTCCCGCAATTTAAAGGCCATGGCGAAGGAACTGGACCTACCGGTAATTGTCCTGAGTCAGCTCAACCGCGCTTCCGAGAAGGAGAATCGCACGCCCCGCTTGTCGGACTTGCGTGAATCCGGCTCGATTGAGCAAGACGCCGACGTGGTCCTCATGTTGTCCCGCCCCAAGGATGCCGACGAGAAATTCCAGACTGCCGCCAACGCGGCAGACTTAATCGTTGCCAAGCAACGTAACGGCCCGGTAGGTGATTTGAAATTAACTTTCCTCCAAGAAATTACGCGCTTTGAAAACTTCACTCCGTAACCCGCTTCGGCGGGTTCTTGCTCTCTTTGTTTTGGTTCTGGCCGGGGTGACCGGCGCGTTCGCCCAAACGGCGCCTCGCAGCGGTGCGTCCGCCCAGGAGCAGGCCCCGCAAGGCCCCGTCTACAAGATCGGAGCGATCTCCGTGAAGTTCGTCGGCGTTGCCAACGTCTCCGAGCAGATCGTCCGCGCGAACATGTCCCTGCGCGAGCAGAGCGATCTCGACGAGACGCTCATCGACCGCGACATCCGTTCGCTCTACCGCACTGGCCTCTTCGAGTTCATCGAGGTCAAGCGCGAGCAACTCCCCGGCAACATCGTGAACCTCGTCGTCGAAGTGACGCCGAAGTTCCGCGTCCTCGCCGTGAAGTTCGAGGGCAACTCCTACTACAAGGAGCGCCGCCTCAAGAAGGAGATCAAAACCGTCCCGAACGGCGCCCTCGACGAGCGCCAGGTGAAGGACGACTCCGAGAAGGTCTACGAATTCTACCAGAAGGCCGGTTTCAACCAGGCCCAGATCAACTACACCATCGATCGCAACCGCAGCACGGGCTTCGGCACCGTCACCTTCAAGGTCCGCGAAGGCGCCAAGGTGAAAATTTCCGACATCAAGTTCGTCGGTAACGACCACATCAAGGCCCGCCGCCTCCGTAAAGAGATGGAGACATCCAAGTGGCACCCGTTCTCGTGGCTCACGGGCGGCGGCCGCTTCAAAGACGACGACTTCGACGAGGACCTGAACAAGCTCCGCGACTACTATCGCGAGCAAGGCTACCTCGACGTCGAAATCGCCGAGGACAAAGTCACCTTCGATTACCCGACCCCGAGCAAACTCGTCATCACCATCCGCGTGAACGAGGGCCGCCAATACCGCGTCGGCGACATCACCTTTACCGGAAACAAGATTCACCCGTCGCGCCTGCTCGGCCTCGTCGTCCGCCAGCGCAAAGGCACGCTCTTCGTCCCGTCCAAGCTCGATAAGGACGTCGAGAACCTCGAGGATTTCTACGGCCGTTCCGGCCACCTCGACACCCGCGTGCGCCTGAACCGCAAGCCCAACCTCCAGACCGGCAACATCGACATCGAATACGCGATCACCGAGTCCGAGAAGTTCCAGGTCGAGTCGATCAACATCGAGGGCAACTCCAAGACCAAGAGCATCGTCATCCTCCGCGAACTCGTGCTCGGCCCCGGCGACGTCTTCGACTCGGTGCGCATGAAGATCTCGAAGATCCGCCTCGAGAACACGCGCTTCTTCGAGGACGTGAACGTCACGCCCGAGTCCACGAACATCCCCGGCCGCCGCAACCTCCGTGTCGCCGTCCACGAGGCTCGCACGGGCAACCTGACTTTCGGCGCCGGCTTCAGCTCGCTCGAGAAGGCCGTCATCTTCGCCGAAGTCACGCAGTCGAACTTCGACCTGTTTAACCGCAAGAGCTTCTTCCAAGGCGACGGCCAGAAATTCCGCCTCCGCCTTCAGCTCGGCTCGCAGTCGTCGGAAATCGTCCTCGCCTTCGAAGAGCCCTGGCTCTTCGAGCGCGAACTCGCCTTCGGCTTCCAGCTCGCGCGCACGACCTCCGACTACCAGTCGGCCTACTACGAGGAAATCCGCACCTTCGGCCAACTCTACCTCCGCAAGCGCCTCTTCGGCCTCGTCGAAGGCACCGCCACCTACAGCTACGAAATCGTCGACATCGCCAACGTCGATCCGAGTGCGCCGGCCATTTTCCAGGCGCTCGCCGGCAAGACGACGATCTCGAAGGTCGGCTTCTCACTCCTTCGCGACACCCGCGACAAGATCATCAACACCACGCGCGGCAACCGCATGGAGTTGATCACCGAAGTCGCGGGCGGACCCTTCGGCGGCGACACTGACTACTACCGCCTCGAGTTCCGCGGCGCGCAGTTCTACCCGGTCTTCGAATTCCAGGAACAGGTCCTCGGCCTGCTCGCCCGTGGCGGCATCGTCGAAAACTACGGCCGCAGCACCAGCGTGCCGTTCTTCGACCAATACTTCCTCGGCGGCCCGCAAACACTGCGCGGCTTCGAATACCGCGAAGTCGGCCCCAAGAACAGCGTCGGTGAGCCGCTCGGCGGCAAGTCCTACGGCTTCGTCTCGGCCGAATACTCCTTCGACGTCGTGAAGCCCATCCGCTTCGCCATCTTCTACGACGGTGGCTTCGTGAATCGCGACGCCTACGACTTCTCGCCCGCCGACTGGAACGACAACTTCGGCTTCGGTCTCCGCCTCTTCGTGGCCGGCGCCCCGCTCAGCCTCGACTTCGGTATTCCGCTCACCGGCGACAAATACAACAAGAAGGGCAGTCAGTTTAATTTCAACTTCGGCACCCGCTTCTAAACCCACCTAGTCTGATCCCAATGCACAAAGCTATCCGCTCCCTCCTCGCCTGTGCCGGCCTCTTCGCCGGCGTCGCCTCCCTGCAGGCGCAGGCGCTCCTCAAGGTCGTCGTCGTCGACATGGCCAAGGTCTACGACACCCACTACAAGACCGAGGAAGCCAACGCCAAGTTCAACGACGCTGCCCAGCGCGCCCAAGAACAGCTCGAGAAGCTGAACCAGGACCTCCAGAAGAAGGTCGAGGACTACAAGGCGCTCGTCGAGCAGAGCAAGAGCCCGCTCGCCAACGACCAAGCCCGCGCCAAGGCCAACGAGGACGCGCAGCGTGCGATGCAGGACATCCAGAACCTGCAGAACGAAGCCCAGAACTTCCGCAACAACACCCAGCGTTCCCTCCAGCAGCGCGCCAAGAATCACCGCGACCTCATCATGGACGAAATCATGAAGGTCGTGAACGACATCTCCCGCGCCAAGGGCGCCTCGCTCGTCCTCGACAAGTCCGGCCCGAGCATCCTCGGCATTCCGGTCGTCCTCTACAGCGATCCGAGCTACGACATCACCGACGAAGTTGTGAAGGAAGTGAACAAGGACCGCCCGGCTCCCGCTGCCGCCGCCGCGCCCGCCACCACCGGCACCGCTGCTCCCGCTGCGACCACTCCGGCCGCGACCAACGCCGGCGGCTTCACCGTCCCGAACGTCACGCCGCAGCCGAAGAAGCCGTAAGCACGGCTGCGTCGCTTCTCGCCCTTCGGATTCTCGAGGCCGGTCGCAAGACCGGCCTTTGCTTTTGGCGGACAGTTGCCACGGATTCCAACTGGCCAAGTTCACGCGAGCCGCGCGGCTCCTCCTTCCTTGCCCTGAATGCGAGAACCGGACTTCCTTGCTCGCATGCAGGTCGCCTACACGCCGGAGGAAATCGCCGCGATCGTCTCGCCCCAGCGCACTTCCGGCCAAACTTCCCAGCAAATCCGCGACATCGCCTCGCTGAAATCCGCCCAGCCCGGCGATCTGTCCTTTCTCGGCAATCCCAAGTATCGCGCCGAAGTCGCCGCCACGCGCGCCTCACTTGTGCTCGTGCCGCTCGACTACGCCGGCGAGCCCCAAGCCGACCAGATTTTCTTCTTCGTCGAGAAACCTTCCGTCGCCCTCGCGCGCCTCTGCGCCCGCATCGAGCAATCGCTCTGGCCCAAGCCGGCTCCGGGCATCCATCCAAGCGCCGTGATCGCGTCGACCGCGAAGGTTTCGCCGCAAGCGACGATCGGTCCCCTTTGCGTCGTCGAAGACGGCGCCACCGTCGGTGCAGGCAGCTTTCTCCAAGCCTCGGTGTTCGTCGGACGTAACGCGAGCGTCGGCGAGAACTGCTGGGTGCAGCCCGGCTGCATGATTTCGGGCGGTTGCGAACTCAAGAACCGCGTCCGTCTTCAGCCCGGCGTCGTGATCGGCTCGGACGGCTTCGGCTACGAATTCGTCAACGGTCGTCACGAAAAAGTCCCGCAGATCGGCATCGTGATCGTCGAAGACGACGTCGAGATCGGCGCTAACTCCACTCTCGATCGCGCGCGTTTCAGCCGCACCGTGGTGGGCGAGGGGACGAAGATCGATAACCTCGTGCAGGTCGGCCACAACGTCATCATCGGCAAGCACTGCATCCTCTGCGCGCAGGTCGGCATCTCCGGCAGCACGACGCTCGAGGACTACGTCGTGCTCGGCGGGCAGGCGGGCGTCGGTGGCCACATCACGCTCGGCAAAGGCACCAAGGCCGGTGGCCAGACCGGCATTGCGTTCGACACCGAGCCGGGCAGTTACCTCAACGGCACACCGGCGATCCCCTACATGACGGAGCGCCGTCTCCAAGTTTTGCATCAGAAACTCCCCGAATTGTTCAAGCGGGTTGAAAATCTGGAGCAGCGACCGAAATAGACTTCCGCCCTCGGGAGGAAATCCCTTGGCTCCCGCGCACACATGAAGGACACGCGGCTGAAAATCTTCTCCGGTTCATCCAACCGCCCGCTTGCAGAGGAAATCTGCAAGTCCATCGGCGTCCCGCTCGGCGAGGCGACCGTGACTTGCTTCCCCGACGGCGAGTCTTTCGTGAAGATCAACGAGAACGTCCGCGGTGCGGACGTCTACATCATCCAGTCGACCTGCCCGCCGACGAACCATCACCTGATGGAGCTGTTGATCATGATCGACGCCGCGAAGCGCGCCTCCGCCGCGCGCATCACGGCCGTCATCCCGTTCTACGGTTACGCTCGCCAGGACCGCAAAGACCAGCCGCGCGTCCCGATCACCGCCAAGCTCGTCGCCAATCTCCTCGTCGCCGCCGGCGCCACACGCGCGCTCACCATGGACCTGCATTCGCAGCAGATCCAGGGCTTCTTCGACGTGCCGGTCGATCACCTGTTCGCGTCTCCCGTTTTCTTCCAATACCTCGCGACCAAACGCACCCCGAATCTCGTCGTCTGCTCGCCCGACGTTGGCGGCATGAAGATGGCCGCCGCCTACGCCGACGCGCTCGGCGCCTCCATCGCGCTCGTCGCGAAGAAGCGCATTAACGCCACCACCGTCGCCGCGACGAACATCGTCGGCGAAGTCGCCGGCTGCGACATTCTGCTCGTTGACGACATCACCGAAACCGCCGGCACCATCACCGCCGCGGCGAAAATCCTCCGCGAGCACGGCGCCAAGAGCGTGCGCGCCGCCATCAGCCACTGCGTCCTCGGCGAGACGGCCTACAAGCGCCTCGGCGAAGGCCTGCTCGACGAACTGATCACGACCAACTCCGTGCCGATCGACCCGCGCGGCCTGCCCATCACGGTCCTCAGCGTCGCGCCGTTGCTGGGCGAGGCGATCGTCCGCATCAACAGCAACGAATCCGTCACGAGCCTTTTCAAAATCAAGGGCTTCTGAGGTCGGTTGCGGAACGGGCGGAGCCGGCTAGTGTCGGACTCCGCTCCCCATACTTTCCATGAAAGCCAAAGTGTTCGTTCTTTCGTTGTGCGTCGGCCTCGCGGCCGGCCTCCTCACCCTTAACGCTCAAACCAAGCCCGCCACGGCGAAAGGCGCCAAAGCGTCCGCCGCGAAGTCGGAGCTGAAGCACCCCGACCTCAAGCTCGACGCCACGCCGGTCGGCGAAGGCAAGGCGCCCGTCCTGACGAGCTATGCCGACGTGCTGACCGATGTTCGCCCGGCCGTTGTCTCCGTCTATTCGAGCAAGATCGTGCGCCAGCGCGTGCCTGAGTTTTATCGCCAGCTCTTCGGCAACATCCCCGATCGCGAGCAGAAGCTCAGCGGCCTCGGCTCTGGCGTCATCATTTCGCCCGACGGCTACATTCTCACCAACAACCACGTCGTCGAGGACGCGGATGAGTTGAAGGTCGCACTCTCCGACGACCGCGAGCTGCCCGCCAAGCTCATCGGCACCGACCCGAAGACCGACGTTGCCGTGATCAAGGTTGACGCCGACAAGCTCCCCTTCGTCACCATCGCCGACAGCGACCGCCTGCGCGTCGGTGACGTCGTGTTCGCCATCGGCAATCCGCTCGGCATCGGCCAGACGGTCACGATGGGCATCGTTTCCGCGACCGGCCGCAAGAACGTCAACCTTCTCACCGATCGCGAGCCCGACGCCTACGAGGATTTCATCCAGACCGACGCCGCCATCAACATGGGCAACTCCGGCGGCGCGCTCGTCGACGCCAAGGGCCGCCTCGTCGGCGTCAACTCCGGCATCGCCACCAACAACCGCGGCAACATCGGCATCGGCTTCGCCATCCCGATCAACCTCGCGCGTTCGGTCATGACCAGCCTCATCGAAACCGGCACCGTCGTGCGCGGCTACCTCGGCGTCTCGAGCGAAACGCTCACGGCCGAAGTCGCCGAATCGCTCGGCCTCCCGCGCGAGACGCGCGGCGTCGTCATCACCGACCTCAGCCCGAAGGACGGCCCCGCCGCCAAGGCCGGCCTCAAGCGCGAGGATATTGTCACTGCCGTCAACGGCCGCGCCATCGCCTCGCGCGACGACTTGCGCCTTACTATCGCGCAGACGATGCCTGGCACTAAGGTGCGCATCGATTACCTCCGCGACGGCAAAGCGCAAAACGCCGAAGTCACGCTCGGCAAGCTCGAGGATGCCGCTGCCGACGGTGAATTTCTCACCGGCGTCGTGGTTCAGCAGATCACCAATGACCTTCGCAGCGAACTCCGCATCCCCAACGAAGTCGAAGGCCTCGTCATCACCGACATCGCTCCGACCTCGCCCTTCGGTGATGTCTTCCCCGTCGGCGCCGTGATCGAGCAGATCAACCGCGTGCCCGTCGCCGATGTCGCGTCCGCCAAGCGCGCTCTGCGCGAAGGCCGCAACCTCGCGCTCATCTACTACCGCGGCAACTACCGCTACGTCGGCTTCGTGCAGCGCTGAGCGCGCGAATTTCCGCACCGAAAAAGACGAAGGCGCGCCGACCGGCGCGCCTTTTTTTCGGTTGGTCGTCAGCGTTCCCACTGCCGACGTCTCTGCCGTGGAGGGCGCGCTTCCCGGCGCGCCGCGACCATTTCCTGCTGACGGAACGCGAAAAAGCGCGGCAGTAGCCGCGTCCTCCAAAACTGGCGCGGCGTGGCGTCGAGCCGAGGGGCTCAGCTCCCCGGTTTGCTCGCAGGAATCGCCGCAAGCTCCGGCGGGAGCTTGTCCGCTTCGTAGGTCGGGAAACTCAACTCGAGCAGCGAAATCGTCGGCACGCTGAACTTCGCCTTGCCCTCGCTGCGGTCGACGAGCACCGCGACCGCGACGGCCTGGCCGCCGGCCTTGGCGATGATGTCGAGGCACTCCTGCACGCGACCACCGCGGGTGATGACGTCTTCGACGACGAGGATTTTCTCGCCCGGCGCGAGGGTGAAGCCGCGGCGCATCACGAGCACGTTGTTTTCCTTCTCGGCGAAGATGAAGCGGCTCTTGAACTGCCGCGCGACTTCCTGACCGATGACGAGTCCGCCCATCGCGGGCGCGAGCACGGTGGTGAACTGCACGCCGGCGAGCCGGTCCTTCAGCAACGCGCCGAGCCGCTCGACCTCGGGCATGTATTGGCATACTTGGGCGCACTGGAAGAAGTGTCCGCTGTGCAGACCGGAGCGGAGCACGAAGTGGCCTTGGAGGAGCGCGCGGGTGCGTTTGAAGATGTCGATGACTTCAGCCTGGACGTCCATGGGGCCGGAAACGTGTGGCAATCGTTGGCGAAATGGAATTCATTTCTGGTCAACTTCGCATGGACTCGACCGTCGCACCTCCGCTGGAAGACGAGCTGGGTGACGTCCTGGAAAAGGCCGCCCGCCACGCGGCGATGACGTATGAGGCGGTCGCAAAGGCGGCCAACGTCGAGCTGATGAGAATTCACGACGCGGTCGATTACCGGCCGGACTTGAAGCCCGCAGAAATTGGTCGGCTGGCCCGCGTGCTGAACTTGAACGAAGTCGGTCTCTGCGCGCTCGCGCAGGGAGCGTATCCGCGTCCGGAGATCGGCGGGTTGCCGTTCTGTCTGTTCCCGCTGCGCATGCCGTTCGGTGTCGGCGTGGCGAACGCCTACGTCCTGTCGCAGGGCGGCGACACGGGGATTCTTTTCGACACCGGCGCGAGCGGACCCGAACTGCGCCGCGCGTGGCCGGCTCGGATCAAGAAGCTCGCGGCGGTTTTCGTGACGCACTACGAGGCCGAGCACATCGGCGGGCTCGAGGAAGTAATGGCGGAGTTTGGGCTCAATCATTTCTACGGTCCGCCGACAGGACGCTGGCCGCGGTGCCTCGGGCTGGGGGAGGGGCAGACGGTGGAAGTGGGCGGCTTCACGATCCGCGCGCTGCTGACGCCGGGACACGCCGCCGAGCACAATTGCTACGTCGTGGCATGCACGGCGCGGCCGACGCGCGAGGAGTTGGTGATTTCGGGCGATCTGATTTTCGCCGGGTCGCTGGGCGGCGGGTATTTCTGCTGCCAGCGGCAATTGAAACACGCGCGGCGCGTGCTCGAGGCGCTGCCGGCGGAGGCGTTGATCGCGCCGGGCCACGGTCCGATTTCGACGGTGGCGAACGAGCGGCGGTTCAATCCGTTTCTCGGTTGAGCGGCTGCCTCGCGGCGCGCTCGACAGCGCGGGGACGACGCGGTCCAATCGTGGCGCGATGAAAAAGATCAAGGTCGCGCAGTTCGGCCTCGGGCCGATCGGGTTGGAGTCGTTGAAACTCGCCGCGCAGCAGCCGTGGCTCGAAATCGTCGGCGCAGTCGATATCGATCCCGCCAAGGTCGGGCGCTCACTCACGGAGGTGACGGGGCTCGGCCAGCTGGATGGTTTGCGCGTCGTGCGGGACTTGGACGAATTGTTCCGCGAGACGCCACCGGAGGTGATCCTGCACACGGCTTCCTCAAACGCCGCCGTGACGCTCGCGCAGATGCGGCCGGCGCTGGAGTTCGGCGTGAGTGTGGCATCGACGTGCGAGCAGCTGATTTTCCCGGCGTTGAAGGCGCCCGACTTGACGAAGGAATTCGACGCATTGTGCCGTCACACGGGAGCGCGCGTGGTCGCGACGGGAGTCAATCCGGGATTCGTGATGGATGTGTTGCCGATCGCGCTGACCGGCGTGAGCCGGAGCGTGGAGAGCATTTTCGTGGAGCGCGTGGTCGATGCGTCGACGCGCCGGCAACCGTTGCAGGCGAAGATCGGCAGCGGTCAGGAGGCGGACGAATTTCGCGCCAAGCTTCAGTCGGGCAGGGCAGGGCACGCGGGCTTGTTGGAGTCCGCTGCCCTCGTCGCGCACGCGATGGGATGGGAGCTCGACAGTCTCGCGGAAGAGGGCGAGCCGGTGATCGCCGAGCGGGAAATCGTGACGCCGTTTTTCAAGGTGCCGCCGGGCAAAGTGTGCGGCATCCGCCAGCGCGCTGTGGGTGTGAGCGGAGGCGTCGAGCGTGTGGTGTTGGATATCGCGATGTTTCTCGGCGCACCCGAACCCCACGATCGCATCGTGGTGAACGGACGCCCGCCGCTCGACGTGATCGTGCGACGAGGAGTCGCGGGTGATGACGCGACCGTGGCGGCGCTCGTCAACTCGGTGCCGCGATTGCTGGCGGCGGCTCCGGGTGTGAGACTGGCGACAGATTTGGCGTTGCCGAAGTGGGCGGGGAATTCGTGAGACTTGTTGCGAAAATTAGCCGCGTTATCCTGTAGGAATTTCCCATGTTTCATAGGGGAATGGTGTTGACACCACATGCTCGTTCCCAAGGTTTGCCCTTCTGATTTTCTGGCTTCCTAGCTCAATGGTAGAGCAGCTGACTCTTAATCAGTAGGTTCGGGGTTCGAGTCCCCGGGGAGCCACCAAATTTGTTGTTTGAAGTCCCTAAGTCTCAGTGCGCAGCGCGCCTTGCCGGCGTAGCTCAACGGTAGAGCACCTGTTTTGTAAACAGGCGGTTGCGGGTTCGAATCCCATCGCCGGCTCCACTTTTGAATCTCGACTCCGGCAAGCCCACCCCACGCCGCTCGCACGATCACTTGCCACTGCCTGGTGGTGTAATGGTAGCACAGCAGATTCTGACTCTGCTTGTCTAGGTTCGAGTCCTAGCCGGGCAGCCAGCAACACAACCGATGCGCGACTCCTCGCAATCGCTGAAAAAGAAAGCGCATTGACAGGGTAAAGTGATTCCCAAACTTTTTGGCTCTCGCCCGCACACACCTCTTGCCCCGTAGTTTCAACCCTTTCCCCGATACGCGCCCGGCCTGCAACAAAGGCGGTCGCTCGGCGTCTAACCCCACCCCGCGGGGCGTAGCGTAACGACGCTCACCAGATTTCCACCCAGACAAACTTCATCCCGGAAAATCTAATCCCTAAATCGCACTATGATCACTGCACACCTGCCCTTGGCGTTCCTGATGAACCAGACTCCGATGGAGCTGTTCAAGCACGGCGGCCCCATCATGTGGCCCATTCTGCTCGTGTCGTTCCTCCTCATCACGGTCGCCGTCGAGCGCATCATCTTCATCATCCGTGAAGCGACCCGCCGCCAGCCCGAGGTCGTCGAGAAGATGCTCGAGAAGGTGGAGACCCGTGATGTCGACGGCGCCGTCGAGCTCGGCAAGAAGAGCCAGGACTACGTCGCTCGCATTCTCGTCTACGCGCTGACGCACAAGGAGCACTCCCTCGGCAACGCCTTCACCCGCGCCGCCAACCAGGAGCTCCAGCGCTTCTCGCAAGGTCTCCCGACCCTCGACACCTGCATCACCGCCGCCCCGCTGCTCGGTCTTCTCGGCACGGTGACGGGCATGATGAACACCTTCGGCGCCCTCTCCGGCGGCGACATCGCTTCGGCGGCCGGCCAGATCACCGGTGGTGTGGCCGAGGCGCTCATCGCCACAGCTTGCGGTCTCGCGGTCGCCATCACGGGCCTGCTCCCCTACAACTATCTCAACGCCCGTCTGGAAGAAGCCCGTCACGAAGTCGAAGACGCCTCCAACTCGCTCGAGATCATCATCAACAAGTCCGAGAGTGTGAACCGCTAACCGCGGGTCACCTCATCGGTAACCCTCGACTCACCCAGTCATGCACGGCGGTGGTGGTGGCACAGGCCCCGGCGGCACCAAGAAGGCGCGCATTGAGATCATCCCTCTCATTGACGTCATCTTCTTCCTGCTCGCGACGTTCGTCCTGTTCACCCTTTCCCTCAACAAATCCAACGGCCTGAACGTTCAGCTGCCGGTGGCTTACGGCGATCCGCGCGACCCCGCCGGCTCCGTCACGATCTCTGTGACCGACGAAGGCACGCTCGCGTGGAACAAGGACCTCGTCACCCTCGACGAGTTTCTCCAACGACTCCAGCAATTCAAGGCATCGGACCCCGAAGGCCGCATCCTCATCAATGGTGACGAGCGCGCGTTCTTCGCTCAGGCGATCTACGTCTTCGATGAAGCCCGCAAGGCCGGCTTCACGAAGGTGTATGTCGAAGTTCGAGCCCGTTGATCTAAGAAAACGACGCGTCGCGCGTCATCCGTTAAGCATCCTCACTCATGCAAGGCACCAAAATCAAAGTCGCGAAGCTCAAGAAGGCGCGCATTGAGATCATCCCTCTCATTGACGTCATCTTCTTTCTCCTCGCGACCTTCGTGCTCTTCACGCTCTCGCTGAACCGCATCAATTCCGTCCCCGTCGATTTGCCCGCCGGTGTTCCGCAGAACACCTCCAAGTCGGAGGAGCCGACGACCATTCAGGTCTCCGAAGCCGGCAACATCTTCTGGAATCGTGAGCTGATCGATATGCAGGAGCTGCCCGCGCGTATCGCGCACTACAAGTCGCAGACGGAGGATCCGAAGATCCTCATCGCCGGCGACGAGAAGGCCCGCTTCGGCGCGACCGTTCAGGTGCTCGACGAAATCCGCAAGGCCGGCATCCAAAAATTCTCGGTCGAAACCCGCACCCGCCCCACCGGCAAGTAATCCATGCGTAGAGATCTCATCATCGGCCTCGTCGTCTCGATCGCGCTCCACGCGACGTTCCTCTACGGCTTCAACACCAAGGCCAGACCGAAGGCCAAAGCCGCTGAGGAGAAGACCGAACTCATTCAGATGGAGATGCCCGTCATCGAACCCGAGAAGGAGGAAACGGTGGAAGAACTCTCCGAAGAGGCTCCCACCAACCAGCTCGCCCCGCCGAGCCTCGCGGATGTTCCCTCCGTGTCCGTGACCGCCTTCACTCAACCCCTGCAGCCGCCGCCCCCTCCGGGCCTCACCGCCGCGAAGGGCGCGATCTCGATCCCGGTCGTCAAGCCTGGCACCAAGCTCGGTGCCGGCATGAAGGACCTGTTCGACGTCGCCAACCTCGACCAAGTTCCGGTCGCTCGCGTGCAAGTCGCGCCGAATTATCCGTTCGAAATGCGCCGCGCCGGCATCACTGGCACGGTCACGCTGGAGTTCATCGTCTCCTCGTCCGGCGACGTCGTCGCCTGCCAGGTGGTGAAATCCAGCCAGCGCGAGTTCGAGCAACCCGCCATGCAGGCCGTCTCGAAGTGGAAATTCAAGCCCGGCAAGAAGGGCGGCCGCGCGGTCAACACGCGTTGCCAAATCGATATTCCGTTCACTCTCTCCGAGGACTCCTAAGCCATGTCTTCCCTCCTTTCCCGCTTCTCCGCTCGCGCGCTCGCGGCCTTGGCCGTGACGCTGCTGACCGGCAGCGCGTTCGCCCAGGCTGAGAAGCCCTACAACCTTTCCGAGCCCGTCAGCGAGTTCCTAGGCGGACCCTACAAGACCGCCGCGGAGGCCAAGAATTACGATGCGGTCCTGACCGGCGTCGATGCCCAGATGGCAAAGCTCAAGGATCCCGGCAGTTTCGACGCCGCGGTGCTCCTGCAGATCAAGGCTCAAACCCTCCTGCAAAAGACGGACTACAGCGCCGCCATTCCGCCGCTCGAACAGGCGCTCCAGCTCTCCGAGGCGCACACGCCGAATTACTTCGAGGAGCGCACGACGCTCGAGTTCCTCTACTTCCTCGCGCAGCTCTACTACCAGGAAGCCACGACGAGCAAGAACCCCGCGGTTATCGGCGGCTACTTCGAGAAGGCTGACATTTACATGGGCCGCTGGATGAAGCTGAACAAGAAGCCGAATCCCGACGCGCTGCTCTTCTACGCGTCCCTGCTCTTCAATCGCGCCGCGCAGGACACCGAGCATCCCGACATCGAGGCCGTCAAGAAGGCTCTCGATATCGTCGACAAAGCCATGCGCATGTCGACCCGCCCGAAGGACAACCTCTACCTGCTCAAGCTCGTCTGCCTCCAGCACCTCAATCGCAACGCCGAAGCCACCGAATTGCTAGAGCTGCTCGTCAAGCAACACCCGGACAACCGCAATTACTGGCAACAGCTCGCCGCCCTCTATCTTGGGCAGCAGCAGGACATTCGCGCCATCCTCTCGTTCGAACGCGCTCAGGCCAACGGCTTCATGAATGCGCCGAAGGACAACTTCAATCTCGTCGGCATTCACTTCAATATCGGCCAATACGAACGCGCCGCCGAGCTCCTCGAAAAGGGACTCCACAGCGGCACGATCGATAACGACCAGAAGAACTGGGAGCTCCTCGCGTATTCCTACCAGCAGCTCAATCGTGACCTCAAGGCGATCGATACGCTCAAGGAAGCCTCCAAGGCGTTCCCGAAAGCCAACGGTCAGCTCGAATACCTCATCGCCCAGAACTACTACGCGATGGAGAAGCTGGATGATGCGCTCCCGTTCCTCCAGGCCTCCGTGAAGAAGGGTGGCGGAAACAAGCCGCACTCCACCTACCTGTTCCTCGCGTTCATCGCCTACGAGCTGAAGAAATTCGACATCGCGCTCGACGCAGCCGAGCGCGCGATCGCGACGCCTGAAGGCAAAGCCGAAGGCACCCGCATGAAACAGGCGATCCAAGACCTCATCAAGGAACGCGAAGCCAAAGCCGCGAAAGCTCTCTAACCCCTTAATCGAAACATGAACAAGATCTACATCCTGGTCCCCCTGCTTGGATTGCTCGCCTTCGGCGGCATCTACTGGAACTTCACCAAGGAATACGAGGCGAAGCAGGTCGCCGTTAGGCAGAAGATCGAGGCGGACCGAAAGGAAAAGGCCAAGAAGGACATCCTCGCGCGCGAAGCCGCGATCAAGACCGCCATCGAGGCGACCGAGAAGCGCAAAAAGGAGCGCGAGGAGAAGGAGCGCGTCGACGAGGCCAAGAAGAAAGCCCGTCTCGAGGCCGAAGACCGCCGCCAGCGCGCGTTCGACGACCGTAAGCGCACCCGCGACCAACTCGAGCGCCTCAAGAAGGACGTCGAAGGCGTCAAGGCCGAGGTCGCCAAACTCGAGGAAGAGAAAAAGAAGAACTCCGATGAGCAGGCCTTCCTTCGCACCTACGTGAAGCAAGCCGAAGCCAACGTGAAGTATTACTACGACCTCCTCGACAAACTCGCCGCTGCCGAGGCCGCCAAGGCCGCCGCCGAAGCCGCCGCGAAAGCCCAGAAGAGCTAACCCACTTCGTTCGCACACCCACCATGAACAAGTTTTACATCATCGTTCCCGTCGTGCTGCTCGGCGTGTTCCTGTTTTTCTATAACGGGGCGCTGAAAGAAATGGACGCGAAGGAAGCCGTCAAAAAAGAAGAGATCGCCAAGGTGAAGGCCGCCGACGACGCGCGCCGCGCCGATATCGAAAAGAAGGCCGCCGCTGACGCCAAGAAGCGTCAGGACGAGCGTGACGCCGAGGATCGCGCGAAGGAGCAGAAGAAGATCAAGGAATACGAGGACGCGATGCGTCAGCTGAAGGACGAGGCCGACAAGTATCTCGCCGAAGCCGACAAGAACCAGAAGGACGCCAACGCCCTCGAGCTTCAGCTCAACGACCTTCGCTCTCTCAAAGAGAAGACCAATCGCGAAGCCTTCGAACTCGCGAAGCAGGTCGAACTCGCCAAGATCGCGCGCCGCAACGCGGAGCTCGAAATCCAGCGCATGGTCGACATGGTCGCGACCAAGATCGGTGCCAGCTCGTTCGCGGCGATGCCGCCTCCGCCGGCTCCGCCGAAGAACTGATCTCCCTCGAGAGAATCCCTTTCAGCCGCGTCGTGAGACGCGGCTTTTTTCTTTTCCTGCGCACGACGTGTGTCGCGACAAGATTCTGCTTGCTTCGCCTTCACGCAGGCGACTGATTAACCGCTCTCTTCCGCTGTCGGGGCGTAGCTTAGCCTGGTAGAGCGCTACGTTCGGGACGTAGAGGTCGTGAGTTCGAATCTCACCGCCCCGACCATTCTGAAAAAAGCCGCTTTCTCCTCCGAGAGGCGGCTTTTTCGTTGGAGCGCAACAAATACCTCTATTCCTCGCTCACCTGCCGTTGGAGCAAGGATACGTTCGCCGTCTTAAGGATCGAATACGTCCGCGAGGACCGTCCCGCGGACGACGGTTTCGCGATCCCGCTCCTGAACGTTGCGCTGCTCCCGCCGATCAAAGTCATCTATAGGCCCGGTTGCGTGGCGCACTCACAAGGTGAGTTCCGCGTCGATTCGAGCGAGCAACTTCCGGTTTCGAGTGACGCTCACTCCCTGCGCGCGGGCCTTACCTGAAATTATTTTCAGACGGGCTTCAGCTTCCCTTAAAAATCGGCGACTACCTTCGCGGCGCACTTTCGGGCCTTTCCGCCCGATCACCGCAAGCCCGCTTGAACTTTTCGGCCGCTCACCCCACGCGCCGTGCCTCGCTCGTTGCCGGTCTTCACCTTTGCCCGCCGCTCCTACTCGCGCAGACGGCGGGGCATTTCTCGGCAACCGGCGGTGATTCTGAAAACATCGTCCATTTCGAGGCCCACAAGGTCACCACGACGATCGGCCGCTACACCGACGACGCCACGCCGGTCGCGCAGGTCGACCTGCCGTTCAGCGTGCGGGTGCGGAGCCGTGCCTTCCCCGACGATATGCGCTCCTCGCCCCTCGCGGATGCCTTCCGCTACGTCGTCGGCTTGAACGAGCAGGGCATGAACACCAACGCCATCACGCTGCGCGGCTTTTCCGCCGCAAGCTCCCGTCTGCGGAGCACCAAGGTCGACGGCCTCGCCGGCTCGCAGTCGCGCTTTGCCTCACCGCCGACCGTCAACGTCGAGCGTCTCGAAGTGATCGAGGGCTCGACCTCCATCCCATGCGGTCAGCCAAATCCCGGCGGCTTGCTCAACACCGTCTGGAAAAGCCCGCTCGCTCACGCGCAGACCACGCTCTCGGTTTTCGCCAGCACCTACTCCGGCCATACCAGCAGCGTCGGCGACGCCAACAGTCTTACCACTTCCTTCGGCTCCACCGGCCCGATCGACCGGGCCGGCCAGTGGCTCTATCGCATCCCCGCCAGCTGCGAGGACAGGACGTCGTTTCGCGACTACGCGGTGGCGCCGTGGCACGTTCCTTGCATTCGTCCTGCTTCATTTTCTTTGAATTGGGCCGAAGCGCACCAAAGCCTTTCCACGCCGACGGGCGAAACCCCTTTGCGTTCCCCTGCGCAATTCGCCCGGAGGTAACTAGCCAACCTATGAACACCGAAACGATGCGTCACAGCATACGCCGCGGAGCTTTGTCCGCGTTGTTCGCCCTCGGCACCCCCGCCGTCTGGGCTCAAGCCGTCCCGGCGGCTCCCAGCCACGATACCGTCAAACTCGACACCTTCACGGTGACGGGCTCCAACATCAAACGCGTCGATCAGGAGGCCGTTCTCCCGGTCACCGTCATCGACAAGGCGGCGATGGAAGCGCGCGATGCCACCACGCCCGTGCAGCTCCTCACCGCGCTGCCGCAGATCACCAACGTTCCGCTGAACGAGTCCACCTCGGGCGGCGCCAACACCCGCGGCGACAACGCGAACGTCAACCTGCGCGGCATCGGCTCGGGCAACACCCTCGTGCTCATTAACGGCCGCCGCGTCGCGCCGCACCCCGCGACTTCGCCGGATGCCGGCGCGCTTTCATTCTCGGTCAACGTCAACCAGCTGCCGACGCAGGGCGTCGATCGCATCGATGTTCTCCGCGACGGCGCCTCCTCCATCTACGGCTCCGATGCCGTGGCTGGCGTCATCAACTACGTCATGCGTCAGCAGTTCGACGGCACCGAGGCGCGCTTCCGCGCCACCGTGCCGGAGGAGGGGGGCGGCCAGACCTACTCGCTCTCCGTCTCGCACGGCGGCGATTTCGCAGGCGGCAAGGGGCGTTTCGTCAGCACCTTCGACTACCTCTGGCGCGAGTCGCTCTTTATGAGCGAACGCGATTACTCGGCGCGCGCCGACCACTACCTCGACGCCCCCGCGCCATTCAACATCGCGGGCTCCGCGTTCGACGGTCGCTCGACGACCAGCATCTGGCCGAGCTTCCGCCTCGGCGCGGCGGCCTCCTCCGGCACGACGAACTACTTCCGCCCGGTCAACGGCACGCCGACGCTCACGACCGTCGCCCCCACGCGCACCACGGCGCCGGAATACTACCTGAACGTGAACACGTATCAGAACCTCGGCCAGACCTGGAGCGAGCGCGTGAATTGGTTCAACTCGTTCGAATACGACCTCTCCGACCGCCTTGTCGCCTTCGCCGACATCTCGTTCTACCACGCCGACACGCGCCTCTTCCGCCAGCCGTTGCCGTTCAACGCTCCGAGCGCCGACCAGATCGCGACGATGAGCGCCGACAATCCCTACAACCCGTTCGGCTCGCGCTTCCGCAGCCCGACCGGCGCGCCCAACGCCGACGGCACCGCGCGCATCGTCGGCACGCCGACTGCGATCACTCTGCTCACGCACACGATCCAAGACGCCGGCCCCGAGCGGATCGACGTATCGTCCGGGCTCTACCGCATCGTCGCCGGCCTGCGCGGCCAGATGTTCACCGACTGGAACTGGGAGACCGCCGGCCTCTACACGCGCGCCTACGTCACCGACCTCTCCAACAACGCCGTGCGCGAATCGCTTTTCCGCGCCGCGCTCGGTCGCACCGACGCCACGGCCTACAATCCCTTCGGCTACACCTTCAAGGTCGAGGGCGGAGCCGTCGTCGCCGACAAAGCCTACACCAACCCGCAGTCCGTCATGGACACCTTCATCCGCAAGTGGTGGCGCAATGGCTTCTCGTCGATTGCCAGCGGAGATTTTCGCGCGGCCGGTCCGATGTTCTCGTATTGGGACAACACCGCCTCGCTCGCCGTCGGCGGTGAATTCCGCAAGGAGGAGTTCAAGGACCATCGTCCGCCCTACGCCGGCGTGAACCCCGCCGACTCCGGCCTCGACGTCAACGACAACGACTTCGTCCAGGCCTCACCCAAGCCCGACTCAGGCGGCGACCGCACCGTCTCCAGCGCCTACGCCGAGGTCGTGCTGCCGGTCGTCTCACCCAAGAAGAAACTCCCGCTGCTCTACTCGCTCGAGCTGACGAGCTCAGCGCGCTTCGAGCACTACTCGGACTTCGGCAACACCACTAAGCCCAAGTTCGGCCTGAACTGGAAACCGTTTCGCACCGTCATGGTCCGCGCCTCCTACAACGAGGGCTTCACTGCGCCGAACCTCCCCACGCTCTACGCGCCGAATCAGTTCACCGTCGACAGTCCGCCGGGACAGCCTGACCCCTACCGCAACCCGGTCACCGCCGAGGGCAGCTACGTCCAGCGCAACTACTCCACCGGCAACCCGAACCTCCTGCCCGTGACCTCGAAGGGCAAGAGTGTCGGTCTCGTCTTCGAAGCGCCCTACGTGAAGGGCCTGTCCTTTACCGTCGACTACTGGAAGATCGACCAGGCGAACGTCATCGGCTCGTTCTCCGCGTCGCAGATCCTCAACAGCGACGACGCCCTGCTCAACGCCTACGTCCAGTCCCAGCTCGCCGCCGGCAAGACGATCGACCAGATCGACCTCGGCTCGGGCACGGCCAACTACAAGGGCGACCCCGGCATCGCACGCTTCGCCGTCACCGCGACCGATATCGCCGCGTTTGCCGCCTTTAACGCCGGCAAGCCCGCCGCCCAGCAGCGCGCCGTCGTCGGCAAGATTCTCTCGCGCACCGCCGCCTACCAGAATCTCGCCAAGGGCACCGCCTCGGGCGTCGACTTCGGTTTCACCTACCAGATTCCGTGGACGGACTACGGGCGCTTCGCGCTCTCCAGCGAGTGGACCTATCTGATCGAGAGTTACCAGCAGCGCAACGTCGGCGCCAACGCCGCTCCGCTCTACATCGAACGCCTCAACGTCGACGGCACCACCCGCCTTCGCGGGAATGCCAACCTCACGTGGTCTCGCGGCCAGTGGCGCGCGGGCGTCAGCGGCTACTACATCGGCAAATACGCCGACAGCGGCGCGACCACCACGGCGACCAACTACACCAACCTCGGCGCGCCGGGCTACCTCTCGAAGCAATTCGACAGCGGTTCCTACCTCTACCGCTACGTCGTGGAGGATTCCACTTCCTTCAATACCTTCGTCAGCTACCGCATCCCGAAGACGAATCGGAAATGGCTGTCCGATGTCGGCCTCCGTCTCGGCGTCGTCAACTTCACGGACGTGAAGCCGCCGCTGACCTCGGGCGCCTTCGGCTTCTCGTCGTCGGTCTACGCCCACCTCTTCCCCGGCCGCACCTGGACCTTCGACGTGTCCAAGCGCTTCTAAGCCGTCTTCTCCCTCGCGCCCCGCTCCCGCCCGGAGTGGGGCGCGTTTCTTTCGGTTCCCCAAGGTCACACCATGAAATCCGCCCGCATTGTTTCGTTCGCCGCGGCTGCGCTGCTCGCGCTGCCCCTATCCGCCCAAACCACCAAGGCCGAGGTTGCCGCCGCGATCGACGCCCGCCACGCCACCTACGACGAACTCGCGCTCAAGATCTGGAGCTTCGCCGAGGTCGGCTACCAGGAGGTGAAGAGCTCCGCCGCCCTGCAGGAGCAGTTGAAGAAAGAGGGCTTCGCCGTCGAGGCCGGTGTCGCCGGCATCCCCACGGCGTTCGCCGCCAGCTTCGGCAACGGCGGCCCGGTGGTCGCCATCCTCGGTGAGTTCGACGCGTTGCCCGGTGTCTCCCAAGACGCTGTGCCCGAGCGCAAGGAGCGTCCCGGCGTCGGCGCCGGCCATGCCTGCGGTCACCATCTCTTCGGCACCGCGTCCGTTGCCGCCGCCATCGCCGTGAAGGACTGGCTCAAGGCCACTGGCACCCCGGGCACCGTCCGTTTCTACGGCACCCCGGCGGAGGAAGGCGGCTCGGGCAAGGTCTACTTCGTCCGCGCCGGGCTCTTCAAGGACGTCGATATCGTCCTCCACTGGCACGCCGGCGATCGCAACGCCGTGCGCCTCTCCAGTTCGCTCGCCAACAAGTCCGGCAAGTTTCGTTTCCACGGCGTCGCCTCGCACGCCGCCGCCGCGCCCGAGCGCGGCCGCTCGGCCCTCGATGGCGTCGAGGCAATGGACCACATGGTGAACATGCTCCGCGAGCACGTGCCGGATTCCACGCGCATCCACTACGTGATCACGCGCGGCGGCGAGGCGCCCAACGTAGTGCCCGCGTTCGCCGAGGTCTACTACTACGTCCGCAGTCCCAGCCGCGAAATCGTCGAGGACGTCTGGTCGCGCGTCGAGAACGCCGCCAAGGGCGCCGCGCTCGGCACCGGCACCACGGTCGACTGGGAGGTCATCGGTGGCGTTTACGAGCTGCTCCCCAACGAGGCGCTCGCCCGCGCCATGCACGCCAATCTCCTCACCGTCGGCGGCGTCGCCTACACCGAAGCCGAGAAGGATTTCGCCGCCAAGATCTCGCGCACGCTCTACGGCAAACCGGTCGCCGTCGAAACCGCCGCGCAGGTGCTGCCCTTCGATCCGAAATCCGCCAGCTCCGGCGGCGGCTCGACCGACGTGGGCGACGTGAGCTGGGCCGCGCCCACCGTCGGCCTCAACGCCGCCACGTGGGTCCCCGGCACGCCGGCGCACAGCTGGCAGGCCGTCGCCGCCGGCGGCATGACGATCGGCCTCAAGGGCATGATGGTCGCCGCCAAGACCATCGCGCTCACCGCCGTCGATCTCTACACGACGCCCGAGCTGATCGCGAAGGCCAAGGCGGAGTTCCAGCAGCGCCGCGGGCCCGATTTCAAATATTCGCCGCTCCTCGGCGACCGCGCGCCTCCGCTGAACTACCGCGAGTGACGCGTGGCGCGGTTTCCGCAGCCGCGCCCCTCGCAACCCGCGCCCGCACGGCGCGGGTTTTTCGTGCCGCCTTCCGGCGCGGCGCCGGAAAAGAAACAACCCGCGCTGCACCGCGCGGGTTGTGTTTGCAGTCTGGGCTATGGCCCCAGGTTCACTCCCGCCAGAGCTGGAGCGAACGAAGGTAGTTGCCGCGTTCGTAGGCCTCGGGGTCCGGGCAATTGCGCAGGCTGAGCGCGCCGCGCATTTCGGAGACGGAGGTGTATTCGAACTTGTCCATCCAGAGCTTCAGTTCCGTGAGGATGTTGCCGAGCGTGTCCGGTCCGTCGCGCAGGAGCGCGGCGACGACTTGGACCGCATCAGCGCCCGCGAGGAGCGCCTTCACGACCTCGGCGGCGCTGTGCACGCCGCCGGAGCACGCGAGGCTCAGCTTCACCTGATCGCGGAGCAGCGCGAGCGCGCGGAGACGCAGGCGCAGATCCTCGGGCGAGGAGAGGCCGAGTCGCGGCACGACGTCGAAGGTCTCGATGTCGATCTCGGGCTGGAAGATCCGGTTGAACAATACGACGCCGTTCACGCCGACCGCCTCGAGCTCGGCCACGAGGTGGACGGGCGAGGTGAAGAACGGCGAGAGCTTCATCGCGATCGGAACCTGCACGTTGGCGCGAACGGTGCGGGCGATCTCGAGCACCCGGTCTTCGATTTCGGCGGAGGATTCGTCGCGCCGAGTGGCGAAGAAGTAGGTGTTGAGTTCGATCGCGTCGGCACCGGCCTTCTCCATCAGCCGCGCGTAGTCCGTCCAGGAACCGAGATGCGTGCCGTTGAGCGACGCGATGACGGGCAGGTTGGTGGCAGCCTTGATGGCGGTGAGGCGGTCGAGGTATTCGTCCGGCCCGAGCAGGTAGTCCTGCCCTTGCGGGAAGAACGACGTCGCTTCGGCGAAGTTGTCCTGCCAGCGCTCGATGTGGCGCGAGACGGCGACGGCGTTGCCCTCGATCTGTTCGGCGAACAGCGAGTGCATCACGATCGCGGACGCGCCGGCATCCTCGAGCTTGCGGATGTTGTCCAGACGCATCGCGAGGGGCGATGCGCCGGGCATCAGAGGGCTCTTGAGCTCGAGGCCGAGATACTTGGTCGTGAGGTTCATTTGGGGTGGGGCGGCGTTGCTCAGTTGTTCGGTTTGACCTCAGTCGCGGGCGCGGCCGGAGCGGCGGGCTTCGGGGCGGCGGCGTTGGCGGCCATTTGCTGGTAGCTGGCGACGCGCTTATCGACGGCCTTCTGGGCCTGTTCGGCGAGGGCGGCGGCGCGCTCCGGATTGGCCTTGAAGAGCACCTGGTAACGCAGCTCGCCCTTCGTGTAGGCGCTGAGCGGCTGCTTCGGCGCGGCGGAGTCCATGATGTCGACCGGGAGGTTCTTCGCGGCGCGCTCCGGATCGTGACGGAACAGCGGCCAGTAACCGGTATCGACCGCGAGTTTCTGTTGGTCGAGGCCGGCGGAGAGGCCGTAGCCGTGCGCGATGCAGTGCGAGTAGGCGATGATGAGCGACGGGCCGGGGTGCTTTTCGGCCTCGATGAAGGCCTGCACCGTCTGGCTGTCCTTGGCCCCGAGGGCGACGCGGGCGACGTAGACGTGGCCGTAATGTGCGGCCATTTGCGCGAGGTCCTTCTTGTCGGTGTCCTTGCCGGCAGCGGAGAATTTCGCGACCGCGCCGAGCGGCGTGGACTTCGACTTCTGACCGCCGGTGTTGGAGTAGACCTCGGTGTCGAGGACGAGGATGTTGACCTTGCGACCGCTCGCGAGGACGTGGTCGAGGCCGCCGAAGCCGATGTCGTAGGCCCAGCCGTCGCCGCCGATGATCCACACGGACTTCTTCACGAGGTAGTCCGCGAGTTCGAGCAGGCGCTTGGCGCGCTCGTCGGAGGCCAGAGCGGGAAGGAGCTTCTTCAGCGCGGCGACGTGGCCGCGCGCGGTGGCGATGCCGGCGTCGGTGAGCTGGTCGGCGCCGGTGATGCCGGCGACGATGTCGGCGGGCAGTTGCGGCGCGAGTTCCTTGAGGAGCTGCTGCGACTGGACGGCGAGTTGGTCGACGCCTGCGCGGATGCCGAGGCCGTATTCGGCGTTGTCCTCGAAGAGCGAGTTGGACCAGGCCGGGCCGCGACCGTCACGATTGGTCGTGTAGGGCGTGGTCGGCAGGTTACCGCCGTAGATCGAGGAGCAGCCGGTGGCGTTGGCGACGAGCAGGCGATCTCCGTAGAGCTGCGTGAGCAGCTTCAGGTAGGGCGTCTCGCCGCAGCCGGTGCAGGCGCCGGAGAACTCGATGAGCGGCTCGCGGAATTGCGTGCCCTTGACGGTGTCCTCGAGCAGCGCGGCCGGGGCCGGCGGGAGCTTGAGGAAGAAGTCGAAGTTTTCGCGCTCCTTGGCCAGCAGCGGCTCGATCGGGGCCATCATGAGCGCCTTGCGCTTGAGGTCGGTCTTGTCCTTCGCGGGGCAGACCTTGTGGCAGAGCGTGCAACCGGTGCAGTCCTCGGGCGCGACTTGGATCGTGTAGAGGTGGCCGGGGGCCGCGGTGCTCTTGAGCTTGGTGCTCTTGAACGAGTCGGGCGCCTTCGCGTTGATCGGCTCGGGGAAGGCGGCGCAGCGGATCGCGGCGTGCGGGCAAACCATCACGCACTTGTTGCACTGGATGCAGAGCGACGGATCCCAGAGCGGGATTTCGAGCGCGATGTTGCGCTTTTCCCACTTCGTGGTGGCGGTCGGCCAGGTGCCGTCGACCGGGAACGCGCTGACGGGCAGCTCGTCGCCGCGGTTGGCGAGCATCATCGAAGTGACGCGTTGGACGAACTCCGGCGCGGACTTCGCGACGACCGGCGGGCGCGAGAAGCGCGCGGTGACGGCGGTCGGAACGGTGATCTCGTGCATGGCCGCGAGCGCGGCGTCGACGGCGGCGTTGTTCTTCGCCACGACGGCGTCGCCCTTCTTGCCGTAGGTTTTCTTGATCGCGTATTTGATGGCGGCGATCGCCTCGTCGCGGGGGAGAACACCCGACAGCGCGAAGAAGCACGTCTGCATGATCGTGTTGATCTGGCCGCCCATGCCGGCGGCGCGGGCGACAGTGTAGGCGTCGATCGAGTAGACTTTCAGTTTCAGCTCAATGATGCGGGCCTGCACTTCGCTCGGGAGGCGGTCCCAGACTTTTTCCGGCGGCGTGGCGACGTTGAGGAGCAGCGTCGCGCCCGGGCGGGCCTGCGCGAGGACTTCCATGCGCTCGACGAAGGGGAAGTGGTGCACCGCGACGAAGTCGGCGTTGGCGATGAGATACGGCGCGCGGATCGGCTTCGGGCCGAAGCGCAGGTGCGAGATGGTCATCGCGCCGGACTTCTTGGAGTCGTAGACGAAGAAGCCTTGGGCGAAGAGGTCGGTGCCTTCGCCGATGATCTTGATCGAGTTCTTGTTCGCGCCGACGGTGCCGTCCGCGCCGAGGCCGAAGAACATCGCGCGGCGCGTGTCGTCGGTTTCGAGGTCGAACTTCTCGTCGTAGGGGAGGGAGAGCTTCGTGACGTCGTCGTTGATGCCGACGGTGAAACGCTTCTTCGGCGCGGCATTGGTGAGGTCGTCGAACACGGCCTTGGCCATCGCGGGCGTGAATTCCTTCGAGCCGAGGCCGTAGCGGCCGCCGGTGAGCTCAACCTGGCCGACGCGATCGCTCTCGTAGAGCGCCGTGGCGATATCGAGGAAGATCGGCTCGCCGAGCGCGCCGGGTTCCTTGGTGCGGTCGAGGACGGCGATCTTGCGGACGGTCTTCGGCAGCGCGGCGAGCAGCGCCTTGGCGTCGAGCGGACGATAGAGGCGAATCTTGAGCACGCCGGTCTTCTCGCCCTTGGCGTTCAGCCACGCGGAAGTCTCGGAGACGGTCTCGGCGCCGGAGCCCATGACGACGACGACGCGGTCGGCGTCCGGTGCGCCCTCGTAGTCGAACAGCTTGTAGGCGCGGCCCGTGCGGACGGCGAACGAATCGAACAGTTCCTGCACGACGCCCGGGACGGCGTCGTAGAAGCCGTTGGCGGCTTCGCGCGCCTGGAAGAACACGTCGGGATTCTGCGCGGTGCCGCGGATCGACGGATTGTCGGGCGTGAGCGCCTTCTTGCGGAACGACTCGATCGCGCCTTGCGGGAGCAGCGCGCGCAGGTCGTCGTCGGAGAGCAGGTTGATCTTCTGCACTTCGTGCGAGGTGCGGAAGCCGTCGAAATAGTGGATGAACGGCACGCGCGTGCGGAGCGTCGCGGCGTGGGCGATGGCGGAGAAGTCGAGCGCTTCCTGCACCGAGTTGGCGCAGAGCATCGCGCAGCCGGTCTGGCGGCACGCCATGACGTCGCCGTGGTCGCAGAAGATCGACAGCGCGTGCGTCGCGAGCGAGCGCGCGGTGACGTGCAGCACGAAAGGATGCAGCTCGCCCGCGATCTTGTAGAGATTCGGGATCATCAGCAGCAGGCCCTGCGAAGCGGTGAACGAGCTCGCCAGCGCGCCTGCGTTCAAAGCGCCGTGGAGCGCGCCGGCGGCGCCGCCCTCGGACTGCATTTCGATGACCTCGGGCACGTGGTTCCAGAGGTTCTTGCGGCCTTGGGCCGACCATTCATCGACCCATTCGCCCATCGGCGACGACGGCGTGATCGGATAGATGGCGAAAAGTTCGCTGAGGCGATAGGCGACGGTGGCGACGGCCTCGTTGGCGTCCAAGGTCGCGGTTTGCGGAACAGGGCGTGAGATCATGGTGGAAAGCTGCGGCTCGGCCGCGCCTCAGTTGTATCCGCTCCGGTGCGCGCTCTCTCCGCGTCCCTTGCGCATTCGTGCGCACTGTCTTCGCGGGTGCGCGCGCAGCGTATTTTCGCTGCGTAAAACGCTGCCGGCCAGCGGACCCGCCGAACCGGGCTGGCCCGGAAGTTCGGGCGCTTGTTTGACCAATTTCCCCTTGCCAACGCGGGCGCGGCTCTCTGTTTTCGTCCGCTCTCGTCATGCAAAAGACCAAAAAGTCCGTCGCCAAGCGCTTCAAGCTGTCCGCCAAGGGCAAGCTGATCCGCCGCACGCCCGGCTTCCGTCACCTGCTGGCCGCGAAGAGCACGAAGTCCAAACGCCGTGCTTCCCGCGACAAGCTTGTGGCCGCCGGCCATGCGGAGCCGCTCAAGCGCTGCCTCCCGTTCGGCCTCTAAACTAAGCCGCAACGAAAACCACAACTTCGCCAGGCGGGTGAACGTCTAACGAACCGACCCGCCGGCGACCAAAACCAAAACTAAACATGGCTCGTGTCACCAACTCCCCCGCGTCGCGCAAGCGCCGCAAGAAAGTGCTGAAATACGCCAAGGGCTATTTCGGCAACAAATCGAAGCTGTTCCGCTACGCCAAGGAAGCGGTCCAGCACGCTTGGCAATACGCCTACGCTGACCGCAAGAAGAAGAAGGCCAACATGCGCGGCCTTTGGATCGTGCGTCTCAACGCGGCGTGCCGCGAAGCCGGCATCAGCTACAGCCGCTTCATCGAAGGTCTCAAGGCCGCCGGCATCCTCCTCGATCGCCGCCAGCTCTCCGAGATCGCGATCGCCGACGCCGTCGCCTTTAAGAGCCTGGTCGTTAAAGCCCAGGACGCGTTGAAGGCAAAGGCCGCCAAGGCCTGAGCAAGCAAGGGTAGGGCGAGTCGTCCCCGACGAGCCGCCCCACCACCAACGCGAGCCGGCTAGAGGCTCGCCTTCGGTTTCACAAACCACTTCCCTGAAGGACGGGCTGCCCAAAGCGCCCGTCTTTTTTATTTCCCGGCTCCAATCGTTCTCATTCTCCTACTCGTTCCTCGTTCTCCGAGGATTCGAGAACGAGAAAGAGAACGAAGAACGAGAACGATTTTCCCGATGCAAGACACCCTGAACGCCCTCCTCGCCAAGGCGCCCGCGGAACTCGCGGCGCTGAAGTCGCGCGCCGAATTCGAGGCCGCGAAGGCCCGCTACGTCGGCCCCAACGGCGAGTTCACCGCCTTGATGAAGCAGCTCGGCACCGTGCCGAAGGAGCAGCGCCCCGTCATGGGCAAGCTCATCAACGAGGCCAAAGGCCAGCTGCAAGCCCAGCTCGACGCCACGCTCGCGCGCATCGCCGACGCCGAGATCGCCGCGCAACTCGGGCCCGCCGTCGATCCGACGCTCCCGTCGCCCGACGCCGGCCCCGGCACTTACCACCCGCTCACGCAGGTGCGCGAAGAGATGTGCCGCATCATGCGCAAGGCCGGCTTCACGGTCGTCGAAGGCCCCGAGGTCGAGACGGAGTATTACTGCTTCGATGCGCTCAACACCGCGCCCGATCACCCGGCCCGCGATGCGCAGGACACCTTCTATTTCCCCGAGGCCGCGCGCTTCGGCAACGTCTCGCGCAAAGTCGACGGCGAGAAATACCTCCTCCGCACGCACACCTCGTCGGTGCAAATCCGCACCATGCTCAAGGGCCAGCCGCCCATCCGCGTGATCTCGCCCGGCCGCGTCTACCGCCGCGACACCACCGACGCCACGCACAGCGCCAATTTCCACCAGCTCGAGGGCCTCTACGTCGACAAGAACGTCACCGTCCGCGACCTGAAGGCGATGCTCGACTACATCTTCGCCTCGCTGCTCGGCAAAGGCACGACGACGCGCTTCCGTCCGCACTACTTCAGCTACACCGAGCCGTCCTTCGAGGTCGACCTCTCCGCCAAGCACCTCCCGAAGGTGAACAAGGAATGGATCGAGATCGGCGGCTGCGGCATGGTTGATCCCGCCGTGTTCGAAGCGGTCGGCTACGACCCCAACGTCTGGAGCGGCTACGCTTTCGGCATGGGCCTCGAGCGCCTCGCGATGCTGGTCTACGGCATCGATGACATCCGTTACTTCTACCAGAACGACGTCCGCTTCCTGAAACAATTTGCCTGAGAATTAACCACGAAGGACACGAAGCACACGAAGGCGATACTTCGTGCTCTTCGTGAGCTTCGTGGTGAATCACGACGATGAAAATTTCCCTCAACTGGCTCAAACAATACGTGAACCTCGACGGCGTCACCGTCGACGAGCTCAAGCGCGCGATCACCTTCGTCGGCTTCGAAGTCGAAGGCGTGGCCACGGCCGGCTTGCAGCCGCTGCAGCACGTCGTTGTCGGCGAGATCAAGACGCGCGAGAAGATTCCCAACCTCAAAAAGGAAATCTCACTCTGCACCGTCGATGTCGGCGCCGAAAACGGCGGCATCCGCCAGATCGTGTGCGGCGCGCCGAATTGCGACGCGGGCAACCGTGTCCCGGTTGCGCTCCCGGGCGCCGTGCTGCCCGGCGGCTTCGCCATCGCGCTGCGCAAGACCTACGGCCACGAGTCGCAAGGCATGATGTGCGCCGCCGACGAACTCGGCCTCGGCGACGACCACGCCGGCTTGCTCCTCCTCGATCCGGCCACGCCGATCGGCACGCCGATCAACGCCGTGCTGCCTCCGGGCGACACCGTGTTCGACATCGAGATCACGCCGAACCGCCCCGACGCCCTCAGCCACATCGGCATCGCGCGCGAGATCGCCGCTTGGTTTCGCAAAGATCTCTGCTTCCCGCAGGTCAAATTCCGCAACGAGACGCACGGCTTCCGCGGCGACATCCTCAGCGACATCCGCGTCGAGGCGCCCGAAGATTGCCCGCTCTACGTCGGCATCGCCATCGCCGGCGTGAAGGTCGGCCCGAGCCCCGCGTGGATGCAGGAGCGCCTGAAGGCCGTCGGCCTGCGCCCGATCAACAACCTCGTCGACGTCGGCAACTACGTGATGCTCGAACTCGGCCAGCCGTTGCACGTGTTCGACGCCAAGAAGATCGCCGGTCGCAAGATCGTCATCCGCCGCGCAGTCGACGGCGAGAAACTCACCACGCTCGACGGCAAGGAGCGCGCGCTGAACAGCCGCATGCTCGTCATCGCCGACGAGAAGAATCCGATGGTCGTCGCCGGCATCATGGGCGGTGCCAACGCCGAAGTCGACGCGACCACGACCGACGTCGTGCTCGAAGCCGCTTACTTCCGCCCGCAGTCGATCCGCTGGACTTCCAAGCGACTCGGCCTCGCGTCCGATTCTTCGTATCGCTTCGAGCGCGGCGTCGATCCGCACAGCACGCTCGAGGCGGCCGGCCGCGCCGTCGATTTGCTCCTCGAAACCGCCGGCGGCACCGTCGTCGGTCCGTCGTTCAAGATCGGCGGCGAGCAACCGTGGTCGCGCGAGATCAAAGTCACGCCGGCCTACATCCGTGCGCGCCTCGGCTTCGACATTCCCGATGCGGAGATTCGCACCGCGCTCACCGCGCTCAATCTCGCCATCGTCGGCGAGAGCCAGTTCGCGGACGGCACGCCCGAGTGGACCGTCGATGTTCCCAGCTACCGCGGTGATCTCGATCGCCCGATCGATCTCGTCGAGGAAGTGCTGCGCATCTACGGCACCGAGAAGGTTCCGCCCGCGCCCGCCGTCGGCCCCGCGCTGCCGGAAGCGGAGGACGACCCGGTCGCCGTCTTCAACGGCAAGGTCACCGACTACCTCGTCGGCCAGCATTTCCACGAGTGCGTGAACTACACGCTGCGCTCCGCGAAGGAGCTCAAGACTTGGGTCTCCGACGCCGCCGCGCAGGAACTCGCGCTCTCGAATCCGTTCGTCGAGGACCAGTCGAGCCTCCGCCCGACGCTCGTGCTCGGCCTGCTCGAATCGCTCAAGCTCAACCAATCCCGCGGCAACGCCGTCTCGCGCCTCTGCGAAACCGGCCGTGTGTTCGTCGAGATGAACGGCACCGTGCACGAGTGCGTCGGCGTCGGCTTCGTCATCGCGCACAACCCGAAGGACCGCGCGTGGCTCGCGCGCCCTGAGCCGGATTTCTTCCAAGTGAAACGCTACATGGAAGCGCTGCTCGCGCAGGCTGGGCTGAACCTGAACTCGCAACCGCTCGTGCCGGTCACCGGCGCGTTCTGGGGCTGGCAGGAAGGCCACGCGGCCGCTGCCGGCGAGATGAAGGGCGGCTGGGCCGCGCGCTTCGGCCTGCTCAACCTCGCCATGGTCCGCGCCGCCGGCGTCGAAGGCAAGGTGTGGGCGGGCATGTTCGCGATCTTGCCGGAGAGACTCACGGCGGAGAGCGGCCACCGTCGCTTCCAGAACTTCAGTCTGTTCCCCGCTGCGCTGCGCGACATCGCGCTCGTGGTCGACGGCGCGCGCCACGCCGAGGAGGTGCGCCAGCAGCTCCTGACGGTCGCGCGTGCGGCCGCGACGAAATTCGCGGTCGAGAGCGTGAGCGTGTTCGACGTCTACCAAGGCGCCGGATTGCCCGAAGGGAAGAAGAGCGTCGCGTTCTCGCTTTCGTTCCGTTCCGCCGAGCGCACGCTCACGGACGACGAGGTCAATGCGGCCTTCGCGGAGATCCAAAAGAAGATCACCGCCGACGGCACGATGACCGTGCGCGCGTGAAAGGTGGAGCGCGTTGACCCCAACGCGCTCCACCGCCGGGCGCTTGCGCCCGGCTTTTTTGTGCCCATGTTTCGGCGCATGAAATCCACGACTACCCCGGGAATGACGCGTCGCGATGCACTCAAAACCCTCGGCGCCGGCGTGGCGCTCGCCGGCCTAGGCGCGATGAGCGTGCGCGCGATTGCCGGCGAAACCGCCCCGGTCGCGAGCGACGCCGCGCTCGGCTGGGAATTACCCAAGCTGCCTTACGCTTATGCTGCGCTCGAGCCGCACATTGACGCGCGCACGATGGAGATTCACCACACGAAGCACCACCAGGCCTACATCACGAATGCGAAGAAGCTCCTCGAGTCGCATCCTGAACTCCTCGCGAAAGGCCCCGAAGCGCTCGTGCGCGATCTCGCCAGCGTGCCCGAAGCGATCCGCACCGGCGTCCGCAACAACGCCGGCGGTCACGTGAATCATGCGTTTTTCTGGAATCAACTCGCGCCTGCCGGCTCGTCCGCGCTTGGCGAGAAGCTCGCCGCGGCCATCGCGCGCGATCTCGGCTCGCTCGACGAATTCAAGAAGCAGTTCACCGACGCCGCCATGAAGCGCTTTGGCAGCGGCTGGGCGTGGCTCAGTGTGAAGGGCGGCAAGCTCGTCGTGCATTCGACGGCGAACCAGGATTCGCCGCTCAGCGAAGGCCTCACGCCCGTGCTCGGCCTCGATGTTTGGGAGCACGCATACTATCTCCATTACCAGAATCTTCGCGGCGACTACGTGAAAGCGTATTGGAACGTCGTGAACTGGGCGCAGGCCGAAGCTAACTACGCGGCTGCGGTTCACAGCTGATCGCCGCGTGGACACCGTCGCGAAAAGCTTCGAAAAAACCGGGCTGTCGTCCGCGCGCCGTCACTTGTTTCTCTGTCGCGGCCCGGAGTGTTGCGCGCTCGAGGACGGCGAGCGGACGTGGCAGCACCTCAAGGCCGAGGTGAAGGCTCACGATTTGCCCGTGATGCGAACGAAGGCCGACTGCCTGCGTGTGTGCGCCGAGGGCCCGTGGCTCGTGGTGTATCCGGAAGGGGTGTGGTATTCGCACGTGACGCCGGAGCGATTCGACCGCATCCGCCGCGAGCATTTGCAAGGCGGCGTGCCCGTCGCCGAGTGGGTGAGGGCGACGCAGCCTTTGGGTGGAGTAGTTTGAGACCAGCGAGCTCCTCCGCGCGTTGCGCGACGCGCGCTAGTTGTTCGCAATGCCGTCGTCGGGCAGGGGGCCTTGCAGTTGGCGGCGCAGGCGTTGCTGCTCGATATCGAGTTTCAGCTGCGCGGCGAAGAGTTTCAGTCGCTGGCGCGTGTCGAGTTCCTCGAGCAGGCGCTGCTTCACGGTCGTATCGTCGCAGAGATTGAACACCGCCACATCGGCGAACGTGTCGAAATCTTCAATTCCCTCGAGGAACTGCGTTATGCCTTTCGGCCCCGGCGCGCCGAGCCGGCGGCGGAGGTTGAGCAAGCGCAGCACTTCGAGCCGCATGATTTCGAGTTGCGTATGATTGCCGCCGCGCACGCTCGCGAGCGGTTGCACGGCGATCATACGATACGGGATTTCCCGGAGGATCTCGCGGATCTCGACCCGGCAGACGCCTTGCAAGAGCAGGTTGGACGTGCCGTCGTCGGCTTCCTGGCACGCGCGGACGATGCCGACGGAAGCGATGCGATGAGGTGGTTCGATGGCGTCGGGTTCGTCGGATCGCGCGGCGTCCAGATGCGCGACGGCGAAAAGGCGGTTGGTCGCGAGCACGTCGCGGAGCATGGCGCGGTAGCGCGATTCGAAAATGTGGAGAGGCAGGAGCGACTGCGGAAAAAAGACCGTGTTCGGCAGCGTCATCACCGGCACGGCGTCGGGCATTTCAATCGTCTCCATGCGGGCAACTTAGGCCGTCAGACGCGGAAAACAAACGCGACCTTTGGCACACTGTGACAAAGCACTGCGGCGCACTGTGTGTCACAGTGGCTCAAGGAGGCGGGGAATCATCTGGAAGTGTGCGATCGAATGTATCGTAAGATATTGTTGTTCAATATCTGGTGAGTTGGTGGTGCGTTGGGCACGCCCTTTGCAAAGAGGGGCGCATCATGAGCAGAATTCTAGGCATCGATTTGGGCACAACGAACTCGTGCATGGCCGTCATGGAGGGTGGCGAGCCGGTGGTTATCCCGAACGCCGAGGGTGCCCGCACCACGCCTTCGATCGTCGCTTTCACCAAGACCGGCGAGCGCATCGTCGGCCAAGCCGCCAAGCGTCAAGCGGTGACGAACCCGAGGAACACGATCTTCTCCGCGAAGCGCCTCATCGGCCGCAAATTCACGGAAGTCTCCGAGGAAGCGAAGAACCTCCCCTACAAGGTCGTCGCCGGCAAAAACGGCGACGCTTACATCGAGGTGCAGGCCGGCGACAAGACCGAGACCTTCGCGCCGCAACAGATCGCTGCGTTCGTGCTCGGCAAGCTGAAGGCCGACGCCGAGGCCTATCTCGGCGAGAAGGTCACGCAGGCCGTCATCACGGTTCCCGCCTACTTCAACGACGCGCAGCGCCAAGCCACCAAGGACGCCGGCAAGATCGCCGGCCTCGAAGTGCTCCGCATCATCAACGAGCCGACCGCGGCCTCGCTCGCCTACGGCCTCGACAAAAAGAAGGACGAGAAGATCGCGGTGTTCGACCTCGGCGGCGGCACGTTCGACGTGTCGATCCTCGAGATCGGCGACGGCGTTTTCGAGGTGAAGGCCACCAACGGCGACACGCACCTCGGCGGCGACAACTGGGACGACGCGATCATCACGTGGCTCGTCGAGAGCTTTAAGAAGGAAAACGGCATCGACCTCCGCAAGGACGCCATGGCGCTCCAGCGCCTCAAGGAAGAAGCCGAGAAGGCGAAGATCGCCCTCTCGTCCGCCACGACCTACGACATCAACCTGCCGTTCATCACCGCCGACGCCTCGGGCCCTAAGCACCTCAATCTCCAGATCACGCGCGCCCAGATGGAGCGCATCTGCGAATCGCTTTTCGATCGCTGCCTCCAGCCGTTTAAGAACTGCATCAAGGACGCCGGCGTCTCCACCGACAAGATCGACGAACTCGTGCTCGTCGGCGGCATGACCCGCATGCCGAAGGTCGTCGACATCGCGAAGCAACTCGCCGGCAAGCAGCCGCACCAAGGCGTCAACCCCGACGAAGTCGTCGCGGTCGGCGCGGCCATCCAAGGCGGCGTGCTCAAGGGCGAAGTCCGCGACGTGCTCCTCCTCGACGTCACGCCGCTCACGCTCGGCATCATGACCGCGGGCGACGTTTCCACGCCGATGATCCCGCGCAACACCACGATCCCGACGAAGAAGGCGCAGGTGTTCTCCACTTACTCGGACAACCAGCCCGGCGTCGAAATCGTCGTCCTCCAAGGCGAGCGCCCGATGGCCCGCGACAACAAGACCCTCGGCACCTTCAAGCTCGACGGCATCCCGCCCGCTCCGCGTGGCACGCCGCAGATCGAAGTCACCTTCGACATCGACGCCAACGGCATCCTCCACGTCACCGCCAAGGACCTCGGCACCGGCAAGGACCAGAAGATCACCATCCAAGGCTCCTCCGGTCTTTCGAAGGAAGAGGTCGAGAAGATGACCCGCGAAGCCGAAGCCAACGCCGCCGAAGACGCCAAGCGCAAGGAGGCCGTCGAGACCAAGAACCAACTCGACACGACCATCTACCAACTCGAGAAAACCCTGAAGGACGCGGGTGATAAGATCCCCGCGGAGA
Organism: Opitutia bacterium; assembly: GCA_016217545.1. Classification (NCBI taxonomy): domain Bacteria; kingdom Pseudomonadati; phylum Verrucomicrobiota; class Opitutia; species Opitutia bacterium. The sequence continues at coordinate 488,123 of JACRHT010000017.1, read as the reverse complement.
TTAAGGGCAAGTTCGAGACCGCCATCGCCGACGCCAAGAAGGACCTCGAGTCCGCTGATGTCGCGCGCATGAAGTCCGCGCTGGAAAACCTCCAGAAGATCGGCGCCGAACTCTACCAGCAGGCCCAGGCCGCCGGCGCTGCCGCCGGTGCGCAGCCGAACGCGGGCGCCGAGTCTGCCACGGGCGCTTCCGCTTCCGAGCCGAAGAAGGCCAAGAAAGCCGACGGCAAGGTCGTCGACGCCGATGTCGAGATCGTCGACGAAGACAAGAAGTAACCTGACACCACCAGCGAACCCGTGCCGCGCTTGCGTCCGGGTTCGCCTCATTTTCCCCAAACCAACCTCCAACCAAAAACCACTAAACCAACATGGCTAAAGTGAACATCAAACCCATCGGTGATCGCGTGCTTGTGCAGCACATCGAGGAAAAAGAGCAGGTCCGCGGTGGCATCATCATCCCGGATTCCGCCAAGGAAAAGCCGCAGGAGGCCAAGGTCATCGCCCTCGGCACCGGCAAGAAGGACGAGAACGGCAAGGTCACTCCCTTCGAAGTGAAGGTTGGCGACCGCGTGCTCATCTCCAAATATGGCGGCACCGAGGTGAAGATCGAAGACCAGAAATACACGCTGGTCCGCGAGGACGACATCCTCGGCGTCATCGGCTGAGCCGAAACCGCCCTCAACTCTCAACCCTCAACTCTCAACTAGTTTAATCAAATGGCAGCCAAACAACTCCTGTTCGACGAGGCAGCTCGTCAGAAGGTTCTCCGCGGTGTCGAGCTCCTCTCGAAGGCCGTTAAAGTCACCCTCGGGCCCAAGGGCCGCAATGTCGTCATCGACAAGAAATTCGGTTCCCCGACCGTCACCAAGGACGGCGTCACCGTCGCGAAGGAAGTCGAGCTTCCCGATCCCTACGAGAACATGGGCGCGCAGATGGTGAAGGAAGTCGCCTCCAAGACCTCCGACGCCGCTGGCGACGGCACCACCACCGCCACCGTCCTCGCCGAAGGCATCTACCGCGAAGGCCTCAAGAACGTCACCGCCGGCGCCAACCCGGTTTACCTAAAGCGCGGCATCGACAAGGCCGTCGAGGCCGCCGTCGCCGAGCTCGCCAAGATCTCCAAGAAGGTCAACGACCGCGAAGAGATCCGCCAGGTCGCCACCGTCTCCGCCAACTGGGACGACACCATCGGCAACATCATCGCCGACGCCATGGACAAGGTCGGCAAGGACGGCACCATCACCGTCGAAGAGGCCAAGTCCATCGAGACCACCCTCGACGTCGTCGAAGGCATGCAGTTCGACAAGGGCTACCTCTCGCCCTATTTCGCCACCAACATGGAGGCCCAGGAAGCCGTGCTCGAGGACGCCTACGTGCTCATCCACGAGAAGAAGATCTCCAATCTCCAGGAGTTCCTCCCGCTGCTCCAGTCGGTTGCCAAGACCGGCAAGCCGCTTCTCGTCATCGCTGAGGAAGTCGAAGGCGAAGCCCTCGCCGCCCTCGTCGTGAACAAGATTCGCGGCACCATCAACGTGTGCGCCGTCAAGGCCCCTGGCTTCGGCGACCGCCGCAAGGCCATGCTCGAAGACATCGCCGTCCTCACCGGCGGCAAGTGCATCACCGACGACCTCGGCCTCAAGCTCGAGAACCTCAGCCTCGCCGACCTTGGCAAGGCCAAGCGCATCGTGGTCGACAAGGAGAACACCACCATCGTCGAAGGCGCGGGCAAGGGCTCCGAGATCCAAGGCCGCGTGAAGCAAATCCGCCGCCAGATCGAAGAAACCACCTCCGACTACGATCGTGAGAAGCTCCAAGAGCGCCTCGCGAAGCTCGCCGGTGGCGTTGCCGTCATCAATGTCGGCGCCGCGACCGAAGCCGAGATGAAGGAGAAGAAGGCCCGCGTCGAAGACGCCCTCCACGCCACGCGCGCCGCGGTTGAGGAAGGCATCGTCGCCGGCGGCGGCGTCGCTCTCCTCCGCACCGCGAAGGTCATCGAGAACCTGAAGCTCGAAGGCGACGAAGCCTTCGGCGCCCAGATCGTGCGTCGCGCCATCGAGCACCCGATCCGCATGCTCTGCACCAACGCCGGCGTCGACAGCGGCGTCGTCGTCAAGGAGGTCCTCGCGGGCAAGGGCAACTTCGGTTACAACGTCGCCACCGGCGAGTTCGAAGACCTCGTCAAGGCCGGCGTCGTCGACCCGACCAAGGTCACCCGCACCGCGCTGCAAAACGCCGCGTCGATCTCCGGTCTGCTCCTTACTACCGAGTGCATGATCACCGAGATCCCCGAGAAGGAGAAGGCCCCGGCCGCTCCTGGCGGCGGTGGCATGGGCGGCATGGACTACTAACCCACCTGCGCTCCTCGCGGAGCGACGGCGAGGCAAAGTCCTCCGACACTCAACTCCTCCTACTTCAAGGCGCGCTCTGCGGAGCGCGCCTTTTCTTTTGCTCCAGCCGCAGCGGGTCGGCGTAGAGCAGTCAAGCCCGCCGCTTCATCTAATCGGTGTGGTTTGGGCCGCTGACTGCTCCGGCGGAGCGGGTAGTTTCGCGCGCGATGCTCGCGGTTCGTAACCGGCGAGAAGCCCCCGCCCACCATGAAAATACCCTTCGCCCGATTCGTGCCTGTCGTTGCGTGCGCGCTTTGCCTCAGCCTCACCGCCTTCGTGCAAGGCTCGCAAAGCAACGATGCCGCCCGTCTCGAGCAGCTCCGGGCAGAGATCGCGCGCCACGACGAACTCTATTTCAAGAAGGCAGCGCCCATCATCACCGATGCCGAATACGATACCCTCAAGCGGGAGCTGCGTGAGTTGGAACAGCGCATTCAGCCAGCCACCTCGGACGACGGTGAAAACGCGCCGGAGGGCGTGGGCGACGATCGCTCCGGTGCGTTCGCTGCGGCGCGGCATGTGGTGCCCGTGCTCGGCTTGGAAAAGAGCCACAGCGACACGGATCTCAGGAAATTTCTCACGAAGATCGCGCGCACCTTGGGCGACGAGGAGGTGGTTTACATCGTGGAGCCGAAATACGACGGCCTCTCGATCAGTGTCACTTACGAGCAGGGTCGACTCGTGCGCGCCGTCACGCGGGGCAACGGTCGCGAGGGCGACGATGTCACCGGCAACCTGCTGGAATGCGCGGATGTTCCCCGCCAGCTGGCCGCGCTGCACGGCGAAGCGCCGGCTTTGGTCGAGTTGCGTGGCGAGGCATTCATGTCGCAGGCGGAGTTCGAGCGCCTGAATGCCGGACGTCGTGCGGCGGGCGACGAGCCCTTTGCGCATCCACGCAACGTCGCTGTGGGAACGTTGAAGTCCGCCGATGCGACCGAGCGAGCCGGGCGCAAGCTTCAGGTCGTGTTCTATGGCTGGGGCGCGTGGCTGCCGGCCGCGGGCGCGCCAGCTTCACAGCGTGATTTGCTGGCGCGACTGTCGAAGTGGGGCCTGCCGCGACCGGAGTGGGCGCGTGCTGCGGTGGGATTTGACGGTGCGTGGCGCGAGGTGAAGGTGATCGAGTTGGCGCGGCCGACGCTGGGTTTTCCGATCGATGGCGCAGTGGTGAAGGTGGATTCGGCGGCGCAACGCGAACGACTTGGCGATTCGAGCAGCACGCCGAATTGGGCCGTCGCGCATAAGTTCGAACCGGAGCGCGTTGAGACGAAGTTGCGTGCAATCACGCTGCAGATCGGTCGCACGGGCGTGCTCGCGCCGGTGGCGGAGGTGGAGCCGGTCAAGCTGGGCGGCGCGACGATTCGCCGCGTGTCGCTGCACAATCGGGACGAGATCGCGCGTCGCGATCTGAGGGTGGGGGATTGGGTCACCGTGGAGAAGGCGGGCGAGATCATTCCGGTCATCACCGCGGTCAACCTGAGTCGGCGCCCGGCTGGCACCGCGCCGTTCATTTTCCCGGCCGATTGTCCGTCCTGCCGCGCCGCGTTGGCGGCAGAAGCGGGGCAGGCGGCGGTGCGTTGCCCGAACCGCAATTGTCCCGCGCAGGTGCGGCGGCGTTTGGAGCATTTCGCGTCCGCCGAGTGCGCGAACTTGAGGGGCTTCGGTCCGGGAGTGATGGAGAAGCTCGTGGCAAACGACCTCGTGCGGGAGCCGGCGGATTTTTTCCGTTTGGAGCGACCGGCGTTGGAGAAGGTGGTCGGCGAGCGCACGGCGGCGAAATTGCTGGCGGCGGTGGCGGCGGCGAAGAGGCGGGACGCTTGGCGCCTCGTGCTGGGATCGGGCATCGCGGAGATCGGGCCGGCTGGGGCGAAGGCGATTGTGGGTCAGTTCCCGAGCGTTACCACGCTGGCGCGGGCCACTCGCGGCGATGTGCTCGATGGAGCGCGCTCACGCATACCCGGTTTGAGTGACGTCGCGGCGCAAGGGTTGGTGGCTTTCTTGGAAAATGAGCAGTGCCGAGGCTCTCTGGCCCGGTTGGGCGAGTCGCTGAGTGTCGATTGACTCCGTTGGCGCGACGGGAAGCCGAAGGGCTGGCGTTGGCCGGCACCCGCGTCCTTGCCAGCGTGCAACGGATGTCCTTCGCTCGGCCGCATGGAAGTGGTCTTTCTCGGCACGGGCACGTCACAGGGCGTGCCGATGATCGCGTGCGATTGTGCGGTCTGCACGTCTCCCGACCCGCGCAACCGGCGGACACGTTCCAGCATTCACGTCACGATGGGCGATCTGCATGTGCAGGTGGACGCCACGCCGGAATTTCGCCTCCAATGCGTCCGCGAAAACATCCGGCAACTCGACGTTTTCATCCTCACGCACGGCCACGCGGACCACATCACGGGCATGGACGACCTGCGCCGCTTCTGCGATTTGATCGGCGGTGAGGCGCTGACGGTTTACACGACGGACGAGGGCATGGCGCGCGTGCTGTCGATTTTCCCTTACGCAGTCGCGGAGCGGCCGGTTTCGAAGGGCTACGCTGCCTTTCGGCTCCTCGAGATGCCGCCGGCGCTGGAGTTTCCTCAGGGCACCATTCGCTCCACACTGCTACCGCACGGCGGTTTGAACACACTGGGTCTCATCTTCGAGGAGCGGGTGAGCGGCCGAAAATTCGTTTACTACAACGACTGCAAGCGTCTGCCGCGCGAAGCGGTCGCATTGGCCAAAGATGCCGACCTGGTCGTCCTCGACGGTCTTCGCCCGGCGCCGCACCCGACGCACATGAATATCGCTGAAGCGTGCGCGGCCGCGGCAGAGATCGGTGCGCCCATGACCTACCTGACCCATCTGACTCACGCGATCGATCATGGGCCTTTCGAGGCGACGCTGCCGACCGGGGTGCAGCTCGCCTACGACGGGCTCCGGTGGCGGCTTTAGGGTTTCGCCTGATGGCGTTATGACGCCCAACATGCTGATATTGTGGTTGATTTAATTCCCACTGAATCAATGTAGTTTAGCTCACTCGTGAAACTCTCCAAGCGCGGCGAATACGCTCTCCGGTCCCTCATCAACCTCGGCATTGCCGCCAAGGTCGGGCGTCCGTTGCTACGCGTGTCGGAGTTGGCGAAGGCGGAAGACCTGCCGATCAAGTTCCTCGAACAGGTCATGCAGCAGCTGCGCGAAGCGGGTTACGTCGAGGCCGTGCGCGGCAAGCTCGGCGGCTACCGCCTCGCGCGTGAGTCCGGCAAGATCAGCATCGGGCAGGTCGTCCGCTTGATCGACGGCCCGCTGGCGCCGATCGGCTGCGTGAGTCAGTCGGCTTACGAACCGTGCAATTGCCCGGACGAGGCGCACTGCGGCCTCCGCATGCTCATGCTCGATGTGCGCAACGCCATCGCGAACATCCTCGACCGCTACACGCTGGCCGACGTGGTCGAGGTGACGACGCGCAAGATGGTTCGCGACGGCTTGCCGCTGCCGTTCAGCGCGCCGGTGGTAGCCCCGCGTCCGGCCGCCGCGCCGCGCGCCCGCTCCGCCAAGTCGCGCCTCAGCCCCACCGAGGGCGTCGTCCACGAACTTCTGGGAGACTACGCGATATGAACCAATCCGCCGCCACTCCGCCCGCCGAGCGCTCGCCCGACTGGCTCCGCCTCGTGCAGGAAAAGGTTGAATCCCTCCGCTACGGCGTCGTCCAGCTGGTCGTCCACGACGGTCGCGTCACGCAGATCGAGCGCACCGAGAAGACGCGTCTGCCGAACGACGCTGCCTCGCACGCTCCCTAAGCCCATTTTTCTCGCCTACCGCGCCACCCGCGGCGGCCCCACTACGAAGCCCGACACGATTCTCGACGCCCTGACCCTGCCAAGGGAAGTGCCCACACCAAGCACCACGCCCGTTCATGAGGACCACTTCCATCCGACCACTCGCACGCGCCTTGCTGGCGCTGCCTTTTGCCCTCGTCGCCGCCCACGGCGCGGACGATGCCGATATCAAAGCGCTGCGCGACCAAATCCGCGCCCTTGAGCAAAAGCTGCTCGTCCTCGAGCGCAAACAGGAGCTCAAGGACGAGGCTGCCGCCGCCGCCGCGCCCGCCACGCCGAAGATCACCGTCAACGACAAGGGCGTCACGCTCGCCTCCGCCGACGCCGCCAACTCGCTCCGCTTGCGCGGCCTCGTGCAGCTGGACTCGCGCCTGTTCTTCGGCGACGAGGGCGTCACGAACAACGCCTTCGTTCTCCGCCGCGCTCGACTCATCACCGAGGGGCAATTCGCAAAAAACTACTCGTTCCAACTCGTGAGCGAATTCGGCGGCAGCAGCGTCAGCATCCTCGATGCGAACCTGAACATCTTCCTCACGAAGGCGCTCCAGGTCCGCGTCGGCAAATTCAAGTCGCCGGTCGGGCTTGAGCAGCTGCAGTCGGATTCGTGGACGTTCTTTAACGAGCGCTCGATCGCCAGCAACCTCGTGCCGAACCGCGATCTCGGCATCCAGGCGTGGGGCGATTTGGCCAATGGTCGCGTCAGCTACGCCGCCGGCGTGTTCAACGGCGTCGCCGACGCCGCGAGTTCGAACAACACCGACTTCGACAATGAAAAGGATCTGGTCGCGCGCGTGGCCTTCACGCCGTTCCGCAACGACGCGGGGTCGCCGCTCCAAGGCTTCACCTTCGGTCTCGCCGGCAACATCGGTCGGGAAAAGACCGCCGCCGGCCGTCCTTCCGGCTACCGCACCGACGGTCAGCAAACCTTCTTCTCCTACAACTCCAGCGTTGTCGCCGACGGCCTGAACTGGCGCATCTCGCCGCAGCTCGACTACCGCAACGGCTCCTTCGGCCTCCTCGGCGAATACATCGTCTCGACGATCAACGTCCGCCCGAGCGCCGCCGGCGCGAAGACGGAATTGCAGAACAAGTCGTGGCAAATCGCCACCGGCTACGTCCTCACGGGCGAAGACTCGTCCTACAACGGCGTCGTGCCGCGCTCCAACTTCGACTACGCCGCCGGCACGTGGGGCGCGTTCGAAGTCACCGGGCGCGTCGCGCGCGTCGACGTCGATGATGCGGCGTTCCCGCTTTTCGCCTCCGCCGCGAGCAGTGCGAACCAAGCGACCTCTTTCGGTGTCGGTCTCAATTGGTATCTGAGCAAAGCGGTCGTGCTGAAGCTCGATTACTATCAGACGGACTTCGGCTTCAACGCCGCCGCTCCGGCCGTTTCCTCCGCCGCCGTCCTGCGCCAGGACGAGAAGGCGTTCATCACCCGCTTCCAACTCGGCTTCTGATCCGCGCGCCGCGCCACCGACCATGAAATTCAAATCCCTCTTTCTCTTCGCGGCCCTCGCCGCCGTTGCCTTCGGCAAGTCCGTCGAACTCCTCAACGTCTCCTACGATCCCACCCGCGAGCTCTACGCCGAGTTCAACCCGGCCTTCGCCGCCTACTGGAAGGCGAAGACGGGCGACGACGTCACGATCAAGCAATCCCACGGCGGCTCCGGCAAACAGGCCCGCTCCGTCATCGACGGACTGCCAGCCGACGTCGTGACCCTCGCCCTCGCCGCCGACATCGACGCGCTCTACGAGAACGCGAAGCTCATTCCCGCCGACTGGCAAAAGCGCCTCCCGCACAACGCGACGCCCTACACCAGCACCATCGTGTTCCTCGTCCGCAAAGGTAACCCGAAGGCGATCCGTGACTGGGACGATCTCATCAAGCCAGGCGTCTCAGTCATCACGCCCAACCCGAAGACTTCCGGCGGCGCCCGCTGGAACTACCTCGCCGCCTGGGCCTACGAAAAACACCGGCGCGGCACCGATGAAGCCGCCAAGGCCTTCGTGTCCGCGCTGTTCAAGAACGTGCCCGTGCTCGACAGCGGCGCGCGCGGCTCGACCACCACGTTCGTCCAACGCGAGATCGGCGACGTGCTCCTGGCCTGGGAGAACGAGGCCTTTCTCGCGCTGAAGGAATTCGGCGCCGACAAGTTCGAGATCGTCTCTCCTTCGCTCAGCATCCTCGCCGAGCCGCCGGTCTCCGTCGTCGACAAAGTCGTGCGCCGGAAAGGCACCGCGGAGGTCGCCCAAGCCTACCTCGAATACCTCTACTCGCCCGCGGGCCAGGAAATCGCCGGCAAGAATTTCTATCGCCCGCGCGATCCCGCGATCGCCGCGAAATACGCCGGCACTTTCCCCGCGCTGAAGCTCGTCACGATCGACGAAGAGTTCGGCGGCTGGGCCAAGGCGCAAAAGCAACACTTCGCCGACGGCGGCGTGTTCGACCAGATCTACGCGAAGTAAACCGACGCACACACACCACAACACCGACCAACACCAGCCGGGGCGCGCCGACCATGTTCACGAGGGCACGCCGGACGCCGCCCCGGCCTTAACTTGAAACTCATCATGAGTGCCAACTCCCGCCTTGCTTCGGGGACCTCCGCGTCCTCCGGCGTGCCCTCGCTTTCGCTGGCCGACCGGCTCAGCGCCCTGGTCGAGGCCGCGCCTCTATCCGACTACCTCTTCAGCTCGCCGCTCGGGCCGTTCTACAGCGGCGACACGGCGCACTATCTCCCGCACTTCGTCTACTTCGGGCCGCACAGCTCGCAGGAATCGCTGCGCCTCGCGCTCATCGCCGGCGAAGGACGCCACGACTTGCTCGCGGCGCGCGCGCTCGTGACTTTTGTCGAGCGACTCGCGCAACATCCGGAACTCGGGCACAGTCTGAATCTCTCCTTTTTCCCTGTGGCGAACGTGCTGCGCCACCTCGGCGGCGACGAGGAGCGCGATTTGTCGAACGCCGATTGGTCGCGCGCCGACGAGCCCGAAATCCGCCTGCTCGCGCAGGACGCGCGCTTGCGCGGCTACGAGGGATTCGTTCGCGTCGTGACGAGCGCCGACGAAACGCCCTCCGCCTGGGTGCGAAAGATCGCGACGGAAAGCACGGCGGCCACCGATGTCGAACTCTTCAACTCCGAGGACTTCAACCCGTGGTCCGTGCGCTTCGAGACGCTCGGCGTCGGCGGCGCTTCGGCCGGCCCGCTCACGCTGGCGGCTGACTTGCCCTTTGCGCCATTCGAGATCGAGCTCGCGCTGCCGGCGCATTGGACTCAGGCGCAAGCCGACCGCGCCATCGGTGCGCTGTTGAAGCGGCTCGTAGTCCGCTACCGCGCGTTTCACGCTTACGGACAACACCTCTAAACGCGTGGACGCCGGCGTGACATTGCCATTGCCGTTTCAAGCTCCGCGCGGGGCGATGCCGCGCACGGGGCCGTTGGAGACGCGCGCTGCGGTGCAGGCGTTGCCCGATGCCGCACGCCGCGTCGTGACGTTACGTTTCGTCTTTGGAATGAAGCAACGGGAGATCGCGACACGACTCGGCCTTTCCGAAGACGACGTGTTGCGGCTGCTCGCGCAGGGAGTTTGCGCCGTGGCCGCGCGGAAGGAAGGAGCGTGGTCCTCGCGATGAGTGCTTCGGCGCCAACCGCGGTCATCGCTCCGCCGTCCCGTCGCGTGCTGCCGGGCTTCGGGCTGTCGCTCGGGTTCACGCTCGTCTATCTGAGCCTGATCGTGCTCGTGCCGCTCTCGGCGGCGTTCCTGCGGACGGCTGGCATGGAGTGGGCGGATTTCTGGCAGACGATCACAGCGCCGCGCGTGATGGCGTCGTATCGCCTGAGCTTCGGTGGCTCGCTGATCGCCGGTGGCATCAACGCTGTGTTCGGTCTCATCGTGGCGTGGGTGCTGGCGCGCTATTCCTTTCCGGGCAAACGCATCGTCGACGCGCTCGTCGACTTGCCCTTCGCGCTCCCGACCGCCGTGGCCGGCATCGCGCTCGCGGCCGTCTACGCGCCGAACGGTTGGATCGGCAGTCTGCTCAAGCCTTACGGAATCAAAGTCGCCTTCACCGAACTGGGCGTGCTCATCGCCCTGACGTTCGTCGGCTTGCCGTTCGTCGTGCGCACGCTGCAACCGGTCATCGAGAATCTCGAGCCGGAGCTCGAGGAGGCGTCGGCGAGTCTCGGCGCCACGCGACTGCAGACGCTGCGGCGCGTGGTTTTCCCCCAGCTATTGCCGGCGTTGCTCACGGGTTTCGCCTTGGCGTTTGCCCGCGCGCTCGGCGAATACGGCTCGGTCGTCTTCATCTCGGGCAACATGCCCGGCCGCACGGAAATCACGCCGCTGCTCATCGTCACGAAGCTCGAGCAATACGACTATCGCGGCGCGACGGCGCTCGCTGTCGTGATGCTCGTGGCATCGTTCGCCCTGCTGCTCTTGATCAATACGCTCCAGAAGTGGAGCAATTGGAGGAACCAGGAGTAATGGCTGGCGCGACCACACTCTCCGTCTCGCGTCAGGCCGCATCGGCCGGACGCAGCCAACACGAGCCGCGTTGGCTGAAATGGACGCTGCTCGGAACGGCGTTCCTGTTCCTCGGACTCTTCCTCGTCGTGCCGCTGGCGGCCGTCTTCACCGAGGCGCTGCGCAAGGGCGTGGGCGCTTATCTCGCATCGTTTCAGGATGCCGATGCGCGCGCGGCGATCCGCCTCACGCTCACGACGGCGGCGATCGCGGTGCCGTGCAATCTGGTCTTCGGCGTCGCGGCGGCGTGGGCGATCGCGAAATTCCAGTTCCGCGGCAAGAGCCTGCTCATCACGCTCATTGACCTGCCGTTCGCAGTGTCGCCGGTCATTTCCGGCCTGATATACGTGCTGATGTTTGGCGCGCAGGGCTGGTTCGGACCGTGGCTGCAGGACCACGACATCAAGATCATCTTCGCCGTGCCGGGCATCGTGCTGGCGACGACTTTCGTGACGTTCCCCTTCGTTGCGCGTGAGCTCATTCCGTTGATGCAGGCGCAGGGCAACGACGAGGAACTGGCGGCGTTGACGCTCGGCGCGAGCGGCTGGCAGACATTCTGGCGCGTGACGCTGCCGAACATCAAGTGGGGCCTCTTCTACGGCGTGATCCTCTGCAACGCCCGTGCGATGGGCGAATTCGGCGCGGTTTCCGTGGTCTCCGGCCACATCCGCGGCGAGACGAACACGATGCCGCTGCACGTCGAAATTCTCTACAACGAATACAACTTCGTCGCGGCATTCGCCGTGGCATCCCTGCTGGCCATCCTCGCTCTGCTCACGCTCGTGTTGAAGAGCGTGATCGAGTGGCGCGCCGAGCACGCAAATCCCGTTTCCGAATGAGCGTTGAAGTCCACCGCATCCGCAAGACGTTCGGCGCCTACGCCGCCCTCGACGACGTCAGCCTGAAAGTGCCCACGGGACGTTTGACCGCGTTGCTCGGTCCATCGGGCTCCGGCAAGACGACGCTCTTGCGCATCATCGCGGGGCTCGAGTTCGCCGACGCGGGTTCGGGCGGCATCCTTTTCCACGGCACGGATGTCACGGGTGTGCCGGTGGGCGAGCGCCAGGTCGGATTTGTTTTTCAACATTATGCTCTGTTCCGGCACATGAGCGTGTTCGAGAACATCGCCTTCGGTCTGCGGGTGCGCCGAAAGAACCGGCCCAGCAAAGCTGAGATTCGCGACCGCGTCCTGAGCTTGTTGAAGCTCGTGCAGCTGGAGGGCTACGGCGACCGTTTGCCGGCGCAGCTCTCGGGCGGCCAGCGCCAGCGCGTGGCGCTCGCTCGCGCACTCGCCGTCGAGCCGAAGGTGTTGCTCCTCGACGAGCCGTTCGGCGCGCTCGACGCCAAGGTGCGCAAGGAACTGCGGCGCTGGCTGCGGCTTTTCCACGAGGAGGTTCATCTCACGACGATTTTCGTGACGCACGATCAGGAGGAGGCGCTCGAGATCGCCGACGAGGTCGTGATCATGAACCAGGCGAAGATCGAACAGATGGGCTCGCCGCAGGAGGTTTACGATCATCCCGCGACCCCGTTCGTCTATGAGTTCCTCGGCAACGTGAACCGCCTGTCGCTGCCGTCGAAGGGCTTCGATCGCGCCGATGCCTTCGGCAACAACGGCGGTCGCGTCGCCTACGTGCGGCCACACGACGTCGAGATCGTGCCCTACACGCCGGGCGACGAAGGCGAGCCCGCCGTGGTGCGCGGCATCCACTCGGCCGGGCCCCTCGCACGCGTGTCGTGCGAGCGCACCGCCGTCGATGGCGAGTTCGTCGAGAGCGAGATTTCCCGCCAACGCCTCGTCGACCTGAAGCTCGAGCCGGGCTCCGTCGTGCATCTTCGCATGCGCCGCGGCCGGCAGTTCGCGGAAGATTTCAGCATTTAACCTCCACCCACCATGGCTCGCATCCTCAACGACATCACCGAAACCATCGGCAACACCCCGCTCGTGCGCCTCAACCGCACAGCTCGCGAACACGGCGCCGTCGCCGACATCGCGCTCAAGCTCGAGTTCTTCAACCCGCTTTCCAGCGTCAAGGATCGCATCGGCTTCGCCATGATCGACGACGCGCTGAAGACCGGGAAGATCAACGCGAACACCGTCCTCATTGAGCCGACCTCCGGCAACACGGGCATCGCGCTCGCGTTTGTCGCCGCAGCGAAGGGCCTGAAACTCATCCTGACCATGCCCGAGACGATGAGCCTCGAACGCCGCAAGCTGCTCAAAATCCTCGGTGCGCGCCTCATCCTCACCGAGGGCGCGAAAGGCATGAAAGGCGCCATCGCGAAAGCGGAGGAACTGCAAAAACAGATCCCGAACAGCGTCATCCTCCAGCAATTCGCGAACCCCGCCAACCCGGCAATCCACCGCGCGACGACGGCGGAGGAAATCTGGCGCGATACCGACGGCAAGGTCGACATCGTCGTCGCCGGCATCGGCACTGGCGGCACGATCACCGGCATCGGCGAGGTGCTCAAAGCACGGAAACCTTCCGTGAAGATCGTCGCGGTCGAGCCCGATGCTTCGCCCGTGCTTTCCGGCGGCTCACCGGGGCCGCACAAGCTCCAGGGCATCGGGGCGGGTTTCGTGCCGCCCGTGCTCAACACGAAAATCTACGATGAGGTCATCCGTGTTAAAGAGACCGACTCCGGTCCGATTTCGAAACAGGTCAACCAACAGGACGGCATCCCGATCGGCATTTCGTCGGGCGCGGCGGTGTGGGCTGCGTTGCAGCTCGCCAAGCGGCCCGAGAACCAAGGCAAACTCATCGTCGCGATCATCCCGTCGAGCAGCGAACGCTACCTTTCGACGTGGCTGTTCACCGAGGTGAGCGCCGAGAGCGACTCGATCGACGACTTGCTGCCGAAGACCTGAGTTTCACGTTACCGCCGCACCGCGCACGCGGACGGCTTTCGTTTTTCCGCCGCGGTGTGAGCGCCGCGGCGGCGAGGGTGACCAGACCACTGGAATCCGTCGCCTACCCGCTCCGGCGGGCTTGCGAGGTTTCTATTTTGGCTGCGTTCGCCCTGGGGTGTTTGGGCGCTGGGGTAGTGCCTGAAAGCAATGATGCAGTGAATGGGCGAGCGCAGCCGTTTTTCCTCTTCTTCGCGCAAACATGTCCGACGAAAAATTCACGATCGCGATCATCGGTGGCGGCGCAAGCGGCTGCCTGGTCGCCGCGCAGGTGCTCCGCCAAGCGCGGCCCCCGGTCCGCGTGCTGCTCTTTGAGCGCATGACCGAGGTCGGCGGCGGTGTCGCCTACGGGACCGACTTCGCCGGGCACGTGCTCAATGTGCCCGCGGCGCGCATGAGCGCGTGGCCGGACGCGCCAACGCATTTTTTCGATTGGGCCGCCGCTCGAGTAGGGCAGACGGATTTTCCCTCGCGCGTCGCACCGGGTGATTTTCTGCCGCGGCGTATTTTCGGCCGTTACCTCGCGGATGTGCTCGCGGGAGCGCGTGGCGTTGCCTCGGTCGGCGTTGAGCTGCTCGAGATCAAGGGCGAGGTGATCGACATCGAGGACGAGACCGGCGAGCGACGCTTGCGGACAGGCGACGGCCGGTCGTTCGCCGCAGACGAGGTCGTGCTCGCCCTCGGTAATTTGCCCGGCGAATACCCGATTCGCCGCTCACTCCCGATCTATCACTCGCAGCGCTACGTCCACGTGCCCTGGCGGCCGGGCACCCTTGCGGGTATCCCGCCGGACGCGGACGTGTTGATGGTCGGCGCCGGGCTGACCTCGGTCGACCTCATCCTCCAACTCGCCGCGAACGGCCATCGAGGGACGATCCACGCGCTGTCGCGTCGCGGACTGTTGCCGCAGGCGCATCGCGCCGCGCCCGCGTATCCGGATTTTCTTGGAAGCCGCGAGCCGCCGCGAACGATTCGCGAGCTCGTGCGATGTTTGCGCCGCGAGATCGCGCGTGCGGCGGAGCGCGGCATCGACTGGCGGCCGGTGTTGGACTCGATCCGTCCGCACTCGCAGGCGTTATGGCGCGGGTTTTCCTGGGGCGAGCGAGCGCGCTTCATGCGACACGTGCGGCCGTTTTGGGAAGCACACCGGCACCGGCTCGCTCCGTCGGTGGCGGCGCAGGTGGAGGAGCTGCGGGCGGCTGGTCGCGTGCGATTCTACGCGGGAAGGTTGGAGAAACTGCTGGAGTCGCCGGATGCGGCAGTGGCGGTCTTCCGCGAACGCGGCACACGCCGGACGCGCACGCTGGACGTAGCCAAGGTGATCAATTGCACGGGGCCACGGACGGATTATTCGAAGTATCAGCACCCGCTGCTCGTGAATCTGCTCGCCCGCGGGTTGATCGACCACGATCCGCTTGCCCTCGGGCTGCGTGCAAACGTCGACGGCGAAGTGCTGAGTCATCGCGGCGGACCGGTTGGCTGGCTGCACACGCTCGGCGCGCCGCTGAAGGGCGAGCTGTGGGAGTGCACGGCCATTCCGGAAATCCGCGTCCAAGCGGAAGGACTTGCAAGGCGCTTGGTCGACCGCGTCCTTGCGGGGCGTTGAGACTAGTCGCGCCCGTTGCGCTCCGTCTGCCGATACCAGCGGTAGAACGCGACGACGAACGCACCCATCATCACGGACATGCCGATGAGCTTCATCATCGCGCCGCCGAGGACTTGGTCTTCGTGCGGGTCGAGACGCTCGAAGAGGCGCGGAGCGAATTCGTAGGTGGGGTAGAGGACGTCGCTCGAGAAAGTGATGTAGGCGAACACGGGCGTCATGCCGATGGTGATGCCGAGGAAATAGAGCATTTGCCACGCGTAGCTGGCGGGTGGGTATTCGCGCGACGGACTGCAGACCGGCCACCACAGGAAGAGCGCGGCGCCGAAGAACGAGAAGTGCTCAGCGATGTGCACCCAACGGTCTTGCAGAGCCCAGTCGTAGGCGCTCGGAAAGTGCCAGCACGACATGACCAGCACATAGATGAGACCGCAGATGATCGGATGGGTAAAGAGGCGCAGCAGGGCGCGGAGGGATTCGCGTCCGGTGACAAGGCTGACCAGCCAGTCGGGCAGCCCGCGGAGGAAGAGGATCGCGGCAGGGTAGATGATCAGCTGGTGCTGCAGCATGTGCGCGCTGAGCAGGAAGCGTTCGCCCATCTGGTCGAGCGGCGAACCGACGGCCAAATAGAAGATGAAGAGAGCCGAGTAGAACTTGATCGCGTGCGCGCGCGGGTAGGGCGTGCCGGCGGGGGCCAAACGCGCACGGAGCGGACCGGTGGCGATGGCGTAAAGCCACCCGAGAAAGATCAGGCCGCCGATGAGGAACGGTTCGTTGTGCCAGTGGGTCCAGTCGATCATGGGAGTGGCGTTGCGCGCGTGTCGTCCGAGCGAAGCGCAGAAAGCAGACGCGCGCGAGCTTCGACTGGATGCGGCGCTGGCGCGGAAAAGCGTAAAATAAAAAAGCCGCACGGGTTGCGTGCGGCTCGCGTGGAGGGGAAAGGGTTTCGCGTTTAGAGCAGCAGGCCCACGATCGAGGAGAGCGGCTTGCTGGCTTCGGCGCCGAAGAGGTGCAGCAGCGCCCACATGGTGCCGCCAGCGAGCACGAGTCCGATGAAGAACAGGATCGTGCAGAAAACTTTGTCCCACTTCAGGTGCATGAAGTAGAAAATGACGTAGAGGAACTTCACGGCGGAGAAGAACACCAGTCCGCCGACGACGAACCACTTGGCGAGCGGCAGGTAGACGAGGACGATTTCGATGCCGGTGATCACACCGAGGAGCATCGCGATTTGGACGTAGGTGTGGAACTTGCTCGGCTCGTGGTGGCCGGCGGCGGGAGCAGTGGCTGCGTGAGCGGACATGGGAAGAAGTCTAGAGCTGAGAGTTGAGAGCCGAGGGCCCGGAAGGCACGACGGCTCAGATGTATTCGAGCAGGTAGACGGCCGTGAAGATGATGATCCACACGATGTCGACGAAGTGCCAGTAGAGGCCGACCGCCTCGACATCGATGGCGTTGCGCTCACCGAAATCGACGCCGTGACTGGCGCGCGAGAACCACGCCATCACGCCACCGGCGGCAACGAGGCCGAGGAGCGGCATGAGATTGTGGCTGAAGAACTCGGCGACGGTGCCGTGGCCCTTGGCGAGGCCGATGCCGGCGGGAACGATGAAGATGAACGTCAGCGCCATCGCCGCGCAGACGGCGGCCACGTGCACCAGCGTCTTGGCGAATTCGCCCCAGCCGCCGCTGTCGGGCGACGAGGACTTGAAGGAGCGCACATACATCAGGCCGAGGATCAGCACGCCGATGGCGACGTGCGTGCCGTGCGTGCCGGTGAGCGTGTAGAAGGTGGAGCCGAAGAGGCTGTTCGAGAGCGTCATCTTCTTCTCGTGGACGAAGTGCACGAACTCGTAGACCTGGCAGCCGAGGAAGATGCAGCCGAAGAAGATCGTCGTGAGGAGGGAATTCCGCATCGAGCGCAGCTGGCCGCGCTGGATGGCGTTCACGGCGAGCGCCATCATGAGCGACGACATGAGGAGGATGAACGTCGAGAAGGACGTCAGCTCGATGTCGAAGATCTTGGTCGGTTCGGCGTTACCCGGGGGCGGGTTGAGGCGGTAGACGAGGTGCGTGGAGATCAGCGCACCGAAGAACATGCAGTCCGAAGCGAGGAAGGCCCACCAAAGGAGCTTCTTGTTCGGAATGCCCGTCGAGGTGGACGGGTCGTGGTGGTGGTCGATGGCGCCAGCGGCGGCGTTGCTCATGAAGAGTTGAGAGTTGAGGGCTGAGAGTTGAGAGCCGGAGGAGGCTTAGTGGCGCGAGATGGTCTCGTTGCCCTTTTCGTCGAGGTGGATGTGGTAGCCGCCCGGTCCTTCGAGCGCCCAGAGGTAGCAGCCGATGAACACGACGACCAAGCCGCCGATCGCGATGGGAAGGTGATGGAAGGCGAAGGCGATGGCGCCGACGAGCAGACCGAGGGCGGCGATCAGCGGATACCACGATTGGTCGGGCATGTGGATGCCGCCGTGCTCGGTCTCGGCCTTGATGTGTTCGGCCTGCTCCTTGGCGATCTCCTCCTTGTGGTGCTTCTCATACCACCACGCGTCGCGGGCGTGGACGGTCGGGATGGCCTTGAAGTTGTATTCCGGCGGCGGCGACGGGATCGACCACTCGAGCGTGCGCGCATCCCACGGGTCGTTGCCGCATTTCTCACCCTTGAAGTAGGTGTAGACGAGCACGGCGAAGTAGGTGAAGACGCCGAGGCCGAGTGTGTAGGCGCCGATGGTGGCGATGAAGTTGCCCTCGTTCCAACCCATGTTGGCGTCGTAGGTCCAGGTGCGGCGCGGCATGCCGTTCAGGCCGAGGAAGTGCATCGGGAAGAACGTCGTGTTGAAGCCGACGAAGATGATCCAGAAGGAGAGCTTGCCCCAGAATTCCGGCACGAGGCGGCCGAAGAACTTCGGGAACCAGAAGTGGATCGCGGCGAGCAGCGCGAAGGTCGCGCCGCCGATCAGCACATAGTGGAAGTGGGCGATGACGAAGTAGGAGTCCTGCTGTTGGGCGTCGGCCGGAGCGGCGGAGTGCATGATGCCCGAGAAACCGCCGAGCATGAACATCCAGATGAAGCCGAGCGCGAACATCATGGGCGTGCGCGTCACGATCTGGCCGCCCCAGAGAGTGCCGATCCAGTTGAAGATCTTCACGCCCGTCGGGACGGCGATGGCCATCGTCGCGAGCGAGAAGGCCGCGGTGGCGACCGTGCCCATGCCGGTGGTGAACATGTGATGCGACCACACGCCGAAGCCGATGAAACCGATGGCGGCGCCCGAGAAGACGATGATCGGGTAACCGAAGAGCGGCTTGCGCGAGAACGTCGGGAGGATTTCCGAGACGTAGCCCATCGGCGGGAGAATCAGAATGTAGACTTCCGGGTGACCGAAGACCCAGAAAAGATGCTGCCAGAGGATCGGCTGGCCGCCGTTGGAGGCTTCGAAGAAGTTCGTGCCGAAGTTGCGGTCGAACATGACTTCGACGAGCGCGATGGCGATGGCGGGGAGCGCGAGCACGAGGAGGAAGCTCGTGATGAGCGCCATCCAGGTGAACACCGGCAGACGCATCATCGTGAGGCCGGGCGCACGGAGATTGATGATCGTCACGATAAAGTTCAGCGAGGCGACGATTGAGGAAAGGCCGAGCACTTGGAGGCCGAGCACCCAGAGGTCTGTCGAGGCGTCAGGTGTGAAATTCTTCGAGGTGAGCGGGGCGTAGCCGAACCAGCCGACGTCGGGCAGGCCGGCCTTGATGCTCGGGAACACGTAGGAGAGCCAGCCGACGTTGAGGATGATGGCGCCGGCAACGAAGACCCAGAGTGAGAACGTGTTCAGGCGCGGGAAGGCGACGTCGCGCGCGCCGATTTGCAGCGGAATGAGCAGGTTGAAGAACGCGGCGTTCAACGGCATCACCGCGAGGAAGATCATCGTGGTGCCGTGCATCGTGAACAGCTCGTTGTAGAACTGGGCCGAGATGAAACGGTTGTTCGGAACGATCAGCTGCGTGCGGATGAGCAGCGCCTCAAGACCGCCGACGAGGAAGAAGAGGCACGCGAAGCCGGCATACATGAGGCCGATCTTCTTGTGGTCGACGGTCGTCAGCCAACTGACGAGGCCGGTCTTCGCCATCGGGCGCGGGAGCAGTGAAATCGGCTTCGGGGCGGCGTGCTCGGTGCCACCGTGATAATCGGACTTAGCCAGTGCTTGGGCCATGGGAGGAGTCGTGTGAGTGCGTTCGGTAAAGGGTGGGGGCGCTTACTTCAGGCTCTGCAGGTAGGCGACGAGAGCGTCGATTTCCTTGTCGTTGAGTTCGAAGAGGCGCTTGCCGTTGGTGACGTCGACATAGCCGCCGTTGAACATCTTGTTGCCCGGTTTGAAATACTCGGGGTCCTTGATCCACTGGTGCATGCGCTCGGGCGTGTTCTCGAGGACGCCGGCGGCGATCGTGGTGCGGGAGCCGACGTGCGTGAGGTCGGGGCCGGTGATGCCGATGCCTTCGTGGCCGCGGACGGTGTGGCAGGAGATGCAGGTCTTTTCCTGGAAGAGCTTGCGGCCTTGCGCGATGAGCGCGGCGTTCTCGCCGGCGTTGGGGCTCTGCTTGTGCTTCCACGCGGCGAGCGGATCGGCATCGAAGTTGCCCGAGGCGGCGAGCGTGCGGGAGTCGACGGAGCCGGCGGCGGGGGCGGGCAGGGAGGCGAACTGCACGCGGATCTTCTCGTCCTCGGCGCGGATGGCGGCGGCGGTGGCGTTGCGCGCGGGGCTCTTCTGGTGGTCGAGCCACTTCACGTAGTCGGACGGCGAGAGCGCGATGACGCGGAAGCGCATGATCGCGTGCGAGGCGCCGCAATACTCCGCGCACTGGCCGTAGAAATAGCCGGGCTTCTCGGCTTTCAGCCAGAGGAAGTTGCCGCGATTCGGGATCATGTCGACTTTGCCGGCGAGCTTCGGGACCCAGAACGAGTGGATGACGTCGACCGTGCGAAGATTGATGCGCACCGGCACGCCGGCGGGGATGACGACTTCGTTGCCGGTTACCAGCGGACCTTCACCGCCGGTGGGGAGCGCCATCTTGTCGTTCGGATATTCGAAGCGGAACCACCACTGATAGCCGGTGGCGTTGATCTCCATCGCATTCGCCTTCTCGGCTTCGGGGATGTCGTGCGTATACCAAATGTTCTTCAGCGTCGGGATCGCGATGATGACGAGCAGCGCAACCGAGGCGCCGATGAGCGCGATTTCGACGAACGGGTTTCCGTGGCCTTGCGGCGGCGGCTCGGCGTGCTCATCAGCGTCGCTCTTCGCACGGAATTTGATCTGCGCGTAGGCAAGCACCGCGCCGACGATCACGAAGATGAACATGGTGACGTAGACCGTCACCATGAAGAGGTCCCACTGCGCGCGCGCGACGGGGCCGTCGGCGACCATCGTGGATTGCGGGCCCTTGAGGTTGAGAATTTTTTCGCAGCCGGTGAGCAGGGCGAGGGTCGTGCTCGCGAGCGCGAGCGCGCTCCAACGGGAGAGCGAGCGGGAAACGAAGCGTGTGCGGGTCATGTGTCGAAGGGGGCAACGGCGTTGCGTGACGCCGCCGCGGGAGAATGACGCGCCAGCGTTCGCAACTTGCCCCGCATTTCAACAGCAAAAGAAAGACAATTTATGCGTAGCGCGATTGGCAAAAATCGTTCCGGGCCGGGGTATTAAGGCATTTCGCCGGATCGATAAGTCGGGCGGAATCCTTGAGCTGCGTCATTGCGCGATGCCCGCCGGTATGCGAGGGTGCGACCCTCTTATGAAAAACCACACGCTTACCCTCGCCCTGTGCGCCGGTGCCCTCTTTTTTGCGGGCTGCGGCAAGAATGAATCCGCTGGCGGTTCCGCCGCCGCCACGGCCGACGCGAATGCCGTCGCCACGCTGGAACTCACGGCCAACGACTCGATGAAGTTCAGCGCCACCCGCTTCGAAGTGAAGGCCGGTCAGGACGTGAAGGTGATCCTCACGAACATCGGCTCGATGCCGAAACAGGCGATGGGCCACAATTTCGTGCTCCTCAAGAAGGGCGCGGATGTCGAAGCCTTCGACAAGGCCGCCGTGATGGCTGTGACCACGGATCACATTCCGGCCAACATGCAGGATCAGATCATCGCCCACACGAAATTGCTCGGGCCGAAACAGACCGACGAGATCACGTTCAAGGCTCCGACCGAGCCGGGCGAATACACCTTCCTCTGCTCGTTCCCGGCGCACTTCCAGACCGGCATGAAGGGCGTGCTCGTGGTGAAGTAAACTCGAGCGCGATCACCGCAAAAAACGAAAGCCGGGCACTTCGCCCGGCTTTTTGATTTGCGCCGCTCGGGCGAGGGTTCGGCTCAGGCCGTTTTCGGCCACCAGACGTAGAGGAAGAAATAGACGAGCACGCCGGTAACGCTGACGTAATACCAGATCGGGTAGGTGAACTTCGCCCAGCGCTTGTGCGCGGCGTAGTCGCCCTTGATCGCCAGCAGAAACGTGCGCGGCACGAGGTAGGCGATCGAGATGGCGAGCAGGATGTGCGAAACGAGCATCACGTAGTAAATGGTGCGGATCGCGCCCTCGCCGCCGAACTGCGTGTGCAGCGCCTCGCCTGCGCCGGCGGCAGCACCTTTGAGCGCCTTGTGTGTGAGATAGCCGACGAGGAAAATCGCGGACACGACGCCGGCGCTGAGCATCACGGCGCGGTGCGCGCGCTCATTGCGCTGTTTGATCAGCACGTAGCCGATCGTGATCAGGATCGTCGCGAGGCCGTTCAGCGCGGCGTTGAGGGCGGGGATGTCGTTCAGCGTCATGGCGGAGGCTCGTCAGAGCTTGAAGAAGAAACGGTCGACCACCAACAGGCCGAGCACGAGCGGCAGGTAGGCGAGCGAGTAGTAGAAGAGGCGGCGCGCTTCCTTGTCGCGCTTGTCGGGGTTCAGAAAATCGAACGCGGATTTCAGCATCCACAGCCCGAGCGCGGCAGCGAAGGCGAAGTAATACCACGAGCAGTAGCCGAGCAGCGACGGCGACACGCCCGCGACTGCGAGCAACACGGTCCAGACGAAGGTCTGCGCGGCGACGCGCCGGCCGCTGGGATCGAGGACCGAGATCATCTTCATGCCGGCGGCGGCGTAGTCCTTGCGATAGGTCCAGGCCAGCGAGAAGAAGTGCGGCATCTGCCACGTGTAGAGAATGGCGAACAGGGCCCAGCCGAGGCCGGGGTTGGTGCGGCCGGCGGCAGCCCAGCCGATCATCGGCGGGAGCGCGCCGCTGATGGCGCCGATCTCGGTGTTCCAGCGCGAGCGGCGCTTGGCCGGCGTGTAGATCGAGATATAGGCGACGATGGTGGCGAGGGCGAGGAAGGCGGAGAGGCCGTTGACCCACTTGAAGAGCACCGCGAGTCCTGCGACGCACAACAGCCAGCCGACGACGAAGGCCGAACCGGGTTGCACCGCGCCGCACGGGATCGGGCGGTCGGCCGTGCGTTCCATCAGCGCGTCGGTGTCGCCTTCCATCCACATGTTGAGCGCGGCGGCGCCGCCGGCGCACAGCGCGGTGCCGAGGACGACGAATCCCGTGCGCGCCCAATCGACATACGAGTAGGGCACGGCCGCGAGGTAACCGAGCATCGCCGTGATGACCGACATCAGGCTCAGCCGCGGCTTGGTGAGCTCGAGGTAGTGGCGCCAGATCGGGCGTGGCGCGTCGTCGGCTGTCGCGGCGGCGTGGCTCATGCGCGAGAATCGCCGTCGGACGACGGACGGTGGGTCAGGAAAACGAAGAGGAAAGTCGTCGCGAGAAACAGCGCGCCCATCACGACATGGCCGACGGTCACGGCGACGCTGCGACCGGTCCAGACGGTTTGGATGCCGAGATAGATCTGCGCCGCGACGAGCGTGACGAGCACGACGCTCCCCGCGCGGACGCCGGCGGCCAGCGAACGCTCGCGCGAGAGATAATGGCCGTAGACGAGAATCGAGATCGCGAGGGCGGCGGCGATGACGCGATGCGCGAACTGGAGCGAGACGAGGTAGTTCCAGGCGACCGGCAGCAACGGCGCGCCGTGCTCCGGGAAGGCGCCGATGGAGGGCGGCGCGTGGTTGTGGCGCATCGTCACGGCCACGGTGAGTTGCAACAGCAGCAGCCCGGCGCAGAGCAAACCGAGTTTCTTCACACGCGAGCCCGCGTGGCCGAGCGAGCCCTCGACCCAGAATCTGGAGACGCCGGCGGCGATGGCGAAGAGCAGGCAGACGTAGATCTGCGCGAGCATGCCGTGCGGGATGCGCAGCATCTGGCCGAACGTCATCTCGAAACCGGGCACCGCGAGCGAGTCGAGCAGCACGCGTTTGCCGCCGATCAAGCCCTGCACGATCACGATCGCGAGCGCCCACCAGCCGAGTTTGCGGAGCCAGGCGCGCGATTCGCGCAGGTGCAGCCACACCGCGAGTCCGATGGTCACGAGGCCCATGACCGCGCCGGAGAGGCGGTGGGAGTGCTCGGCGAACTTGTCGATTTCGGTCAGCCAACCGTGAGGGTTGACCGAGCCGTTGGACAGCGGCCAGTCGGGGAAGGCCATGCCGGCGCCGATCGTGGTGGTGAGTGCGCCGAGGGCCACGAGCACGAAGACCCAGGCGCTGCCGAGAGCGGCGAACCAGGCGAGGGCGGGTTTGTAGTCAGCGGTGCGTTGCATCAGGCGTGGGCAGGCGGGAGGAAACGCGAAGTCATACTTCGCCGGAACGGGGCGCAAACCTTTTGACAATTTCCGGCTTTGGCAAATGGGTCACGGGCATGACTCCGCGTTATTCGTTCGGTGCGCGCAGCGCGCTCGGTGCGCTAATGGCCGCCGCGTTGTTTGCGGGCGGTTGCGGCCGCGAGACCACAAAATCGAACGCGCCGACGGAGGAGATCGCCGCCGTCTGGGACAAGGACGCGATGAGCGCCACCGACTACATCAAGCGGCAGGAGTCGCGCGATCAGCCGAAGCGTTTCCCGATGGTCGGCGAGATTGTCAGCGCCGACGCCGCGCGGAAGGTGCTGCTCGTCACGCACGAGGAGATTCCCGGCTACATGCCGTCGATGACGATGGAGTTCAAGGCCACGGCCGGCGACCTCATGAACGCGAAGGCCGGCCAGCGCATCCGCGCCGTGATGGTCGAATACAAGGGCGAGTATTCGCTCGAGAAAATCTGGCCGGACGACGCGGTGACCGTGCGCGCACTCGACGCCGCCGCGAAGGCCTTGGCGCAGGACACCGCGACGCGCGGCAAGGGCGCCTATCGCGAAGTCGGCGAGTCCGCGCCGGACTTCACGCTGCTCGATCAGGAAGGCCGCACGGTCTCTGCGAATCGTTTTCGCGGGAAAAAGGTCATGATGAATTTCATCTTCACGCGCTGCCCGGTCGCGACGATGTGCCCGGCCTCGACGGCGAGGATGTCGGCGCTGCAGCAGGCGGCGAAGAAGGCGGGCGTCACCGGAGTGGAGTTCGTCTCCGTTTCGCTCGACCCGGAATACGACACGCCGGGAATCCTGAAGGACTACGCCGACGCGCGCGGCCTCGATTTGAGCAACTGGTCGTTTCTCACCGGGCCGGACACCGCCATGCGCCAGCTGTTCGCCCAGATGGGGATCATCCGCGAATTCGAGGGCGGCACGATCAAGCACAACCTCGCCACGCTGCTCATCGATGCGAACGGCCGGATTATCCACCGCGTCGACGGCTCGCAGTGGACCAATGATGATTTTCTGCCGAAAATGAAATGACGTGCGCCGAACCTGGAGCGGCAATCCGCGATCGCCGCCCCCCCAGCGCACTTGCAACATCCCGTCCGCGCCCACCGACCAAGCTGAGATGACGACTCCCACGCGCCCGCCGCTCACCCGCCCGCCGCTCCGCTCCGTCGGCCTCATCACGGCCGTGGCGCTCGCGCTCTACGTGACGGTGCGCCTGCTGCCGACCGGCTCGAATCTCAACCACATGGACTTTCGCGTGACTGGGAAGGACGCGATCGAGTTTTGCGATCCCTCCAGTCCACAATTCATCCCGGTCATCGCCGCGAAATCCCCCGTGCAACTCTCGCTCGCGAGCGAGACGCCGCCGCAACGGGGCAAGCCGACGAAGTTCACGCTCACGATGCGCACGGCGAACGGCAAACCGGTCGGTCCGGCCGATCTGCTCGTCGCACACACCCGCAAGCTTCACCTGCTCGTCGTCGATCCGACGCTGAACGACTATCAGCACATCCACCCCGAGCCCGGCCGTCGCGAGGGCGATTGGGTGTTCGAAATGGCGCCCGACCGCGCGGGCACGTATCGCGTTTTCGCCGACTTCACGCCGGCCGCGACCCAGCGCGGACTCTATGCGTCGGTGGACTTCACGGTGCCCGGTGATGTCGCGCGCGTCTCGCGGACGATGAACACCGAGTGGCAAACGAACGGCTTCAATGTCACGCTCGACGTCCCTTCGTATTTTCGGGCGAAGACGCCAGCCGATCTCACGTTTCGCATCGAGAGCCCGGGCACGGAGAAGCGGCCGGTGCCGTTGCAGCCGGTGATGGGGGCGTTCGCGCACCTCGTGGCGTTCGATGAAGAGCGCAGCGGTTTCGCGCACCTGCACCCGACGGAAACCGATCTCACGAAGCCGCCCGCGGCGCTGAAGCCGGAGCTGCACTTCAAGGTAACGATTCCTCAGCCCGGCCGCTACGTGATCTGGGCGCAGGTGAACCTCGCGGGCGACGACGCGTTCGTGCCGTTCTGGGTCGAGGTGTTGCCGTAGGAGCGAGGCGCGGCCAGTAACGCATTCGCGCTTGCGCGCGCGTAGGTGCCTGCTCGCGCGACTGTCTCCGCGCTCGGGTCGCCTGCAAGCAGGCTCCTACAGGAGCCGCTGGGCCCGGCGCTTCCGTTTCTTTAGCCCTTAGTTTTCCGCTCCAGCGGGTGGCGCAGCGTCGCGATGGCGCCGCCTTTCGGGTTCTCGTTCAGATTCACTTCGCCGCCGAGGTTGCGCATGGCGTGGCGGGCGACCGTGAGGCCCATGCCGACGCCGACCGTGTGCTTCGAGCTGATGAAGGGCTCGAACGCGTGGTCCTTGATCTCGGCGTCGATGCCGCGGCCGTTGTCCTCGACGTGCACGAGCAGGTGCCGGCCTTCGTCGCCCTTGTCGAGAATCTCGGTTCGGATCGTGATCGGGCGCTGATCGTCGGGGGCATCGCCGTAGGCTTCCCAGGCATTGATGAGCAGCTTGGCCACCGAGTCCTCGAAGACTTCGACGTTCGTCTCGAGCGAGACGTCGCCGACGGAATTTTCGATCGTCACCGGCTGCTCGATGCGGAACTCCGCCTGGTAGCGGCTCACGCTGCTGGCGAGCAGGGACTGGAGCGTGGCGCGGCTCGTGTGCGGCTTGTTCTTCACCACCAGATTCGTGAGCTGCTTGATGATGGCGACGATGCGGTTGACGGCGTCCTCGAGGCTTTGCGCGTTCTTTTTCACGAGCTCGGGCTTCTCGTGGTAGGCCTTGATGAGGTCGACGTAGCCGATGACGACGCCGAGGAGATTGTTCAGATTGTGCGCGATGCCCTGCGTGACCGCTCCGAGCGTGGCGGCGCGGCGCGAATCGCCGAGGCGGCGTTGCAGCTCGACCAGTTCGCGGTTCATCGTGACGAAGCGCAGCTGCGTCTGCACGCGGGCGAGTGTCTCGTCGAGGTCGATGGGCTTGGTGATGTAGTCGACCGCGCCGACGCCGAGGCCTTCGATCTTTCCCTCCTTGGAGGTGCGGGCGGTGATGAAAATGACCGGGATGATCTTGGTCTCTTCGTCGGCTTGGAGGCGCTGGCAAACCTCGATGCCGTCCATGTCGGGCATCATCACGTCGAGGAGGATCAAGTCGGGTTTGTCGGCGGCGACGAGGTCGAGCGCTTCGCGCCCGGAGAACGCCGTGGCGACTTGCATGCCTTCGCGCTCGAGTTTGCGCTTCAGGAGCTGGACGTTGATCGGCTGGTCGTCGACGACGAGAATCTTGGAAGGCATGGACGTAACGAGTATCCCAAGGAAGCGCGCGCCGCGTAACGACGCAAGCCCCGCCTACATCCGCCGGGAGATTCCCTGCAAAGCCAGCGTGAGGCCGTGGCGCGCGACGGACGACAGCGAGTTTCCTAGGGTGAAATCCCGGGCCGGCACGAGCAGTTGCCACGCGTGTTTCGGCGCCGTGCCGAACGCGGCGCGCGCCAGCGAGAGCAGCGCGGCGGGAGTGAGCGCGTGGTCGAGGCCTTCGCGCTCGGACGACGTCGCGTTCACAGGAACAAACACGACGCCGTCGGTGTGCAGCGCGGCGTCGACGAAGATCACTTCGTCGGCGGCGGCGATATCGGCGGCGAGTTCCGGCGTGAGTTCGTGGCGTGCGAGCGCGAGCACGCCCGGCACCGCCCAATCAGCGACGTGCTGCGCGATCAGTTGGCCGAGACCGTCGTCGCCGAAGAGCGTGTTGCCGTAGCCCAGCACGAGCAGGCGCGCGCGAACGGGACTGGGCGGATGCGGATAATCGGGCGAGATCATCGCGCGCTAGTCGCGGGCGACGGTGTTGAGGATCGCGCCGGTGGGCGAGACGAGTTGGACGAGGAGGGGCATTTTGCCGACGGCGTGCGTCGAGCAGCTCAGGCACGGGTCGTAGCAGCGGATGCCGTGTTCGACGCGGTTGAGCAGCGGCTCGGGAATCTCGGTCGAGCCGGGCTTGATCCACGCGCGCGCGATCTGCGCGACGGTGCGGTTCATCGCGAGGTTGTTGTGACCGGTGGCGATGATGAGGTTCACCTTCGTGAGCAGGCCGTTCTCGTCGACGGTGTAGTCGTGGATGAGCGTGCCGCGCGGCGCCTCGCTGACACCGACGCCGTGCAGGTGGTTGATGCCCGCGTCGGAGCGAATGTGATCGCGCAACAGGTCCTCGTCGTCGCAATAGAGCGCGATGCGCTCGAGGGCGGCGAGGATCTCGATCAGGCGAGCGTAGTGATAGAGGAACGACGACGTCACCGCGCCGCCGCGGCCGAAGCTGCGGAAGTTCGCGAGTTCAGCGTCGGCTTTCGGCGTGCCGATCGTCGTGCAGACGTTGAGGCGCGCGAGCGGGCCGACGCGATAGAGTCCGGCTTGCGGGCCGAGCGCGCGGTAGTAAGGCGACTTGAGATAGGATGAGGTCTGCACCTGCTCGGCGATGAGCGAGGCGTAGGTCTTCGGGTCGATCTGGTCCTGCACGATCTGGCCGGCGCTGTCGGTGAAGCGCAGCTTGCCGCCGTGGTGTTCCCATTCGCCGCGCGGGCCGACGAGGCCCATGAACATAGAGGGGAAGTCGCCGTAGGTTTCGATTTCGCGGCCGTGCGTTTCGAGCACGTGTTTGAAAAGTCCGATCCCGAGGTTGGTCGTGGCGAACGCCTCAGGCAGCCACGCCTTGATCTTGTCGAGCGTGGCGCGGTCGACGCCGCTGCGCACGCCGCCGGGAACGGCCCAGCCGGGGTGAATCTTTTTTCCGCCGAGCAATTCGATGATCTCCTGGCCGAACTGGCGCAGGCGGATGCCGGCGCGGGCGAGTTCGGGTTTTTGCGCGGCGAGGCCGAAGACATTGCGCTGTGCGGGCGGCGTGTCCCAGCCGAGCAGGAAGTCCGGCGAACTGAGGTGGAAGAAACTCAGCGCGTGGCTCTGCACGATCTGGCCGAGGTTCATCAGGCGGCGCAGCTTGTCGGCCGCGGTGGGCACGCGGACGGCGAGGATGGCGTCGCCAGCCTTGGCGGAGGCGAGCAGGTGCGAGACCGGGCAGATGCCGCAGATGCGCGCGGTGATGCCGGGCATCTCGGCGAGCGTGCGGCCTTCGCAGAATTTTTCGAAGCCGCGGAATTCCGTGACGTGGAACTCGGCGTCGGCGACGTGGCCGTCCTCGTCGAGGCGCAGGCTGATCTTGGCGTGGCCTTCGATGCGGGTGACAGGGTCGATGAGAATGCGACGGGTCATGAGCGGGCGTTTGTGCGGGGGCGAGCGCGCGGCGCTCAGCCGAATTTCAGTTGGGAACCGCTGAGCGCGGGGGCGGCGTCGAGGAGGTGGAGGAGGAGGGCCTTGATGCGGTCGGCGGGCGGCGGGCAGCCGGGCAGGCAGTGGTCGACTTTGATCAGCTGGTGCAGCGGCACGACCTTGGGCAGCAGCGGCGGCAACACGCCGTCGAGCGCGGGCTTCACCGGGTTGGCCTCGGCGGCCTCGACGTAGGCGCGCTGAAGGACGTTGTCGGCGTTTTTCGCGCCGAGGACGTTGCGCATCGCGGGGACGTTGGCCGTGACGGCGCAGTCGCCGAACGACACGACGATCTTCGTGCGCGCGCGGATTTGATGCGCGAGCTCGACGTGGTCGACGTTGCAGATCGCGCCCTCGACGAGGCAGAGGTCGACGTTCTCGGGATAGGTTTTGAGGTCGGCGATGGGGCTGTAGACCACCTCGACGCGGCCGGCGAGATCCAGGAGGAACTCGTCGAGGTCGAGGAAGGACATGTGGCAGCCGGCGCAACCACCGAGCCAGACGGAGGCGAATCTTAAGCGTTCCATTGTTGTTTCTCCCGGGCGTTGACGATGAATTCGAGGCGCGAGCGGTCGCGGACCATCTCGCCGGCGGAGGCGCCGCGGTAGAAGAGCGCGCCGGTGGGGCAGCTCATCACGCACTTGCCGCACGAGGTGCACGTGTCGGCGTCGGCCCACGGCTGCTTGAGGTCGGTGATGACTTCGCACTTCGCACCGCGGCCGGCGACGTTCTTGGTGCCGGCGCCTTCGATGTGCCAGCAGACGCGGACGCAACGCGTGCAGAGGATGCAGCGGTTGTGGTCCATGCCGTAGAGCGCGTGCGATTGGTCGACGGGCCAGCGCGGCGATTGGTATTCGTAGCGCACGTGGTCCATGCCGCAATCGGCCGCGAGCGACTGGAGTTCGCAGTGGCCGTTGGACACGCAGACGGCGCAGGTGTGGTTGCGCTCGGCGAAGAGCAGCTCGAGCGTGAGCTTGCGGTAGTGGCGCAGCTTCGGGGTGTCGGTGTGGATGTCCATGCCTTCGCGCACCTTGGTGGTGCAGGCGGGCAGGAGCTTGTTGTTGCCGGTGACCTCGACGAGGCAGAGGCGGCAGGCGCCGACGTCGTAGACGCCGTCGAGGTGGCACAGCGTCGGCAGCTTGATGCCGGCCTCGGTGCAGGCCTGGAGGATGGTCGCGTCCTCCTGCGCGGAGACGGGGCGTCCGTCGATGGTGAGGGTTTTAACAGCCATGGCGGGGCGAGGTCAGGAGTGGTTCGAGTGAGGCGCGTGTGGCGCGGTCTCGGGTTGGAGGAGCTCCTCGTATTCGTGGCGGAAGAACCGCAACGTGCTCAGGACGGGATTCGGCGCGGTCTGGCCGAGGCCGCAGAGACTGGTCTGGCGGACCATGTCGCAGAGTTCCTCGAGTTGCTTGAGGTCTTCGGCGGTCGCGCGGCGCTCGATGATTTTGTTGAGCAGCTGGTGCATTTGCACCGTGCCGGCGCGGCACGGGATGCATTTGCCGCAGGATTCGTCGCGGCAGAACTCCATGTAGAAGCGCGCGATCTCGACCATGTTCGTGGTGTCGTCCATCACGACCATGCCGCCCGAGCCCATGATCGAGCCGAGCTGGCCGAGCGAGTCGTAGTCGACGGGCGTGTCGAGGTGCTGTTGGGGAATACAGCCGCCGGACGGGCCGCCGGTTTGCACGGCCTTGATCTCGTGACCGTCGGGTGCGCCGCCGCCGAGCTCCTCGACGATCTCGCGGAGCGTGATGCCCATCGGGACTTCGATCAGGCCGTTGTTCTTCACCTTGCCGGTGAGAGCGAAGACTTTCGTGCCCTTGCTCTTCTCGGTGCCGATGGAGGCATACCACTCGGCGCCGCGCTGGATGATCGGCACGATGTTGGCGAAGGTCTCGACGTTGTTCAGGAGCGTCGGCTTGCCCCAGAGGCCGGACTCGGCGGGGAAGGGCGGGCGCGGGCGCGGCTGGCCACGCTTGCCCTCGATCGAGGCCATGAGCGCGGTTTCCTCGCCGCAGACGAAGGCGCCGGCGCCGATGCGGACCTCGACGTTGAACGAGAACGGCGTCTCGAAGATGTTCGCGCCGAGGATGCCGATGGCCTTGGCCTGCTTGATCGCGAGGTTGAGGCGGCTGATCGCGAGCGGGTATTCGGCGCGCACGTAGAGGAAGCCTTGGTCGGCGCCGGTGGCGTAGGCGGCGATGGCCATGCCCTCGAGCACGAGGTGCGGATCGCTCTCGAGAATCGAGCGGTCCATGAACGCGCCCGGGTCGCCTTCGTCGCCGTTGCAGACGACGTATTTCTTCGGGCCGGCTGCGCGGGCGACGGTCGCCCATTTCAGGCCGGTCGGGTAACCCGCGCCGCCGCGGCCGCGGAGACCGCTCTTGGTGATCGCTTCAACGACGCCGGCGGGCGTGTTCTCGGTGAGAACCTGGAGCAACGCGCGGTAGCCGCCGGCTTCGATGTAAGCTTCGATCCGCTCGGGGTCGATGACGCCGCCGTTCGCGCGGACGATGCGCATCTGGCGGGCGAAGAATGGGTGTTTCTCGTCACCGAAGGGCAGGCCGGAGGGCTGGCCTTGGATTTCGCCGACGAGCTTGGTGGCGTCGTCGGGCGTGAGGTGTTCGTAGAGTTTGCTGTGGCCGTCGGGCTGGTCGACGGCGACGAGCGGGCCCTGGCCGCAGAAGCCCATGCAGCCGACGCGGCGGACTTCGACGTCCTTCGTCAGACCGGCGGCGGTGACGGCGGCGTCGAGGTTCTTCTTGAGCTTGTCGGATTGCGACGAGAGGCAGCCCGCGGACATGCAGGTGCGCAGGCAGGTCTTCTTGCGCGTCGCGTGCTCCTTTTCGGCGAGAGCGTTCAGGTCTTCGAGTTGCATGGGGCAGTGAGAAGTTTTTCGACGGCGGCGAGCGCGGAGTCGGGGGTTTGTTTCGCGGCGACGGTGCCGTCGTAGACGACGGCCGGCGCGATGCCGCAGGCGCCGATGCAGCGCGCGGTGACGAGCGAGAGCTTGTTGTCGGGCGTGGTCTCGCCGCTCTTGATGCCGGTGCGCTTCTCGAGCGCGGCCATGATTTTGTCGGCGCCCTTGACGTAGCAGGCGGTGCCGAGGCAGACGACGCAGTTGTGCTCGCCCTGGGGTTTCAGGGAGAAGAAGTGATAGAACGTCGCGACACCGTAGACGCGGCTCGGCGGGAGCTTGAGCGACTTCGCGATGTAGAGCAGCAGGCCGTCGTCGAGGAACCCGAAGAGTTCCTGGGCCTTGTGCAGGACCTCGATGAGAGCGTCGCCGCGGAACTGCTGGCGCTTCATGAAGGTGTCGAGGATGACGAGTCGCTTGTCGCCGCTGGGATGAGGGGTGGCGGCGGCTTTCTTGCGCTCGAGTTTTCGGCGGGCTTCCGTGAGTAGCATAGGCGGGGGCGGCCAATCCGGACCTTCCCGCACCGCCTCCAGCGGTCCGATAGGGCTAGGACCGGCCGGTTAGTTTTGGCGTGAAAGGGTATCCGGAACGCGCGGGCCGGACTGAGCGCGCATTGCGCAAGGGCCAGCGTGGATTGGTGCGCAGATATTGGCTCAAATTTCTTCGAGCGCGGAAGATTCTCCTATGAGGAACGCGTGCCAACCGCGTCCACGGTGGTCCCAAACCTCGTTCAACAATGAGTGTCCTAAAACGCTCGCATCCGCGTCGAGCAGGGCAACACGGCCGCATGGCGCGGGACGAATTCCCGCCGAACGAAGCGGGACGGGGGCCGACAACTCGCGTGAGCGTGGTCAGCTCACTGCTCGTGCGGCGAGGGGTGCATGCGCGGCGCAGCGTGCGTCTGGCCGCTTCGCACAGTCCGCTGAGCGGGAGTCACCGCCATCGATCAGCGGAGCGGGCGAACGAGCCGCGCGCTGGGCGAGCCGAATCCATCGAGCCCGCGCCGAAGTTACTCGGAGCGGCTCAGGCGGCGCGGTTTTGCCGGTAGGCCTTGACCGTGTTCTTCATCAACATCGCGACGGTCATCGGGCCGACGCCGCCGGGAACCGGCGTGATCTTGGCACAGAGCGGGGAAACGGTCGGGAAATGCACGTCGCCGGTGAGGCGATAGCCGGTCTTCTTCGTGGCGTCGGGCACGCGGTTGACGCCGACGTCGATGACGACGACGCCCGGCTTCACCATGTCGGCGGTGACGAACTCGGCTTTGCCGATGGCGGCGATGAGGACGTCGGCCTGCCGCGTGATGGCGGGCAGATCCTTGGTTTGCGAGTGGCAGATCGTGACCGTGGCGTTGGCCCACGCCTTGCGCTGGACGGCGAGCAACGCGGCGGGTTTGCCGACGATGAGCGAGCGGCCGAGCACGACGACGTGTTTGCCGGCGAGGGAAACTTTCGCGCGCTGGAGCAGCTCCATGATGCCGGCGGGCGTGCAAGCGACGAAGCCCGTCTCGTCCTCTTGCGCGAGCTTGCCGAGATTGAGCGTGTGGAAACCGTCGACGTCCTTCTCGGCGGCGATGCGGCGGAACACCGCGACCTCGTCGATGCCCTTCGGCAGCGGCGATTGCACGAGGATGCCGTCGACACCGGCGTCGGCGTTGAGGCCGTCGATGATGGTGCAGAGTTCGGCCTGCGTGATCGTGACCGGCGGGAGGATGAGGCGGCTCTCGATGCCGATCTCGGCGGCGGTCTTCTCCTTTTTCTTCACGTAGGAAATCGACGCCGGATCGTCGCCGACACGCACGAGGGCGATGCAGGGCTTGCGGCCGGTGTAGCCGGCGACTTCCGCTTTGAGTTCCGCGACGATTTCGGCCGCGACCTGATTGCCGTCGATGATTTCCATGGGGAGAGAAAAAAGGGGGCAGCGGGTGCTGCGGTTTGTCGTCGCGAGGCCCGCGCAGCGGGCCGTGGCGATCCAGCTGGAATTCAGATGGATTGCTTCGTCGCTACGCTCCTCGCAATGACAGCGCTGGAATGAAAGCCAAGTCGGCTCCGTGAGTCAGCCGGGATTTCGCGAGTCTTATTTGCGCTGGATCGACTCGGCGGCGACCACGAGGTCCTTGCCGTCGACGGTGTTTCGCACCGTGCCGGTGATGACGACCTGCAGGTCGAGGTAGCTCTCGATCTTCTCGGTGAGGACGAGGCGCTTGGTGTCGACGTAGGCGAAGCGGCGGCCGTTGCTGTCGGTCAGCTGGTAGTCGTAGACGGGCGTGGAGCCGAAGAGCGTGGCGCGCGCGGCGACGAACGTGCCCGTGAACAGGCGCGGCGTGTCGGCGCTGTTGCCCGTGATCGCGACCGGGCGGCCGGGCTCGGTGCTCGAGGCGGCGGGCGCGGACGGCGCCGGCGCGGCGGTCAGCGGCGTGGCGGACGGACGGTTGGCCATGGCGCCGACGGCGATGAAGCCCTGGAGCTTCTTCTCGACGCGGACCTGCAGCCAGTCGCCGGTGGCGAGGCCGACGACCTCGGACTTGTCGCCCTTCTGCGAAACGGTGATGACGGCGGACGTGACCTTCGGCTCGCTGTAGATGTTGGCCCCTTCGCGGACGCTGAGGGCTTTCGTGATCTCGCGGCCGCGCGAGTAGCCGTTGAAAGTGCCGTCGACTTCGACGCGGCGCCAGCCGGCGGGCGCTTCGCCGACGACGGTGATCGTCGCGCCGGCGGTGAGACGGGTGAGGACGGGAGATTTCGCGTCGGCTTGCTGGAAGACCGCGGTGTCGGTCGCGACGGTGTCGGCGAGGAGGCGCGCGGCGGTGAGCGCGAGGGCGAGGAGAGTGAGCTTAATCTTCATGGTCGTTGAACGCGGGCTGTTCGGGAATCGCGCGAGGCGTCGCGAAGAGCAGTGAGATTTCCTTCGTAGAAAGTTGTTTCACCCCGCGCAACGGGATTCCTTTCAGGCGCAGCGCTCCGATCTGGTAGCGACGGAGACGTTTCACCGGGAAACCGAACGCGAGGAACAGCTGGCGGATCTCGCGCTTCTTGCCGTGGTGCAAGTGGACGTCGAGCGAGGAGGCGAGCTTGTCGCGGTTCGGGTTGAGCAACAGCGCGTGTTCGACCTGGAGGTGCTCGTTCTCGACCTTCACGCCTTTGAGCAGCTGGCCGACTTTGCTGGCGGGGAAGGGGCGCTCGAGCGTGACGTGGTAGCGCTTCACGACCGTGTTGGACGGGTGCATGAGCTTGTTCGCGAGCTCGCCGTCGGTCGTGAGGATGAGCAGGCCCTCGCTGTCCTTGTCGAGTCGGCCGGCGCAAAACAGCCGGAGTTTGCGCCACTCGCGCGGGAGCAGGTCGAAGATCGTGCCGTCCTCGGCGTGCGGGTCGCTGTTGGAGCAGACGAGGCCGCGCGGCTTGTGCATGGCGAGGGTGACTTTCGGCTGCGCGGTCGAGCGCACGGGCTTGCCGCGCACGGTGACCTTGTCGACGCCGGGCTCGACCTTGCGTCCGGGCTCGGCCTTCTCGCCGTTCACGTAAACCTCGCCCGCCGCGATCAACGCCTCGGCCGCCCGGCGGGAGCACAGGCCGGAATCGGCGATGAATTTCTGAATGCGAACGGGTTCCATGCCCGCACGTTTGGGCCGCGCGCGGCGGCGGGCAACAGGAAAGCCCCGTTGGCGTTTTGCGTCACCTGCGGCAAAGTGACGGTGAACGGGCTTGCCACCTGCTTCGGCAGCCCGGCAGAACACGCCTTCCACGCATGCATCTGGAGCCCGCTCCCGCCACGTTCTCCAAGGACAACCCGTTTCCCGCTCGCCTCACGGAAAACCGCCGCCTCAACCGCGACGGCTCCGCCAAGGACACGCGGCACTTCGTCATCGACCTCGCCGACAGCGGCCTGACCTACAAAGCCGGTGACTCGCTCGGGGTTTTCCCGACGAACCGCCCGGAACTCGTCGACGAAGTCCTCGCACGCCTGCACGCCACGGGCGACGAGCTGGTCAGCCCCGCGATGCTCAAGCTCGCGACGCCGATCACGCTGCGCGAAGCGCTTTTCTCGCGGCTCGCGCTCGCCGGGCCGACGAAGAAAATCCTCGAAACGCTCGCGGCCAAGACGCCTGATCACACGGAGAAGGAGAAGATCGCCGGCCTGCTCGCGCCCGAGGCGAAGGAGCAACTCACCGCCTACCTCGCCGAGCGCGAATACGTGGACCTGCTCGCGGAATTTCCGCACGCGCGCGTCACGCCGCAGGAGTTCGTCGACCACCTGCGCAAGCTGATGCCGCGCCTCTACTCGATCGCGTCGAGCGGCCGCGTCCACCCGACGCAGGTGCATCTCACGGTCGCGGTCGTCCGCTACGAGACCAACGGTCGCCAGCGCCACGGCGTGTGCTCGACCTTCCTCGCCGACCGCGTGGCTGCGGGCGAGACGGCGGTGTCGGTGTTCGTGTCGCTCTCGCATTTCGCGCCGCCGGCGGATGGCGCGAAGGATGTCATCATGGTCGGACCGGGCACCGGCGTGGCACCGTTCCGCGCGTTCATGCAGGAACGCGTGGCGACCGGCGCGACCGGTCGTAACTGGCTCTTCTTCGGCGATCAGCGCCGCGCGACGGATTTCCTCTACGAAGAGGAGTGGCTCGCTTGGCAGCAGCAGGGCAAGCTCGCGCGCCTCGACGTCGCTTTCTCGCGCGACCAAGCGGAGAAAATCTACGTGCAGGACCGCATGCGCCAGAACGGCGCCGAGCTATGGGCGTGGCTGAAGGCCGGCGCGCACTTCTACGTCTGCGGCGACGCCAAGCGCATGGCCAAGGACGTCGACGCCGCCCTCCACGAAATCGTCGCGCAACACGGCGGCCTAGACGCCGCCGCCGCGGCAGAGTTCGTGAAGCAGCTCAAGAAGGACCACCGCTACATGCGGGATGTTTACTGAGCGCTCCGCTGTAGGCGCGTGCTGGCGCGCGGTATTTTGATCCCCAACAGGGTTCGAAGTAAGCTCAGGCAGGTCTGTTTCGTCTTCAGGGCGGAATCTTGTCCGGCAAACCCGAAAGCCGCCGCCACCTTCGTGTCACTCATAGTATGTGCCGCCAAATTTCTCGCTTTGTTCAGCCGCCGAACATCTCGAAACCAAATTTGGTCGAGGCGGTCGAGAAGCGAACGACCAGCCCCAGAAAGATTCTTTGGCTTCCGCTCCTTAGGGAGAAACGGTGAGGACTGAAGGACCTCAGGGGCCTTCTCTTGATAATACTGCCGTAGGAAACTGTCGAATCGTTCACTGAAATCTTGGTCTTTAGAAATTAATACCAGAAATTCAGTAGGTATCGCGATCGCGCGATCAAGCGGGTCCATATCGCGGGGAAGATCTTTCTGCGAAATGCAGAACGCCTCTAGACAGCGCAGCAGGTCTTCAAATGATCGCGGAAGGAGATCGAATTTGGGATCGAACTCGGGAGCCTCGAATTTCGACATACCCAAGAGAATCACTAGGTTTCGGCGAACAACAAAGTCAGTGAGACACCACGTATCGATGACAAGATGGCGAATATTTTTCTCGCGGCCGATCGCTCTCACCATCGGCAATATCTGTGCAACGGTTGCCTCAAAATCTTCAGAGTTCGAAAAAAGCGGCGACATCTTCGTTCCACGGGCGTAAAACGGTATCGATTCAAGGCGGGCATTGCGCATGACTCCATGCAAGTTATTCGACCGGTCTGACGACAAGTCTGCATTCGGGCGGGCGCCTTTTCGCGCTTGCCCGCCCGTAGCCATCTGCATCCCATCCGCCTCCCATGAGCCTGACCTACAACAATCGTGTGGCCCTCGTCACTGGCGCGGGGCGTGGCATCGGCAAAGCCATCGCTGAACTCCTCGCCAAGAACGGCGTCACGGTGATCTGCGTGAGCAAGTCCGCGGACAGCTGCGGCGCGGTCGCCGCCGGCATCGTCGCGGCGGGCGGCAAGGCCAAGGCCCTCGCGGTCGACGTCGCGGATGGCGCGGCGGTGAAGGCGGCGTGCGAGCAGTTGCTGGCCGAGTTCGGCAACATCGACATCCTCATCAACAACGCCGGCATCACGAAGGACGGCCTGCTGTTCCGCATGAGCGAGGACGACTGGAACAACGTCATGGCGACCAACCTGACGAGCTGCTACCACTTCACCAAGCTCGTCGGCCGTCCGATGACCCAGAAGCGCTGGGGCCGCATCATCAACATCACGTCGGTCGTCGGCCTGATGGGCAACCCCGGCCAAGCCAACTACTGCGCGGCCAAGGCCGGCATGATCGGCTTCACGAAGTCGATCGCGAAGGAGTTCGCGGCGCGCAACATCACGGTCAACGCCGTGGCGCCCGGTTTCATCAAGACCGACATGACCGCGGGCCTGCCCGAGGAGGCCGGCGAGAAATTGATGAGCGTCATCCCGCTGAAGCGCCTCGGCGAAGCCGCCGACATTGCCCACATGGTGGCGTTCCTCGCCTCCGAAGAGGCCGGCTACATCACCGGTCAGGTTTTTACCGTTGACGGCGGCATGGTGATGTGATGCCGATTTGACCACATTTTAGCCCCGACCAGACACCCGAACCCTTTCCAACATGGCCGACCAGAAAACCATCGAACAACGCGTCAAGCAGATCATCGTTAACCAGCTGAACGTTAACGAAGAGCAGATCACCAAGGAGGCCTCCTTCCTCGACGATCTGGGCGCCGACTCCCTCGACACCGTCGAGCTCATCATGGCCTTCGAAGAGGAGTTTAAGAACGAGATCAAGGGAGAGATTCCCGAGTCCGACGCCGAGAAGCTGCAGACGGTCGGCGACGTGATCACCTACATCGAGTCCAAAGCGGGCGCGAAGTAAGTTCCCTTTCCTAAAGGCGTTCTACCACCCGGAAAATCGGGACTGGTAGAACGCCTTTTTATTTTCACTGTGTCCCGCTGATGGAAACCGTTTCTCCGCACAAACGTGTCGTCGTTACCGGTCTGGGCGTCGTCGCCTCGCTCGGCCATAATGTGCCCGACTTCTGGGCCAGCATCCTTGCCGGCAAGTGCGGCATCGATCGCGTCACGCAGTTCGACGTCAAGGACTACGCCTGCCAGATCGGCGCCGAGGTGCGCAACTGGGACCCGGCGCAGCACATGGACCCGAAGGAGGTCCGCCGCAACGACCGCTACACGCACTTCGGTTTCGTGGCGGCCAAGCAGGCCATCGCGGACGCGAAGCTCGACATGACCAAGGAGGACGCAGACCGCGTCGGCGTCATCATCGGCTCCGGCATCGGCGGCATGCTCACGATCGAGAACCAGCACAAGAATCTCGTCGAACGCGGCCCGCGCAAGGTGTCGCCGTTCATGATTCCGGCGCTGATCAGCAACATGGTCGGCGGTCTCGTCGCCATCGAGCTCGGCGCGCGCGGCCCGAATTTCGGCGTCGTCAGCGCCTGCGCGACCGCGACCCACGCCATCGGCGAATCGCTCCGCATGATCCGCGGCGGCGAGGCCGACGTGATGGTCTGCGGCGGCGCCGAGGCGGCGATCACGCCGTTGTCCTACGCGGGCTTCTGCTCGATGAAGGCGATGAGCACGAACAACGAGAACCCGCAGAAAGCCAGCCGTCCGTTCGATGCGAACCGCGACGGCTTCATCATGGGTGAAGGTTCGGGCATCCTCGTCATCGAGAGCCTCGAGCACGCGCTCGCGCGCGGCGCGCACATTTACTGCGAACTGACCGGCTACGCTGCGACCTGCGATGCGTTCCACATCACGCAGCCGGATCCCGAGGGCAAGGGCCTGTCGCTCGCCATGACCCGCGCGCTCGCCGACGCCCGCGTGCGCCCCGAGGAGATCGACTACATCAACGCGCACGGCACCTCCACGCCCTACAACGACAAGTTCGAGACGCTCGCGATCAAGAAGGTCTTCGGCGAACACGCCAGGAAGGTCATGATCAGCTCCACCAAGTCGATGACCGGCCACCTCCTCGGTGCCGCCGGCGGCGTCGAGGCCGTGATCAGCGTGAAGACCATCGAGACCGGCGAGGTGCCGCCGACGATCAACCTCGAGACGCCCGACCCGGACTGCGACCTCGACTACGTGCCGAACGTGAAGCGCAGCGCCAACGTCCGCACCGTGCTGAGCGACAATCTCGGCTTCGGCGGCCAGAACGCCGCGCTCGTCTTCCGCAAGATGTGAGCCGGCGGGTGGCGGGGCGCGCCTAATTCGGGCTGGCGGACCGTGTGTCCGCCATCTTCCATTCGCGTTGCCCCAGCCAATCCTCCGCCGGCGCGAGCCGCGCGGTTTCGCCGTTTGGGTGGGATTTGTTCGTGGCCCTCCCGCTTCAAATTCGTGATCTTCTGGTGCGCGAAGCGCATTTGCGCCTCGGGCGCGAAGCAATTGCCCCCGTGTTGGACGAGCAGGCGGCAGCGGCCGTCGCCCTCCGCAAGCAGCGCCCGGGGCTGTTCGCCGCGAAGGTGGCCAAGGAAGCCCACGCCCGACTCGAGGCCGAGGCGGAGGAAGGGCTTCGCCTGTTGCGGAACGGCATCGCGCAACTCGACCGCGTCGAACCGCACATCCGGAAATTGGTGATCGAGGCGGCGGAGGATTACTGCCGCGAGCACGAGCCCGAATACCTGCGCGCGCTCGCGTTGCGGGAGCATCGCGCCGACTGGGATCGCTGTCTCACGCGGTTCGGCGAAAAGGTTTTCGGTCTCACGCAGGCGCTCGGCAATGTCCGCAACATGGCGACGTCCGGCTACGAGCGCTTTCAGCAATCGTATTCGCAGGCGGCGTTGCAGGGCTTCCTCATCGCGATCGATGCTGCGAAAAAACTGGAGCAGGAAATCTGTTTCGCCAACGACGTTGCCGAAGTGCAGGCGCGCTTGCTGCGCGACACGCGCCTGCACGCGATGGAGCTGCCGCGCCTGCGCAACGTCAGTTACTCGCCGTGGATTGCGATGCTCAGCAGCGTGCCGCTCGCGGAGGCGCAGCCGCAGTTCGACAAGATTCTGTCCGAGTTGAAACAACTAGTGGAGGACACGTTGCCGGCCATGCGCGAGCAGGCGCGGTTGGTCGACACGAATCAGAGCGAAGCGCTGGACGGATACGTCATGCGCGTGCTGAACCGCATGCGCGAGGAGGCCGCGACGCTCGTGAATCCGGAGGAGACCGAGCAAAGCGTCGCGGAGAGCGAGAAGATGCTCGAGACCCTCGCCAGGAAATCCGTGCTTGGCCGGCTGGCGCGTCCGGCCTGAACCCGTTTTCGATGCGGCTCTCGTCGCGAAAGAGAGCGCCTTGTCGCGACGTCAGCGCGAAATCACGCAGCTAGAAGCGCCGCGGATAGTCGTTGCCGGCTTGATCGCGAAACAGGAGGCGGCCGGGCGCGATTTCGACCAAGGTGAGCCCGGGGGCGACTTCGGCTCCGACTTGGCGCGTCTTGCCGTTGATCACCGCGCGTCCATTCGATCCGACCATCACGGCCGAAACGGCCAGCTTGCGGACGATCTCGAAATACTCCACCGAGCTGGCGGCCGGCGTCGCCGCCGGTGGAGGCGGCTCAGCGACGGGAGTCGGGTTGCTCAAGGTCCGAACGAGGGCGGCTTGTGTGTTATTTTTCGCGGCAATTTGGGCGGTGATTTCCGGACTCGCCTTCGGTGCCGGCGCGGGCGCGACGATGGGAGCTTCCGCTGGCGCGCGGCGCACGAGCCACCATGCGGCTCCGCCGCAGAGAATTGCCAGCGCGGCCAAGCCGGCGATGAGGGCGGGAGAGCGCTTGGGAGGGACGATCGGTGGCGCGCTTTCGGCGGTGACGATGGGAGGAGTGGACACGCCGAGTCCCGGCCCCGTGGCGTCGACTGTGGTCTCGGGGGGCGGCGTCACGGCCTTGCCTTTGCTCTTGGCCAATGCAGCGGCGATGTGGCTCACGCGCGGCAAGGTGGCGGTTCACCCCACAGCGCACAACCTCGATTTCTGTTCCGATCGAATCATGGACGACGTGAATCTAATAAACGCGGACGCGGTCTGCGGTCGCGTTGCGCCGGGCGCGGAAAACGCGCTTTGCTTGCCCCAACCAAGCACCCCATGGCCACCCCGACCAAACGCACCAGCCTGACCGAGAGCGACCCGGAGCGGTCGCTCGAGTTCGAGTTCATCCGCGCGACCGAAAACGCCGCGCTCAACGCCGTCCACTGGATCGGCCGCGGCGACAAGGAGGGCGCCGACGCCGCCGCTTGCGACGCGATCAACGGCACCTTCGACCACATCGACATGCGCGGCGAAGTCGTGATCGGCGAGGGCATCAAGGACGATGCCCCGGGCATCTTCCTCGGCGACAAGCTCGGCACGTGGAAGGCCGGCTCGCCGAAGTTCAACATCGCGCTCGATCCGATCGACGGCACGACGAACATCTCGAAAGGCCTGCCCAATTCCATCTCCGTCATGGCCGGCGTGCTCGCGCCCGAGAAGGGCCACGCGATGGTCAACATCCCGACATTCTACTCGGAGAAGCTCGCCTACGGTCCGCAGGTCGCGCGCGCGATGGAGAAGAACAAGGCCATGCGTTTCGACCTCGACACACCGGTCGAGGAAATCGTCCGCAAGACCGCAAAGATGCGCGGCAAGAACGTGCGCGAAGTCGTCGTCGTGGTCCTCGACCGCCCGCGGCACGAGAAGATCATTCGCGGCGTGCGCAAAGTCGGCGCCGCGCTGCGGCTCATCAGCGACGGCGACGTCACCGCCGCCATCGCGCCGTCGCTGCCGGACAGCGGCGTCGATCTCTACCTGGGCATCGGCGGCTCGCCCGAAGGCGTTTTGACGGCTGCGGCGCTCCGCGCGCTCGGTGGCGGCCAGCAGCTCCGCATGTGGGTGCGTGACGACGAGGAGAAAGCGCGCATTGCCAAGGATCCGGCGGGGAAGGACCTCGCGAAGATCTTCTACGCCGAGGATCTCGTCACCGGTCCGGGGGCGATCTTTTGTGCCACCGGCATCACCTCGAGCTGGCTGCTGCCCGGAGTGAAGGTCGTCGGGCGCCACGCCACGACGCACTCGATCCTCATGCGCGCGCGCAGCCGCACGATCCGCTACATCCAAGCCGTGCACGATCTCGACCACAAGACGATCTACCTGCGCAGCCGAAACACGGAAACCCTGGTCTGAGGCGAGGTCGCGGTGGATGCGTTGCCGTAGCGACCGGCTCACGGGCCGGTCCGCTTATCGCGGCTCGATTTGCGGCAGATTTCCGCCTGCCGCAAAAAGTCCAAAAAGCCGTTGACGGCGGGTTTCGGCGGCCCTTTTACTCGCCCTTCCATTTTTGTGGCTCGGTAGCTCAGTTGGTAGAGCAGAGGACTGAAAATCCTTGTGTCGTCGGTTCGATTCCGACCTGAGCCACCACTTTCAAACGCCGCCTGTCACCAGGCGGCGTTTGTCATTCAGGGCGCATCTGACGCGGCGAGAAGGATCTGCACGGCGCGCTCCAAACCGCGGGCGTCGTCGGCGTCGAAGCGGTTCAGCTTCGGGCTGTCGAGATCGAGGACGCCCAAGAGGCGGCCGCCGTGGAGCAGGGGGACGACGACTTCGGAGTTCGAGGCGCTGTCGCAGGCGATGTGGCCGGGGAACTCGTGGACGTTGGCCACGACGACCGTCTCGCGCGTCGCCGCCGCCGTGCCGCAGACGCCTTTGCCGAGAGCGATGCGCACGCAGGCGACCTTGCCTTGGAAAGGTCCGAGCACCAGCCCGCCGTCCTTCAGCAGGTAGAATCCCGCCCAGTTGAGGTCGGGCAGGGCTTGCATGAGCAGCGCCGAGGTCTGGGCGAGGTTGCACACCCAGTCGCGCTCGCCGTGGAGCACGGCTTCGAGTTGCCGGTTGAAGGCGGCGTAGAACTCGGACTTGGAGGAGGCTTGGATGG
Source organism: Opitutia bacterium (assembly GCA_016217545.1). Lineage (NCBI taxonomy): Bacteria > Pseudomonadati > Verrucomicrobiota > Opitutia > Opitutia bacterium. The sequence continues at coordinate 444,063 of JACRHT010000017.1, read as the reverse complement.
CGGCGACCGCGTGCGACATGGCGGCAGCAAAGCGACAACCGGTCCCGGCGCAAGCGGACGCGCAGTTGAAACCTTCCCGGGAATAAATCATCCTGCCGCGACTCCCACGCCCGATGCCAAGCGATGCCTTCACGCAGCTGGTGGACGCGCACTATGCGCCGCTCTACCGCTTCGCCCTCAGCCTGACGCGGAACACGTCGGACGCGTGCGACCTTACCCAGCAGACTTTTTTCATCTGGGCGCGGAAGGGCGATCAGCTCCGCGAGGAGGCGAAAGCCAAGTCCTGGCTGTTCACCACGCTCTACCGCGAGTTCCTGCGCGGGCGTCGCCGCGCCGAGCATGTGACCGCATTGGAGGATTTGCCACCGGGCGAAAATGATCCGGCGGCGCCGGAGGTCGACCTCGTCACCGGCATGGATGCCGGCCTCGTTGTCGAGGCATTGCAGGAGGTCGACGAAGTCTACCGCGTGCCGCTGACCCTCTTTTATCTCGAAGACCTCGCCTACAAGGAGATCGCCGATGCGCTCGAGGTGCCCATCGGCACCGTCATGTCGCGTTTGTCGCGGGGCAAATCCCAGCTGCGCAGCGCGCTGGCGCGCAAGGAAGCGGGTCGCAACAAAGTCGTGGCATTCGACAAATCCGCGAGGAAACACTCATGAACAACGAGGAGGCAAAATTCGTTCTCCACGCCTATCGGCCCAACGGCGCCGACGCGGGCGACCAGACCTTCTGCGCGGCGCTCGAGCAGGCGAAGCAGGATCCCGCGCTCGGAAAGTGGTTCGCGGCGCAACAGGCCTTCGACCGCGCGATGTGTGCGAAGCTCGGCGGCATCACGCCGCCCGACCACCTGCGCGCGTCGATCCTTGCCGGCGCCAAAGTCAGCGAACCGCCGGTGGCGCGGTCGTGGTGGCGCAGCCCGGTGCCGGTCGCATTGGCGGCGAGTCTCGCCTTGTTGCTCGCCGTGGGGATCGCCTTCTGGCCGGCGAGCGCGTCGGCGGAACAGATCGCAGCCTTCGCGATCAACGACACGCTGCACCAATCCCACGAAGCGACTGAAGGGCCGGAGGCGATCGAATTGCAGGCCATGCTCGGGCAGGCCGACCGTCGCCTGAGCGCCAAGATGCTGCTGGATTTCGCGGCACTGCAGAAGAACGGCTGCCGCACCGTGCGTTTTGCCGGGCGCGATCTGCTCGAGGTTTGTTTCAAGCGGGACGGGAAGTGGTTTCACTGCTACGTCGCGCGGGCGGCCGATTTCCCGCAGCTCGCGAAGAAGCTCGTGCCGAGTTTCACGGACCAAGCCGGCGCCAGCGCGGCCGCGTGGAGCGATGGTGAGCACATTTTCGTCGTGGCGAGCAAGGCGGGGCGTGAGGCGATCCAGCGTCTGATCTGACGCGCGAGCAAAACCGCGCACCTGCGCGGCGGGGCGGTTCTCGCGCTGCCGAGGCCGGTGGCGCGAGCTCGTCCGGCGTGTAGATCCGCAGAAAAAGAAATTTCGCTCCGGTGCCGGTAGGCAGAAGCGTCCCAATCCGGACGCACTCGGAAAGCGTCTTGCGCGTGCCCTTGTAAACGCCGCGACACGGCGGCGCAGGTTGTAAATGGCACAGGCGGAAAAGTCACTTGTCAGGGTTCGTTTCGCGCACTTTGTGCCGACGTTCTTGTGATCAACACCGCCCAAAAATTCCTTCTCACGCTGTGCGCCGTCGCGCTCGCGCTGCCCTTGTTGGGAGCGTCCGAGCGCGCCGAGACGCTGCGCGCGATCAATTGGGTGGAGAATCCCACGAACCACACGCGGCCCGGCTCCCGCGGCGAGTTGGGGCCCTATCAGTTCATGCGGCATACGTGGCGGCTGCACACGCGCACGCCGTTCAGCCAGGCGGTCGTGCGCGAACAAGCTGACGCGGTAGCGGTGCGCCACTACGAGTGGATCGTGGACGGGTTGCGCGAGGCGGGCATCGACGCGAACCCATTTAACATCGCGCTCGCTTGGAACTGCGGCCTCGGGGCCGTGAAGTCCGGTCGCATTCCCGCGATGAGCTACGCTTACGCGGAGCGCGTGCAGAATCTCGTGGAGCAGCAGCGCGCGAATCGGCAGGCCGCGCTGGCCGACTCGCCGGCGCAGATCGCGGCGAAGCCCGAGACCCCGAGCGCGGCGGAAGAACCGGCGGGATTTTTCGTTTTTGATCCGTCGCGCAGCGCCGCGCCGAAGTTCGTCGTTTCGACGGGCGAGCCACTCTACGAGCAGCCGATGCCCGTGGTTTTCACTGAGAAGACGGAACGCGCTCCGGTCGTCACTGCGGTGCGCAACAGCGAGTCGTCGGCGCCTGCGATTTCAGGCGAACCCAAGTCGATGTTCGCGCTGAGGAGTGTCGCGGCGCCGCGGTTTGCGTTGATCCGCTGATCGAACCGACCCTCTTTGCCATAGTCACGACGCCGTCCGCGAGGGCGGCGTTTTTTCTTGGCGGTAGCGCGGCGCAGTGGGCTCCGCTCGCTTACTCGAGGAAGCTCGTCTGCTTCGGCGAACGCGTGGATTTCTTTTCGTCGTCCGGCGAATTGAGATGCCGCGGCGGACGGGCGACGCGCGAAGCGACCGCGCCCTCGCGGTCGGACACGACGCGTTCGCACATCTTCTCGATCTGCAGGTGCAGCCAGTTGGTCGTGGGGCTGTTCTCCGTGTAGTCGGCGGGGCCGTAGTGGTCGATGCGGCCGGCTTGGCGGAGGCGGTCGTTCTGCTCGAACTCGGCGCGGACGGCGGGATTGTAGACGGCGTAGGTCTTGCCGCCGCCCTTTTTCACGACCGAGAAGCTCGGGACATCGCTCGGGCCGTCGGCGATGTAGATCATGTTCTGGAGCGGGATGCGGCGATCCTCGGGCGACACCTTCGCGTTGACGTCGATCGCGGCGTTGCGGTTCGTGCCCTTGTTGATCTCGAAAATCGCGCGCGTCTTGGTGGTGTTGTCGATCATCACGCCGATCTGCGCGATCTCGGCGGCAGCGTCCAAGACGAACTCCTTCTGTTTCAGAAAGCCGGGCTGCAGCGGGTTCTCGATGAACTCGCACGCCCAGATGTGATCGACGAACGGCGCGATCGCGCTGCCGCGGACCATCTCGGCGAGTCCGGTGCTGACGATGTAGTGCTCGAGCACGATCTCGTGCTTCTGGAACTCCGGGCGCGCCTTCACCCAATCACGCGACGACTGGAAGAACTCGGGCAGGCCGGGGTAGAACTTGATGTCGCGGCCGCACTCGCGGAGCACCTTGTTGTTCAGGCCCGCCATCGGGCCGGCGAGGACGTAGGTCAGCAGGTGGTTGAGATAACTGATCTCGGGCGAAATGTGGTAGCCGCGGCGGCGGTAGTTTTCGGCGAGCGCGTTGGTCTCCGTCCAAAACGTCTGCTCGTCCACGCCGAAGCGCTTGAACAGCGGAGCCTGCATGTAGGCGGGAATTAGGGTCTTGTCGAAGTCCCAGATGCAGGCGACGATGTTTTGAGTGAAGAGCGGAGAAGCCATCGCAGAAATGTTTTACTAGGCGGCGCGAGCCGCCCCTGATTGGCTTCCGACGCAAGCCGCCCCCTGCGGCTGACGCAATTCGCAATTTCTCCCCTGTGCCGCGCGCATGGACCAACTGCCCGACATCACACCGTTCCAGCACCGCCTCGACGAACTCGATGCGCAGATGGCGGAGCCGTCGTTCTACGCGAACGCCCGGCGCGCGGCCGAGGTGACGCGCGAGCAGCAGCGCCTGCGGGCGCTCGTGGACGAATTTCGCGCCTACGAGAAACTCGGCTACGAGATCGTGGAGCACGGCGCGCTCTTGAAGGACCCGAAGGCCGACGCGGATCTGCGTGGTCTCGCGGAGATGGAGTTGCCGGATTTGGAGAAGCGCCGCGCAGCGCTGCACGAGTCGGTCTTGCGTGCGATGATCCCGCCGGAGCCGTCGGACTCGCGCAACACCGTCATGGAAATCCGTGCGGGCGCCGGTGGCGACGAGGCGAGCCTGTTCGCGGCGGAGCTTTATCGGATGTTCGTGAGATACTCCGAGGGCCGCGGCTGGAAGGTGCAGCCGATGAGTTCGAGCGGGTCGGATCGCGGCGGATTCAAGGAAGTGATCTTCCTTGTGACCGGCACCGACGTCTACAAGCGCCTGAAATACGAGAGCGGCGTGCACCGCGTGCAACGGATCCCCGTCACGGAGGCGAACGGCCGTATTCACACTTCGACGGTGACCGTGGCCGTGTTGCCGGAGGCCGAGGAGGTGGATGTGCAGATCGATCCGCAGGACCTCGACGTCACCGTGCAGCGTGCGAGCGGACCGGGCGGGCAGGGCGTGAACACGACCGACTCGGCCGTGCGCATCATCCACAAGCCGACGGGCCTCATTGTGTTTTGCGCGGACGATCGTTCGCAGATCAAAAACAAGGCGCGCGCGATGGCGGTGCTGCGTTCGCGGTTGTTGAAGCTGAAGGAGGAGGAAGAGCGCGCGAAATACGCCGCGCAGCGCAAGGGCCAGATCGGCACCGGCGATCGCAGCGAGCGCATCCGCACCTACAATTTCCCGCAGAATCGCGTGACCGATCACCGCATCGGACTCACGCTCTACAGCCTGCCGCAGGTGCTCGAGGGGAATCTCGACACGCTGATCGAGGCGCTCCAGCGCGCGGAGTTCGAGGAGAAGCTCGCCGAGCTGACCGGCGCGCCGGTGATCGCGCGTCGCGGCGCGAGCGAGGACGACGAGTGAGATGTTGACCGTCCTCGAAATCATCAAGCGCACGACCGAGTTTTTCCAGAAGCACGGCATCGAGAGCCCGCGGCTGAACGCGGAGTTGCTGGTCGGCCATTCGCTCGGCCTCAAGCGCATGCAGCTCTACCTGCAATTCGAGCGCCCGCTCGCGGAGGCGGAGCTCGCGAAGATCCGGCCGCTCGTGAAGCGCCGGAGCGAGCGCGAGCCGCTGCAATACATCGTGGGCACGACCGAGTTTGGTGGACTCACGCTGAAGGTGGACCGGCGCGCGTTGATTCCGCGCCCTGAGACGGAACTGCTGGTCGAGATCGCGAAGGAACTATTCGCGGTCGCGCCGCCGGCGCGCGTGCTTGATCTCGGCACCGGCAGCGGGGCCATCGCGCTGGCGCTGGCCAACCATTTTGCGACGGCGGCGGTGATGGCCGTCGACGTGAGCGCGGAAGCGCTGGCGCTCGCGGGCGAGAACGCCACGGCGCTCGGGCTCGCGGAGCGGGTGAGATTCCTGCAGTCGGACTGGTTCGCGGCGGTGCCGGCGGACGAGAAGTTCGATCTGATCGTCGCCAATCCACCGTATTTGTCCGACGCGGAGACCCGGGAAACCGCGCCCGAGGTGCAGAAATTCGAACCGTGGAACGCGCTTTCGGCGGGGCCGGATGGTTCGGAGGCCTTGCGCAAGATCATCGCCGCGGCGCCGGCGCGGCTGACGGCGGGAGGGGGCTTGCTGCTCGAGACGGGCATCGCGCAGCACGCGCAGTTGCTCGAAGCGGCGAAAGCAGCCGGTTTCGCGAGTGCCGAATCTCGGCGGGATCTTACCGGGCGGGATCGCTTCGTGATCGCGCGGCTCTAAAAGAGCGAAGGCCGATCGATTGATCGGCCTTCGGCGAGATTCCAGTTGGCGCAACGCGCGGTCAGCCGCGCGGGAGACCGGCGGCCGGCATCGGCGTGCGGCGGGCCCAGAGCGGGGAATCGGCCAGGCGCACGGCATCGGAGACGACGCGAAGCGTTTCGCGGAGGTGGACGTCAAATTTCGCGGCGGTGGCGCTGTCTTCGGCATCGGTGTCGCCTTCGGCGGGCGGCGGCTCAGGAGGCGGCGGGTTCTTGATGACCGCGTCGAGCTTGACCTCGCGTTTGGTGAAGTCGGCTTTGGCGAGGGTTTTGAACTCGGCTTCGAATTTCTTGCCGGTCGCTTCGATGGTTTGCTTTTCCGCGCGGCGCTTTTCGAGGTTCAGGGAAACGGATTTCTGCTCGGTGCGTTCCTTGAACCAGTTGATGTTCTGTTTGAGGACGCTGAATTCCTCGAGCGAGTCCTGACGCTGTTTGCTGGCGGCTAGGAGCGGCGCGACGAAGGCTTGGTTGAGCGGGCGGCCGACGAAGGGCGTGGAGCTGATCTCGTCCCACACGAGGGCGTTGGGCTCGGTGGCTTCGCCGACTTCGATGTAGTCGTCGATGGAGGGGAGGACGATGTCGGGCGTGACGCCTTTCTTCTGCGTCGAGGAGCCGTTGGGCAGGTAATACTTCTGGGTCGTCAGTTTCGCGGCGCCGGCTTTGCCGTAGTCGCGGGAGAGCTTGGGCAGGTAGCGCTCCATCTCGAAGATGACCTGGACGGTGCCTTTGCCGTAGGTGGAGCTGTCGCCGATGATGACGGCGCGGCCGTAGTTCTGCATGGCGCCGGCGAAGATTTCCGAGGCGGAGGCGCTGAAGCGGGATGTGAGAATCGCGAGAGGGCCGTCGTAGGCGACCGTGGTGTTGGTGTCGCGGCCGACGGAGACGCGGCCGGCGGAGTCGCGGACCTGGACGACGGGGCCTTGGTCGATGAAGAGGCCGGAGAGATTGATCGCCTCGGAGAGCAGGCCGCCACCGTTGCGGCGCAGGTCGAGCACGAGCGCGGTGATGTTCTCCTTTTTGAGCTTCGCGATGAGTTCGGCGACGTCGTTGCTCGCGGAGGCGCGGGTGGCGTCGTCGGTTTCGCCGCTCTCGCCGTAGAAGGAGTTCAGGGTGATGACGCCGACGGGGGAGATTTTGCCGCTGGCGTCGGGAACTTCGTAGAGGTCGGCGGTGGCGCGGGCTTGGTTGATCTTGATGTTGTCGCGGACGATCGTGATTTGCTCGGTCTTGGACTGGTCGACGGCTTTTTGCGGGATGACGGAGAGCGTGACTTTGGTGTCCTTCGCGCCGCGGATCATCTGGACGATTTGCTTGTTGCGCATGCCGACGACGTCGACGGCTTCCTGGCCCTCCTGCTGCACGGCGATGATCTTGTCGTTGGGTTTGAGCTTGCCGGTCAGATCGGCGGGGCCGCCGGGGACGATGCTGACGATCTTGCAGTAGCCTTCCTCGTCGACGGTGAGGACGGCGCCGATGCCGACGAGGTGAAGGTTGATGTCGACGTTGAAGTCGTCGAGGTCGCTGGCGGAGAAATAGGAGGAGTGCGGGTCGTAGAGGCGGGTGAGCGCGGTGAGGAAGCGGGCTTCGATCTCCGAGGGCTGGACTTCGGCGGTGTTCTTGAGGAAGCGGTCGAAGCGTTTGGTGATGGTGGCCTTGGCGGCCTCGATCGTCTTCTTGTTGAGGAGCTCGTTGATCAGCTCCGCCTTGAGGCGGCGGGCCCAGATGGAATCGGCTTCCGTGGCGTCGGCGGGCCAGGGGCCTTTGGTGCGGTCGATCGTGTAGGTCTCGTCGGCGGTGAGATCGATGTCCTTGGCGAGTTGGTCTTTCACCCAAGTGACGCGGGAGCGGGCGCGTTGCTCGAAGAGGCCGTAGATTTTGAACGCGGCGTCGATGTTTCCGCGATAGGCGAGATCGTTCTCCATGTTGGCGCCGTAGAGGCGGCGGAGGGCCTGTTCGTCGGCGGCGGTGAAATAGAGGCGCTGCGGGTCGAGGAGCGCCATGTAGTCGGTGATCAGTTTGGGGTAATCGTCCGCCTTGATGCCGTTGCGGTTGAAGTGCACGTAGTCGAGCATCTGCTTGAGCGTGCGCACCTCATTTTGCATGAGGGGATTCGTGGAGTAATCGCGATCGGTGATCGCGAAGGCCACAGGCACGGCGGCAAGCCAGAGAACGGTGCGAAGAAGGCGTGGAAGGCGCATGCGGAGGAGTTAGTCGCGCGGGGCGGGAGTTTGTTTCTTAATTCGTTGAATTACGGTCTCGATGCGGCGAAGCCGGCGGAAAGTGCGGCGCTTGCGCGGGGCAAACGGCTCCACATCGGCGCGCGGTGGGCGACCTTAAGGGCGTCAACGGCGGCTGAGGAGGTCCTTGGCATCGTCGAGCAGGCGTTTCTCCTGCTCAGTAAGAGCGCCGAAGCCGTGCGAATTTATCTTGTCGAGAATGCGATCGACCTCCGCGCGAAGGTTGGCGGGCGGATTGGACCCGGTGGCGGCCGAGCCGGAAACTGGTGACGGTGCTGCCGCCTGTTTCTTCCGGCGGAAGATTTGCGGGAGTCGGAATGTGGCTTCGGTTGCGCGATCCAGACCGTTTCGGGCAAAAAAGAACCGATAGTAGAGCCAGCCGGCGAGCATGCCACCGAGGTGCGCGGAGTGGGCGATGCCGGTGTCGAACGTGCCGCCGGGGAGCTCGCTGAAAAGGTATCCCAACGCGTCGATTCCGAGGAGAATCCACGCGAGGAATTTCGGCTTCAGTGTGACCGGCAACACGAAGAAGAGGAGGAAGGTGATTTCGCGCTCCGGCGCGACGCAGGCAAAAAAGACGAACATGCCGGCGAGAACGCCTGATGCCCCGACCAGGGGGAACGGCGTCGCGCCCCACGAGTGGGTCGCGACCCAGAGCAGTCCACCCATGATCGCGGTTCCGAGGTAGAACTGGATCAGCCCGCGCGAACCGAGAATCGGCGCAATCTCTCGTCCGATCAAAAACAGGCCGAGGCAGTTGAGGACAAAATGAAGCAGCCCTCCGTGGAGCAAAGAGTAAGTCACCAAACGCCACACTTCACCGTGCCAGAGCCCGGCTGGTGTGAGCGCAAAAAGTTGCTGGAATGCTCCGCTGTTAAAGAAGCGCTCAAAAACGAGCTGCAGCACTGAGCCCGCGATGACAGCACTGAGAATCCAAGTGAGCGCCGAGGTGGCCTCGCGCGGATAATCCGAGCGCATGTAAGAGCGGTCCGAAAGCATCGAGCGAAACTTACGCGCGCCCCTTCCAAATACAAGCCCGGGCTCCGCCGTTAACATGACGCGGACCGGTGAGGCGGAAGGGTTCGCCCGCTTGACACCGTATTTCAAAATCCTTGTATCCGCCCATGGCCAACAAAGCAGAGAAGTGGAAAGAAAACGCCGCTGGAAAGTTCTACGTCGATCAGCAGTGCATTGATTGCGATCTTTGCCGCGAGACGGCGCCCGGTTTTTTCACCCGCCACGATGAGGGCGGTTACTCTTTCGTCCACAAGCAGCCTGCCACCGAGGAAGAAACGGCGCTCTGCATGGAGGCTCTCGAAGGTTGCCCCGTCGAGGCCATCGGCAACGACGGCGAGTAATCTCGCTCGTCTCGAAACGGACTGATCACCGCTGCGACCTTCGCAGCGGTTTCTTTTTCTCATTCATGTTAAGTTTGATTCAAGAGAACAGAAACATTGCTGCGAAAGCGACACGAGCGGTGGCGAAATTCGTTGGCGTAGCGACGCTCTTTGCGTTGCGCCTGCTCGCCGCCGCCGACGACGGAACGGCAAAAAAACTCCCCGAGTTTGTGGTGAATGAGGTTCGCGTGGCCAATGACGAGGCGGCGGGCACGTTGGGAATGGCCGTCACGGCATTGCGTTTTGAGCCGCGCGTTGATGTTCAGGCCCGTAGCTTTGCCGAGGCTCAAGCTGACGTGAGCGTGCGCGGAGGTGTGTTTGAGTCGACCGGCGTCCGGATTGGCGCTGCGGCGGTGGCGGACCCCCAGACGGGACACTATCTTTTCGAGCTCCCCGTCGCCCCGGAAATGCTGGGGGCTCCCGCTGTGGCCACGGGTGCCGCCAACGCCGCTCGCGGCTTCAATGCCGGCACGGGCTCGGTGGAATACGGCTGGGCACCTGTGCGCACGGGCGGTCGGGTCGCGGTGGCCGCCGGGGCCCATGGCTATGACCGGCAGGCGATCTATCTTGGCCGTGCGTCCGATTCGCCCAATGGCGTCGGCGGCGATGTCTCGTGGGCGCGATCGCAATCCGACGGTGCGATTGCGTTCGGTGATCACGATTTTTCGCGCGTTGCGGCGCGCATGCAGCGCCGCTCGTCGGATTCGCGGTCGCAGACGGACCTGTTCGCCGGTTATCAGCACAAATTCTTCGGCTGGCCCAACCTCTACACGCCGTTTGGTTTCAACGAAACCGAGAACCTGCAGACAGTGTTGATCGCGCTCAACCACTCGTGGCGCAGCCAGGCGGGCAGCGAGTTTCAGGCGGCGGCCTTCTATCGGCGCAACAAGGACGACTACGAGTTCAACCGCCTCGTTCCCGGCGCGTCGAACCCGTTCCAACACACGACATGGTTGCGTGGCCTCGCCACGAGGGGGCGCGTGCAATTCGCCACCGCAGCGCTCGGCTATTCCTTCGAGGCGCAGCGGGATCGTCTCGAGTCGACGGCGTTGACGTTCGGGCGCTTCAATGAGCGCTCGATCGAAAAGGTCACGCTGTTGCCCGAGTTATCGGCGCCCACCAGCGCAGGCCGGGTGACCGCTCGCGCCGGCGCGGCGTTCGACCATTCCGATCGCGACGGATCCGCTTGGTCGCCGATCGCGGAGCTCGAATGGCGCGGCGTGGAGGGACGCATGATCCGCGGTGAATATTCCGAAGCGACCCAGCTGCCGTCCTACACCGCGCTGAACTCCTCCGCGACCAGTGGCCTTTTCCGCGGGAATCCCAATCTCTCCCGCTCGCGCGCGCGGAACCTTGAGCTGAGTGCAGCGTTTGCCGTCCGCGGCTGGTCGGTCGAGACGGCGGTTTTTCGGCGATGGGATGACCGCTTGGTGGATTGGACTTTCCGTCGCGGCGTCACGGCGCGCACCGCCAATCCCGTGGACACGGTCACCGACGGGATCGAGGTTCTGGCCACTCGGCACTGCGCGCGTGTCGATCTCACGTTCAGCTATGCGTGGCTGCACAAGCGCAGCGACTACGGTGCGGCGCTCGTCGATGCGAGTTTCTATGCCTTGAATTTCCCGGAGCATCGCGCGACCGCGGCGATTCGTTGGCGCGTCGGCCACGGCGTCGAACTGCGGTCGGACAACGAGTATCGCGTCCAGGCGCCGAATTTCCTGCGTGTCATCGGTGGCGATCGCGCCGTGGTCTCCTCGCTCGGACTCCACTTCGCTCCGCCGGCGCTCCGTGGCTGGGAGTTCTCGGCCTTGGTGGACAACCTATGGGACTCGGCGTTTCAGGAGATCCCGGCCGTGCCCGCTTCGCCGCGACAATGGTCCGTGTCCGCCGCGTTCCGTTGGTGAGGGATTACACGGCCGCCGGGCTGTTTCCAGCTCGCTGAATTTCACTGGAAAAATCCGTCTCGCTGCGGATTTTAGACGCGAACCCATTTTCAACCATGCTGCTCTGGATCATCCTCATCATTGTTCCCATGCTATTCGGCCTCTACGCGCAGATGCGTGTGATGAGCGCCTATCGCAAGAACGTCGAAATCCCCTCGCGTGGTCGTATCACCGGTCGCGAGGCCGCGGCGGCCGTGATGGAAAGCGCGGGCATTCACGACGTCGAAATCGTCCGCGTGGAGGGCGAGCTCTCCGACCATTACGACCCCTCGAACCGCCGGCTTGCGCTCTCCGAGCACAATTACGACGGCACGAGCCTCGCCGCTCTCGGCGTCGCGGCGCACGAAGCCGGACACGCCATCCAGCACAAGGTGGGCTACGGCATGATGACAGTCCGTCAGACGCTCGTGCCCGCCACGCAGATCGCCTCCGGCGCCTCACAACTGTTGATCATCATCGGCATCGTGCTCGGCGCGAAAGCCGCCGGCGGTATCTTCCTGATGCTTGGCGCGGTTGCTCTCGCGGTCATTTGTCTCTTTCAACTGGTCACTCTTCCCGTCGAGTTCGACGCAAGCCGTCGTGCCAAAGCCCAACTCGTAAATCTCGGCATCATCGGCCGCGATGAGATGGACGGAGTGCACGAAACTCTCGACGCCGCTGCGTTGACCTACGTTGCCGCGTTCGTCGCGTCGCTCGGCAGCTTGCTCCATATCCTCTTGCTGCTCGTCGGCGGGCGCCGCGACGACTGATCCGCTCACGCTCCCGCGCTAGACTTCGTCCCACGCCAGCCGCTCGGCTGGCGTTTTTCGTTCCAACGGGCGCCGGGCCGTTAGCGGGCCGGATTGCCGCGCACGCAAGCGCCCGCCGGCACCTCGCGCGTGACCACACTCATCGCGCCGACGACCGCCCGTTCACCAATCGTGATGCCCGGCAACACGAACGCTCGCGCACCCACGAACGCGCGCGCGCCCACCACGATCGGCGCCGTCATCAGCGGCCACTCGGCATCCGCGAGATCGTGCGTGCCGGTGCACAAATAAGCTTCCTGCGCCACGAGCGCACCGGCGTGCAGCGTGATGCGGTCGAGCGAGTAGAGATTCGCGCGGTCGCCGACGCACGCGGCATCGTGCAATTCGATGTTCCACGGCAGCTGAATGCGCGCGCGTTGGTGCACGAACGGCGTGCCGACGATCTTCGCCCCGAACACGCGCAGCACGACGAGGCGCCAGGGGTTCAGCGGTTTGGGCGTCCAGCGACACAGCAGCGGCCACGCGAAATCCCAAGCGAGCATCGCCACGCGGCGGCGGAAACTCCACGGCGTGTGACGGCCGGGCAATTGGCGGCGGACGAGAGGCTGACGGCTCATGGGGCGGAGCGGAGCGTTGTCGATGTGCCCGCGCGCGTCGAGTCTGCAAGCGTCTCCTCGACGACCGCTTCGAGCCGCGCGACCGCCGTGTCGATCGCGAAGCGCCGTGCGAAGCAGTCGCGCGCCGCGCGGGCGGTCTGTTCGCGCTCATCGCGGGCACAGTTCGCCCAGCGTTGCAGCAGCTGCGTCGCGCCCGCCACCGAGTCCGGCGCGGCGAAGCCCGCGCCATCCGCCACAATCTCGCGCCACACGTTGACCTGATCGCTGATCAGAACCGGCCGACGGCACGCGAGCGCCTCGACCACGGCCAGGCCGAAATTTTCCTGATGCGAGACCAAGACGAACGCCGCGCACGCGCGCAGCGCGCCCCATTTTGCGTCGCCTTCAATCATCGGCAGCCAATGCACCACGGCGGTCGCTTTAAGCTCGGCAGCGAGTCCCTGCAGCGCCGCGCGGTAGGATTCGTCGCGGCACGGCCCCGCGATCACGAGATCGGGCCAGTCGCCTCCGCCGGAGCGGGCGGCCGCGTAGCCGCGGAGCAGTTCCTCGAGGCCTTTCTTCGGATGCAGCCGCCCGAGAAAAAGCAGAAAGGGCCGGTCTGCGAGCGCGGGGGCGAGCGCGCGAAACGCCTCCCGCTGCCGCGCACTCTCGACCGGCGGTTCCGGCAGACCGAGCGGAACCACTTCCTCCTTTGCGCGGTAGAGCCAGAAGCTTTGTCGCGCCAGCCGGCGCTCCTCTTCGCAAGTGAAGAGCACGCGCGCAGCGTCGCGCAGCACGCGATACTCCGCCCAAGGCCAATAGAGCCACTTCTTCGCGTGCTTCAGCGGGTAGGTGCGCTTGAACCACGGATCCAGCATGCCGTGGCAGTAGACGAGGTAGGGCGTGGAAGTGCCGTGCAGCGCTCGCCATGTGCCCAGACCCGGATACTGCCAGAGCCCGTGCACGAGCACGGCGTCGAAGTCCTGCCGGCGTTCGCGCAACCAAGGCACGAAGTCGCCCGCGTAGCCGTAACCGGCCGAACTTCGCCCCACGACGCTCAAGTCCGGTTGCCCCGCGTCGGCGGGGTCGAGCGATGCGATGGCCACCGCATGTCCGCGCGCCTGCAGCGCGGTGGTCAGCTGCCGCACCGCCGTCGCGACGCCGCCGGTCTCGGCGCGGAGCGAACGGACGACGTGGAGAAGACGGCGCGGCATGGTTCCGTCGCTGGCGTTCACCAGACCCAACCTTCGGTTCGGTGAAAATACTTCGCGTCGCGCGGCAAGTCCTTCACGCGCCGCGCGGGCACACCCGCATAAAGTCCGTCGGGCAGGTTTTCCGAGGAATTGAGCAGCGCCATCGCGCCGAGCACGCAGCGGTCGGGCAACCGCGCACCGCCGAGGACGACGGCCGCCGTGCCGACGAAGCAATACTCGCCGATGGCGATCGCCGCGCAATCCTGCCGGCTCTGCTCAATGTCGATCGAGTGCGTCAGGAACTGCGAGCGGTAGCCGGCGATCGTCGTGAAGGCACCGATGCTGATCCGGTCCGTGCAGTCGAAGTGGTGGCCCTTGGTGAGGGCGGCGTGGGCGCCGACGACGAGGGCCGGGTCGCGGTCCGGCCGATGCGCGAAGTGCCGCGTGTCGCCGCGCGGGAAACCGGTGATCCAGTTTTGGCGGTCGATCAGCGTGTGCGGCCCCAGCTCGAGTCGCGCGAGGTGGATCGCGACGTTGAGATGACCGATTCGCGCGCCTTCATGCAGGATGAGCTTCTCGGGGAAGATCCAAGACCAGCCGATGTGCGCGGTCGGGTGGATTTCGTAACCGTAGCACGCCGTCAGCACGCGCCGGCGCAAAAACCACGGCAGCAGGACGACGAACAGGCGAAGCAGGAACTTCATCGGGGGCGCGGGAGCGAGATGACCTCTTCGTAGAGTTGGAGATAGGCGTCAACCATCCGCTCGACGGAAAACCGCCGCGCGTTGGCCAGTCCGCGGGCGATGACCGCCTCGCGCTCCGCCGACGAACCCAGTCGCAGCGCCGCCACCGCCATGCCCGCTTCGTCGTCGAGCGCGCAGACCTGGGCGGCGTCGCCGCCGACTTCGGGCAGCGAGGTGCGGTCGCTGCAAATCACCGGGCAGCCGCACGCCTGCGCTTCGAGCACGGGCCACCCGAAACCCTCGCACTTCGAAGGGAACAGCAATGCGTGCGCCGCGCTGTAGAGCGCGGCCAGCTCGGCGTCGGTCGCGCGCGGCACGGCGAGGACCTGCTCCGCGAGACCTTGGGTGGCGATGGCCGTGTGCAATTCCTCGGGCAGCTCGGCGCCGCAGAAAACGAGTTTGCCGGGCCAGCCTTGGGAGCGCATCCGCGCGAAAACGCGGAGCACGCCGGCTTTGTTTTTGCGCGCGAGATTGGATCCGACGTGCAGGAGGTAGGGCGCCGAGCCGAGGAGCGGCGCGACCGTCGCGACGCATGCGCGCGCCTCAGCGATCGGGACGGGACGCAGCGGCTGGTTGAGCCCCAGCGGAATAGCTCTGCGCACCTGTCGGGCGTGGCGCGGCACCAGGCGCTCGGCGTCGCCTTGGGTGCTCTCCGAATCGCACGCGATGGCATCGGCGCGCGCGAGTCCGCGCACGATGGCACCCTGCAAGCGGCGACCGAGCCACGAGGCCGGGCAATCCGTGTCCTCACCCAACGCGCCGCGCACGGCGAGCAGGTCGTGGCAGGTTGCGACCCACGGGCGGTCGCGCCGCGCGGGGATGTAGAGCGCGTTGGAGTGGTCGACGACGTGGATCACTTGCGCCGCCGCGATCGGGCCTCCGTGCAGCGCGTCGCGCAATTCCGAGGGAAACGAGAGATACTTCGCCGCGTAGCCGGCCCATTTTTCGCCCGCGACGCGCGCCACCCAACGATGGCCGGTCAGCGGTTTAGGTGCTGTGACCGTGACGTCGTGTCCGCGCGCGGAAAGTTCCCGGCGCAGGAGCTCGCCAAAGCGCAGCATGCTCTGCTGTCCGTCCGGGGCGTAGTTGGCGAGGAGGGCGATCTTCACGTCGGTTTCAGCGCGGCGTCCTCGGTTTCCTCGTCGTCGTCGGTTTCCTCGGCGATTTCATCCTCGGGCGGATTGAGCGCGGCGAGACTGAGTCCCGCGGTGAACACCGCGAAGCCCAAGTGCGTCGATGGTCCCCATTGCGAATTCAGCATCGGGAAAAACGCCGCACCGGCGAGCAGCCAAGCGAGTGGATCGCCGTCGAGCCGCAGTTGCCGCCAGGAGCGCAGAAGCAACGCGAAAGCGAGCCACACGCGCCAGCCGATGAAGGCGAAGCCGAGCAGCGGGCCGATCTCCAGCACGATGCGGCTCCACTCGGACTCGGCCAGCAGGAAGACCTTTTTGCCGGTAGTGAGACGGGCGCCGGCCAGCGTGCCGAGGCCGATGCCGTGGCCGGTGAGGGGAGCGTTGAGCGCCTGTTGAAACGGCTGGGTGTAGTCGTTGATGACGCGATCGACGATGTTGCTCTCGAAGGAGCCGCGGTCCGACATCAGCGAGTCGTTCCAGCGCGTCTGGAAAGCCTCCACGTAAACCGAGTCAGTCGCGGCGGCCAGCATCACGCCGGCAACGATGGCCGGCGCAAAATAACGCGGGAGCCGGCGAGCGTCCCGCAGGGCGGCCATGAGTCCAAACGCGCCGATCACGAGCGCGGTGAACAGGAGCGAACGGCTGATCGAGACCGGCAACGCCACGAAGCAAGCGACGGTCGCCACCAGCAGCAGCACGCGCGAGACGCCCTCCCGATGCAGCCAGCCGGCGAGCACGAACGCTCCCGTGAGATTGAAGAACAGGACGAGGCCGCTGATGAAGCTGAACGGCCCCGGCGGACGGATGCGCTCGAGCGCGCCCAGGATCTGACCGGACTCCTGTCCGCCGACGCCGACGTTCACCCACGCGGTGCGCGGCGAGTTGAACTGCACGAGCATCAGCGCGACCACCGGAATCGCGAGCCACAGGCAGACTCGCGCGTAGCGGCGGACGTCCTCCCGATCCAGCGTCGACCCCATCACGAAGATCAGCGGCAGGTGCAGGAAATTGGTGCGCAGGCCGAAGAGCGCTACCATCCACGGCGTGTCGGTGGAAAAGACGAAGGCCAGCGAAAGGACCGCGAGCAGGCCGAGAAAGATGACGTGCGATCCGCCCAGCGAGCGGCCGGACATCCACGCGAAAAGATAGATCAGCACCACCAGCGGATCGCGAATGATGAAGATCACGTCGCTGAGGCCCGGGAAGACCCACTTGCGCAACACGCCTTCGCCGATGATCAGGGCGAAATAGAGCCAGAGAAGGGCGCGGAGCCAGAGGAGCGGGCGGTTGGGGGTCACGGGTTGCTTGGTTCGGAGAAGAGAGCCGAGGAAATCGTGGCCGCGTGGTTTGCCCACGAAAAACGGACGCTCGCGGCCTGCGCCGCGCGACCCATCTCGCCGAGCTGGGCGCGGTTTTCCGCGCACCAAGCCAGTCGGCGCGCGATTTCACCGGGAGCGCGGATAGGCACGATGAAGCCGCTGGCGCCGTCCTCCACCACGTCGCTGGCGCCGGTGTTCGCCGTCACGATCGCGGGCAAGCCCTGGCTCATCGCCTCTTGCACGACGAGCGCGCGGCCTTCGACGATCGAGGGCAGACACAGCACGTCGCAGGTGCGCATCAACTCCAGCACCGCGGCGTGCGGGCGCGTGGCCTCGTAAGTGAAACGCACGCCCACGGCGCGATAGAATTCCAAGGGGAGCACCGGCGATCCGATCACCACCAACTCGACGGCGGCGGCGCGCGTCCCCAGTTCGCGCATGGCGGCGAAAAGATCGGCGAGGCCCTTGCGCTGAGTCATCGTCCCGGCAAAGAGCACGCGCAGCGGTCGGGCCGCGTCGGGGGCCCGGCGCTCCGGGCCGCAAGGCGGCGATCCGAACGGCGCGACGATCACCCGGCGGTCTTTCCGCACGTTCGCCGGCAACGACGCGGCAACGAACTCGCTCGGGCACACGATGTGGGTCGCGAGCGACAGCTCGCGGTCCTTGCGCGCGAGTTTCTCCGCGGAATCCTGCGGCCCGAGCAACGTCGGCGCCCAGTCCGGCCAGCGACGCGCTTCTTCCTCGAGCAGCCGGCGGCTCGTTCGCCAATGCGCGATTGGCAGGTCGTAGCCGCGCAACCAGCCGCGCGCCGCGGCGGCGGCGAAACTGTCCGCCGCGCCGTCTTCGTAGGCGTAAACGGCGCTCGCGGCGATGCGGCCGCGCTCGATGCGTCGCGCCATCCATGCGTCGAAGCCGCGATAGACCGCATCGACCGAGAGCGCGCCGGTTTCATGTCGCACGAGCGCGCGGGCGCTGAGCCGGCTCGCGGCGAGCCGTGCCGCTTCGCGCCAAGGGTGCGTGACGACGGGGCCGGCGGTGTCGCGCGAGAGGGCGCGGCGGGAGAGTTCCGCCGCCATGCCTCGCGGCAGCAGGCGATCAAACCACGCCGGTGCGCGCCAATCGAGGCACGTCGCGACTTCAGCCAGCCGTCCGTCGCGCCGCCACGCTTGCGCGAGATTGCGGAAAAACTGGTTCCCCGTCGGATGCATGAGCACCACGCGATCCCGGGCTGTGGCGGGGGAAGTCATCACGCGCGGAAGATCGGCTCGTCGACGAGCCGCAGGCCGTTGGTCCAAATCTGCCGCCGGGCGCGCCGCTTTTCGCCCCAGCGCAGCGCAGCCATCGCGGGCGCGCGAACGCAGAACTCGAGGAGTTGCGCGGCGCGACTGAGGGCGCGTCCGTGATAGGCGACGCTGGCTTGCTCCGACCACGCGCGGGACAACTGCCCGCGGCGCGCCAGCAGGAGCTTCCGCCAAAGCCAGAAGTCGTGGAGCGGACGCTTCCATTCGCGCCACACGGAGGCGGCAAGCGGCGACTGGTCGGCGGCCTGCCGCAGCGCGACGAGCGGCACGAGCCGGAACTCGGCGAGGCGCGTGGCTTCGCGCGCGGGATCGCGGGAAAGTTGCCCGTCGCTCATTCGATAGGAATGCAACACGCGCGCGTCGTAGTGGAAGTGCCGCCCGAGTCCCGCCAGCAGCAGCCAGTAGTGGTAATCCTGCGCATACTTCCAGCGCACCTCGGCGGCCAGCAGGGGCGCGATCGTCGTGGCGCTGCGGCAGAAAATCGAAGGCGTGTTGATGACGTTCTCCTGCAGGAGCACGCGCAGCATGGCGGCCGGCTCGATCGTTTGCCCGCCCCACGCGGCGAGGCGCTCCGCCAGGACGCGCGCGGGGTGATACCAGATTTCGCGGCCGTGCGCGTCGATTTGGATGCCGGCGCCGAAGAAGATGTCCGCGGCGGGCGTCTTCTCTGCGGCCGCGAGACGATGCGCGAGAAACTCCGGATGCAGAAGATCGTCCGCGCCCGGATTGCACCAGAACGGCGCGCGCACCTCGCGCAGCAACTGTTCCGTGGCGCGCGCGACACCTTGATTCGGCGTCCACGAGAGGAAGCGGAAACGCGGATCGGCCGCGTAACGCTCCAGGCCCGGCTGCTGGTGATCGTCGCAGCCGTCGCTCAACACGAGCACTTCGAAATCCGGCATCGTCTGCGCCACGAGCGACGCGCACAACTCGAGCAGGAACGGCCCCGCCTTGTAGGTCGGCACGACGACCGAGACGCGAGGAGGGTTTGGCAGGGCGGCGCTCATGCGGCGGGCTTGGGTGCGGGCGCGCGCCGCCGGGCGATTTCATTGCCGATCTTCCGACCCAACTGGTTCCAGCCGAGCGCAAGCGCGCCCGCCGGACGCAGCGCTTGAAACCGGATCGCTTCCGCCGGCGCGTCGATGACGGGTTGCGCGAGCTCACGCGCAAAACGCCCGCGATGGGCCGAGAGGAAATGCGCTCCGATCGTCGCCGGCTCCACGTGCGCGCCGGGATAGAGATTGAGCACCTGCCGCGGGTCGACGGCGTGGCCGTTCGCCCTCCGCGCCAGCGCCGCCCAGCACGTGGGCTCGGTCCACGCGGGAATCACGCGCCAGTCCGGCTGCGCGAGAAACCAGTCGACGAAATCGAGATCGTAGCACGCGCGATCGATCAGCGTCAGGCCGGTGTTGATGCCTTCCACGATGCGCAGCCGCCGCCGATCGAGCAGGTGCCAGGGCCGCACCGAATACGCCATCCAGACCGTGTCGCGAAGAAACACGCTGCGGCCGGCGAGCGCCTCCCGGCAAAACAGCCCGCGAAACGGCCGGAAAAACCGAATGTCGCCGTCGACGTAGCAGCAGTCGCCCGGCTCGAGCAACGCGACGTCGAGGAGCTTGAGTCCCCACACCGATCCGGCGCGAAACGCGCGCGCGTTCGGATGTTTGGCCAGCCGCTCCGCCATCGCCGCGTCGGCGTCCGCGCGTCGCACCACGCGCAGGCGGGGAATCTCGGTTTCGAGTCGCGCGATGTCGGCGTCCGTCAGCGAGCCGTCCTCGTGCACCACCGTCGCGAACGCGTCCGCGCTGCACGCGACCAGCGTCCGCCAACACGCGAGCATCAGTTCGACGTCGCGATGGCAAAGCAATGTTCGCACCGCAACCGGCGGCACCGCGTCAGCGCTCATGTTGCTCCAAATCCGCGAGGAATTGCCGCGCGATCGCGGGCACGCCGGGGCGCGGCGCGGTGTGGCCGGGCGCGTCCGCGAGACGGGCCGGATCGCGGAAATACGGCACGAAGCCCGGATCCTCCGCCGTGTCGTCCGGCGGCAACGGCACGCCGCGCGGCGGATCGCCCGCGGCAGTGGCGACGACTTTGACGCCGTGCTCGCGCAGCGCGGCGGCGCTGCTGCTCTTGCCGAGAATGTTCCAGGGCATCGAAGTCACCGCGAAGTCGAAGCGCGCAAACACCTCGGCAAGGCGCTCGGTCGAACAACGACCGAGCCGCACAAACGTGATGCGTCCGCGCCAGCGCTCCTCGATCTGCGCGAGCAACGGGCCGCCGGGGCCGATGCCTCCCGCGGTGACGAACGCCGCTGGTCGGCCGAGCGCACGCGCCAGTCGTTCGAAATCCCCAAGAAATGCCTCCGGCTGCCAGTTCGGGTGCAACGAGCCGAAGAGCCCGCACACGAGCGCGTCGGACGGCACGCCGTCGATCGCCTCCGGCACGGGCGCGGCGACCGCTGGCACGCTGCCGAACATCGGCAGCCGCCCCGCGCGCTGTCCGACGCCGGCGAGGACGCTGACGTTGCACGCCGTGCTGGTGTGCACGCAGTCCGGCGCCGAGCGACGCAGCAGCGCGCGCACCGCACGCTGTTGCGCCCAGCCGACGAGCCGCTCCTTCAGCGACGCCCCGCGGTGCACGCCGATCCACACTTCGTGGAAGAAAATGTGCCGACGCGGCGCGGTGTGGAGCAGGTCGGCGAGCAGGGGCACACGCGCGCCGAACAAGCCACGCGGATCGAAGCTGTAGGGCACGAAATGCAGGCTCGTCCAATCGGGGGCGAACTCCGCGAGCCAGCGTCGCGCGGCCGCGCCACCGTCGGCGCGCACCGCCGCGTCGCTGAGGCGCAGGATGCGCGGATCGTCCGCGCCGGGTTCCTCCGGCTCCGCGAGGCTGACCCACCGCACGTCGTGTCCCGCCGCCGCGCACGTGAGCCCGAGTGTCCGCGCGTAGTCGCCCACGCCGTCGCGGCCGGGAGCAAGCGAACCGGTGATGAAGGCGAGTTTCATGACGCGGCCACCGACCGGCGCGACGCGCTCAGCCAGCGGAAGAACAGTTCCCGCCACGCGCGCCGCCGGCCTTCGGTGAAGCGGTGCAACAGCGTCACCGCGCCCAACACGCCGAGCGCGAGCCCGACCACGTGTCCGGGCTGCCGCGGGTCGTAGAACGGCAGCGCCGCGCCGAGCACGAGCAGCGGGTAATGATAGGCGTAGAGCGAGAAAGTCATCCCGGCGGCCGCGCGCGCCGGGCGCTCGATCGGTGCCGGCACGGACGCATTTTTCCACAGCCATCCGCAGCCGAGGACATGCGCGCCGAAAAGCGCGCCGAGCAGCAGGTCGCTGCCCCAACGGCCGGAGTAGAACCATGGCGCGACGGCGAGCGGCCCGCCGGGGAAGCACCATCCCTTGATCCAAAACGCCAGCAGCAGCGCGCCGGAAACGCCAGCGACCGCCGCAGCGAAAAGCCGGCCCGGTTCGAAGCGCGCTTGCAGCCACCACGCTGCGACACCGGTGAGCCAGACGGGCAGGAGCAGCAGCACTTTCGGCCCCACCAGTGCGACGACGGCGAGCATCAAGCCCCAGCGCCAGCGCGCGGCGCGGGCGTAGACCCAAATGCCGAACAGCACGTAGAACCAGAACTCGTATCCCAGCGACCACAGCGGGGAGTTCGTGGCCGGCGACGCGCTGAGGAACCACGCCTCCTGCAGGAACACGGCACAGAGCGCGAGGCGCGCGCTTTCGTGATCGCGCAGGACGGCGGCGGCGAGCGCGGGCACCATCCGCGCCGCGACCATCGCGAGCGCAGTCAACGCGAGGGCCGGCAACACCACCGAATACATCCGCGCCAGCCGGGCGGCCGCGTAGTCGATCACCCCGCGGTTGCGCCCAAGCGTGGCGTCCGCGATCACGAAGCCGGAGAGGAAAAAGAACACGATCACGAGCTCGTGCCCGAGGTCGGGAAAGACCACGCCGGTGGCGGAAAACCACGGCAACCCGACGTGCCCCAGCATCACGCCGAGCGCCGCGAACGCCCGCCACGCGTCGAGGTAGACGGAGACGGCGGGCGTCATGCCGCCGACTCGCGCGCCCGCGGCCGAATCCCGCGAGGCAGTAGCGAGGAGCGGAGCTTGTCCGACGGCGCTCATCGTTCGGCGAGCTCCCGGTAAGCGTGCGCGTAGAACTCCGGGCCGCGCAGCTCCTGCGCGAGTGAGTCGCGCGTGCGGCGCGCGCGGGTGGCGTATTCGCCGTCGGACATCTCCGCTGCCGCGCGCAGGCAGGCCGCGAGGCCCGGGATATCGCCGGGCTCGCAGACGAGCGCTTCGCGGCCTGCGGCTTCCGGCACGCCGCCATCGCGCGTGATGATGCATGGCACGCCGACCGCGCGCGCCTCGATCGCGGTGAGGCCGAAATCCTCGCGGGTGTTCGGTGGCACGACCATCCAGCGCGCCGCGCGGATCGCGTCGGCCTTTTCGCTTTGAGATAGAAAGCCGAGCGCGGTCACGCCACGCACGCCGAGTTCAGCGAGGCGTCGTTCGATCCGCGGGCGCAGCGGGCCATCGCCGATCAGGCACAGCGGCCAGCGCGCGGGATCGAGGGCGGCCTGCGCGTAGGCTTCGACGAGCGTGTCGAGGCCCTTGTTTTCAATCCAGCGCGCGGCGAAGACGAAGCCGCGGCGCTGTTCGATGGGGCGCTCGCCGCTGGCAAGTTCGCAGAGGGGGAATACGACCTCGCTGTCCGGCCACGCCGCCGGGCCTTCCCAGCTGCGGCGCACGAAGTCCGAAATGTAGAACCGTCGCGCGGCCGCCCGCCGCAGCAGCACGTCCCACGCGCGTTGGCGCGGTGAGTTTCCCGGGGTGCGATGATTGATCACGTTCACGAGCACCGGGCATCGTGCGAGCTGCGCGGCGAGCAACGTGTCCGGGCTGGGATTGAACGAGTGGACGACTTCCGCGTCGCCGACCGCGCGCCACAACGCGCCGCTCGCGCGCGGGATGAATTGCACGCGGGCGCCGAACGGCGCGCAGGCTGCGGCGAACTCCGGTCGCAGTTCGAAGCTCGCGACTCGTTTGAAAAAAACGGTCAACTTAACCTCCGGGTGCGCGGCGAGACCGCGCAGAATTCCCAGAGCGAACGCTTCCATGCCGCCGTAGCCGCCGAAAGTGGGGCTGACGAGCGCGACGCGGAGCGGGGCCTGTCCGGAAGTCATCGTTGGGCGAGCCAGCCGAGGTAAGCGGTTTCGAGCTGCGCGACGGCGCGCTCCCAGCGGAATTCCTGCACCGTGCGCCAGCCGGCGAGGGCGATGCGGTGGCGCAGCGCGGCGTCGGTGATCAGGTGCTCCAACGCGCGGCGGAGTGCCGGCGCGTCGCCGATCGGCACGACGAGCGCGTTTTCCTGATCGCGGAGGTCGGCGCCGAACCCGGTCGGCGTCGTCACTGCGGCGCAGCCGCATGCCATCGCTTCGGCGGTCGCCATGCCGAAGCCTTCGTAGCGCGCGGGCAGCACAAAGATCGAAGCGCGTGTGAGGCGTTGCGCCAATTCCTCACGCGAGATGCGACCGGGCACGTGCAGACGCGGACGGAGCGGGGTGGGGAACAGGGCGCGCAGCTCTTCCTCGCCGCGGCTCGTGCCGATCAGCTCGAGCTCCGTTTCCGGATGGCGTTCGAGGAGCGGCGTGACGGCGGCGACGAGTGTGTCTACGCCCTTCCGTTCGATCCACGAACCGAGAAAGGCCAGTCGCGGTGGGCGCGCCGTGGGGGCCGAAGTGGCAAGAAACTCGTCGTCGAGTCCCGGCGGCACAACCGCGACCCGTGCCGCGGGCAGGAAGCCGCCCCGCACGAGGTGTGCGCGATCGGCGCCGCAGAGGGCGGCGCAAGCGTCGATGTGCGTGAAAGCCGCGCGGTCGAGCGCGCGGTGGAGCGGTGCCGTGGCGCCGGCGGTTTCGCCGGCCGCGGTGGCGAGCAGTTCGCAGCCGTCGGTGCGGTGCACGAGCAGCGGACGTTGCCGGCGGCGGTGCAGCCAGCGCGCGAGCCAGCCGAACTCGCCGCCGTTGATCTCGACGAGATCGAAGCTCTCGCGGGCGAGCGTGCGTTGCAGGTGCCAGCGCGCGCCGAGCGCGAGCCGGAAACGATGTCCGGCGCGCAGGCGCGGCCAGAGCCGCACGGCATCAGGCTCG
The DNA here is from genome assembly GCA_016217545.1 of Opitutia bacterium. Taxonomy (NCBI): domain Bacteria; kingdom Pseudomonadati; phylum Verrucomicrobiota; class Opitutia; species Opitutia bacterium. The sequence goes on along the minus strand of JACRHT010000017.1, from coordinate 419,656 downwards.
ATGACGCGCACGCTGTGCCCGCGCGCGCGCAGGCCTTCGCTGAAACGCACGCGCGTCTTGCCCGAGCCGAGGGCGGGATCGAGCGGGCAATTGCTGTAGACGAGAATCTTCATTCGGCGGAGCGCGGCGACTCAGACGAAGGGAATGGCCTCCACGCGCGCGGCCCACGGGCTGCGCGAGGACCATGCCAGCACGTTGTGCGAGCCGGACTCGATGATGCCGGCCCAGCTCTGCTCGAGATCCGCGAGCGGCGTGAAGCGATCGGTGACGGCGACGAAGCGGTCGTAGCCGAGCGCACGCCATTCGGCGGCGAGGTCCGCCGGCTGGTGGCCGAAGTCGTGCAGCCAGCGCGACCAGACCTCCATGTGCAGCACGGGATGGTGCGTCCGCAGCAGTTCACGCGCGCCGCGCAGGGCGAGCAGTTCGGCGCCTTCGATGTCGAGTTTGATGAAGGCGGGAGCCGGCGAGTTGAGCGAGGGAAAGAACTCGTCGAGGCGATGGCCCGCGCAGGCGAAGGAGCGCACCGTGCTGTTTTCCCACGCGGCAACTTGGTGCTGCGCCATCGACGCCTGACCGGAATCGCTGCCCGGCAGCATCAGCGTGACCGGTCCCGAGCGCTCGCAGACGGCGGCGTTGTGCAGGTGGACTTGCGGCCAGTGCGCTTCGGCGGCGAAGCGCGCGCGCAGCTGCGCAAACGTGTCGGGCACCGGTTCGAATGCGTGCACATGTCCCCGCGGACCGGCGAGGCGGGCGAAGACCTCGGTGTAGAGACCGACGTTGGCGCCGATGTCGAGGACGGTGTCGCCGGGCCGCACGAGATGCAGGAAGAGGAACAGGTCGCGATTCCAGCCGGGTTTCCAGCGCAACAGGCGCGCGAGCAGGCGCGGTTGGTGCGCGGTGAGAAAGTTCTTCACGGTGGATTTCATGCAGGCGGCAGGCGGGAAGATCTAGCGGCGGCGGTGGCCGGGATCGAGGGTTCGCGCGATGGCGGCGGAAAGTTCCTGGCCGTTGAGACGCTCCGCGGCCGCGGCGGCGATAGCGGCGCGGGCGCGCGGCTCGCGGGTCCACGCCAGCGCCTCGTCGGTTCGCGCGAGCAGGTCGGTGAGATCGCCGGTGCGGTAGCGGAAGACGCCCGGCAGCGTCAGATACGGTTCCGGAATGAGCGTGCGATCGGCGATCACGACGGCGGTCCCGCACAGGAGGCTCTCGATCAGGTTGGTCAGGCCGCTGGGATAGCGATCTTCGGCGCGAAGCAAAATCCAGCAGACGCGGCTGCGGTGATACGCGCGCCGCAATTCGGTGTCATTGCCGACGGTCGTGGCGGCTTCGGGGCGGCCGACGATTTGTGCGGTGACGGGCGTCAGCAGCACTCGATGCCGCGCCGTATCCAGCGCGGCCCGGGCAAGGGCCGTGTCGCGCTGGGACATGCCGCTGATGATCACGTCGGCCTCGGTCGGCACCGGAGCGGTGGCGCGATAGTAGGCCGGATCGCAGCCCCAGAGCACGAAGCTCGAGCGGGCGGACATGCCGCGCTCATCGAGTCGTTGCTTGGCGCCGGGCGTCAGGCAGAAGATATGATCGCAGGCGCGCAGGCGGTCGAACTGGAGATCGACTTCCCAATCCATCCAGACCCACGTCGCGAGCGGCCGGCGCGGAAAGAGTTCCTTGAGCAGCGGGAAGACCTGCCACAGGTCCGGCTGCGAGACAACGTAGGTGCCGGCGGCGTCGCGACCCAGCCGCCAGAGGGTCGCGGCGAAGATCGAGGGATCGAGCCCGCCGAGACGGTGGCGGAGATGGATTTCCCAACGGTTCAGCCGATGCGTCAGCAGCGCGTCGTCGGGTTGCGGCGCGTAGCCCCAGTAGTGAAGAGGACTGGTCGAGCCGTCGTTCGACATGGCGCGTCGCGCGCGGAGCGTGGAGTTGACGTAGACGATGCTCATCGCCGGCGATGGCGCCACAACCAGACCGGCGTCAGGAGTGCGATCACGCCGGTTTCCGCGATCCAGCGACCGAGAAAGCGCGCGGTTTCGGAGGCGTTGCGGCTGCCGGCCCATTGCTTGAGCCGGGCGCGGAGGAAAAATCCCGGGCTCATGCCGGCGCGCGAGAGCGGCAGTCGGTGTTTGCGCGCGAAATAGAACGATGACTCGTGCGCGAGCGCCGAACGCCAGACCGGGCCGAGTGCGCGCGGCGGGTGTTCCACGGCGGCGGCGGGAACGAAGCGCACGCCATGGCCGGCCGCTTTCAACCGGTGGTGAAAATCCACGTCCTCGAGGTGGGCGAACGGGAATCCCTCGTCGAAGCCGGACAGGGCGCGGAATGTTTCGGCGCGAATGGCGAAGTTGCAGGACCAGAGCCGCCCGCCGGACTCGTTGCACGGTGCGAAGCGCAGCGACCCCATGTTTCGTTCGCCGCACCACGTCCGGCCTTCCAGCGCGGCGATCGTCGATTCGCCGGTCTCGGTGGCGAAGGCCGACAGCCAGCCGGCGTCGGGCAGGCAATCGTCGTCGGTAAACGCCAGCCAGGCGCAGCCGGCGAGGCGGGCGCCATGATTGCGGTTGGCCGCCGGGCCGCGTTGCGGACCGCGTGTCCAACGCGCCCAGGGAAAGCGAGTGCGGACGAGCGTCTCCGTCGCGGTGGAGCGGCTGTCGTCGGTCACGATCACCTCGTAGTCGGCGGCAGCTAGCGTTTGCGCGCCGGGCGCGAGCCGCTCCAGCGCGGCCGCGAGAGTGTCGGGCCGGTTGCAGGTCGGGATGACGACGGAGAGGATCACCGGAAGGACGCGAGGATGCGATCGACGGGCACGGCGATGGCGTGCGGATCGTCGTCACCTTCGGCCGCGCCGGACTTCGCCGGGCCGACGAGCGCAGTGTAGTCGAGTGCGAGGGCGCCGGAGAGCACGAGACTGAAGGTGGGCAAATAGGTCGGCGGAAAGAGCTCCACGACCTGCGTGCCGGGCGCGCAGAAGGCGAGATTGGCGAGGCCGCCGCCGGTCGGCATGACGATCTGACGCGCGTGGGCGAAGAGGGCGGCTTGTTCGGCCAACGTGTGTTGTTCGAGAAGCACCTTCACGAAGCCGGCGCGTTGCAGGTGCGTGTGGCCGGTTTCTCCGCCCGTCCAGCGGCGCGCCGCGGCGAGTTCGCGGGAGATGACGATCTTCTCCGGCCAGGTGCCGGAAGTTGTGCGGGCCTCGGAGAACAGCTCGCGGACGAAGGCCAGTCCCTCGGGTGTGTAGTCGAACTTCTCCGGCTCGCAGCCCGGCTCGGCGTAGGACGGCACGAGCAGCGAGTCGGCGGCGAGATGCGTGTGCGCGTCCGCGAACACGAGCCGGTCACGCGCGAGGCCGAGGCGCGCCAGCGTTTGCTCGTGCCACGGACGCTGCGCGGAGGCGGGGAGCACGAAGCCGTCGATGCGATCGAGAGCCCAGCCGGCGTCGCGCAGCAGCCCGAGTTTCGGCACGGCGTCGAGCAGCCAGTGGTGGAAATTCTCGCAGAAAAGCGTGCTGAGGACGGCGAGCGTGCCGCTCCGCTGTCGCAGCCGCGGCAACAGCGGCTGGCGCAGGGCGTCGTGGCCCGGATTGTTTTCCGGCGGCGCGAAGTTCTCGAAGCAGGGCGAAAGCTCGCAGTGCAGCGCGTCGTCGGCGTCGATGACGTAGCCGTAGCCGCGTCCCCAGAAGCGCGCGCGCGGCAGCTCGACGACGAAGCGCGGCTTGATCGTGCCGTGGCGCATGGCGGCGAAACGCCGTGCGATCGGCTCGTCGGCGTGGCGCGCGTCGGGGCGCGTCACCGGCCGCGCGTCGCTCAGGGCGTGGAGCCGAGCTTGCGGGTGGGCGCGCTGCCACTCGCGCGTGTCGGGCACATGCTGGCGTGGCGGACCGAATTGCCGCGACGAGCCGGGCACGCGGCGCAGCGTCGCGGCCGCGAGATCGCGGGCGACAACGCCAACGGAGCGCAGGAGCGGTTTCATCGGGCGAACAGCGAGCGGGCGGCGCAGTAGTGCGGGCAAAGCGCGCTCACGGCGGCGGCCGGCCAGTCGCCGGCGCGGAGGTCCTGCGCGATCATGGTGCGCCACGAATACCACACGAGGCGCGGATAGCTGCGCAGCACGGCGCGCCCGGCGGCGGCGTAGTTCCAGCGCCAGTAACGCTCGAGGACTTTCGCGGCGGAGTTGACGGTGTTGCTCCAGACGGTGAGTTCGGGCGCGAACACGACGTCGTAGCCGGCCGCGAGCAGTCGCCGGCCGAGGTCGGCGTCTTCGGTGGCGCGCAGCGTGGGAGTGAAGCCGCCGACGCTCGCGGCCGCGCCGCGGCGCACGAAGGTGCCGTAGGTCGAGAGCAGCGCGCGGGCATGGCGGCCGGGTTGATCGTCCTGGCGAAAGAGATGGCGCGCGCGCCAGCGGCTGGCGACCCCGCGCGGCACGGGATCGGCGAGCGGACCGAAGGCGGCGGCGGTCCGCTCCGCCGCGAAGAGCGGGGCGGCGGCGGCGGCGAAACCGGGCGGCAGGCGATTCGTGGCGTCGCAGGAGAGCACGAATTCCTCGCGCGCCTCCGCCATGGCGCGGGCGCGCACGGCGCCGCGGCCGAGGTTGCTTTCGTGCCGGATCACGCGGATGTCGAGTCCGGCGAGTTGGGCGAGGCTGGCGTCGGTCGAGGCATCGTCGACGACGAGCACTTCCGCGGGCGGGAGGGTTTGCGCGAGCACGCTCTCGACGGCGGCGCGAATGGTCGCGACGTCATTGCAGCAGGGAATGTAGGCGGAGTAGCGCACGCTCAGTCGAGCCGGGCGAGGGTTTGCTCCCAGTGGGCGACGAGCCGCTCGCGCGCGAAGGTGCGCTCGGCCCAGTCACGATTGGCGCGGGCGACGGGCGCGAGGTCGTTGGTCGCGCACCATTCGATGATCCGGACGAGATCTCCCTGGCGGGGCAGGCGCAGGTGCGCGTGCGGCACCCAGTGATTGGCGAACGCGCGGCGCTTGAACCAGCGTTTCGCCACGCGCAGCTCGGGTTGCGCGACGAATTCGCTCATCGGCGGATAGTCGAGCGTGATGACCGGCAAGCCGCTGGCGACGGCTTCGAGCACCATGAAACCGATGCCCTCCATCTTCGAAGGCTGGATCGCGCAATCGGCCTCGGCGTAGAGCGCGGCGGGATCGTCGAGATTGCCGACTTGCACGGTGACGCGCGCGTCGGCCGGCGGTAGCTCAGCGGCGGTTTGCAGCCGCACGACCAGGCGCGCTTCGGGCAGGCGCGTGCGGGTGAAGGCGGCGACGGTGTCGCGCGTGCCCTTGCGGTCGTCGCGGTCGACGAGGCCGGCGTTGTGCACGAAGCGGCGGGCGGGGCCGCGAACCGAGCGCGCGGGGAAACGCGTGAGATCGAACGCCCACGGCACGACGGCGACGTTTTTCCAGCCGTAGGCGCGGATGTTTTGCGCGGAAAATTCCCCCGGGCACGCGAAGAGATCGCAGTCGCGCCACTCGGCGGCGCGGCCGTGGAACCACTCCCACATCGGCACGCAGACGGTCTTCACCCCGAGCCGGCGCGCGGTGGCGAGCAACTGCGGATGCCAGGCCGGACGCTCGAAGAACAGAATGCCCTGGAGGCCGGCCAGCACTTCCTCGACGCGCGCGGGCGGATCCTTGGGATCGAGGCGAGTTTCGTCGCGCGGATCGAGCGGGTGGTCGGTCAGGCGCTCCGAAGGAATGACGATGTGCCGACCGAGGCCGAGGACGCGCCGGGCGTCGGCGGCCATGCGGCCGAAGCCGGTGTCGTCCTTGTGGGCCACGACGGCCCACCGGGAAAAGTCGACGTTCATGTGGCGTCGCGCGGCGGGTTGCCGCGGGCGAATTCCACCCAGCCCGCGGAGCGGGCGATGCCGTCGGCGAAGGACACCGGCGGCGCGTAGCCGAGTGCGGTGCGGGCGCGCGCGTCGATCATGCGATGGCGGTTGCGCTGCAAGGCGGTCAGCTCGGCGCTGAGTTGCCGCGAGGGCGCGGGCGCGTCGAGCGGGGCGAAACCGCCGAAGGCGGCGCGGCCACTCCAGCCGGCGAGGGCGCTTTTCACGGTTTGCTTGAACCGAGTCGGGATGCGAGCGAGCGCGCGTTGCGTGGTCGGATGCACGCGCAGCGCTTCCAGTCGGTGACGCCAGCCGGAGGGCGGCTCGGCGGAGATGCCATCGACGATGAGATCGGCGCTGTGGCCCAGCGCACGCGCGAGGGCGGCGTAGAATTCGCGCCAGGTCACGGTCTCGGTGTCGCGCACGAGGAAGGCGCCTTGGCGCACGTTCGTCGCGTGCAGCGCGGCTTCGATGGCGGCGATGAGATTGTCGACGTAGATTGCCGGGCAAATTCCCCCGCCGGCGTCGAGGCAGGGCAGGAGGCCGTGGGCGAGTTGTTCCGCCGGCTCGGCGATCCAGCGCGAGCGCGGACCGTAGACGATGCCGGGACGCAGGCGAATGAGCGCGGGCAACGCGGCGGCGACGAGGCGCTTTTCCGCGGCGATTTTGGCGCGGCCGTAAGCGAAGGGCTGGTCGGTTGCGAGCGGGGCGTCCTCATCGTAGTCGTGTGCGGGCGCCGGGCCATGGACCATCGCTGAGCTCAGGTAGATGACGCGCTCGACGCGTGCGTCCGTCGCAGCGCGAGCGAGCGCGGCCGCGGCGGCGACGAGCGCGTGCGAATCGCCGACCATCGCGTGCACGACGGCGTCGCAGCCGGTGAGGGCGCGCGTGAGTTCGGCGGCGTTGGTGGCGTCCGCGAAGCGGCCCTCGAGCGGGAAGCGCGCGAGGCGGGCGAGGTTGGCGGGGCGGCGGACGACGGGCACGACCTCGGCGAAACCGGTCAGGTGCCAGCGCTCGATGAGGCGCGTGCCAACGAAGCCGCCGGCGCCGACGATCGCGATGCGAAGTTTGCGGCCGCTCATGATTGGTCGCGCGCGGCGCGCACGCCGGCTTGTTCCTCGTGGGAGAGCCACGGACTTTCGAGCAGTTGCCGCGTCGCGTAGCCGCGCTCGACTTCGCGCAGCGCCCGCAACGCTTCGGCGCCGCTGACGCGCGGCGCGCGGGCGTGGCGCACGGCGTCGATCACGTCGGCCAGCTGGCTGACGAAAACATCGTCGTAGCCATCGCCCGCGCGGCGGCCGGCAGGAGTTTCGCATTCCGTGCGGACGATTTGCCAGAGGGAGGAGCCGGCGAGTCGCACCTCGAGTTCGTTGGTGCGTCCGACGCACCAGACAATCTCGCCGCGCTCGAATTCGAGGCGCCAGCGGTTGGGCGTGGCGGAGTCGCGCGAGAGAAAAATGTGGCTTGTGGCGCCGTTCGCGTGGCGGAGCCGGGCGCGGCAATTGGCTTCGAGGCCGCCCGCGGCGTCGTCGGCGTAGACGAGTTCGAGCGGCTCGCCGAGCCACCACACGAGCGTGTCGAGCACGTGCGCGCCGACATCGAGCCAGACACCGCCGCCGGCTTGGCGTCGATCGAAGAACGACGGCGTGGCGGCCGGCCAGTCGAAGGCGCCGCCCTCGCGGACGTCGATGCGGCGCAGCGGGCCGAGGGATTCGGCGGCGAGATAGTCGCGCACGAGCTGGAGCGCGGGGAAGAAGCGGCGGAATTGTCCGGCGGCGAGCACGCGGCCGTGGGTGCGCGCGGCGGCGACCATCGCTTCGGCGTCGGCGACGGTGGAGGCGAGGGGTTTTTCGCAGAGCACGTGGGCGCCTTGGGCGAGCAAGTGCTGCGCTTGCGCCGCGTGGAAGCGGGCGGGGGAAGCCACGAGCGCGAGGTCGATTTCGCCGGGCGCGATTTCGCCGAGATCGGCGCAGGAACGCGCGCCGGGAAAGTGCCGCCGGAGGAGGCTTCGCCGCGCGGCGTCGGGATCGACGAGCGCCGTCACGTGCGCACGTCCGGCGGCGGCGAGATGGACGAGCGCGGGCGCGTGGCTGCGCTCGACGATCGCGCCGCAGCCGACGATGGCGATGCGCGCCGTGGCGGGGGCGTTCATGGCGCGGCCTCGCAATACGCGAGGAGCGAGAAGCCGCCGAGCAGGCGCGAGGTCCATGCCGGCGAAAGGCGGCGGCCGAGGCGGCGGAGGAAGCGCAGGCGTTGCTGCTGCGCGTCGGGCGGCGGCAGGTCGAGTTCGACGGCGGTGAACGTGTGGGCGCGGACGGTGTAGCCGGCGTTGGCGAGCGCGCGCAGCGCGGTCTCCGCGGTGAAATAGTGCAGGTGGCCGACGCTCTCGAAATTCCAGTCGAGCCGCCGCGGCTGACAGCTGCTCAGGAGCGAGAGATCGAGCGGCAGATGGAAGACGTGCGCGCGCGCGCGCGGCCGGAGCGCGCGGAGGAAACCGAGGTAATCCTCGACGTGCTCCGCGACGTCGATGGCGAGCAGCAGGTCGCTCGGCGGTGTGTCGAGCGCGAGGAAATCGCCGAGGACGAAACGCAGCCGCCCGTTCGCGAGCGGCGCGGCGAGCTCGAGCGCGGCGGGAGCGATCTCGTAGCCGGTGAACTCGCCGGCGCCGAGCGCGCGTTGCAGCTCGGCAAGGATGCCGCCGGCGCCGCAGCCGACTTCGACGATCGAGCGCGGCGTGCGATTTTGCCGGCGCAGGAGCGCGGCGATCTGCGCGGCTTTCCACGCGGAATGCTCGCGGTGCCAACCGGGATGGCGGCTCAAATAGTCGCCGTCCGAGTAGCGGGATTCGGCGGGCGAGGAGTCGTGCGGCGGCATGGGACGGAGGCGATGCGGCGGGGCGGAGCGCGCGGCGTCAGCGGACGCCGATGCGGTGCAGCAGGCCGGTGCGCACGCGCGTGGCGTGGTGGCGGAGCCAGGTCCAGCGATAAGACCACCGTTCGCGGCGGAGGGCGCGGGCGAATTGCGGCGCGAAGCCGCGCCAGTGCGCGGCGAGCCACGCGGCGTCGATAGGGTCGCGCAGCGCGATCAGGTTGCCCACCGTGCTCTCGGGCGCGAAAAGCGCGGCGAAGTCGGCGGTGGCGGCGAGGTCCACGAGTTGCGGCTCAGCGCGGCTCTCGTCGAGCAGGAGCGCCTGGCGGTAGCCGAGGGCTTGCAGGTCGCGGAGACAGGATTGCGTGCCGGCGAAAAACTCCTCGCTCCAGCCGCCGCGCGCGTCGCGGCGCGGGCCGCCGCCGCCGTATTCGAAGCAGACGAGGGCCGGCCGGACCGGCGCGGCAATCCGGTGCAGGCCGGCGACGACGGCGGGTTCGCTGCCCTCGGTGTCGATCTTGAGCAGTGTGACGGTGTCGAGGGCGAGCTCGGCGGCGAGCGTGGGAAGCGTGACGGCGCGGACGCGGCGGGCGTTCGCGCTCGCGCCCCACCAGCGCGGGTTGAGCGAGCTGACGTCGGGCAGATCGTGGCCGTTCACGGCGCCGAGAAAGATGTCCACTTCGCCGTCGGTGGCGGCGACGGCGGCTTCGACGAGCGGCACGCCGTGGCGCGCGCAGGCGTCGCGGAGCACGGGCGTGGGCAGCGGCTCGACGGCGAAGCAGCGGTGGCCGCGCGGTCGCGCCCACTGGAAGGTGAAGTTCACGCGGCCGAGGCCGATCTCGACGACGGTGCCGGCGGATGCGGGATCGAGTCGCGCGAGCAAATCGGCGAGCAGCAGGTCGGTGCCGAGTTCGAGGTTCATTCCCAGTGGAACTGCCAGTCGGCGCGCGGGCCGAGCAGACCGCGCGGCATGTAGCCGACGAAGCCTTGCGGGGAAACTTCGAAGCCGAGCAGCGGTTCGAATTCCTCGAACAGGCGCACGGCCTGATCGCCGCTGCGTTCGCAGGCGGAGACGCCGACGGTGTAGTTGCCGGGCTTGAGCAGGCCGCCGGGGAAAGTGCAACGCGCGCGCAGCGTCGCGCCGGGGCGGGAAGGTCGCGCGATGGGCGTTTCGAGGTCCTGCGTGAGGAAAAGCTCGTGGCCCTTCTGGTCGTAGAGGGAGACGCGCAGCACCCACGGCGTGCGGATTTCGCGTTCGGCGCAGGTCAGCTCGATCGTGACGGCGTCGTCGGGTGCGAGGACCGCGGCGGGGGCGCCGGAGGGCGCGAGCACCGCACCGCGCACGAAGAACACTTCGCGGTGCGGCTTCAGGTCCGACGGGCGAGTCCACTCGGCGCTTTGGGTGGAGGCGCGGGCGAGGTAGTCCTGCACGACTTGGGCCGCGGCACCGAGTTGGGTGACGCGGCCGCCCTCGAGGAGGACGGCGTGCGTGCAGAGGCGCGCGACGGCGGCCATGTTGTGCGAGACGAAGATGACCGTGCGGCCCTCGGTGCGCGCGACGTCCTGCATTTTGCCGAGGCACTTCTGTTGGAAGGCGTGGTCGCCGACCGCGAGGACCTCGTCGACGAGCAGGATCTGCGGTTCGAGATGCGCGGCGACGGCGAAGGCGAGGCGCACATACATGCCGCTGGAGTAGCGTTTCACCGGCGTATCGAGGAAGCGCTCGACCTCGGCGAAGGCGACGATCTCGTCGAACTTCCGTGCGATCTCGGCGCGGCGCATGCCGAGGATGGCGCCGTTGAGGAAGATGTTCTCGCGGCCGCTGAGCTCCGGGTGGAAGCCGGTGCCGACTTCGAGCAGCGAGGCGACGTGGCCGCGCAGGCGGACTTCGCCGGCGGTCGGCTCGGTGATCTCGCCGAGGATTTTCAGCAGCGTGGACTTGCCCGCGCCGTTGCGGCCGATGAGGCCGAGGACTTCGCCCGGCTGCACGTCGAACGACACGTCGCGCAGGGCCCAGAACGCGTCGGCGTCGGAGGCCGGCGCGCGGCCGCGAAAGCGCGTCCACGCGCGTTCGATTTCGGAGCGGAGGCTGGTGAAGCCGATGCGCCCGAGCTGATAGCTCTTGGAAACTCCGCGGACCTCGATGATCGGACGGCTCATGGGCGGGGCACTCAGACGGTGTCGGCGAAGGTGCGCTCGGCGCGCTGGAACACGAACAGTCCCGCCGCGAGCACGAGCAGCGTGCTGCCGAGCGAGAGCGTGGCGAGTTGCGGCGTGAGGGTGCCGGTGCCGAAGCAGGCGAGACGCAGCATTTCGACCGGGCAGGCAAGGGGATTGAGCGCGGCGACCCAGCGGGCGAGCGGGCCGAGTTGGGAGAGCGGATAGATCACCGGCGTGGCGAACATCCACATTTGCACGACGAAGGGCAGGGCGTGCTGCAGGTCGCGGTATTTTGCCGAGAGGCCGGAGGCGAGCAGGCTGACGCCGAGGGCGAGCAACGCGACCTGCCCGAGCGTGAGCGGCAGCAGGGCGAGGGCGACCGGGATGGGCTGCCACGTCCGCGCGCCGAGCAACGCGGGAACGTAGAAGCCGAGGAAGAGCAGCATCTGCAAGAGCAGCGGGACGATGCTGGCGAGCACGACGGCGAGCGGCACGACGAGGCGCGGGAAATAGACTTTGGTGAAGACCGGCGCGTTCACCTGAAACGTGTTGCCGGCACCAGTGAGGACGTTCGCGAAATAGGCCCAGAGCAGCATGCCGCTGAGGTAGAACAAGTGCGCCGGCACGCCGTCGGTCGAGGTGCCGAGGCCGCGGTTGAACACGAGGGTGAACACGCCGGTGAGCAGGAGCGGTTGAAGCAGGAACCAGAGCGGGCCGAGGATCGTCTGCTGGTAACGCGAGACGAGGTCGCGCCGCACGAGGAGGTAAAGCAGGTCGCGATGCTGGAGGAGCCGCGCGAGATCGAGGCGGAACCAGCCGGTGCGGGGACGGAGGATGCGTTCGGGGACGGACAAGGTTTTCAGGATTGGCGCGGCGCGGCGTCGAGCGTGGCGAGGTCGGCTTCGACCATCAGGCGGGCGAGCGCGGCGAGTTTCGTGGACGGGGACCAGCCGAGTTGGGCGCGGGCTTTGGCCGGATCGCCGACGAGGTGCACGGGCTCGGCGGGACGCACGAAGCGCGGATCGATCTTCACGTGGGCGTGCCAGTCGAGGCCGACGGTGGCGAAAGCGGCGTCGAGAAACTCGCCGAGCGTGTGACTCTCACCGGTGGCGAGGACGTAGTCGTCGGGTTTTTCCTGCTGGAGCATGCGCCACATGGCGTCGACGTATTCGGGCGCGTAGCCCCAGTCGCGGGTGACGTCGAGGTTGCCGAGCGTGAGTTCCTTTTGCTGGCCGCGCGCGATGCGGGCGGCGGCGAGGGAGATCTTGCGCGTGACGAAGTTCTCGCCGCGGCGCGGCGACTCGTGGTTGTAGGCGATGCCGTTGCAGACGTAGAGCCCGTAGGAGTCGCGGTAGACGCGGCCGAGGTTGGTCGCGAAGGCCTTGGCGCAGCCGTAGGGGCTGGTCGGGCGCAGCGGTGTTTCCTCGTTTTGCGGCGCGTTCGTGGGCGCACCGAAGATCTCCGAGCTGGAGGCGTGGTAGAAGCGGACGGGTTGCTCCTGGTCGCGGAGAATCTCGAGCAGGCCGAGCGTGGCGTTGGCGACTTCCTGCACGGTGGCCTCGGGGATCTCGAAGCTGAGGCCGACGTGGCTCTGGCCGGCGAGGTGGTAGACCTCGGCGGGTTTGATCGCGCGGAAGAGGCGGCGCAGCGAAGTGGTGTCGTTGAGGTCGCCGTAGTGGAGGAAGAGATTCTTGCCGCCGATCGCGGCGTCGTGCCGCAGGTGTTCGATGCGCGAGCGGTTGAACAGGCTCGCGCGGCGCACGAGGCCGTGCACGGCGTAGCCGCGCGCGAGCAGGAACTCGGTGAGGTAGGAGCCGTCCTGTCCGGTGATGCCGGTGACGAAAGCGGTGGGTGAATTCATGAGAGGGAACTCCGGGAATCGGTAAAGCTTCGCCCCACGGCGTCGCGAATACGCCGTTTGAAACCGAGGTGATTAGGGTAACACGCCCGCATTCGGCCTGAGGGCCCTTCACTCTCCGGCCCGGCGGAAATGCGGTCAAGCACGGCTTCTCCCATGAAGCCGTGGCGGGGCGGGACTTCGGCATCGACAGCGATTGGGGCTCTGTTTCAGTCGGGACGCGGGCCAGCGCTGTCCGCCGCAGCGAGCCATGCGGCGGGATTTTCCATGCCGTTTCCCGATCAAATTTCACTGTCGTTGCCGCCGCCGACCGAGGTTGGTGCGTTGGGCGTGTTTCAATTGAAACGTCTCTGGGCGCGCGCGCGTGCCGCCCGCCGCGGCAGGCCGTTGGAGGGCGACACGATGGAGTTGCACCGCGACGGATTGGTCCGCGACGCGCTTGGGGTCGGATTGGAGCAGACGCAGCAATTCCTGCTGCAGAACGATCCTTCGTTCGAGGAACTGGAGCGATGGATTGTCGCCACGGCCGGAGCGCCGGATGCAATGCTGGTCGCGCGCATCAATGCCGCCGTCTCGGACGCGCCGCCGCCGGAAGCGACGCGCGGCTGGCTGGCGGAGATCGACGCGATGCCCCCGGTGCTCGATGCCGCGGATCTCGCCCACTGGGACGAACACGGTTACGTGATCGTGCACGACGCGGTGCCGGAGGACTCGCGGCGCGCGGCGGTGGATGCGATCTGGCAACACGAACACGCGAATCCCGACGATCCCGCGACGTGGCATGCGCCGCGCCGGCAGGGCATCATGATGTCGATGGTGCAGCACCCGGCGTTCACGGCGAACCGCCGGTCGTTGCGGGTGCACAAGGCCTTCGCGCAGCTGTGGGGGACGGCCGACCTGTGGATGACGTGCGATCGCGGTGGGTTTAACCCGCCGTTGCGGCCGGGCGAGAAGTTCAACGCCACCGATCTTCATTGGGACATGAGTCTCGCGCGGCCGATGCCGTTCGGCGTGCAGGGCATTCTTTATCTCACGGACACTCCGCCCGAGCAGGGGGCGTTTCGCTGCGTGCCGGGTTTCCATCGCCGGCTCGATGCGTGGCTCGACAGCCTGCCGCCCGGCGCCGATCCGCGGGCGCAGGATCTGCATGGCCTCGGTGTGAAGCACATCGGCGGGCGGGCGGGCGATCTCGTGATCTGGAACGACAAGCTGCCGCACGCCGCGAGCCCGAATCGCGGCGTGCGCCCGCGCATCGTGCAATACCTCACCATGTATTCCGCACGCGTCGCGCCGAGCGCGGTGTGGGTGTGAGGGCGCGCTGAACCGCGACGGATCCGGCGCGCCACGTTGCGCGGCGGGCAAAATTCGAGTCGACGGAGGTGCGCGCGGGAACCAAGCAATGACCGCGTGAAACCCCTTCCGGATCGAAACGAACGACGCGCGATTTTCGGGTTGGGGGCCGTGTGCGTGCTGTTCACGGCGCTCGTGCTGCCGACCGTCGGCGAGGGCGTCAGCAGCTGGGACAGCCACAAAATTCAGGTCGCCGTGCGAGCGTTGTTGGATGGAGGCACGGTGATGTTGTCGCGTCCGCCGGGGCATCCGACGACGGAGTTTTTTCTCTTCGGTGGAATCGGCTGGGTGGTGGAGCGATGGCTGGGCGGCCGGTTCAACGAGACGCTTTTTCTGACCATGCAATGGCTGGTGGCGCTCGGCGTGGCGGCGATGGGATACGCGTGGCTCCGGCGCACCGGGCTCGACGCGGTGAAGGCGTTGCTGGTGGTTTCCGCGCTCCTGTTTTCCCCGCAGTTCCTCGACCAGACGGTCAACGGTGAGGAGATCCTGTATGCGCTTTTGTTTTTGTTCTCCGCCTTGTTCGTGCTCGCCGGGGGCGCCGCGGAAAAATTGAGCGGGTGGCGCATTGCCGCGGCAATCGCGCTGTTCGCGCTCGCGGTGGGATGCCGGGCGGAGTTCGTGCTGTGCGGGGCGGTCTTCCTGCCGGTGGCGCTGATCCAGCGCGGAGTCCGCGATGGGCGGACGTGGACGCTGGCGGTGGCGGGCTCCGTGTTGGCGGTGGCGCTGGTCTGGTCGCCGGTGTTGCCGGTGATCTGGCGCGATGGTTCGCGGGCCGGAGACGTGGCGGACATCCACGGTGCGCCCGTGGTTCTGGTTTGGGGCTACAAGGTGATTTTCCGGAGCTTCGGGTTTCCGGTGAGCCTCGTGCTCGTGGCCGCGAGCTTGCTGGCGCTGAAAGACCTCGTGCGGGCCGCGCGTCCGTGGGCGAAGCGCGAGTGGACGGTGCTGGGGGTATTGCTCCTCGTCGCGATGCTCCTCGGGCTGTTCCTGTGGCAACCGGGCAAGCCGGCCTACATGCTCGTCTGTCTGCCGTTTTTGTTGTGGCTGGTGGCGCAGCGGGCGAACGGCTGGCTGGTGGGCGTCGCGGCTTTGACGGCGATTAGCGCGTGCGTCGGCGTCGATATTTTCCGCGACCGGGAACTGACGAAGCCGCACCTGGTCCCGGGCGCGTATCGTGCGGCGATCAGCGAAAAACCCGCGCGGCGGCTCGCCTACATCACGCAGCTCGCACGGACCGAAGTCGCGCGGAAATCGGTGATCGTCGGCGACGCGTGGTCGTGGGTTTACGAACACCACTTGGAGCGCGGCAACTGGCCGGCGCGTCGGGAGAGACTCCAGTCGATCGGGATCGGAGGCTACCGTCTCGAGGGAGATCCCGACCGAATCGTGCTGCCGCGCGAAGCGACTTTCCTGCGGGAACCGCTGCGCCGTGCGCACGAAGCCGGCTATGAGATCGTGATGGATCGCACGCTGTGGCGGACGTTATATGCGCGCTACCAAGTGACGCTCGTGACGGGCGATCAGGCGATGATCGGACGCATCCCCGTGCGGCTGGTGGATGTCGAAGATCGGGAGTGAGCGGCGCGAGAACGTCGCGACCGCCGCGCGAAATCAGTTCGCGGACTCCACGGGTTCCGGTCGGAGCCAGGCGCTCATGCGCGGGAAGATCGGTGCGCCGGAGCCGTCGTCGTGCATGCGGGTGAGCCCGAACCAGTGCAGGAGCGGCGAGCCGGGAGCACCGGGGCCGGACATGGCGGCGAGGAGAGATTCGGAGGCACCGTGATAGCCGGCCGGGTGAAAAACCACCGCGGGATCGATGCCGAGATGGACGGCCGCAGCGTAGGACCAAGCTTGGGCGGCGATCTCGTCGGCTTGTGTGCTGTTGAGGTCTCCGCTCATCGCGGCGCGTTGCGAGGGCGGCGTCACGGCGATGTGTCCGGCTTCGTGCAGGAGATCGCCGGGGTAGGTGAGTCGCGCGCGGTCGATGACGAGACCGCCGTTCTCGATCAGGATGCCAGGCACGAATGTCTTGTCGGGCAAGGAGCGCTCGGCGACCGGGAGGCCGATTTCGCGCAGGAAGGTGACGATGCGGTCGAGGGGCATGACGGGGAGGGGGCGAGGGCGAGCAAAGGGTCGGCCGGCGCGGTGGCAACTCTGCGAACTCCTCCTGCGCAGAAAGCGGTTGCGCGGCGCGCCCCGGACGCGTCGTCTGGCGCGGTGAACCCCACTCGCGAAGCCTTCACCGGTTGGATCGATTGCCTGCTCGACTCCTCCCGCACGCCGCTCGAGCACCGCGACGCGGCGCACGCCTGGTGCGCGTGGGCGCTCGACCGGCTCGGCATCGAGGCGCAGCAGCTCGATCCGGTCGGCGAGGCCTGCGCGCAGCCGACGAATCTGGCGAGCGGCGAGGCCATCTCGCCGCAGCGCGCAGTGCTCTGTCTCCGCGAGCAGCAGCGCACGGCGGTGTTCCTGCGTGCGCTCGATGCGGCGGTGCGCGCGGCCCGTGAGAAGTTTCCCGGCGAAACGATCCACGTCGTCGAAGCCGGCTGCGGCCCGGCGGCGCCGATGGCGTTGAGCGTCGCCGCGCGCTACTCGCCCGATGTCGTGCAGGTCACGTTGCTCGACATCCATGCGGCGTCACTCGCGGATGCGCGTCGGCTCGCGGCGGAGATTGGCGTCGAGCGTTCGATCCGCGCCACGGTTTGCGGCGATGCGTCCGCGGTGCGCTTTGCGGAGGCGGATCGACCGCACGTGATCGTGGCGGAGGTGTTGCGGCGCGCGTTGAAGAAGGAGCCGCAGGTGGCGGTCACGCGGGCGCTCGCGCCGCAGTTGCGCGCGGGCGGATTTTTTCTGCCGGAACGGATCGAAGTCGGGCCCGGCGTTCTGCGCGGCCTGCGGGAAGCCGCGAGCGCGCCCGCCTTCGAGTGGCTCGGCGCGGCATTCACGCTCGATGCCTGCGTGGCGGGATCGGTCGCGGCGGATGCGGCGGGGCGATTGCCGGAACGGACCGTGGCGGTGCCACCGCACGCGGCGGGCGCGTTGCAGTTGCTCACGCGGATGGAGGTGTTTCGCGGACACGTTTTGGGCGACTTCGAGTGCAGCCTGACGATGCCCGAGCGCTTGCGCGGCGTGCCGGCGGAACTCGCGGCGGCCGGAGGACTCCTGCGCTTCGCCTACGAAATCTCGGCCGACCCCGGGCTGCGGCTCGTCGCGGCGGAGCCGATCGCGGAGGGCGTCGCGCGGTGAATGGCACGGTCGGAGCCGCGGGATGGCGCGATTGGCGCGTCGGTTTGATCGCCGCGGTGTGGCTCGTGGCGTTGGGGAAGCTCGCGTTCACCGTGGGGGGCGGCGGTGCGCAATGGTGGCATCACGACCTGCGGACGCTGGCGCGGGATCAGGCGTTGTTTTATGCGGGGACTTATCCGCATGCGGCGCTGGCCGCGGCGGCGGGCGAAGTGCGGACGGCGTATCCGCCGACGTCTTTTCCGCTGTTCCTGCCGTGGCTGCCGCCGGGGATGACCGGTGGCGCGCTGCGCGCGTGGTTCGCGGCGGCGCAACTGGCGGCGCTGGCGGCACTGGCGGCGTTCGCGTGGCGGCGCGGGCGCGCAGTCGACGCGCGGCTGGCCTGGCTGCTCACGGGCGCGCTGCTGGCGACGAGCGGCGTGCGGGCGGATTTGTTGTTCGGTAACATGGCGCTGATCACGACGGCGCTGTTGCTCGGCGCGTTGCTCGCGCTGGAGCGCGGCCGGGTGATCGGCGCTGCGGTGGCGTGGGTGGCGGCGATGGTGAAGCCGCAAATGGGTTGGTTGTTCGCGCTCGCGCTTTGGCGGCGCGCGACGTGGCGGGCGTGGCTCGGTGCGGCGTTGCTGCTCGGCATCAGCGGTGTGGCCGCGTGTGCGTGGACGGGAGTCTCGCTCGCGGCGACGCTCGGCGTGGGGGCCGGCGAGGAGGCGACGAAGTGGGCCGCGTGGTCGCCGCTGAACAATTTGCCCGTATGGCTCGGCGCCGCCGGACTCTCGCCGCAAGCGGCGCTGGCGCTCGGCGCGGCGCTGGCGTTGGCCGCGGGAGCATGGGCGGTGACGCGGCCGGGGTTGCGCGACGATTGGCTGGGGCAGTTCGCCGTGCTCGGCCTCGTGAACCGCATCGGGGTCTACCACAACTATTGCGACGATGTTCTGTTGGTGTTCGCGCTCGTGTGGCTCGGCCGGCGCGCGTGGCGCGGGACGCGCGCGGACTGGGCGATCTGGCTGGCAGTCGCGGGATCGGTGGCGTTGCCGACGTCGGCTCTGGCCGCGGGCGAAGCGAAGGCCGCCGTGTTGCTCGTGTGGGCGGTGGCGGCGGCTTGGATTGTCCGCCGCGCCGGCAGGGTTCAAGGCGAGGCGTGATCCCGCAGCGTGGCGAGCAGCGTGGTCCAGGCGGCATCGTCGTCGCCGTGAGGGGCCGAACGCAGCATCGCGGCGGCGCGTGACAATTGCGCGGCGGTGACGATTCCGTCCTCAACGGTGCCGTCGGCGCGCCGCCGGAGCAGGCGGGCGGGGCGAGTGTTTTCCTCTAGCGCGGCCCACGGGAGTTGGGCGCGCCATTGCTGTTGAAACGCACAGGCGGTGGGCCGTGCCAGCGGGACGATCCGTTTCTCGAGCGGAGCCGGCGCAAATGGCGGGCGGAGCGCGTGCGGCACGGCCCACGACCAGCAGAACGCGCCGTCGACCAGATCAGGAGCATCGATGAGGACGAGCGTGCCGGGCGCGTTGTCGCGCGCGGCGGCTTGGACGGCGTGCGCGAAAGCGCGGGAAGAATCCGCGGCGCGTCGCCACGGAGTCAGGGCCATCTGTTGAAGTATGGCTGCGATCAGGACGCAAGCGGCTGCGGCGACGACGAACCGGCGGCGAGAAGGGAGCAGTTCGTGCATCGTGAGCGCGGCGACGAGGGCGAGGCCCGCGCTCGCCGGGTAGAGGTGCCTCGCGGAAAAATACGTCAGAATGAGCGGCAGCGTCGTGCACAGATACCAGCCGACGCCCAACCCGAGCACGCGGCGGCGAAAGGTCGGCGCTCGCGCGCGACTCAGCCAGAGAATCGCAGCCACCGCGGCGGTGCCGGCGGCGAGACCGATGGCGACCACCCGGAAGAACTCGAAGCCGTGCCACGGAAAACCCGCGTCGCGCCAGCGCGCGAGCCATTCGGCGGCCGGCGGAAAAAGATAGGCGACGTAGCGGACTTGGCGCCCGGCCAATTCCTGCAACACGCCGGGCGAGAGGAGCGACGGCAGGCCGCGGCCGACGGTTTCCGGTCCGGCCGCGCCGAATGCGACGTAGCGGCACGCGCCGTAGACCGTGAGGACGGCTGCGGCCGCGAGGTAGGGGCGCCAAGTGCGCGCATCGCGCCAGCGCGCGCCGAGCGCGAAATCGACGGCGAGCATGAGACCGGGGAAAACGAGCGCGGATTCCTTCGTGAACAGCGCCGCCGCGAAGCAGAAGGCGAAGGCGGCGAGCGATCCGGTGCCGGAGTCCTCGCGGCCACGGAAGCGCACGAGCGCGAGCACGGCCCAGAGCGTGAAGAGCGTCGCCAGCGCGTCGACCCGACCGGTGATCCACGCGACGGCGGGCACCGTCACCGGGTGGAACGCGAACACGGCGAGCGCGAGCAGTGCGACGCGGCGGGCACGCGTGAGCTCCCACGCGAGCGCGCCGACCAACGCGGCGCAGCCGGCGTGGAGAAGCAGATTGGTAAGGCGAAAGCCGAACGGTTCCGCGCCCCAGAGCCGCGCGTCGAGCATGAACGCGAGGGCGTCGAGCGGGCGGATCTCGCGCAGGTCGACGGAGAAGAGTCCCGCCTGCCAGCTGCGCGTGAACAGGCCCGGCCACTCGGAAAACGGAAACGTCGCGTAGCGTCCGATGAACGCGAAATCGTCGCCGACGAAATACGCGGAGAGCAAGCGGCCGAAGCCGAACAGTGCCGCGCCGAGCGCGCAGGCCGCCAGCAACCACGAAGGCGTGCGGGGGTTGGGCGGAGTGCGGGGATCGACGGCCATCGCGCGGCAGGCAACGAATCGAGTGGTGCGGCGTCAATCGCGCGGCGGCGGCGCGGCGCGATGCCCGGTGTGCGGTGCCGAATGCGGAAACGCCGTTGAAATGGCGTGAGCCGCTCGCAGAGTCGGCGCATGTCGTCCCCGGCCGCACCCCGCCGCGCTGTGTTCGTCGCCGTGCTGGCGGCGGTGGTCGGCTTGCTGTTCGTGGTGCGCGGGCGCGAACTGTTTCGCCAGCCGCTGCTCGAGCAGGCGGACCTCGCGCTGAACGCGCTGCAGATCGCGAACGCGAAGCACGGCGCGGAACTGCTGGGAAACTACTCGCGCTTCGAGTTCCACCATCCGGGGCCGGCGTTCTTCTACGTCTACGCGGCGGCGGAGCGATGGCTGCACGACGCGTGGCGGCTGGTGCCGTCGCCGGGCAATGCGCACCTGATCGCGGGTGTGGTGTTGCAGGCGGCTTTTCTCGCGGCGGCGGTGGCGTGGCTGGCGGCACTGATCGGGCGCGCGGCGTGGCTGCCGGGCGCGCTGCTCGCGCTGGCGCTCTACTCCGTCGGGCATAGTGAGGCGTTCACGAGCATTTGGCCGCCGCACGTTCTCGCGGTGCCGTTCCTGTGTTTCCTCGTGGCGGCGACGGCGGTGGCGACGGGGCGAGTGCGCGCCGCGGTGCCGCTGTTTCTCGCCGGTGGTTTTCTGGTGCATGGACACGTGGCGCAGCCGCTGTTCGTCGGCGTCATCGGCAGTTGGGCGCTCGTCGCGGGGGCGCGGCAATGGCGTCGGGAAAACCCGTCGGGCACGGTGGCCGCGTTGATCCGAACGGAGCGCTGGACGCTGGCGATCTGCGCCGGGTTGCTTGCGCTGTTCCTGTTGCCGCTGGTGGTCGAGGTCGTGTCCCACGGCGCGCGCAGCAACGTGGCGGCGATCCTCGCGCGCTCGGAGGCGAACGCGCGCGGGCACGCGAGCTTCGGTCAGGCGGTGGTGTTTTTGCTCTCGTATCCGGTGACGGATCGCAGCGCGGATCGATTGCTGACGGCGTTCGGGCCGGGGATCGGGGCGTTCTTGCGGGCGCACGCGGTCGGGATGGCATTTTGGACCGGCGTGCTCGCGCTGCCGCTCGTTGCGGCGCTGACGTGGGCGCGGCGTTGGGCGACGGAGGAGCGGCGGGTGTTTTCGGCGGGTGCGATCGCCCTCGGGCTCGCGATCGCCGGAGCGCTGGTCTGGGGCATGGCGCAGGCGGACGGCGTGCGCCACTACAACGGATTTTTCTTCGACGGCTTGTTCGGTTTTGCGCTGCTGCTCGACGTGGCGCTGCTGGTGCGCGCGCTCGATCTGCGCGCGGAGCGCTGGGTGCGGATCGGTGTGTTCGCGGCGGCGGCGCTCGTGGCGGTGTGGGCATGGCTCGTGCGGCCGATCGCAGCGGAGGAGCGCGGACTCTCGATTCGCGCGGGCGTGGCGGCGGCATTGGCAACTGAGACCGATCGCCGACCGAAGCTGTTGGTCTTCGATGACGAAGCGTGGCCGGTGGCCGCGGCGGTCGCGTTGGAACTGGTGCGGCGCGACGTCGAAGTGCGCGTCGATCCGTGGTGGGCTTTCATGTTTCACCGGCAACACGATCGCGGCACGCGGCCGCCGGAGGACTTCGACGTGTGGCGGATCGGGCCGGAAAAGGCGGCCGATGCCGTGCCGTTGGTGCGGAACTGGACGCTGACGCGGGCGCCAGCGGCGCTCGAGCCGGCGGGAGCGGCGATCACTTTCGGCGGGGACGGCGGTGCGTTTCGCTACGTGGTCGCCGGCGTAGAGTTGGGCGAGCCGACGCGCGACGGCTTCGTCAACGATCGGCGGGTGGTATTGCGTTTCGCGCCGGCGGCGACGAACGCGGACGTGCGGCTGGTGTTCGAAGCGACCCGCGTCGATGCGGCGCGCGGGGCGATGCCGGCGGAGGTGTTTTTCAGTGGCGAGCCACTCGGGCGCGTCGTGCTGGACGATGCGGGGCGCGCGGAGGCACGCGTGCCGGCGGCGGCTTGGAACGCGGCGCGCGTCGCCGTGCTCGAGCTGCGTTTTCCGGAGGCGTTTGCCGAGCGGCGGGCGCTTCGGCCCGGCTACGAGGCGTGGCGCTCGTGGCGGTTGCGCGCGGTGCGCACCGCCGCGGAAGAAAACCGCTGAACCGCTCATGTCGCACGAAGCAACGAGTGGAAACTTGAGCGGGTCGCGCGGGCGTTTGATCACTTCCGTCCTCGCGGGCGTGCTGGTGACGGCGGTCGCGCGGCTGCTCGTGGCCGGACTGACGGGGACGAGGGCCGGAGCGGCTGACGCGGTCGTCGCGGGATTGACGGGCGGCGTGGCGATGGGGGCGGTCGAATGGATGCGGGCGCGGCGCGTGGCGCGCGGATGGCGGATCGCTGCCGCGGTCGTGGCGGTGCCGACGATTGCGGTGTTTTGGGTTGCGACGGTGCTTGTCACGTCCGGCGCTCTCACGCTGGGGCAGGCGCTCTACGCGATCGCACTCGCGGCGCTGGCGCTTGGCGCGCTGGGGCGCGGGACGCGGGCCGTGGCGGAGGAGAAGCGCGGCGCGGAGCTGTCGCGGTTGCTCGGCGTGGGCTTGGTGGCGCTGTGGATCGTCCATCCCTACGTGACCGACAGGATCGTGGGCGGCGAGGACGCGCGTTGGTATGCGAGCGTGTTCGAGGATTTTCTCGCGCAATGGCGGCAGGGCGTTTTCCCGGTTTTTGTCGGGCAGGGAGAAAACGGATTCAACGGCGTCGTGCACCTGTTCCGCTCGGCGCCGGCGCATCTTTATCTGGGCGGCGTGCTGGACGCGCTGACCTGGCGGAGCCTTGGGCCGGTGGCCGTGCAGCACGCGACGGTGCTTGTGGCGGCGCTGGCAGCGGGGTTCGGAACCTATTTCGGATTGCTGATGCTCGTGCCGGGCGCGCGTTGGCGGGCGGCGGTGGCGGCGTGCCTCTACGTGCTGTGTCCCGGTGTCGTGGCCACGCTGATCTGCTCGGACATGTTCATGACTTTCATGGCGGTGCCGCTGTTGCCGCTGATGGTGATCGGCAACGTGCGAGCGGCGCGACCGGACCACCCGCGCTACGGACTGCTCGCTGTCGTGTTGGCGCTTGCCTGGTATTGTCATCCGCCGCTGGCGCTGTGGGGCCTGTTGATCAGTGCGGTGGCGCAGGCTGGTGTGCTCGCCGGCACGACGGAGCCGGGCGCACGGGTGCGCGCGGCGATCCCGGCGGCGATGCTTTTCGTCGGACTGACGTGCTTCTATTTCGTTTCGATGTCCGAGGTGCCGGCGTTGAGCCACCTGCCGCTGCTGCCGGGGCTGATGCAGATTGGCGGAATGGTGTTGCTCGGCGTGGGGCTGGCGCGGTGGCTGGCGGAAATGCGCTGGCGCGAGCTGGGCTGGAGCGCGGCGGGGTTGGCCGTGCTCGGTGGCATCGAGCCGGCGTGGTTTCTTTGGGGCGCAACGGCGACGGTCGTCGTGCTGCTGACGGGAATCGTTCGCGGGCGCCACGCGAGCTTGTCGTCGCACGGGCGGTTCGTGGCGCTCTTTGTGGCGTTTGCGGTGGGTTTGGTGGCGGCGGCGGTGTTTACGCGCGAGGTGTTGGTGGGACGAAGTCTCGAGGTCGAAAGTCTTCGCCTGATCCGGGCGAAGCTCGATGTCGCCTGGCGGCCGATCCAGGGCCCCGGGGGGCGTCGCTGGAGTGAATTCCAGCTGGGCTGGTCGTTGTTCGCTGCGCTCGGCGCGGGGGCCGTGGCGGTGTTCATCCGCCGCCGCGCGGAGCTGCGCTGGATCATTGTGCCCGTCGCGGTGCTGGTGCTGGCGGATTTCCCGGTGTCACGCGCGAGCGATTTTTTCGTGGTCACGTTCCCGACGGCGCTCGCGGAGGTGTTGAGCTTCCCGCTGTTCCAGCGCGAGCTGCCGGTGCTGGCCGCGCTGGCGACGGTCGGCGGATTTCTCGCGATATCCGGGAGCGGCGGCCGGCCCGCGTTGCGGCGCGCGGGTGCGGTGGCGCTGGGATTGGCGCTGCTGTGGTCGCTCGCGGAGAGCCGGAAGGTGGCGCGGTTCGCGCGCAACGCAACCGCCAGTCGCGACGAGACAGCGGCGGTGCTGCGACCGGAAAACCTCCGACGTCTGCGGTATTCCTACGATCTCGTGGCGTGGCCGCGGTATTTCCAAGACGCGTGGCTCGATTGGCGGATGGAGAGTCGCGTGCTGGATGCGAGAGGCGCGGTGGTCGTGGGCCCGGTGGAGATTGCGGAGGCGATGCGGGAGGCGACGCCGGCGGCCAAGCTTTCGTTTACCGCCACGGCTGATCGCGACCATCCGCGCATGCTCGTGCTGGCGCCGGTCGTGACGGTGCCGCCGCGTTCGCGCATCCTGTTGCGGATTGCGTTCGCGCGCGAGCGCGAGAGCGATCGTTTGCTTGTCACGGGTCGGCGAACTGGGCGCGAGGTTTTCCTGCCGGCGGTTCCGGCGGACGGGGCGCGGGCGCACGTGGTGTCGCTGGTGAATTCGGGCGACGAGGCGGACGCGGTGCGACTGACCTTCCTGCGCGCTCGGGCGGAGCCGCTGCCGGCGGGGGATTTCGCGGACGCGGAGGTGATTCGCTATGACGAAAGCCGGCATCCGATCAGCGTGGAGTCGCTGATGCCCTACCGAGCGCGCGTCCGTTCGCCGCAGGCGGGAACGCTCGAGCTGCCGCGGGTTTTCGTGCCGGGCTACCGTGCGTGGGTGGACGGGCAGGAGGCCGAGGTGCGCGCTTCCTCGGAGCATCTCGTCGCGGTGCCGATTCCCGCGGGCGAGCATCAGGTGCGAGTCGCCTACGTCGGCACGACTCTCTCGTGGGCGGCGCTGGCGGTGAGTGCGGCGACGTTGCTCGTGGCAGCGGGGTTCGCTGTGTGCCGGTGGTTCGCGCGTTGAGTTACGCGCTCGCGCCACGGTCGATTGGCGTGGGCATCTGCCGTCCGGTGGTGTCGTCGGGACGCGCCCGATCATTCGGCTGGGCACTCGACGACATTTTCCCATCGTCGATGCGAGTGCCCCTGATTCGGTCAGTCCTCGATTCCTGCCTCCGCTGGCTCGACGGTGCTCCGCTGCGTGCGGAGTTGCTGGCGTGGTCGCTGCTCGTCGCGTGTGTCGCGCTCGCGCTGCGGGGCGGGCGAAGCGATGGAGCGCCGGACGGACGCGGTCGCCGCGCGCTCTTCGTGTTCGTGTTGGTGGCGTGTCTCGCGGCCTTCCGCTGGCCGGCGCTGTTCGTGCCGGAGACTTTCAACATCGACGAGAGCCAGATGGTTTCGGGAGCGGTGACGTTGCGGCACGATCCGGTTTTCTGGCGTTCGATCGAGGGCCAGACGATCGGGCCGCTCGATTACTATGCGCTGGTGCTGCCCACGTGGTGGGGCGGACGGAACGTGTTCCTCGGCGCGCGCACGCTCGGCCTGCTGTTGGTGGGTGCGGTGATCGTGCTCACTTACCGGACGGCTCGCAGGACGCTGCCGGAGCGGGTCGCGCGGGTCGCGGTGCTGCCGTTGCTGGCGTTCTTCGCCTTCACGCGCGACGGGGAGTTTCTGCATTACTCGAGCGAACAGTTGCCGATCGCGCTGATCGCATTGGCTATCGCGGCTCTCGTGCGGGGGGAAGCCGGCGGCGGGCGGCGCTGGTCGCTGCTCGCCGGAATCGCGCTCGGTCTCGCGCCGCTGGCGAAAATGCAGGCGGCGCCGCTCGTGGCGGCGCTCATGGCGGGCGTGGCTGGCTGGCGGTGGTGGCAACGCGCCGCGCCGGCGCGCGCTGGTCTCGATCTGCGTTGGCTGCTGGCGGGCTTCGGCGCCGTGTGGCTCGCGCTCGCCGCGTATGCGACCGGGTTCCACGTCTGGCCCGACATGCTCGCGTCGTATTTCCGCGCCAATCTGTTCTACGTCGACGCGAACACCGAGCAGGTGGCGCGGTGGCGGGTCTGGCGGGCGATTGCGGCCGCCACGTTGCGCCACGCGGAATTCGCGCCGCTGTTGCTGACGACGCTCGCGCTGGTCGGTGCGGCGGCAATCGGCGGCGCGCGGCCGCGCGGGCATGTTGCGTGGCTCGCCATGCTCGGCGGGCTCGCGAGCGTCGGCGCGCTGGCCGGCGTGCTGGCGGGGGCGCGGACGTTTGCGCATTACCTGCTGCTGCTCACGCCGGGCCTCGGTTTGTTGCTCGCGAGTGGATTCGGTGCGCTGCTCGCGGCGGAGTCGTCGCGAGCGCGCGCCTGGCGTTTGGCCGGCTGGGTGCTGCTGCTGGGCGGCGGGCTCGTGTTGCCGGCGGCGAACCGGCTGGTGCAGGGCAATCGGTTCGCTGGGCAGTATCGTGAGAATCGCGCGAATGCCGCGGGCGTGCCGAATCCGGTCGTGACCGAGTTGCGGCGCTGGGTGGCGCCGGGCGAGCCGCTGGCGGTGTGGGGCTGGGAGCCGCTGATGTATTTGCGGACGGGCTGTTGGCAGGCGACGCGCGACCCGAGCACGCGGCGACAGGTGGAAGCGGGCGCTGATCGCGCGTATTATCGCGCGCGTTATCTGGACGACCTGCGCCGGAGCAATCCGCGGGCGTTGGTGGACACGACGGCGGCGCATCGGCGCGGCTTCGGGTTCGAGCATTTTCCGGAGTTCGTTGCCTATCTCGAACGCCACTACGTCTTCGTGGCCGAGATCGAGCGGCGGCGCGTCTATGTGCGGCGCGATGTGGTCGCGCACGGCGCGGCGGCGAGCCGGTCGGAGGGCGGGCGATGAGCGCCGCGGCACGGGAAGCGACGAGCGGCGGTCACGCGCCGGAGGGGCGTATGCCCGGACTCGATGGGTTGCGGGCGCTGGCGATCACGCTCGTGTTGGCGGCGCACCTGCCGTTTTTGCCCGGCCTGGGCGAGCGGGCGATGCGTTGGAAGGTCAACCTGGGGTTGCTGGGGGTCGAACTGTTCTTCGCGCTGAGCGGTTTTCTGATCGGCGGAATCCTGCTCCGCACGGGAGAGCGGCTGCGGTCGCCGCGGGTGATGGGCGGCTTCTGGCTGAATCGCTGGCTGCGGACGCTGCCGAATTTCTACCTGATTTTCGCGGTGAATCTCGTGCTGGGGCTGTGGGTCTTCACGCGGCGGCATGAGCCGTGGCAGACGTTCGGGCTCACCGCGATTTTCAGTCAGAATCTGACGCGGCCGCCGGGGTGGTTTTTCACCGAGGCGTGGTCGCTCAGCGTGGAGGAGTGGTTCTATCTTTTGCTGCCGGCCGGGCTGTGGATCGGCCTGAAACTGCGGCGGGGATTCGGCGAGACCTACGTGGCGATGGGCAGCCTCATGATCGTCGGCACGGTGGTGCGGCGCGTCCTGTTTCCGGGCGATCCGTCGTGGCCGTATGGCGAAAATCTGGTTGTCCTCAACCGATTCGACGCGCTGGGCTGCGGGGTCATGGCGGCGTGGCTGGCGTGGACGCAGGCGGAAGCGTGGCGGCGCTACGCGGTCCCGGCGGCGGTGGGCGGACTGCTCCTGATCGGCGGGGCGTTGGGGCTGCGCGACACGGTCGATGCGACGGCGGGCGGCTGGCGCGCGGTGTGGCCGCTGTTGCAACCGCTCGGTGGCGCACTGTTGCTGCCGGCCCTGTCGGGCTGGGCGGGCTGGCATGCGCCCAAGCTCGGAGTTGCGACCGCCACCTTGGCCCGCTGGTCCTACTCGCTGTATCTGGTGAATTCGTTGATCGCGTTCACGGTGACGCGCATGATGTCGTCCGCCGCCGCCGCGAGCGGCGCGGTGGCGTGGCTCGGCAACGCGGTGTTTTTCCTCGCGAGTTTGGGTTTCGCCTGCGCGTTGCACCACGCGTGGGAGGCGCCGATATTGCGCTTGCGTGAGCGCATCCCGTGGTGCCGCGAGGCGAATGCGGCGCGGCTCGAGCGACCGGTGGGGTGAGGTGCGGCCGTGCCCGCGTGGGGCGCTCGCATCAGGGCGTCGTCGCGCGTTGCGGCGAGCGCCGGCGATAGACCGCGAAGGTTTGATCCGTCTGCAGGTAGCGCCGGCCCGGCAGGGCGCCGAGCGCGGCGACGTCCGCCGAGCGGTCGAAGGTGCGGATCAGTTCGTAGGCGGCGGCGGGAGCCGTGTCGGTCGCGAGGAGGCTGGGTTGCGAGCGTCGAACGTTGTCGCGTTCCCACGGACGCAGCACCAGCCAGTCGGGTTGCAGCGCGGCGATCAGCGCGCCGTAGTCGTCTGTGCGGAGGCGCCGCCGGGCGGCGACCATTTCGCGCGAGGTCAGGCCGGGGAAGTCGTGGGTTTTCAAGCCGGAGTAGTAGCCGATGTAGCCGACGCACTCGAGGAAGACGGTGTCGCCTGCGCGCGCGTGGGCTCGCAGCCATTCGCCGATGACGCGGCGGTTGCCGGTCTCGTCGAGCTGCTGGTGCCAGCGCATCGTCCGGGAGATCATCGCGGCGGACGCGCCTTGGGTGACGAGCAGCGCCGCGACGAGCGCGAGCGGCGCCGCGACGCCGATGCGGCCGAGACGCGAGAACTCATCGCGACGCAACCACACCGCGAAGTCGCCGACGATGCCGCCCCACGCGAGACTCGCGAGCAGCGCATAGGAGGGCGCATACCACGGATAGAACGGCGCGCTGGCCGCGTAGAGCGTGGCGAGGAAGAACGCCAATGACGCGATGCGGCCGAGGCGTCCGCCGCGCGGGTTGAGCCAATAAAGCCACGCGACGGTGGCCAGCACGCGCCACACGATGAGCCACGTCGCGCCCCAATCGCTCGCGAACCGCACGTAGCTCGCGCCGTAGATGCGGGGCAGCACGGAGCCGTGCGCGAGCATTTCCCATGGCGCGCGGACGATCGCGCGAAGCCAGTCGCCGGCGGAGGCGTGACCGAGTCCCTTGGCCACGACCGTGTGCGGAATCGGCGAGCCGTAGTAAAGCGTGGCTGCGATCAACCACGGCGCGTAGAGCGCGGCGGCGAGCGCAGCGGCGGCGGCCGCGCGGCGAAGGAGAGGCTTTCGATCGGTGACGCCGAAAATTAAAACCGCCGCCAGCGAGGCGACGACGAGAATGAAGGCGTCGGGGCGCGTCCACATCAGCCCCGCCCACGCGACACCGAGCCGGCGCCAGCCGTCGCCTGCGAGGAGCGCGTGCAGTTGCAGCGCGAGGAAGAAAATCATCAGCGGCGCCTCCATGCCGGCGACGGTGAAATCGAGCGTCTTGGGATCGCACAGCACGAGTCCCGCGGCGACAGCTGCGGCGACGAAGCTCGAGCCTTGCCACCGTCCGAGATCGAGCACCAGTCCGAGCGCGCTCCCGAGCGCAACGGCGCCGATCAATCGGTAGAGCCAAAGCACACGGACGGGATCCTCGCGCGCACCGTCGAGCGCGGCGAGGCCGGCGAGCAGCAGCGTGTGCAGCGGCGACGTGAACGTGTGCAGCTTTTCTCCGGGCTGGAACACGAGGCCGTGGCCGAGCGCGAGATTCCGGCTGGCTCGGTAGGAGATGTAGAAGTCCTCCCACGCGTGCTGCGTGTAGAGGCCCCACGTCAGCACCGCGACGATGGCCGCGCCAATCCCGATCAGGAGAAAACGAGCGAGCGAGCGATCCAGGGCGGGGGACACGGCGCCAAGGCAGTCGCGCGGCACGGCCCTGACAAGAGAATTTCCCCGCCGTCTCAGCGCAGCGGTTCGCCGGCGACGAGCGCGCGCCACTCCGCGTCATCGAGCGGGAGCGGCACGGCGCGGAAGTCGGCCTTGAGGGCTTCGGGCCGCGTCGGCGGGGCGACGCGGGTCAGGCCGCGCTGCGCGGTGGCGAAACCCGCGACAGAGTAGCGCTGTTCGACGAGCGTTTCGCCGTGCTCGGGTCGCGGCACGCGTTCGAGTCCGTGCAGCCGGGCGATCCAGGAGGGAAATTCGTTCCACGCCACGACGGTGGGCTGCGTGAAGCGCGCGAACTCGGCGAGTTTCCGGCCGTTCGGCAGCGGATGCTGCACGGAATACGCGTGAAAATACCAGCCACGCAGCTGGAACGGCGCACCGCCGATTTCCCACGGCTGAATCAGGCCCGCGCGCAAGGCCTGTTCGTGCAACCGCACCGAGGCCGCCGCGTCATCGATCGCGACCTTGGTCAGCAGCGCGAACCACAACTGCGCACCGGCGAGAACCGCGAGCGCGCCCGCGATGACGGGACGGAGGCGAGGTGCGGTAGCAGCGTCGGCGATCGCGGGTTGGGTTGCCTCGTCGGCCGGCAACACAGCGAGGAAAGCCAGCAGCGAAATCTCGAACGCGTAGCGATCGAACAGCAGTTGCCGCAGCGCGATCGCGCCGAGCGTGGCCAGCAAACACAGCGCGAGGTCGAGGCGCAGGCGGAAGCGGCCGCTGAGCCAGCCCGCGGCGGCGAGCAGCAACGCGAGTTTGCCGTAGGCCCAGCCGGACGGGCCATAGAGAAAACCGTAGCGGTGATCGACCATCACCAAATGACGCGGGTCGAGAAACAGGCACGCGGCGGCGACGGCGCCGACGACGATCCAGCGCGCGCGGCTCCATGTGCCGGGACTGAAGCTCGCTCCGCGCACGAAGCGTTGGGCCAGCGCGCCGCCGCCGAGGGCGAGGAGCGCAATCACGCCGCACGAGAACATTGCGGTGGCGAGCGGGCGCGGACTGAGATCGGCGATCGTGCGCAGCGTGCGGTCGAACTGGATGTCGGAGATGTTCATCGCCCGCGCCACGGCGAAGAACCAAGCCACGCCGGCCGCGACGACGGCTGCCGGGATGCGCCAAACGGCGGGCTCTCCTCGGCGCTCGCCGAGCCAGCCGCGCACGGCCGCGGTGGCGGGCAGCAACAGCCAGAGCACGGCGCTTTGGCGATTCGCGATTGCCGCTGCCCAGACGAGGGCGAAGACCACCCAACGCCGCCGCTCCGCCGCCCAGAGGCACCACAGCATCGCGGGCAGCGAGACAGCGAGGTCGATGAACTCGGCGTTGCGCCGCAACAGCGGCGGGAAGGAAAAGATCAGCGCTGCGCCGACGATCGCCGCGGTCGTTGAGTCCCAGCGGCGGTGCAAGAGCAGGCAGAGCGCGAGCATTGCGGCTGCGCCGCCGACGAGCATGAGGCCGTGCATCGCGACGGTCATGCTGCCGGTCGCTTTGAAAATGATCGCCGCGAGACTCGACAGCGTTGCTGCCCACGGTTCGAGGTAGTTGTCGGTCCACGGGCGTCCGTGCTGGAGTGTCTCGACCACCGATTTCACGTAGCCGAATTCGTCGCCGCCGACGGGTGTCACGCCTTCAGGCAGCATCCACGCCAGCGCGCCGGCATACGCGATGGCGGCGAAGGCAAACGCGAGCCACGGCGGACGCGGCGATGACGGGCGGAAGGGCGACATGAGAGGCGCGGCCGGAGCGGGCCGGGAGCGCATCGCTATTTCCCGCGGTGCGGACCGGCGAGCCCAAACTGGCCGCGCGGGCGTGGCCGCGAAGCTCCTTGCCTGCGTCGCCGTCGTTTTCAGTCTTGGGCGCCGTGCCCCCGCGTTTCCCTTCGCCCTGCCTCTCGTGTTTCTGTTCCGCGTTGCGGAGGAGTGAGCGATGAGCGTGCGGCCACGACGCCTGCCGCGCTTCGTTGCCGTGTCGCTGATCGCGGCTTGTTGGGTGGCGGCCGCGGTCCTGCTCGCGGTGTTTTTGGTGATCGGCGCGATCTGGCGGGACGTCCGTGCGCCGATGGAGAGCCGGCTCACCGCCGGGACGCCGGCGGAAATGATCGCTTACCTGGCCTACAATTGGCGCTTTCGTCCAACGTGGCAGGAAGACACGCAGCGGGCGATCTACGATCCGGAGCTCACCTACGTGCCGAAGCCCGGCGTCGCGCGCTTCACGACGGCTGAGTTCGACACGACGATCACGATGAGCGCGGCGGGACTGCGTCAGCAGCCGGAAGCGGCGGCGGGGAAAAAGATCGTGGTGCTCGGCGACTCGTTTGCGATGGGCTGGGGCGTGAATGACGCGGAGACATTCTCGGCGGTGCTCGCGAGCCGTTACGGTTGGCCGA
Organism: Opitutia bacterium; assembly: GCA_016217545.1. Classification (NCBI taxonomy): domain Bacteria; kingdom Pseudomonadati; phylum Verrucomicrobiota; class Opitutia; species Opitutia bacterium. Next base: position 387,537 of record JACRHT010000017.1, on the reverse strand, counting down.
CGGTCAACACCGGCGTCTCGTCCTACGGCACGGCGCGCGAGTTGCTGCGCTTGCGCCGGCTCGGCCTGGCGCGCGACGCGAGGGCGCTGGTCGTGCAGTATTGCGAGAACGACGACGTGGAGAATCTCGCCTTCCTCGCCGGCCCGGAGCACTTCACCTCCCCGCAGCGCACGGCGCAGTCGTGGGCTGACATTCATGGCAAATTGGCGGAGCAACCCACCTTCGTCGCCGTCGCGCGCCATACCGTGGGCTACGTCGTGGAGCGCTGCCGTTCGGAAGGCTGGCGGACGGCGTTGGGCCGAATCTGGCAGGACCGCCTGCCGCCCTATGGCGTGCTCGTCAAGGCGCGTGGGCGGCGGACGCCCGAAGCGGCGGCGGAGACTTTTTTGGCGGTGTGGGACCGTTTTCCGGAGTTGGTGGGCGTGCCCGTGATCGTGACGGAGATGAGTCTTCATGGCGCGGATTCCGGTTTCGTGCGCGCGCTGCGGCGGCTCGCGGCCGGGCGGAAGAACTTTCATGTCGTGAGTCTGACGTTCCACCCGGAGGAAAACTATCCGTTCGACGGACACATCAACCCGCGCGGCCACGCGTCTGCGGCGGCGCAGCTCGATCGCGCGTTGCACGATCTCGAGGCGGACGCCGCCGGCGGGCGCCGCTGACGCTACGGGAAAGGGATTGCCCGCGCTCCGCCGCCCGCCACGGTGCGTGATTCGTGATGAGACGCATCCCCTCCCGACTCGGCCGCTGGCTCGCGATCGCGAGCATTGGCGCGATATGGGCGGCGTTGTTGGGCTTCGCGCTGTATTTCGCGGCGGTGTATGCGATCTACGCGGATTTGCGCGCGCCGGATACCAGTCACCACACCGCCGGCACCGGCGGCGAATATGTCGCGGGCGCGATCTACGATCGGTTTCGCAGTCCTTCGAAGTCGAATCCCGATCCTGAGTTGATCTACGTGCCGGCGCCGGGAACGCAGCGTGCGCAAGCCCCGGAATACGACGTCGCGATGACTATCGCGCCGGAGGGCGTGCGCGCCCAACCGCCGCCAGCTCCCGGCGATGCGCCCGGACTCGTCGTGGTCGCCGGCGACTCGTTCACCATCGGGCTCGGCGTGGGCGACGACGAAACTTTTTCGGCGTTGCTGCAGCGTGTCTATCATCATCGCACGGTGAACACGGGAGTCATTTCCTATGGCACGGCGCGGGAACTCTGGCGGCTGCGCCGGCTCGGCCTGCTCGAAAAGGCGTCGGTGCTCGTCATCCAGTTTTGTTGGAACGACGCGGAGGAGAACCACGAGTTTATCGTCAATCCGAGCGGTCGATTCGGCCAGCGCGATTACAGCGGCACCTGGCAGGTGGTGAAGAATCCTTATTATCCGGAGCTGTCGTATCGCACGACCCTCTCGGCGGTGACGGGCTATCTCCGTGGCGCGATCAGGGACCAGGGGGTGGGTGCCACGCTGCGCGGGCTGTGGCGGAATCGGCGGGCGGCGCTGGGCGGACCGATTCGCGCGCGCGGCGGCCGCGACGGGGAGGCGTTGGCGGCGGACTTCCTTCGGGTGCTCGGGCATTTTCCGGAATTGAAGGGCAAGCCGGTGGTCGTGCTCGAGCTGAACGATCGCGGGGCGAGCACGGGGTTCCTCGCGGCGCTGGAGCGGCGCGAGGTGCCGGGGATCGTGACGGTGCCGGTGTCATTCGTGCAGGAGGATTTTTTCCGTTTCGACGGACACCTGAAGCAGTCCGGTCACGCGAAGGTCGCCGCCGAGTTGGACCGCGTGCTGCGCGAACTCCCATCGCGATGAGCTCGTCTCGCACGGCTGCGACAGGCTCGACGGAGAACGGGAAAATGGTTCCAGTTAGGCGTGCATGTGAACTCCCATGGCCAGAATCCCGTCCGGGCCGGCGGGCGACTTGAGATGATCAATCGGCTGATACTCTGGCTGGCGCTGGCGGGAATGATCCTGACGTTGCATCTGTGGATTCAAAAGTCGCGCGGGTTCGACCAGGGCTGTCTCGGGTTGGCGACGCACGCTGACGTGGTGATCGAGAAGGGGTGCCGGGAGGTGAGCGAGTTGCCGGGCGGGCATCTGTTCGGCGTTTCGAACGCCGCGTGGGGCTACGCGTTCTATTTCACCGTGGCGCTGCTGGCGTTCGGAAAGATCGTGTCGGCGCCGATCTGGGCGCGGCGGATGCACGCGGCGAGCGAGGTGCTCACGGCGGTGGCGTTTCTCTATTCGCTATGGCTGGTTTATCAGATGGCGGCGGCGGGGACGTGGTGCGTGTTGTGCCTGGTCTCCGCGGGGTTCGTGACTTTGTTGGTGGCGGCGCATGCGGCGGTGCGTTCGCGTGGCGGTTTCCAGCCGGTCGAGGAGTCGGCGCGGGGCCGCGAACTCGGGCTGGCCGTCGGCGGGCTGTTCGCGATGTCGGGCGTGCTCGTGGGGGTGGTGCTTTTCGTGAACCGTCTCGGCACGCGGCCGCTGGAGCAGGGGACGACGGGAGCCGAAGTGCAGCGGCTGGTGGGGCGGGCGCTGCCGCTCTACATCGACGGCGATCGGTTGCAGGAAATGCGGGCGTGTCGCTTCGATCAAAGCGGATCGGTGCTGGACATGGTGAATTTCGTGGGGCGTGACACGCCGTTCGTGGGTGACGCGAGAGCGCTGCGCGTCGTGCTGTTCGTCGATCCCAATTGCCCGCATTGCGCGGTCTATTTTCCGGAGTTCATGCAAGCGGCGGAGTCGCTGAAGGAGCGCGCGGGCTTCACGGTGGTGCCGCTGATGTTGTGGGAAACGTCGCGGCGGCAGGTCGCGGCGCTGAAGCTCGCGGAGGGAAGCGGGAAGTATTTCGAGCTGTGGCGCGCGATGTTCAAGCAGCAGGCCGGGCCGCGGAAGGGGATGACGACCGAGCAGATCGCCGTTCTATTTCGCGAGCTGGGGCTCGATGCGACAAACCTCGAACAGCGACTGGCCGCGCTGGGCCCGTCGGTGGATCGGGCGCGGGCGGCGGCGCAGGCAGGTGGCATCGAACTCGTGCCGGCGGTCTTTATTGGCGGGCGGCAAGTGTGGCTGGGCAACGAAAGCCCCGAGTGCCTGGCTAAGCTTGTCGATCGTGTGGCCGCCGAGGTCGCGGCCAAAAAATAAGCGACGGAGGAGCGGGCGGGCGAAAAAAGCCCGCCGACGATGCGGCGGGCTGAAAGCGTGGGCTGTCTGCGGGCTCAGCTGCGGACCGGGAAAACGCCGAGCAGCGCGATGCAGTAGGTGATCGCGACGAAGGGTGGGGTGATGCTGAAGGGCTGGCTGCCGCCATTCGGTTGGACGGCGAGCGTCCCCGGATTGAATTGCGCGGACACTTGGGTGACGGCCGCATTCGTGGCGAGGGTGGCGGCGTTACCGGCGGTCGCATACGCGTTCACGTTGTTGCCCGTGACGGCGTCCTGCGAAACGCTGAGCAGGGAGCCTTGAGGGCTGTCGGTGCGCGCGGTCGGACGGGTGAAGGCGTTGATGGTGGTTTGCGCAGTCAGGTTGTTGATTGACGGCTGGGTCGTGTAGCCGATCCCGTGGGTGTGCGCCGGCATGTTGGCGGTGGTCAGCGAGAGCTGGGCAACGCCGCCTTTGGTGCCGAGGTTATAGGCCGGAAGGCCCGCACCGGCGCCTTGGCCGATGGTGACGCGACCTTGCAGGTCGGGGAGCTGGAAGTTCGACGTTCCGTTGCCACCGAAGTAGGTGCCGATGAGCGCGAACAGCGCTTGGTTTTGACTGATGGGCAGCAACTGGCCCGCGCAATAGGCGTAGCCGCGCGGGTTGAAGTTGAAGCCGAACTGTTTGATTTCGCCGACGAACGGTTCTGACATGGTAGTGTGCTTTCGTGGTTGTGGGTGGGAGTTTCGGCTTTTCAGCCGGAAAAGGGAGAGTTCGCGGCCGGGCGGAGGAGGTTGAACACGACTTCGTGGCGGAGCGGGCCGCGGCGCCCGCGCACGGGCGTGAGGTAGAAGGAGTGCTCACCCAAGACCGGGTGCGAGAGCGTATAGTTGCCGAAGGGCAAGTCCGGGTCCGCACTGCGGAACAGCAGCGAGAAGCAGAGCTGAATCTCGTCGTCGATCGACGTTTCGACCGTCTCCAGCGTCAAGGCCACGGTCTGTCCGTCAGCACGGGTCACGAGGAACTGCTCGTTGAGATGCGCGGTGAAAGACTGCGGCTCGAAATTCATGGCTCAGCGAAAGGCGAGGAACGGGCGCAACGAGCAGCTAGGGGAAGTGTCCGTGCGGGACGTGGGGCGCATGACGGGTCAGCGAGTGAGGGTATCTGCCCGGTGGCCCCCGAGAGCAGTGACGCGACAAAGGCAGGCCTCCGCGCGAATTGCACGCTCAAATTGTCCGCCCGCGCGAAACGCGATGCACGCGGAGGCGCGTGGCGGCTCCACGGTTGACTTCGCCGCGTCCGTTCGGTTGCCATCGCGACGCGGGGGCCACCGCACCCAACTACCCTAACGCCGTGGACGCTTTTCTTACTCTCCGCCCGGTTCGCGCCGATGACGAACCGTTCCTCCGCAATCTCCGTGCGCATGTCGATGTTGAGCGGCTCGGCCTGCAGCATTGGAAAAACGATGACGAGTCCGTGGAGATGGCGCGCAGGGTCGTGGATATGCAATTCGCCGCGCACGCCGCGCACTACCGGCAGGTCAAGAGCGCGCGCGACACGAAGGATTGCATCATCGAACTCAACGGACACCCGGTCGGACGTTTCATCGTCACGCAGGACGCGGAACGCGTGAACCTTTCCGACATCGCCGTGCATCCGAATTTTCGCGGCCAGGGCATCGGCGTCGCGGTGATCCAGTCGACCATGAACGAGTGCCAGGGCAGCAAGCGGCTGCTGCACCTCCAGGTCGACGTCGACAACTCGGTTCTCCAACTCTACCTGAATCTCGGCTTCCGCGTGATCGGGGAAGGCGCGTCGCACTATTTGATGGAGTGGGTGCCGCCGAGTCTGATCGGACAGACGCAGGTCTTCGCACCGAAAACGACGCCGTGAGCGCGCGGCACCACGCGACGTTCGTCATTTCCACGGGACGTTGCGGCACGCAATGGCTCGCGCACGCGCTGGCGTTGCCCGGCGTCGGGGCCGGGCGCGTCGAACACGAGCCGCTCGGCGAGCGCTACCGTCCGCGCGTGCTGCTCGGTGCCAGCGGCGATCCGGCGGCGCTGCCGTCGGCCGATCAGGCGCGCGTGGAGCGACATCTCGCGAGCATCGAAGCGACGCTGGAGCGGGAGGACTATTTCGAAGCCGGATTCCCGTGCTGGAGCGCGTTGCCGTATCTTTGCCGGCGCTTCGCCGGGCGGGTGCGCATCGTGCACCTCACGCGCCATCCGGTGCCGGTCGCTTATTCTTGGACGGCGCATGGCGCCTACATGCCGCCGACGTTGCCGCAACTTCCGGAAAAAATTCTGCTGCATCCGGCGGACGGCGGCGTCTCGTTTCCAGAATATGCGGAGAGGTGGCCGGCGCTGCATCCGGTGGAACGCGCGTTGTATTTCTGGGCGGAGGTGCACGCCTTTGCCCTGCGGCAACAGGCCGCCGCGGGCGTGCCGTGGTTGCGGGTGGAGATGAAGGAGCTGTTCACCGACGCCGGCGTGGAGCGACTGGCAGCGTTTCTCGGCATTGGCGTGAGCGCCGCGCTGCGGGCGGCACGCACGGAGGTGGTGGACGAGCACCACTGCCAGTTGCGGGATTGGATCGAGCCGCAAGTGATCGAGCGCCATCCGCGCGTCCTCGAGATCGCGCGCGCACTCGGCTACGATCCGCTGGCGTTCGACGTCGCGGCGCTGAAGCGCCGCTACGCGCCGCAATTTGCGTGACCGCGAGTGGCCGCGAGGAATGCGGCGTAGTGCGGCAGGGTCCAGCGTTCGGCGGCTGCGAGCAACTCGGGCGTCGCTGCGGCGCGCTTACGTGCGCTGTCGGGTTGAAAATTCGCGCTGGGATTTTTGGCGTCACGCTGCGCCGCGGCGGCAAGCGACGCGCGTTCACCGGCGTCGAACGCGCAACCGGGCAGCGCCTGCCACACGAAGTCGGGCAGCTGCGCGTAGTCGACGGCATGCAGTTGGCCGCGGTGTTCGTGCGCGGCGCGGAAGAACGCGCCGAGGATTGCGGCGGCGTGTTCCACCGGAGTAAGCGCGTCGCGCTCGGCGCGGGTGAGGCCGAGTTGTTCGGGCAGCACGGTGTCGCGCACGAGCGTCATGCTCGGTTGGCGCATCAGCGACGCGAGCACCTCGACCGGATGGCGGTGAAGAAAAATGAAGGGTGTGCGCGGGAACGCGCGGCGCACGAGCGGCACGTCGAAAATGTGCCAGCAGTCGAGCTTCACGAACAGCCGCCGGCTCGCCGTTGCGTGTGGTCGTGCCAATGACGCGATCGCGCCGCGCAGCCACGCGATGCGCTCGATGTCGGTCGTGGCGGCGCGCGTGCGCGGGAGCCGCAAAATCTCGTCCGCCAGCGGAGGCTCGGCGAGCACGGTGTGTTGCGGCAGCGCAGCGAGCATTTGCGCGAACAGCGTGGAGCCGCAGCGTGAGACGTGGAAGACGATTAGGTCTGGCTCGCGGTCTTCGACTCCCTCGAGCGCGGCGAGCGGAGTGGTGCGGAGCTCTCCACCGCGATTGGCCGGCAACCGACGCAAGCGTCGCAACGTGTCGTCGAAGAACGGTTCGGTGTATCCTTGTCCGTCGGTCGCGAGCCAGGCCACGCGCCACTCGGCGCCGGGAACGAGGTGCAGCGGTATTTCGCTCATGGGCCGAGTTGCGCGAAGTAGATCGTCACCGGCGCGCGGTGTGCGGTGCGGGTCGAAGCTCGGTCCGCGCGGCGCTCCTGCCGGCGCGGAATGCGCGCGCGCTCACCGATGCGGGCGAGAGCCTCGTGCTGTCTTGCGGAGACGAGCGAGCGCGAGTGGCGGAGACGGCGCAACAGGTTCACGGTGGAGTGGGGCGGCGGTTTCATCGCAGCATGGGATGGCTCGCTCGGCTATCGCGACAGAAATAACGCGGCGCTTCGGGCTTGGCTCGCGCGTCGGGAAGCGCGGCGAAATTTCCGGTTCGCTCGCTGTCAGCTCCGGCGCACGTAGCGCCACAGCCAGAGGAAAGGCGTCGCGGGATAGTAGAGCCAGAACCAGCGGTCGGGCAGTTGCCACATTTGCCAGCTGGCGGGGGAGAACACGTGGGGCGCGAGCACGCGCCATTTCGTGGTGAGGCCGCGAGCGAGGCCGGTGCGGTAGTGGAGTTGTCGCGCCCACTCGAGGGCGGTCTCGTTCGCGACGGGAGCGCGCCCAAGCTGGCGGCGTGCCTCGGCCAGCAGCGAGGCATCGGCGGAAATGTGGGCGAGGGCGGGCGGGAGCGGCGCGCCGAGAAGTTCTGCCGCGAGTGCCACGCCTTGGCGCAGGGCGCGGTCGGATCCGGCGGCGCGTGCGCGTGCATGCAGTGCGCTCCAATCGAGTTCCGGGCGTTGGAGGAGCCGGACGATGTCCACGAGCCAGAAGAGTCGGAACCATGCGTGGCGCGCGCCGTGTTGCAGGAGGAAAAGCGCGTGGTCCTCGAGGGCGAGCGTGCGGGTTTCGCGGCCGCCGAGAGACACGTTGGCCCGCGGCCCAAGGGCATCGATGCCCTCGAGTCGCCATAGCAATTCGACGCGCAGTGCGCCGCCCGGGCCGTCGAGGCGGAGATACTCGAATTCGGGTTTCAATGCGATGAAGGCACGGCTTTGGCGTGGAGTGAGTTGTTGCTCCGGCCGCGTGCGGCGCAGGCCGGCCGCTTGGAGGACGGCGTCGGCGCGCAACGCATGTTCGGGTGCGACCACGAGATCGACGTCACCGGCAAAACGGCCACCGAGCGATCCGTGCAATTGCTGCGATAGGGCCACGCCCTTCACGGCAAACGCGGGCACGCTGGCGTCGGCCAAGAGCTTGAGCAGGCGGAACAGTTCTCCGGTTTGCTGGAGTGAGCGCCGCGTAGTCTCCGCCGAGGCGGCGTGGATCTGCTGCGCCACGGGCGGCGGACAGTGGGCGGAGATCAGAGGGGCCACGTGACGTTGGAGGAAAGGGGCTAGGCGGTGGCGATCGACTTCCGCGATGAACCGGGGCCACGACACGCCGACCGGGTCGAGGTGCGCTTCCGTCCTCCCCAGCGCTGCGCGCGTGAGTTGGAGGAGGAAACGCTGTTCGGGCGTGACATTCATGCGGGGTGACAGGCCGGGTGCGGGGCATCCTGAGGTGCCGCCGACGCAGGGCGAGCGAATCGTTCCATGCAATTCGTGCCGGCGTCGAATCCCAACCCTGGCATTTCAGCGAACCGCGCAATCAACGTATGACTGCGCGGAAAGAAGGTTTTGTTGTCGACATTATGAGCGCATAGGGTGTTTTGACCCCCCGTCTGGGGTTGCCCGATTTCCGGCCCATCCAATCGTGCCACCTCGACCCTCCACCTGTTGACCATGAGCAAAATCATCCATCGCCTCGCCATTTTCGCTGCTGCGAACTTGATCGTCGCCAGCAGCCTTGCCGCCGCCGAAGTCGGTCGCAGCCGCGTCGTAACCACCTTGGCTGCGCGCCTCGATTACGACTCGAACATTTTCGTCAATCAGAGCGAAGTGCGCGACTGGATCTACTCGATGAACGGTGGCGTGCGAATGATCCATGACGTCAGCGAAGTGACGACGGATGTCGGCGTTTCGGCGAACGGACAGATCTTTGCCGATCATTCGGACCAGAATTCCTTCGATCCCAGCATCGACGGCCGCATCGGTTACGTGCCCTCGGACAAGACGAACCTGAAGCTCTCGGGCGCTTTCCGCCGCACGTCGATGGCCAACGAATCGCTGAACACCCGCGCGAAGTCCAACGACCTCACGTTCGGTGGCCAGTGGGAACACCTCACGACGGAGAAGTTGGGTGTGCGCCTGACCGCTGACTACGCCAAGAGCGACTACCGGACGGCCGGATTCAGCGACACGGCCAACTACTTGGTCGGCGTCGACGCCGTCTACGTCTATTCGCCCAAGCTGCGCACCTACGCGGGCTTTGCCTGGGGCGAGTCTTGGACGGCCAATCGCGCCTTCAACCGCCGCAATGCCGGCGGCGACGACAAGCGCTACACGATCGGCTTCGAGGGTGAACTCGCGCCGAAGATCACGGGCGACCTGAATTTCGGTGTGGTCCAGCGTGAATTTGCGGTGTCGAACTTCGGTGACGATAGCGCGTTCTTTATCGCGAGCCGTCTGTCTTGGGCGGCGGCGCAGAAGACCGTCTGGTCGCTCCGCGTGAACCAAGGCCTCAACGTGACGGCCTCCGATCAATCGGTGAAGAATTTCGATGCCGGCCTCGTGCTCTCGCAGGAACTGGCGGAGCGCCTCAACCTGGAAGGCAGCCTTGGTTACACGCGTGCCCGCTACAGCTCCTTCGGTGGCGCCGGTGCTCGCAACGACCATGGCCTGAGCGCGCGCGTGCGCCTGAACTACGCCTTCTCGGAGAATGCCACCTTCGACGCTTCGGCGGGTCTGCGTGACAACAACTCCACTTTGGCGGTTTCGGATTACCAACAAGTCAACATCGGTGCCGGCTTCACGTATCGCTTCTGATTTGTCTCGCCGCGCGGCTTCGCGCGGCTGCCAATCGACCGGCATGGTTTCCTCTTGGTTCGCTTTGGGCTCCGTCATGCGGCGGAGCATGCTGGTCCTTATTGCCTCGCTCGGAGTCTGCGGCCTGTTGCAGGCGGCCGAGCCCGCGGCGACGAGCAGCTATCGGCTGTTTGTGCGCGACCTCGTGCAAGTCACGGTGCAAGGCGAGGCTGACGTATCGGTCCAGCGTCGCGTCGACGGTGCCGGTGAGATCGCCGTGCCGCTTCTCGGCCCAGTGAAGGTCGTCGGGTTGACGCTCGCGCAGGCGCAGGCCGAGATCCGCCGCCGCTACGTCGCCGAGGAGATTTTCATCCGACCCGAGGTCGTGGTGAGCGTCGTCGAATACAGTCCGAAGGAGGTCATGGTCCTCGGCCAGGTGGGCAAACAGGGCAAGCTGTCGCTGTCCCCGGAGGCGGCCGGCATGCCCATCATCGAAGCCATCACGGGGGCGGGCGGTTTCACGCGCATTGCCAAGAGCGACGCCGTGCGAGTGACGCGCAAGGACGAGGGTGGGGCCGAGCGGATCTTCACCGTCGATGTGGAAAAAATGCTCTCCGGGCGCGGTGGCGCCGAGCCGTTCCAGCTGCAGCCGGGCGACGTCGTGTTCGTGCCTGAGCGCGTTTTTTGAGACCGACCCCGATGGCACGCTCCGACTCTTCCAAACCCGCCAAGAAAACCAGCTCTCCCGCTCCCGTCGGCCAGGGCTCGATCGATTTGCGGCAGTTGCTGATCGTGCTGCGCACCCACTTCTGGGTCGCGGCGGCGCTGACGGTTGTCGCCTGCTCGTTCGTCGCGTGGCAGCAATTGAGCCAACCCAAGCTCTACTCGGCGGATGCCTCCCTGTTCTTCGAGCGTCCGTCGCGCGTCCAGGAAATGCGGCAGTTGCAGGATTCGCCCATGGACGAGATGCAAATCACCACTCGGCGCGAACAGCTGCGGAGCATCGAGCTGGCGCAGCGCGTGGCGAATTCCTTCACGCCGGAGGAAGTCGAGTTGCTCACCGGCTCCGCCGAGGGTTCGAAGAACCCGGCGAAATCCAGCGGCGCGGGCCGCGACCTCGTGAGCCTGGTTCGGCACGCCGTGTCCTCGGAACGTCGTCCTGACACGATGCTGCTCGTCGTGAGCGCCGTGCACACCGATCCGCGTGCGGCCGCGTTGATGGCCAACCGTTACGCCGAGCAGTTCATCCGTTTCGTCTTTGATCGCAGCGCGGCGGGCAACGATGCGGCGCTCGCCTTCCTGAAGGAACAGGCGGACGACTTGCGCAAGAAAGTCGAAGCCTCGGAGCGCGATCTGCAGGACTATCGCCAGCGGTTCCACCTCGTCTCCCTCGAGGCGAACCAGAACATCGTGGTCGACAATCTCAAGACCCTCAACGCCAGCAACACGGCGGCCCGCGTGGCCCGGCTCGCCGCCGAGGCGCGTTTGGCGCAGGCGGAAGACCTGTTGAAGCGCGACGCCAGCGCGGAGCAGATGGCCTCGGCCACCGGTTTCGAAAGCCTGGGCGAAATCGCGAAACGCCTCGCGGAACTGCAGGCCAAGCGCGCCGTGATGGCCGAGCGTTTCGGCCGCCGCCACCCGGCGATGCAGGAACTGGCCCGCGAAATCGATGCGCTCCAGAAAGTCCGCGATGAACGGGTGAAGCTCGCGATCGCCAGCCTGCGCGATCAGGTCGACAAAGCCCGCACGGAGGAAAAGCAGCTCACCGATCAGCTCGCGGAGGCCGAAAAGGAGTCGCTGCACCTCGATCAGATCGGCGTTGAATACAACACGCTTCGGCGCTCCGCGGAGTCGAACCGCGCGACTTACACGCAGATGCTCACGCGCCTGAACGACGCCACGATCAGCTCGCAGTTGACGGGCGTGAACGTGAAAATTTCGGAGTTCGCGACGCCGCCCGCCGCTCCCTTCTCGCCCAACCCGCGCCGGACGCTGCTGCTGACGTTGGCCCTGGGCCTCGCGATTTTCGTGGGCTACCCGTTCGCCATGGAGCTGTTCTTCGGACGCATTCGCAGCGTCGCGGACGTGGAGCATTTCCTGAATACCGAAGTCCTCGGGGAAATCGGCGCCGTCCGCCAGGGCTCCGACAGTGATCGCGCGCAGCTGGTTCGGGGAGAGGCCGACGAGACCGCCACGGAACAATTCCGCGCGCTCTACAGCCACCTGTTGCTTTCCTCGCGGATCGATCCGCCGAAGACGATCCTCGTGACGAGCACGCTGCCGAGCGAAGGCAAGAGCTTCATCGCGGCCAACCTTGCCCAACTCTTCGTCGCCCACGGGCAGCGCGTGTTGCTCATCGACGGCGATTTCCGGCGGCCCGTGCAGCATCGGAATTTCTCGCTGCCCAACAACGCGGGTATTCTCGCCTGGCTCGGTCAGCCGCGCCCGATCGGCCCCGAGGTGCTCAAGGATCCGACGCTCGGCATCCACGAGGTCGCGGCCGGCCTGCACATCCTGCGCGCCGGAGGCAGCAGCCGGAAAACCACCGAATTGCTTTCCGGCGAAGCGCTGCCGCGTTTGCTCGAGGAACTCCAGCGCCACTTCGACGTGCTCATCATCGATACGCCGCCGGCGGGCGTGTTTCCCGACGCCATCGCGTTCGCGAAACACTGCCACGAAGCCCTGTTCGTCTGCCGCTTCAACACCGCGACGCGCCAGGCGGTGCGCGGGGTGCTGGAGCGTTTCCGGCAGGCGGATATCGAGACTCCCGGCGTGGTGCTCAATGCCATGCCTTCGGGCTTGGGCGGATCGACGTATTACTACGGCTACGCCTACCACCAGTCGAAGAGCTACGGCAAAGCCTACTCCCACAAGCCGGCGAAGGACGGCTGAGATCGCGCGCGTGTTGCGGCGAGCCGGGCGATTTCAACCACGCCTGAGGCCGCCGGCGGTTGCCACAAGCACCGTCCAGAGCAGGAGCACCGCGGGATTGTGGAAGGGGAAATCGATCCACGCGTAGAGCAACAACAGCCCCGCGCCGCCGAGCGCGGTGCGGCCGGCTCCACCCGCCCGGCGCCAGCTCTGCCACAGCCTCGCGCCCGCCGCGCCCAGCAGCAGCGCCGCACCCAGCGCGCCCATTTCGGCCAGGATGTGAAGCCAGTCGTTGTGTGCGAACTCGACGCGGGCGACGCGACGCCCTCCTTCGTCGCGCAGATACGGCCCTTGGAAGACCGGGAAGACGATCTCGTAGCAACCCACGCCCCAGCCGAACCATGGTCGCGCTTGGAACATCCGCCACGTGTCGCGCGAGATTTCCACCCGCAGATCGAGCATGCCGCCGGCCGCGTGTTGGGCGAACTGACGCTCGGTCCGTGCGAAGTCGGCGCGCCCGCGCTCGATGTAGAAACGCGCGATGAAGCCGGCGATCAGGAGGCAGATCGCCAACAGCACCGCCGCCCCCCACACCCGCCCGCTGCGCCCGCGGCCTTGCCCGAGCTGAACGGCGGCCCGCAGCGCGAAGCCACCGGCGATGGCCGCCGCGAGCAACAGGCCCGCGCGCGAGCCGGGCAGCGGCAAAGTGCACAGCGTCACCAGCGCGATGCCGCCGAAGAACACCGTGCGGCCGCGCGCGGCCGGTTCCCCGGCGAGCGCGGCCGGCCAGTGCGCCAACGCCAGCGCGGCGCCGGCGATGCTGCCGAGCGCGCCGTAGGCGGCCCAGTGGTTCTTGTAGTAGAACGTCGCGAAGAAATACGTGGGCTCCGGGACGTCGAAGGCGCCGAGCATCCGGTCTGCGCCGAGGAAGTGAAAACCGGCTCCCACGGTGGCGAGCGCGAAACCGTTCAACGCCGCGCCGGCCCAGATCAGGCGCACGGCGCGCGCGGGCGGACGCAATCCGGACAGCGCCGCGCCTTGGAGCAGTGCGGCGAGCCAAGGCAGCGCTCCGGTTACCGTATGTGCTCGATCCACCGTGGTGGGCAGCCAGTGCCACCAGCCGGCCCGCTCGTGCCAGGTGCCGTCGGGACGGAGTTCGTGGCTCGGGTTGAGGCAGGCGAGGCCGACGAGCGCGAGCCAGAGGACGGCCGGGACGAGCGCTCCGCATCCGAGCGCGACTCCTTCCGCGCGACGCGCGAACCAGAGGGGAAGACTCAGCGCCGTGAGCGCGAGAATCCACGGCAGGGCGTTGTGGGCCATGCCGCCGCCGAGCCACGAAGCCGCCACGAGCAACCCCAGCGTTTGCACGACGAGCAGCATTTCCGCCGGCGAGAGCGGTTCGGACGGCGCGGCGCGAGAGGAGCGGGGCGGGGACACGACGTCGCTAGGACTCGGGCGACCCTCCCATGCCGGCAAGCGAAATTCTCCGTGGCGGGGCTTGCCATCGCGCGGGCGTGCGGGGTTAAGTGCCGCGAATTGCCGATGATTCGCCGCCGCTCACTGTCGCCTCCCGCCAAGTCCGCCCGTCGCGCGCGCAGGAATCCGTGCGATCGCGAATGAGCGGACAGGGGAAAGTTCCGGTGTCGGTGCTCGTGCCGGTGCGCAACGAGGCGGAAAATCTGCCGCGCTGCCTCGCGAGCGTCGCGTGGGCGGCGGAGATTTGGGTCGTGGATTCGCACAGCACGGACGCGACGGCCGAGGTCGCGACGCGGCACGGGGCGCGCGTGGTGCAGTTCGCCTTCAACGGCACGTGGCCCAAGAAAAAGAACTGGGCGCTCGAGAATCTGCCGTTCGCGCACGAGTGGGTTTTCATCCTCGATGCGGACGAGGTGCTGCCGCCCGGGGCGGAGGAGGAATTCCGCGCGATCGTGTCGGCGCCCGTTTCGGACGTGGCGGGATATTGGATCAACCGCCGCTTTCGTTTCATGGGGCGCTGGCTGCGGCACGCCTACTATCCGAACTGGAATCTCCGGCTGTTCCGCCACGCGCTCGGTCGTTACGAGAAGATCACCGGCGCGGCGACCGAGAGCGGGGACAACGAGGTGCACGAACACGTCGTCGTGCGCGGGCGCACGGCGCGGCTGCGCTGTGAGATGGATCACTATGCCTTCCCGTCGATCGCGGCGTTCGTCGAGAAGCACAATCGCTACTCGAACTGGGAAGCGCGCGTGGCGTGCGAGCGCGGCAGCGGCGCGGCGGAGTTGCAGCTGGCCGAGGTTGGCTGGCGGAGGCGCGTGAAGCACTGGGTGCGGCGTTTGCCGCTGCGGCCCTGGCTGCGGTTCGCCTATGTTTATTTCTGGCAGCGGGGATTTCTCGACGGTCGCGAAGGTTACTACTTCGCCCGGCTGCATGGGTTCTACGAATTTCTCGCGGTGACCAAGACCGAGGAACTGCGCCGTGGAAACGCGAAGGAGGCGGCGCATGATCGCTAGAGAGCGAACGGGCCCGGACTTGCGGCGCGTGCGCGTGCTGGGCGTGGATTTTTTTGCCGGCTCGCTTGAGGAGGCGGTGGAGTTCATCGCGGAAGGCGGTTTGCTCACGGCGCCGTCGGGTATCGGCATGGCGGAGGATCTCGTGCGCTCGCCCTCGTATCGGCGGGCACTGACCAGGAGCGATCTCGTGCTCACCGACTCGGGGCTTTTGGTCACGATGTGGCAGCTGCGCACCGGCCAAAGGTTGCCGCGGCATTCGGGGCTGAAATTCCTGCGCCGATGGTTCGAGCGACCGGAAATGCGCAAGCCGGGCGCGGCCTGTTGGGTGATGCCGAGCGTGGGCGATGCCGCGCGCGCTCGGGCGTGGCTGGAAACGATGGGGGTGCCGACGGCCGAGGAGGACTTCTATGTGGCGCCGTGGTATGGCGAGGGTGAGCTCGTCGACGAGCGCCTGCGCGCACATTTGGAAGCGCGGCGGCCGGCGCTGGTCTACCTCGGCATTGGTGGCGGGGTGCAGGAGCGGCTGGGCTGTTACCTGCGCGAACAGCTGAGCTACCGTCCCACCATCCTTTGCCTCGGAGCGGCGCTGGCTTTCCTGACCGGAGCGCAAGTGGCGATTCCGGTCTGGGTGGATCGCGCCCGGCTGGGTTGGCTGTGGCGTGTCTTGTCTCATCCGCGGCGGTTTGCCGGCCGATATCTTCGCGCGATGAAGTTGGTTTGGCTCGTTATGAGAGACGGAGAGGCGTTCCCGCAATTAAGAGGCTCGACGCGAGTAGGAGAAAAACCCTAGACGTTCCCCGTTCGCGGCGTGAAGGGCCATTCAACGCGGACGCTTCGAAATGCTTGATCGCCGCAGCGCTGGCTTGGCCAGCATTCACAGTTTCCTCGTCGCCGCCGAAGCGGCAGGCCTCTGGCTGGTCATGGCGGAGGGGGCGCCTTTGGTTCGTGGGAAGCAGTTTACGACGCTCCTGCCGCACGCGTCCTATCCTCTGGCGATCGCGAGCGCGGTTTTGCTGACGATGGGCTCGGCGTGGGCGGTGAAGAGCGAACTCGCCGTCCTCGGGTGGGGGAGGTCGTTGCAGTTGGCGGCGAAGCAACTCGTCATCATTGCGGGCACCGTTTTCACCGTCGTCGTCGGATTCAAGGACCCAGGCATCAGCCGCCTGTTCTTGGCTTCATACTTTCCGATCCTCGGCTTGTTGCTCGTGCTGGTGAACCGATTCCAGCCGGTGTTGTTGAGGCAGTCGCTGTTTGGCGGCCGCTCGCGTATGCCGACGCTGGTCATGGGTGACGGGCGCCAGTTTCCCGACATGCGTCGCTGGCTCGAAGCGGGTGCGCCGCTGGGATTGCAGCCAATCGGACGGGTGCGCTACGCGGGGGAGTTGCCGAATCTGCCCGAGCTGCCCGAGGTGGGGCAGTTCGAGGATTTGCGGGCGACGATTTTGGCCACCGGTGCGCAGCAGGTGCTGATGCTGAACCTTCCGAAACACGCGGAAGATTTCGACCATCTCGTGAGGGCCTGCGCGGCGACGGGTTGCCGCCTGCTGGTGCAGAACGATCTCGCGTTCCGGCTGGCGCATCCGCTGCGGCAATTCGTGCAGGATGGCTACAGCTTCATGGCGTTTCAGGATGAGCCTCTGGAGAATCCGGTTTTGCGCGGAGTGAAACGCGGCATGGACATCGCCATCTCGCTCCCTGTCGTCCTCTTCATTTTGCCACCCCTCGGACTCATGGTGTGGCTGATGCAGCGGCGGCAGGCGCCGGGACCGCTGTTTTATCGGCAGCCGCGGTCGGGTCGTGCCGGACGCGAGTTCATGGTGCTGAAATTCCGGACGATGTATGCGACGGCGGAGGGGCAGGGGCAAACCTCGCCGGGAGACATTCGGGTCTTTCGCTTCGGGAGGTTCCTCCGACGCACCAGCCTCGACGAGATGCCGCAGTTTTGGAATGCGTTGCGCGGCGACATGAGCGTCGTCGGTCCGCGTCCGCATTACGTGCGTCACGACTCGGAATTCGCCGACGCCGTGGAAGTTTACCGCATGCGGTTCTTCGTGAAGCCCGGCATCACCGGTCTCGCTCAATCGCACGGGTTGCGCGGCGAGATGCGGACTCCGGACGCCATCAGCGCGCGCCTGCAGCTCGACCTTTTCTACATTCACAACTGGAGCGTCTGGCTCGACTGCGTGATCATCTGGCGAACGATTCGGCAGATTCTCCGGCCGCCTTCCGGTGCGTGCTAATACCTTAGTTTTTGTTTCGCCTCGCTCCATCCAGTCCTCTTACCTCCCCGCCTCGCCATGAACTCCCGCAAAATCCTCGCTTCATTGGTTCTTTTCCTCGGTTGCACGCTCGCCGTGTTTGGCGCCCCCAGTGCCACCGTGCTGACGGTCAAAGGCACCGTTTCGACCGGTTCGCATCAATCTCTGCAACCGGGCGCCGCTCTGCCGGTTGGCGCCGTGATTCAGACCGGCTCCGGCGCCGAAGTCTCGCTCCGCTTTTTCGATGGCACCGTCGCCAACGTCCTCGCGGATAGCGAGCTCACGATCGAGCGTCTCGATGCCGAGGTCCAGGGTGGCCACAACGCCAAGGAGACGACGACCCTGAATCTCCAGCGTGGCACCGTGGTTGCCAGCCTCGATCCGGCGAAAAAGGGCATCACCAATTTCAGCGTGCGCACGCCGCGCGGCATCGCTGTGGCCAAGGGCACGGTCTTCGCGGTGCGCGTCACCCAAGACAAGGCCAACGCGACCGTCGGCACGATGAGCGGTGTGGTGACTTTCATCACCGATCGCGGCGAGATCAGCGTGGCCTTCGGCCAAGCC
This sequence comes from Opitutia bacterium, assembly GCA_016217545.1. Lineage (NCBI taxonomy): Bacteria > Pseudomonadati > Verrucomicrobiota > Opitutia > Opitutia bacterium. Next base: position 369,763 of record JACRHT010000017.1, on the reverse strand, counting down.
TCCTCCGGTGGCGCCGCCCAGACGGTGGCGGAGGCGGTGGCGGCTGATCCCTCGCTCGCCAGTGTTTTCCTCGAAGCGGCCGTGTCCGTCGCCAATGCGATTGGCCAGGGCGCCATCACCAACACGGCCGGCACGCCGAATCTCGTCGAGGGCGTGCTCGCGGCCGTCGTCAAGGTCGCCGCTGAAGCGAACCCGAACTCCACCGGCGAAATCGTGCGCGCGGTGACCGGTGCGGTGGGCAGCGGCAACGCCGGCCTCGTCGCCGTCGCGACCTCCGCGGCCGGCGCTCCGGCCGCCGACGCGGGCAAGGGTGGCGACAACAACGGTGGCAATGCGACGATTCTCCCGGCGCTCGATCAGACCCAAGTGGTCGTCAGTCCGTCGCGGAACTGAGCATTTCCAAATCTCTCCAACCAACGCGGCGCATCGAGCGCCGCGTTTTTTTTTGGGCCGCGAACAGCGCGCTGGCGGAAGGGGAGGGATTCGAACCCCCGGAGGCTTGCGCCTCAGCGGTTTTCAAGACCGCCGCAATAAGGCATAATTTTAAACCGCAAGTAGTTGGATCATAATTTATAAGCAAATAAATGATGCATTTGGATATGTGGGCAAAACAGGTCGAAATGGCATCTGGAATGGCCACTTTTGGCCACATTTTCACTCCCCGATCGAAGCGCGCTTGGTGCACGGTTTACGTGCTCCTTCGAATCTCGTGAAGGCCAGGTCCTGCGACGATCTGTCAGTCGGGCGTGTCTTTCGTCCTTAGCCCGCGTGCGTGGTGTGAAAATTGGCAACGCCACACTCGGGGCCGGGTCAGTTGCACTTTTGCTCGCCGGCAAAGGTTCGCGGATATTTTCCCGGGGTTCTCATGGTTCGGCCCATGTGAGCGGGCATAATCCCACGCCTCGCGGTGGTTTCCGCCGAACACTCCGGCGGCCCATTCCGCGCTTTTCCACCATCGCCTCCGCTCATGCCCCCAAACTTCCTCCGTCTCCGCGCCGCACTGGCGCTTGCCGTCCTCGCCGCCGGGTTTTCTTCCCCGCTTCGCGCCACGCCGCAGAGTGACGACGCGGCGACGAGTCTCACAACGATTCTCTACGAAAACCTGTTCGCATACACGTCGTTCGACGGTGCGGTCTTCGGTCAGCAGTTCGCCACGTGGAAAGGGCTCAACGCCGACGGCAGCACCTGGCAGGGGAATGCCAATCGCTCGGATATCAAGACCGTGACGGGGCACCATCCCGGGGTTTCCGGCTGGAATTTCGACACCTATCTTTATGCGACTGCCAGCCAGCGCACGACGATGCGGCAGCGCATGCTGGACGACTTCGCGCGCGGCATGATTCTCACGATCCACTGGGAAATGCGCAACCCGCTCACCGGCGGCAGCGCGAAGGACCGCACCGGCGTGAACGATACTCCCAGCGTGCTCGCGCGCGCCGTCACCTCCGGCGAGGCGGCCAACACGAAGCTCAACAGCGATCTCGACGCGCTCGCGACCCTGCTCGGCCAACTCACCGTCAACGGTGAATCGGTGCCGGTAATCTTCCGCCCGTATCACGAAATGAATGGCGATTGGTTCTGGTGGGGCGCAGCCGTCCCGAGCGAGTTCACGACGTTGTGGAACTACACGCTGACCTACTTGCGCGACACGAAGGCTGTGCACCAGCTCCTGTATTGTTACGCCCCGTCGGGCAACCAATTCAACTCGAAGGCGGAGTATCTCATCTACTGGCCGGGCAACGCCAAAGTGGACGTCTGCGGCGTCGACCAATACCTGAAGGATACCGACGCCATCTCGAAGTGGAACGACGCGCTCGGGTATGCGTATCAAGCCGCGAGCGCACGGGGCAAGCCGACGGCGTTCACCGAGATCGGCCGCACCGCCGGCCTTGCCGGCACGACGAACCCGGCTTGGTGGACGACGCGGGTGCTCGCCGCCTTCAACGATCCCGTTCGCCCGCTCTGGACGAAGTGCGCCTATCTCATGACCTGGACCAATCAGGCTGCGAGTTCCTATTGGGTGCCGTATTATTCCGGGCACGAGCAGGCGGCGGATTTTCAAGCCTTCGCGAACGACGCGCATGTGCTGTTGCAGGGCGACTTCACGCCGTATCAATGAGCGGATGCACGGCATGCGTGTCGCGGGCAAAAGAGTATCCGATTGCACCACGCCGTCACTCGCGGTGAGAAATTAGCCAATGCCAACGCCGAGCCGTCTCACCGCGCCGCCTGCCGAGCGCCCGTTCCACCTGTTGGCCAAGCCCGGCGGCGCGCTCTGCAACCTCGGTTGCGAATACTGCTTCTACCTCGAGAAGACGCATCTCTACCCGGGCGCGAAGAATTTCCGCATGTCGCCCGCCGTGCTCGAAGCTTACGTTCGCGACTACATCGCCGCGCAGCCGGTGCCGGTGGTGAACTTCGCCTGGCAGGGCGGCGAACCGACATTGCTCGGCGTGGATTTCTTCCGCGAGGTCGTGGCGCTTCAGCGGCGCTACGCCGACGGCCGGAAAATCGAAAATGCGCTGCAAACCAACGGCACGCTGCTCGACGACACTTGGGGCGAGTTCCTCGCCGAGAATCAATTTTTGGTCGGCATCAGCATCGATGGGCCGCGCGAACTGCACGATGCCTATCGCGTCGACAAAGGGCAGCGACCGACCTTCGACGCGGTGATGGCCGGTCTCGGCGTGCTCAAGAAGCACCGTGTCGAGTTCAACACGCTCACCACGGTGCATCGGCGGAATTCGCCGTTTCCGGTGCTCGTCTACCGGTTCCTCCGTGAAATCGGCTCGGGATATATCCAGTTCATCCCAATCATCGAGCGGACGGCACCGAAGGCCGGGGCGCCGGACGGGCTTTGGCTCGCGCCACCGCCCGATCATCCTGGGATGGAGAACTACGACGAGCACGTCATGCCGTGGAGCGTGCGCCCGGGCGACTACGGTGACTTCCTGTGCCGCATCTTCGACGAGTGGGTCGAGCATGACGTCGGTCGGGTGTTCGTGCAGCAGTTCGACGCCGCGCTGGCCAACTGGGCGGGCGAACCGGCCGGCGTCTGCATCTACTCGGAGAAATGCGGCGGCGCGCTCGCGATCGAGCACAACGGCGATATCTACAGCTGCGACCACTACGTCTATCCGCGCTACCGGCTCGGCAACCTGCTCAACGAGTCGCTCGCGTCCATGGTCGATGCGCCCGCGCAGCGCCAGTTCGGCGAGGCGAAGTCGGCCACGCTGCCGAAATATTGCCGCGACTGCACGGTGCGTTTCGCCTGCCACGGCGAGTGCCCGAAACACCGCTTCCTCCAGACGCCGGACGGTGAACCGGGACTGAACTACCTGTGCGCCGGCTACCGGAAATTCTACCGGCACATCGATCCCGCGATGAGCACGATGCTGGAGCTGCTGCGCGATCGACGCGCGCCGGCGGAGATCATGCGTCTGCCGCGTGCGCGTTGGTCGAGCGCACGGCGGGCGAAGAGCGGCAGCGCCACGCGCTGAGGTCACGCGGCCGATTTAGGTGCGCATCGTCGCAGGCTCCTCCGCGAGCGGCCCGGACGCAGTGGCGCCCGCGATCGTCGGCGCTGGCGCGGGGGGGCGCTTTTGCAGTTCGACGAGAGCAAGCAGCAGGTCGCTCTTCGCCAGGCTGCCGACCAGTCGGCCGTCGCTCGCCAGCACGGGCAACCGCTCCGCCCGCACGCCGAGGAAGCGTCCCAACGCTTCGCCGAGCGATTCGCCGATACGCACGCACGGAAAATCGTCGTGGAGAATGTCGCTGGCGATGACGACGTGCGCCATCGCCGGTTCGCTGAGGAATGGCTTGATGTCGTGCAACGCGACGACGCCGAGAAATTTCCGCTCGCGCGTCACGACGTAGAGATTGTTGACCCGCTCGGAGAGGAAAAGCCGCGCGATATCTGCCAGGCGCGCGTCGTGGAGGATGCAGGGCGGATCGCTCCGCATGAAAGCTGCGACGGCCTGACCTTCCCAAGTTTTTCCGGCGGGCTGCTCGGCGGCTTTGCGCCGGAGTGATTCGCTGTAGAGCGAGTGGCTCCCGAGCCCCTTGGCGGTGTAGTAGGCGATCACGGTGCAAAGCATGAGCGGCAGCACGATGTCGTAGGTTAGAGTCATCTCGAAGAGCATGATGATCGCCATGAGCGGAGCGTGGCAGACCGCGCCGAGAAACGCCCCCATGCCGACGAGTCCGAACGCGCGTGGATCGCCGGCGGCGGCTGGCCAGAGCGCGTGCACCGCCGTGCCGAAGAGAAATCCGCCGCTGGCTCCCATGAAAAGCGAAGGCGTGAAAACGCCGCCCGGTGCGCCCGAACCGAACGAGGCGGCGGTGGCGAGCCACTTGCAGGCGAGGACCAGGATCAGCATCCCCCAGCCGATCTCGCCGTTCAGGATGTCGACGACGACGATGTAGCCGTTGCCGCAGACCTCGGGAATCCGCATGGCGACGAGTCCCACCAGCAACCCGCCCAAGCCGAGGCGCAGCACCAACGGCAGGCGCAGGCCGACGAAGAATGCTTCCGCCCGGCGCAACGAACGGAGGAACAGCGGGGCGAGCGAGCCCGTCAGCAGCCCGAGTAGCACGTAAGGTCCGATTTCCCAGAGCGAGCCGAGATGGAATGCCGGCACCGCGTAGAGCTGGGCGGCGTTCGTCAGCGTCCGCAAGGTCAGCGCGGCGGCGACGGCGGACACGACGAGCGGCCCGAGGTTTTCCATCGCGATCGTGCCGAGGATGATTTCCGCGATGAAGAACGAGCCGCCGATGGGCGCGTTGTAGGCGGAAGCGATGCCGGCCGCACCGCCGCAGGCGATCAGCAGGCGGGCGCGCGGCGGGGGCAGGCGGCGCCAGCGCCCGATGAGCGAGGCGAGCAACGCCGCGAGTTGCACGAGCGGACCCTCGCGACCGATCGAGGCACCAGAGCCGATCGCGAAGAGCGCGGCGCCAATCTTCGTCAGACTCGCACGCACCGGCAGGCGTCCTGATCCGAGCGAGATCGCCTCCATGTAGTCGGTCGAACTCTGCCCCGGCAGCAGCTTCTGTCCGACCCGAAGGATTGCTCCGGTGAGCAGGCCGCCGAGCGTGGGCACGCCGAGCACGGCCCACCACGGGAGCAGGCGCATCGACTCCACGATGCCCGCGCGCGAGCCGGTGAGCAGGCGGTGCGTCCCTTCGGTCAGGCTCGTGAACGCGAGGGCGGCGAGGGCGCCGAGCACGCCCGCCACTGCCGCCCACAGCAGCGTCACCTGCCACTCGGTGGGCTGCAGTTTTTCCTGCAACCACACGCGCCAGCGCAGCAGCTTGAGCAGGTGCTGCAGACTGGCGTCGTAGAGTCGGTCGAAAGTCATCGGTGAGGGCCGGGCAATGCGCCTCCTCGCGCCTCCTTGGGCGTGACGGCAGGAGGCGCGCGGCGCGGCGAAGGCGGGCGGTCAGAAGACCGGTCTCATGCGTTCGCCGCGACTTGGCGGCGGCGCAGGAGCTCGGCGCGCACTTGGAGCATTTTTTCCGTGGTGAGGGGAAAGCGGGCGACCGTGATCAGCGACACGATGACCGTGAGCGCCGGCAACCAGGCGAAGCAGACGCGCATCCAGAACAGCGTCGTGGCGCTCTGTTGCGCGCCGAGTTTCGCGTCGAAACCGAGGCCGACCAGCAGGAGGCCCGACAGGAAAAGGCTGAGGGCGAGGCCGCATTTCCCGACCCATGCGGAGATCGCGTAATACAGCGCGTCGGAACGCGTCCCGTTCTGCAGCTCCTCGTGGTCGACGATGTCCATCGTCATCGAGGGCACGAGCATCCACAGACCGGACAAACCCGGACCGAGCAGCACGCCGATGACGAGTTGCCAGTGCGGGTGCGCGGGCGTGAAGAGGAACCATTTTAGCGTGGAGCCCGTGAGCACGCAGGCGAGGCAGACGAGCAGGGCGCGGCGCTTGCCGATGCGACCGGAGAGCGCCGCGATCGCGGGCGTGAGCGCGATGGTGGAAAGCAGGTAGACCGTGCCCCACCAGCCGCTGACGATCGAGGCGGCCTTGGCGTCGCCGCCGTGGACGTAGTAGACGTTCACGTAGATGCCGAGGGCGTTGACGGTGTTCAGGCCGAGGTGGGTGAGCACGATCACTAATAGCAGCAGTCGAAACGGCCGGCTGCGCAGCGCGGTGGGCAGGCTGATGCGGAGCGGCACGGCGGCCTGCTTCGCCGCCTGGCGGAAGAGGCGCTCCTTCAGCGTCACGAGAGGGACTACGCCGATCAGCAGGTAGAGCACGCCGAGGCCGAGGCCGACGATCCGCACGCTTTGCACCGGGTCGCCGAGCCAGCCGTTTTGCGTGAGCGGAAAAATCCATTGGATGCCCACGCCCGAGATCGCCGCGACGACGGTTTTCACCGCCTGCACGCGGGTGCGTTCGTGCGTGTCCGACGTCATCTCGAATGCGAGGGCGTTGAACGGAATCACGAACACGGCGTAGGCCGCGTAGAACAACAGGCCGGTGACCATTAGCCACGCGAACCGCGACGCCTCGCTGCCGCCGGCGGGGCAGAACATCATCAGCGGCAGCGCGACGGCGCAGCCGACGATGCCGACCGCGACGAAGGGCTTGCGGCGCCCCCAGCGCGTGCGGGCGTTGTCGGAGGCGCTGCCGACGAGCGGATCGATGAACGCGTCCCAGACGCGCGAGATCGAGATCATCAGCCCGACCAGCGCGGGGCTGACGCCGAGCACGATGTTGAAGATGGGATTCGCGACGTTCTTGAGGCCGGCGTTTCCGAAATTGTCGAGAATGCCACCGATGCCGAACGCGAGTTTCTCGCGCCACGGCACGCGCTCCTCCGGCAATGCGGTCGGACGTGGCGTGGCGTCGACGGAGGCGGTCGGTGCGCTCATGAGCCGCCGACGGGCGTGAGGCGGAGCTCGGTCAGCGCCGGGAGTTTCACGGCGCCGGCGCCGGCGACTTCAAGAAACAGGAGCCGGGGCTGCGCGGGGGAGGCTGTGGGGAGGTCGAGCGGCGGAAACTCGAGATCGTTGTCGCGGGTGGCCGCTTCGACCGTGGCGCCGCCTTCGAGGTGCAGTCGCAGAGTCGCAGACTCCGCGGGCATTTTGCCGCGGAAACGCAGTGACGCGCGGTAGCGCGTGCTCGCGCCCGGAGCGACGCGGAAGGTCAGGCGATCGCCGGGATTGCCGAGACCGAGCACGGCGTGGTTCTCCACGCGCACCGACTGGCCCTGCGCGGCGACGGCGAGGTAGGCGTAGAAGCCGGTCGCGATCGCGGCGACGCCGGGATCGTCGGCCGGCACGCTTGCCGGCAGCACGAGCACGGGTTTCTGGAACGATGGCGGCTGCGCGACGATGCCGCTCCACCAGCCGGCGAAGATCGTGTCGAACTCGGCCTTGACCGCGGGATTTTCCAACGCGGTGCGTTCGCGCCGTCCGTCCGGCGTGCTGACGTCGTAGAGCGAGCCCTTGGTGAGTTTGAGATTGCCCCGGCGCACGGAGAACACGGTGGCGATGGAGTTCGCGGCGTCGCCGAGCGTGAGCAGCGGTTGCGGGCGCACGGTCAGTCCGGCGGTGTCGACGCGCGGCAGTTTGCCGACTTCGAGGCCGGCGCTGTTCAGCACCTCGATCTGGCACCAAGCGCGATCGGCGTGCTCCCATTGGCCCCGCTCGAGGAGCGGGCGCAGGTCGAAGCCATCGAGCGTTTTTTGGCCGCGCGGGAGTGCGACGCCGGCGGCGGCGAGGATGGTCGGATAAAGATCGGCGACCGTGGCGACGTCTTGCACGACGCGCGACGCGAGGTGCCCCGGTTGCGTCACGAAGAGGAAACTGCGCACGCCGTTCTCGTCGACGCGGGTCTTGGCGCCGCGCAGGCCGCTCGGGTTGCGCCGCTGCCATTCCTCCTCGTTGAGCGTCTGGTGCGTCGGGCCGTTGTCGCCGAGGACGAACACGAGCGTGTTTTTCGCGAGGCCACGCTTTTCAAGTTCGGCGAAAAGGCGTGCGAGCTGGGTGTCGAGGAACGTGAGGCTGCCGTAGAGCCGGGCGAGTTCCGTGCTCACTCCGGCTTGCTGATACGCCTCGATGAATTCCGGCGGCGCGTGGAAGCCGGCGTTCGCTGCGCCGTCGCTGATTTCGCGCGGACCGCCCACGCCGCCGTGACACGTGATCGGGCAGTAGTAGAGGAAGAACGGCCGGTCGCCAGCGCGGTCGATGAAGTCGACGGCCATGTCGGCGAGTCGTTCCTCGGTCCAACCCTCGGTGGGCAATGGATGGCCGTTCCGCATCATTGGATTGTCCTTGTAGACGTAGAGGCGTGCCATCGTCGCCTCCTCGAATCCGCGTTCCCACGGAAAATAGCCAGTGGTCTTGCCCACGTGCCATTTGCCCATGAATCCCGTGCGATAGCCGGCGGCGCGCAGCGGCTGGGCCACGGTGGTTTCATCGAGCGAAAGAAAATCCTGTCCGGCGTGCACGCCCCAGACGCCGGTGCGCAGGTGATGCCGGCCGGTCAGGAGCATCGAGCGTGTCGGCGAGCAGAGCGGCGCCACGTAGAAATTCTCGAAGCGGACGCTGCGCGCGGCGAGGGCGTCGAAGGTCGGCGTCCGGGGGCCCTGGCCCCACGGGTGGCGAAACCCCATGTCGTCGAAGCCCTGATCGTCAGTCTGGATGACGATGATGTTGGGACGCGCCGCCACCGCGTCGGCGGCGAAGGACACGTGCGGGGCGGCGGCGAACAAGGCGGCACCCACGGATGCGCGCAGCAGGGGCAGGGTAGCTTTCCTCATCGGGGCAGCATAGGGGCAGTGGAGGTGACGGCCAAGGAGTGAGCCCGGCTTCGTTCTGAGATGCTTTGTCGAAAGCGTCCGAGGGCAAAGGATTTCAGACGAAGCCGTCGCGTTCTCAATGTCCGAAGTGCGGGTGTCTGCTAGGATTGCGCCGATGCAGCCCAATCTCGTCTTCGTCTTCTCCGACCAGCAGCGGCGTCACGCGGTCGGCTGCATGGGTGAAGATCCGGTGCTGACGCCGAATCTCGATGCGTTCGCACGGCAAGGGGTGCTGGCGACGCAGGCGGTGGCCACCTGTCCAGTGTGCACGCCGAACCGCGCCTGCATGCTCACCGGACGCTTCCCGCACGGTTGCGGCGTGCTGGCGAATGACGATGTGCTCTCCCCGGCGGTGCCGACGATCGGCGACGCGCTTCGCGATGCCGGCTACCACACCGCCTACATCGGCAAATGGCATCTGCACCACGGCTCGCAGTTCGTCCCGCGCAGCCACCGTCGGGGTTTCGATTTTTGGCACGCGAACAACGTCAACCACAACCTCTTCGAGTTGAGCTATTGGGAAGAATCGCCGGAGCCAGTGGTGCGTGGGCCGGGCTGGCAGGCGACGCATGAGACCGATGTGGCGTTGCGCCATCTGCGCGAGCGGCCGAAGGACCAGCCATTCGCGCTCTTCCTCTCCTGGGTGGCGCCGCACAACACCCACGGCGCGGGCTTCACACCCTATGCCGACTTCCCGGTCGACGATGCCTACGCGCGCATGATGGAGGAAGCCGGCTACTCGGGACGCGACATCCAATATCACGCGCCCGCTCGCTTCGAGGCGCCCTATCGCGATCGCAAACTTCCGCGCCGCGCGAATGTGCCCGACGACTACGCCGCGGCCGCGGTGCCGGGCTATTTCGGCGGGTGCACGGCGGTCGACGCGGAGTTCGGACGATTGCTCGATTACCTCGAGGACGCGGGCCTGGCTGACAACACGATCGTCGTCTACACCTCGGACCACGGCGAGATGCTCGGTTCGCATGGCCTGATGCAGAAGTTCGTGTGGCACGAGGAATCGATCGCCGTGCCGCTGCTCGTGCGCTGGCCCGGACAACTGCCGGCCGGAGCACGCACCGACGCGCTCATCAACAGCCCCGACTTGATGCCCACGCTGCTCGACCTGCTCCGCGTGCGCGCACCGGCGGGCCTGGATGGTCGCGCGCTCTCGCGCTGCCTGCGCGATCCGGCGTTCGCCGGACCGGAGGAGGCCGGGCTGTGTTTCTTCGCGCCGCGCCGGCGCGTGCTGGAGCAGAGCGGCACGCGCGACGACCTCGGCTGGCGCGCGCTCCGGACGCCGCGACAATTGTTCGTGGCCGACGCCGACGAGCGGCGCGGCGGCTACCGCGAGCTGCTCTACGATCTCGAGCGTGATCCGTTCCAGCTGACTCCCGTGGTGAATCCGTCCGACGCGGGCGCGAGCGCCTTGCGGCGGCGTCTCGCGGCGTGGCTGACGGAGCGCGGCGACAGTTTCCGCCATCGTCTCCGCGTGGCGTTGTGAACGACGGACTGCCGCAGGTTCGCAGGGGAAAGGCGCGCGTTCACAATGCGCGCGCGACGCGGATGGGATAGGTTGCGCGCACTTCGCCCGGAGTCTCCGCGGCGAAGGGCTGATACCCTCCACCCTCGTTCCCCAATGAAACTCCGAGCGATAGTCTCTCGCGGCCTGGCACGCGCCGCCGCCCTTGTGTTGGTGAGTTCACTCCTGACCGCCGCGGCCTTCGCCACGCCGAAGCGCCTCACGATCCGCGGCACGCAGATCTACGACGAACTCCAGCGCCCGATCGTCCTGCGCGGCGCCAACGTGAACTCGAACGACGGCTCGCTGTCGCCCAGTTTCGCCGCGGATGAAATCAAGAACCGGTATCACATGAACTGCGTGCGGCTGCCGGTGGAGTTCAAATACTTTCCCAAGGACCACCCGAGCCATGACGACCGCACGCTCGATCGCAACGGCGACCTCGTCGATCTTTACACCTACTCGCTCGACGGCTCGGGACTACTTATCCGCACCGCGACGCCGAACAGCGTGCCTGACATCGTCGAACTCACCCAGATCTGGGTCAACGCGCTCACCGCGCAGGGCCTCTGGGTCTATCTCGAGGCGCGTGCGAACGATTGCGACGCCAATGCCGAACAGGCCAAGCCGAACGAGAGCGACGGGCATTTCTACGACACCACTTCGCTACGGCACGAGAAGTTCCTCGCCTTCTGGAAAGCGATCGCGGACGCCTTCAAGAACACCGACTACATCGCCGGCTACGGTATCCTCGCGGAGCCGAGTGCGAGCCGCCTCGGCACCTCTGACACGCCGCCGGCGGAACCGGTGACCACACTCACGACTTTCCAGCTCGCGGTGATGAACCACATCAGCGACCCGACGAACGGCTCCGGCGACACTTGGACGCCATTTTTCGTCGGCACGGATTTCAACTACGACACGCTCCAGTTCCGCTACGCGGATTACGACGCTTTGATCGCCGCCTACCCGGAACGCTGCATCTACGAGGTGAACGTGCTCATGCCCAAGCCCTGGATTCAGCACGGTTGGAGCGATACTACGACCGCGATACCGATCGATCCTGAACCCGTGTGGGACGACTGTTACGGCGCCAAGACGATTCCCGGCAGTCCCACCGGCACCCAGTATACCTATCCGCAAACGCCCCTCGCCAACTATGACGATCTCATCGCGCCCATCGCCGGCGGCCCCGCAGACTGGGAACTGGAAAAGCTGTTCAATGCGCATCGCGTCGATGCCAACGGGGAGATGATCCCCGGCCTGCTCAATCGCGCGTTCTTCGAGTGGTATCTCCAACACTACGCGACGCAATTCATGGCGGCGAACAAGGTCCCCTTCGTGCTCGATCAGTTCGGCGCGGCGACGGAGGCGAACGGGCAGTTGAGCTATGAAAAGGATCTGCTCGAGACCGCGGAGAAATTCGGCCTCGGCTGGACGCGCTGGGGCTACAACGCCGGATCGAGCTCGCGCAAAATCTACGGCAACCCCGACGTCGAAGACTACTACGAGGACATCGGCACGGCGATCGACGGCGGCGAGGTGCTCGCGCATGCCGCCGTCGACTCGAGCGGCACCGGCGTCGCTCGCATCCGTGCGGAGCACCTGAGCCGACAGATCGCGGCCATCCCGGATAACTTCCGCTGGCAACTCTACGATGAAACCAACGCGATCGATTCGGCCGCCTTGCACGCCAAGCCGGTCGGCGCCGGCGGCACGACGCCGGCCGACGCCACTTCGCCGCGGCTGGATTTCCGCGTGAAGTTCCCGGCCACGCTCACTTACCCGAAGACTTTCCGCGTGTGGGTGCGGATGAAGGACGGCACTTCATCGAACGGCATCTGGTATGCCCTCGACAACGGCACCGCTGGCGAACTCGCTTCGGCGAACCCGAGTGCGTGGTCGTGGGTGAACACGAAGAATACGACCGTCGCCTCGGTCAGTGTGCCGTCGAGCGGCTTCCACACCCTGAATATCTGGATGCGCAAATCCAACGTCTCCGTGGATGAGGTGCTGTTGACGACGGATTCGAGCTACAATCCGAACACCACTGCGTTGCCGGGCTACTCCGCGCGCCAGATCGAATTGCCGGCGGTGCCGTGAAAACGCGCCTCCTTCTTCATCGCTTCGCTCGCGGTGCGCTGCTCGCCGGTTTACTCGCGGCGGCGAGCGCGCGCGGCCAGCTGGCCTTCACCGCCACCGAGCGGCACGTGACCGCCGATCCGGACGCTACTTCGCTCGCGCTGGAGTTTCCGTTCCGCAACGACGGCACGTCGCCGGTCACGATCAAAGCCGTGCGCGCCGCTTGCGCGTGCACGGCGGTCGAGCTCACGCGGCGCACCTACGCGCCGGGCGAGTCCGGCGTCGTGATGGTCGAGCTGCACTACGCCGATCTCACCGGGCACCAACGCAAGACCGTCCACGTCGACACCGACGCCGTCGGCGCCGCGTCGACGTTGCTGACGCTCGACGTCACTATTCCCGAGCGGATGGTGGTGGAGCCGCGCCTGCTCACCTGGCGGCGCGGCACGGAACCAACCGCGCAAGCGGTCGAAGTGACCGTCGCGCCCGGTGAAACCCTGCGGCCGACGGGCGTGAGCTGCGAACCGGCCGGGTTGTTCACCGCGGAATTGCGGCCGCTCACCGGCGATCCGCAACGCTACCTGATTACGATCACCCCGCCGGCGGCCATGCGTCCGGCGCAGGCGATGCTCACCGTCCACACGAACGTCCCGAGCGGACGCGCGCACCGTTTCCGCACGGCGCTCTTCGTGCGTTGATGGGTTGTCCCTTCCCGGTCGCGGCTGGCACCCCCGCGACCGGGATTTTCCGGGGTGCCGCCTGTTTCTCCTTCCCATGAAAACTGCTTTTGTCCGTCTCGTGCGGGGAATGTTGCTGGCTGCTCTTGTCACCACCGCGAGCGCCACGCCGAAACGATTGTCCATCGTCGACCGCATCATCCTCGACGACGCCGGTCGCGTGATCCAGTTGCGCGGCGGTAATTTGAAGGGCGCGACCGTCACGGAGGCCGCGGACTTGAAAAACAACCTCAAGATGAACTTCGCGCGACTGCCGATCGAATGGAACGACGACACGCGCGATTCGGGCCACGCTTCCGGCTTGAAGCAGACTTACCTCGACCAGATCGACGACTGGGTGCAGGCGCTCTCCGGCGCGGGCATCTGGTTCGTCCTCGAGATGCGGGTGGACGATCCGACGTCCAAGCTGCGCGACCTCTACAGCCCGACGGGCACGACCTACCTGGCCTTCCAGAAAACCTGGGTCTATCTGGCCGCACTCTACAAGGACACGGACTACGTCGCGGGCTACGGACTGCTCGCCGAGCCGAGCGCGAGCGCGTTCGATTCGGAGCCGTGGAGCGTGTTGACCACCTTCCAAAAGGCGCTGATGGACCAAATCAGCGCGCCGGTCGCGAGTGGCGGCGCGGGCGATACCTGGACGCCGTTTTTCGTCGGAACCGATTTCAACTACGACACGATGCAATTCCGTTACGATGGCTACTACACGGCCCTCGCCTCCTACCACGGTCGCTTGATCTACGAGGTGAACGTGCTGATGCCCAAGCCGTGGATTCAGGATGGCAGCGCTCCAGACGGCGTGCCGCCGGGTAATGCGACCTACCCGCAGGCCACGCAGACGGATTTCACGCCCCTGATCACGCTCCAGCTTGGCGACAAGGACGACGCGGGCAACGACCTCGTGCTGCCACGCGACACCGAGAAGGTCTTCAACCTGCGCCGGAAGGAGCCGACCAAGTTTCCCCTGATGCTGTGCCAGAATTTCCTCGCTTGGTATCTGCAGTGGGCGGTGGATTTCTCGGCGCGCAATGCCGTGCCGCTCTATCTCGACCAGTTCGGCGCCGATATCCGGGCCGACGATCAACTCGGCTACGAGCGCGACTTGATCGAGGTCGCCGAACGCGCTGATCTGCCGTGGACGCGCTGGGGCTACACGGCCGGGCAGCCCGGCCGAAAGATCGTCGGCAACACCGACGTCACCGCGCTCTACACCACCGTCGGCGCGCAGGCCGTGAGCGGCCAGCTCATGGTGTGGCAGCCCGACACCACCGGACTCGTGCGCATCGAGGCCGTCAGTTACGGCGCTGCCGTTGCGGGACCGGCACACGACTGGAGCTATTTGTCGGTGGCGAATGCGCTCGGCCGTGGCGCCGTGCGCGCGCTGCCCGCGGACGATGTCTCGAAGAGCGCCGCCAATGCGCCGCGGATGGATTTTCGCGTGAACTTCGCGCAGACGGGAACGTATTACGTTTGGGTTCGCCTGAAAAATGGCACGACGTCGACGGGAGTCTGGTTCGGCCTCGATGGCACGGCTTCGTCGCAGAAACTCAGTTCCGACGTGCCCACCTCGTGGCGCTGGGTGCGCGGCCAGGGCAACGTCGCGCCGTATGCGTCCGTGACCGTGACGACCGCGGGATTGCACACGTTCAACCTCTGGATGAATCGCTCCGGCGTCGCGGTGGACGACATCATCCTGACGCCATCGTCGACTTGGACGCCGCCGGGCACGCTGCCGGACTATTCGTTGCGCACGATCGACGCGCCGCTGCCGCCGTGATCGGTTGCCGGGTGCCTGGATGCGGCGGATGAAGCGCGCAGCTCATCCGCCGTTCGGGCGAGCGGCCGGGCTCAGGTCGCCCGCTCGTTGTTCGCGCGGATGAAGGCGATGAGCTCGTTCACGCGTCCGAACGCGACGCACGTGACGGTATCGGCGCCGCCATAGTAGATCGCGAGGCGGCCGGTCGTGCCATCGACGAGCGCGGCGCAGGGAAAGCAGACATTCGGCACGTCGCCGGTGGTTTCGTAGGGCATCCACGGCGCGATCAGATACGGCGCGGCGCGCGCGATCACCTTCCAGGGTTTTTCCAAATCGAGCAGCGCGGCGCCGAAGGAGTAGACGTAGCCGTTGCAGGAGCGCTGCACGCCGTGATACAGCAGCAGCCAGCCTTCGGACGTTTCGATCGGCACGGGGCCGGCGCCGATCTTGAGCGATTGCCAGCCCTTCTCGATGCGCACGGGGCTCATCACGTGGCGGTGGCGGCCCCAGAATTCGAGGTCGGGGCTCTCGCTGTAGAAAATATCGCCGAATGCGGTGTGCCCGTTGTCGCTCGGCCGGCTGAGCAGCGCGTAGCGGCCGCCGATGCGCCGCGGGAAGAGCACGCCGTTGCGGTTGTAGGGCAGCAGGGCGTTCTCGAGTTGGTGGAATTTTTTGAAATCTTCCGTCCACGCGACGCCGATCGTCGGGCCGTGATAGCCGTTGCACCAGGTGACGTAGTAGCGGCCGTCGATCGGCGTTACGCGCGGGTCGTAGCCGTAGACCATGCCGCCGAGTTCGGGATCGGCGCCTTCGAGCGTGAGCGGCTGCGGCGCGATGTCCCAGCTCAGCGCATCGGAGCTGAAGCCGGCATGGATGCGCATCTGCACGGCGCGGTTGTCGACCCGGAACACGCCGGCGAAGCCGCCGCGGAACGGCGCGACCGCGCTGTTGAAGATGCTGTTCGACGTCGGCAGGTGGTCGCGGCGGATGACCGGATTGCCGGAAAAGCGCCAGAGAACCTCCGAGGAGTTCGCCGGACGCTCTTCCCACGGGATGTTGGGCAGGGCGGGAGCGGAAACGGTGATGGGCATAAAATCAGGACTGCGGCTTCGGCGCGGCTGCGGGTGCCGCGGAGTCCGGCGGCAGCGTGTAGAGCCGGGGCAGATCGCGCTCGAAAAGCGTGAACGGATCGGCGTGGAATTTTTTGAAATCCTCCGCGCCGGGCTCGCCGGGGAGCGGGATCCAGTGCTGTTCCTCCGATGCGTTCTGCCAGAAGAGCACGTAGGCGAGACCGCGCAGCGCGGGATCGTCGCGCAACAGCGGGAGCAGTTCGCCGGTGAAGTAGTCGGGCTTGCCGTTCTGGCGCCAGCCGGCCTGCGGACCCGTCTCGGTGAGTGCGGCGAGCTTGCCGCGCTTCGCCGCCTCGGCGACGGCGAGGCGCAGGCACGGCACGGCGCGCGCGAGGTCGCTCTTCGAGTAGAAATCGTAGCCGAGCAGGTCGACCCACTCGTCGCCGGGATACCGCTCGAAGTAGGTTTCGGGCGAGGCGCGGCGGTTGGGCGAATAGGCCCAGAGCAGCTGGTGCAGGCCGCGGGTGTTGCGCAGGTGATGGACGGTGAGGCGCCACAGCGCGATGAATTCGTCTTTCGTGCAATACGGCTGACCCCACCACATCGTCGCACCGGTGTGTTCGTGCCACGGACGGAAAATCACCGGCACCGCGCGGCCGTTTTTATCGCGGAGCGTGGCGAGAAAACCGGCGAGGTCGTCGAGCATCGCGAGGAATTTTTCGTGGTGGCTGCCGCCCGGCAGGATCGCCGCGACCGCGGGCGTGTGGTCGTTGTAGCCGCCGCCGGAGACGGGGTTGGCGGCGTGCCAGCTCAGCGTGATGACGGCGCCGCGCTCGAAGGCCGCCACAATGTCGCGCCGGGCATCGGCGCGACGATCGGGCTCCGCGACGAGCAGGCTGAAGTCCCAGCTGTGCACCGCCGGAAAATCGCCCACGAGCACGCGCACGTCGGAGCGCTCGGCTTGCCAGCGCCAACCGGCGCCGCGCGCTGTCGTGTGGTGATGGCCGACGAGGATGTGGTCGCGCGCGACGGTGCCGAGATTCGCGAAGAGCGCGCGTGTTTCGGCGGTCGCATGCTCGTCGATCGGCTGAGCCCGGAGGCTGAGCGCAAGGCAGGTGCCGACGAGGAAGGGGAGGACGGAATTTTTCAAAGGTGGGGCAAGACGCGCGGCTGGTAGTTGGGCCCGTGCAGACGCTTGTCGTCGGGGCGCGGCCAGCGCACACCGTAGGCGCCGCCGGCGGATTCGGCGCGCGCCTTGTAGCCCCACGTGTGGAGGCAGCTCGCGCCGAGCCAGGCGAGGAGTTCGTTGCGGAGTTCTTGCTTCAGCGCGGCATGGGTGGGATCGTCCCAGAGGTTGCGGGATTCGTGCGGATCGCTCCGGAGATCGTAGAGTTCGCCTTCGGGCTGGCCGTGGTAGAGGACGAGCTTCGCCGTCGCAGAGCGGATCATCAGGAGGTAGTTGTCCTCGCAAAACACGTGGCGCCGGGCCGGCACTGGTTCGGTGCGCAGATAGCCGGCGAGCGATTGCCCTTCCAGTCGCGCGGGCACAGTGACGCCCGCGAGTTCACAGACGGTCGGACCGAGGTCGATGAGCGAGACCAATTGCGGGACGACGCAGCCGCCCGGTGCCCCGGGGCGAAAATCGCGCACGACGAGCGGCACGTGCGTGACCTGGTCGAACATCAGCCATTTGTAGGCGAGATCGTGGTCGCCTAGCATCTCGCCGTGGTCGGAGGTCACGATGACGACGCTGTTCGCCAACAGGCCTTTTCGTTCGAGTGCGGCGACGACGCGGCCGATCTGCTCGTCGACGAGCGTCACCTTCGCGTAGTAGTGCTTCCGCATGCGGCGGATGTCCGCGTCGGTCGCGCCGGCGAGATCGATGCGCGACTCGTGGTCGACCTGCGCGTGGAAATCGCGGACGGCGGCGTGTTGCGGCGGAGCGCGCTCGAAATCGTGCGGCCGATCCACGGGCGCGGGGAATTCCGCTTCGCGTCCGTCGTAGGCGGCGAGGTGGCGCGGCAACGGATCCCACGGTTCGTGCGGGCCGGGAAAACCGATTTGCAGGAATGTGGGGCGCGTGGGATCGGCTTCGCGTTCGATCCAGGCGACGGCGGAGTCGCCGGTGAAGACGTCGCTGTGGAGGCGTTCGTCGAGGTGCCACGGCACGGCTTGAAATTTTCTGGTCCACTCCGGGTCGGTGCGGTGCCGGAAGTTGGGCCGGGCGTGACCGTGCAAGGCGAGGTGACGCCCCCACGCATCGTCGCCGTTACCGCCGTCCCGTGAGGTCGAGGTGGGATTCTCCACGATCAGGCGCTCGTGAAAACCAGCGGAGGCGTCGCGCGGCTGGAGGTGCATCTTGCCGAGGTTGACGCAGTAGTAGCCGGCGTCGGCGAGATCCTGCACCCAGAGCCGCTGGTGCGCCCAGTTGTTGAAGGAATAGCAGCCGGTGTTGTGCGCATACATGCCGGTGAAGAGCGCGGCCCGCGAGGGTGTGCAGGTGGCGCCGGCGGCATGGCAGTTCGTGAAGGAAACGCCGCCCCGCACGAGCGCGTCGAGGTGCGGCGTGCGCATCCAAGGATGGCCTTGGGCGGCGATCGTGTCGGCGCGCTGCTGGTCCGTGAGGATGAGAATGATGTGCGGACGGGAGGTCATGCCGCACCGTTGCCCGGCGCGTCGGCGCCGTCGGTGGCGCGCGCCGACGCGATCAGATCCGCGAGGCTGCCGGTGGCGAGGCACTGCACGTAGTCGGCGCCGCCGTAGTAAACCTTCACGCTGCCGTCGGCTTCGGGAATCACCGCGCCGGGGAAGACCACGTTCGGCACTTGGCCGATCATCTCGTAGGGCTCCTCGACCCAAAGGATCGGGTGGGCGCCGCGGGCGATGACGCGCCACGGCTGCTCGAGGTCGAGCAGCATCGCGCCCGCCGCGTAGTTGACGCCGTTGCAGTGAGGGAAAACGCCGTGGTAAACGATCAGCCAGCCCTCCGCGGTGCGGATCGGCGGTGCGGCGGGACCGATTTTCTTGTGTTCCCAGAAACGGTGCGGATGGGCGACCGGGCGGGTGTGTCCCCAGAAATGCAGGTCGGGCGACGCGGAGATCCAGATCGATCCGCTACCGTTCGGATGCTGCGGCCGGTGGAGCATCCAGTAGAGGCCGCCGATCTTCTCGGGAAAGAGCACGGCGTTGCGGTTCTGGATGTGGTGCGGAAAACTGACGTGTTGCGCCGAGCGGAAATCCGGGGCGAGCCGCGCGAGCCCGATGCGGCAGCCGCTCTTCGAAACGGCGGCGTAGGTCAGGTAGTGCTCGCCTTCGAGCGGGTTGATGCGCGGATCCCACCAGGTGCCGAGACCCGGCGGGGCGATCTTGGTGGCGTCGGCGAATTCAGCCTGCCGCTCGGTGTCGCAGAGGACACGCAGCGGCTCGGCGTCGGGCGTGAACTGCACGCCGTCGCGGCTGCGCGAGATCCAGGCGTGGTGGCGCTTGCTCGGTTCCTCGACGCGGCTGGCCATGATGTAGTTGCCGTCCGTGGTCTTCACGACGCCGGAGTTGTAGACGCCGGCGCAGGGGAACGGCATACCGCGGGGATGCAGGATGGGATTGGCCGGATGTCGCTCGAGCACGCGCTTGCTCGGCTTCGATGAGGAATGGGGCATGGACCGAGTCTAGGCTCCGGCGGTGGCGGCGGCCATGAGCTTGAGCGGCAGGAATCTGAAACTCTTTCGCTAGCTCTGAGCGGCGTCGCCTTTCCAGCTGCGCGCCTTCTCGCGATAGCGACGCGGGGTCTCGCCGGTGATGCGCTTGAAAAGCACGCACAGATATTCCGGGTATTCGATGCTGGTCGCCTCGGCGATCTCGGCGATCGAGGCGTCGGTCTCGGCGAGCAATTCCTTCGCGCGCTGCACCTGCGCGTAGCGGATCTCCGCTTGCGGCGAACGCCGGAGGTAGTTGCGGAATTTCCGTTCGAGCACGCTGCGGGAGACGTGCACTTCGCGCACCACTTCGTCGACGGTGAGACCGCGGCAGGCGTGCTCGCGGATATAGTGGAGCGCGCGCGCGACTTTCGGGTCGCCGATGGCCAGGACGTCGGTTGAGCGGCGGGCAACGACCTTCAGCGGCTCGACGAGTTCGCCGGACTCTTTCGCCGCCTCGCCCTTCATCGCCGCATGCAGTAACTCCGCGGCGCGGTAGCCGATGCGGTTAGCGTTCACGGCCACGCTCGACAAGGACGGGTGGCAGAGCTCGCAGCGCGACGATTCGTTGTTCGCGCCCAGCACGGCCACCTCTTCGGGCACGACGATGCCGGCCTGCTGGCAGGCGTTGATGACCTGGATGGCGCGCAGATCGTTGCACGCCATGACGGCGACAGGGCGAGGGAGGCGCCGCAGCCAGTCCACGATCACGGCTTCCTGCGCGCTGTTCCAGTCGGGCGCCTGCTTGCCCGGATAATCGGTCTCGAGCACGTCGCATTGCTGGCCGCCGAGCGTCACCGCCTCGACGAAGCCGTGGCGCCGCTCCTGCGACCACGAGGTGTTGGCGAAACCGCAGAAACCGAAGTGCGCGTAACCTTTCTCGAGCAGGTGCTCTGCGCCGACGTGTCCGATCGCGACGTTGTCGGGCCGCACCTTCGGCACGCCGGGGAACGCCTCGGGATTATCGCGCAGGTCGACCAGCGGAATCCGCCGGCGCCGGCACTGCTGGGCGATGGCCGCGCTCGTTGGTCCGCAGATCACGCCGTCCCATTCCTGGCGGAACAACCAGTCCGGCTCCTGCACGCTCACGGCCTGATCGTCGACGAAGGCGAGCCACGGCCCGTGCCGTTGCTCGAACTGCGCAATCCCGCGGAGGATCGCCTGGTTCTCCTCGAAGCGCGTGCGGATGACGACGGCGACACGTTTGGCGGGGCTCATGGCGGCAGCAAAGAATATCAGGTGACAGCAAGCAAGACGCCGCGCAGCGTCGCCGGTTTCCTCCGAAGAACTCCCCGGCGAACCGAGTGGAATTCACAGAATTTCGCCGAAAGAACTCATTCAATCCGACCGCCTCGAACCGCTAAGCTCCGGTGATGTCACCCCAAGCCCCTCACCCCCGACTGGCGTCGCGTCCCCGCACCGCGCGCCGCGCGATCCCGTTTCTCGCGCTTTGCGCGGCGTCCGCCGTGTGCGCACAGACGACTCCGCCGGCCAAACCCGGCGAAGAAGTCGTGCAACTCTCCGTCTTCGAGGTCTCGGCCACCACGTCGCCCAGCTACCATACGGCGCAGACGCTCAGCGGCAGCCGCACGGTGGAGGAAGTGCGCGATCTGCCGCTCTCGATCCAGGTCATCAACCCGCAGCAACTCGCGGATTTCAACGTCACGGATTTCCGCAACCTCGGCCCGCTGCTCGTCGGCGCGGAGAGCACCGAACAGACGAACAGCGACCGCGCGGTCAACCTTCGCGGCTTTCAGAGCGACACGCAGCTCACGAATTTCTTCATCCGCTACCTGCCGAGCGACACCTATAACGCGGACCGCATCGAGGTGATCCGTGGCGCAAATTCGCTCATCTACGGCGAGGCGGACCCCGGCGGTCTGCTCAACGTCGTGACCGTCCGCGCCCGCTTCGACAACCGCAGCGCCGCGCTCTCGTATCGCGCCGGCTCCGACGATCTCAACCGCGCGACCATCGACGTGAACGCCGGCAACAAGCGCTTCGCCCTCCGCGCGCTCGGCCTCTACCACAGCAAAGGCAGCTGGGAGCACTGGACCGGAGATCTGCGCCGCAACGTTTTTCTCACCGGCGGCCTGCGCCTGTTCGACAGTCGCGTGACGGTGCGCGGCGACATCGAATACGGCGAACAGCGCGTGCGCGGCCCGAGCACGGTGCCGACGTTCAACTTCACCACGGCCGACCAGGCCAAGGCGATCCCCGCCAGCCTGCTCGCGTATCTCACCGACAGCCTCTACGCCCGCGTGCCGGCGAACGGCACGCTGAAAAGCCTGCTCGGTTACCCCGTGCCAGAATCGATCGTGCCGATCGGCACGAAGTTCGAGGGGCCGGACGACATTGGTCGCCGCCGCTATCGCAACGTGTTCGGCGAAATCCAATTCGTGCCGACACAAAACTGGCAACTGCTGCTCACCGCCAACTACCAGCAGATGAACTTCCTCAACGACGTCGCGCGCAATACCGGCACCGTGCGCTACGCGGCGAGCACCGGCGTGTTCACGGTCAACCGTAGCTGGGGTCGCCGCACGATCGATGAGGGCGCGCGCGGTGTGCGCTTGTTCTCCTCCTACGAACTCGATCTCGGCTGGACGCACCAGCGCCTCATCACCGCGGCGGACTACAACCGCCACGATGTCGACTCCATCAACGACGAACTCTACACCCTCGCGACGAACGCGGCCGTGACCGAAGTCTTCACGCTCACTCCCGGGGCGCTCGATAACGACCGGCTCGCCGTGGTCGCCTATCCGAGCGGCCTCGCTGGGACTGGCTACCGTCCGCTCACGAACAACGGCAACAATCTCAATCGCGTCGACGCCTACGCCGGCCTGGTCGCCGCGTCCGGATCCTACCTGAACGGCCGCTTGCGCACGCTGCTCGGCGCCCGTTACGACAAATTCGACAACGAGCAGCGCGACCCGATCTTTGCCGGCAACACGCGCACCTTCGGCTCCGCGCGCACTACCAGCGACAGCCGCGTGAGTCCGACGCTCGGCGCGCTCGCGCACGTCACGAAGCACTTCTCGCTCTTCACGACATATTCCGAGTCGCTCAAGAACACGAACGGCTTCCGCTTCGACGAGAACAACCAGGTGCTGCCGCCACAGACGGGCAAGGGCACCGAGGGCGGCGTGAAGCTCGATCTGTGGGACGCGCGGGTGAACGCCCAGCTGTCCGCCTTCGACATCGAGAAGACCAACATCGCGGAGAACAAGACGATCACCACGAACGATCCCGTCACCGGCCTGCCGGTCTCGCGCGTCGTCAGCGTGCCCGGACAAACCGGCCGCTCGAAGGGCTACGAGGCGCAAGTCGACGTCGACCCGACGCCGCAGTGGACGGTATCGGGCGGCTTCGCCTACACCGACGCAAAGATCACCGCCTCGGCCACCGATCCGTCGAGCGTCGGCCGGCGCTTCCAGGGCGGGAAAAAATACGCGTTCAACCTGCTCACGCGCTACGCCTTCGCGGACGGCCCGCTCAAGGGATTCAACGTCGGCGGTGCGCTGAAGTATCGCAGCCAGCCGTTCTTCGCGAACGTCAACGGCGTCAATGTCTACCTCGACGAGAGCACGGTCGCGGACGTGTTCGTCGGTTACCGCGTCAAAGTCGGCAAGCGTGTGACCTGGCGCTCGCAGCTGAGCATCGGCAACGTGCTCGATGTGCAGGACCGCTACACGAACGGCGGCTCCGTGCGCTACACCGAGCCGCGCAGTGTGCAGTGGACGAACACGCTCTCGTTCTGACGTAACCCTCCCGGCGCGCCCCGCGTCGCTGGGAGGACTCTTGCTTTCATGAAAAAGTCACCTCGCATCCTTGCCCCGGCCCTCGCGCTTCTGACCGCGACGGCGGCGCTCGCCGCCGGGCCGAAGCGCCCGAACGTGCTGTTCATCGTCTCCGACGACCTGCGGCCCGAACTCGGCTGCTACGGCGCCGACTACATGCACACGCCGAACATCGACCGCCTCGCGAAGACCGGCACGCTGTTCGAGCGTCCCTACGTGCAGCAGGCCGTCTGCGCGGCGACGCGCGCCAGCTTTCTCACCGGCTGCCGCCCGGACACCACGGGCGTCGACTACCCCTACACGAAATATTTCGTCGATACCTTCCTGAAGGAGAAGCCCTCGCTCATGCGGCACTTCATGGAGCAGGGCTACCACGTGCGCACCTTCGGCAAAGTGCATCACGGGCTCATCGAGCCGCTCTCCGAGCCGCATTTCAAACCGAAGGCCGGTTACTACGTGCTGCCGGAGACGATCGCTCGCACCGGTGGAAAGAAAGGCGACGCCGCGAAGGGACAGTCGCCGGTGTCCGAATTCGGCGACCTGCCCGACGACGCCTATCAGGACGGTCAGATCGCCGACGCCGCGGTCGAGACCATCGGCCGCGTGGCGAAGCTCGACGAGCCGTTCTTCCTCGCCGTGGGTTTTCAGAAACCACACCTGCCGTGGGTCGCGCCGAAAAAATACGCCGATCTCTACGACCGCGACACCGTGCCGATCTCACCCAACCCGCAGGCGAACGCCGGCGTGCCGGAATACGCGACCTCGCACCACGCCATCACGAAGTTCGCGGGTTATCCGAGCGATGAGGTCACGGAGGCGCAGCAACGCGAGTTGCGGCGCGACTACTTCGCCTGCGTGAGCTTCGTCGACGCGCAGGTCGGGCGGGTGCTCGAGGCGCTGGAAAAATCCGGCGCGGCGGCCAACACCATCGTCGTCTTCATCGGCGATCACGGCTGGCATCTCCAGGATCACGGCATGTGGGGCAAGACGACCAACTACGAACGCTCGACCTGGTCGCCGCTCATCGTGCGCGCGCCGGGATTCGCCGCCGCGCAGCGCTCGAACGCGCTGGTGGAATACGTCGATATCTACCCCTCGCTGCTCGACCTCTGCGGCCTCGCGGTGCCGGACTACCTCGAGGGCACGAGCTTCAAGCCGCTGCTCGCGAAGCCGGACACGCCGTGGAAGACGGCCGCCTTCAGCCAATTTCCCCGCCGCAACACGGTCGAGGGCTACGCCATCCGCACGGACCGCTATCGCTACGTCGAATGGCGCGACAAGAAGAGCGGCGCCGTCACCGCCTGCGAACTCTACGACCGTCAGGACGACGCGAACGAAACCATCAATCTCGCCGATCAGCCGGGGCGCTCCGTCCTGCTCGCCGAGCTGGCGCGGCAGTTGCACGCGGGCTGGAAGGCCGCTCTGCCGGCCGGGATCACCAACCGCTCGAACAATCCGCCGGCGCCGCCCAGCCCCAAGCTGCGCGATTCAGAAAACGAACCCGACTGAGCCGACGATGCGCGCTCGTTCCAATTCACGACGGGCTTGGGCGACCGCGCTGTTGGCCGGGGCGTGGGGCATCGCCGGAGCCGCTACGCCGACCCGGCCCAACGTGCTCTTCATCGCCGTCGACGACCTGCGGCCCGAGCTCGGCTGCTACGGCAGCGCGTTCATCAAGACGCCGAACATCGACCGTTTCGCGCGCACGGCCGAGGTCTTCGAGCGGCACTACACGCAGTTCGCGGTCTGCATCCCGTCCCGCGTCGCCCTGCTCACCGGCCTGAGTCCGGAGCGCACGCACCAAACCTACGGCCCGCCGGTGTGGGAAAAGGTGCCGGGCGCGCAGCCGTGGGGGCGCACCTTCCAAGCCGCGGGCTATGCCACCGTGTCGCTCGGAAAAATCTGGCACGTCGAAGGCGGCGTGCTCAGCGACACGTTCGACGTCCTGCAGAAAACTGATCGAGGCCGCGGCTACGGCGATCCGGCGAACGACGCGAAGTTGAAAGCCTGGCAGGAAGCGAAGCGCGCCCGCGGTGGCAATCGCGGCGACGACAACGACCTGCCCGGCGGCGCCCCGATCGCGGAGGGCGTCGACCAGCCGGACAGCGCCTATATGGACGGCGCACTGGCCGACGACGCCATCGCGCAACTCGCGTGTCTCAAGTCCGACGGCCGGCCGTTCATGCTCGCGGTGGGTTTCCACAAGCCGCACATCCCCTTCGTCGCGCCGAAGCGCTACTGGGATCTCTACGACCCCGAAAAGCTGCCGCTCGCTGCGAATCCCCGCGCGCCGCGCGATGTGCCGGCGATCGCCTGGAGCAACAATCCCAATTTCCACAATTACGACTACGACGGACACACGCCGCTGCCGAAGGGCGGCTGGGAGGCGCAGCAGATGCCGGAAGCGACGGCGCGTTGGATCCGCCACGGCTATTTCGCGTGCGTGAGCTTCGTCGACGCGCAGATCGGCCGCGTGCTCGACGCGCTCGAACGCGAAGGCCTCGCGGAGAACACCATCGTGGTGCTGTGGGGCGACCATGGTTTTCACTTGGGCGATCTGAACCTCTGGGGAAAGCAGACGAATTTCGAGGAGGCGGCGCATTCGCCGCTCATCGTGCGCGCTCCCGGTCTCACGACAGCGGGCACCCGTTCCGCCGCGCTAGTCGAGACGGTCGATGTGTTGCCGACGCTCGTGGAACTGTGCGGCATCACGCGACTCCCCGTGACCGACGGCACGAGCTTCGCTCCGGTGCTGCGCGAGCCCGGTCGGGCGTGGAAGGACGCCGTTTTCCATGTCTTCGATCGCAAATGGACGTTCGAGGACGAGTCGCGCAAGGAACTCGTGATCGGCCATGCCGTGCGCACGGCGGACTACCGGCTCATCGAATGGCGGCGGGGCTGGAGCCTCGCCGGGGAGCGGGTCGCGGTGGAACTCTACGACTACGCCGCCGATCCGCTCGAGACCCGGAATCTCGCGGACGACCCTGCGCACGCAGCAGTGCGCGCGCAACTCGAGGCCCGGCTTCGCTCCGGTCCCGCGCGGCTGAATCCCTGAGGCGAGCGTGCCGGTGCGCGCTCGCGCCGCGCCGGACCGCGGAGCCGCGCAGCGAATTCTCAGAAGGGAGCGGCGCGTTCCCAGTGAGCGTGTCGCTCGGTCGTGTTAGCGTGCGGGTCACCCCTCGCAGCGCGTGCCCGTGTTGGGCGCGCCGGAAAGTCTCCCCATGCAATCTGTCTCCTTCATGTCTCGTTTCGCGCGCGGCCTCGGTGCCGTCGCGCTCGCCGGCTGGACCGGCCTCGTATCCGTCCTCGCGTTTTCCTCGTCCGATCAGGCGCCGTGGGTGCCGATCGGCATGGGTGGCAACGGCTACATCGACGATCTCGACGTCCTGACCGCGCCGGGCGGCACGCGCGGGCGCTATTTCGTCGCGACCGGCGTGGATTCCGGCGGCGTGTGGGTGAGCTTCGACGAGGCGCAGAGCTTCGTGCCGCTGGGCGGCCCGACCTTCGCCGGCACGGCGGGTGAAGGCAAAGCGAACGGCAACGTCGTGAAGTTTGTCGCGGCCGACCCGACCGGTCGCACGGTGCTGGTCGGCACCGACAGCAAGGAGGTGTTCCGCTCCTATGTCTCCCCGACCACCGGTGAGCTTCTGCTCGCGCCCGTCACGCCGCCGAGCGGCGGTTTTTCCCAGGCGATCAGTGTTTTTCAAACGGCACCGTCCGACGCGCAGGTGATGTATGCCGGCGGCGGCAACCGCCGGGTCTACTACAAGGGCAAGATCGGCATCTCCGAGTCGCTGCCCGCGATGTGGAAAAGCACGGACGCCGGCCAGTCGTGGACGGAGATGGCGGCACTCCCGATCCCGAGCGGCGTTTATGGCACCGTCTGCAACATCGCCGTGCATCCGACGGACTCGTCCATCGTCCTCGCCGCGACCGACCAGGGACTCTACAAGTTCGCCGCCGGGTCTTGGACGCGGCTCGGCGCGCCGGGCACCAACCAGCTGCCGCATCGCGCGGTCTTTGGCGTGTGCTTCGATCCCGCCTCGACGACCGGGCAGATCATCTACGTCACGATGATGCCCTACGATGACATGGAGACGTTCCTGCTGACCGATGCGATTCCGCCGGGCGAGACCGGCAATCGCGGCGGCATCTACAAGTCGACCGACGGCGGCGCCACGTGGTCACAGCTGAGCGTCGGCTTCACGCCGCCAGCGGGGAGTTTCTCCGACACCGGCTTCTTCTACAACGTGCAGGTGAGCGCAGGTTCGTCGACGCGGGTGTATGCAACCTACGCCGCGAAAACCGCGGCGGCGCGCGGCGTCTTGCGCAGCACGAATTCGGGCACGTCGTGGACGCTCGTCAGCGAGTCCGACCCGAACGTCACGCTCGACTATCAGGGCGTGTTCCGTCCGGCGATCCTGGGCGTGTGGGCCGAGTCGTCGAGCAACGACCACGTGTTCGTCACCGGCGACGTGGCGAGCAACTACAAGAGCGCGGATTCGGCGGTCTCGTTCCGGTCGTTCACCTCCAGCGTGAGCGGAGGCGCCTACCGCGGTTGGGGCCTCGAAGGCGGGCGCGGCAAATACCTCAGCCTCGCAGCGGGCGATCCGACGAAAATGTTCTGCGCCGACACCGACCGCGGTTTCTGGACCAGCGCCAACGGCGGCACGAGCTGGACGCTGCGCTTCAATCCCGACAACGCCACGCAAGGCAAGGGCCGCTTCATCCTGCCCGATCCGGACAACGCCAGCATCGTCTACGCGGCCTCGGCCTATCGCACGATCGACTTCGGCGTGCCCCCGCGCGACGTGCCCCACTTTTTCAAGAGCACCGACGGCGGCGCGACGTTCTCGAACACGGCGCCCGGAGTGTTGAACGGCGTGACCGAAAACAACATTTGGGACATCGCGCTCGATCCCACCGTGCTCGCGTCCGGCTCCGTCGACGGCCAGCGCATCATCTACCTCTCCGCCGGCAGCAAGGCGCAGTATCGCGTCGAGGCGGTGCTGAACACCACAGCCAAGACCTACGACGTCTACGTCGACGGCAAGCTCCTCACTTCGACCCCGTTCGCCTTCGAAAACAGCGCCGCCGGCGCGATCTCGAAGCTGGAGTTCCAGATTCCCAGCGGCACGGCGGCGACGAAGTTCTTCGCCGACAACGTCGGCCTCTACGCCTCGTATTACGACCAGACCGCGCCCGCGAGCCTCAGCACCTTCGAAAGCGACACGACCGGCGGCGCGCCCGCGGGTTGGGCGATCAGCGGCGCTGGCAGCGCGGTGGTCGCCGAGATCCCGCACACGAGCCCGAAGGTCCTGGAAATGGCGACCGCGACCTCCGCGCAGAGTGTCACCGCCGGCGTGACGCTGGGCAGTGCGCTCTCAGGCGACATGGTGCTGGTGCGGTTCGACGTGATCCTCGACGACAGCACGACGACGAAGCGCGCGGTGATCTACGGTGGCGGCACCAACAAGGCGGCTTCGCTCGTCTTCGTGAACGACGGCCTGAAGGCCGCCAACGGCTCGGGTTCGCTGCCGAAGATTGCCAGTGTCGAAAATCGCTACGTGCATCGCGGAATCTATCGGAGCATCGACGGCGGCGCGACGTGGAGCGACCTGTCGAACGGCCTGCCCGGCGGTTCGCATCTCTCGCACGTCCGGGTCGATCCGAACACGGCCACGACTCTCTACTGCAGCGACGAGCGCACCAACGGCGGCCTCTACCGCAAGGTCGGCTCTGCGGCGTGGACGAAACTGTTCCCGACCGGCGCGATCTCGTTCGCGAAGATCGGGGCGATCGCGGCCGTGAGTCGCAGTGGCGTCACGCACCTCTACGCCGGGGTGAACGGCGGCACCAGCGCGGGCCTGTGGAAGAGCACCGACGGCGGCAGCACGTGGACGCAGCAGCTGAATCCCGCCATGAACACCACGCTGTTTCCCGACGGACTGCCGGCCGACCTGACGTTCTCGCACATCGAGACCGGAACGGGCGACGAGGTGGTCGTCGCCAGCTCCTATGGCGTCTTGCGCACCACGAATGCCGGCACGAGCTGGGCCTGGTTCAACGACGGCATCCCGAACGCATCGACGGAGTTCGTGCGGACCGCGACCGTCGACGGCGTCAAGCGCCACTACGTCGGCATGCGCACGGAGGGCTTCGGCGTCCGCTACAAGATGCCGCTGGACGTGGCGTTCAAACGGAAGTCGGGCGGCACTTGGGTGAACGACTGGCGCCACATCCCGACGCTCGCGCGCGTCGGCACGCAGGCCTACATCGACGCCGCCTATCAGCTCGACGCGTTGCCGAGCGCCGGCGCGGTCTGGCTGTGCACGACCTCGATGGATGACCGTTCCGACACGAGTTCTTCGCTCCTCAAGCTCCAACCCGCAGTGAGCTGCCAAGTCTACGTGGCCGTGCCGACCGGCGCCACGCCGGGCTGGCTCTCGGCGCAGGGTTTCTCGAAGCAGACGACAACGATCTCGATCACCGAACGCGGCTCGACGACGGCGACGACGCTCGATGTCTGGAAAGCGACAGTGACTAGCGGCACCGTGACGCTCGGCGGCCTCAAGAACGGCGGCAACACGCTGGCGGCGGTGAACTACCTCGTGTTCCTCGAGCCAAACTGAGCGCTCCGCCCTGCAAACCACCGTGGGTGCGCCCGCTTCGCCTCGTCAGAAACTTCCCGCCGTCGCCGCGCGCTGGCTTGCGGCGGGGCGCGGAGGGCGTTTCGTCGTGCGCATGTTCCGAGTCGTATTCCGCGCCGTCGCGTGCATGTCAATCGTCCTGCCGCTCGCGTTGCGTGCCGCGGCAGCGTCATTTCAGCCGACGGTGGCCAACACGTTCGTGCCGGCGGCCGAGCCGCCGTCGGGGATGGTGTGGATTCCGGGTGGCGAATTCTCGATGGGCCTCGCGGAAGTCGGACCCGAACTCTGCGGGCCGGGCGGCACGACGGGTTCCGACGCGCAGCCGATTCATCGCGTGGCCGTAAACGGATTCTGGATGGATGCGACGGAGGTGACGAACGCGGAGTTCGCCCGCTTCGTCGCCGCGACGGGTTACGTGACCGTCGCCGAGCGAAAGCCGCGCGCGGAGGATTATCCCGGCGCGCCCGCGGAGTTGCTCGTGCCCGGTTCGGTGGTGTTCCTGCCGCCGGCGCGGCCGGTGCCGCTGACCAATGCGCTCGTGTGGTGGCGTTACGTGCCGGGCGCGGATTGGCGTCATCCGCAGGGCCCGGGCAGCTCGCTCGATGGTCGGGAGAAATTTCCGGTGGTGCACGTGTGCTACGAAGACGCCGAGGTTTACGCGCGGTGGGCGGGCAAACGCCTGCCGACGGAAGCGGAATGGGAATTCGCTGCGCGTGGTGGACGGCCAGGGGAGCGTTTCACCTGGGGCAGCGAACTCGTGCCGGACGGTCGCTGGATGGCGAACATCTGGCAGGGCGAATTCCCCTCGCACAACGCGGCCTCTGATGGCTTCGCGGACCTCGCGCCGGTGGCCTCGTTTCCGCCCAATCCCTATGGGCTGTTCGATATGGCCGGCAACGTCTGGGAGTGGTGCAGCGACTGGTATCGGCCCGACGCCTATGCCCGCGACACGGCGGAAGCGCACAATGGTGTGACACGAAATCCGCATGGTCCCACCCGCGAAGCGTCATTCGATCCTGGCGAGCCCGGTTTGGCGAAACGCGTGCAGCGCGGCGGCTCCTTCCTTTGTTCGGACCAGTATTGCATCCGCTACACGCTCGGTTCGCGCGGGAAAGGTGCTCCCGACACGGGCAGCGTGCACCTGGGCTTCCGCTGCGTGCGCGACGCGGCGGCGGTTGACTCTCCGTGACTGGCGCGCGACGGCCATCTTGGTCGGCTTCGTTTTCGATTTTGTGGGTCCTCGGCGTTTCGAACCATGCGTCTCGATAGGCGGTTGCATGGGAGATGCCGCCGGGAACCCGTCGAAAGAGACGCGTTCAGGAGAGAATGAACTCGATTCTCCGGTCCGTGGCCCGGCATTTTTGCTCCGCTTCGGGCCAGGGGCGAGGGGGCGCTGTCAGTTTTAGACAGGTTGGTTTGTCGCGCAGGTTGGCGGTTCCGTCTCGATGGGCTTCTCGCCTTTCACCTGCACTCCTTCGCGCCCGTCCTTCCGGCCTCGCGACGGTGAGCCTAACAAGCTGAGGATCGTGCGCCGGTAGGGGATTTGATTCGCCAGGCCCTCGAGTCGGTTGG
This sequence comes from Opitutia bacterium, assembly GCA_016217545.1. NCBI lineage: Bacteria > Pseudomonadati > Verrucomicrobiota > Opitutia > Opitutia bacterium. The sequence continues at coordinate 338,062 of JACRHT010000017.1, read as the reverse complement.
GTGCGAGTGCCGGATTGCGGTGAGCGACACCGAGGCGCTGGCTCTTTCCCGCGCAAGCGCCCGATCCCGTCGCGAGGATGATCAAATGGGGGTTCGCTATGGCGCCCGTGGTTGAAAACTAGCGCGGCGCTCGGCTTACGACCACGGACGTCTACTACTTGGCCGGTGCGATCGGCACTGACACGAAGGCTGTGTTGAAGCGTCACGCTGCAAGCCAGCAGTCAACCGATCCGCGCGGGCCATGGCGCGACTCTACAACGGCACGGCGCGCTGCTCTGAAAGGCAGCGCGTTATTGCTAGCGCCGCTCGATCCTTGCGGCTCGGCCGTGCTTGAGTGTGGCGGCTTTGGATTTCCGATTGTTCTGTTTGGCTTTTCCCGGCTCGCGTTTCCGAGTGGAGCGCCCGGCGATTTCGCGGACACGCGCGAGAGCGCCCGGCACGAATGCTCCTTGGATCAGCATGTTCTTCGTGACCTCGGGCACTCCCTTTTCTCCACGCAGAATCATTCCGGACAACAGATCCGTCGCGGTGCGACCGATCCACTCGCCGCGTTCGTCGATGCCGCCGTCGGGACGGTTGGGGCCGACGTCGACCAAGGCGTAGGCGAACGGCGGCGGCTCGCTGCGATAGATCCGGGCCGCGGTTTCCTTCAGGCGGTCGATTTCCGGCGTGATGATCACATCAGGCTTTTCCTGCTCGAGCCAATGGATCAGCAGACTGCGGTAATCAATGTTGCCGGGCGGGGTGACCAGCGGGCGCACGATTTCCGTGCCGCCGTAGGCGTTGTGCCAAGCGAGTGCCGCCGTGAAGTTGTGCCGCACGCGCTGCTCCATTTCATAGGAGATATCGAGGCCGATGCGCCGGTAGCCGCGAATCGTGAGTTCGCGGCAGAGCAGCATCATGTTGTTGAATTGGTCCGACACGACGCGGCAAAACTCGGGACTGATCACGGAGTGGCTCGTGGAGACGACCGAAAACTGATTCCACGCCAGCACGTCGTCGCAAACCACCGGAGTGCGCAACGGCAACAGCAGCAGACCTTCGACTCCGCGGCTGAGGAGCACGCGCTCGAGCCGCTCTGGACTGCCGGCATAGTCGGCGAGATTGAGCAGATCGAAGCCGAAGCCGAGTTCGGTGGCGCGCGCGCGCGCGCCCTCGGCGATGCGCCCGACCCAATCGTGACGACGGGACGATGTGTGATCCGTGAGCCCGCAGATCATCGCCTGCAAGCGATGTGAGCGGCGGATGCGCAGATGATGCATGAGTCGCGACACCGTGGGGTCCGGTCGGTAGCCGCGCTTGAGCGCAAGCCGCTGGATACGTTTGCGCGTCGCGACGGAAATCTTGGGATTGTTGCGTAGCGCGAGCGAAACAGTCATCGATGTCACGCCGGCTTCCTTGGCCAGCGAACGCGTGGTGGGGGCGGGCGACAAATTCATCGTTTACTGCATAGTTACGAGGAGCCGGGCGAAGCAAGACCGACGTTGCCAATCGCAGATGCGGCGCGTTGTGTCCGGGCAATGGCAAGCCCTGTGAACCAGTCAGCAGTTTCGCCCGCCGTCACCCGCGCTCGGGCCGGCCGACAGCGAGTCAGAGCGGGACGCGATGTGCGCCTCGCGATCGGCCGGGCTCGATAGTCCTCATGCCTTACAAGCTTTGCATGGTCGGCTGCGGCTGGTTCGCAAACCATCAGTATGGTCCTGCGATCCGCCAGCTGATCGCGCAGCACGCGGAGTGGGAATTTTCCGCTTGCTGTGACGTGGTCGAGCAGAAGGCGCGTGCCTTCGCCGAGGCATTCGCCGCGCGGCGAACTTACACGGATTTGCTCGCCATGTGCCGGGAGGAAAAGCCGGACGTCGTGCTCATGGCCGTGCCCAGCGGCGTGATGTTCGAGGCGGCGTTGCGGGTATTGCAGGAAGGGGTGCCATTGCTGTTGGAGAAGCCGCCGGGGCTCACGCTCGAGCAGTGGGCGAGCTTGGAGGCGGTGGCCGTGCGTGACCGCGTGCCAAACCAAGTAGCCTTCAACCGTCGACACATGCCAGCGCTCGGACGCGCTCGCGCTGTTTTGGAGGAGAAATTCACGCAGGCGCATATTAGCCGCATCAGCTACACGATGTTGCGGTGCGGCCGGCTGAACGAGGATTTCTCCACTACGGCCATTCATGCCCTCGACACGCTCCTGTTTCTCGGCGGCAGCCCCTTCACCGAGGCGCAGTTTCGTTTCGGACCAGTGGAGCGTGGGCAACCGGTGCGGATCACGCTGGATGCGGTGGCGCAGTCGGGTATCCGCTCGCATTTGGACATTCTGCCGGACGCCGGTCGCAGCGTGGAAATGATCTCGGTGGACGCGGCGGGGCAGACGCTGGAAATCCGCCTGGCCGCGACCCCAGAAGCCGATTTGCAGGGCGAAGTCGATTACTGGCGGCGCGGTGTGCGGCACGCGGTGTATTCCGATGCGGCGTCGCCCGTCCATTCGCGCAGCGGCGTCTACAACGAGATCGCGGCCTTTTGCGCCGTCGTGGCGAGCGCGACGGGGCGGCCGGCGCCGACGCTTTCGGAGTGCGGACAGCAAGTGGCTTTGATGGAGGCGATCCGGTCGCGTCGCACCGATCGACTGGTGTGGGACAGCGACGCGCGAAGATTGGTATCCGTCGAATAGGATTATGCAAAATCCGACAAGCTGGTGGAGCGGAGGCGACACAGCGGCGACGACCTGCCGCCGTGGCTTTGTGGGTTTAGCCCGCGTCGGCTGGCAGCGAACAGGTTTAGTGTATCTGGCCTTGGCCTGCGCTGCGATCTCACTCGTGGCGGCGGAACCAGTGACGGTTCCCGGGCGGGGCGATGGCTGGCGGATAATCGGTCCCGGCGGCGGCGGCGCGACTTTTTGTCCGGTGATCAGCCCGCACGATCCGAACCTGTTCTTCGTGGCGTGCGACATGACCGGAGCCTACGTGTCGCGCGATGCGGGTGTCTCGTGGCGGATGTTCAACCTGCAGGAAGTCGTGCGCGAGTTCGCCTTCGACGCGCGCGATGCCGACACGGTCTATGCGCGCGGTAACTGTCTTTGGGTGAGTCGTGATCGCGGTCGGGCTTGGACGAAATTGTTGCCGGCTGAGAGCGAAGCAGACGAGCCGGTCGCGGTGGGCGATCACGCGGATATCAATCAGTTCACGCGCGACGGTCGTGCGTATCGGGTCACCGCGTTGGCCAGCGATCCGGCGATACCGAACGCGATTCACGCGGCGGTGCAGTTGGGCGAAGAGCAGACCTTGGTGTCGTCGAATGACGGCGGACGCACTTGGACGCGGCGTGCGACGCTAGCGCGACGTCCCATAGCGCTGATCGTCGATCCGAGTTCGCCGCTGGTGTCGCGCACACTGATTGCGGTGCAGGCGAGCGGGCTCGTCGTTTTTCGAGGGGAGGAGCATACGGATTATGCCGCGCCGGCCGGCCTGACGATTGCCGGCGTGGCGGCGGCGCACGATTCCATCGCGAACGTGACAACGATCTACGCCGTCACGGGCGGGGATGATTCGCGCCTACTTGTCTCGCGCGACAACGGCGCGCAATGGACGGACCTTTCAGCGCATCTGGTAACAAATTTTCCGGGCACGCGGCGGGTCGATTTCCGTGCCGTGGCGGTGCCGCGCGACGACGCGACCGTGGTGTATCTCTCCTTTAAAGGTCTGATCGGAGCGGATGGCAGCGAACGGCTGGGCGTGGCGCGGAGCGATGACGGAGGACACACTTGGATTTTCCCGTGGCTGGATCGGGTTGTCCCTGACGCGCTGGCTGCAGACAAGGAGAAGGGGGCCATCGCGGGTTGGATCGACGAGCATTTCGGACCGGACTGGGGCGAGAATCCGTTGGCGATGAGTGTTGATCCGCGCGACGCTCGCCGGGTGTTGGCGACTGACTTCGGCCGCACGATGCAGACGACCGATGGTGGTCGGACCTGGCAGCAGGTGTATACGCGGGCCAGCGGAACAGGCGGATGGATGTCGCGTGGTCTTGATGTTACCAATGTTTATGCGTTGAAGTTCGATCCGTTTGACGCCCGGCACGTCCTGATGGCGTGCACGGACATCGGCCTACTACGCAGCCGGGACGGCGGCGAAAGCTGGAGCGCGGCTACTCCCGCGCCGGGCCTGCCGGCGAAATGGGAAAATACGACTTACGCCTTGGTATTCGACCCCGCCGTCCGGGGTAGAGTATGGGCTGCGATGAGCGGCACGCACGATCTACCGCGGGAGAAAATGTGGCGGAAGCGGGAGCCGAGGGCGTTCGACGGCGGCATCCTGTTTTCCGACGATGCGGGGGAGCATTGGCAGACCGCGAAGCTCGAGGTGGGGGAGGCGGCGGTGACGGATTTGTTGCTCGATCCGGAAAGCTCCGACACCCGGCGGACGTTGTATGCCTGCGCATTTGGTCGCGGCGTGTTGAAGTCCGTGGATGGAGGCGCGAGCTGGCAAAGCAAGAATCAAGGGCTGGATAGCCACGAGCCGTTGGCTTGGCGTATTTACCGGCGGGCCAGTGACCGCGCACTGTTTCTCGTGGTGTTCCGGCGCAAGGACGCCGCCCAGCCTTCCGCCGACCAGATCGGTGCAATCTATCGCTCCGTCGATGGTGCGGAGTCGTGGCAACGGCTTGCCTTGCCGGAAGGCGTCACCGCTCCGACCAGCCTGGCCATAGAGAGTCTGCCTGCCGGCACGCTGCTGCTGGCGGCGTGGGGCCGACGAGGAATCCAGTCGGCGAAGGGGGATTCGCAAGGCGGCATCTATCGTTCGACGGACGACGGGCGGACGTGGGCGCCGGTGCTCGTCGCGGACGCGCACATCGCGACTTTGACGACGGATACGCGAACGGGTGATCACTACGCCTGCGGATTCAACGGGAAAGCATATCGCTCGACGGACGAAGGTCGCCACTGGCAGACGATCGCGGGCTACGACTTCAAGTGGGGACAACGCGTCGAGCCGGACCCGAAAACTCCCGGAAAAGTGTTCATCCTCACCTATGGCGGAGGAGTGTGGCACGGACCGGTTGACGGCAGCGTCCGGCGCACGAATTCTTCGCGTTGATCTGAGCGCACGCCTCCCGGCACAGCATCATGATCACAGGGAACCCCACCGCGGGAAAAGTTGCGCTGATCACGGGCGGCGCGGGATTCATTGGCAGTCACCTCGCCCAGCAGCTGCTGCGGCGCGGCATGCGCGTGCGTGTGCTGGATAATTTCCGGACTGGATCACGCGCCAACCTCGAGGGCTTGGCAGTCGAATTGATCGAGGCGTCGATCCTCGATCGGCAGGCGGTCGCCAATGCGGTCGCAGGTGCGACGTGGGTCTTCCACCTTGCGGCCATGATCAGTGTGCCAGAATCCGTGCGCCAACCCCATGCGTGCGTCGAACTCAACGTCACCGGATTGCTCAATGTGCTGGAGGCCGCTGCTGCGGCTGGAGTGAAGAAACTGTGCCTGGCGAGTTCGGCGGCTGTTTACGGCGACAATCCCGTGGTGCCGAAGGTCGAGACGATGCTGCCGGAGCCACGCAGTCCCTACGCGGTGACCAAGCTCGACGGCGAATACTATTGTCGGCAGTTCGCCGAGGCCGGGCGTTTGTCCACGGCGGCACTGCGCTTTTTCAATGTCTTTGGCCCGCGACAGGACCCTGCGGGCCCTTATGGCGCTGCGATCCCCCTGTTCTTCCGCGAAGCGCTGGCGCAGCGTCCTCTCACGATCTTCGGCGATGGCGGACAGACCCGGGACTTCATCTACGTGGAGGATATTGTCGACGCGCTGATTTTTGTGGCGAGTCGGGAAGACGCCACAGGGGTCTTCAATGCGGGCTACGGCGCGCAGATCACGATTTTGGAGTTGGCGCAGGAAATTCTGCAGCTGACTGGTTCGCACTCCCCGATCCAATTCGCGCCTGTCCGCGACGGTGACGTTCGGCATTCGCGCGCGAGCATCTCGCGTTTGCGTGAAGCCGGCTGGGCACCGACGGGAACGTTGGCGGCAGGACTGCGCAAGACGCTCGCCACGCTTCGAGGGTAGCCGGGTCGGCACTCGCGACACGGTGCGGAGCGACTGCGAGTCGGCGAGCGGCTGCGGTGGCGCTCACGCCAAAGTGCTGGAAAAATTTCCGCGGGCCGGCGATCACGTGCCTGCAAGACACGGAATCTATGCGGCTACGCCGCGACAAACGCCGCTGGCAACCGCGCGGGATTACTGCATACCGGTAAAGGTTTTGAAGTCGGTCTCCTCGTGGGGCAAACGGCTGGTGCGTCAGTGCCCCTCGTTTCCCAAGGTCACCTCCTTGGACCAAGTTAACCCCAACTATTCATGAAACACCTCGCTAACCGATGCCTGCCGTTGGCTGTGCTGTTGCTGACCCAGTTGCCAGCTCAGACGGTGCCGCCGGCCACGACGGACAAAGAGGCTGCGTCCAATACCACGGCGAAGACCGACGATACTCTCGTCCTTTCGCCCTTTATCGTCAGCTCCTCGAAAGACCAGGGCTACCGTGCCTCGAACTCGATCTCCGGCTCCCGTTTCGACACTCCGATCAAGGATCTGCCCTTTGCGCTGAATGCTTTCACCAACGAGTTCATCCAGGACCAGCACGCTTCCGGCCTTTACGACATCGTGAAATACAGTCCCGGCGTGACGTTCGTCGGAGGTGGATTCGACGACGGCAATAGCCACTTCACCATCCGCGGCTTCGATGCTGGCAGCCAGCCGCTCCGCAACGGATTCACCGGACCGCAAGTCGTGGACCCCACGATGGTGGAACGCGTCGAGGTCATGAAGGGACCGTCGTCGTTCCTCTACGGCCAGCTTTCGCCCGGCGGCATTGTGAACGTGATCACGAAGCGCCCGTTGAACTATAATCAGAACACGCTCATGCTGAGCGGCGGCAGTTACGACTATTTCGTGGCGAACCTCGACAGCACCGGCCCGATCGCCAAAGGACTCGACTACCGACTTGGCCTGACCACTGGGCAGGACTCGCACTACTACGACGCCTACGATGCCAATCGGTGGGCGGCCTCCGGCTCTCTCGCTTGGCAGATCAACAAGACCGGCCAGCTCATGGTGAGCTACGAGAAGTTCGACAAGGACGAGAGCCCGCTGCTCAACCCCCTGCCGACGGTTTACGACAGCCGCCTGCCGGACGGCAGTAAGAATGGTCTCTTCTATCCCGGCCTCCCGCGAACGTTCAACGTCTCCTCGAACGCCAACTACCGCCGCACGAAGAGCAGCAACCTCGTCGCCGAATACAGCCAGGGTCTGGGCGAGCACTGGAACGTCCGCGCCGTCTTCGCCAGTTCCTCCCGCGACATCGCCTACTACAACAACGCCCGCTTCATTGTCGGCTACGGCGTGTTCACCACGACGCCTGTTCCCGCCACGGCCTCGCTGCCGGCGATCAGTCCCGAGAACGCCCTCATGCGTCGCCCCAACACCGGTCATTACTGGGGCGACACGCACACCTACAACGTGGAGGCGATTGGCAAATATCAGCTCGGCAGTGTTTCCGCCAAGATCCTCTTCGGCGCACAAAACGAAGACCAGAATTCGGACAACGAGAAGCGTCGCGCCGCGACAGCCGATTACCCGCGCGCTTGGGACCTCTCCAATCCGGCCACGTGGAACTACAACGAACCCGTGCCGAACATGCCGGTGATCTCCTTCTGGCACGACGACGTCACCATCAAATCCTACTGGGCCGGGCTGACTCTCGGCTTCTTCGAGGATCGCCTGCTCGCGCTCACCGGCATCCGCCACACGGAGACCGAGACGGTCTCTACCAGTCGGCTGACCGGCGACGTGATCCCCGCCTACGTATCATCGGCCAACACGCCGCAAGCCGGCGTGCTCTACAAGATCACCCCCGAGATCTCCGCCTACGCAGCCTACAGCAAATCCTTCGTTCCGAATTCCGCCGATCTCTACGACGCGGATGAAAACTACATCGGTCCCGCCAAGGACCCGATCGGCGAGGGCTTCGACATCGGCGTGAAGGCCGCCTACCTCGACGGCAAGCTCTCCGGCACGATTAGCGCCTACCAGATCCGCAACAACAACCTCATCCAGTCCATCGCCGCTTTCAATTCCGCAGGCGAACTCGCCTTCCGCAGCGTGCAGACCGGCATGACCCAGAGTCGCGGCGTCGAGTTCGACGTCGTGATCAGCCCCATCCCGAACTGGCAGACCTACCTCGCCTACAGCCACCAGAACGCCATTTATTACCGCAACCCCGAGAACACCGCGCTCGAAGGGGTGCCGCTTCTCGGCTCGGTGCGCGACATGGGCAGCGTGTGGACAAAGTATTTCTTCACCGCGGGCCCGCTGAAACACGCCTATGTCGCGGGCGGCATGACCTGGCAGGGTTTCCAGAAAGCCTCCGATCAGAACAACGCGCTGTATTTCCGCCCCTACGCACTCTTCGATCTGACGCTCGGCTACTCGACTAAAATCACCGGTCGCAACACCGAGTTCGCCCTGTCGGTAAAGAACATCGCCAACAAGGCATACACGCCGTCGGTCAACACGCGGGGGGATCCTCGCATGGTCGTCCTCACAGTCACCACGCACCTCTGAGATTTTGGTATGTAAGACTCGCGGCGGCTTGCGGCAGGGGGCTGCAAGCCGCCGTTTGCTTTTGCTCTTGGGCGGCTCCGTCGGAGCGCCACTATTGAACCAATCGCTTCGTCTTCCGCCGCGTCCCGCTCGTCGACCGCATGTTGCCACCTCCCGTTTCGTCTTCCGCGCCGCCCGCGAATGATGGCGCTACCCTCGTTCCGCGGTGGCGCGTCGGCACGCTGAGCTATGGGAAGGGCGCTCTCGTGCTGCTGTTCTTTTGGCTGCTTTGGGGCGATTTCACGTTCACGCTGATTAAGGACCGTTCAATCCCCGTCATTGTCCAGCTGCTGTTGAAGAAGCATGGTGCCTCCGATCTCCTGACGGGGCTGCTCCTCGGCACGGTGCCAAGTTTGATGAGCGTCTTTGCGGCGCCGATCGTGAGCTACTACTCCGATCGCCACCGCGGCAAGCGCGGCCGACGCATACCGTTCCTGATGATCACCACGCCGATCGCGGTGTTGGCGATGGCCGGGCTCGCGGCGGCGCCATGGCTGGTTCGCCTCCTTCCCATCAGCGGTGGCTGGAGCGAGGGCGCGGTGATGCTTTGCCTGCTCGGGCTTTTCTGGACGGTCTTCGAGTTTTCCGCCGTGACCGCCAACGTGATCTTTCTCGGCCTGATTAACGACGTCGTTCCGACGAATCTGCTCGGTCGTTTCTTCGGACTCTTCCGTATCCTCGCCCTGCTGGCCGGCATGGGTTTCAACCTCTGGTTGCTCGGCGCGGCGGAAACGCATCACACGTTGATTTTCGCTGGCATGGCTGGGCTCTACGGCGTCGGCTTCTCCCTGACGTGCCTGCGGGTGAAAGAAGGCGACTATCCGCCGCCGACCGCGGCGCCGCCTGGCGGCGGCTGGGGAGCGGCGCGACGTTACTTCGCGGAGTGTTTCACCGAGCCGTTCTACCGCTGGGTGTTTGCCTATTTCGCGCTGGTGAACGTCGCGTTCTTTCCCATCAACCTCTACAACATCTACCTCGCGCGCAGCCTCGAGGTTGACATGGCGTTCTACGGCAAGTTGCTCGCGTTCTCCTACCTGCTTTCGCTGCTGATGTCGTATCCGATCGGGGCGCTTGCGGATCGCTATCATCCGTTCCGCGTCAGCTGGGTCTGCGTGGCGCTGTATACCGTTTTCTGTCTGGTGGCTGGAGTTGTCACGACAAGCGGCGCCGCGTTTTCGGTCATCTTCGTTCTCCACACGTTCCTGGTCGGCATGGTCATCACGGCGATCTCCTCGCTGGGACAGCGGCTATTTCCTCGGTCGCGATTCGCCCAGTTCTCCTCTGCAGCGCTCATGCTGCTCGCGCTCCTGCAAATCATCTTTGCGCCCGTGGTCGGCTGGCTTCTCGACGCGTTCGGCCATGCCTATCGCCACACCTACACGCTGGGCTTCGCCGTCAACCTCGCGGTGTTGGCCACTGGTGTTGTCGTTGCGCGCAAAATCCGGCGTCTCGGCGGCTATACCAATTATCAGCCGCCGGGCGAAACACCGGCCGGCAATCCCTGAGCGCGGCGCGCGCCCAATTCAGGCGCCGCCCGCCAGCAACCGAAAGTCGATGTTGCACGGCGGCGGAAATTCTCGCTGCGCCCGCGCGAGGAGCGCGGAATCGAATGGCACCTTTTCGCGCGCGGCCAGTTGGCGCGCGTGCCACTCGAACCAGAGGTTCGTCAGCGTGAGCTCGCCTTCGCGGATCGTGGCGAACGGATAGGCAAAGACCGGTGCGACCTCGTCGAGCCGTCCCGCCTTCAGCGCCCCGAGCGCGCGGAAGATCGTCATTCGCTCATGGGATGCCAGCGCCGGTTCCAGTGCGCCGACAAAGGCATCGAGCCGATCGTAGAGCTGCAAGTCGGCGAGGTATTGTGCGTATTCGATCGCGAGCGCGCTCGGGTGCGGGCCGCAGGCCCACGCCTGGGCATAATGCTCGAGGGCAACGGTGGACTGACCTTGCTGGCGTGCGAGCTGCGACAGGTTGCGATGGGCCCACGCAGTCGGTTGCAGCGCGAGCGAGCGCTCCCACGCGCTGCGCGCGCCAGCGACTTCGTAGTTTTCCAAGTGGGCGACGCCGAGGTGATACCAGCTGAGCCAATGATCTCCACGCCCGGCGGCGAGTGCGCGCTCGAGCAGCCAGCGCCATTCATCCTGGATCAGATAGGCGCCCGGATCCGGTGTGGTGGCCGAGCATGCGGGCAGCGCGCCCGCCTCGAGCAATTCCAACCAAGGCTGCTGCTCGGCGGTCAGGCTCGAAAGAGGAAACTCCATCTCGACCGGGAGGTAGCAATGTGTGCCCTGTCGTGCGGCCCGCAGCCGTTCTAGAGCGCCCCAGCCGGAGCCGACGTGAAGAATCTCGCGTGGTGGGAGTGTCGCCGTTGCCGCGGCCGCCTGATGCCAGGTCTCGAGTTCGTGGACCGGCAGCAGACGCTCCATGCCTTGCTCCGCGGCAATTCGTGCCACGGACCAGTCGGGCGAGTGCAACGTGTCGGGATCGCCGGCCAGCATGCCGTAAGCTTCAGTCCATGACCACTCGGCACGCGCGGGCATTGGCAAGCACGCGGCCTGGAGTCTGGCGAGTCCGGCCTGGATCTCGATGTAGGCGCGACCCGGCTCGGAAAGATAAGTCTGCCAGTTTCGCCCGCCGCTGCCCATGCCCCAGCAGAACATCTTGCGGCCTTGCAGTCGGGCGGTGGACATCTGGCCAAGTCCTTTCCCGTCCTCCGCCACCGCGGCAATCCATGGTCGGCGCGTGTTCTCCAAGCGGTAGAAGAATTCGTGCGTGATCGGCAACGAGGAACTGTAGCTCGCGTCGCGTCCGAAGAGCTCCGGCATCTTGTCGATGGCCAGCGGTTGCTCGCCGACGTTGTGGAGGCAAGTGTCGGCGGGCACCAGCACGCGTGTGCCGGGAGTCTCTGGCACAGCGATGTTCGACCACCAATACATTGGGATCTCGTGCGTGTGTGGATTCAGCAGCCGCACGCGCGCGAGCAGACAGCGCGAGTCGGGCGGAAGGTGAAAATCGATCTGCCACGGGAACGCCTTCGTGCGGTCGAATTCGTAGAACCGGAGAATGTCGTAGCCCTGCGGCGCTGGCACGCGAGCGGCGAACACGGGCGAGCAGGTCAGGTGATGATGACCGAAACAGCCCATATTCCACTCGATGCCGCCACTGAACCACGCGTTGCGAATCGCGAGATTAGCCGGCTGAAACACGGGATTGCGATCGAGCAACTCCCGCTGTTCCGCCAAATGCACGAGCGAGACGAGTCGGCCGCCTAGTTCAGGCAGAAAGGTGGCGCGCAGATGCTTGTTTTGCAGCACGAGAGAGCGGAACGCACGTGGCTGTCGCTCGCGATCGTAGTCGTCCTGCAGCCGGTGCGGCAGCATGCGGAACTGCGCCTTCCAGCCCGCATACCGGCGCTCCTCGTCCGGCAGCTGCGGATCGACGTTGATCGGGAAATTTTCGCTGAGGGAACGAAAGACCGGGAGTGGATTCTCGCCGCCGAGTCGGCCGGCCGGTAGAATGTAAGGTGCGGAAGTGAGCGAGGTCATAGCTTGGGAGCGGATAGATCAGGCGCGCTGAGTCAGACTCCCCGGCGCGACGCTGTGACGGAGAGGTTGTCCATCGCGGTAGGCGATGAACTCGTCGATCACGAGATCGGCGAGTCGCGCCGCCTCATTGTTCATGGCACCCGCCAGATGAGTGGACAGATGCACGTTGGGGAGCGCATACAGCGGCGACCCGGACGGCAGCGGCTCGGCCTCAGTCACATCAAGGAGCGCGGTCAAATCGGGCCGCCGGGCGAGAGCCTCCACCAGACCGGCTTCGTCGACCTGCGGACCGCGGCCGGTGTTGAGGAAAACCGCGCCGGGTCGCATGGATAGAAAATGGTGGGTGCGGATCGCACCGCGCGTATGCGGAAAATCCGCGAGGTGGTTCGACACCACGAAGGCCGAGGTGAAGGCCTCCTCAAGCGAGACCTTCGTGCCGCCGAGCGCGTGAGCCTCGGCTTCCGAGAGATAGTCCTCCACCAGCAAGAGTTTGAGTTTGAAGTGCCGCAGCAACGCCGCGGTCTTGCGGGCGACCGCGCCCACGCCGATCAGCGCAACGGTCTCCGCGTAGTTGCCTGGTCCGCGATGGCAAGATGGCCACGCTTCCGGAGCGCGGTATTCGCGGGAGTTGCGAAAGTAGCCCTTGGTGCCGAGTAGGATTTGCCCCAGGCAGAATTCCGCGACCGAGTCCGCGTTTGCCTCCTTAGCGCTTACGATCTGAATGCCTCGCTTCAGGAACGGCGCCGCGAAATGACTCACCGAACCGGCGGCGTAGAACAGCACGCGGAGCTTGGGAAAAAACTCCAGTTGGGTTTCCGTGAGGCAGGGCATGCCCCACGTCGAAAAAATCACCTCGAGCTCACTCAGCTCCGGAACCATTCCAGCGAGATTCTCCGCCGTGACGGTGCGCGGATACAGGTCGCAAAGCGCCGCGAGCTGCGCGCGCCGGCCGTTGCCGTAGGTGTAGTCGATGGGGGAAATCGGAAGCCAATCGGCGGGCCCGGAGAAAAACGCGGCTTTGATCTTGTGGGTGGTGCGCATCAGAAGGTCGGTCGGTTCCTCGCCGAGGAGTTGAACAGTTCGGGCAAGTCGGCCCATTGGACGTCGGGATCGGCGCTGATGCGTTGCATTTTCGCATCGAAGTCGGCCCAGTCGGACTCGGTCATAAACTCGTAGCTGTGACCCCAGAAATAGAACACCGGCGCGCGCGCTGCTTTTGCGGCACCATAGCGCTCCCAAAAGGCCGGGTCGGCATGATGGCAATCGGTCGCCAGCATCAGATTGTCGTCTGCGGGTAGGCAGGGCGTGGCGTTGCGACAAGTCCGAGCATAAACGTGGCCCGCATCCCTGACGACTTCCGCCAAGGCATCGTCGTATTCGCCGTAGGGATAGGCAAAGCCGCTCACTTCCTGTTGGAAATGATCCTGCAGCTGCGCGCGTCCGTCGGTGACTTCTCGACGCCACTCGCTTAGAGAGAGACGGGAGGGAAACGGATGGGTTAGCGTGTGATTTGCGATCGTGAAGCCCAGATACGTCTCGTGGAGTTCGGCGAGAGCCAGTCTCTGCACGACCTTGGTTTGCTGGTAGACCCAAGCGTGACCGCGACCGGCGCCGTGCAGTCCGTAGTTGAGATTGAAAGTAGCGCGCGCTCCGCGCGCCCGCAGTAGCGAGCACAAGCGGATGTCGTCGACGACACCATCATCCCAACATTGAACGATCTTCATCACGGGTGGCTTAAGAAACTGAAAGAGGCGGGCCAGACCGCTTGCGGTCTGAGTGAACGCGAATGCCGGACGCTCTTTGCAGTGCCTCGTGCCGCGCGCAAGGGGGAAGCGGATCGTGTTCTGGTAAACGAGCCGCAGGCGCGCGCCCGCGTTGGGCGAGGGTCTGATTTTCAGAGGAGAAAGAGCGAAGAAGCGCATTCCGGAGTGCACTTTACTGCATAGGTAAAATCTACCCGCGGGACGCTGATCGCACGCCCCGGCGTGGCGTCTTTTCCGACCATCGAGCGGCGTGGGGCGTGTGGTGAGTTTACTGCAAAACAACCTCGGTCGGCCGCCAGCTCGACAGCTTCCGGCTTTGGTTTCATCAGGTGGCGAAAGATCTCGTGGGTCATCCAGCCATGTCCTCCCAGCCCCTTTCGATGCGACCGCGTTCCCGCAGCGTGCGTCGCCGCCACCGCCAGACCGGTCAAATTTTCGAGGGCGCGCTGCACGTGGGAAACGGCATCGCCGTGGTCGAGTCGGCGGCCCTGGCCACCGGCCGCTCCACGCTCTCGATTCTTGAGGAAATCGTGAAGGGCTTGCTGGTGCAGAAGGGGGTCGATTGGACCGGCACGATCCTGAACGAATACCTCGGACTTTACCTTGAGTCGCGCGGCGTGTTCGCGCTGGTGACGGAAAAGGAAAGCGGTCGCTTGGTCGCGCATGCCGCAGTCTTCAGCTCCGCTTGCGCGGCGGGCGCTGGTTTACTGGCGCACGTGCGTGCGGCGCAAGGGTGGGGTGGTTACGGATTGGGCACGCTCGTGACCGAGGCGGTGACCGGAGCTGCGTTGGCGGAGGGCGTTCCATTCGTGGTGCTCGAGACCGACGACCGGCTTTTTCGGGCCAAGCAGGGCGAGCGTGCCGCCTACGGAATGTATGAGCGCCTCGGCTACACCGTGCTGCGCGAACGACGCGATGCTGATTCTGCCGCTTGGATCATGGTAATTAATGCACGGATTTTCGCCCTCGGGCAGAGACTGAATTCTGCCCCTGCTCCGAGCGAGAATGGACGTGCGCGCATGGGCCGGGAGCAGGCTCGGTTGGTGACGAGGTTGCGGGCGCTATACTCGCTGCCGACGGGAAAATTGCGGCTCGAACCGGTGCGCGCCGGCGATTTGGGCGGTCTTTTTTTACTGCTGAACCTGCATCCGCCGCGGGATTTCACGGGCCGTGTCGCCTCGTGGGGGGTGCGCGATGGTCCGGAATTTGAGCGCGAGTTTGTGGTGCGAATTCGTCCGGTGCTGGCAGCCGGCACACCCCCGGAGGATGTCAGCGTCGTCTTGCGCGACTCGCGACTTGGAATCGTCGCGGTCTGCGCCGCGCGACGTTCTCCGGCGCGCAGCGTCTACGAGGTCGATTTCTACTGCGTGCCTGGATTACTTCGCCGGCGCCGGGGTGTCGTGCGTGAGTTGGTGCGGGCGGTCCGGCAGCGAATCAAAACCGAAGCGCCTGACACCGCGCTCGTGGCCGTGCCCGCAACGGACCGGCGAAAGGCGCGAGCGCTCGCCGGTGCGCTAAGCGACGTCACGCGCGCGAAAAAAGCCGATAAGTGCCGCGTCTCATGAATGCTGCCGTGAATCCTTCGCGTTGGTGGTTTTACTATGCGGTGCTGACAATGGCGACGTGGGGGGTCTGGGGGGCGCTTATTGATTCGACTGCGCGCGCCGGATTTCCGGAGGCGCTGGGCTACATCGTGTGGACGTTCACGTTGTTTCCGCCGGCGCTCTTCGCGCTTTGGCGCGCGGGTTGGAAAGTGGAGCGCGACGCAGTTTCCGTCACGTTGGGGCTGCTGGCCGGCGTGCTTGGCGCAAGTGGGCAGCTCGCGTTATTCAAAGTGCTGCGGCTGGCGCCGGCGTATTTGGTTTTCCCGATCGTCTCGCTTTCACCGGTCGTGACAGTAGCTTTGGCGTTTGTGCTTTTGCGCGAGCGCGTGGCGCGCAAGGACTGGGTCGGCATCGCGCTGTCCCTCGTGGCCGGGGTGTTGCTTTCCTATACGCCGCCCGCGGGAGGAGCGAAAGGCACCGGCTGGCTGCTGCTCGCGCTGTTCGTCTTCCTGACGTGGGGCGTGCAGGGCTACGTGATCTCGCATGCCAACCGCCGCATGAGCGCCGAGAGCATCTTTTTCTACATGGTCGTGGGCAGCCTTCCGTTCCTGCCGGTGGCGTGGATGATGGTCGGTGAGCACCAGCCGATAAACTGGGGTTGGAGTGGATTTTGGGCCGCGATCGCGATTCAGAGTCTAAACTCAATCGGTGCGCTTCTGCTCGTCTACGCGTTCCGCTACGGCAAGGCGATGGTGGTGGCGCCGCTCATCAATGCGGGCGCGCCGGTCCTGACGGTTTTTCTATCCCTGCTGCTCTATCGCACCGTGCCGAATGGGATAAACCTCGTCGGCATCGCGGCCGCGTTGGTTGCGACGCTCATCATGGCGCTGACGCCAGAGCCCCTGCCGTCCACAGCCGAAACGAAGCAGCCGTAATCTGCCTGTCTTACCCCATGTCCGACCGAAACGCTTCGCCCGCCGAACTCGCCGCCATTTCCGCCGCTTTCCCGTTGCTTGGAAGGTTCGTCACCGGCGCACTCTACGGCAGCGGCCACATCAACGACACGTTCGCCGTCACCTTCGACCAGGCGGGCATCACCGTGCGTTACATCCTGCAGCGCGTGAATCACCGGATTTTCAAGGACGTGCCTGCGCTGATGGAAAACATCCAACGCGTCACCGCGCACACCGCGCGCCGCGCGATCGAGGGCATCCACGGTGCGCGCGGCGCGCTCACGCTCGTGCCGACTCGTTCGGGCGAGGCCTATCACCGCGACGCTGCGGGCACCTATTGGCGCTGCTACCTCTTCATCGAAAAGGCGGCGACATACGATCTTGTGCGCGATGCGCATCAAGCGAGCGAAGCCGCCGCAGCTGTGGGCGAGTTTCAGAGTCTGCTCGTCGATCTCCCCGGCGAACGGCTGCGCGAGACCATCCCGCATTTTCACGATACGCCCCGCCGCTTCGCCACGTTACGCGCTGCCGTCGAACGGAATCCACATGGCCGCGTGGCGGCCGCCGCAGCTGAAATCGACTTCGCGCTCTCTCGCGAGCCGATCGTGGGCCGGCTGCTGGAACTGCACGCGGCGGGGCAGATGCCGGAACGCATCACGCACAACGACACCAAATTCAACAACGTCATGCTCGACGACGCGACCGGACGCGCGCTGTGCGTGATCGATCTCGACACCGTAATGCCCGGCCTCGCGCTCTACGATTTCGGCGACATGGTGCGCTCGGCGACCAATTCCACGGCGGAGGACGATCCCGAGCCGCGCAATGTGCAGATGCGCATGGATATTTTCGAGGGCTTGGTTTCGGGCTACCTCTCCTCGGCCGGCGCGTTTCTCAACCCGACCGAGTGCGCGCACCTCGCCTTCTCGGGGCGGCTCATCACGTTCGAGATCGGTGTGCGTTTCCTGACGGACTTCCTCGAGGGCGACGTTTACTTCAAGACGAGACATCCGTGCCACAACCTTGATCGTTGTCGCAACCAGTTCGCTCTCGTGCGCAGCATCGAGAAGCAGGAGTCGGCCATGCAGGCACTGGTGGCCAAAATGTGTTCCGCGCGCTGAGCGTGTTCTCCCTATGAATATCCTGCGTTTCTTGGTTTTGGCCTGGCTGGTCCTCGCGCTGCGCGGCTCGGTGAGCGCGGCGACCCACTGGGTTGGCACCTGGGGAACGAGCCCCGGGCTGCGGCTCGGGAGCGCGGAGGAAATGCAGAAGGAGGGTTTCCTGTTCCAGGATGAAACGCTGCGGCAGGCGGTGCGCATTTCGCTCGGCGGCGACGAATTCCGCCTGTGCCTCTCCAACGCCTACAATCCGGAACCGGTGACGATCGACGCGGTGCATCTCGCGCGCCGCGACCGCGGGAGCCGGCTGGTGACCGGATCGGACCGCGCAGTGACGTTCGGCGGACAGACCGAAATCACTCTCGCGCCGAACGCACGCGTGCTCAGTGATCCGATCCAGCTCACGGCGCCGTCCGGTGCGGAGTTGCTGGTCAGCCTCCACGTTGCTGGTCGCTCGTTCGGGGCCGGCGTCCACTACGATACCCTGCAGGCCGTTTACGCCGTGCGCGGCAACCAGACCGCCGCCGAGCTGTATCCGGACGACGCGCGCAAGGTTTCCGGCTGGGTTTTTCTCTCTGGAATCAGCGTGCGCGCTTCGGCGCGCGCTGATTCCCTCGTCGTGCTCGGCGATTCGCTGACCGACGGCGCCTGCTCGACCTTCGACGCGAATCGTCGCTGGCCCGACCAACTCACGGATCGGTTGAACGCGGCGCGTCGGGCGCGCGGGGTGGTGAACGCGGGCATCAGTGGCAATTGCCTGCTGACCGATCCCACGCGCTGGCTGTCCGATGGGGAAAGCGCGCTGGCGCGTCTGGAGCGCGATGTCTTCGCCACGCCCGGGGTGTCAGCGCTGCTGGTGCTGGAGGGCACCAACGACATTGGCACGCATGCGGTCGATCCGTCGCGGGTCGGCGCCTTGATCGCCGCCTTGCAGCAAGTCGCGGCGCGTGGTCACGAGCGCGGCCTCAAGGTTTATTGCGGCACGTTGCTGCCGTTTTCGGGTGCGGGCTATTTTTCCGCGGAGAAGGAGGCGCAGCGTCTGGCGCTGAATGCCTGGATCCGTGCCAGCACCTGTTTCGATGGGGTCGTGGACTTCGATCAGGTTATGCGCGATCCAACGCATCCGCAGCGCCTGCGCACGGACTACGATTCCGGCGACCATCTCCACGCCAACGACGTCGGCTACGGCGCGATGGCGCGGGCGGTGCCGCTCGATTGGTTCAAGTGAGCCGCGGGCGCGAAAGGGAATCCTTATGGACCACAAATCCTTCGATCTCGTCATCCTCGCTGCGGGGATGGGCAGCCGCTTCGGCGGACTCAAGCAGGTGCAGCCCGTCGGCCCGGCGGGGGAACTGATCATCGAATACTCGGTGTTCGACGCGTTGCGCGCGGGCTTCGATCGCGTGGTGCTCGTTATCCGGAAGGAAATCGAGGACGAGTTTCGCGCCACTATCGGCCGCCGTCTCGAACGACGCATCGCGGTGGATTACGTGTTTCAGGATCTCGCCGACGTTCCGGTGTCGTCCGCCGCGTTCGCCGCGCGCACGAAACCCTGGGGCACGGCGCACGCGGTGTGGGTGACGCGGAAGGCGGTCGCTCGTCCCTTCGCGGTGATCAACGCCGACGATTTCTATGGCGCGACGGGCTATCGGGTGTTGGCGGGACACTTTGCGCGGCCGGGCTCGAGTTATGCGCTGGTCGGTTATCAACTGCGCCAGACGCTGTCCGAGCACGGCGCCGTCAGTCGCGGCGTTTGTCGAGTTGGTGGTGACGACCGGCTGCAGCAAATCACCGAGGTCACGAACATCGAAGCCGATGCCGGAGGCGCGCGCTATGTGGATGCGGCGGGCGCGGTGCAGCGTCTGACCGGCGACGAGATCGTCTCGATGAACTTCTGGGGCTTCACGCCTGCGGTTTTCGAGCAGATCGAAACGACGCTGGCGGAATTCCTGCGGACGCGCGGCGCCGACCCGAAATCCGAGTTCTATCTCCCCACGACGCTCAGCGCCTTGAACGAGCGCGGAGCCGCGCGCATCGAGTTGCTGCGCAGTTCCGAGGCGTGGTTCGGGCTCACGTATCGGCAGGATCTGGCGGCGGCGCAGAGTGCGATCGGTGAACTGATCCGGGCTGGACGTTATCCCTCGCCGCTGTGGGCCGCGGAGTGAGACCTCGATCGGTTTACTGCCAAACAAAAAGCGCCCTGAACACTTTTGCCACCCACGGCCATCGGAAACCATTCTCCATTCGCGCGGCGAGCCGGTCTCGCTGCGTCCATCCGCCACCTGGCCTTTCGCGATGAATAAGCACCTTCTCCCTGTCCTCGCCGGCGTTTTCCTTGCCGGTGCGACGTTCGGCGTTGAGCCGGAGTTCGACCGTCTGCGGCTGAAGGACTATCATCCCGTCTCGCTCTACCGCATCCAGCAGACGCTGGTGCGCCGCGCTGCCGTGCCGGTGATCGACATGCACTCGCATTCGTTCTTCGTGCAAAACGAGGCGGAAATCCGCCGCTGGGTGCAGCTGATGGATGAGGCCAATATCGAGCGCACGGTTGTGCTCACGGGGGAGAGCGGCCCGGCATTCGACGCGCTGGTCGCGCGCTTCGCGCCATTCAAGGACCGCTTCGAGCTGTGGTGCGGTTTCGACTACACCGGAATTGAAGAGCCCGGCTACGGCCCGGCGGCGGCGGCGGAGCTCGAGCGTTGCCGGCGCATGGGGGCACGCGGCGTGGGCGAGGAAAGCGACAAGGGCCTCGGGCTCATCCGCCATATCCCGGGCCGTCCGCCGCCCAAGCCGGTGCATCCCTCCGACCCGCGGCTGGATCTGCTCTGGGAGAAATGCGCTGAGCTCGGCCTGCCGGTGAACCTGCACGTGGCTGATCCGATCTGGATGTATCAGCCGCTCGACGAAAAAAACGAGGGCATGCCCAATGCCGCGATCTGGAAGATCGGCTCCGAGCCCGAGCGCGTCGACTTGGACGGCATGATCGGCCACCTTGAAGAGACGCTGCGCCGTCACCCACGCACGACGATCATCGCCTGTCACCTGGCGAACCTCGACTACGATCTCACACGACTCGACGGCCTGCTCGCCCGTTTTCCGAATCTCTACGCCGACATCGCAGGACGGCTCGCGGAGACGGCGGCGATCCCACGGACGGCGGCGGCGTTCATCGAGAAACACCGCGACCGGCTCCTCTACGGGACCGACATGGAGCTGACGTCCGAGATGTATCGGATGACGTTCCGGATCATGGAAACGACCGACGAGCATTTCTACGGCGTCGATCAGTTTTGCTACGTATGGAATCTCGCCGGTTTCGGTCTGCGGCGGGAGACGCTCGAAAGGCTCTATCGCACGAACGCGCTCGAACTCATGCACCGGCTCCAGCCAGCCAACTATCCGGCCCCGTCCGCGAAACTCTGACGATCTTTACCCTATGAAGAAGCTCCTCCTGTCCCTGCTCGCGCTGGCTACGCTCACTCCGGCGTTCGCCCAAAAGTTCAAAGGCCTCGCACTCACACCGCCCATGGGCTGGAACTCCTGGAATAATTTTGAGGACAAGATTCACGAAAGCCTGGTCAGGCAGACCGCCGATGCGATGGCCGCCAACGGGATGCGCGACGCCGGCTACGTCTACATTGTGATCGACGACACGTGGTCGCTCAAACAGCGCGATGCCAACGGCAACCTCGTGCCCGACCCCGTGAAATTTCCAAGTGGCATGAAAGCACTCGGTGATTACCTGCACGCGCGTGGCTTCAAGTTCGGCATCTATTCCGACGCGGGCCCCGTCACCTGCGCCGGCTATCCCGGCAGCTGGGGCCACGAGTTTCAGGACGCGCGCCTCTTCGCCTCGTGGGGAGTCGACTATCTGAAATACGACTGGTGCAACCATGGCACTGCCGACCCGAAGGACGCCTACATGCGGATACGGGATGGACTCTACGCCGCAGGCCGCCCGGTCGTGCTGTCCATCTGCGAGTGGGGCGAAAACAAACCGTGGGAATGGGGCGCTGAGATCGGCCACCTTTGGCGCACGACGTGGGACATCTACGACTCCTACAACGGCACTTCGCTCGGCAGCTCCGGGTGGAAGCGCACGCTGGACAGCCAATACAACAACATCCGCACCAACGGCGACAACGGCATCAACAAATTCGCGGGCCCCGACGGCTGGAACGATCCTGACATGCTTGAAGTCGGCAATCCCGGCCTCACCTACGCCGAGTCCCGCGCGCATTTCGCGCTCTGGTGCATGGTCGCCGCGCCGCTCATCGCCGGCAACGATGTTCGCGCTCAGAAGCCCGAGATCACCGCACTCCTCACTCACAAGGGCGCTCTCGCCATCGACCAGGATCCGCTCGGCAAACAAGGCTATCGCGCGCTCTCCGAGCCCGAGAAGAATATCGAGGTCTGGATCAAGGAGCTCTCCAACGGCGAGCTCGCCGCCTGCGTGCTCAACACCGGCGCCGCGACCGCCGACCTCACGGTCGAGTGGGGCCGCTTCTGGACCGTCACCGGTCAATACGCCATCACCGACGTCTGGACTGGTAAGGAGGCTGGCGACACGCGCCAGCCATCGGTCTTCCACCTCGAATCGCACGACGTCGCGCTGCTGCGCCTGAAACCGCTCAAGCCCTGAATCGCCCTGCTGGCGATCGCGCCATGACTTTCCCCGCCGCAGTGTCGTTCCCTGTCGCTCCGCTTCTCCTGTTCCAGGGAGACTCGATCACCGATGCTGGGCGCGATCGCAGCCGCCCCGTGCCGAACGACGCGGCGGGTCTGGGCGCGGGCTACGTGACGCGGATTGCGAGCGCGCTGCTCGGTCGCCATCCGCGCGCAGGCTGGCGGCTGGTGAATCGCGGTGTGAGCGGAGATCGTGTCGTGGATCTGCTCGCGCGCTGGCCGCGCGACGCGCTGCATCTGCAACCGGACCTTGTCAGTGTGCTCGTCGGCGTGAACGACACGTGGCACGCCTACAACAATAGCAACGGCGTCAGCGTCGAGCGCTACGAGGAAATCTATCGTCTGCTCCTGCGCGATTTGTGTGTGGCGCGCCCTCAGTGCCGGCTGGTGCTCGGGGAGCCCTTTGCCCTGCCCGGTGGCGAGTTTGCAGCGGATTGGATGCCGGAATTGCGTGAACGCAGTGCTGTCGTGCGCCGGCTCGCGCAGGAATTCGGCGCCGCTTTCGTCGCTTATCAGGCGTGCTTCGATGCCGCGCTGGCGGAATACACGGTCGCCGAGCTGGCGCCGGACGGCGTCCATCCGTCCCCGCTTGGTCACGAGTTGATGGCGCAAGCCTGGCTCGCTGCCGCGGGACTCTGAGTCATGAAGGATTCGCCGGAACAATTCCCTCAGGCATCGAGCGGCCCCACGCTCGCAGCGCGCCCCGCCCGCACCTATCGGCGCGGTTTCTCCACGCTGGGATGCCCGGCACTCGGTCTAGCGGAGGCATGGGCGCTCGCGCGACGCTTTGGCGTGGATGCGATCGAACTCCGGATGCTGCACCGCGCCGTCGATTTGCCGGCGCTGTGGACGCAGCAAGGCATCGGCCCGGTTGAACTCGCGGCGCGGATTCGTGCGCTCGGTGCGTCGGTCGCGGTCCTCGACACGTCGTTTCACCTGATCAGCCACACCGCCGAAGAACGCGAAAAGCTGCTGGCGCACGCCGTCTTCGCCGAAGCGTGCGAGGTGCCGTTTCTGCGGGTCTTCGACGGCGGTGCGCGCGCTGACGACGAGGAACTGGACGCCGCGCTGCGCACGCTTCGCTGGTGGCACGAGTGCCGCGACCGCGGGAATCTACGCGTCGATCTGATCGTGGAGACGCACGATTCGTTGCTGAAGGCGGCCGCGCTGAGCCGGTTGCTCGCGGCGGAGCCGCGCTGCCGACTGTTGTGGGATGCGCATCACACGTGGAGACGCGGCGGCGAGTCGCCCGCGGCGACTTGGGCGGCGATCAGCCGGCACACGGCTCATGTGCACGTGAAGGACAGCGTGACGATCATGGGCCGCGAGTTTCGTTACGTGCTGCCGGGTTTCGGCGAGTTTCCCATGCCCGAGCTGCGGACGCTGCTGGCGCGCGACGGTTTCGCCGGGGTCGTCTGTCTCGAATGGGAGCGCGGCTGGATTCCTGATCTTGCACCGCTCGAGGAAGTGCTCGCCGCGGCGAACAACGGCTGGTGGTGAGGCGGCGGTTCAACGGCGCGGGTCGGCGCGTTCCTGCACCAACGTCACCGGACCGAGCAAGCCGGAGGGGAGCAGCGTGGTTTCGGTCTCGTAGAAATCGACGGTGGTGAACGTCGTGCGGGTGCCGGGCGGCGCCGGCTGATTCTCGACATACCAGCGCGGCATCGGCGCGTCCGGCGCGTAGCCGTCCGTGCGCGGCAACCGATTGTCGCCGATGAGTCGGTTTGTCCAGAGGTTGGTCACGCGCACGCGCAGCGTGTTCACGCCTGGTCGCAACCAGTGCGTAATGTCGAACGCATAGGGGGCGCACCAGCGCAGGCCGAGCGGGCGGTCGTTGAGCGTGACCTCGGCGGAGATTTCCACGCGTCCGAGATCGAGCGACACCGCA
The DNA here is from genome assembly GCA_016217545.1 of Opitutia bacterium. Classification (NCBI taxonomy): domain Bacteria; kingdom Pseudomonadati; phylum Verrucomicrobiota; class Opitutia; species Opitutia bacterium. The sequence goes on along the minus strand of JACRHT010000017.1, from coordinate 313,927 downwards.
CGTCCGCGCTCCAGCCAGTCGGTCGGCACGTCGAACTCGGCGCGGTATTCGGCGGTGCCGGAGAAATAGCGGACGGCTGGGCGCGGGTCTTCGCTCCAATCGCTCAGACGATAAAATGGCGTCTCCCAGTGCGCGGCGTCGACGGGCTCGAAGGTGACTTGCCACGGACTTGCGAGCGTGAGCGGCGGGCGCGTCGCGGCGGAAGCGACGGACGATGGCACCGCGCTGGCGGTTTCGCGCGAACCGGCTTCGCGACGGAACACCACGAACGCCGAACCATGCGCTGGCAGGGCGAGCTCAAGTTCGGTGCGGTCGCCGTGGCTGGCAAAGACGTCAAGCGGTTGGATCGTGCCGGTCTCCGCGTGCCAGCGTTCGGGCCGGCGGCCGGCGACGCGGAAGGAGCAGCGCAGCACCCGCGCGTCCGCCGTCGGATTCAGCACGAAGAACAAGTCGGTGTCGTCCGTGCGCCGGTGCGCGAAGGGCGCGTCGGGCGCGCCTTCGACGACGAGATCGGGTTTCAGCCCGCCGTGGGAAAACTGCGCCGCGCGTTCCGCGACTGAGGTGGCGAGTGGCAGCAAGCGCGGGCCGACGTTCGCGGGCGCCCAGAGCGCGGCCACAAGGGCGGCGAATTCCTCGCGCTCTGCGGATGACGGCGCGCGGCCGCTCAAGGTGGTCGGTGCATCGCCGAGGATGGGCACGCCCGCCGCGGCGAATTCCCGCAGCCGTCGCAGCACCGGCAGGCTGAGTTGGGCGGAGTTGCGCAGCAACAACAGGCCATACGAGGTCCCTTCGGGGAAAACAAGGCGACCACCGCGCGTCGAGAGCCGGTGCAACAGCGCGGGAGTGTCGAGCAGGTCGAAGTTGTAGCCCGCAGGCAGCGCGAGCTGTTCGCGCGTGGGCGTTGGTTGCGGCGAAGTTTCGCCGGGGTAGACGAGCACGTCGGCGACCGGCTGCCCTTGACGCAGCAGATAGGAGCCGCGCGCCACATAGCGGAGCCATTCGCGGCCCGCGGTCGGCCACCACGTTTGGGTGCGATCGAGTTGCGAGCCGATGTCTCCCATCGTCATGCCGGGGACGACGTGGGTGTTGGCCTGATGCGCGAAGCGGTGCAGACAGAATTCGTTCACGCCGCGAGCCCAGGCATAGTCGCCGGGGAATTTGAGCCGGGAGGGATGGACCTTCCAGTTGACGTCGCTCCACGACGTGAACGCCTCCGCCGAAACGACCGGCTTGCCGTAGATATGTGCAGCCGAGATCGCGGCCTCGAAGTTCGTGCCCTCCTGCAGATCGAGCCAGAATTCGGCCATTGGGATGTCCGCGGCGCCCCCTGCGGTTACGTGATCAAAAGGCCCGAAGCCGTAGGGCTCGATATACGACTGCAGGCCGCGGCGATGACAGAGCTCGGTGAAGGCGGCGTAGTAGTTCCGCTGCATCAGTCCGGCGAGGAGCCCTTGGAAGTCGCGCAGCACCGCGTCTGCCTCAGTGGCGTCGCCCTGACAATAGCCCGCCAACAGCGGCAGATAGGGCAGCAGGTCATAGCCGTGTGCGAGCTTGAATTGCGCGGCGAGATCGGCGGTCCAATTCTGCCCGCCCATCTCGTAGCTATCGAGTGCCACGTATTTGAGTGTTGTGCCGGCCAAGTCTCCACACTCTGCGGTGACGCGATCGAGGTAGGCGGCAAAGTGTTTTTCCAACGCGCGGCGGTCGAACTTGTCGCACTCCAGGCCGCGGCCAGCAGCGGTCGCGGGATAATTGGTCGCGGCGGTCGTGGTGTAGCCAAAACGCAGGACGCGCCAGACGCCAGCAGGCAGCTCGACCGTGAAATTGCCTGCATGGTCCGGCAAACCTGGCAGCACGCGCGGCATCGGATGTGACGCCGCCGGCCAGACGAGTGGCGCGAGCTGATCGGCGGCGAGACGCGCCATGCCGTTGCGTGCGGGCCAGTCCGGCAAACGTGGACAGGTTGAAAGCTCGGCATGGGTGAGCTCGACCGCGCGCGAGAAAACGACGCGAAACACCCGGGCGGTGACCGGTGCGAAACTAGCCGTGAAAACGCCCGTGCTTTTGCCGGTGCGATAGGTATCCAGCGCGGCGACCGGATGGAAATCCTCGCCGTCGTCGGAAACCAGCAGCTGGGCGGTCGCGTGACGCGAGCGATGTTCCAGCGTGAGCGAGCGCGCGGTAAACGGGGCCTTCGCGGCAAATTCGATCCACGGTGCTTTGCCCTCGGTGGCGGCCAGCGCGACGACCTGACCGCCGTCGCTCGCGCTAAGGCGGTCGAGCGTGGGGACGGACGGCGACGAGCGCAGCGTGAGGACCGCGGCGCGGGCGGCGAGTTCACTTTCCTCCGCCGGGCAGGCGAGCACTGCGATTTCGCGGTAGAAGCCGAGTTGGGTCGTGGGCTGGGGGAGGCGGAGTCGCTGCGCCACGCCGCCGCGCACCACGGTCTCGCTCCACACGAGGCGTTTCATCGAATCTTCAGCTTGGATCCACGGCCCGCCGCTGGAGGACCAGCCGTCACAATTGTGCAGGCCGAGCGTGAGGCCGAGTCGCCGGGCTTCGTGGGCGGCGTGCGCCAACAGTGCGCGATAGCGGTCGGAGTTGAAGGCGACGTCGCCCGCGGGGATGCCGTAGTCGACGCTGAAGAGAATAACACCGCCCACGCCGGCCGCGGCCAGCGCCTCGAAGTCCTTCGTGAGGCCCTCCGCGGAGACGTTGCCGTTCATGAGATGCATCCACACGCGTGGCTTGGCTTCCGCTGGCGGCTCGGCGAACAGCGCCTCGTCGAATTCTCTAGCGGCGGCGCAGAGGGCAAACAGCCCTGTGATAAGCCACAGGCAGGCAAAGCGACGGCAGGTGGGCTGCATAGTCAGGACGAGGCAATGTCGCCAGAACCCTCGTAGCTAAGCAAGCGACCGGCGCCGACACGAGAGAATGCAGTAGAACACGGGAAATGCCCCTTGCCTGCGCAGCGGAGTATCGCGGTTAGGGCGGGGGAACTGCTGTTTCGGCGGGGCCGCCACTTGCGGCTGGGGATTCGGTGCGGCGGCGGGCGGAAATGCGAACTGCACTTGTTAGGGGCGCAGCGTTTCACCGCGCAGTAAAGAGTGAGTCTGGAACCTCGTTCCCTTGATCTAAAGCTAAGAAAAATCGATGGCGGCGGGCACGGGGCGATTCGACGCCTCCCATATGCCGATCAGCGCCTGCCGAGCGGCTTCATCATACAATCTCGGCCCTCCTCCCTCCGTAGAAAGCCGTATCGAATGGCCGACAGCATGCATCGACTGGACGCCGCCAGCGCGTGCGGTGGACGAATGGCTGCGCAGAAAGAGCGTCTAGATGGCAATCGCGAAGCAAATCCATCTGCAGTCTTCGGCAGGTTCGCTGAACCTACCGATCGGACACGGATGGCTAGCTTCTACAGCAACCGAGTGCGCACCCGTGTCGGAGGCGCCAAACTTGGCACGGGCGGTCGTAACGCTGCGCGATGTCGCCCAAACCTTACGCGTGCCACTCAAGAGGGCGGCGGTATATTGCGATCCGGCCGTCGTGCGCATCCCTATCCCACATTTATCCTGCCGGCGGTTGAAAATGAGGGCGTCGAGCGGCGGATCCGCATTTATGCCGATGACTTCGAGTCTTGGCTCGAAGGCTTACCGCGGATCCGCAGTTCCGTTCGTCGCGACCACAGTGCGTCCAATTTATAGTGCGCAGGGGTGAAAGCGAAGAATCGGTCGCCCTCTTTTTTTGTTAGTCGCTCGAGGTAATGCCGGCGAATTATCGCCTCGCTGGTTCCCGCCTCCATAGCGCAGTCGGTGAGAGATGCGCGTGTCGCCGCTGCTGAAATCGCTGTGTGTCGCACGAGATTTGCGTGGCGGTCCTCCAACGGAATGTCCTGTTCGGCCATCTTTTCAGGGGACGCGAACTTCCGCACGCGCTCGTCGAGCGTTCGACTGTCGCTTATGTCCCACCCGCGGCGCCGAAATTCGCGCAGCCACGCATCGAGAGTTGGGTTGATGCGAACATTTCGACCGCCGCGGTCCTTGTCTGCTTTGGTCTTCACCACGTTTGCAGGGAGGTGCATCCACCCGGTCTTCAGGTTGACGTATTTCCAGATCGATTTGCCGTTGCGCACCATCGCCTTCATCTCGTCGGCGCGCACCATCCCGAACAGGCGCACGACGATGTTTGGCGCGTAGCAGTTAAGCACTGCTCCCTTGATCAGTTGTTCGCACTCTTTGACGGTGTAGATCTTCGGTCGCGAAGGGGCGTATTCAGGCTCGGCGACGGCTTTGACTGGATTCACTCCTATCCATGTGCCGGAGACGTTTTTCTTTCCGCGCGCGAACTCGAAAAGAGCGTGGAGCGAATCCCACCGATGGAGCTTAGCGACGTTGCCGAAGGGACAGGTGCGAATATACTCATCCACGATTGCCGGAGTGATTGCAGCGATCGACTGCGAGCCGTAATTCGCCGCAAACTCATCCAGATAGGTTTTGTGGGATTTGTATGTGCGTGGTGATTTGCCCACACGTGTGGCAAGAAACCGACTGACTGCTTCAGACACAGTCGGCGGAATCGCATGGTCCGGATTGTAGTTGTCTGCGAACCACTGCACTGCCTTCAAAATCGAACTCGCGGATTCAATCTCCTCCGGCACGTAATAGCCCGCATCGCGGAGGCGCGTGAACGCAAGTTCGGCGAACTCGATCTGCGCTTTTGTCAGCCGTGTGACCTGGGAGGTGAGTCCCGCGTCGACTTGCACGGTTCGCTTCTTGATCGCGGCGATCAGTGCGTCGGCATTTTCGGCGGTCGGGACGTTCTTGCGTTGTCTGACGCCATTCTCGAGCCATTCGACGTGGCAGGAATAGGAAAGAAATTTCCCGTCTGGGGCGGGGTGAGGGGGCATCGATACCGAGGTTCACCTCGCGGAGGTTTTGGATTCCTGGGGGCGCTTCATGGTCCGAATTGTGGCCACAATTTGGCCTAGAAATTCGCGACCAGTTCCAGAGCGCCTTTACGCGTTGTTGGTTTAGCAGCCAACTAACCATCAATTGGCGGAAGGGGAGGGATTCGAACCCCCGGAGGCTTTCGCCTCAGCGGTTTTCAAGACCGCCGCAATAGACCGCTGGTTTCGTTTGTTAATGTCATATATTGAATAACTAACGACGTTTTTTTCGTAATTGGCAAGCGATAGCTAGAAGCGATTATCGCCATCAATTTTGGCCACATTTGGCCACATTTCGGACGCGACGGGCATGGCGAGTATTGCGCGTCCAAAATGCTAGAAGCATTGTTTCGGTCTCGATCATGGGCGGGTCTCTGGTTGCCGAAGTCTCAAGCCAGTGTCGAAACGAATTGGGCGCCACCTGCTGGTCGACCTGTCCAAGCACAGAGAGACCCACCTCACCCCAGCCAATCACACGAGGAGTCTGCAGCCATCGCGCGATGCGGCATTCATGCTGAACCGCGCGAGTCCCAGCGAATTACCAGTTCGGCGTCGTGAACACGCGTTTGTAGTCTTCCCAGCGCGCGTTCATCAGATCGAGTTTCTTCTGCAGCTGCGGCCGCAGATCGGGCGTAAAGCGCGTGATGTCCTCTTCCTCCGGCGTCGCAGCGGTGAGCAGGTAGTCGCTGGGGCGCTCGCCGAGCAGCTCCATCAACAGCGCGGTGTTGTCCAGCTCGGCGCGGGCGGTCTGCATCATCATCTGGCGATCCCAGCCGGATTGGGTTTCGACCACCGGGCTCGGATCAGGTGCGAGGCCGAGACGGCGAACGCGATCGAGCTGCGCCTGGTAGCTGACGGCATTCTGCGCGTTGCGCACGATGCAGAGAAAGATGCGGAGGCGTCGCGCGAGGTCGGCATTGCCGATTTGTTCGGCGAGGTTTGCGGCCTCGCTGACGTGACGCTCAATCGGTGCGCTGACGCGGTTCACGAAATGGCGCCCGCTCCAGCCGCCGTAGACGTCGGTGGCTTGCACGTCGGAGAGGCTCTCGGCGTGCGCTTCGTCGAGGGCCTGGAACTGGAAGCGGCGGTAGTAGGCCTTGTCGGCCGCCGGAATTTCCTGGGGAAACGGCACGAAGGGGCGCGTCAGCCAGCGCTGGTGCACCGTGCCGAGGTAGTAAATGAAGCCGCCGGTATCGAGAAGACGCACGAGGTCGCTGGTCTCCTGGAGGTGGAGCCAGAGTCGCAGGAGGCTGTCGGCGTGTTGCTCGCCCGCTTGCGCGCGGGCGACATCGCGCAACAGCGTGAGCTTGGCGACGGGATTGCGCGCGGGCTGGGCGCGGAAGCGGTCGTAGACGTCGAAGAAGAGCGCGCGACTCCGCCGGTCGCTCAAGGACACGAACATGCGTGGTGCGGCGGACTCGTGCGTGGCCATCAGCGCGTCGACGAATTCGGCGATGCGTGGAATGCCGAGGACGGGCGTGAAAGTGTTGCCGTAGGCTTCGCCCGTTCCGGCGGAAACCATGAATGGTGTGCCGTCGGGTCCTTCGAGATTCTCGATCGAGCTGCCAGCGGTGAGCTTGCGCGCGATGCGGAGCGGATCGGCTTCACGCGTGAGTTTGATGCGAATGTCGAGTCGCGTCTGTGCGTCGTTTGCGCCGGCATGCAGCACCGCGAAGAAGGCGCTGAGGCGCTCATCCATGCTGCGATGGCGAAACAACGTGTTGCCGAACTGACCGCTATAGAGTCCGGGGCTCCAATCGAGTCCGGAACCGGAGTCGTTGGTGAGGATGTCGACGATGTCGATTTCCGGACAGCGCCGCAGCAGCGCGGCCATCGCTTCGCGGAACAACGCCAGCACTTCCGGGTGATCGATCGATGGCGCAAAACGCGCCACGCGGGAACGCGTCGGATGGTCGACGCGCGCGCCGCGCCAGAGGGGATGGTCGCGAAAAACGGCCTCCGGCAGCATCGATGGCTCGGCCAGGCCGAGCAGGCCCTTCAATCCGTGCTTGCGCAGAATCTGTCCGCGCGCGGCGAGGGTTTGCAGCACGCGTTCGGAATGGTCCTCCGGGAGATAGCGCTGCAGTGCGGCGGGACGCGTGATCTTGAGCAGGCCGACTTTGGTGATGACCCACGCCGGGTAGGGATCGCCTGGCTGATCGTATTCCCAGTAGCTCCAAGGCAGCGACGGCGTGAGGTCGATGTGCGTGGCGCCGGATTGTTTGGCGCGCACGGCGAACTGCTCAAAGTCTTCGAGGTCGGCGTAGACACTCGAGAAAACGGTTTTTTCGAAAGCGCGACTCGACACGGCGCTGGCGAGCGCGCCGATGGTCAGGGTGAGCGCGAGAACGAAGGGGAGGATGGGCGACGGAGCCGCGCAACGAGGGTAGGGAAACGGCATAGCGCCGGCCACGATGCGGTGCCGCGCGCCGCAGTTCGAGACCGCGCCTGCGCAAGCCGTTGCGTCGGAGCGAAACGGACGGGAAGTGGTGGACTATTGTCGTTACCGCGTCGCGTTGCCGTAGACTCCGGCCGCGAGAGCCGGCGACGTCGTTCGGCTGGCGGCGAGTTGCTGGACGCGCAGCGTGAGTTCGGCGACGCGGAAGATGTGCGCTTGAGTCATGGCGTGTTCGGTGCGTTCGAGGCAGTCGCGAATGAGTTGGTCGAAGAACGGGAAGCCGATCCGGCCGGCGACGGGGATGTGATGCTCGCCGGTGCCGTCGACGACGTAGACGTGGCTGCCGGTGCGTTCGCGCGCCACGTCGATGTATTTGCGCAGCTCGATGTAGCCGCGCGTGCCGAGAATGAAACTCCGGCCGTCGCCCCACGTGCCGAGCCCGTCGGGTGTCAGCCAATCGACGCGCACGAAACCGGTCGCCCCTGTGTCGGTGCACAGTGAGGCTTCGCCATAGTCCTCGAACTCGGAGGCGTCGCCGTGCGCGTGGTTGGCGGCCATCGCGTGCGTAATGTCGACTCGATCAGCACCGGTCCAGGTGAGGAGTTGCTCGAATTGGTGCGAGGCGAGATCGCAGAGGATGCCGCCGCTGCGAGCCTTGTCGTAGAACCAGGCCGGGCGACGGTCGCGTCCGATGCGATGCGGACCGAAGCCGACGACCTGCACGACCTTGCCGATCACGCCACGCGCGATGAGCTGCGTCGCGTGCAGCGCGGCTTCGTTGTGGAGTCGTTCGCTGTAGTAGACGGCGTATTTGCGGCCGGTCTCAGCAGCGACGCGGCGCGCCTCGGCGAGCTGCGCGAGCGAGGTGAGCGGCGCCTTGTCGGTGAAATAGTCCTTGCCCGCGCGCAGCACCCGCAGACCGATGCCGCAGCGCTCGGAAGGCACGGCGGCGGCCGTGACGAGACGCACGGTGGGATCGTCGAGAATCTCGTCGAAGGTGCGCGCGAGTTTCGCCTGCGGGTAGCGGGTTTGCAGCGCCGCGGCCTTTGCGGCGTCGGGATCGTAGACCCACGCCAGCGTTGCGCCGGCGGCGAGCAGGGCGTCGCACTGCCCGAAGAGGTGCGCGTGCTCGAAAAACGCCGCGGCAAAGACGAACTCGCCCGGCGCGACCACCGGTCCGCGCGGACCGGCTAGGCCGATTTCTTCCGGCGCGTAGGGCGAGCTCATTGGGCGAAAGTGACCCGGCTCAGAAATAGCCGCCCTTTTCGGTGATCTGTTTGACCGTCTCGCCGGCGGCCACCCACGAGAAGATCTTTTTCTCGTTGGATTTGATCTCCTCGGCACGCAGGAGGACGTCGTAGGCGATGTCGCGCGGCACGCAGACGACGCCGTCGATGTCGCCGAGGATGATGTCGCCGGGTTTGATGAGCACGTCGCCGATCTGAATCGGGATCTGGTAATGCGTGATCTGGCAGCGGCCGAGCGAGCCGTTCGGGATGCGGTGCTTGTAGAACACCGGAAAGTTCTTCTCGAGGATCTGGTGCGTATCGCGGATGCCGCCGTCGATGCACGCGGCGCGCACGCCCATGCCGTGAGCGGTCGCGGTCATGACGCCGCCCCACATGGTGGCCTTCTCGTCGCCACTCGCGTCCCACATCACGAAGCTGTCTGCGCCGAGGTGGCCGAGCATCTCCTCGCGGAATTTCATCTCGCCGGTGATCTTCACGTTGGGCGCGCTCTTCACCGTGAACGCCAGGCCGGCGACCGTGCGCTCGGGACGGAGAGGCTTGAGATGGCAGGGCAGCGCCTGGTCGAGCAGCGCGAACTCGCGCAGCACATCGCTGACGGCGCCGGTGTAGAGCTGCTCGTAGCGATCGAGCACTTCCTTCACGGGCACGGGGAACGGCTTGGTCGAGATCTCTTCGCGCGCGGCGATCAGCTTCTCGAGTTTCATCATTCCGACTTCTTTGCGGTAGGCGTCGATGGACATGGGGAAAAGGGTGGGGCGAGTTTGGTTTAGAGTTTTTCCAGCCATTCTTCGGGAGTGGTGCGAACCTGCAGTGCGTCCATGAGGCCGAGGAGATAGCCGTCGGCAAAAAGGCGTCCGAGGGTGCCGTAACCCGGAGTGTCGTTGGTTTCGCCGGCCATGGTCGGCACGTGATCGCAGCGGACCGGGCCGCGAAAACCGGCGTCGTGATAGAGCCGCAGCATCGTGGCCATGTCGGTCGGACCTTCGTCGTGGAACGTCTCGGTGAAACATTGCGCGTCGCCGACGACGTCGCGCAAATGCACGAAGTGCACGCGGCCGGTGCCGGTGAAGCGGCACACATGCTCGGCGAGGCGGCGCTGCGTTTCGTCGGAATCGGCGCCGCTCATCAGTTTCCAGTTGGCCTGACAAAACGTGAGTCCGTGGTGCCGCGAAGGCGACAGGTCGAGCACGCGCTCGAACTGCGCCGGCGAATGGAAAATGCGGCCGAGTCCGCGCAGCGCCGGCACCGGCGGATCGTCCGGGTGCGCACCGAGGCGGACGCCCGCTTTCTCCGCGACCGGCAGGATTGCGCGCAGGAAAGTGACGTAGTTTTCCCAGATGCGTTCGGCGGAGACTTCGCCGTGCTCAGTCAACGTCGAGGGCATGCCAGCGACGTCGAGCTGCGAAACCAGCGCGCGACCGCGGCCGAGGACCTCGGCGTTCGAGCGATGCCAGCCGATACCAGCCATGAAATTGTAGCAGAGCAGCCGCAGGCCGAGCTCGCCCATGTTGCGCAGCATCGTTTGGTAGGCGGCGATGTCTTCGTCGCGCCCGGGGAGGCCGAGCTTGATGCGCGTCATGTCGATCGGGTCGCCTTCGAGGCCGATTAGCGTGAGGCCGGCATCCGCCAGTTCGCGTTGGATCGTGCGCAGCGTGTCGATCTCGCTCGGCGGCGGCAGATGCGTCCAGCGCGGATCGGTTTTCACGACGCAGTGGCGAATTCCCATCTGCACGGCCAGTGGCCAGAGCGGCGCCGGGCGCGGTGGAAGAAATTCGATCAGGAACATGGGGCGAAAATCAGAGAGCGGTCGCGATTCGCGCTCGCGCGCGCTCAGCGCGGATCGAGGCGATCGGTGGTTTTCGCGGTGTCCTCACGGCGACTGTTATTTGCGACAATGTCGAAGCCGCCGGTGAGGCGGATGTCCTCGGAGGAGGCGCCGATCATCACGGTAAAACGGCCGGGTTCGACGACCCACTCGCGCGCGCGGTTGTAGAGCTGGAGGTGCTCCGGCGTGAGCGTGAAGGTCACGGTCCGCGTTTCGCCCGGTTGCAGCGGAAGGCGCGTGAAGCCGCGCAGCACTTTCTCGAAGGTGACGACGCTGCTGTAGTCGTCGCGCACGTAGAGTTGCACGACCTCGTCGCCGGCGCGCGAGCCGGTGTTCGTGACATCGCAGCTGACGGTGACGGTGCCTTGCGGGCCCTGCGTCTCCGGACTGACGCGGAGGTTGGCGTAGCTGAACGTCGTGTAGCTGAGGCCGAAGCCGAATGGGAAAAGCGGACCCTCGACCTGGCCACCGTCCTTGCCGTGCGAGCCGGGATGCGCGGGGAAGTTCAGCGGAATCTGGCCGACGCCTTTCGGGAAGGTGATCGGCAGGCGGCCGGCGGGATTGTAGTCGCCGAACAGAACGTCCGCGACGGCGTTACCGCCGTCCTCGCCCGGGAACCACATCTCGACGATCGCAGGAATGTGTTTGGCCGCCCAGTTGATGCTGAGCGGACGGCCGTTGCTGAGCACGAGCACGACGGGTTTGCCGGTGGCGTGCAGGGCGCGGAGGAGGTCCTCCTGGTAACCGGGCAGGTCGAGGCTGATGCGACTGCGCGATTCGCGGCAGAGTTCATCGGTCTCGCCGAGCACGGCGATGACGACGTCGGATTCGCGGGCGGCAGCGACCGCTTCGGCGATGCCGGCTTGCACGGCGGCGGACGGCGGCTCCTTCGAGACGTCGCTTTCGGGCCAGCGCTCGTCGACGACGTCGACGCCCTTGACGTAGCGGACGTCGGCGGCCGAGCCGAGCTTGGTGCGGATGCCGGCGAGCGGGGTGACGAAGTCGAGGCGTTGCGCGCCGTAGCGCGACCACCAGCCGTGCGCGTTGTCGGCGAGTGGGCCGGTGACGAGCACGCGCTTGAGCGACGACTTGGCCAGCGGGAGGGCGTTGGCGGTGTTTTTCAGCAGCACGATGGATTCGCGCGCGGCTTGATGAGCGACGGCGAGGTGTGCCGGCGACCGGACGACGCGATCGGCTTCGGCCGGAGTCGTGCGGTAAGGCGCGTCGAAGGAGCCGGTCCAGTATTTCACGCGCAGCACGTCGCGCACGCGCGCGTCGATCGTTTCGACAGAGAGTTTTCCTTCGCGCACGAGCGCGCGGACGAGGTCGGTGTATTCCGACGGCGGCGTGAAGTGCGTGCGGATGTTCAGGCCGGCTTCGATGGACTGGCGCACGGCCTCGATGGGCGTGGCCGCGACGCGATGCTTGGTGTGGATGAATTCCACGGCCGAGCTGTCGGAAACGACATAGCCTCGGAAGCCCCAGTCCTGCCGCAGGATTTCGGTGAGGAACTCGTAGCTGCCCTCGATGGGCACGCCGTCGTAGTCGTTGTAGGAAGCCATGACGCCCATCGCGCCGGCATCGCGCACGGCCTTGCGGAACGGGTGCAGGAAGAGCGTCTGCACATCGCGCCAGCCGATGTGTGGATCGGTGCGCGCGGCGCCATCGCGACCGCCTTTGGGAATGCTGTAGACCGCATAGTGCTTGAGCGTGGAGACGACGCGGTGCTGTTGGAGTCCGCGCACCTGCGCCATGCCGTATTCGGCGGTGAGAAACGGGTCTTCGCTGTAGGACTCGATCACGCGGCCCCAGCGCGGGTCGCGCGCGAGGTCGAGGACGGGCGAATAGACGTTGGTGTAGCCGAGTGCGCGGGCTTCGGCGCCGGTGACGTTGCCGATGGCGGCGACGAGCGCGGTGTTCCATGAGCTGCCGACGGCGAGTTCGGCGGGGAAACTCGTGGCCTTCGAATGCATGAGGCCGCGAATGCCTTCGTTGGTGAAATCGGCCGGGATGCCGAGGCGGGTGCGCTCGATGAACCAGCGCTGGACTTCGTTGATGGCGCGCGTGTGGAGCGAATACGGCAGATCGTGCACCGGGTCTGCGAGGTCGCGCTCCCAACCGGTGTTGCCGTTCATGTGCTCGTCGATGTTGCCGATGCCGTCCTTCCAGAGCGCGGTGTCCCACGCGGGAGTCGGCAACTCGTCCTGCGACACGCGCGGATAACCGTAGAGCGTCACCAACTGAGCCGTTTTCTCGTCCATCGTCATTCGCGCGAGCAGATCGGTGATGCGCTCCTCGACGTCGCGGGAGCGGTCCTCATAGGGGTCGAGCTTTCCGTTCTTGTTCAGATCGATCCAGCCGTCGTGGTAGATGGCTGCGGCCGCTTGGGCACGAACGAAGAGGTCGGGCTGCGACGGAACCGGCTGCGCTCCGAGCGGGAGCGAGCCGATGGCCAGACAGGTGACTAGCAGCGAAGGGCGACGAAGGGACCGGATCATGGGGTTGGGAAAGAGAGGAGCGGCGCCGAGGAAGCGAACGGGACGGAGCGCGTTGCCACGGAGCTCGAGATGCCATCAGGGGTTGTGGCGTTCCGAGCGAGGCAATCCGCAAGACTAACGTTTCTGCGTTTCGGCGTCTATGGATGGAGTTGACAACATTTGCCCGAAATTGACCGAAGCAGTCGGGCGAGGAGAGTGCGAGAGCATGGGAAAGCAGTCATGCACGCAGACGGCGTCGAAACTCGACCGGGGTCTCCTTCAGCGCGCGGGTGAAGATATCGTAGAACGAGCTGGAGGATCCGAAGCCGCTCGCGAAAGCCACATCGAGCACCTTGTCGTCCGTCGTGAGGAGGAGTTGCTGCGCTCTGGTCAGGCGGTGCTGCAGCAGGTAGTCGCGGATCGTGACGCCGCTGAGGCGGCGAAAGAGCGGCATGGCGTAGTTGGGATGCAGGCCGGCGGCCCGGGCGATTTCCGTGACGGTCAGGTCTTCACGGTAGCGCTCCGCCATGCAACGAGCCATGCGCTCGACGTGCTGCAATCCGCCGCTGACCCGATGGCCGGACGCCGAGCTTCGTTCCACGGACTGGCGGGCGAGAGACAGGAAACAAGCCTGCAGTTCCAGCAGTAGCCGGCGCCGGTCGCGTTCGTCCGCCCGAAGCAATTCGCCCACCCAGGCCCGCACCGGGTAGCGGTCGCCGAGCGCGGGCGGCGCAATCCACCATTTGCCCTCCACCAATCCGCGCATGAAGCGCTCCGGCAAATCCCAGCTCCAGACCCAGGCCAGCGGCACCGTGATCCAAGCCATCTCCGTGTCCGGTTCCACCGCGACCAGGCTGTGCGGGGTCGATCCCCAGAAGACGGTGAGGCGGCCGGCTTCGAGGCGTTGCATCGCGCCGCGGTGCAGGTAGGTGACGGCGCCGCGGAACGCAAAGTTCAGTTCCACCTCATGGTGATGATGGATCAACGCCATGGGCCGGGGCGGAGCCAGCAAGCGGGCATTGAGGCCAAAGGTTTCGAAGCGAACGTCGGGCACGGAACTTATTTTTCCGGAGAAAGCTGGCCGTCCGTCCGGAGGTGGCCAGCCGCAAATTCGTCTAGGGTGAGCGCATGTCTTCTGTGCCCAAGACGCGGCCGCCGGTGCTTTCGTTTCCGGATCAGCTCGATCATGTCCGTGATGTCATGCGCGGGCAGACGGAGCGGCTGCACGAAGTGGCTTCGCTCTTTGCCGAGGCGATCGCGGCGGGTGGATTGGTTCACGTCTATGCCAACGGACACTCCCGGCTGGCCGTCGAGGAGTTGTGCGTCCGCATGGGAGCGCTCACGGGTTTTCACGCTCTTCTGCAGACGGGGCTGACGACGTTCACCGACGTCGTGGGGGTGAACGGTATCCGGGTTAATCAGGCGATCGAGAAGTTCGAGGGCCTGGGCGCGCGGCTCCTCGACGACTACGACATCGGTCCGGGAGAGCCCTTGCTGGTGATCACCGCCACCGGAACGACGCCGGCCGCCGTGGACATCGCGCGCGAGTGGGTGGCGCGTTATCCGGATAATCCGATCGTGGGTTTGTGCTCAGCGGCCCAGTCCGCCCGCGCCACGCCGAAGCACAGCTCGGGCGAAAATCTCTCTCACGTCATCGCACGCGCCCGTCGAGGTGTCCTCATCGATAACGGCATGCCGATTGGCGACACCACGGTGTTGGTGGAGGGACGCACGGGTGCCTATCCAATTTGTCCGCTCTCATCGGTCGCCGCGCTGACCGCGATCCAGTGTCTCAACGAGCTCACTTTGCGGGAACTCGATGCGCGCGGCGTGGCGCACCACGTCCTTCGCAACATGCACCTGGGGGATACGCACGATTCCTACGAACGGTGGATTCGTGACCAGCGCGCCCGCTACGCGCGAGCGCTCCATCGCCCGACGCACGTCGGGCCGTCCCCATGATGCGGCTCTACAGCAAACAGATCCCGGTCGTGCCAGCCTACGACGTGGTCGTCGTCGGCGCGGGCTCGGCGGGAGCCGTGGCGGCGATCGCGGCGGCTCGGCGTGGTGCACGAACCCTTCTGCTGGAACGGTTGCCTTTCCTCGGAGGGACCAGCACGGCGGTGCTGGATACGTTTTACGGACTCTACACCCCGGGCACGCGGTCGCGGAAAGTCGTCGCCGGAATCCCGGACGACGTGATGGCGCGATTGCGCCGCTACAACTCCTGGCTGGAGCGCCCCAACACGCACGGTGCGGGCACGGGCGTCACTTATCATCCCGAGTATCTCAAGATCGTGTGGGAGTCGCTCGCCCGAGAAGCGGGCGTTTCGATCCTGCTCAACGCATCGGTGCAGGACGTCGTGGTCGATGACGGACGGATCACTGGCCTTGTGGTGGCGACCAAGGACGGACTGAGGTTCTGTTCCGGCAAGACCTATATCGATACGAGCGGCGACGCGGACGTCTGCCACTTTGCCGGAATCAGCTACGAGCTCGCGGGCGAGATCGCCCCTGCGCAGACGCTCACGACCACGTTCAAGATGGTGAACGTCGACGTCGCCCGGCGAAAAAGCATCTCGAAGCAGGAATTCCACGCGCTCATGGCCCGCGCCGCGGAAAGCGGTCGATACGCGCTACCGCGCAAGGAAGGCAGCGATCACATCACACCGGTGGAGCACATGACGGCGACGATCATGACCCGCCTCGCCTCCTATCGGAAAGACGCCAGCGGCACCACCAACGCGACCGATCCCGATTTTCTTTCGCGCGCGGAGATGGACGGTCGGGAGCAAGCCGTGGAATACATCCGGTTTTTGCGCGACTGCGTGCCCGGATACGAAAAGGCACAGCTCGCCTCTTTCGGTGTGCAGATCGGCGTGCGCGAAACGCGCCGGGTCCACGGACTTTACCGACTCACGCGGGATGATGTG
Organism: Opitutia bacterium; assembly: GCA_016217545.1. Taxonomy (NCBI): domain Bacteria; kingdom Pseudomonadati; phylum Verrucomicrobiota; class Opitutia; species Opitutia bacterium. Next base: position 298,096 of record JACRHT010000017.1, on the reverse strand, counting down.
CTGGGTGCGCGACAGTTCGATGACCAGATCGCGCTCTGCGGAGCTCCGATCGAGGATCATCACGGCGGCGCCGACACGGCCTGGGCCTACTTGCCGGACGGACAGTGTGTCGGCGTGCCGTTCCGCACCTTGGTTCCGCGGGATGGCCGCAATCTTCTGGTTGCGGGGCGTTGCTTTTCCGCGACCCACGACGCGCACGCGAGCGTTCGCTCGATGGGACAGACCATGGCCATGGGACAGGCCGCAGGAACCGCGGCCGCGATGGCGGCCCGCGCGGATAGAGAAATCGCCTCCGTCGCGGTGGTGGATCTGCGCGACCAACTTCGTCGTGACGGAGCAATCCTCGAACTATGAGCGCGTGGATCGGACTCGATATCGGCGGCACGCGCCTGAAGGGCGGCGTGATCGACGCGGCGGGCCGGATCGTGGCGAGCGAGGTGGAAGATACGCGGGCGGGCCAGCCGCTACGCGCGCTGGAACGACAACTCGATGCCTTGGTGGCTCGGCTGCAGCGGCACGTCAGCGACCGTCTGGCCGGTATCGGTGCGGCGATCACTGGCCCCGTCGATCCCGAGATGGGCTGCGTCTATCTGCCCGGAAAGATTCGCGGACTCGATCGCCACCGGACGGTGCCGTATCTGCGGCGTCGTTGGCAGGTCCCGGTTTTGGCGGACAACGACGGTCGTCTCGCGTGCTTCGCCGAGTGGCAGAGCGGTGCCGGAAAAGGCGTGGACAATCTGCTCGTGGTGACGCTCGGCACCGGCATCGGCTCGGGCGTGGTCCTCGACGGCCGCTTGCTGACGGACCGTCACTTCCAGCGTGGGACGCAGTGCGGGCACATGATCATCGACTTGAACGGCCCGCGCTGCCTCACGGGCGCCGCGGGCACGGGCGAGAGCGTCGCCTCGGTCACTGCGCTGGTTCAAGCGGCGCGCGATCATGTCGCGCGCGGGCTCGATACCGTTCTCGCCGGGTTCGCTCCCGCCGAAATCACGTTTCCCGCCGTCGTGGCGGCCGTGCGGCAGAAAGACCGCGTGGCGGCGGAACTTTTCACGCGGTGGCTGGACCGCTTCGCGGCCGTCCTGCTCAATGCCTATTACGCTTACGCGCCGGACTTGATTCTGCTCGCGGGCGGGCCGGTGCAGGCGGCGCCGTTGTTTCTCCGCCCGCTGGAAAAACGAATCAACGTCGCAGCGTTCGTCGTGCCGGTAGGACGCCGCATCCGGTTGCGCGCCGCGGCGCTGGGAAGCGACGCCGGTTGGGTGGGGGGCGCGCTCTTGGCGCGGGAAAAATTTGGAGGTGCCGCGTGACCGGTGCGCTCGCAGGGAAGGTCTGCCTTATCGCCGGCACCACCGGCATCGCGGGAGCTTCGGCGCGGTTGTTCGGTCGCGAAGGGGCGCGCGTGGTGGCGGTCGGCCGCTCTGCCGGAAACGCCGCGGCGCTCAGCGAAGAACTGTCAGCGGCGGGCGTGGAAAATCTCGTGCTCGCCGAAGATTTGGCGAACCCCGGAGCGGCTAGTCGCGTGATTGCCTCCACGCTGGAACGGTTCGGCCAGGTGGAGGTGCTGTTTCACGTCGCGGGCATCAGCGGCCGCAAGTTCGGCGACGGACCGCTCGGGGAATGCACGGACGAAGGCTGGGACACCGTCATGTCCGTCAATTTGCGCGCCATGATGCAGCTCAATCGTGCGTGCCTGCAGCACTGGCTCGGACGGGGCGAGCGGGGCGTGATTCTCAACATGGCCAGCGTGCTCGGTTTCGCGTATGTCGCCGAACACTTCGACACCGTGGCCTATGCCGCGGCGAAGGGAGCGATCATCTCCCTGTCGCAACATGCCGCGGCGACCTACGCGCGTCACGGAATCCGCATCAACGTCCTCGCTCCCGCTCTGGTCGAAACACCGATGTCGGCTCGTGCCACGCGCGATCCCGTCATTCTCGAACTGCTGCGGCGCAAGCAGCCGCTCACGGGGAAACCGTTGACCGATGCGGACTGCGCGCGCGCGGCGCTTTATCTGTGCAGCGACGCTTCGGCCGGCGTCACCGGCATCGTGCTGCCCGTCGACGCCGGCTGGTGCGTGAGCGGCTGAATCAGCGAATCCCCCGCCATCTCCCGATGAAAGATCCCCTCTTGATCGAATGGTCCCGCCTCACGTGCGACGAACTGGCGACCGTCGACCGGCGGTTGCCGGTCATTATTCCGATCGGACTCATCGAAGCCCACGGGCCGCATCTCGCCTTGAGCGTCGACTGCGATACGGCGGCGTATTTTTCGCGCGCTGTCGCGGAATCGACCGGTGCGATCCTCGCACCGATTTTCAACTACGGTTACGCCGACGAAATGGCGGACTACCCGGGCACGATCGGCCTGACGGCCGACACGCTGGCGGCAGTGTATGCGGACCTCGCGAGTCACTTTTGTCGCCACGGTTTCATGCGGCAGATCTGGCTGTCGGGGCACGGTGCCAACCGCATTCCCTTCGATGTCGCCCTGCCGCGCATCTGGGCGCGGCATCCCGAGGCGCGGCTGGTTTACTGGAATTACTGGACCGAGGCCGGCTTCACCACGATCGCCCATGCCGACCAGGGCGAGACGGAGATCGCTCTCGCGGTGGGCACTCGCGCTTGCATGGAGCGAGCGCGGGACTTCCGCGTCAGCAAGCCTTGGTATCGCCTGCGGTCGCGGCACGCGCTGTATCCGGAAACCGGCGGCATCAATGGCGAACCGTCGCGGGCGAGTCGTGCGGCTGGTGAGCGCGCGCGTGACGAAATCGTGCAGCGGCTGGCTGCGAAAGTCGCCGCGATCATCGCGGCCGAGCGAGACGCTCCATGAGTGCGCACCATCTCATTGTCACTCGTCGAATCCTTTCGGCGGCGGTGATTCCCGCTCCGGAGCTGGCGGTTCCGGTGGCGCGGGCGCTGTTGGCGGGCGGACTCGATGTGATGGAAGTCACCTTTCGCAACGCGCATGCCGCCGAATGCATCCGGCGCATTCGTGCCGAGGTGCCAGGCATGACGGTGGGCGCCGGCACGCTGTTGACGCCGGCGCAAGTCGACGCGGCGCGCGCTGCCGGCGCGGAGTTCGGCGTGTCGCCGGGTTTCAATCCGACCGTTGTGAGCTATGCGGTGGGCGCTGCGTTTCCGTTCGTGCCCGGCGTTCTCACGCCCGGGGAGATGGAGCAATCGCTCGAGTTGGGATGCAACCTGGTGAAGTTCTTTCCGGCCGCGGCGGGCGGAGGCCCGGATTTCATCAAAGCCGTAGCGGCCCCCTACGCACATACCTCGCTCCAACTTGTTCCTCTCGGCGGAATCGGAGAGCAGAACCTGGCGAGCTATCTCGCGCTGCCGTTGGTGGTCGCGGTGGGGGGCTCATGGCTGACCGATCGAGAGCTGTTAACCGCTGGTCGCTGGGACGAGATTTCCGCGCGCACGCGGCGAGCCCTGGCGATCACCACGGCCGCGGGCATCGAGGGGAGATGACTGCGATGTGGCCGTTGGTCGCGATGGAGAATGCGTTGTTCGGCGATCCTTCGCTGGGCTGGGAGCGACGCTGCGCGCTGGTGGCCGAAGCGGGCTTTGCAGGAATCTACGCGGTGCCTTATCCGCTCGCGGACGACGATCTCGTCCGGCTTGCGGCGCTCGATGTCGTGCCGGCTCGCCACGGACTGAGGGTTGCGGGCGTCTATGCGAACATCGATTTGGCGCTGGCGCCGGACGCGCCTTGGAATGCGCGAGTTCGGCGGCTGTTTGAAATCATCGCGGGCGTGTCTCGCGTGGAACTGAGTTTCAAGTGCAGCGTTCCGTCGCGCGAAGCGCCGGCGTGGGAAGAGGCGATCGTCGCGCGACTGGAGCCGCTGCTGGCTGTGGCCGAGCGGCGCGGTCTCGAGGTCGCTCTGTATCCGCACTCGTTCTACCCGCTCGAAACCGTGCGGGAGGCAGAGCGAGTGGTGCAGCGCATCGCGCACCCGCGCTTGGGTTTCGCTTTCCCGGTCTCGCACTCTTATGCGCTTTGTTCTGCCGAGGAAACCGCACGGCAATTGCGGGCCTGCGCGAACCGGCTCGCAGGATTCAACGTCTGTGGGTGTCGTCGGCTCGCGCCGCAGCCGCCGGCGAAATGCGCGCACTTTCCGCCTGACGAAGGCGATCTGGAGATCGCGCCGCTGATGGCCGTGCTGCACGAGGAGGGATATCGCGGCGACATCGTCGTGCAGGGACACGGCTGGCAAGGCGACCTGCCGGGGATGTTGCGCCGTGCGGCAGCTTATCCGGGGTTCAGGAAGGAAATCGCTGCATCATCGCTTCCTCGGGAGGCGGTCGACCGCACGGCTCCGGAGGCACGGTTTCCCGGAGCGGAATCGCATCATCTTACGTCATGAAAAAAATTAAACTGGCCGTGGTCGGCGCCGGCGCATTCGCCCGCGTGTTCATTCCGTTGTTCAAGGCGCATCCGCAAGTGCGCGCGGTGTGTCTTGCTGAAGTGCTGCCTGATCGCCGGCGGGCCGAGGCGGCCGCGGCGGGCATCACGGAGACGTTTGCCACGTTCGAGGACGTGCTCGCGAGCGATTGCGATGCCGTCGCGATCTTCACGCAACGTTGGCTTCACGCGCCGATGGCCATCGCCGCGCTGAAGGCGGGCAAGCATGTCTACTCGGCGGTGCCGGCGGCGATGACGCTCGCGGAGCTCACGGAACTGGTCGAAGTCGTCAAACGCACCGGGCTCACCTACGCGCTGGGCGAGACCAGTTACTATTATCCGTCGACGGTGTTTTGTCGCGAGATGTGGCGACAGGGGAAGTTCGGCCGCTTCGTCTACGGCGAGGGTGAATACATGCACGATATGTCGCACGGTTTCTATGAAGCTTATCAGCACAGCGGCGGCGCCGACTGGAAGCGCACCGCGGGCGTGCCGCCGATGCTTTATCCGACGCACACGGTCAGCATGATCGTGGGCGTCACGGGCGCTCGCCTCACGCAGGTCTCGTGCTTGGGACAGGTCGATCAGAGCGGTGATGGCGTTTTCGGCCCGGGGCTGAACTTGTGGGACAACGCCTTCAGCAACGAGACCGCGCTGTTCCGCACCAGCGATGGCGGTGCGGCGCGCATCAATGAACTCCGCCGCGTCGGACACTGGGGTGGTCGTTCGGTGCGGCTCAGCCTTTTCGGCACGGAGGGGTGTTTTGAGGAACAGCCGGAAGGCGAAGTGTGGGTGAATCGCGCTCGCGAAGTGACGAAACTCACGGAGCTGCTGCGCTGTGGCCCGATCACAACGCAGGATCGCGCCGCGGCGCAGATTCGCGAGGACGGCACCCAGCACGATTTTCATTCCGGCATGGCGCCGGTTCACCCGGTGTGGCGACTGCCGAAGGAATACGAGGGTCTGGGCAGCGGGCACCATGGCTCGCATCAATTTCTGGTGGACGACTTCTGTCGCGCCGTCGGCACTGGCGCGCTGCCGCCGAACCATGTCTGGGCCGCGGCTCGCTACAACTTGCCCGGCATCATCGCCCATGAATCGGCGCTGCGCGGCGGAGAGCTGATGCCAGTGCCCGATCTGGGCGGGCCTCCGGACGGCGCCCGGCTGCTCGAAGATGAGCTGGCCAAACTCGCGCCCACGACACCGACCTGGTCCCTGCCGAAGCCCGACTACACGGGCGAGAAGTGGTGGTGACCACGCTGCGCCTCCGCTGGCGCGCGCTTCACGGCGATTTCCACTTCACGACCTTGGAGCGCTCCTGCCGGTAGGCGGAGGCACTCCGACCCACGTAGAGCGTGAAGTTACGGCTGAACAACGCCAGCGAACCAAAGCCGGAAAGGCGCGCGATCTCGGTCAGGGTTTTGTCGGAATTGATCAGCAGCGTTTTTGCCCGCTCGAGTCGCACCGTGCGCAAATAGCCGAGAACGGTTTGACCGGTAACTTTGCGGACGACGCGCGCGACGTGCTCTTCGCTTTTGCGGACGTGCCAGGCGATCTCGCCGAGCGTCAGCGGTCGGGCGTAGTTGCGCAGCAGGTATTCCTTCACCTGGTTGACGAGAGAACCTTGGCCCGGCTCCGCGGATTTTTGCGGAGTCGGATTTTCGTGCACCATGCGAGCGACGTGGACGACGAGATTGGTGCTGAGCGCGCGAACGCGATGGCGGATGCCGGTGGGGTGCTCCTCGATGTCGCGCCGGATCGCGCGCAGGATTTCCTGCATCGGAGCGGTCTGGGCTCCCGGCAGGTGGCGGATCTGGCGGAAATGGTGGCGCACGAACGCACCGAGATCCGATTCGGGATTGCCGCGCACGGGCGGATTGGAGCCGGAGCTGCCGGGAGGGGCGAGCGGCGGCAAGGCGAAGGCGATCTTCAACGCGTGCACTTTCGCCGACTCGCCGGCGCGGGCGACGCGGTAATGCTGCACGCACCGGCGCGGCACGACGAGAATGTCGCCCGTCTTGACGGGGAAGGCACCGAAACCCTCGATCTCGCCGGTGCAGTCGGCCTGCAGGAAAAAGAGCAGCTTGCGCTCCGGGTTCTGCACGGTGACGTCGCTGTCGTCGGGGATCACGAAGCCGAGTTCCGAAACGGTCGAGAACGGGGCACCGAGCCGTTCGATCGAATGGAAGGTCATCGCCATGGCGCGTCAGTTTCAGACAAATGTTGTCAAGGGCAACCATAGACGCCCGCCGCGAGCCGGGATAGATTTGCCCTGGTCGGGCGGCGCGGCGATGCCCGCGGAATTGCGTGCCGCGCGGAGCCCGCCCCTGCCTCTCCGTGCTCGATTCACCGTCCACACTGCTCGCTGGATCTGCGCGGTCCGTTCGGTCTCGCCGCGCCGATTCGCTTTTCTCCGCTGTCGTTGGAAGGCACGTGTGCGTCATCGTCTGCTTCGCGATCTTCGCCGGTTGGACGGCGTCCACGTCGGCTGCGAGTGGCACGACGATCCTGGTCGATACCGGTTCGTTCGAGACTGCGGCGGCGGCCGCCAGCGCCGAAGGGGAAGTCGTGTGGCTCGACGACGATCTGGTGGACGACAATGCCTGCACGCTCAGCTTTGCCGCGCTGGAAGTGCAACGCTACCTGCGTCGGATGACCGGTCGGCCCGCCGACTTCGCCGTCGCGCGTTCCGCGGCGCGGTTGCCGCCGGGCGATGTGCTCGTGGTCGGTTTGGCGCATGATCCGCACGTGCGGCGCGTGGCGCAGTTGTTCAACGCGCGGCTCGAACACATGGAGTTCGGGCCTGAGGGTTATTGGCTGAAATCGGCGATCGTAGAGGGGCGCCGCGTCGTCCTGATCGCAGCGCAGGAGCGACGCGGTGCGCTCTACGGCGCCTACGATTTGTTGTATCGATGGGGTTGCCGCTGGTTCGACCCCGGCGAGCAAGGCGAGGACGTGCCGGACCTCGACGCGTTGCCGGACCTCGACGTCACGCAGCGTCCCAGTTTCACCAGTCGTGGTTTTCTGGCGTGGGAAAACCGCGGCGACTCCGCATTCCTCCTCTGGATGGCGCGCAATCGCCTCAACTATTGGACACTCGAACAGGAGCCGCACGCGCTGATGCACAAGCTCGGCATCCGGATGATTTGCGGTCGACACGATGCCGAGCACGAATTCATCGGACCCAGAAAGCCTTACCCTTACGATCATCGCCGATTCGCCGGTGACGAGGCCCAGCCCCGAGATCCGTATGCGGAGAGTCTCGAGTTCAAGGGGGACCTCGATGGCGACGGTCAATTGTCCTATTTCGAGGCCCACCCGGAATGGTATGCGCTGGTCGGTGGCAGGCGCGTGCCCGGAATCGAAGTCAACCGCGGCACGAACTATTGCACGTCGAACGCCGATGCCACCGCCGAGTTTGTCGGCAACTACGTGCGGGCGCTGGTCGAAGGGCGATTTCGCGAGGCGGACATCGTGCGCTTCTGGGCGCTGGATGTGGGCAAGTGGTGCGAATGCGAAAATTGCCGCGCTCAAGGCTCGCCCACCGATCGCTATCTCCAGCTGGTGCACCGGTTTTGTCAGGAATTGGACGAGGCGCGGGCAGCGGGCCGGCTGCGGCGACCGCTCGAGGTGACGTTTCTAGCCTACGGAGATGTGGTGGAACCGCCGAGTCGACCGCTGCCACCCGGCTTCCCGCGGGACTATTGCATGGCGACGTTCTATCCGATCCAGCGCTGCTATGTGCACCGCCTCGACGATCCGGACTGCACGGCGCGGAACGAACGATACCGTCGACAACTTACGGGTTGGGCGAGCGATCCCGAGCGACACTACCGGGGAAAACTCGCGGTGGGGGAATACTACAATGTGCGCGGCTTCAACAGCCTGCCGGTCTGCTTCATGCACACGATGGCGGTCGACATCCCAACCTATTTTCGCGCCGGTGCGCGGTCGTTCGACTACATGCACGTGACCACGGCGCGATGGGGCAGCAAGGCGCTGACGAACTACCAAATGGCGCGCCAGCTCTGGGATGTGCAGACGGACTGCGACGCGCTTTGGCGGGATTACTTCGCCCGACGCTACGGAAACGCCGCGGGCCACCTGCGCCGCTTCTACGCATCGCTCGAGCAGATGTTGGCCAACGTCACTGAGATTAAATACACCCTCGCACCGCGACTGAACACCGGCGAAGCGGTTTTGTTTCCCAACTCGCACCTGCGCTTTCGGAGTGAGCCCGGCGAACTGCGTGAAGGACCGACGCTCGCCGAAAGCATCGAGCATGGCCGGAGTTGTCGCGAATTGATCCAGTCCGCGTTAGCCCTCGATTTGCCGCCGGCAGTGCGGGCGCGTGTCCGCGAAGACGAAGAATGCTTCGCCTACGCGGAACGAACGCTGGCGTATTACGCGGCTTGCGTGCAGGCGTTCACTGCGATCCGGGCCGGGCAGCGCGACGAAGCGCGTGCGCATTTAGAGGACGCGCGGCACGTGGCGGAAGAGTTGCGCCGGGACGAGATTTCAACCCAGGGATCATCGGCCCACGCGAACGCGGCGAACGCACTCGAAGCCACACGCGCCGCGGGCGCGTTGCAACGGCTGGCCGACCTGCTCGATGCGCCGCGCTGAGGCAGCGGCTTGGAGGCGTCACGACTGTATCCTCGCGTCCACCGCTCCAGCGACCGCTCGCACCGCCGGTCAATCGGGGACAAATGTTGTCAAGTTGAACCATAGACGCTCGCCGTGCGATGCAGTAGAGTCTGGCTCCCGCTTGTCACCCCGGCAGTCCCCTTGTGTGGAGGGCTGCGCGAAGAACAGAACAAACCCCGCGTCTCACCCCATGAATTTGTCGTCTCCGTCGCTCAGTTGGCGCCGCGCTGCTCAGTTCCTGCTGCTGCTCGCCGCTGGCGGCGGGTTGTCGGACGTGCTCGCTGCTGAGATTGCGCTGCCGACGGTCGGCGAGGTTCGGCCGCGCGCCGCGAAGGAGATCGCGTCGTCGAGCTGGTCGATCGGCGCCGAGACGCTCGATCGGGATTACGCGATCTATCGCAACTACCGCGACTACCTGGGCCCGCTCGGCGCGAAGCGCGTTCGGGTGCAAGCCGGTTGGGCCAAGTGCGAACGCGAGCGCGGCGTCTATTCGTGGGACTGGCTCGACGAGGTGGTCGACGACGCGCGGGCGCAGGGCGTGCAACCGTGGCTGGAAATCAGTTATGGCAACCGTCTTTACCCAGGCGGTGGTGGCCAGGGGCTTGGCGACGGCCTGCCCTCATCGCCCGAAGCGCTCGAGGCGTGGGATCGCTGGGTGCAGGCGCTGGTCACGCGCTACAAGGACCGCGTGCGCGAATGGGAAATCTGGAATGAGCCGGATCTCGTTTCGCCGACGGCGCCGACGCCCGAGGCCTACGCGAATCTTTTTCTGCGGACGGCGTCGATGGTGCGCGGGCTGCAGCGGGAGAGCCGGATCCTCGCGCTCGCGATGGTGGGCAATGTCGATTTCGCCGATCAGTTCCTCGCCGCGGTGCAGACGAAAGGACGCTTCGATCTCGTGGATGCAATCACGATCCACGGTTACCCGCGCAATCCGGACGACACGACGAACATCGATCGGCTCAACGCCGTCATCGCGAAGTATGGCCGTGCGATTGAGGTGCGGCAGGGCGAGACGGGCGCGCCTTCGCAACGCCAGGGGCAGTTCGCGCTCCGCGAGATTGCCTGGACCGAAAACCTGCAGGCCAAGTGGAACCTGCGGCGCATGCTCGCACATCGGGGACGCGACGTGGCGTTCAATTTGTTCACGCTGTCCGACCTCCACTATACCTACTATCACCGTGAGCCGGGCGATGCTCTGCGCATGAACTACAAGGGTCTGCTGGCGACGAATCCGGATCGGACCATCGCGCGGCCGAAGGTCGCGTATCGCGCCGCGCAGAACGTGTTCGCGATTTTCGACGACACATTGAAGCGGATCGCCGATTTTCCGTTCACCACGACGGCGCTGCGCGGACTGGCTCTTCACGGCTACGAGCAGGCCGGCGCGCAGGTCGTGGCGCTCTGGTTCAACGACGCGCCGCCGTCCGAAGCTAACGGCGTGACCTTGGTCGAGCTGACCCTCCCCAAGGCGCGCTTCACGGAGCCGGTGCTCGTCGATCTGCTCACCGGACGCGTTCACGCGCTGCCGACTTCGCAGTGGAAGGCCGGGCCGGAGGGCGTGGTGTTCTCCAACTTGCCGGTCTACGATGCGCCGTTGCTGATCGCCGAGCGCCGTGCGCTGCCGCTCGCAGAGGCGAAAACCCCTTGACGAATTTCCCCGTGCCGACGTCGCCCATGCCTCTCGCTCGCCTCCGCTGGCTCATCCTCGGGCTGCTATTCCTGTCCACGGTGATCAACTACGTGGACCGGCAGGCGCTGTCGGTGCTGCTGCCGACGCTGCGCTCGGAGTTAGGACTCTCGAGTGCGGACTACGGATTGATCACGACGGCGTTTCTGCTCGCCTATACCGCGGCGCAGGTGCCGATCGGGATGTGGATCGACAAGGTCGGCACGCGGCTCGGGTTCTCCGTTTCCATCGTGGGCTGGTCGCTGGCGGCTGTGCTGCATGCTTTCGTGGTGGGACCGATCAGTCTACTGTTCGCCCGCGCGCTGCTCGGCGTGACGGAAGCGGGCAACTGGCCCGCGGGCACCAAGGCGGTCGCGAGCTGGTTCCCGCAAAAGCGGCGGGCGTTCGCGATGGCGATTTTCGACGCAGGCTCGGCGGTGGGGGCGGTGTTGGCGCCGCCGTTGGTTGCGTTGCTTGCTCTCCAGTGGGGCTGGCGCGCGTCGTTTGTGGTCACTGGCGTCTTGGGATTCGTGTGGCTCTTGGGCTGGCTGTGGCTCTATCACGCGCCGCAGGAGCACCCGCGGCTCTCCGCGGCCGATCGCGAGACGGTGATCAAAGAAGTGGGCTTGGCGCCTTCGAAGCCACCGGTTTTCGGGGCCGCACTTCGTCGCATCGTGCGAGAGCGCCAGCTCTGGGGCTTGATGACGACGCGCCTGATGGCGACACCGGTCTGGTGGTTCTATGTGTTCTGGCTGCCTGACTATCTGAGCAAGGGCCGCGGCTTCTCGCTCAAGGAAATCGGATTCTACGGCTGGATTCCCTACGTCACGGTTGACCTTGGTAAAATGTTTGGCGGCGCCGCCTCGGATGCGCTGCTGGCGCGCGGCTACAGTGCCACGTTTGCCCGAAAGACCCTCATGATCCTCGGCGCGTTCGCGATGCTGGGCGGTCTGCAAGTCGTGAACGCCGATTCCGCGATCGGCGCGATTGGCTGGGTGTGTTTGGCGACGTTCGGCTTTGGCATGTGGAGCGCGAACATCCTCGCGTTGCACGCGGATATGTTCCCGGCCGAAACGATGGGAACCGCGATGGGCTCGACGCTGATGGCGGCCAGCCTGGGCGGCGCGGTGTTTACCTTTGGCGTGGGCCAGGTCGTCGATCGCATCGGCTACAGCCCGGTTTTCTGGACGGTGGGCGTGCTGCCGCTGATCGCGTGTGTGGCACTGCTGTTCTGGGTCGGACGCGTCGAGCGCATCCGCGATGCCTGAGGCTTTCCGGTGAACATTTTCATTCACGACGATTTCCTGCTGCGCTCCGGGACCGCCCGGCGCCTCTACCACGACTACGCCGCGAACGCGCCGGTCATCGACTACCATTGCCATCTCGACCCCGCGGATCTGGCCGCCGACCGGCAATACGCTAACATCGGCCAGTTGTGGGTGACCGGTGATCCCTACAAACACCGCGCGATGCGCATCGCCGGCGTGCCGGAGTGCGACATCACCGGCGACGCCAGTGATCGCGTGAAGTTCGATCGCTGGGCCGCGACGGTGCCAATGACGCTGGGCAATCCGCTGCATCATTGGACGGCGCTTGAGCTGAAGCGGTTCTTCGACATCGATGAGCCGTTGACCCCGGCCACGGCCGATCGCGCCTGGCAGGTTTGCAACGAGCGTTTGGCTGATGGCCGGTATTCCGCGCGTGGCCTGCTCGCGCAGGCGCGGGTGGAATGCGTCTGCACGTCGGACCGCCTGTTGGACGATCTTGCCCCGCACATCGCACTCGCCGGCGCCGGAGGCGGGCTGCGCGTGCTGCCTTCCCTGCGCGCGGATGATGTCGTGGCGGTGGACTCACCGGACTTCGCCGCCTGGGTGCGGCAATTGGCCGTCGCCACCGGCGAGGGAGTTGCGGACTACGCCAGCTACTGCGCCGCGGTCGGGCGCCGCCTCGACGAGTTCTCCCTCGCAGGCTGCCGGCTCTCCGATCACGGCTTGGACGAGTTCTTCCACGTCAAAGTGAGCGAGACGGAAGTCGCGGAGCTGTTCTCCTATCGCCTGCGCGGAGAAATGCTGACGCCGGCGGAGAGCGCGAAGCTGCGTTTCGGTCTCCTGCGTTTTCTCGGCCGGGAATACGCGCGCCGCGGCTGGGTCATGCAGCTCCACGTCGGCGCGCACCGTCGCACCAGCTCACGGTTGCGGCGGCTCGCGGGGCCCGCGGGCGGTTATGCGGGCATCGGGAGACAGTGCAACGTGGCGGCGTTGTCGTCGTGGCTCGACGAGTTGGAAGAGCTGGGCGGGATGCCGCGCACGATCATCTATCCGCTGAATCCGGCCGACTTCGTTCCGGTTGCCGTGCTGGCTGGTTCGTTCGTCGAGGATGGCGTGCCCGGCAAACTGCAACTGGGGCCGGCTTGGTGGTTCAACGATCACGCGTCCGGTATGCGCGCGCAGTTCGACGCGATCGCCAACTACGGGCTGCTCGCGGTCAGCATGGGCATGACGACCGACGCGCGCTGTCCGCTGTCGATGCGGCGACAGGAATATTTCCGTCGCATCTTTTGCGACTGGCTGGGGGAGCAGGTGCAAGGCGGCGCGGTCCCCGCCAATTTCGATGAACTTGGCGCGCTGGTGCGCGCGGTGGCCGGGGGCAATGCGCGCCGATTCCTTTCGCTCTAATCATGTCAAATTCCGGTTCTTCCTTTTTTACGAACAAGGTCGCGGTGATCACCGGCGCGGGCGGCACATTGTGCTCCGCCATCGCCCATGAACTCGCCCAACAGGGCGCCCGCGTCGCGTTGCTGGGCCGCACGGCGGCGAGTCTCGAGCGCGCGGCGCAGGGGATTCGCGCGGCCGGCGGCACGGCGCTGGTTGTTCCGTGCGACGTCACGAATCGGGAGGAGGTCGAGCAGGCCCGCAGCGCGATCAGTCGGGAACTCGGGGAGTGCCATCTGTTGATCAACGGCGCCGGCGGCAACCAGCCCGATGCGGTCACGACATTGACGGAGTTTGCGGCGAGTGAATTGACGAACCACCGGACACCCGGCGAACGCGGTTTCTTCGACCTCGACCTGGCGCGTTTCGAGGATGTCGTGCGCGTCAATACTCTGGGCACGGTGATTCCGAGCCAGGTGTTCGGCCGCGAGATGGCGCAGCTCGGCCGCGGCTCGATCCTGAATTTCGCCTCGATGAACAGCTACCGGCCGCTCACGCGCGTGCCGGCCTACGCCATGGCGAAAGCGGGCATCGTGAACTTCACGCAGTGGCTCGCGGTTTATCTCGCGCCGGCCGGCGTTCGCGTGAACGCCGTCGCGCCGGGCTTTTTCGTCAACGAGCGCAGTCAGAAGATTCTGATGAAACCGGAGGGCGGTCTCACGGCGCGCGGGCAGAGTGTGATGGCGCACACGGCGCTGAAACGCTTCGGCGAGGCGCACGACCTGCTAGGCGCGGTGTGCTGGCTGCTCGACGATCAGCGCGCGGCATTCGTGACCGGCATCACGGTGTCGGTGGACGGCGGCTTTCTCGCGTCGTCCGGGGTGTGAGGAGAACCGGGCCATGGGCGAGCGATCACTGAGCCGCTTCCCTTTCGGGGAAATTCTCCGCGAGCCACGCCGCGCCCCGGATTTGTTTCCGGCTCTCGGTCCGGTGGCGGACTCGCCGTCCCACACGGTGCCGGTGCTCTGCAAGGCGATCCGTGTCCTCGAAGCGGTGGCGCAGAGCCCGGCCGACGCCACGACGAAAAGCTTGGCGGCGACGCTGCGAATCTCGCCGACCACGTGTTATCGCATTTTGAAATCGTTTGTTGCGGCGGGCTGGTTGCGACCGCGCGCCGGCGGGGCCTTCGAGATTTCCGTCGGCCTCGTGCCGCTCTTCCGGCCGCTGTTGCGTCACGAGATCCTGTTGGGCGCTGTGCGCGAGCCGATCACCGCACTGGTGGGCGAGACCGGTTTGACCGCGAAGCTCACGGTTCGGCAAGGCGACCAGGCGGTCACGATCCATGCGACGCAGTCGCCGCAGGCTGGCGCGATCGCGTCGCGGGTGGGGGCGGCCGTCTCGCTCGCGATCGGTTCCAGTGGGGCGACTTTCCTGGGCGCGTGTCCGGACACCGAGGTGAATCGCGTGCTGTCCGCAGCCCCGCCCGAAGTGTGGCGGCTGCAGCGACGGGCGGACGTGCTGCAGCGTATTCGCGAGGCGAGACGCGCGGGCGTTTGTTTTGACCACGGTTCGTATCGCGCGCAGTTGCACACCTTGTCGGCGCCGTTGTTCGGGGCCGCGGGAGAGACTGTCGCAGTGCTGACGCTCCTCGGTTCGCCGCTGCAATTGGATTCGGCGGTGCGTTCGGCGCTGGTGCGCGAGCTGAGGCAGACCGCAGAGAACTGTTCGCAGGCGGCAAGATTGGATCTGCCGCAGCCCCCACACGGCGCCGTCATCGGCGCGCGCTGATTTTCTCGCGACTCGCTGCGGCGGTCCGCGATGCGTTCTCCGGATCAGGATTCTGTCTTCGTCCCTCGCTGTTACTCGAGGCGACGCACAGTCCTTCGACTGGTAACCGCGTGGTCCCGTTTGCTTGCGTGCGTGTGTCCGGGCGGATGGAGCGCGTATCAAGCGGCGACAAATGTTGTCAAGTGGGACCATAGACGCGTGCCGCCGTAATCCTGTAGATTCTACTGCATAATTGGCGCGTCCCCTGTTTTTCGCCCCACGTCAACCCCAGCCAAATAGCTCAGCCCGTGGCGTCCCCCGTTCTCTTCGGAGCCCGAGCGCTCGATCTCTGCTTTCCCCTGTCGATTCTAACCCCCGCAGAAACCCCATGAACATTGCCACTCGTTTGTTTGGTTCGCCTGTTGATCCGCTTGGTCGGTTCTCAGTTCGCCCGCGTTTGCTTTTCGTCTCCCTGTCGCTCGCGCTGCCCGCATTGGTCGCCGCGCAATCTACGTCGGGCGCCAGTGCGTCGACAGCTCCCGCGGACAGCGAGGTCGTCAGCCTCAGTCCGTTTGTCGTGAACACCTCGCGAGACATCGGCTACCAGACGAACGAAACTTTGTCTGCCAGCCGCACCAGCACTTCGTTGAAGGATTTGGCGAACCCCGTGGATATTTTCACGAAGGAGCTGATGGATGATCTCGGCATCAAGGACATCCAGGACCTCACGCTCTTCGCGACGGGCGTCGCGCCGAACGCGGTGGGCGATTTGAATTCGGCCGGTGAAGAGCGCGAAATCTGGAATCAGAATTACATGCAGATTCGCGGTTTCAAGACGGGCACCGCGACGCGCAACTTCATGGAACTCCAATCCGTTTTCGACGCCTACAACTCTGAGCGCGTCGAATTCAGCAAGGGACCCAACTCGATCCTCTTCGGCACGGGCAACCCGGGTGGATCGACGAACTATTCGACGAAAACCCCGGGCTTCCACAAGGACGCGCGCACGGTGCAATGGGGCACGGATCAGGAAGGCACGGTGCGCCTCACGGGCGACTTCAATCAAGTGCTCGTGCCGGACAAATTGGCGGTGCGGCTCAATCTTCTGCACCAGGAGCGTGAGTTCTATCGCAAGCCAGGTTATCACGACGAGCGGGCCGGCCATCTGGTCGTGAGCTACAAGCCGTTCAAGAAAACGACCATCACGCTCGGCCATGAGAATCGGAAAGTGACGCGCGCCACGCCGCGCGGTGCGTATCCGACGGACGCCGTGACTCCCTATCTGCAAGCGGGGGCGCCGCTGGTCACCGCCGTGGCGGCAACCGGCAGCAACGGCCAGATCAACGGCGTGCCGACCAACGTGAACCTCACGACGCTCGGCATGCGCATCTACGGCGCGATTTACGTCTACGATGCGACGGCGGGCGCCCGCAACGGCACCCGCACAGCCACCGGCGCCAATTACCAGATCAACGGCTCGCCCGTCGCTTCGCTCGATCCCGAAGCGATCGGCTTCCGCCGCGACTATGCGGTCACCGGCCCGAACGGCCTCGCCGATGTCAAATGGGAGATCACCGAAGCCGATGTCACGCACCAGTTCGGTGAGAATCTGAACGTGAACTTCGCCTTTGCCCGTTCCAATTCGCTGAAGCGAATCGTCAATGCGGTGGATAACACGTTGAAGGTCGACCCGAACTCCTTCGGCGTAAACGGGCACCCGCGCGAATACTACATCGATATCAATCCGTTCTGGATCAATCTCGACAACGAGATCACGGACTATCGCGCGACGGCGGCTTACGACCTCGATCTCACTCGCTACAACCGCTGGCTTGGCCGCCATCAAATCGCGGGCATGGCCGAGCGTAACGAGCGCTACGAGATTTGGGATCACGGCCGGCTGACCTTGGTTTCATCTCCCACCGGTCCGAACGCCAATCTCATCGCCACGGCCTCGCGTTTCTATCTGCGCCAATACCTGAATCCCGCGGCCGGCGTCTACAGCGCCCCGGACCTGCGCGATTTCATTTATTCGAATCAGTCGATCAACTCCAACGGCTACGTCGCCGAATTCCGCCGCTCCACGGCCTTCGCGAGCAAGAAGGACCTCACGCAGCAGGATTCGCTCCTCGGCGTCGTGCACAGCAAATGGTGGGACGGCCGCATCGTGACGACCGTCGGCGTGCGCAAGGACGATCGTGATTTCTGGACCGCGGCGTTTCAGGATGCGGGCGAGCGCAAGCCCGTGAACCTGATCACGGGCGCTCCGGCGGGCAGCTCCGATCCCGCGCACGCGGCCTTGCCCGACGTGCCGACCCAATCGCTCTCGACCATCTCGCGCAACTACGGCGGCGTGCTGCATGTGAACAAATGGCTGAGCCTGAGCTACAGCTACGCGACGAATGTGTCGCCCGGCACGGAGAGCAATGGCTTCTTCGGTCAACGCGTTCCGCACTCGACCGGTGAGTCGCGCGATATCGGCGTGCGTGTCAGCCTCTGGGATGGTCGCTTGACCGGCTCGCTGCTGACGTATGTCACCAAGGAGGTCGGCTCCATCATCAACGGCACGACGATCAACGTGCCGCAGACCGGAATCGACGGCATCGAGGACATCCTGCTCGAACGCGGCATCACCACCGTGAACCCGATCCAGACGGGCGGGGCGTGGACCACTTCGGATCGCGAAGCGAAAGGCGAGGAGTTGCTCATCGTCGGCCAGATCACGCCGGCGTGGACGGTGCGGCTCTCCGCCACCCGCAATGCCAATCGCCTCACCAACATCGCGCCGGAGGTGAAAGCGTTCTTCGCCAGCCGCGAGGCGCTTTATGAACAGCACAGCGCCTTGCTGCCGGTGAGCGGCGTCGGCGACTCCATCGGCCAGCGGCTGAACGAAGTGCGCACGTCCTTCGCGTTGCTCGCCACGCGCGAGAACGTCCAGCAGTTTCCCTCGAGCGAATACGACGCGCGCCTGACGACCAAGTATGCGTTCGGCACCAAGCATTGGAAGGCACTCAAAGGCTTCACCGCGGGCGGCAACTATCGTTGGGCGAGCGCGCCGATCATCGGCTACTACAAGAACGCGAACAACACCTTCGACGTGAACCGCTCCTACCGCGGCGAGGAGGATCACAAGGTCGACCTCTTCTTCACCTACGAGCGCAAGCTCACGAAAGACATCCGCTGGAAGATCCAACTCAACGTCGACAACCTCTTCGATGAAACCGACCCCTACGCGGTGGGCGCGATCAACGACATCGACGGCCCCGGTTTCAAGTGGGTGGTTTATCGCATGCGTCCGGTCGACGGTCGCATGGTGCGGCTGACCAACACGCTCAGTTTCTAAAAGACACGAAGCGATTTTCGATCATCTCGCGATTCGCGGGCGGCGGCATTGTAGCAATGCTTCCGAGCCGTCCGGGGGGACCCTGCGTCGCGTGCGTTGGAGAGATCCACGTGCGCGGCGCAGGGAATAGCGGTATCGGCTATTCCTTGCCGGGCGTCGGTGTGAAACTCAGCGCGTGGCGACTAACATGCGTGCGTTGGTGAACGCGAGGTCGACTGTTCCCCGACGGGTGACCTGCCGGTGCCGCGACCATGTTCGCGCGCGAGAGAAGCGCTGCGCAGCCGGACGGTCTCGGCACTTCCGTCTGGATTTGCGGCGAAGGCCGGCTCAAGCCCGAGACCAGGCCGGCGCCATTTCAGCGAGAGTTTTCCCGCTCGCGTAGGCGGCGCGAAAATCGTCCTCGATCCCGGCGATGGCGATTTGCTCGTCGCCACCGGACAGGGCGGTCCGTTGCACTGACGCGGGGTTGACGTTTCGGATCGCTGCCGTGGTTTGGATCAGCTCGACGAGGCGCACGTGCTCCGTGGCGCACTCGAGACCGCAGATCGGCGTGCGAGCATCCGACAGGCGAGCGATGACGCGATCGAACATCACCGGGCGCGTGACATTCGCGGCCGGCAGCGGGATGTGCCGAGTGTTCGCCTGAACCGTGATTCTCACGCTCTCGTTGTTCGTCCACTCAGCGGTGCCGTGTTCGCCGACGAGCAGGAGTTGCTGCGGCAGTTCCGCCGCGCAGCTGTGCGTCGTGTAGCATTTGACGGCCACGCCGGTGTCGGTCTGCGCGTGGATCACGGCGGTGTCGAAATTCTCGATGGGCTGCGCGCGGAAAAGATCGGCCTGCATGTGACGCACGCGCGCGGAGCGGGCGGGGGCCGCGCCGGCGAAGAAGAGGGCGAGGTTGACGAAATGGGCGAAGGCATTGTTCACCGGCGAGTCGTGCACGGGCGTGCCGTGGCTCGTAATCCTCCCGGCCCAGTTGTTGCGGCGGTAGTAGCTCAGCGGACGCGCCCGCGCCGCGAGGATGCGGATTTCGCGCAGGCGGCCGAGTTCACCGGCGAGGAGGGCGGCTTTGAGGACTTCGTTTGCCGGTTGGTAGATGTCCTGAAAACCGACGGCGACGAACCGGCCGCTGCGTCGCTCGGCCTCGGCGATGGCGGCGGCCTCGCCGAGGGTCGCCGTCAGCGGTTTTTCGACGAGGACGTTCGCGCCGGCGGCGAGCGCGTCGAGGGTCATCGGGGCGTGACACGAGATCGGCGTCGGCAGGCAACACAGATCAAGTCGACCGGCTTGCGCGCGGAGCATCGTCGCAAAGTCGGTGTAGATTTCGCAACCGTTCGCGGCGAGCGTGCGCAGCAGCTCGGGATGATTCGGCGCATCGACGGCCACGCAGGCGGCGAGGACGATGGCTCCCGCAGCGTGCAGGCGCTGCAGTTCCTGAAGATGAATCACGCCATAGCCGGAAACACCGACTAGGGCGACGCGTGGACGGGAGGCGATGGGCGGCGACTCAGGCATTGGTGGCGCCGGCGCGTTGATCGAGTTCGGTTTTCATGGTGCGGACCCGGGCGTCGGTGAGGGGGTAGCGGATGGCGAGGTAGAGGCTGATGGCGAGCAGCACCGCGGGCACGCCGGCGAAGATCAGGCGCAGTGTCATGAGCGCTTCGGGGGTTTGCGCGCCGCCCTTGGCGACGTCGAAGCCGGAGAAATCGAGCACGAATCCGGACACGAGAATCGCTACGGTGAGGACCGTCTTCTCAAACCAGTTGGCCACTGCGGCATACATGCCTTCCCGGCGCACTCCGCTCTGGTGCTCGTCGTAGTCGGCGACGTCGGCCTTCATCGGATCGACCAGCACCCAGAAGCCCGAGAAACTCGGCGACAGCAGCAGCATCGAGACGTATTGCAGTTCGGGGATCTCGCGGCTGTAGCAGAAATATTTGCTGATCGAGGCGAGGATGCCGCAAGCGATGCACCAGCGCACGACGCGGAGTTTGCCGTGTCGCGTGGCGAGGCGGGATACGATCGGGACGGCGATCATACCGGCCACCGCGTAGAGCGTCTGGGATTTCGCGTGCAGCATCGCGCCCGCGACAGTGTCGCCGGCGAACACGTAGTAGCTGTTCACGTAGACGCCGAGCTGCGCGACCAGGTTCGTGCCGACGAGCATGCCCAGCACGATGCCGACGAGGTAGAGGAATGGCCGGTTGTGCAGCGTCTCCCGCATGCTCGCACGGAGCGGGATCTTGGCTTGGGCGGCGGCGCGCTTGGCGTAGCGCTCGCGGGTGAACAGCACAGTCGGGATCGCGAGCACGATGAACAATGCGCCGATGATCAGCCCGAGTGTGCGCATGCCGGCGATGGTGCTTTCGAACACGGGCAGTTGCGCCACCGAGAAGACCCACGGGACGATGAAGAACGTGAGCTTCGAGACGATGGCGCGCACCGCCGTGACGCGAACGCGCTCGTTCGAGTCGGTGCTCATCTCATAGCCGAGCGTGAGGTAAGGCACGCCGTAAACGGCGAACGCCGTGAAAAAAAGCAGCGCGGTGACCAGGAAATAGCCGAACGCCCAGTTCGCGCTCCAGCTGAGGGGAACGAACCAGAGCAGAGGAAAGGTGAGCGCGCAGAGGAGCGCGCCGACCGCAACGAACGGTCGCCGCCGTCCCCAGCGCGAGCGATAGTTGTCGCTCATCGATCCCACGACGGGGTCCATGAACGCGTCCCAGAGGCGTCCGATTCCGAGCACGACACCCACCAGCGTCGGACTCATGCCGAGCGTGATGTTGTAGATCGGGTAGGCGATCGTGTTGAGGCCCGACGCACCGAAGTTGAACGGGAGCGTCCCGCTCGCGAAACCGATCCGCTCCAGCCAGGTCGTCTGCTCTTTGGGGGGCGTGGCGGCGGGCGGCGGCGGAGGCGTCATGAAGCGGGATGTCCGGGAGGGTGGTGGTGTCGTTTGTCGCGGAGCGCAGTGCTCCGGCCGGCGGGTGGGCGCCGGCCGGTCGCGTTGCTCACGTGAGTTCGTGCAGGCGCTGGCAGCCCGGACGGAGCGGCGCGAGCGTCGCAATGTCCACGGCCTGGCCGGTCGCGATGGAGATGTTCGCTGCCGCGCCGATGAGAATCGAAGCCGCGCCCTGTTCGTGGCCCGCGTTGCGATGGAGGAGATCGGGCGGAGGTTGCGCGCTGAACATCTGCTCCTGCAGCAGCGTATCGCTGCCACAATGATTGCCCGGCACCGCGGGCACGGTGAATTCCTCCGGCGCCTGGAAAAGCCGCTGCACCGTGCCGCGCATGACGTGTTCGCCCTCGGACTTGATGTCTTTGTCGCCGGTCATGATGTGCGAGGCGTGATCTTCGGTGTATTCGATGCGACCGGCGTCGCCCGTGATCGAGACGCGGTAACCCTCGTTCGGGCAAAAGGCGTTGAGCGAATACGTCACCATTTCTCCCGTGCGGTATTTGATCAGCACGCTCATCGAATCCTCGATGTCGATGTCGTCGCGAAACACGTTTTGGTCGCGGATGTAGCCGTTGTCCGGTTCGGCGTCCAAATAGAGAGCCTTCAGGGTCGGGTCCTGGTCGAGGTGCAGGCTGAACGGATCGGCTTTCGCGCCGGCGGAACCGGTGTAGCGAGGATAGGCGGTCAGGCCCTGCTGCCCGCGCGCGAGCGCGTTCCATTTGCCATAGAAAACGAGATCGCCGAACGCGAAGACGCGGGCCGGGATGGCATCGAGCATCCAGTTGATCAGGTCGAAGTGATGGGTGGATTTATGCAGCAGCAACCCGCCGGAGTATTCCTTCCGGCTGTGCCAGCGGCGGAAGTAATCGGCGCCGTGCGAGGTGTTCAGGCGGTATTCGAAATCGATGTGCTTGATGCGGCCGACGGCTCCCTCTGCGATGAGCTGGCGCACTTTCGTGATGCCCGGAGTCCAGCGGTAGTTGAACGTCGTGCGGACGCTCTTGCCGGTCCGCGCGATCGCGGCGGCGATTTCGTTGTATTTGGGCGCGTCGATCGTGAGCGGCTTTTCGGAGATGACATCCGCGCCCGCTTCGAGCGACTTCACGATGAAGATATGATGGAGGTAGTCCGGCGTGCACACGACCACGACGTCGGGCTTCTGCTCGCGCAGCATGAGATCGAAGTCCGCGTAGGTGGGAACGGGCGCGATGCCGTAGGCCTGGCTGAGGCGCTGCTGATGATAAGTCCGCCGCGTTTCACTGGTGTCGCACAGGCCCACGAGAGCGCAGACGTCCGAATAACGCTCCACGATCGGATCGATGAACGTGGTGATGCGGCTGCCGGTGCCGACGACGGCAAATTTTTTCTTGGTCATGATCGAATAGCTTGAGGGTTGAAAAGGGATCGCCTCGCGCCGCCCGCGGCTCGGACGCTGACGCCCGCGGGTCGGACCTGGGCGAGGACGCGGTGACCGGTTGCTGCGCGGTAGCGCGGCGTGCCGGGCCGCCGTCAGCTAGCGACGGGGAACGGACGCGTGAGGCGCGACGCGGAGTCGCGGTCGAGAAAGATGAAGGCGGCTGGGTGCGTCCGCACGGCCGAGGCCGGGCAGGCGGTGGCCAGCGGGCCTTCCAGCGCGCCGCGCACGGCGTCGGCTTTCCGCAGATCCGGCACGGAGCAAACCCAGTGCCGCGCGCGCAGCAGCGCGGAGCACGTGACGGTCAGCGCATAGCGCGGCACACTGGCGAGGTCCGGAAAATGTTTCTCGTTCACCTGTTGCATGCGGCAGGCCTGATCGAGTTCGACCTGCTTGACCGTGAGCGGGTCGTTGAAGTCGGCGACCGGCGGATCGTTGAAGGCAATGTGGCCGTTCTCGCCAAAGCCGACGAAGGCGAGGTCGATGGGCGCGGCGTCGAGCAGCTGCGCATAGCGCCGGGCTTCCTCGTGCGGATCGGCAGCATTGCCGTTGAGATATTCGACGGAGCGAAACGGTGCGCGATCGGCGTAGCGGGTCTTGATCCAGCGCCGGAAGCTCGCCGAGTGATTCGCGGGGATGCCGACGTATTCGTCGAGGTGGAAGGCCTCGACCTTGTCCCACGCGAGGTCCGCGGCCATGAGGCGCGCGGCGAGTTCGATTTGGGAGTTGCCCGTCGCGAGCAGGACGCGGGCGCGGCCGTGCGTGGCGATGGCGCGGGTGAGGATTTCCGCGGCCTTCGCCGCGGCGGCTTGACCGAGTTCCGCCGCACTGGCGCGGACGTCGACATTCAGGGGGGCGGAGGCGTTGCGGTCAGTCGGGTTCCGAGACATGGCGACAACGCTTGGGAAACAAATCCGGCAGGCAAGGAGCAGGAGCTGCGAAAATATCCAATAGGGGAATATCTTCGAAGTGACATTCGACCGCGGCGCCTGAATACGCTGGGACCATGAACGACGCACGTCTTGCACCGGATGCGACGACCGAGCCGCGTGGTTTTTTCGATCTGCAGGTCAACGGATTCGGCGGGGTCGATTTCCAGCGCGACGAGCTGACGGCAGCCGAGCTCGGTGTCGCGGTTAAACGCCTGCGGCAGTTCCGCACGTCGCGGATTCTTCTGACGCTCATCACGGACGACGTGGAGCGGATGTGCCGCAAGCTGGAGCGCATCGAGCGATGGTGCCGCGCCGACCCGACGGTTGCGGAGACCATCGTCGGGTATCATCTCGAGGGCCCGTGGTTGCGGCCGGAGCCTGGTTTTTGCGGTGCGCACGATCCGCGACGGATGTGCGATCCTACAGTGCGCGACCTCGAACGCCTGCTGGCGGCGGGGGGGGGCCGCGTGCGGCTCGTGACCTTGGCGCCGGAGTTGCCAGGCGCGACGGAAACGATCGCCCACGCCGTGCAGCGGGGCGTGCGTGTGTCGGCGGGACACACGGATGCGGACGATCGTGATATCGACCGCGCGATCGCGGCCGGCCTCAGCCTTTGCACCCACGTGGGCAACGGGGTGCCGGCCCAGCTGCATCGACACGACAACATCATCCAGCGCTTGCTCGCCCGCGACGAGCTCACCGCCATTTTCATACCCGATGGAATCCATGTGCCGCGCGCGGTCTTGAAGAATTTCGTGCGCGCGAAACCGCGGGACAAAGTCTGGTTCACGACCGATTGCATGGCCGCCGCGGGCGCCGGCCCCGGTCGCTACACGCTCGGCGCGCTGACTACGGAAGTGGGCGCCGACGGCATCGTCCGGCAGCCCGGGCAAGCGTCCGCGTTCGCCGGCTCCTCGCTGACGATGGATGCGGCCTATCGCAACGTGCGGGAATTTCTGGGGTGGTCGGAGGCGGAGGCGATGGCGGCCTGCTCGACGCGCGTGGCGGAGGCGCTGGGGTTATAGCCAACCCGCAGGTGTGCGGCCGCGCGGCGGAATTGCTCTTTCACTCGCGGTGGCGGTGCGCAGTATCACGCCGTCATGGCGAAAAAGAACGGAGGCGTCCGAAAT
Organism: Opitutia bacterium; assembly: GCA_016217545.1. Taxonomy (NCBI): domain Bacteria; kingdom Pseudomonadati; phylum Verrucomicrobiota; class Opitutia; species Opitutia bacterium. The sequence goes on along the minus strand of JACRHT010000017.1, from coordinate 273,171 downwards.
CCCGATCGCACGCGGCGACGATTGCTTGCCGCGGCGATTCGTTTGTTCGCGCGTCAGGGTTACGACGGCGTCTCGGTCGATCAGATCGTCGCGGCGGCCAAGGCGAACAAGCGCATGGTCTATCACTATTTTGGCGACAAGACCGGCATCTACCGCGCCGCGTTCGACGACGTGTATCGCCGGCTGGAAAAGCTGGAGTTCCACGCGGTCGAGTCCGGGGCCACGCCGACAGCGCGCCTCACGAAACTGTTGGCAGCCTATTTCGATTTTCTCGACGCCAATCCCGAGTTCGTGCGCTTGCTCCTCTGGGAAAATCTGGCGAAAGGGCGGCAGCTCGCGGCGCGCCGAAAGGTGCTGGATAAAAATCCGTTCCTGCAGCGATTTCGCGCGATCACGGAGGATGGCATCGCGCGCGGAGAATTTCGGGCGGAGCTCGATGTGACGCATCTGCTGATCAACCTGATCGGCCTTTGCTTCATCTATCACTCCAACCGGTTCTCGCTGTCGCAAAGTCTCGCCGTCGATCTCGACGATCCCAAGGTGAAGCAGGCGGCGCTGCGTCAGGTGCTCGCGCTCGTCTTCTCCGGCATCGCGAAGCGTTGAGGCGGCGCCGCCGGGACCGCGGCTAGGCGAGCCAGCGCGTCAAGTTCGCGGCCACGAATGCATCGTCCACGAGCCACGGATAAGCTGCGGCGACGCGCGAGATTTCATCGGCCTGTCCGGTGGAGAGTTGTTCGTGCGGATCGAGACACGCCGTGGAAACCAGCAGGCCCTGACGGCGCAGCACCTCGTGAATGCCGGGAATGCAGCCGGCAAAACCGTTCGCCGCGTCGAAGATCGTCGCGTTTGCGTCGGTCAGCTGAGCGTTCCTCGTGTTCCAGTCCGCTGCCTGCTCCGCACGGGTGCGGTCGCTCTTGATTCGCTCGAGGAGCGCCACCGCGCGCTCCGTCCACACGCCCCATTGCCCAAGCAAGCCGCCGGAGATGAAGCGCGGTCCGTGGCCGAAATCGAAGCGCGTGAGCAGGTCGGCGATGATGTTGTCGTCGTTGCCCGTGTAGAGTGCGACGTCGTGACGTCCCGCCGCGCTGACGGCACGCACGACATCAATCGTGCCGTAGCGGTTGAACGGCGCGATCTTGATCGCGACCAGTTCGGGAATCTCGGCGAACTCGCACCAGAAACGGTAGGAAAACCGCCGGCCGCCGACCGCGGGCTGCAGATAGAAGCCGATCAGCGGAATGTGGCGTGCGACCACCCGGCAGTGTTCGAGGATTTCGCCTTCGGGCGCGGCGTTCCACGCACCGAGGCTGAGGAGCCCGGCGTGATAGCCGTGCGCGCGGGCCGTGGTCGCTTCGGCGACGGCTTGGGCCGTTTTTCCGCAGAGGCCGGCGATAAGCGCGCAGCGTTTCGCGCGATCGGAACCCCACGCGCGGGCCGTCGTGGCTGCGAGGCGCAACACTGGCTCGTAGAGTCCGTGCGCGGCATCGCGGATCGCGAATTGCGTCGAGTGCACGCCGACGGCGAGGCCGCCCACGCCAGCATCGAGGTAGTAGCGGACCAGCGCGCGCTCGTGCCGCTCGTCCCATTTGCGGTCGGCGGTCAGCGCCAGCGGCAGGGCGGGGATGACGTGTCCTTCGAGGAGATGCGCGCGGAGGGCGGATGCGTTTTTGATCTGCATGGTCAGAATTTTCCTTCGCGATTTTCAAAACCGGTGGGCTTGCCCCACGTGACATGGTCCGCGCGCACCCAACTCGCGACCCAGTGGATCATCTGCTCGGTGGAAACGGTGGGGCGGCCGAAGAGGCGATGGGAGAGGGAAGCGTTGTTCAGCCACGCGGTGGCCGCAGGCTCGCCTTGGAAGTTGACCGGACGCTCCAGCAGGCGACCGAACGACTCGGCGAGCGCGCGAACGCTCAGGATCTCCGGGCCGGTGAGGTTGAGCGGTCGGGCCGGGCACGCCGAAAGATCGAGGCATTGGATGGCGTGCGCGATGGCGTCGCTTTGCCAGATGACGTTGCAGTATCCCATGCGGAGATCGACCGGCTCGCTGCGCGCCACCTTGAGCGCGATATCGAGCAGCAACCCGTAACGAAATTCCACGGAGTAGTTCAGCCGCACGAGCGTGGCGTGACAGCCAGGCGTTTCGAGAAACGCGCGCTCCCGGCCGGCGCAGGAAGCGGCGTAGTCGCCCACCGGCGCGAGCGGCGTGGCCTCCGTGGCGCCGCCGCTGGCCGGCGTGACGAACGGGTAGACGCAACCGGTCGAAAACGCGACGAGGCGCGACGTGGCGAAGCGGCGCGCCACTTTGCGCGGCATCTCGACGTTCATCTGTTGCAGCAGTTCCGGCGACGTCGCCGTGCCGAATTTCACGCCCGCGAGGAAAAAGACGGACGGCGCGTCCGGCAGCGTGCGCAGGAACGCCTCGTCGTGGAGGTCGCCCGCGATGGTCTCGACGCCGAACGCGTGGAAGTCCTCCCGATCGCGCAGGCTCGTGAAGCGCGACACCGCAATCACCGGATCAGTGCGGCCCAGGCTCCGCAAGGCGGTGCGCAGCATCGCGCAGAGGTGCAACCCCATCTTGCCGCCGGCGCCGAGCGCGAGGAACGGGCCGCGCTGGTGCGCGAGGCAGCGGAGCACGGTGTCGGCCGGCTGGCTGAGGAACGCGTCGATCGCTTCCGGCGCGCAGGGGAGGTTCGCGGGCGCGTTGCGTCCGGTGGCCGCGGTTTTCATAAAGTAACCACTCGGTTACTAGTTGCTTTTTGCGACGCAAGCGGAAACGCTGCGCCTCGTCCCGCATGAACGACCCCCGCCGCTGTGCGCTGCCTGAAACTTGCGATGCGTTGCTCGCGCAGATGGTCGCGCACCCGACGGTGAATCCGCACTTCGGCGGCTCGGTCGGGGGGCAGGCCGCGCTGGTCGACTACCTGCGGCACGTGGCGGTCGCGTGGGGCCTGGACGCGCGATTGTGTCCGGTTGAAGGAGGAGAAGCGAATCTGGTCCTCACCTGCGAGGTGGAGGCGGGCGCGCCCTGGCGGCTGTTCGAGAGCCACCTCGATACGGTCGGCACCGAGGGCATGACGATCGATCCGTTCCGCCTGGCGTTCCGCGACGGACGGCTCCACGGGCGCGGAGCGTGCGACACGAAGGGATCAGGGGCCGCGATGTTGTGGGCGTTGCGCGACTACGCGCCGGCCCGATCACCGCCGCAACGTTGCGGTCGTTTTCACGGTCGATGAGGAAGCGCGGATGTCCGGCGCCCGGGCCTTCGCGGAGGGAGCGCTGCGCGATTTTTTGCCGACGTTGGAAGGCATGGTCGTCGGCGAGCCGACACGGCTGCGTCCGGTGACCGCGCACAATGGCGTGGTGCGTTGGAAGACGAGCACGCGCGGCGTGGCGGCGCATTCCTCGGTGCCGGCGAAGGGGCGATCGGCGATCTCGGCCCTGCGGCCCGTGCTCGCCGCGCTCGAGGACGATTACGCGCGGACCGCCGAAAAATCCCACGCGCTGACGGGCAATGCCGCCTTCAGTGTGAATGTCATTCGCGGCGGATCGCAGGTGAACGTGATTCCCGACCGCTGCGAAATCGAATGTGACCGTCGCCTCGTGCCGGGAGAGCCAGTGCGCGAAGTGCTGGCGGAGCGCGATCGATGCCTTGCCGGCTTTGCGGTCGAGCATTCCGACCTTTACGTTGTTCCGCCGCTCGACGATGCCCGGCCGCCCCAGTTTCTCGGCGATCTCCAGCAAGTGCTGGCGGCGCATGGGCAAGATCCAGCGCTGCAGGGAGCCGCTTACGTGACGAACGCGAGCCACTACTCCGCGGCAGGCGCTCCAGTGATCGTGCTGGGGCCCGGAGATATCGCCCAAGCTCACACCGCGGATGAGTGGATTGGGAACGATCAGCTGATGCTGGCAGTCGACATCTATCGGAACCTGATGACGCGATGAGTTTATCTGAGAGCACAACGGCCGCGATTCGGACGGTGCAGGCGCGTCGCGGCCAACGAGGAACGGATGCCAGCGGTGCAAGGCTGTGCGCAGAATCGCGGTTGCCGACGAAGTGCGACGGTCCCACACCGTCGCCCATGTGGATGCGATTCGTCTCTGCGATCCTGGGCTGCGTCGTGTCGCTATTCCTCGCGTCTCCGACCGGGGTCGCGGGTGAGCCGTCGGTGCTGCCGGATCTCTCCTACCGGGAGCGGGCGAGTGAGATGAAGGACGGAGATCGTTGCCGGCTCGATTTGTATCTGCCGGAGAAGGGCGCGAATTTCCCCGTGCTCGTGTGGCTGCATGGCGGCGGGTTGACCGGAGGGAGCAAGAGCACGGACACTGGCCGACAGGCGGCTCGCCGTCTGGCCGAGGGAGGCATGGCCGTCGCGATGGTCGAATATCGATTCAATCCGTCGGTCAGTTTTCCTGCCTACGTGGATGATGTCGCGGCGGCGATCGCTTGGGTGCGGGCGAACATTGCGCAACACGGCGGCAATCCGCAGCGCGTGGTGCTCGGCGGTCATTCGGCCGGCGCTTACCTCGCTCTGATGGTGGCGCTCGACGAGCAATATCTCCGCGCGCATGGCCTCGATGCGCGCGCTCTGGTCGGGCTGGTGGCGTTGAGCGGGCAAACCAGCACCCATTTCACGGTGCGGGAAGAACGCCGCCTGGGCGCGCGGCTCGTGGTCGACGACGCGGCCCCGTTGTTCCATGTCGGACGCCGCCCGTTTCCGTTTCTCCTGCTCACTGCGGGCGAAGACTTGCCGTTGCGCGTCGAGGAAAACCGCTTGCTGGCGGCCGCGCTGCGGGAAGCGGGTTCGGCGGTCGAGGAGCGGGTCTTCGAAGGACGGTCACACGGCACGATCTTCTCGCGGATCGGCACGAAGGACGATGCGGTCGCCGCGATGATCATCCGGTTCGTGCAAAACGCCGGACCCCAGGCGGAGGCGCCCTGAGTGCCGCCGTTCGCCGTTTTTAATCGCAGGCAGTGGCCGCTGGAGGGCTGCGCTTCCGCTGATCACCCCACCGAATTTTCCTTCGCTCCATGAATCTACGAACTCTCCTGGCCGGCCTGACGCGGCCGTCCCGTTTCGCCGTCGCGGCCCTGGCCTGGCTTTGTGCGAGCGGCACCCTTTGCGCTGGCACCGGCGACGAGCCGCGGGCCGTGCCCACGTTCCAGTGTGTCGGTCTCTACTGGCGCACGCCGGAGGGAGACGCGACTCGTGAATGCCGGGTGCGCTACCGCGAGACCGGCACCGAGACGTGGCAGGCGGCGCTGCCGCTCTGGTTCGATCCGCACGAGCACGCGTCCGCTCCCGAACGCAGTCGCGAATACCGCGGCAGCATCGTGGGGCTCAAGTCCGGCACGAGCTACGAAGTCGAACTGGCTCTCGCGAGCGGCACGGCGCAGCAGCTGCGCTTCACGACGTGGAGCGATCAGCCGAAGATCGCACGCGTCGTGACGTTGCCGGAGAAGATCGAGGGCATCTACACGATCCGCGAAGGCGGTTCCGCGGTGGAAGGCTATGTGGTCTACGCGCCGGCGCCGGGCCGCACGGTCGAGATCGACGGTCGCGGGGTCGATGATGTGAACGTCCGCGTGGAGGCTTCACACGTCATTGTTCGCGGACTGGTTCTTCGCAACGCCCGACGGCACGGCATCGATCTGGGTGCCGTGAGCGATGTCATCATCGAGCACTGCGACATCTCCGGCTGGGGTGAGGATATCGAGGACGGCTTCGGACGGGATTTCGACTCGGCCATCTACCACCGCACGGAAGACGGCGAGCCGCGGACCTTGCGTCGCGTCGTGATTCAGCACAACCGGCTGCATCACCCACGGTCGAACTCGAATTCGTGGCTGCAGGCGCGTCCGACCAACCGCAACAGCCGCCATCCGATGGGGCCGCAAGGCATCACGTTCGTCAACGGCGACGGCGAAATCGTCGTGCGGCACAACCGCATCTACTCGGACTTCGAACACATGTTCAACGACGCCATGGGTGAGTTCCACAACTTCGGCTACACGGGTTTTCCGGGACGCGATTCCGATGTCTACGGCAACCGCGTGTCGCATTGCTGGGACGACGGACTCGAGATTGAAGGGGCCAACATGAACGTGCGCGTCTGGGCCAACGTGATCGATTGGACGTTCGACGGCATCGGCGGCGCGGCGACGGCGCTCGGTCCCTGCTACATTTTCCGCAACGTCTACCTGCACTCGCGCCGCGGGCCGGGGGACAGTGAGACGGCGCTTCGCGGGCAATATTTCCTCAAGCTCGGCTCCGATCCGAAGCGCGCCCTCACGGCGCGCGGTCGCATGTATGTATTTCACAACACCGTGCTCCAACCGCGTGACGCGAACGGAAAGCCGGCCGGGGCCGAGCGCGGACTCTACCTGACCTCGAAGGAAAAACATCAGACGAACATCGTCAGTCGGAATAACCTGCTCTGGTTGCGCGACGAGAAGGGCGCCGCCGTGTTCGACGGGCAGAAATCCCCGGAGAACGATTTCGATCACGATCTTCTCAACGGTTCCGTTTCGGCCGCGCCGGGCAGCGAGGCACACGGCATTGTGGCGACGCCGGTGCTCGGCGCTCCGCTCGACGTGCGCCGCGCGTGGTCGATGACGCTGCAGCCGGGCACGCCGGGTCACGACGCGGGCGTGCCGTTGCCGAACTTCAACGAGGGTTTCTCGGGAGCGGCGCCCGACATCGGCGCGTTCGAAGCGGGGCGCGGGTTGTCCGCCGATTTTCCCGCGGCCACGAGTGAGGCGACGGATACGACCACGGCGGTGGGCGTCACGGTGCGACCGGAAGTTGCCTTTCTCGCGGCTGATCGCGCTGAACGACTCGACGTGTATCTGCCGGGCGGATGGACGGCGGAAGCAAAACTGCCGACAATGGTGTGGATTCACGGCGGCGGCTGGACCGGCGGCGACAAGGCCGCGGCGCGCGATCGCAACGTCTGTCACGCGCTGGCGGCGGGCGGCTACGTCACCGTGAGCATCAACTACCGCCTCGGCGCCGGCGCGTGGCCGCAGAATCTCGAGGACGTGAAGAACGCGGTGCGCTACGTGCGCGCTCACGCCGCGCAACTCGGCGTCGACCCCGCGCGCATTGCGCTCGGCGGCGGTTCGGCCGGCGGGCATCTGGCGTTGATGGCCGCCTACACGGCGGACGCCGACAAATGGGAACCCGCGCAACCGTGGCCCGGCGTGTCGAGCCGCGTGGCGTGCGTGGTCGATCTCTATGGGATTACTGACGTGCGCGCCTGGCTGGCCGCGCCCGCGGAACAAGCGAAGGCGAACCGCTCCCGCACCAACCACGCGGTGTTCGCCGCGGTGGGATCAGCGGTGCCGCCCGACGTTTCTCCGCTCGCCCACGTGACTGCGAGTTCACCGCCGACGCTGATCCTGCACGGGCGCGCCGACCGCACGGTCGACGCCGCGCAATCCGTCGCGCTCGCCGAGGCTCTGCAGGCCCGCGGCGTGCCGCACGAGTTGCTGCTGCTCGACGGCGTGGGCCACACGTTCGATTTCGATGGCTGGAATCATCGACCGTTGCCGCAGGACGTGCGTCCCGTGGTGTTCGGTTTCCTGAGCCGGCATCTTTCGCAGCGCTGAGCCGCGGGCGGGTCGGGGCGCGGGTCGCTCGAGCACTCGCGGGGCCCCGCGGGCGAAGCGCAGTTGACCTCGACACGAGCGTCTGCCGCGATGGCCGGGCCTCGGCGCGATGCCGAGCGCGCCACGCGTTATTCTTCCTCATGCAATTCCCCGAGAATCGCGCGCCCGGCGCGCGCGAAACATGCAACGAATTGCGCAGGTCGGCGGTTGGAGGATTGCACCGGTGAAGACCATATGACCGCGACGCTCACGCAGTCACTGCGAGCGTCGCGCCGCTTCCCGGCGCACCCCTGATCACCGCAAAGCCCCCCAATGAAAACCCCCTCCGCACTCCGCTCCGCGCTGCCGCGTCTCCTGATCGCGACAGGGTTTGCCGCCACTTTGGTTCAGCCGGCGTTGGCTCAGAGCACTTCCGCGACCACTCCCTCCGGTTCGGACGACACCGTCGTGCTCAGTCCGTTCGTCGTGAACACCTCGAAGGACGTCGGCTACGTGGCCAACACCACGCTCTCCGGCACCCGCACCAACACCGACCTAAAGGACGTCGCGAATCCGCTCGACGTTTTCACAAGCGAGTTGATGCGCGACCTTTCGATCCAGGACATCCAGGACCTCACGCTCTTCGCCAACGGCGTCGAACCCAACGGCGCCGGCGGGTTCAACAGCGACGGTCAGGAGCGCGAAGTTTGGAACTACAACTACATGCAGATTCGCGGATTCAAGACCGGCGTCTTGACCCGCAATTTCATGGACCTGAACGCGCAGTTCGAAGCCTACAATTCCGAGCGCGTCGAATTTTCGAAAGGCCCCAACGCGATCCTCGCTGGCTCGGGCAATCCCGGCGGCACGGTGAACTACGCGACCAAGACGCCGCGCCTGCAGAAATCCAGCTACGCGGTGGAACATCGCACCAGCGATCTGGGCAATCAGCGCGTGTCGACGGATCTCAACCAGGTGCTCGTCGCCAACAAACTCGCGATTCGCTTGAATGCTCTCTGGGAAGATGAGGAATCCTACCGCCACCCGAGCTACGAAAAGCAGGAGGCGTGGCACCTTACCGGGTCGTGGCAGCCGTGGCGGGGCACGACGCTCACGGCCGGTTACGAGGACCGTGACTCCAAGCGCGCCAGTCCGCGCGGCATCTTTGCGCGCGACCGCGTGACCGCGTGGAAAAACGCCGGTTCGCCCATCGTGACGGCGGTGCCGTCGAACAACAACGTGGTCGTGGCGGGCCTCAGCGGCACGCGCGCCGCCAGCACGCTCGGCATGGCCACGCTGAACGGCACCAATTGGGTGCTCGATTCCGATGGTGTGATCCGCAACACCGTGCGCACCGCGCGCGGTGACGTCATCAGCGTCAACACCGTCAATCTCGATACTGCCGCGACGAGCCTCGATTTCCCGCGCGACGTCTGGATCGGCGGCGCCAACGGCATCAACGACAGCCGCTGGAAAATCGCCGAGGCCAACCTCACTCAGCAGATCACGCCCGATCTCTTCCTCGAGGTCGCCTACGGTGACACGGACAATCGCGTCCGCCAGGGCAACAGCGTCAGCCGCGAACTCTACGTCGATCCGAACAGCTTCGGCGACAACACGCACCCCGGCCAGCTCTACGCGGAGACGCGCCCGTTCTGGATCGACCGCGGCATCTACATTAATCACTTCCGCACCACCGCTTCCTACAACCTCGACCTCACGAAGCGCAGCAAATGGCTCGGCAAGCACTCCTTCGCCGCCGCCTACGAGCACAACGAGCGCGAAGAGTGGCAGGACAACGGTCGTCTGACGCTCACGCAAACGCCGACGGGCCCGGTCACGGGCAGCATGCAGAGCGCGCCCGCCTTCAACATTCGCGACTACATCGACATCGATCGCGGCATCATCAGCCAGCGCGACCTGCGCGATCTCTACTATTCCGATGGCATCGAGCAGGGCGGCTACGTCGCGCGCTTCGTCCGTCGCGAGAGCTATGCCGCGGTCCACACGCTCACGAAGCAGAATTCGATGCTCGGCGTCTGGCAGAGCCGCTGGCTGGAGGATCGCATCGTCGGCACCATCGGTCTGCGCGAGGATCGTCGCGCCGAGGCCGTGGCCCCGATGGTGCTCGACGCCACGGGCATCTGGGTGCCGCAGACGCTGGTGGCCGGCACACCGGCGGGCAGCACGCATCCGCGTTACGCCGCGTTCACCGCTGCGCCGAAATACGACAGCGGCATCTCGCGCAACTACGGCGTCGTCGGACACGCCACGCGCTGGCTGAGCTTCGCCTACAACCACGCGACGAATTTCTCGCCTCGCGTCGAGAGCCGCGGCCTGTTCGGCGATTACCTCGAGCCGTCGACAGGCGAGTCCAACGACTACAGCATGCGCCTGTCGCTCCTCGACGACCGCGTTTCGGTCACGCTTACCCACTATGAGACGAGCGAGATCGGCTCCGCCACCAACGGCACGGGCATCAACTCGCCTGTCACGGCGATGAGCGAAATCGAGGACATCCTCGTCGACAACGGCCTCTCCACCGTCAACCCGATCGTCGGTGTCTGGACGACTGCCGACCGCACCGCGAAGGGCGAGGAACTCCTCATCGTCGGCAATCCGACCCCGAATTGGACGTTCCGTCTTTCCGCCAACCGCCTGGTCAACCGCCAGCAGAATCTCGCGCCCGATGTGCGCGCCTACTACGCCGAGCGGATGCCGTTCTACGAGGCGCAGAATCCGGCTCTCATTTCCCCGGGCGAGACGCTCACGCTTGGCGATCGCATCACGCAGGCGAAGACCGCCTACGGCCTGATGAACACGCGCGAAAACGTGCAGGTGTTCCCGGCCAGCGAATACAACGCGCAGGCGACGGCGAAATACAGCTTCGGACGCGAGAGCCGCTTCAAGGGCTTGGCGCTCGGCGGCACCACGAGCTGGAACAGCGCTCCGATCATCGGCTACTACCGCAATGCCAACAACACGTTCGACGCCGCGCGTCCCGTGGAAGGCGCCGACCGCCTGCGCCTCGACTTCGTGGCGTCCTACGAGCGCCGCCTGGCGAAGCGCGTGCTCTGGCGGGTGCAGCTCAACGTCTACAACGTCTTCGACAACGACGACCCGTATCCGATCGGCGCCGTGAATTCCGCCGACAATGCGAACTTCACGTGGGTGAACACGACATATCGTCCGATGGACGGCCGGATCATCACGCTCACCAACACGTTCACGTTTTGATCGCACCGCGGCTTCGCCCGCGCTCTGCTGCGCTCCTGCTGATGAACTTCCGGCCGGCCCTCCTCGTCCTGAGTTTCGCGCTCGGCGCTGTCCTGCACGGCGCCACAGCGCCTGCGCGCGAGGCATCTCCCACCGCCGGACTCGACTGGCCGGTCCTCGGATCGGTCGAGCCGCGTGCGGCGAAGGACATTTCCGCGGCCTCGTTCTGGTCGATCGGCGCGGAGACTTACGACCGCAACTTCATCGACTACGAAAAAATCCGCGATTACGTCGGCCCGCTCGGGGCGAAGCACATGCGGGTGCAGAGCGGATGGTTTCGCTGCGAACCGCGGCCCGGCACCTACGAGTGGGCGTGGCTCGATCGGATGATCGATCACGCCGTCGCGCAAGGCGTGCGACCGTGGTTACAGATCAGCTATGGCAACCCGGCCTATCCCGGCGGCGGCGATCGCGACCTCGCGGGCGGGTTGCCGACTTCGCCGGAGGCGCTCGCGGCGTGGGATCGGTGGGTGCAGGCGCTCGTGACGCGGTATCAGGATCGCGTTTTCGAGTGGGAAATCTGGAACGAGCCGGACCTGAACCGCACCGGCGGCGCCAAAACTGCCGCCTACCTCGATCTCTTCGTGCGCACCGCAACCATCGTGCGCGCCGTGCAGCCGCGCAGCCAGATCTGGGCGCTCGGGCTCTCGAGCAAGATCGACTACGTCGATGAGTTTCTCGCCGGTCTCAAGGCCCGCGGCGGCTTGCCCCTGATCGATGCGATCACGATCCACGGTTACCCGCGCAATCCCGACGACACAACCAACCTCGATCAGCTCCGCGCCGTGATCGACAAGCATGGTGCGACGATCGCGGTGCGGCAGGGCGAGACGGGTGCGCCGTCGCAATTCCAGGACCGCGCGGCGCTGAAGAACATCCAGTGGACCGAAAATCTTCAGGCGAAGTGGAACCTGCGGCGCATGCTCGCCCACCGCGGACGCGATGTGCCGATGAATCTGTTCGCGCTGTCCGACATGACTTACCGGCCGGCGGCCGGTGGCGTTTATGTGAACCACAAGGGCCTGCTGGCGACGAATCGCGACCACAGCGTGGCCTACCTGAAGCCTGCATACCGCGCCGCGCAGGCGGTCTACTCGATTTTCGACGACACGCTCGAGCGCATCGCCACGTTCCCACACACATCCACGGCACTGCGCGACGTCGCGCTCTTCGGGTATCGGCGCGCGAGCGACGGTGCGACGGCGGTGACGTATTGGTTTTGCGACGCCGCGCCCAGCGAGTCCAACGGCGTGGATCGCATCCAGCTGACGTTGCCCGCAGCCCGCTTTACCGAGCCTGTGCTCGTCGATCTTCGCACCGCGACGGTGCATGCGATTCCCGGCGTCGACTGGTCGTCGGATGAAAAGGGCGGCACGGTTTTCCGCGCCCTTCCGGTCTACGATTCGCCGCTGGTGATCATCGAGCGCGCCGCGCTGCCGCCGCGGTCGCGCGCGCCATGAAGCTTCGCAGGCTGGCTGGTGTCATCGCCGGCCTCGCCGTGGCGACCGTGAGTGCCGGCGCTGAGCCGACGATTCGGGATGTCGCGTATTTGCCGGCCGAGCGCACGGAGAAACTGGATGTGTGGCTGCCCGATGCGCGCGTGCCGCGGCCGCTGCCGGCGGTGCTGTTGATCCACGGCGGCGGCTGGCGCAGCGGAGACAAGGCGGCGCCCGGCTACCGGGAAATCGCGACCGAGTGCGTGGCGCGCGGCTATGCGGTGTTTTCGATCAACTATCGCCTGAACGACTCGGTGCAGGAAGCGGACGGCAAGGTTCGCCACACGCGCTCGGTCTGGCCGCAGAATTACGAGGATTGCGAAGCGGCGTTGCGCTGGGTGCGCACCGAGGGCGCGCGGCTTCACCAGATTGACCCGAATCGGGTGGCCGTGATGGGCGGCTCGGCGGGCGGGCAACTCGCGATGCTGCTCGGCGCGCAGCACGCGGTCGAGGTGCGCGCGATCGTCAGCCTTTACGGATTTGGTCGCATCGACAGAAAATGGCTGGCGGCTTTCGCGGGGCGCGATGAGACGGAGACGGCGGCGCGGGCGCAGGCCGCTTCGCCGGTGGGCTATTTCGGTCCGACATCGCCGCCGCTGTGGTTCGCGCACGGCACAGGCGACGTGACCGTGCCCGTCGCGCACGCGCGATGGTTTGCGAGCGAGCTCGAACAACGTCGCGCACGCTACGTCTACGTCGAGGTCGCCGGCGCGCCGCACGGGTTTTTCCTGCAGACGGCGCTGACGGATATTCGCCCGGCGCTGTTCGCGTTTCTCGAGCGACAACTGGCGCCGACGCCGTAGCGCGGCGCTCAGCGCGCGGTGACCGGAGTGTCCAAGGACGACTTGATGCGGCGGACTTCCGCGTCGTTCAGCGGATAACGCGCCGCGAGGATGAGGCTGCCGAGGAGGAACAGTGCCGGCACACCGGCGAAAGCGAGGCGGATGGTGAGGAGCGCGGATTCGTCCTGCGCGCCGCCGCGGGCGACGTCGAAGCCCGACAGGTCGAGCACGAAGCCGGAGGCGAGCATCGCGAGCGTCAGCGCGGTTTTCTCGAGCCAGCAAGCGACGGACGCATACATGCCTTCGCGGCGGAGGCCGGTGCGGTGTTCGTCGTAGTCGGCGACGTCGGCTTTCATCGGGTCCACGAGCACCCAGAAGCCGGAAAAACTCGGCGCGAGCAGCAGCATCGAGAGGTATTGCAGCCACGGATATTCGCGGTTGAAGAAGAAAAATTCGCTGATCGAGGCGAGCACGCCGCAGCCGATGCACCAGCGGATGACCCGCAACTTGCCGTAGCGCGTGGCGAGCGACGACACGATCGGCACGGCGATCATGCCGGTGACGGCGTAGAGCGTTTGCGCACGCGCGTGCATCGCGGCGCCGGCGACGGTATCGCCGCCGAAAACGTAGTAGCTGTTGACGTAGATGCCGAGGTTGCCGACGAGCGTGGTGCCGATCAGCAGGCCGAGGACGATGCCGACGAGATAGAGAAAGGGGCGGTTCTGGAACGTGAGGCGGAGATTCTCGCGTGCGGGGACCTTTTTCTGGGCGACCATGCGCGCGGCGTAGCGTTCGCGCGTGAGGAGCATTGCGGGAAGGCCGAGAACGAGAAAGAGCCCGCCGATGATCCAGCCGAGTGTGCGCATGCCGTCGACCGTGCTCTTGAACACCGGCAGCTGCGCGACGGCGAAGACCCACGGGATGATGAAAAATGTGAGCTTCGAAACGACCGCGCGCACGGCGTGGATGCGCACCCGCTCGTTGGAATCCGTGCTGAGTTCGAAGCCGAGGGTGAGATAGGGCACCGCGTAGACGGCGAACGCGGTGTAGAACACGAGGGTCGTGACGAGAAAATAGCCGAACATCGCCGGCTTGCTCCACTCGGGCGGCACGAGCCAGATGATGGGGAAGGTGAGTGCGCACAACACGGCGCCGACGGCGATGAACGGTCGGCGGCGGCCCCACTTGGAGCGGGAGTTGTCGCTGACGTGCCCGACGACGGGGTCCATGAAGCCGTCCCAGAGCCGCGCGATGGCGAGCACGATGCCGACGAGCGTTGGGCTGAGTCCGAGCGTGATGTTGTAGATCGGGTAGGCGATCGTGTTGAGGCCGGACGCGCCGAAGTTGAAAGGCAGCTGGCCGCACGCGAAACCGATGCGTTCGCGCCAGGTGGTTTGCGGCGCGGCGGGAGCGACTTGAGCCGGCGGAGTTTCGCTCGCAGGGGAAACAGGTGTCATTGGGGGCGGTGGGGCGGACGAGGGTCCGGCGATGGTGACCGCGGGAGCATGCAAGGGCAGCGCAAGGTGATGCAAGGCGTTGCGCGCGCCGCGCAGGTTGTGACGGCGCAAAAGAAAACTCCGGGCGTGGCCGCCCGGAGTTGGATGAACCGCGAGATTCGAAACCGAAGCGGGAATCAGCGCGGCACGATTTGGAAACCGGAGATGCCGGTGCGGACGCCGCATGTGGCGGAGATCCGGAAGGTGCGGTCGGTGAGGCCGCGGAAGACGACGAACTCGTTGCCGTCGACGGCGGCGGTCGTGTTCGGCGCGGTGGATTCGTTGTAGCTGGCATCCCACACGCGGTTGTCGTCGCGGATGCATTTCGTCTCGCTGGTGACCCACGCGGTGCCGTTCCAGAGCTGGAGGTTGACTGTCATCGTGGCGGGCACGGATTCGAGCGGCGTGCGGCCGCCCCAATAAACGTAGACGTCGTAGGTGGCGTATTCGGTGGGAACCTGCGCGACGGTGGCGCTCACGGTGCTGTTATTGGAGTGACCGCGCTGGCCGCGCATCATTTTGGCGTCGTCGTCCATCGGCGCGGCGAGCATGCCGGTGTTGTTGGTGTAACCGTAGTTTGTGTTGCCGAACGTGACATCGGCGGTCGTGGCGGCGCCGAGCGAGTCGACGAGGTCGGTCAGCGCGCTGCTCGAGGCGGCGTTGTTCCAGTTCAGGGCGGGCACTGCGCCGACCACGTCGGTGGCGGCGAGCGAGTTCGTGGTGCCGTCCGAGATGTTCACGCTGATCGCGTTCGCCGTCCATGTGCTGCTGTAGCCCTTGGTCGTGCCCCAGGTGGCGTTGTCGTAGGCATTGACCGGCGAGCCGCGCCAAGTGTCGGAGCGCGCGACGTATTGCGGGTTCGTGCCGGTGGCGAGGCTGTAGGTGGCGGTGTTGTTGTTCGTGACGGTGCCGCCGGTGAAGAACGTCGTGGTGTTGTCGTTGCGCGAGACGATGCTGTCCTCGATGGTCAGCGCCGCGCCGGCTTCGAGGTAGATCGAGCCGCCGGAGTCGAAGGTGGAGTTGCGGATCGTGGCCTGTGCATTGATGCGCAGCCAGACGAGGTTCGGACTGCTCGTGCCGCCGGAGCCGCCGGTGGCGGCGCCTTCGACGCCGTTTGCGCCGAGGCAGTTTTGCAACACGACGCCGGTGGTGCCCCAGATGCGATACTGGCGGAAATTACCGGCGGCGACGCAGTCGATCATCGTGAGGTTGTCGGCCTTGTCGTCGAAGCCGCCGTCGTTGTTGTCGTAGGACTGGCAGCGGATGCGGAGGATGTTGTAGTGGCCGCGTTCGGTGGAGAAGCCGTCGCCGTTCCAGTAGTCGCCGCTCGACTGGTTGTAGCCGTTGTTGCGCGCCACGCAGTCGATGAACGTGATGTCGTGGATGATCGGCAGGCTGCCGGCCTCGTCCTCGCAGAAGAAGCCGTTGGGCGTGTTCTTCGCCCAGTAGTCGAGGTTGCCGCCAGTGCAGTCGGCCGAGCAGTTCTGGAATGCGACGAAGCTCGAGTAGTCGCCGATGCGGAAGGCTTTCTTCGTGTAGCGGATCACGTGGCAGTTTCGGACGAGGACGTTGTTGCAGTTGCGAATGCGGATCGCGTCCTCGACGGAGTCGAAGCTCAGATTTTCGAACGTGATGTGATCGCGCAGCGTATCGGTCGTGCCGATCTTGGGCATGTCGATCACCCAACCGTGCTCGATGAAGCTGAGGTTTTTCACCGTGATGTAGCTCATCGCGCCGCTGCCGAAGCTGAGGAAGTTCGACGAGGCGTTGTTGTGGTTGTCGAAGGTGCCGTCGAACAGCGGGAGGCCCGCGCCGGTATCGACGCCTTGGACGACCACGGGCGCGCTGGACGTGCCGCTCTTCGTCATCGTGACGGTGCCGCCGAGCGAGTAGGTGCCGCTGCCGAGATTCACGGTGTGGCCGGAGCTGAGGGAGTTGAACACGGCCTGCAGCTCGGTTTCGCCGAAGGCATTGGCCCAGTTGGAGCCGTTGTGGGCGCCGGCGCCGGTGGGCGTGATGTAGTGGTTCGGGCCAGCGTTGGCGGCGATCACCTGGATCGCGACGCGACGGACGGTGACGGCGCCGGAATTGTCGGTCGCGATGCACTCGGCGGTGAACGTGCCGAGGGCGGTGTAGGTGTGCGACGGATTCTGCGCGGTCGACGAGCCGCCGTCGCCGAAGGTCCACGCATACGAGGCGATCGTGCCGTCGCTGTCGGTGGCGGAAGCGGTGAAGTTGACCGTCAGCGGCGTCATGCCGGAAGCGTAAGGCCCGGCGGCGATCGTCATGATCGGAGCGATGTTGGGCGTGCCGCTCGCCTGATAATAACCGCGCTCGGGGCTGGTGTAGGTCTGGCTGTCGAAGGCGTTGGCGGGTGAGCCGGTCCAGGTGCGCGCCGGTGCGGCGTAGTTTGGATTGGCATCCGGGCCGGTGCTCGGCGTGTAGCGGATGGTGCGGTTGAGGAGCACGCCGGTGTTGGTCATCGCGCCGCTGGCGAAGACGCCGTCGACGGAGAGAATGGAGTCGTTGAGCGCGACCTGGGCGCCGGCTTCCACGTAGACCTGCTCATCGGTGGCGTTGAAGAACGTCGACTGGCTGACGCTGACGCTGTCGCCTGCCGAAACCCAGAGGCCGTGCGCGGGGTAGGCGTCGCCCCACGAGGCGTTGTAGGCGGAGAGACAGTTCGTCATCACGCCGTTCGAACCCCAGATGCGGAAGCCGCGTTTGTTGCCGAGGGCGACGCAATCGCGGTAGTTCGCGCTCCGGGCCTTGTCGTCGAAGCCGCCGTCGTGGTTGTCGAACGCCCGGCAGCGGAGGTAGGTGTAGTTGTAGTTGTTGCCTTCGGTGCTGAAGCCGTCGCCGTTCCAATAGGCGACGGGTTGCGAGGACATGCGGTTGTTCTTCGCCGTGCAGTCGGTGAACGTGTTGTCGTGATTACCCGAGCTGGAATCGGAGAAGAAGCCGGTGGGGTAGGCTTCAGTGGGGAACGCGTCGTTGCCGCCATTGGCATCGGCGGTGCAGTTTTCGAAGCTCGTGTTGTTCACCGCGCCGGCGAGGCGGAAACCCTTTTTCGTGTGCCGGATGATGTCGCAGTTTTTCACGACGCAGTTGGTCCAGTTGATCATCGCGATGCCGTCGCGCACCGTGTCGGCGTCGATGTTGTCGAGCGTGAGGTTCGAGTAGCTGGCGATGCTGTTGGCGGTGACGGCCTGCAGGTAGCGCGAAATGCGGAGGTCCTTCACGACCCAGTAGGCGACGTGTCCGTCCTCGATCGTGGAGAAGCGGATGCAATACGCGCTGCCGCCCGATGCGGCGGGCGTCGTTTCGTTCCAATTGCCCTGCATGAGCGGCAGGCCGGAGCCGGTGTCGACGCCGATGATCGATTTCGGGCTTCCGCTCGTGCCGCTCGACGAGAGCACGAAGGAGGGATTCGTGTAGGTGCCACTGCCGAGATAGAGAATATCTCCGGGCGTCAGCGCGGCGACGGCGGTGGCGAGTTGGGCCTGCGAGTAAGCGTTGGC
The DNA here is from genome assembly GCA_016217545.1 of Opitutia bacterium. Taxonomy (NCBI): domain Bacteria; kingdom Pseudomonadati; phylum Verrucomicrobiota; class Opitutia; species Opitutia bacterium. The sequence continues at coordinate 255,009 of JACRHT010000017.1, read as the reverse complement.
CCAACTGCCGCCGGTCATCGTTCCCGCGCCCGAGGGCGTGGCGTAATACGGCGTGGCAAAGACCGAGGTCAGCAAAGTGAGCAGGCAAGTGCTCACGAGCGCGCAATGCGCGAACAGTCGTTTCGACGTGATCATGGGGGGTATGCGTTGAGCACGCTACAGCCAGCGTGCGCGGTGCCCTTGTGTGCGGGACGGCAAGCGACGCTACCGAACGCGGGTGCAATTCGTTGCATCCCGTCACGACTGGGGAAAACACCGAGGCGGCGAGCGGTGATGCACCGTGCCCAGCGTAATGGCTTGCCCGGCGGACGGCGCTCGTTTTGTTGGCCGCGATGTCTGGCGCGCCTGCTAACCCCGGCCCACGTGATGCGGCTCAACTCTCGATGGACGCGGTCGCGGCTGCGGCCGGTGTAGCGACCAGCACCGTCTCGCGCGCGCTCAAGGGCGATCCGCGCATCAGCGCGGCGACGCGGGAACGCATCCAAAAAATCGCCGAGCGCATGGGCTACCGTCCGAATCCGCTCGTGTCGGCGCTCATGGTGCATTTGCGGCACGGACATCCGCCCGCGGCGCGATGCAATCTGGCGTGGCTCGATTTTTTCCCGCAGCCGGAGGACTGGCAGCACGATCCCGTGCATCGCGCGTTCTGGACGGGCGCGGCGGCGCGGGCCGAGGCGTTGGGTTACTCGATCAGCCGTATTCGTGCGACGGGCAAACCGGCGGTGAGTCTCGCCCGCTCCCTGCGCAATCGCGGCATCCAGGGCGTGCTGCTGCCGGAGTTCGCCGCGAGTGGCGGGTGGGCGACGAGCATTCCGCTGCCGCTCGAGCAGTTCACCATCGTCAGCGTGGGCACGCGGTTCGAGCGGCCTTCGTTGCACTACTCGAGCGACGACCAATACGAGTGCGGCCGCCTTGCGGTGCAACGGCTGTGGCAGATGGGCTACCGTCGCATCGGCTACGTCGGCGAGACGCGCGTGGAGCGCATCGTGAACGGCCGCTTTCTCGCCGGCTATTTTTCCACGCTGCAAAGCGAACTCGGTGGCGTGGCGCTGCCGCCGTTGCTGACCGAGCGCGACGAGGAAGTGATCCCGTGGCTGCGTCGCGTCGCGCCGCAGGGGATCATCACGGCGAATCGCCGCCTATTAAACGTGATTCGGCGCCACGGCGTGCGCGTGCCCGAGGACGTCGCACTCGCGCACCTGAACGTGGACGATGTGGAAAACGCGGCGCCCGGTGACGTCGCCGGCGTGCGACAGGACAACGCCGGCGTCGGCAGCAACGCGGTCGAGCTGCTCGTCAATTTGCTCTATCAAAACGAGGTCGGCGTGCCCGAGCACCCGAAAGGACTGCAGGTGCACGGGGCGTGGGTCGACGGCGCGACGGCACGCCCGCTAGCCAGTGCGTGAGGAGCGTGTCGCCTACGCGGCGGGCGCGGCGACGCCCTTCTCTTCGAAGTAGGTCATTCCCATCAACTCGTCGGCAATCGCGGCGATCTGCGTGCGCATGATGGCGGGCGAATACAGGCTGCGATGATCGGCCAGGCCGTGCGTGACCATGAGACGCGCGATGCCTTCGTTCGCGGCGGACAGGGCGTCGAGTGCTTCCTGGACATTGAAGCGGCCGGGCGAGGTCGGCGCGGGCGGCCAGCGGGCGTCACTGACGTAGGCGGTCGTGATTTGCCGCATCACGGTGCGGAACTCGGCGTCGCGGCGCATTTCGTCGATGCGCAGCGTGGCGGCGATTGCCTTCAAACCCTCGTGCATGCTGCGGCAGACCGGATCGAGCAGCCGCGCGTGCGGCGTGTTGGCCCAGGCTTTCGCGGTGCCGCCGTGCCAGGCGCAGCCGTTCTCGATGCTCTCGAAACCGCGACCGGGGATGGCGGCGTAGGTCGCGACAGCTTCGCGCGGCGTGATCAGGCGGAAATCGAGTTCGCGCGCGATCCGCAGGACATTGCGGAAGCGCGTGACGCTGTCGGGTGCCGGTTCGAAGAAACGCGCGAGACCGAATTGCTTCACGTAGAAATACGCGGTGGTGCCGACATATTCGGCGTCCTCGGCGTAAGGGAGCAGGAAACCGTTTCCTCCGGGGATCCGATCGCGCCAGCGCGCGAGTGTCGCGCGGACCTCGTCGGCGCTGATCGGCTGCTCGCGATTTCCCTCGGTCGCGCCCATGAGATACCAGAGGAGAATGTTGCACATCATGTCCGAGCGCAGGATCACGCGCAGGCCGTTCGAGAGCAGGTTGGGGCGAATGAGGGTCTCGAGCACTTCGGGGCGCCGGGCGATCTCGGCCTCAATTTTGAACAGGGCATTCTTGTTGCTGTGGCCGCGAACGTCGAAGCGCAGGCCGGTCGCCTCGCGCAGGCCCGGCACGCTGGACAACAGGTAGGAATCGGCGTCACCGATGAGCGTCTCGTAACCAGCCGCGCGGAAAATCTCGGGAATGAAGCCCGCCCAGCTGCACTCGGGATTCCAACCGGTGACGGGCCGGACGCCGGTGAGGCGTTCCCACGTGTCGAGCCCTTCGCGCAACGACTCGAGGCCGATCTCGGGGTCGATGTTCGCGAGCATGATGTGCGTGTGTGGCGAGCCGACGGGTTCGATGCGACCCTCCTTGATGCCGGCCTTGAGCTGATCGAGCACTTGCGGCGCGGCGGCGGCGATGATCTCGAGCGTCTCGCCGGAGGCCTCGAACGCGAGCGGCGCGTCCATCTCGGCGGAGAGCGCGAAGAGCGGACCGTAGGTTTGCGCTGCGACCCAGCCGCGTTTTTCGGGGCGGAGTTGCGAGTATTGGAGATTGCCGTGCGGCAGGAAAATGACGCCAGGTTTGGGCTGACTGGTGGGGCGTTGGGTGGGGGCCATGTGGGAGCACGCACTAAGCGCAGACGCACTCCAGCGATGCGAGGCCCCGACCTGCGCAAAGCCTTGCGCAAGCCGCTGCGACGACTTGCGCCCGGCCGCGAGATCACTCGCCCAGCACCCGCGTGCCGTGCGGATTGTCGATCGCGATGAGCCAGGTGCCGTCCGCCTGACGTCGCAGGACGTCGCTGGAGTTGCCGCCGAGTTCGACGGTTTGCCCATCCGGAGCGGTCCCGCGCAGGGACCACCGGGAGTGATAGAGTGCAACGTCTCCGTCGGAGAAGATTTGCTGGCGATGCGTCGTGAGGCACGGCTTGAGCGCGAGCAATTCGGCCAGGGCGGCGCGAACGGCGGCGCGTCCGTGCACGACCTTGCCCGGTTCTGGAACGAAGACGGCATCGGCCGTGTAGAGTGAAGCCGCCTGATCGAGATCGGCGGCATTGAGCGCGTGGACGAGACGCTGAACGGTGGCGTCGGGGGATTTTTGATTCATGCCCGGGCAACGTAGCGCAGCGCGCTGACAGCGTGCTGTCAGGAGATCGGAGCGCGCGGTGCGCGCATCGGCGTGCAACGCCTTGCACCAACATTCGCTAGTCGACGCCGCGCGCGCTGGCGTAGCTGACCACCGCCGGATGCGCCGCTGCGTGCGTGCGCATCCGAACCCCTAACCCCACCTCTCGATGCACACGCTCCTCCCGACGTTCCTTCGTCGCGCGCTGGCCGGCTCTGCCTTTGTTGCCGCTGCGCTCTCGGCTTTCGCCGGTCAAAATTATTACGCCACCCCGGCTGGTGCCGGTGCCCAGGATGGCACCTCGTGGACGAACGCCTGGCCGCAGGCGCAAATCCAGACTGCCGTCAACGGTCTCGGCGCGGGTGACACGCTGAATCTCGGCAGCGGCACCTACACGATCACCTCGCTCGTCATCAACAGCAGCGGCGAGCCGGGCAATCCGAAGAGCATCGTCGGTGTCGACACCGGTGGCGGCCGACCGCTCTTCCAAGGCAGCTTCAACATCGCGAACGATGCGGGTGGCGCGCGTTTCATCCATTTTCCCGGCGCGGCGCATCACTGGGCGTTCCGCAATCTCGCGTTCCGCAATCACCCCTGGGTGATCAACATGAGCCTCGTCGCCTCGGGCAACGACACGCTGCGCTCCAACCTCGTGTTCGACACGCTCTCGTTCGACACGATCGAGGACGCCATCCGCCTCTACAACGTCAACCACGTCGAGGTCGTGAACTGCACCGCGATCCGCTACACGAAAAAGGCGTTCCGCGTCGGCGACCACACGAGCTTCATCACCTTCCGTGCGACCTCCGCGGACTGCACCGGCGGCGATCCGGCGTTCGTCGCGAAAGCGATCCCGGTCGGCTTCGGCGGCGACGACACCGACGGTCTGCCGATCATCCACGACGTCGACTTCATCGACTGCATCTCGTCCAACAACGGCTATCCGCAGGGCGGCAGCAACTATTGGAACGGCGACGGCTTCTCCACCGAGCGCGGCACCTACAACGTCCGCTTCATCCGCTGCCAGGCCTTCGATAACAACGACGGCGGCTTCGACAACAAGGCGACCGACGTGCTCTACCAGGATTGCATTTCGGTCGGCAACTCGCGCGGCTACCGCCACTGGGCCGGCGGCGGGCAGATGGTGAATTGCCTCGCGGCCTTCAACGTGAAGCGCGGCGGCACCGGCGGCGCTTACGGCGTCTGGGTGAGCGGCAACGGCGGTGCACTCAACGTGGATTATTCCACCTTTCACGGTCTCGGCACCGCACTCTCCGTCGATAGCGGCGGCATCCTTTCGGCGAGCAACTCGATCCTCTCCGCCGAAGGGGCGATCACCAGCTTCGTCAGCGGTTCGGCCACGCTCAATCAGACGGTCATGTGGAGCGAGAGCACCGGCATCGATCCCGACTACATCGATCGTGATCCTCTCTGGCGCGGCGTGCCGGCCAACGCGATGGACAGTCAGCTCTACGGCCTCACCAAGGGCTACAGCAGCGCGCGCGTCGACACTACGCCCAACGCCGCGCCGACGCTCGCGATCGCGGCCAGCGTCACCAGCGGTCTCGTGCCGTTGACGGTTGCTTTCACCGCCGACGCGGCCGACAGCGACTGCACCCTCGTCGGCTACGCGTGGACGTTCGGCGATGGCCAGTCGTCCGCGTTGCAGAATCCCACGGTCACCTATTATGCGCCCGGCACCTTCACCGCCACGTGTGTGGTGACGGACAATCGCGGTGCGAAGACCACGCAAACCATCACGATCAACGCGTCGATGCCGACCACACCGGTCGCGATGCGCATCGAGTCGGGCAGCTCCACTGCTTACACGGATGGCCTCGGTCACGTATGGGCGGCGGACTTCGGCTTCACCGGCGGCGGCATGGCCGATCGCGGCGCCATCGAAATCGCCGGCACCAACGACGACCGTCTCTACCAGACCGAGCGCTGGGGCGTGACCGGCTACTCGCTCATTGTGGCCAACGGCCTCTACGAGGTGCGCCTGCATTTCGCGGAGACTTTCTCCGGCGTCACCGCGGCGGGCCAGCGCGTGTTCAGCGTGACGGCGGAAGGCACCGCGCCCGCCGGTTGGACCAACATCGACATCTTCGGCGAAGCCGGTGGTCGCGACATTGCGCTCGTGAAGTCCGGCATTGTCGCCGTGACCGACAACTACCTCGATCTGTCCTTCGCGGCGTCCGTCAACAACACGCTCATCAACGCGATTGAGATTTTCCCGGTCGCGGGCGGCGATCTGCCGCCGGTGCCGCCGGCGGGGTTGAGCTTCAGCGACGCGACGACGAGTTCGTTCACCGTCAGCTGGGCGCCCGCGACCGACGATGTCGGCGTCGTCAGCTATGATGTTCTCCGTGACGGCGTGCTCGTCGGCTCGACGACGGGCCTCAGCCTGCCTGTCACGGGCCTCGATCCCTATACGACCTATCGCATCAACGTGCGGGCGCGCGACACCGCGGGCAACGGTTCCGCGCTGAGCGCACCGCTCTACGCCCGCACGCTCGATGACGGCACGACGGGCGCAGAGATCATCATCGACAATCTTGCGCCGTTGCGCGTGGCGTTCACGGGCGAGTGGCAGACCGGCACGACCTCGAACACTTACTACGGCCCGAACTACCACCATGACGGCAACGCCGGGAAAGGCGCGAAGAGCGCCCGTTTCATTCCCGACTTTCCTGCGGGCGCGACCTACAGCGTCTACGTTCGCTGGCCCGCCGGCGCGAACCGCGCAAACAATGTCCCGATCGACGTCATCCACGCGAGCGGCACCACGACGAAATCCTTCAACCAGCGCGTGAGCGACGGCGTCTGGGTGCTCCACGGCACCTACGCCTTCTCCGCCGGCACCGGCGGCAGCCTGCTCATCCGCACCACCGGCACCAACGGCTTCGTCATCGCCGACGCCGTGCGCTTCGTGCGCGAGGCGGCCGACACTACCGCACCGTCCGCGCCGGCCAGCCTCGCGGCAACCAGCGTGACGAGCACCGCGTTCACCCTCACGTGGACGGGCGCGACCGACAACGTCGGCATCACCGGCTACGACGTGTTCCGCGATGGCGTGCAAATCGGCACCGCCACGAGCACCAGCTTGCCCGTCACCGGCCTCACGCCCTACACGAATTACTCGATGACGGTTCGCGCGCGCGATGCCGCCGGCAACGTCTCGGCGCTCAGCGCACCGCTCGTCGTGCGCACGCTCGATGACGATGGCGGCACGGGTGGGGCGGAGATCATTCTCGATAACACATCGGCCGTCGGCGTGACGATCACCGGCGACTGGATCTCGGCCACGACGGCTGCCGGTTATTACGGCACGAATTACCTGCAGGACGGCAATGTCGACAAGGGCACGAAGAGCGTGCGCTACACGCCGGACATTCCCGTCGCTGCCGACTACACGGTCTATCTCCGCTGGACCGCGGGGTCCAACCGCGCGAGCAACGTGCCCGTCGACGTGATCCACGCTGGCGGCACCGCGACCAGCGTCGTCAACCAGCGGGTCAACGGCGGCGCGTGGATTTCTCTCGGCGTCCGCAGCTTCGCGGCCGGCACCGGCGGCAGCGTGCTCATCCGCACGACCGATACGAACGGCTTCGTCATTGCTGACGCTGTGCGCTTCGTGCGCGTCGCGGCCGGCAGCGATACGACGGCGCCGTCCGTGCCGGCGGACTTGTCCGCCTCCGCCGTCGGTGAAAACGCCTTCACGCTTTCGTGGACGGCCTCGACCGACAACGTCGGCGTCACGGGCTACGAGGTCTTCATCGACGGAGTTTCACGCGGCACCGTTACCGCGGCGACCGCCAGCGTCAGCGGCCTGACGGCGAACACCACCTACAGCGCCACCGTGCGCGCGCGGGACGCTGCCGGCAACTGGTCCGAGGCCAGCAGTCCGCTCAGCGTAACGACTGCCGGCAGCGCCGCCGACACGGTCGCGCCCAGCTCGCCGGCCGGGCTCGTCGCCAGCGGTGTGACCGCGACCTCGTTCACGCTTTCATGGCCGGCTTCGACCGACAACGTCGGCGTCACCGGCTACGAAGTGTTTCGCGACGGGGTGTCGCTCGGCGCGCCCGCGTCGACGAGCTTCAGCGTCACCGGTCTCGCACCGAGCACGGCCTACGCGATGACCGTGCGCGCTCGCGACGCCGCCGGCAATTGGTCGGCGCCGAGCGCGACGTTGAACGTGACCACCGCCGCGTCTCCGGGTGGCGGGACCACGGTGAACGGCCGCGTCATCAGCGTGAATCTCAGCGATGGCACGAACTCACTCGCGCCGGAGGAAATCGCCGGCGCCGTGGCTGCGCCGAACTGGAACAATTCCATCGCGGCGAATCAGCCCGTCACCAACGCCCCCGATGATCTCGGCAGCGCGACGACGGCGGATGTGACGTTCACGAATGCCAGCTTCACTTACCTCAACGCGACCGCCGGCACTTCGCCCGACGCGAAGATGATGCGCAGCCAGCGCGGCCTCAGCAACGGCAGCACGATGACGGCGACCACCGCCCAAGTGCCCTACGCTCGCTACGACGTCTACGTTTATTGGGGCGGTCGCACGACGCAGGAATCCGTTCCCGCCACCATGACGCTGAACTTCCAGAAGTGGAACGGCACCGCGTGGGTCACGGCCGAGACCAAATACATTCGCGATACGAATCGCACCTGGAGCGGCACCTACGTGGAGTCCACGGCAGCCAGCGCCGCGGAGGCGGTCGATGGCCAGGACTACGTCGTGTTCCGCGGTGTCACGGACGCCACGTTCCGCGTTTCGGCGACACTGGGCTCGCGAGCCGGCATCAGCGGATTCCAGATCGTCGAACAAGTGCCGGTGCAGACGGGCGCCGTGCCGGTCATCACGAGTGCGACGGCGATGTCCGGTGAGTTCGGCGCGCCGTTCAGCTACACGATCACCGCGACGGAAAGCGCCACCGCGTTCGGCGCGACCGGTCTGCCGGCTGGGCTGAGCATCGACGCGGCCACGGGTGTCATTGCGGGTGTTCCCAGTGTTGCGGGCACCTTCGATGTCGCGTTGTCGGCGACGAACGCCACCGGCACCGGCGTTGCGGTGCTCACGCTCACGATCGAGCGCGCGCCGCAAACGATCACCTTCGCGGCTCCGGCCGCGAAAACGTTTGGCGACGCACCCTTCGCGTTGGGCGCGACCTCGAGTGCCGGCCTGCCGGTCACGTATGCCGTCGCGAGCGGTCCGGGCAGTGTTGACGGTGACGTGCTGACGATCACGGGCGCAGGCTCCATCGTCGTCGTCGCCAGTCAGGCGGGTGACACGACTCACCTGCCGGCGACGCCGGTGGAAGTGACGATCGTCGTCGCACGTGCGGAGCAGCTCATCAGCATCGATTCGCCCGAGGAGAAGACGTTCGGTGACGCGCCGTTTGTCGTGAACGCGTCGGCGAACTCGGGTTTGCCTGTCACGCTCGCGATCGAAAGCGGCCCGGCCACGCTCAACGACTCCACGGTGACGATTCTCGGCGCCGGCGTCGTGGTGCTCACGGCGACGCAGGTCGGCAACGATAACTTCCTGCCCGCGGAGTCGGTCGAGTTCTCCATTCAGGTTTCGCCGGCCGGCCAGGTCCTCGTTGTCTCGTCGCCCGGAGCAAAAGTTTACGGCGACGCGCCGTTTGCGTTGTCGGGCGCGGCCAGCTCGGGCTTGCCCGTCAGCTACGCCGTGGTGAGCGGGCCGGCGTCGGTCGCGGGCAATCTCGTGACGCTGCTCGGTGCAGGAACGGTCGTCGTGTCGGCGGAGCAGCCGGGCAACGCCAACTACTTCGCCGCGGAGCCGGTCACGTTGTCGTTCGAAGTCGCGAAAGCGGCGCAGACGATCACGTTCCCCAATCCGGGTGCGAAAACCTTCGGCGACGCGCCGTTCGCGTTGGGGGCGACGTCGAGTTCCGGACTCGCGATCTCGTATGCGGTTGTGAGTGGTCCTGCGACGCTCGCTGGCCACACGGTCACGCTCACGGGCGCTGGCACGGTGACCCTCAGCGCGGCGCAGGGCGGCGACGCCAACCACCTGCCGGCACCGAGCGAAACCGTCTCGTTCGCCGTCGCCAAGGCCGGCGCGACGATCACCCTCGCAGGCTTGTGGCAGCTCTACGACGGCGCGCCGAAGACGGCGACCATCGTCACCACGCCCGCCGACCTGAAAGTCACGATCACTTACGCCGGCAGCGCGACGCCGCCGGTTTATCCCGGAACGTATGCGGTCGAGGCGACGGTCGATGAAGCGAACTACAGCGGGTCCGTCACCGGCACGCTCGTGATCGCCTCGGGCATCACGGTGCGGCACGCACCGACGCTCAACGGCACCGTCGACGGCTCACTGCAAGTGCTCACCGCGGAATCGATCACCTTGAACGGCTCCGCGGTCGTCACCGGCGATCTGCTCGTTCCCGGCACGCCTGCGGTGCGGCTGAATGGTCAACCCGTCTTCGGCGGCACCGTGGACGCGACCGGGCAGGCCGGCGCGACGGCTTTCACCGTCACGCTGAACGGTGGCTCGAAGCTGCGGCACCTCGTGCGCCGCGTCGATGCCGCGACGCTGCCGGTCGTGACGGCACCGTCCGCGCCGGCCGGCACGCGCGACGTCGTGTTGAACAACGCGACGCAGGACGCCGGCGATTTTGCCACGTTGCGCAATCTCACGCTCAACGGCAACGCGGGCACGCGCACGATTCCGCCGGGCGTCTACGGCTCGTTCACCGCCAACGGCTCGTCCGGCTTCGTGCTCGGTGTGGCCGGCTCCACGACGCCCGCCGTCTATCAGCTGCAAAGCCTCACGCTGAACGGCAACAGCCGCGTGCAGATCGTGGGCCCGGTCGTTCTCGTTCTCGCCAATGGCACGACGATCAACGGGGAATGCGGCGTGGAGGGCGCGCCGGAACTGCTCTGGCTGCAGATCGCCTCGGGCGGCCTGACACTCAACGGTGGCGCCCGCTTCCATGGCTTCGTCGAGGCGCCGGCCGGCACCCTGACCGTGAACGGCAACACGACGCTGCACGGCGGCGTGGCCGTGGATCGTCTGGTCGTGAACGGCGGCGCGCTTCTTCGCGGTCCGGAGCAGGACTGATTCGCGGCGCCACGCGCGCTTCGTTTGATTTCCGCGCCCGCCTCTGCCGAGGTGGGCGCGTTTTTTTTGAGCCGCGCAGAAGTTGGCCATTTCGGTGGAGCGCGGTGACCGCAACGCGCTCGGAGCGGATTGAGGTCAATCCGCTCCACCTTCCGGCGTGACGCGCGCGGGAGCTTCGCAATCACGGATGTCGTGAGTGGCTGCGCATCCGGAAGGCGCCGCTGGGGCCAGCGGCGCCCACCCGCGCTACCGTGCGACGGCGTCGTGCATCCGGGTAGGGCGAGCCGTCCCGACGAGCCGCGGCTCACCGAGGACGGTTCGCCCTACCGTTTGCCGGATGCGCGAGATTCGACACAACTCCAGGCTGGTCGTTCGTGGCGGCTATGATCGGTGGCTGCCAGCGCGAGGCGCGCCATGGCGTCAATTCGGGACAAGCCTTATCAAGTGGGGCGATAGACGAAATTCGCGGCGTTAGTGTAGCATCGCCGCCATTGCTGAGCGTTCGGTCAATCGAGGCCAAACGCGTTGTGTCACCCCCTTCGTTCTTCTCTCGCCTCCCCGGTTCGCGGCCGCCTGATCCACGTGATCGACCCCTGCTACCGACGGCTCGGCGGAGTGGTGCAGTCCCTAACCCCACACCGTAGTCATGATCCCGAGAACAATCCCCGGTCGTGTTTCGGCGCGAGCCATCCCGCGCCTCTCGCTCACCGCCTTCGCGCTTTCGCTGGCCTCCTCCGGCCTCTGGGCCCAAGAGGCAGCGCCCGCTGAAAAGAAGGCCGAAGACATCACCGTCCTGTCGCCTTTCGTCGTCAGCTCCAAGCAAGTGCAGGGCTACGTGGCCACGACCACGCTCGCCGGCAACGGTCTGCGCACGGAACTGTCGGACGTCGGTTCGGCGGTGAGCGTCGTCACCGCGAAGTTCCTCGAGGACACCGGTTCGACGAACCTGCGCGATGTGCTGGTCTACACCACCGGCACCGAAGTCACCGGGCTCGGCGGCAACTTCTCCGGCGCGGGCTTCGGCACGGAGCAGTTTCGCGAGGCCGGTCTCTCCAACCGCACCGGCACGCGTGTGCGCGGACTCGCAGAGGCGACGCAGGCGCGGAATTTTTTCCGCTCCATCATTCCGACCGACTCCTACAACACCGATCGCATCGACATCAATCGCGGCGCCAACGCGCTGCTCTTCGGCGTCGGCAGTCCGGCGGGCATCATCAACTACTCGACGACCGAGGCCTTGATCGGCGAGACGTCGGGCAAGGTCGATTTGCGCGCGGGGTCGTTCGGCAGTTACCGCGTGAGCGCGAACTACAATCAGACGCTGGCTGACGATCAGTTCGCGGTGCGTGTCGCCGCCTTGCAGGACGACGAGAAGTTCAAGCAGGAGCCGGCGTTCAACGAGGATCGCCGGTTGTTTGCCGCCATCGGCTTCAGTCCGAAGGCGCTAAAGCGCGGTGCGTTCAGCGGCACCACGCTGCGCGCGAATTTTGAGACGGGCGAGATCGACGCCAACAATCCCCGCACGCTGCCGCCGCAGGATCGCATCAGCAGCTGGTTCGAGCCTTACGCGGAGTGGGTGGCCGCCGGCATCCCGGCGAAACCGACCTGGAATGCGCATCAGCCGCTCGGCGCGACGCCGCGCGGGTTGGGCGTGGCGCAGAACATCAATCGCGGACCGACGATCATTTTCCCGGATCACACCAGCGCCGATCCGCGCGATCCGGTCGGCACGGTCAACGGCACGCCGGTCGCGGGCCGTCCGTTCGTTTCGACGCGCTACTATTTTCCAGGCGTCGGCCTGGTGGGCACGGCGGCGCATCTCGCGCCGACGCGATTGGGCGCCGGGTTGTTGAGCGCCGGTTATCCGGACGCGGAGTTCTACGCGCAGCCTACGATCGCCGATCCAAGCATCTTCGATTTCTACAATCAGCTGCTCGATGGTCCCAACAAGGAGGAGAAATCGAAGTTCGAGGCGGCGAGCATTTCGCTCGAGCAACTGATGTTCCGCAAGAAGCTCGGCCTCCAGTTCGCTTACGACGACCAGAGCTACCAGGAGACCCTGATGGCGATGATCCCGGACGACGCGCAATACATCTCGATCGACATCAACACCGTCATGTGGGACGGCACACCCAACCCCAATTTCGGCCGTCCCTACGTGGGCACGGCGGGCTCGGCGGGATACTCCAAGGAGGACATCACGACGTATCGCGCCCGCGTGTTCTACGATTTCGATTTTGCGGAGCACGACAGCCGCGCTCCGTGGCTGCGCTGGCTCGGTCGCCACGTCGTTTCCGGTCTCTACCAGAAGGAAACCTACGACCGGGATACGCGTTCGGGCGCGCCCTACACGGTCCTCGACAACTGGCCGAACGGTAACAACCAGAACCGCGCCGCGGATGTCGGCAAGCTGGTGGGCACGTTGAACTACCTCGGACCCTCCCTCGCATCGGCGTCCACGACGCGCGGCGCAGGCATCCCGCGCATCATGGCGAACCGCCTGGATTTTCCGGCGACGATCGCGAACTACCTACTCCTCACGCGCTCCGTCGCACCCAGCAACGCGACCGCGCCGCAGGCGCAATACGCGGTGCGCTACGACAACTTCGACGTCATCCGCGCCGACGAGGAGTTGACCGAGACGGCGAGCGGCGCGCTGAAGGCGCGGCGAGTGCTCGAGTCGCGGGCGTTCTCGCTGCAGAGCTTCCTGCTCGACAGTCACATCGTCGGCACCATCGGCTGGCGCAACGAGCGCTCGGAGATCAAGCGCGTCTCCGCTCCGGTCAACCCGGTCGAGTCGAACCGTCTCGTGAACAGCCCGCTGTATTCAATCGATGCGCCTGGCGCCGCGGTGCAGCGCTTTGAAAGCACGCCGCGCGCGTGGAGCGTGGTGGCCAAGACGCCGGCCAAGTGGGTCCGGCGCGTGCCCGGCTTGAGCAGCTTCAACGTGTTCTATGGCGAATCGCAGAACTTCGATCCGCCGGAATCGACCGTGCTGAACGTCTTCGGCGACGAGATCGCGCCGGCCTCGGGACAGACGACCGATTTCGGTTTCATGCTATCGGCCTGGTCCGATCGCGTGACGTTGCGGACGACGTGGTATGAGACCAACCAGATCAACGTCCGCAACTCGTCGCTCTCGACCGCGATCGGCGGCATCATGAACCGCCACACGAAAGCGTTCGACGCCGTGACCAACGGCTACGAACCCGATTCGAACGGCGATCATTTCCCCGACGGCTACGTCGCGCCGCCGCAGGTGTTCCTCGATCAATGGAAGATCGTGACCTCCGGCAATACGATCACGGTCAGCAACCCTGGCCACATCGACACTAGCGATTACGTGACCAAGGGCGTAGAACTCGAACTCGCGGTGAAGCCTTACGCCGGTTGGTCGGTGCTTCTCAACGTCACCAAGCAGGAGGCCTCCCGCAGCAACAGCGGCGCCGCGCTGCGCGAGTTGCTGTTCAACACGCCGACATCGACCGGTCGCACGCTGGCGGAGGAGTGGAGCAACGACAACGCGCGCAGCATCGCGCTCAACGCCGGCATCACGACGCCCACGCAGGGCGGCACGCTCGCCAACGAGTTCCTGCGCTACATCCTCAACCCGCTCAACAGCGTGTTGCTGGCGGATGGCGGCCCCGCGCAAGAGTTGCGGAAATGGCGCGCCAACGCGGTGCTCGCTTACGATTTCACGCACGGCGCGCTGCGCGGTGTCGGCGCCGGCGTCGGCGCGCGCTGGCAGGACAAGGTTGCGATCGGCTATCCGGTCGTCACCTACGAGGCCGATGGTCTGCCGAGCGACGGCGTCGACGAAGACACGGATTTCCGCGGCTACGACGTGCGGAATCCCTTCCTCGGCGACGACGAACTCAATTGGGACTTCTGGGTCTCCTATTCGCGCCCCATCCTCAAGGAACGCATCCACTGGAAGGTGCAGTTGAACGTGCGCAACGCCTTTGCGGGCGATCATCTGATTCCGATTGCCGCCAATCCCAATGGCCAAGTCGCGGTCAGCCGCATCGGCGCTCCGATGGAGTGGACGATCTCGTCGACGTTCGCGTTCTGACCTGCATCGATCTCGTTCGCTCGCGGATCGTGACGCCCTGTTCGGTTCACGATCCTCGCGGGATTTGCCCGTCTCAGCCGGAAGCGCGGCGGCGGGCCCTCGATGAAAATGCGCCTGCCGCACGCGGAGCGGCTCGTGCCGCGCGGACCGCGTGACGATCACTCACACTCCCTCGGCGGCTCGCGTGTCGCGGAAGCGGATTGCAACGAATTGCGCACCTCAGCGGTGGAAGAGCCCGAGGCGGTCGCGCACACCAGCGAGGCGCACCTGTTCTTCCCCGCGCGTTACCCCCGAAATAATCCCCGCTCGCGGGCCGCGCTGCGGCACGCTTCCCCGCATGATGTCCGGTGCATTCTCTCTCCCTTTGGCCGTGGCGCTCGAGCCGGCGGCGAGCTGGCTGATCGCGTTTCTGGTGGTCATCGCTCTGAGCCTGACTGCGCGGATCAACGTGGGGTGGCTCGCGATCGCGTTTGCGGGGATCGTGGGCGTCGGCTGGGGAAGCTTGAAACCCGCCGCCGTGCTCGGGTCGTTTCCGGCGTCGTTGTTCGTCACGCTGCTCGGCGTGACGCTGCTCTTTGGCGTGGCCGAGAAAAACGGTGCGCTCGCGGTGGGCACGACGGTGTTTGTGCGGGCGTTCGGCGGCGTCGCGGCGTTGCTGCCGCCGGCGTTTTTTCTCCTCGCAGCCATCGTGTCCGCGGCCGGTCCGGGCGCGGTGGCGGCCACCGCTCTGGTCGCGCCGCTGGCGATGACGGCGGGTGCGGCGGCGCGGGTGCCGCCGGTGCTGATGGCGTTGCTGGTGGCGAACGGTGCCAACGCCGGCTCGCTTTCGCCGTTCAGCGCCGTGGGCGTGATCGTGCAGACTCAGTTTGTGAAGGCCGGCATTCCGATCGAAGGCTGGCGCGTGTTCCTGCCAAATTTCGTGGCGCACACGATCATGGCGGCGCTGGCATATCTGTTCTTCGGCGGGTTGAAGCTCTCGCGGCAACGCGCGGAGATCGCGGCCGGTGAGGCCGTGACGTTTGGCCGCGCGCAGATCGTCACGATCGTGGTCACGGTCGCGTGGATCGGGGCGGTGGTGTTGGGTTGGGCAGACTTGGGCCTCGCGGCGTTTGTGGCGGCTTCGCTGCTGATTCTCGTCGGCGCGGTGGACGATGCGGCGGCGACGAAAGCGGTGCCGTGGTCCGTGCTGGTGATGGTGTGCGGCGTCAGCTTGCTGGTGGAGATCGGTCAACGCATGGGCGGCCTGCGGCTCTTCACAACCGGCCTGGCCCAACTCGCGACGCCCGGTTCAGTGAACGGCGTCATGGCGTTCGTGACCGGCTTGGTCTCGACCTACAGCTCGACGTCGGGCGTCGTCTATCCGGCCTTTCTGCCGATGGTGCCGGGGCTGATCGGTGAATTGGGCGGCGGCGATCCGGTCGCGGTGGGACTGAGCATCAATGTCGGGGCGGCGCTGGTCGATGTGTCGCCGTTGTCGACGCTCGGGGCGTTGTGCATCGCGGCGGGCGTCGCGCGCGGCGCGGACGGCAAGGCGATGTTTCGCACGCTGCTGCTGTGGGGATTCGCGATGACGCTCGTTGGAGCCGTTTTCTGCCAGCTCTTCATCGGCTGGTTCGTCTGAACGTGCCGCTGCTTTCATGAAAGACACTGTTGCGAGTTATTCTGTCGAGATCGTCGCTCGGGCCGTGCGGCACGGGGAGCGGGTGGCCATCGTGGATGGCGAAGGGGAGGTGTCCTACCACGACTTGGTCGCGGCGGCGCATCGCGCGGCGGACTGCCTGCTGGCGAACGGCGCCGACCTCGCCGGTGCGCGGGTGGCGCTGCTCGCGCCGCCGGGCCGTGATTACGTGATTGCCCAGTGGGGCACGTGGCTCGCCGGCGGAGTGATCGTGCCGCTGTGCCTCACGCATCCGCTCGCCGAGATGGCTTACATGGTCGGTGACGCCGAAGTGAGCGTGATCGTCGCGCATCCGCAGTTTGAGGCGATGGCGCGTGAGCTGGCGGCGACGCGCAGCGTGCGGGTGGTTTCCACGCTCGAATTTCGCGCCGACTCGGTCCGAGCCGGTCGATTGCCGGAGGTCGGCGCGAACCAGCGAGCCATGATCATCTACACGAGCGGCACGACGGGAAAACCGAAGGGCGTCGTCACGACCCACCGCAACATTGCCGCGCAGATCACGGCCTTGATCGACGCGTGGGAGTGGCGGCCGGGCGATCGCATCCTGCATGTGCTCCCGTTGCATCATCTCCACGGGGTGATCAACGTGCTCGGTTGCGCGTTGTGGGCGGGCGCGGTGTGCGAGATGCACGCGCGCTTCGAGGCGCGCGCGGTGTGGGAACGGATCGCGCGTGGCGGGCTGACCTTGTTCATGGCCGTGCCAGTGATCTACCAGCGGCTCATCGCGCAGTGGGACGAAGCCAACCCCGAGGAGCGCGCGATGCTCACGCGGGCCGCGAGTGCGCTTCGCCTCATGGTCTGCGGCTCGGCGGCGTTGCCGGTCCCCGTGTTCGAAAAGTGGCGCGAGGTGAGCGGCCAGTTTTTGCTCGAACGCTACGGCATGACCGAGATCGGCATGGCGCTGTCGAATCCGCTGCACGGTCCGCGCCTGCCGGGCACGGTGGGAGTGCCGTTGTCCGGTGTGCTGGTCCGGCTGGTGGACGAAGCGGGCGCGGTGATCGAGGCCGACGATCAGCCGGGCGAGATCGAGGTCGCCGGCCCCGCGGTGTTTCTGGAGTATTGGCGCCGCCCGGCGGAGACGCTGGCGGCGTTTCACGAAGGTTGGTTTCGCACGGGCGATATTGCCCGCCGCCGGGTCGGCATCTACGCGATTCTCGGGCGAAACTCGGTCGATATCATCAAGACCGGCGCCTACAAGGTGTCCGCGCTCGAGATCGAGCACGAGCTGCTCGCGCATCCGGCGATCGAGGAGTGTGCGGTGGTGGGCGTGCCCGACGACGAGTGGGGCGAGCGAGTTTGCGCCGTGATCAACTGGCGAGGCGGCGCCGGCTTGTCGCTGGAGGAGCTGCGCGCCTGGTGCAAGGAACGGCTCGCCGTCTACAAGGTGCCGAGTCGCGTGCTCTCGAATGTGCCGCTGCCGCGCAACGCGCTCGGCAAGGTGACGAAGAAGGACGTTCAGGCGCTGTTCAAATGCACGCCATGAATCCGACGCTGCGGGAATTCACGCCGAAGGGCCGGGTGCTGATCGGCAAGCCCGGGCTCGATGGACACAGCCGCGGGGCAAAATTTATTGCGAAGGCGCTCGCCGATCACGGCTTCGAGGTGATCTACACCGGCATCCGGCGCACGCCCCGCGAGATCGCGGTTGCCGCGGTGCAGGAGAATGTGGACGTCGTCGGCTTGTCGCTGCTTTCCGGCGCGCATCACACGCTGTTTCCGGCGGTGCTTGCGGAACTGCGCGCGCTGGGCGGAGGAGACATTCCGGTGATTGTCGGTGGCGTGATTCCGTCGGCGGACATTCCGGCGCTGCGGGCGCTGGGCATCCGCGCGGTCTTCACGCCGGGCGCGCCGCTCGCGGAAGTGCTGGCGGCGTTTGAGGAGGCGTGCCGCGCGCGGCCATGAATCCTTTCACGGGCGATCTACCCGCATGGAGCGCGCTCGACCAGCGAGCGCTCGCGCGCTGGTTGTCGGAAATCGAGACGCGCACGCCGGCCGGATGTGCCGCCAGCGCGGCGCTGCAACGGCAGGAATGGCCCGGCGTGAATATCGGCATCACGGGTCCGCCGGGCTGCGGCAAGTCGACGCTGGTGGGCGCACTCGCGCGCGAGTGGCTTCGTCGCGGCGAGTCGGTCGCCGTGCTCGCGATCGATCCTTCGTCGGTGCGGCACGGCGGGGCGCTGCTCGGGGATCGTGTGCGCATGATGGACGGCACGCTGGACGAACGGGTGTTCGTGCGCTCGCTGGCGACTCGCGGTGAGGCGGGTGGTGTGGTCGTCGCCGCGGCCGATCTGGCGCGTCTGTTGCGCGCGGCCGGTTATCGGCGCGTGCTGATCGAGACCGTCGGCGTCGGTCAGAGCGAACTCGCCGTCGCCGCCCAGGCCGATCTCACGCTCGTCGTGCAGGCGCCGGGCGGAGGCGATGAAGTGCAGGCGATGAAACACGGCATTCTCGAGGTGGCCGATGTGTTGGTGGTCAACAAGGCCGACCGGCCGGAAGCGGGCCGCCTGGCGGAGCACCTCGCGCGTTGGACCGGATTGCCGGCCGAGCGCATCTGCCGGACCAATGCGTTGAGCGGCGACGGCGTGGCGTCGTTGATTGATTTGGTCGAGCGGTCCGCGGGCACGCGCGGCGAGCCGCGCCGGCACGACGAGATTCGGGCGATCGCCATCGCGATGCTCACGCGTGAAGTCGACCGGCAGTTGCGCGACCATCCGCTCGACGAGAGCGATACCTGGACGGCCGCGGAACAAGTGGTGGCGGCGTTGCGGCGGAAATCGCCCAGGGAAGAAAACTCATGAATCGAAGTGAGTGGGAAGAATCCGTGCTGAAACCTGCGTTGGCGAAAACGCCCGAGCGGTGCGACCGCTTCGAGACGGCGTCCGGCCTGCCGCTGCCGCGCGTAGCGCTGCCGGCGACGCCGGATGCGGACTACGCCGGGCAACTCGGACTGCCGGGCGCGTATCCGTTCACCCGCGGCATCCACCCGACGATGTATCGCGGACGCCTGTGGACGATGCGGCAATACGCGGGCTATTCGACGGCGGAGGAGACGAACCAGCGCTTCCGCTTCCTGCTGGAGCAAGGCACGACCGGACTCTCGATGGCCTTCGATCTGCCCACGCAGATCGGTTACGACTCCGACGACCCGATTGCGACGGGCGAGGTGGGGAAGGTCGGCGTGGCAATCGACTCCGTCGCGGATCTCGAACGCGTGTTCGACGGACTCCCGCTCGATCGCGTTTCCACCTCGATGACGATCAACGCCACCGCGGCCATCCTGCTGGCGATGTATGTGGTGGCGGCGGAGCGGCGCGGCGTCGCGTGGAACCAGCTGCGCGGCACGCTGCAGAACGACATTCTCAAGGAGTATATCGCACGCGGCACTTACATCTTTCCGCCCGGCCCGAGTCTTCGTTTGACGACGGACACGATCGCCTGGTGCCTCGAGCATACGCCCGGCATCAATCCGGTCTCGATTTCGGGTTATCACATTCGAGAGGCCGGCTCGACGGCGGTGCAGGAAGTGGCCTTCACGCTCGCCGACGCGGTGGCCTACATCGAAGCGGCGCGCGGCGCGGGGCTCCGCCTGGAGGATTTCGGCGCGAAGCTCTCGTTCTTTTTCAACGCATCGTCGGATTTTCTCGAGGAGGCCGCGAAGTTCCGCGCGGCGCGGCGGCTCTACGCGCGGCTGGTGCGCGAGCGGTTCGGCTGCGCGGTGCCCGAGTGCCAGGCGCTTCGTTTTCACACGCAGACTGCTGGCCACACGCTCACGGCGGTGCAGACGGAGGTGAACGTCGTGCGGGTGACGTTGCAGGCGCTGGCCGCGGTGCTCGGCGGCACGCAGTCGTTGCACACGAACGCGCGCGACGAGGCCCAATCGCTGCCGACGGAGGAGTCGGCGCGTCTGGCGTTGCGCATTCAGCAGTTGATCGCCGCGGAGTCAGGCGTCTGTCACACGATCGATCCGCTCGGCGGCAGCTATCTGGTCGAGCAGCTCACGGATCGCATCGAGGAGGAAGCGCGGACGTTGATCGCACGCATCGATCAACTCGGAGGAATGCCGGCGGCCATCGCGAGCGGCTGGGTGCAGCAGGAGATCGAAGTCGCGGCGTATCACCACCAATGCGAGGTGGAATCCGGCGAACGCAAGATCGTCGGGGTGAATTGCCACGTCGTGCCCGAGCAGAGCGAGCCCGCGGTTTTTCGTCCCGATCCCGCCGTCGAGCTCGCTCAGGTGGCGCGATTGCGCGAACGAAAGGCGCGGCGTGACAGCGAGAAAGTCCGCACGGCGCTCGCCGACGTGCGCCTGGCGGCGGAAGGAACCACGAATTTGCTGGGACCGATCATCGCGGCCGTGCGCGTTGAAGCCACGGTTGGCGAGATTTGCGGCGTGCTGCGTCAGGTTTGGGGAGAACACAAAACCCGGATGAGCTGACGATCTGTTGCGGCGGCCGGCGCGGCGTTGCCGGCCGGCCTCGGGAGCGATGCAGCTGAAAGCGCGGCGCGTGCCGTCACTTGGCCGCGGCTTCGGCCGCGGCGTAGAAGTAGACGACGGAACGGAAGCGCGCGTCGCGCGGCGGAGGCACGTCGCGTTTGAAGGACCACTCCCAATTGAATTTCACCGCCGTGCGGAAGGTGAGGGGATCGTTCCAGAAAAGTTTCACGTTCACTTCCGCGAAACTCTGGCTGCCGCCGGACGTGAGCGCGGCGCTGTGCGGCTTGTGTCCCCACGCCATGTCGAAAAGGTCTTCGTGGCCGGTGCCGTTCCAGGAGTTTTCGGGAAAGCGGCGCTCGTCGTCGAGGAAGACGTGCTCGTCGAGTTCCGGCTGGCATTGAAAACGATCGAGGTAGGCGACGATGTGGCCGCGACCGGTGAAATCGAGCGCGGTGAAACCGTTGTGGTAGTAGAACTCGGCCGCCGGCACGTCCGGATGGAGATAGCGGTCGCGCGCGGCGACGAACTCGCCGTCGTTGGCGCGGGCATGCAGATAGAGGGAATCGCCGGGCAACTCCGGCATGGCTTCGTGCGCGACGTGCACGCGCACGGACAGTGGGGCGGCATTGCGGTTCACCAGCCGGATATCCGCGCTGCGGTGGAACGGCATCGCGAAGCGGAGATATTGCCAGCCGTCGGGCGTCCGGCCGAGCGCGAGCGTGCGTTGCGCGAGTGAACCCAGGCCGGTGTCCAGCGGTATCGCGATCGCCGGAGCGGTCGCGCCGTCCCAGCGGACCTCGAGCCAGAGCGAAGCGAGTTCCGCCGGCGTGGCGGAGCTGAGCAGACGGATTTCGCGGATGAGGCCGGGACCGGTCAGCGCGAGGCGTGACGACGGGTCCTCGCCGGGCTGCACGGTGATTTCACGGTCCGTGACGGCGAACGAACCGGTGGTGGTGCGCGTGGACTGAAATTGGCTCCAAGCTTCGCGCGTCAGCTGCAGTTCGCGCTGGTCCGACTCGGAAAGTTCGAGCGGGTAGGGTTGGACGACCGTGTTTTCCGGCAGGTGCTTGAAATTGATGTTGGTGTAGAGCTGCTGCTTTTGCAGGTAGCGGAACCGCGTCTGAAACGGGATGGGGACATACGACACGCCCCACACGTGGCGGCGGCCGGTTTCCTTCTCGGCGGTCAGCTGGCGGATCGCGGCCGAGCGGATTTCGCACAAGGGCGGGACGAAGGGGGCGCGATCCATGCCGAAGAATTTCTCGGCGCTGCCCTCGTAGAGCACGCGACCGTCGACTTCGATGCGGATGGGCTGCCACTCGCCGCCGTGCGTCGACCAGATGCGCGACACGACGCCGGGACCGGAGGCGTCGGCGTAAACCAGCCACTCGCCTTCGCGGTAAAGATAATCGAGTCGATCCGGGTTGTCGCCCTTGCGGCTGAAGCCCGATTGCTGGGTCAGTCGATGCGGTTGCGATTGAAAAAGATGATCGCTCTCGCGCAGGCGCCGGAGTTCCGCGGCGAACGAGACCGAGAGCGGCGTTTCTGGCGCGCCATTGGCCGCAGCGGACAAGAGGGGCAGCAACGCGAGGAACCGAAGGGGGGGCAGTTTTGCGAACATGGGGTAAGGGGATGCGGCCGAGGAGCGGGCGGACGCCGGGGGCAATGCGGGATCGCCGCCTCGCGCTGCGAAACGGCCGCGGCTGGCGCCGCCGGTGACACCTGCAGCCTACTCTTTCCGGCGGCTCCGCGTCTATGCTCCCAGTTGACAAGATTTGCCCGCAATTGACGGCCAATCCGCGACGCGGCGGGCACGGTTACCGGGCGTGCGTAAGCGCGCGCGGAGTATGTCCGCACTCACGCGGCTTCACCGGACTGCGGGAGGCGCCCAGTCGATTTTGAGCGGATGCTTTGCGGGATCGAACATCCAGCCATCGTGCGCTGGCCCGCGGTTGAAGAGCGTGGGACCTGGCGGACGTGCGAAGAAATACTCATCCGCGAAATCGTAGATCGCGTTGAACTCTTCCGGCCCTTGGTCGTGACCTTTCTGGCCATATGCGTTCGTGTGATCGCGCCAATGGATGCGGCACCAGCGCGCCGCGCCGAACCAGTCGTAGATCAGCAGGCCGGTGCGGATGCCGGCCTCGTGTGCGAGCCAGTTGTCGAAGCCGTCGCCCAGTGCGCTCAGACTGAGCAACGGACGCGGCGCGATGAGCGCAATCAACGTCGGCACGTCCCACGGCTGGCGGTTCTGCCGTCCGGCGAACTCGCGATAGCGCGGGTGATACCAGTGCGGAAACTTCTCGATCATGATCTGCGCGTAGTCGTCGCGACCGCGAAACCCGTTGGGATCACGCTGTCGCAACGCGCCTGTGGAGAATGGCCCCGTCGCGGACGGCGCCGCGATCGCGATACGCTCGTCGAAAATCGCGGCGGCCATCGCCGTGGCGCCGCCGCGCGAATGTCCGGTGGCGATGATTTTCGTCAGGTCGGTGACGCCGAGCTGATCGAGCACGTCGATCACGGGCTGATACGCCCAGGCCCACGCGCCGATCGTGTGAAAATCGTATTCGGGATAGAGCGGGAAAATGCCCGCGTGGCGGTCGGCGTTCGCGGGATCGTCGGGCGCGACTTCCTTGCGCTGAAACTCCACCACCGCGTAACCGCGCCGCACGCCCTCGGCCATGCTGTAGCTCGGGGAAGGATGCCCGTGTTCGGGATAATTGTTGATGAGCGTCGGGTAACGTTTGAGCTCCGCGGGCCGCCACAGATTGAACGTGAAGGAATGCGTCCGGCCGTGGCGCGTCAGCGTGATGCGGTAGCACTGACGGCGCCCGGGGATCTTCGTGCCCGGCGAGGTATAGGCTTCGTCGGAAGTGCGGACGAAGGACAGCTCTGACGGCGTCGGGCGCGGAGGAATCCGGCCGTAGAGATAGTGCTGGAGCAGCGCCTTGAGGTAGGCGCGTTGCTGCGGCCACTCCGCGCGGCTGCTCACGCGCGAGCCGTCGGGTTTCTCGAACGGATCAGGCATCAACGCGCGATCAGGCAACTGTTCGACGGACGGAAACGCGTAGTCGTCCGCGCGAGCCGCCGACGCGTCCCCGAGGCCGAGCGCTCCGGCGAGCAGGGCACAGCGCAGCAGACGCGCGCCAATCCCTCGGCTTTTTCTCGGTGGAGTTGAACGGTCGGGCAAGAGGGCGGGGGCGGACGACATGAGGAAGGGGAGTTCGAAGCGCGACGCGCGCGCTCGCTTCGCAGCGTCCCTCTCGAAACGCCCGGCGGTCAAGCGAGGCTCACGGTCGTTTCATTAGGGAACAATTTTGTGCCGCCCGCGATTTGAGCGGTGCGGGAAAGCGCCAACGGTTTTGTCCGCTATGGCATTCGTGGGGCCCTCGCGGCGCCACTTGGTCCCGGAGGCACAATAGCTCCGGGCGATTATCCACGTTACCCCAACTCCAGAAGAACATGATATCTCCTCGTTCGAACGCCACCGCGCGCCGCTGGCTCGCGGTCGCCTGCACCGTCGGTTTCGCCGCCACGGCTTTTGCTCACGTCTATCTCTCGCCGACCGGCACCGGCACCCGAAGTGGCGCCGATGCAAACAACACCAAACCGGTCAGCCTCTTTCAAAACGAAATCCTAAGCCTGACTCCCGGCAACACGATCTACCTCACCTACGGCACCTACAATCTCACGCAGCTTTCGATCGTGGGCAGCGGCACCGCGGGCTCGCCCAAAAAAATCGAGGGCATCCCGAACGCGCAGGGCCAGCGGCCGGTCATCCAGGGCGCCTGGGTTCCCGGATCGACGGCCGACTACCTGTTCCGGTTCGTCAACTACGGCGGCGCCGAGACATCTCATTGGGAAATCAAGAACCTGCACATCGACTCCTACGGGTTCGTCTTCGACATGCCGCTGAACGGCGAGACGTTCACGCTCCGGCAAAACATTCTGTTCGAGAACCTCTCGATGCGTTCGATTGAGGACGGCATCCGCATCCGCAATGCCAGCAACATCACAGTGCGCAACTGCTCCGTGGTTCGACACACGAAGAAGGCGTTTCGCGTCAGCTATTTTTCGCGCTTCGTCACGTTCGAGGACTGCGATACCGACGCCACCGAAAATACGGATCGCGACACGGACCCCAACAACAACTACCCCACCAAGTCGATTCCCGTCGGCTTCTGCACCGACTCGCCGGGCATGGCCCGCCCGAGCATCCATGATCTCCGCTTCACCGACTGCGTCGCGCGCAACAACCGTTTCGCTCCGCAGAGTTCGGGCGACTACTGGAACGGAGATGGCTACAGCACCGAGCGCGGTGTCTACAACGTCACCTACAGTCGCTGCGTGTCCATCGACAATCATGACGGCGGCTGGGACGACAAAGCGGTCAACGTCATCTACGAAAACTGCATCGCCATCGGCAACAAACGCGGCTTCCGCAACTGGGCCAACGGCACGCTGATCAACTGTCTCTCCGTCGACAACGTGAAGTGGGGCGGCAACAGCAACTCGCTCGGCGCCTGGTTCGGCAGCGCTACCGGCGCGGGCACGATCATCCGCTCGACGTTTCACAACAACGGAGACGCCCAAATCCTAGCCGAGTCGCCCGGCACGATCGTCGCCACCGACTCGATCCTCTCAGTCGACGCCGACGCCCCGGCCGGTGCCACTCTGCGCGCTGGCACGATCACGCTCAACGGCTGCGTCGAATACCAGTTCGGCGTGACCGGCACCAATCCCGCCTACGTGGGACCGATCGTGGACTGGGAACTTGCTCCCCCCGATGCCTTCAACAGCACCGCGTTTCTCACCAAGGGTTATCAAGGCCAGGGCACCGCGACGACCGCACCCGCCGCACCGGGCGCCGCCACCGCGACGCTGAACGCCGCGCAATCCAATCACGTCGATCTCGCGTGGACCGACAACTCCACTAACGAGCATGGCTTCCGCATCGAGCGCTCGGCCAACGGCGGCGCCTACACCGTCGTCGGCACCACCGGCACGAACGCGAATCGCTACATGGACACCGGTCTCGCCTACGGCACCAGCTACGCGTATCGCGTCTACGCCTACAACAACATCGGCTCGTCCACGAGCTACGCGTCTGTCACGCGCGCCACGCCCGCCCTCGCGGCGCCTGCGACGCCGACCGGTTTCACGGCCGTCGTCGATCTCGAAGCCGGCGGCGCTCTCGCGCTCGCGTGGACGGACGCATCGACGAACGAGACGCATTTCGAAATCCAGCGCAGCAGCGACGGCACCAATTACAGCGTCATCGCGACGGTTCCGGCGCAGTCGATCGCCTACACGGACGCGACGGCCCCCGTGAACACCACCGTGCACTATCGCGTCCGCGCGGTGAATTCCGCTGGCGGCGCCAACTCCGCCGTCCAAACAGTGGCCGTTCCGTGGGTCGTCATCGTCGACAACCTCGACTCCAACGTCGAAATCTCGCCCGTCAGCCCGGCGGAATGGGTTCAAAGCACGGGGCAACCGGGTTTTTGGGGAACGAATTATCACGCGGACACCCTACCGAGCGCCGCAGCCAGTTTCGGATTTGTGCCGGCGGTGCCCTCGACGGCCAGCTATCAGGTCTACATGCGGTGGGCCGCCCACAGCAACCGCGCCGACAACGTTCCGGTCGACATCATCCATGCGGGCGGAACCAGCACCGTCACCGTCAATCAGAAGGGCGGCGGCGACGTCTGGAATCTCCTCGGCACTTACACCTTTAACGCCGGATCCACCGGCAAGGTCGTGATCCGCAACACGGGCGTGAACGGCGCCGTGATCGCCGACGCCATCTGTCTTCGCGCCACGGCGACGAGCGGCCCGAACGCGCCGACCAACGTCACCGCGACCGCCGCCAGCGGCACGACGGTCAACCTCACCTGGAGCGATCAATCGAGCAATGAAACCGGTTTCCGCGTCGAGCGCTCGACCGACAACGAGAGCTTCACCGCCGTCGGCACGACGGCGGCGAATGCCACGAGCTTCTCCGACACGAGCGCCACCGCCGGCCTCACCTATTACTACCGCGTCCGCGCGGTGCTGGGCAGCACGCCCGGGGCGGCCTCGTTGAATGCGACGACGTTCACCCCGCTGGTCATCATCCTGGACAATGTCCCCTCGACTGAAGTCGTGCATTCCCCAAGCGCCTGGACGTCGGCCAATCTCGTGTCGGGCGCCTACAACAATGAATACGTCCACGACGACAACTCGAGCGCCACGATCGCCAAGATGATCGTCTTCCGTCCGACCATTCCCGGTGACGGCACCTACCAGGTCGAAGCGCGCTGGACCGCCGGCAGCAACCGCGCCAGCAACGTCCGCTATCTGCTCTCCGGTTCGATGGGCCGGCTGCCGTTCGTCGCGAATCAGAAATACAGCAACAACACGTGGGTCACGCTCGGCACGGTAACGTTCCGCAGCGGCACGGGTGGCACCGTGCAGTTGTTGAACGAAGGCGCCAACGGCTACGTGATCGGCGACGCCGTGCGCTTCACGCGCGTCGCGCCGTAACGGACTCCGTCAACTCCGCCTTCCGGATACCTCTCGCTCCGCGGCCCATCCTGGCCGCGGAGTTTTTTTGCGACCTCCGAGTTCTCGCGAATCGCGTTAGGGGCCTCCGTCCGTCCCGTCCCGTCGGACGTCAGCGGTGCGAGTTTGCTTTCAGCGCGCGCAACTCGCGCATCACCGCGGAGAGGTCGGCCGATTGGTTCAAACCGCCGAAGGCGTCGTGGACGGCGCGATAGAGTCGATAGAGTTCGTTGTAGCGCCGGCGATTCGCCGCCTGCGGGCGGTAAGCGATCGGCTTGAGCGAAGTCATCTTGCGCTGGGCCGAGGGAAAATCGGCATGCGCGTCGGCGAGGACTGCGGCGGAAACGGCCGCCCCCAATGCGCAGGTCTGACTCGAACGGGAGACGAACATCGTGCAGCCCGTGACGTCGGCGTAGATTTGCATCAGCAGCGGGTTCTTCTCCGCAATGCCGCCGGCGCACACGATGCGGCGGGTCTCGATGCGATATTCCTGCAAACGCTCGAGAATCGCGCGGGCACCGAATGCCGTGGCCTCGATCAAGGCGCGGTAAATCTCCGCCTGCGTCGTGTGCAGCGTGCAGCCCAGCAGGGCGCCGCTCAGGAGCGGATCGACGAGGATAGTGCGATTCCCGTTGTGCCAGTCGAGGGCGAGGAGCCCGCTCTGCCCGGGGGCGAGCCGCGCGGCTTGCTTCGTCAACACGCGATGCATCGCGGCGTCGCCGCCGCAAACGACTTCCACCCACCATTTGAAAATATCGCCGACGGCCGACTGACCGGCCTCGAGGCCGTAGAATCCCGGAAGAATGGCTCCCGGCACGATCCCGCAAATGCCGGGAATGTCGGGGATGGTTTTTCGCATCGACACCACGCCGCAATCGCACGCGGACGTGCCGATGACTTTGACGATCGTGCCTTCCCGCACGCCGCAGCCGATGGCGCCATAGTGAACGTCGAACGCGCCGATCGCGATCGGGATGCCGGCCGGCAGGGCTAGTTTTCGCGCCCATGGCGCGCTGAGGTAACCCGCAGCCGTGCGCGCGTCGTGAGCCTTCTCATAGAGCCGCTCGCGCAGCGCGGCCAGTTGCGGATCGAGCTGCGCGAGGAACTCTTGATCGGGGAGGCCGCCCCATTCGTCGGAGTAAAGCGCCTTGTGTCCGGCCGCGCAGATCCCGCGCTTGATTTGGCGCGGATCGGTGATGCCCGCGAGAACCGAGGGCACCCAGTCACACAACTCCACCCAGGAGAATGCCGCGGCGAAGACGTCCGGCGCGACATTGCGACAGCGCCAGAGCTTGGACCAAAACCATTCCGAGGAGTAGGTGTTGCCGCACTTGGCGATGAAATGCGGGCGCTGCGCCGCCGCGAGCTCGGTGATCCGCGCGGCCTCGCGCCAGCTGGTATGGTCTTTCCACAGCCAGCACTGGGCGTGGAGATTTTTCTTCCAGCGCGGCGCGGAGGCGAGCGGGACATTTCGCGCATCGACGGGCAAAGGCGAGGAGCCGGTGGTGTCGACGCCGATCCCCACGACGCGCGAGGCGTCGAAGCCGCGACGTTTTCCCGCTCGCTCGAGCGCGCCGTGCACGGCCCGCTCGAGACTGATCAAATAGTCGGTCGGATGCTGGCGCGCGAGATCGTGGTCCCGCGGGTCGAGCAGGATGCCTTGCTGACCGGACGGATAGTCCGCGACGCCGGCGCCGAACTCGGCGCCGTCCGCGCAGCGGACGACGAGTGCCCGGACCGAGTTGGTGCCGAAATCGATTCCCAGTGTATACATGATCGAGAGGAGGCACGGAACGTCGCGTGTCGATGCGGCGTCAGGGACGCTTGGTCCATTTCAGCTTCGCCAGCTGGATGCCGTTGAAGTCCGGTTTGACGGACGCGATGTAGTCCTGTCCGTCATGATGCACGATTTCCGGAGCGGCGACGGCGAGCGTGCCGATCATGTAGCGATCGTCGTTCACGCCGAAATCCAGCGGATTTCGCGAGGCATACTGCGTGTTGATGTGGTCCTTGCCGTAGCGCTGATTGCGGAAGAGATAGTAGATGCCGTTTCGCTCGACGATGAACGGGCACTCGGCATCTCCGCCGTGCCAGCGGCATAGCGCGGTCGCGCTCCCGCCGGCCGAGACGATCATCGGTTCGCTCCAACGTCGCAGATCCGTCGAGGTCCGGCAGAAAATCGCGGCGAGCGGCGGCGTGCCGGTCTTTTCCTTGTGATCCGAGTAATAGCAGAAGTAGAGCTCGCCGACCTTGAACAGCATGGCGTCCCGCGTCTGCGTGTGAGGACCGGAGAAGAGATCCGGCTGGCCGCGCTCGTTTTTGACGTGCTGGAAATTTTTCCCGTCGCGGCTGGTCGCGAGACAGATGCGCAGCCAATCGCCGTAGAACATGTAGTAGGTGCCGTCGATCCGCACGACGTGCGGGGCCTGTAGGCCGCCGTCCGTTTCGCCGAGCGCCGGATCCGCCTGCATCGCGATGCCCATCGGCTTCCAATCGGGGTCGGTCAGGCTCTTGCCTTCCCAGCGGTAAAGCAGGCGCGTCTTGCCGCCGCAATTGGTGCGTCGAATGCAGGACCACAGTTGCCACGTGCCATCGGCGGCCTGCCAGATCGCGAAATCGACGGGCTGTTGTCCCGGGCTGCCGATCGCTCCCAGGTCCGGATTGTTGGCGATGCTCCACCAATCGCCGTCGATCACGGGCTGTTCGACGCCGGGCAACTCGCTCGCGCGCGCGAGACTGAGACCGAGAACGAGGAAGAGAAGCGAGAGGAGCGTTCTGCGACGGAGGGGTTGGGTATTCATGATGAGAGCGAAGAAAAGCGGGGGCCGCCGGCGGCGGGCGTGTAGGCGATCTCGCGCAGCGGAATGCGTCCGGCGCGGACGTCGAGGAACGGGCGACCGTCGCGCACCCCAACCAAGCCGAATCCGGTGGCCGCGCAGAGGAACGCGCGGAAATCGCCCGTGCACGGCGGTTGCAGGTGCAGCACCTGCGTGACCGCGTCATAGCGCGCGCCGCTCATCGCCTGGAGCAGCGCATACGACGACAGCGCGCGGCCATACCAGTGACCGCATTCGTATTCGTTGAAGGGATTGCGAACCCGCCCGTCGTAGCGGGCGCGGCACAAGCGGACGACATCGAGGCCTTCGGCGACGTGCCCCGTCATGATCAGATGCGAGGCCACCTGATACTCGATGCCGGTCCACACCTCGTCCGAATACGGAAACGCCAGCGGCGGCTTGTCGCCACGCGGCCACGTGCACAGCAGCAGTCCGCCCTCGCGACCGACCGCGTAGGTGGGGCGCTGTGGATTGGCGTGATCCGAAAGATCGCGCCGGAGATTGTGGCGATATACGGCGCGCAGGTGGCTCGTGATCAGGTCCGGCTCCGCGATGTCGCCCAATCCGGAAACACGGGCGAACCACGCGCCGATGACGCCGTCGGCGAGACAGCCGGGTCCGTATTGGTGCAACGGCCCGCTCTCTTCGACCAGCGCGCGCCATTCCGGCGAGACGGTCACCTGACCATGCGCCGCCTCGGCGGGATTCTTCGCGCGGAGGTTCTTCCACACGACGCGCTGGTGCAGATACTCGCCGTTGAAGAGAACGGTCCGGAGTCTTTCACCTCCCGCTGCGAGCAGCTGCGTGTAGCGCGCCGCGTCGTCGCCGAGCGCTCGCGCGATCTCGATCGCGGCGGACAGAGCGCCGAGGTAAATCGTCGTGGCCATGCTGTCTGGGCCCCACAGCTCGATGTCGTAGGTGTTGTGATGCGGCTCCTCGATGAGGCCCTTGCCTTCGGGGTCCCACGTGGCGATGCAGTAGTCTAGGCTCTGCCGCACACGCGGCCACCAGCGGCGGAGCCAGTCGGTGTCACCGCTGATCCGCCAGTCTCGATAAAACTTTATGATGCCGCCCAGCTGGCCGTCGGCGGCTGCCACGGTCGCTTCCTCGGGCGGGCGAATGGGCAGCGACGTGCGGAAATTCTGCCGTCCGTGCTCGTCCTGCGAAGGGCCGAACTCGCTCTCGCGCAA
This sequence comes from Opitutia bacterium, assembly GCA_016217545.1. Classification (NCBI taxonomy): domain Bacteria; kingdom Pseudomonadati; phylum Verrucomicrobiota; class Opitutia; species Opitutia bacterium. The sequence goes on along the minus strand of JACRHT010000017.1, from coordinate 223,780 downwards.
ACTCCGCTCGAGGGAGGGAAACAGGTGCGCGATGGCCTGCGCATAGTTCCACACGTGCGTGCAGGAACCGGCGCAACTTCCGGAGTCGTCCTTGCATCCCTCCCACGCCCACAGCCGGCCGGCCTGCTCCCGCAGCAACGTGGGCGATTTCAGAATCGCGAGATTCGCCGTCACCGCTTCGAGGACTTCCGGCGAAAGCGTCGTGTCGTGCAGGCACGCAGCAAAACGATCGCTCGCGGAGCGCAATTCGCGATAGCGTTGGCGCCAATCCGCGAGCACCGCATCGATATCGCGGTAGCGTTGGGCATACCAAGGTTGGTAGCAGCCCGATTCCTCATACGGCACGGGCGGGGCGAGGACGTGGATGCGGTCCGTGCGCAGCTTGCTGCGCGGGACGTGCCAGCCGAGTCGCAGCGTGATGGTCCGCCTCGCGCCCGGCGCGAGGCGCAGCGGCACGTAGAGCGAGGCACCGCGCGACGGCGTGCTGGTGGCGTGCGGCGGTTGGTCGGGACAGGCGCCGGACTCGACGTGATTCCACACTATCGGAAGCCAGTCGCGGAAGCGTCCGCGGAACCACGCGGCGTCGACGCGCGTGTCTGGCTCGTCCACACAGGCGGCAAATGAGGCCTCGAGCCACGGCGCGTCCGATGTCGGCTGGGCGCGCAGCACGAAGCCGCCCGGCACACGCCGCACCTCGCGAGCCGACTTGTCTGACGCAGTGAAAAAATCCGCCGCGTGGAACGAGAACACGGCCTCCACGGGCGCGGCCGTGTGGTTGACGAACTCGTATTCGAGCGCGGCGACGGGCAGGCTCGAGTCGTCCGCGTCCGGCGGCGTGAACGGACTCCACGCCACGAGGCGCACGCCGAGCGGCAGTTGCTCGTCCGTGAAATCGATCTCGGCGAACGGAAACCGCGCGCGGAACGTCGCCGTTGCGAGCCGCGGAAGACCGTAGGGCTTGCCCTCGCCGCCGCGCGCCGTTCCGGGCGCGCCAAAGAGTTTCCACGTTGGCACCGACCCTTCGAGCACGCGCGCGATTCGCTGCGGCCCGGCGATCGAGATCGCCGCGAAGGCGCACGGCTCGTTGAAGACGTCGGGATGGTGCCGCAGTGAGGCGTGTGAGAGCGATCCCGAGCCCTCGATGCAGATCATGCCCGAGCCGATGCCGCCCAAGGGGAACGCGACACGATCCAGCTGGCGACCCTGATACGGCGCGCCGAACGCGCGGTTCGCTGCGCTTACATCCGGTGCTGCGCTGGTGGCTGGAGCGGACGTGGCGCGGGCCGGGACGCCGCCGCCCGCGGCTACGGCGCCGGCGAGCGCGGACATTTTGAGAAAGTCGCGTCGGCCGAGAGGGCGGTGCGCTGAGTTGCCGGCGGCAAGGCTCATGGCGTAGACGCGGACTCTTTCGTCACGATCCGTGACGGGATCGTGTAGATTTTTTCCGGCACGAATTCCGGCTCGCGCAACATCCGCGTGCCGATCTCGACCGCTTGTTCAACGCAGAGCGGATAGACGAACGTCGCCGCGAGCACGCCGTCGGTCACCTTCTTGATGCCGCCGGTGTCGCCGGGCAGGCCGTCGATGCCGACGAAAATCATTTCCCGTTCGCGGCCTTTTTCGCGGGCGGCGAGATAGGCGCCCATCGCCATCGGATCGTTGCGGGCGTAGACCACGTCGATGGCCGGCGTCGCCGCGAGTATTTCGGTCATGCGGTCCTTGGCGGTGCTCTGCAGCCAGTTGGCGACCGCTTCCCCGACGAGTTCGATTTGCGGATACTGTTGAAAGACCGCGTGCGCGCCGCCCGCGCGATTGATCTCGGCCTCGACGCCTTTCAAGCCGGCGAGCTCGACGATCCGTCCGCGCGGTGCGCCATGTTTTTTCTTCAGGTGTTCGACGATGAACTCACCGGCGAGGCGGCCGATCCCGCGGTTGTCGGCGCGAATCCACGTCGTGTAGTGCGGCTCGAGGATGTCGCGCTCCAGACAGATGGTCTTGATCCCGGCAGCGGCGGCGCGCCGCATGACGTCGGTGAGCGGCGCGCGCTCGTTCGGCGCCACGATCAGGAGATCGGGCTTGCCGCGAATGGCGGTCTCGATCTGCGCGATCTGCTTCGCGCTGTCCTGCTGCGCGTCCATGACGACGAGCTTCACGTCCGACTGCTGGCCCCACAGGCGGGCCATGGCGTCGTTTTGTGCGGCCCGGTAAGGTTCGGCGTTGTTGCACTGACTGAAGACGACCGTGAAGCGGGGCGCGGCGCCATCGCGCGACGCCTTCGGCGCGCAGCCGACGAGGAAACACGAGGCCAGAAGCGAAAGCAGTAGCAGGAGACGAGGGAGGGTTTTCATGGAGTCAAAGTTCGCGGCCTCCGCGGCGCTGCAGCCAGACCGCGGCAACGATCAGGACGGCCTTGATCATCAGCTCGACGTTGCTGTCCACCATGCGGAGGCGCAGGAGATTCGTGAGCAGGCCGAGCAACAAGGCGCCGGTCATCGTGCCGATCACGGTGCCGCGGCCACCGGCGAGCGCGGTGCCGCCGATCACGACGGCGGCGATCGCGTCGAGTTCGTAGGCCACGCCGTCGTTGGGGTTGCCTTGGAAGCTGCGCGCGGCGTGGATCAAGCCCGCGAGCGCCGCCAGCGCTCCGCAGCCGATGTAGGTGGCGAGTCGCACGGCGCGAATCGGCAAACCCGAGTAGAATGCGGCCCGCTCGTTTTCGCCGGTGGCGCGCAAGTAGCGGCCGAACACCGTGCGGGTGAGCACGAGGTGGACGATCACGGCCAGCGCCACCCAGGCGCCGATGACAAAGGGCTTGTGCGAAAACGTGGCCGCGAAACGCGCGGATGCGCTGTCGCCGAAAGCGAAGTCGACGTTCGTGTTGCCCGTGAGCCAGCGCGTGAGCCCGCGCACGCCGATCATCGTGGCGAGCGTCATCACGAACGGCTGTAGCCCGAGTCGCGTGATAACCAGGCCGTTGACCGTCCCGACCGCTGCTCCGGCCGCCAACGCCAAGGCCACGGCCGTGGGGACCGTCCCGCCGCCGCTGAAAGGTTGCCAGCGCACCAGCACCAGGCCGGCCACCGAAGCCGCGCAGGCGAGCACGCTGCCGACCGACAGGTCGATGCCCGAGCCGATGATCACGAGCGTCATCGCGAGCGCGATGATGCCGATCTCCGACTGCTGCAGCAGGACGTCGGAGAGGTTGCCCGCCGAGAGGAAGATGATGTCGCCGGCGCTGTCGCGCGGGCTCAGCAGGATGCCGAGCAGGAAGACAAGCACGAGCCCGGCCAGCGGGCGCGAGTTGCCGAGATGTTTTTTCCAACTGATCTGCATGGGCGGGCTCAAGATCCGGTCGCGAGCTTCATGATCGACTCCTGCGTGGCGGTGGCGGCGTCGACGATTCCCGCCACGCGTCCCTCGCGCATCACGAGAATGCGGTGCGCGTTGGCGAGGAGTTCGGGCAGCTCCGAGCTGACCCAGATGATGGTCATCCCGCGCGCGGCCAGATCGGCCACCAAGGCGGCGAGTTCGTCCTTCGCGCCGATGTCGATCCCGCGGGTCGGATCGTCGAAGAAGCACACCGTGGGCTCGGCGAGGAGCGATTTGCCGATCAGCACCTTTTGCTGATTGCCGCCGCTGAGCGCGCCCACGGGCTGCGCGGCGCTGGCGCATTTCACGCCACAGCGCGCAATCATGTTCGCCGCCGCGGACTGCTCGCGCGCGCCGCTGATCCAACCACGCGTGGCAAAGCGTCGGAGCTGCGCCAGCGTGAGGTTGGCCCTGATCTCCATCTGCAACGCGAGTCCCTCGCGGCGATCCTCCGGCAACCATGCCACTCCGCGGCCGATCGCCTCGCGCACGGAGCGAGGCGCATAGGACTCGCCGCGCAGCACGATCTCGCCGGTTTCCACTCGGCTGATGCCCGCAAGCGCGCGGCCCAGTTCGCTGCGACCTGCGCCCACCAAGCCGGCGACGCCGAGAACTTCACCCGACGCGACGGCGAATGACACATCGCGCAACTTGCGGGTGCCCACTCGGCGCAGCACGAGCGAGTTGGCGGTGGAACGTTGAGGACTCGGCCGCCGCGTCAGGGAAACCGCGCGGCCCACCATGTGCCGGATGACGGAGTCGACGTTCGTCTCGGCGGCGCGCAGGGTGGCGACGTGTTCCCCGTCGCGCATGACAGACACGCGATCGCTGACGCGGAAAATCTCCGCCATCTTGTGCGAAACGTAGACGATCGCGACGCCTTGGCGGCGCAGTTTCGCGATGACGGCGAAGAGACGCTCGACCGCATCGTCGGTCAACGCACTCGTCGGTTCGTCCATGAAGATGACGCGCGCCTCGAAGCTGAGCGCGCGTGCGATGGCGACGAGTTGCGCCTGGGCGAGGGCGATCTCGCCCAGCGGCGTGGCGGGATCGAGGGCGAGGCCGACTTCGCGCAGGTGCGGCTGCACGGCGCGGTGGAGTCGGTCGAAATTCACGACGCCCCGGCCTTCGAGCCGCGGGTTGTCGAGCGCGATGTTCTCCGCGACGGTGAGGCCCGGAAACAGGTCGAGTTCCTGCATGATCATCGCGATCCCGGCCCGGTGCGCGTCGGCCGCGTTGCGCCAGCGGACGGGGCGGCCGTCGAGCCGTAGTTCGCCGGCATCAGGTGTGGTGAGGCCGCAGCAGATGCGCGCCAGCGTGCTCTTGCCCGCGCCGTTCTCGCCGCACAGTGCGTGCACTTCCCCGCGCCGCAGGTCCCACGAGACGCCGCGGAGCGCGCGAATGCCGCCGTAGCTTTTTTCCACGGCCGCGCACGATAGCACGGGCTCGGTCGTGGTGTCGTCTGGCGGCCGCTCAGGCATGACGAAGGGGAAGGGGCGGCCGACGGCTCATGCCACCAGCGTTTGGAGAAGAATTTTCCGGTTCAAGGGGCGCGGGCCGGAAAAAAATCCAATAGAGAAAAAATCTGCGGCTGAGACGCGCCGACGGCGGACGGCCCCGGGCCGGAGACGTAGCTCCCGTGCTCGGCGGACTACGGCGTGCGCTGCGCGGTCGGTGGCAGCATGGCGGACAGGCCCGCTTCAAGCGTGCCCGCCGGGGTGAAACCGGCGCGGCTCAGTTTCGAGATGTCCGCTCGCGAGTGGCGGACATCGCCGGGGCGTGCGGGTGCGTGATGGATCTCCGAGCGCGAAGCGGCGAGGGCGACGATGCGGTGGGCGAGCGCGCGAATCGTGACCTGATGGCCGTAACCGGTGTTGAACACCCCGCGGAGGCCAGGAGTGGTGGCCGCGAAGACGAGCGCCGCCACGATGTCGTTCACAAAAACGAAGTCGCGCGTTTGTTCACCGTCGCCGTGGATCGTGAGCGGCCGGTTTGTCAGCGCTTGTCGGAAAAAGATCGGCACGGCGGCGGCGTAGGCGCCGTTCGGATCCTGTCGCGGGCCGAAGACGTTGAAGAAACGCAGTGCGGCGGTATCGAGGCCCCGCGTTTCGGCGTAGAGCTGGCAGTAGTATTCGCCCACGAGCTTGGTGACGGCGTAGGGGCTGCGCGGCGCAGGGGCCATGGTCTCGTGCTTCGGCACCGCGGGATCGTCGCCGTAGACGGCGGCGGAGCTGGCGAGCACGACTTTGCGGACCTTGGCGGCGGCCGCGGCGTCGAGGACGTTGATGAGGCCGTTGACGTTCAGGTCGGTGCACTCGGCCGGGCGAGCGACCGACTCGGGCACACTGACCAACGCCGCAAGGTGAAACACGTAGTCGACTCCGCGCATCAGTCGGCCGACGAGATCACGGTCGAGAATGGATCCCTCGACGAGATCGACCTGGAGTCCGCGCAGATTGTCGCGCCGGCCGGTTCGGAAATTGTCGAGGGCGGAGACCTCCGCGCGCTTTTGAAAATACTCGACCACATGACTGCCGATGAATCCCGCGCCGCCAGTGACGAGAATTTTCATGGGGCGGAATGGCGACGAACGATGGCTTCCATCTCGTCGCGCTGCGCTTCCATGCTCGCGAGGAGCGCGAATTGATTGCGCGCGCGGTCCAGGTTGTGAGCGGGGTGGGCCGTCTTGAAGTAGACGTCACCCTCGAGATAGTCGGTGAGAAAGCGCATCCCGATCTCGAAGGTGATGAGCTGCGCGGCGCGTGCGAGGTGGGCGATTTCTGCCGGCGTGAGCACGCTGCGGGTGGCGGCGAGATAGCCTGCGACGAGGGCGTCAAAGATCGGAAGCTGCGCGCGCACCTTGTCCGCGCAGGGATCGTCCTCTGCCGCGGCATTCGTGGCCGAGCGCGCCATGTCACCGAAGTCGTAGAGCGACAGGCCCGGCATCACGGTGTCGAGGTCGATCACGCAGACGGCGCGGCCGGTGGCGTCGTCGACCATGATATTGTTCGCCTTGGTGTCGTTGTGCGTGATGCGCTCGGGCGCGTCACCGCGCGCGTGCAAATCGAGCAGCAGTTCCGAGAGGGATTCGTGCCGGCGGGCGAACTCGATCTCGGGACGCGCGGAAGAGACGCGTGCGCGGCAATCGCTCCGGACCGCGTCCTCGAAGGCGCGGAAACGGCGCCGGGTGTCGTGAAACTGCGGAATGGTCTCGTGTAGACGCGGGCCGGGAAGGTCGGCGAGGAGACGCTGGAACTCTCCGAAAGCGCGCGCAATCTCGTAGGCGAGTTGGGGCGAGGTCACGCGGTCGTGCGTCGATGCGCCCTCGATGAAAACATAGGCCCGCCAGCAGTCTCCATCGGCGGTGCGGTGAAAGTTCTCCCTGCGGTGGGTGCGGACGAGCGTCAGAGCCTGCTGCGATGGCGGCCTGATGGTGGATTGATCGAGCTTGGCCGCGACGTGAGCCGAAACGCGCGAAATGTTGTCCATCAGACGGGGCACGTCCCGGAAAATGCGGGCGTTGATGCGCTGCAGAATATAGCGGACCCGGGTTCCGTTGTGATCGCAGTCGACAGCAAACGTCGCGTTGATGTGCCCGCTGCCATGTGGAGCGCCCGTGACGTAGTTACCGCGGAGCGGAAAGGCCTCGCAGATCGCGGCGAGATCCGGAAGAGGCGGGTTCACTCTCGGCCCTCCTTGTTCGGCGAGTGAATGCCGTGAACGAGTTGCCGACAGACAGCGTTGGGCCGTGCGAGGCGACCGTGCCATCGGCTCATGCCGGGGATGAGAGCGCGCGGAAAGAAAAACCATGGGACGATCAAACAAAGCATGTCGTGAGGCACGCCCCTTCGGGAAAAAGGGAAGAGGGCACTCGAGACCGTGTCGTGAGGCCCGCGCAGGAGAGAACGGGCGAATCTTGATTTGGCCCTGACGTTCTGTGAGCGCGCCTTGCCACCGAGGTGCATTGTCGCCGTCAGCGATGGAGACGTGCTCGAGGTCGCAGCTCAGCGAAGCGAGGCGTGCATGGCATCGCACTCGCCGAGCCCTTGGTCGGCGAGGTGCCGGAAACGCGGAGCCGCCGCGCGCGGTGTTTCGGTGGCGACGCTACATCGGCGCTTAGGGTGCGCTCGGTGCGCGACGATCGATGATCAACCGCCGGCGGATGCGTGGCGACCGCGCGGACTATGCCCGTAGCGCAGGCGATACGCGCGACCGAGGCTGTTCGGACTCGTGAATCCGCTGGCGAGCGCGACGTCCTCCACGCTGAGTGACGTGGCCGAGAGCATCGCGCGCGCGTGCTCCAGCCGCAATCGCCGCAGCATGGCGCCCGGCGGCTCGCCGTAGCGGCGATGGAACTGCCGGATAAAATGCTCGCGACTGATCCCGCACCGGTCCGCTACGATCTTCAAATTCACCGGCGCGCGAAAGTGATTCTGTAGGAAATGATGACCGTGCTCGATCGGATCGGTGGTGTGAGTCTCCCGCACCTGCTCGCGGTAGAGTGCGGTCAGCAGCCGGTAGACGAGTTCGGATTCGTGGAACTGGTCATCGAAGGTGCGTTCGCAAAACCGCGTGAACAGTTCGCGAAACAGCAATTCGGCCGGCGACCTCAGTGGCATCGCCACCACCGAGTCGAAATCAGCGCGCAGTTGTTGGAACAGCGGGGCGAGCGACGCGGCCGGAGAAAACGCAATGAAGCGGTGCCGGTAAGGCGCGGTCGCATTCTCCGGGAAACCGTAGCTCGTGTGCTCGCGGTGGTGGAAAAGCATCGCGTGACCCGGCGACACCGCGCGTTCTCCTCGCTGGTCTTTGAAGAACGCGGCGCCTTCCAAGGTATACTGGACGATGAGATAATTCTCCCCGCCGCGGCGGCTGTTGTCCCAGTGATACGCTGGCGAGGTGTGCACCTCTTCGGCGGCGCACATCATTTTTCCGAACGTCTCGAACGCCATGCGTCCGTAATTCGCGGGTCCGGTCGACGGAAGCAAGACTTTGCTGGATTGCGCCTCCTCACGAGCCAGCAAGACGGACGAATCACATTTTCGCCGCATCGAATCAGCGTTTTGATCACTGGGGCGAACCTTCGGGCAGCCGGAGTAGAGACACGTGCGTTCCCGTGTCGGGGAGCCGCGCGAATTCTTCAGAAAGATGAACGAACTGAAAGTCGGCATAATCGGGTCTGGCGGCCGGGGGCGCGTCCTCGGGGCGGCGGTCCATCGGCCTGAAAGCGGCGCGCGGGTCGTTGCCTGCTGCGATACGAATCCGCACGCGCTCGCCGCGGATCGACGCCACTACGGCTCCGCGATCATGACCACACGCGATTACCGTGAGCTCCTCGCGGAGCACGTAGACGCTGTGATCATCTCGACGCCGGATTTTCTGCACGAGGAACACGCGTGTGCCGCGCTCGCCTCCGGGCGCGCGGTTTTTCTCGAGAAGCCGATGGCGCTCACGATCGACGGATGCGATCGCCTGCTGGCGCAGGCGGCGAGGAGCGGAGCGCGGCTCTACGTGGGCCACAACATGCGACACATGCTTTTTGTCCGCAAAATGAAGGAACTCATCGATCAGGGTGCGATCGGCGAGGTGAAGGCATGTTGGGTTCGCCATTTTGTGGGGCACGGCGGTGACTATTATTTTCGCGATTGGCACGCGGAGCGGCGTTACGCGGAGGGACTGTTGCTCCAGAAGGCAGCGCACGACATCGACGTCGTTCATTGGCTGTGCGGCGGCTACACGCGTCGGGTGAGTGCGATGGGGGCGCTGACCGTTTATGGCGACGTGAAGGAACGTCTGCCTGCGCTCAACGGTCCGCGTCGCCTCGCGCCGCCGCAGGTGCGTCTGGACCGATGGCCCCCGGCAACTCAGCGCGATCTCAATCATCGGATTGATGTGGAGGATCTGAGCCAGGTGCTGATGCAGCTCGATAACGGCGTGCTGGCGAACTACGCGCAGTGTCACTACACGCCGGATTACTGGCGCAGTTACGTCGTGATCGGCACGGAGGGCCGGCTCGAAAATTTTGGCGACGGTGGCGCTGGCACGGTGGTTCGCGTCTGGAATCAGCGGAAATCCGGCTACGATCCCCGCGGAGATCTCATCTATCGAATTCCCGCGCGGCGCGGCGCGCACGGCGGCGCGGACGAGGCCATCATGACGGAGTTCATCCGCTACGCGCGCGAAGGCGGCGTCACGGCCACGTCACCGCTCGCCGCGCGCGAGAGTGTGGCGACGGGCGTGACCGCGACGCGTTCCCTGCGCGCCGACGGCGTGCCGCTGGCGGTGCCGGTGGTGCCGCGACAGCTGGCGAAAATCTTCGCGCGACCGCGCCGCTAATGGAGCGAAGGCGTGGCGCAGTCGCTCGCCAGCATCCGCGCCGCTGGCGGAAGCGCGCCGTGCCGGAGCGCACTTCAATACTACAGTAAACCGACTACCTCATTTGCGGTAGAATTTCGATTTCACTTGAGGACATGCGCGGACGAAAACCGCGCGGCATAGAGGCTTGCGTCGAACTTTCCCAATGATCCCCCGGTTCTGAGCAAAGTTCTCCCGTTCTAGAACGACCGATCCTACAGCTTCAGAATTTCGCGCAGCTCAATGGCAAAGCGGTAACGTGCGTTGCCTTGTGTGTGGCTGCGCGAAAGTGCCTGGCCGGCGGAGCCTCCGGGCTCCGCCGGTTTCAGCGGCCTGCATGGCTGGCGTAAGCTCGTGACCTACGACCCCGCGAACCTTCCTGCGTTCGCATGAATGGTAAATTCTACTGTGTGGATGAGGTAGCCGCAGGCGCGCGGGTATGATGCGCGTCGAGTGCCGCGGGTGCGCATGGTCCCGCGCGAGCGATGCTTCGCACCGCCCGCCCGGCTTCGTTTCGGACGGAATCCGGTGTTCGGGTTTCCGTGAGGCGTTCGCCGCTAAGCCCGGTGCGATGTGTCTCACGTCCCAGTCGATTCACGGCGAACAAGGCGCGGTGCGCGATGAACTACACTTTTGCGATCTGCTCTCACGAGACGCTCTTGCGGCAAGCGTTAGTGGGCTGTTTAGAGCGCGATGCCCGCGCCCGATGCGTCGCGGAGTTTTCACCGAGCATGGGTCTGGATCGAATCCCGGTGGGCACGGATTTGTTGCTGCTAGATGTCGATGGTCCCGAAGAAATATTCCTGCGCAAATTGCAGGTGATCGTTGGCGCCCGTCATATCCGGCGTGTGCTGTTGCTGACGGGAACGACGGGGGGCTATGCCGCTCACTTGGTTTGGATGAACAATTGGCACGGCCTGGTGCACAAGTCCGATGCGATCTCGGCGGTGCGTGAGTCGATCGAACGAGTTCTAAAGGGCGGCATTTCGCTGAGTCCAAACGCGGGAGTTTACGAGAGAATAGATTTCTCCCGTGTGCTCTCCGAACGGGAAGTCGAGCTGTTGCGCGAAATGGCGCGTCATGAGGATATGAAGCTCGTCGCACACCGTGTAGGCCTAACCGCGGCGACCGTGCGAACTCACCGAAGAAACATCTTCCGCAAATTGAATCTTCGAACCCAGGCGAGCCTGGTGCGATTCGCACTGCGCTCCGGCCTTCTGTCGCTCCATGCGTTCATCGCGCGTGAGTGATTGGGTTTGGCGCGGAACCCATCGCCGGCGGTCCGCTTCGCGTCCCGACGGCGTCTGTGATGTATGCGTATGGCTACACGAGTTCCTCTCCAAGGAGACGCCGAATTGCGCGTCCTTTCCCACGTTCGCGGCTGCTGGAATCCCCGCAACCGCTGCTTGATCGAATTCGGTCTCCGCACCGGATTCCGCGCTTCTGAAATCTCCGCCCTGCGCATCGCCGATGTGTGGGATGGCACTGACGTCCGCGCATCAGTTACGCTCGCTCGCCGCTTCCTGAAGAACGGTCGCGGTGTTCGTCGTGCCGCGGTGCGTTCCCGCACCGTCCCCTTGAGTGAGGGAACGCGCGGCGTGGTGCGCGATTACCTCAATCACCGAGTCGCGCGCGAAGGTAATCTCGACGTCGATTCGCCGCTCTTCAAGAGCACGCAACGACCGGATCGCGGGATCGGGCGGTGGATGATCAATGTGCTCGTAAAGCGCGCGTGCGCGCAAGCGGGACTGCCCCAGCACGGACGTTGGGGCAGCCACACGCTGCGCAAAAGTTTCGCGCACCACGTTTACCGGGCGAGCGGGCATGACATCAATCTCACGCGCGCGGCGCTGGCGCACCGTGACATCGCCACGACGCAGCGCTACCTGACGGTCTCCGAGGAGGAGCTGCAGGCGACAATTCGCCGCATCGGCTGATCGACATCGAACGCGCGCACGCCGGGAAACGCACTTCGCTGTCCTGCGCCTCCGCTCCGAAAACCGCACCCGTTTCTCGGCTATCGTGTGCGCTTTCGCTCGGGAGGGACGAAGCGCACCCCATTTCCGCTACCCATCAGTGGCTGGACCCAAGACCGCGACCATATCGCGGCTTTGCCAGCCGGGTTCGGCTGCGCGGAGCTGCTACGGAAGCGGCACGCGATCCGGACGGCACGTCGTTCAGTAAAGGGCGAGGTGCCGTTCGGGTCGCCGTTCAGTCGAGGGAAGCAATTTGCCATCCCCATGAAATGCAAACACGCCAATGATCCACCACGCCAACGCCCGTCGGTCGTCACCCAGACGCAGGGAAAAGCGCATGAGCCGCAGTCGAAGCACCGCACGACAATCATTCTCGAGATCACGCTTCTTGCGCTCAAGGTCGTGCAAACGATCGTAGGTATCGCCCATCACAAGACCGGTGAATGACCGTTCAAGACGCCTCCCTGACTGGGAGGCGTTTTTTAAGAGAAAGTAGAATACGGTGACTCGCGGCGCGGCCCCCCGGCGGATACCATCGACGCGTGCGTGCGGCGACCTCGTCGACTTTTGAAAGCGTGCCTTTTCAGCTCGTTTTTCCGAAAGAATCCATCAGCACTTGAGTCGTCAATTTTGGCAACTAATCTCCTTTGCTGGAATGGTTTCCCAAATTAAACCGCTCTGGGCGCGGTTCTTATTAGGAAATCACCGATTGATTTTTCTGCATTTGTTGCGATTGTTTCGTTGGTTTCGATTAATGCATCTAAATTCACCTGCTCCTATGAGTGCCATTGCCGCCCGAATTTACGAACCCGTCCTGCCGGACGAAAATGATCGCGAATTGGCGAAACAATCCAGCCGTTCGCTCGTCAGCCATTTGCGCAATCTTTCCGAGGCCCGCCTCAGCGTCGTGGAAAAGGGCGAAACGGTCGAAAATGTCGTTCTCCCAAAATCCGCGCTCAAACTGCTCGTCGATCTGCTGGCTGAAATGGCCCGCGGCAATGCCGTCACGCTGATTCCGGTCCATGCCGAATTAACTACGCAGCAAGCGGCCGATCTGCTCCAGGTCTCCCGGCCTTTTCTCATCGGGCTCCTCGATCAAAAGCAGATTCCCTTCCGCAAAGTCGGCACGCATCGCCGCGTGCTGTTCAAGGATCTCATGGCCTACAAACAAACGGTCGACGCGCAGCGCGCCGACGTGCTCGACGAACTGGCCAAGCAGGCGCAGGAACTCAAGCTCGGCTACTGAGCGGGTGCGGTCATGGCCTTCACCGCGCTCTACGACGCCTGCGTCCTTTATCCTGCGCCGCTGCGCGACCTCCTGCTCCAACTGGCGTTGACCGATCGTTTCCGCGCGAAGTGGACCGCCGCGATTCACGACGAGTGGATGCGCAACGTGCTCAAACAGCGGCCGGACTTGACCGCCGCACAGCTCCAGCGCACGCGCGAACTGATGGACTCGCACGTGCGCGACTGCCTCGTCGACGGCTACGAACCGCTGATCGCCGGTCTGACGCTGCCCGATCCCGACGACCGCCACGTCCTCGCCGCCGCCATCCACGCCCGCGCCGACGTGATCGTCACCTACAACCTGAACGATTTTCCCGCCGCCGTGCTCAAGCCCTACGGCCTCGAAGCGCAGCACCCCGACGAGTTCATCTACCACCTCACCGACCTCGCCCCGGAAGCCGTCACGCTCTCCGCCCAGCGTTGCCGCGCCCGCCTCAAAAATCCGCCGAAGAACACCGAGGAGTATTTGGGTATTCTCGCGGGCCAACAGTTGCCGCAGACGGTCGCCTTCCTCCGCCAGATGGACGGCTTGATTTGAACATGTCTGACGACGCGGAGCGGTGGTCCGAGATGATCATGGACTGCGCCACGCTCTGTGTGGCTCCGGTTTGGGCCAGTCTGAGTGCCTCGGCGCCATCGGTTTCGGTCGATCACAACGGCACGGGAACGTTCATTGATACCGGAGCGCGGAAGATTCTCGTCACCGCGCATCATGTCCTCGCGAAGGTGAGGGAAGTGCAGGCGAACCACCCGGAAGCGGGTTTGGCCGTGAACCTCGCGAGCGGCATCACGCCATTTTATCCCGATTTCGACGTGCTCGCCGAAGATGCCGAAGCCGACTTGGCCGTCCTCGATTTTCCCTTTCTGTCGCGATGGCCCGGTCATGCCAAACGCTATTTCCCCATCCGGACCTGGCCCATTCCACCGCCGCAGCGCGGCGATCCGGTAACGCTCGTGGGTTTTCCCGGCGCGGCCCGGCGGACGTTCGAAGCCTCCGGCAGTTTCTCTCCGGTGGGAGTCGGCATGCTCGTGTCCAATAATCCCCAGCGGCATGTCGCCCTGGTCAACGAGTCTGGCAACCTGACCACGATCGAGAATGGGGTGGCCCGTCCGGGCGGGATCGAACCGGGTGGGTTGAGCGGCGCGGCCGGATTCTTTTTTCGCGACGACCGATTTCATCTCGCCGGTTTCGTGTATGAAGGCAGTCCTGACATGCTGTTGCTGACGCCGGCGACGCGTTTGCAGCCTGACGGTTCGCTCTACCCGTCGTAATCCGAGGCGACACCGCTAGATCTTTTCGATGTAGGCCGCGACGGAGGGATAGTCGCGTTGCGTCACCAGCGGCAGTTCGATCGCGAGCACAGCCAGGCGGAGATTCAAAAAATCCCAATACTCCCGACCATGCGCGAAGCTCGACAAACCGACGCAGCGGTAGACCGCAGAGTCGGGGAGGGGCACCGATTTGCTTTTCGGGATGTAGGTGGTCCATTGCGGTGAACCGCGCGAATACGCCACGCGCAGCTTCGGGTTCTGCTTGGCGCCTTCGAAATCGAACTCGCGCACCGAACCCGCGCCCAGGCGGAGTTCCTTCTTGGAGTATTTCTCCTCGAACATCACCACGGCACAGACGCGATCGCTCAGGTCCACGATACGGTTGAGACAGGCTTCCAGCGAGACATCGAAGTCCTCCCGTAAGCGGAGCACGAGTGAACCGTCGATCGGACGGACGCTCATCCGCTCGCTAAAATCGTCCCACGGCATGAGCAACTCGGCCGCCCCGATGTTGCACAGCCGCTCGAATTCCGCGTGCACCGGATCGAACGCGGTCTTCCCTCCGCGGTGGCGGGTATATTCGTAACAATCGGGAAAGAATGTGTGGGCGAGCTCGTGACAAATCGAGAACCGGATGCGCTGACGCGGAGTCAGTGGGTTGTATTCGAGCTGCAACTCACCCTGGCCGTCGGGAAAGATGCGCGCGTCCGCCCGGATGTCGTCGTCCGCCGGACGCACTTGGACGCCCATGAAGCTCGCCAATTCCTCCGGCTCGTAGGGCGGCCCATGCCACAGGCAGGCTTTGGCCTCCTCCACCTTGGCTCGCGCCAGCCGGCGTATCAATGCGACCGGGTCGTCCACCTGATAGTGGGCGAGTAATTGGAGCACCGACTTATGGCGCCAAACACGCAGCGGCAGAGCCGCCGGAGAATCATCTTTCGGAAGCATTGCGTTTGGCCCGTTGGCCAAACGAAAACTCAATGCTACGGTAGAGCCAAGCCCAGTCTTCTTTGGTTTTCGCGCCCGCGCCCGCGCGGTGCTGCAGCACGTAGAGCGCCTGCAGAGTGTCCTCATTCAGGGTTTCGCCCTGGTCCTGGGCTTCGCGAATGTAAGCTTCCAATCCCGGTTCCAAGGATTCCGGCACGAGGCGCCGCGCTTTGACCGGCGCTTTGTCCAGCAGCAGCGCGATGGTCACGCCGAGGGCCTTGGCAATCTTGTTGAGCGTCTCGAGCGAGGGATTGGCGTCCTCGCTCGTTTCGATCTGGTAGAGCAAACCCTTGGAGAGATTGGCCTTCTCCGCCAGTCCCGGCAGAGTAAGTCCCTTCTCGATCCGAAGACTCTTGATGCGATTGCCGACGATGGTGGGCATGCCCGATTAGTGGAATCTTGGTTCTTTTTTGCAAACTAAAAGGCATCCGGGTTTTTTCTGATTGACGGTTTCATAAACAGAACCAAATTGCGAAATATTGCTTTAAATTGAACCTTCCCCATGACCTACACTGAGTCGGATTTGGAACGAATTTTCGCCCGCACCAATGGTTGCTGTCATCTCTGCCACGCGCGGCTGGCTTACGTTAACTATGGTTTGGCTGGTCGCCGGGGCGGTTGGGAAGTGGAGCATTCCGTGCCGCGCGCGAAAGGTGGCAGCGACCACGGCAACAATTTGTTCGCTGCGCACATCACCTGCAATCGTCGCAAGGGGGCGCTGACGTCACGCACCGTGCGCGCATGGTCCGGCAAGACGCGCGCGCCTCATTCGGCGAAAAAATTGCAAAGGCTCCGCCACGAAAATGGAGTGGCTGGGGCGGTGCTGTTGGGTGTGTTCGGGCTGGCCACGGGTCCGATCGGAGCAGCGCTTTGTGCCGGGGCCGGGTATGCAGTCGGACAAGCGGTGAGTCCCAAAAAGTGAGGCAATCATGCCTGCGAACTCGAACAATATGCCCCCTTCGACGCTTACGGATGCAGCACGTCCGTTTCGTGTCTTGGCATTGGACGGTGGAGGAATGCGGGGACTCTATGCTGCGACGGTGCTCGACACGATCGCGCGGCATTTCGCGGTGCAGCGCACCACAGACGGGCTCGATGTCGGCAAAGGGTTCGATCTGATCACGGGCACCAGCACGGGAGGAATTCTGGCGACGGCGTTGGCAGCAGGATTGCCCTTGGCGAAGGTGACTTCACTTTACCGCGAGGACGGTCCCAAGATATTCACGGACCCCACGCCGTCGGGTTGGGCGCGAGTAGCGTGGATGATTCGGAATCTTTGGAAGCCGGCGAATACCAACCAGCACCTTCGCGCGACATTGGAGGCGTTCTTCGGGTCGGAGACACTTGCCGCCCTTTATAAACGTCGTGGCGTTCGGCTGTGCATCCCCACCGTGAAGGCGGGTGAGCAAGTGGCCAAAGTCTTCAAAACCCCGCACCTCGCTCGCTTGACTCGTGACGGTGCTTATCGCCTGACCGAGGTATGCTTGGCGACCAGCGCCGCGCCCATTTACCTGCCGTTGGTAGATTTGCCTGAACCCGGACGGCGCGATCACAGTTTTACCTACGCGGACGGAGGCTTGTGGGCCAACAATCCCGTTCTGGTCGGATTAGTGGAGGCGCTCGAAATCGTCGGCACGACCGGCCGCGCAATCGAAGTGCTGTCGGTGGGCACATGTCCGGCCCCCGAGGGGGACGTTATCATGCCGGGCAACGAAAGCATGGGCCTCTACCAGTGGCAGGCGGGAATCAAAATCGCTTCGCTCTCTCTCAACGCTCAAGCATCCGGACATGCTTTCATCGCCAAATTGCTGGCGGACCGCTTGACGGCCTTGGGCCAGCCCGTGCGCATTTGTCGCCTCGATTCTGCACCTCGCTCGGCGGCGCAGATGCAGCACATGACTCTCGACGGAGCCGGGCCTGAGTCTTTGCGAGCGCTTGCCCAAGCGGGAATTCAGGACGGCGAGGCCGCTATTCGGCGCTGCGATGGCGGCAGCACGACGCTGGACGCCGACGGGCAGATGCTCGCGTCAATCTTTTCCGACTTACCTGTCATCCAAGGATAAAATCATGAACTACATCGATTGTTCCGACGACATCCGCAGCTATCACGACGACGACGTGAAGCTTTCTGAAGAGACGCGCAAGAAATTGCGCGGCCACCGCAATGCCAACCGCGACCGCCTAAAAGAAAATCTGAAGGAGAAAAAGAAACCGGCACCGCTGCGCTTCCAAAAGCAGGGCTCGTATGCGATGCGGACAACAATCCAGCATCCGGCGAATGACTACGACATCGACGACGGTGTTGTTTTCGCTAAGGCGGATTTTAAGGGGGAACGCGGCGCCGAAATGTCCGCGCTAGACGCCCGCAAGATGGTCGGCAAGGCACTCGAAGACGACCGGTTCAGCAAACAGCCGGAGGTGCTGAAGAACTGTGTGCGGGTGTATTACAACGAGGGCTATTACGTCGATGTGCCCGTTTACCGCGAGTCCGGCGCAGAAGGTGCGGAGGTGCGGGAAATCGCCTCCGCCGATTGGCGGGAGTCGGACCCTGCGGCGATCAACGACTGGTTCGAGAAACGTGTCGCCGCGCGGAAATCGTCCGACGATGACGCTGATACCCAGCTTCGGCGGCTGGTGCGGCTGCTGAAGCGTTACGCCACGAGCCGGGAAAGCTGGAACCTTCCGAGCGGTTTCATCCTCACGATCCTCACAGACGAATCCTACTCCTATTTCGACCAGCGGGAGGACCGCGCGTTCTATAATCTCATCGTCGCGATTCGGAGTCGCCTGCGCACCAACCTTGTCGTCCGGAATCCCGTGCAAGACGAGATTCTGACCAAAGAGGATCCCGATCCGAAAATGGTCGCCCTCCGCGATCGGCTTGGCGAAGCGATCACCACCCTGGAGGTGCTCAACGACCCGAAGGTCACGCGTCGAGAAGCGCTGAAAGCGTGGGCGAAAGTTTTCAACACCGATCATTTCGACGACGAGATCGAGGGGGACGACGGTGACACAGAGGCAATGTCGGTTGTTGTCGGCGCCTCGACACCCGCCGCGGCGGTGCACAAGGAGGGAGGAGGTCGTTTTGGCTGAGCCGAACACAAAGCTCACTCGCCTAAAGGAAGAGGCGTTGGCGGCAGTGACCTATTTCATGGCGAGCCGTCTTGGCACCGTGAAACTGGACGGTGGCGCCCTCGGTCGTGGAGAAGTTGCGGGCTGGCGCACTACACTTTCCGTTGCGGGCACCTCCGTGCCCGTGCGGATCGCTTTGGACGTGGAATTTCCCTTCTCCGCACCCCGCTTCTACCTCGAGGGCGGGCCGTTTTTTTTGCGCTATCCGCATGTCGATGAAGGGGAGAAGCTTTGTCTCAATCCGAGCACCACGACGTATTCACCGGCTCGCCCCGTGGATGTGCTTACTGCCACGATTGCTGATGCGGAACAACTGCTGGCCGACAGCATGGCAGGACGAAATCGAGACGACTTCGCGCGTGAATTCCAAAACTATTGGATTGAATACCGGAAAAACGAAGAGGGGCCTGTTTGGAGCCTCCTTCGTCGATTCGACCAGACCCGCATCGTCTACTACTGGGCGGGAACGGAATTTCAGGTTGTTGGAGAGTCGCCGGAGGAGGTGTCAACCTGGCTGGACCGCGCGTTTCCGAACGGGCAGGAGCGCAAGCGCACGATTCACGAAACTATTTACGTGGCGCTGCCGCGGCCGCTAATGCCGGAAGATTATCCGCGCACGAATGCGGACTTTCGGCGCTTGGCAACGGCCGCCGAACCGGAATGCGATGAATTGCTCACTAAAATCGCGCCACAAGAAAGCCGTAGCCTCTACATTGTTTTCGGTTTTGCCGGCGCGGGCGGCCCCGTGCTCGCTGGGCTGCGCTTAACCGATCCGGTGGCGCCCTCGGCCTCGAACTGGACAAAGACACGTCCGACCAAAGCGCATGGGTTTCGGGCGGGCCATATCCCTCCGGCCCAACTGTTGTCGCGGTATTATAGTAATGCGCGCGCGGTGCCGTTGGCAGTGCAACGCGTGGATTCGCCGTGGCTGCTTCAGCGGGGAAGTGCCGGCTTCGATGCCGTCCTCGCCGGTAAATCGGTCGGCGTTGTGGGCTGTGGTTCGCTCGGGGCGGAAATTGCACTGCAATTGGCCAAGAGCGGTGTCGGTCGACTCTGGTTGGTGGATAATCAGGCGTTCTCTTGGGATAACGTCGGACGGCACGTTTTGCCTGGTCGCTATGCTGGGCTCGCGAAAGATCAGGCCTTGAAACGATTCTTGGAGGAGCAAATGCCCAGTCTCGCCATCGAAACCGGCGGCGGCTGGAACGCACAAAAAGTGCTCCGGGAAAGGCGCGCTTTCGCGGAGTTGGATTTGATTGTGTCGACCACGGGCGATTGGGGGACGGAAAGCTATTTGAACGCGGTGGCACGCACGGCCCGCATTTTCCCCTCAATCGTTTTCGGCTGGACTGAACCGTATGGTTTGGCGGGTCACGCTTTGGCTGTGCGCGCGAGCGGTGGCTGTCTCGCCTGCGGATGCACCGAGACCGGTCTATTTGCGCGTCGTGTCACCGCATGGCCGGCCGGCCGCTCACTGATGGTTCAGGCGACGGGTTGCGGAGATCTTTTTCAGCCCTACGGGACCATCGATGTGGCGCCGATCCGCGCTATGATCGCAGAAACGTGCCTCAAAGCACTGCGCCAGGAAATCGCCACTTCTACGCTGTGGAGCTGGATGGGCGATCGCTCGCGTCTGAAGGCTTTGGGCGGTGCGCTTACACCGGAATGGGAGAGACGAGTGACGGCAGACTGGTGTCGGTCTGAATCCGAGTGGCCGGTCGCGAAAGGATGCCCGTTGTGCCGAACATGAGCGACGATTTGGCTATTTATTTCGCGCGCGAAGTGGCGTGGGAACTTTGTATTGAGCCCGCAGTGCTGCGGCATTTCGCGAAAAACCGGCAAATCGGTGCCGCAGATCCCGAGGTCGGCGGACAACTATTCGCAGTCTTTGAGAAGTATCGCGTGCGCGTGGTCCATGCGACCGGACCACGTAAGGCGGATCATCGCCACCGGTATGCGTTCGTTCCCAACCGTCGGTCAGAAAACCGCGAGATCAAAACCGGCTTCGGCACGGGTCTCCATTTCATTGGAGATTGGCATACCCATCCGGAGGTCGCGCCAAAGCCTTCCCGTGTCGATCTCGCGAGCATGAAGGACTGCTTCAAAAAATCCCAACACAGTCTAACGCATTTCGTGATGGTTATCGTCGGCCAACAGGAAGGGCCGAGTGATTTATGGGTCAGCTTGCATGACGCGAAGCGATGCATTCGCATGCAACTTCGACGCTCGTTACCCCTCGATACGAATGAAGTTTTGGTGCCACGGAGCGGCGTAGCTTCATCTCCGTTTGCGCGGCTCAAAAGGGCGCTCCGTTTTGGAGCAACGCCCCTCACCGATGGAGATACGCACTCTCCGCTCAGAGCATGAACGTTTGGAAACTCAATCCCTCTGACCTGTATATCTTCGACGGCGACGACGTCGTGCGTGGCCTCATGCGGCAGCTCGGTGTAACGAACCTCTTCGCTCGCGCGAAGGAGTTCGACGCGCTCCACGCCTTCGTCGCGTTTGATAATCATCCCACCCACTGGATCATCTTGCATCTCTGGCAGGGCGTGCCCGCGTATTCTCCGAATCACGCCGTGCATCAGCTCGTGCGCCACGCCGATCCCAATGGCCTGTTGTTCGAAGCCGCCCCCAAATCGTCGACGAGCCGCGCTGCGATGGAAGAACGGCTGATTTCCGAGGCGCTCAAGATGGGCGCGAAGACGCCATTCGTTTTCCAACAACTGCCGCACGGATCGGCGTCGTAGTGCACATCGCCTCACTCTGACTATGCGCTTCCCCCATTACCTCCGCGATCGTTTCGATCACCCCTACCGCCTCGACTTCGACCGTAGTCGCGAATGCTGGACCATTCGCGTCTGGGACGGCCAACTTCCGGCCGCCTACCTCTACGCCTGGCACGTGCGCGGCCAACTGCTGCGCATCCAAGACTTCAAAGTTGCCGACGATCTCGTGGTCCCGGAACCACCGCTCCGCCATTTGCTCCGCCAGCTCTTGCGCCTGCGTCCGCGCACGCTTTCCTACCGCCGCCGCGGGCTCGGCACCGCACTGCTCGCGACCGTGGTCGCCTACGCCGACGCGGAACGGATTCCCTGCCTCGAAGGCGACATCGTGGAACGCGACCGCGCGCAATTCCCCGGCTTGCCGGAGTGGTATCAGGCGCGCGGCTTCACCCTCCGCCGCGACGCCCAGGGCCTGCATTTCCATCGGACCCTCGCCATGCCCTCCACTCTCAGCGCCTAAACTTTATGAGCGACAATCCTCATCTCCGCGGTCGCCAAGACCACCAGTCCGTCTCCCGCCAGACTCACGAGGTCGGCTATGTCATCCGTCAACTCACCCAATGCCACCCCGATGTCCCGCGCGACCAAGTGGTGAAGTCCATCTTCGCCGCCCGCGATGCCATTGCGCCTTCTGAAGGCCGCAGTCGCCTCCTGGCCGACGCCGAACGCCGCATCGAAAACTCAAGTAACCATGTATTCCTACGCCATCGGCACTATTCTCATCCGCCCCAAGGGACCGCTGACTCACGTGGGCGTGGTCACCGAATCCGGCACCGTCTTCCACAATACGCCGGAGCGGGGCGAACACGAATCGAGCTTGGAAGAGTTTGCTGCCGGCGGGCCCGTCACGGTGCGCAGCCGCGTCACCGATCTGCCCGCCTTCCTGCACCGCCTCCGCCAGCGTCGCTTCAACCTGCGCCCCTACGACGCCTTCTCGAACAATTGCGAGCACACTGTGACCGCCCTTGCTGGTGAGGAGCCGTCGAGTCCGCAGCTCCAAGGGTGGGGACTGTTGGCGGGAATGGCAGTATTCGCGGCCGTTCTGACGCGATAATAAATACTACACATTCCGCGCCATGTTCGCGAAACCGCATGAACAATCCTATTCGGATTGCGCGGCAGTGCATCCTGCACCTCACTACTTCCGCGCGTTGCGGGGGCCAACGTGCGCGCACTTCCTCTCTCAAGCGAGAGTTTAATTTTATGCCTCCGCAACTGATTCGTAGTTCTCTTTACAACGCGCGCGTGCTCCTGGCCGTGCTCTTGGTGGCCGGGCTATCCGGTCCGTCTTTCGCCAAAGCGACGGCGGGATCGGACGACATCGGCAGCATCCGCGTGAAGAGTGGCGCCCGCCTCGGCGATCTGCCCCCGATCGCGATTGCGCTCGAGGACGTGGAACTCTCCGAAGCGATCTACCAAACGGCGGTCCAATCGGAGATTCCCATTTTCTTCACCTCCGACGCGCCCGTGTGGAAAGAGCACGTGAGCTTTCATGGACAAATCCGGCCCCAGGAGTTTCTGGCCAAAATCGCGGCGGAGCATGGTCTCATGCTGCGCCGAACCGAACAGGGCGACCTGCTCAACGTTCTCGACGCGGAAGACCCTCGTCTGCGGGAGATGAAGTTCTACGAGTTGAAAGGCGTTCTCCTGCTCAGCGCGATGCGGTTCGACGCTGCGGCGAAGGATCGTTTTGAAGGAGAAATTAAGGGCGTCCTCGTCGGGAAGGCGGACGGCCCGCGTCAGCCGCGGCCGCGCGTCTGGTATAGCGCCTTTATCAACTGCCTGGAGGTCGAAGCGACGGCCGAGCAGCACGCCCGGCTGGCGGAGTATCTTGCGCGCGTGGACCGGCCGGCCCATCGCATCGCGGTTGTGCCCTGCGACGCCAATGGCCGACAGCTCGGCTTTTTGCTTCTCACCGAAAACGCCGAGACGAGCTATAGCGAACGCGTCGGCATCGCAGGGAACGAGCAAGGCGCGCTTTACACCCAATTTCGCGTGCGGCCCACCGTCGTGGAGCAAGAAGGAAGAACCGCGATTCGTTTCGCTGGCTGGACTGCGGTGCGCACCACGCTCGCCGCTCGGCAGCCGTTCGACGTGACCGTCTACCAAGAGGACAAGTTCACGATCTACGATCAGGAACACCGGCCATATTACTTCCGGGTGAAATTAGCTGACTAGATCGCGGAAACCGCCTCCCCCGTCTGGCTATCGCGAGGCTAGGCGCTCGGAAACCGCGGGATATTCTTCCGCGCGCAACGGTTTCACCACGAAGAAACCCTGCGAGCGTTTGAAGCCCATCCGGTGCGGAAACAGGCGCATCGCCTCGGACGGATCGACTGATTCCAAGCGCATGGTGTCCAGCGTCGCGCGCGGGATGCCCACCGACAGAATCGGTTGGGGCCGCGCGTGCCCCGTCGCCGCATCGAGCAACGTGGCTTCCACCTGCACGACCACTCGGGCCAACGGCAAAAACGTCAGCAGTTCGCGGGCGGCACGCAGCGCGCACCCACACACGTAATCTTGATACAGCTCGTTGCGCTTGCCCGCAGGAATCGTTTTCACCGTCAGCTTGCCACGACTCGTAAGACTCTTCGCCTCCTGCGGCACCACCCGGTCGCTGTCGACCAACAACCGCACGAAAGCCGTCGCCCGATCCGGAAACTGAATTTCCGCGATGCCGCCCATGTCGATCAGCTCCGCCAACGGATCCATTTCGTCGACGGCCTTCCGGTAAGCCGCGGTGTCTCCGCGCAGCACCGCTTGCGCCACGGCAGTCGGTCCCTGCCACGCCTCATAGTGCTGTCGATATAACTTCACCGCGCTTTGGTAGGCCGCCTCGTCTCCGGCTTTCGCCTCGCGAATCTTATCCTCTAGTTTGGCCCGCGCTTTGGCTTCCCCGCCGAACCAGCGGTGCCAGAAGCGCGGTTGGAATTCATCGCGCTCTTGCACGGCAGAGTCTTCGCGGGTTGATTTCCGCGTCGGCTCAACCGGCGGCGGCTTAGCCGCCAGCTCCTGCCAATCGATCGCTTCACCCACGCGATGGTGAATGTTCGCCAAGCCCTGCATCTGTTCTTCGTATTCTTCCACCTCGGCGCGGGCGCATTCGAGTTCGTCGAGCTTGGCCCGGAGTTTGGCCGCACGCACCGCCGCCCGGTGCCGACGTTCCGCATCGCGCTGGGCGCGGCGTGACGCCGCGGCAACCTCGCGGAAAAAACCGTTCAGCGTCATGGCGAATCGGATTGGTTAAAGTCAGCTTTTGAACGCGACCGGGGCCGCGTCGCCGATCATCGCGACCGCGTGATAGGCGCAATAGCCCGCCGCGGCACGCGCATTCGTGAGATCGGTGGTCACGACATTCGTCATGCCTGCCGTCGTTTGATCGCTGCTCCATTGGCATTTCCAAGCCGTCGTGACGTCTGGAATTTTGCCCCAGTTCGCTTCTTTGAGCTTGGCGTAGAATTTCTGTCGATTCTCTTCCGAGACCCCTTTTTCGAGGTCGAGCGTCATCATGATATGTTTGGGCATCACTGTTCCGGCGAGGGCCGTCTCCGTAGGTGATTAGCAAAAAGGCCGTGGACTGCGCACCATGCGCAATCCTCGGCCCGAATTGATTTCACCACACATCCAGATGGTCGCAAGCCGGAACGAAAGACCGTCGCCGACCGATTCTTTCTATTCATCGCGCACCACGTCGTGCGATCGGAGGCGCGCTGCCGCGGTGAAGAAATTGGCTCGTCAGAGTGATCGCCTCCGTCTACTCGATGACTCGGGCCACCGCATCGTTCGCCGCGATGCGCTGGCCCTTTTTTCATTCCCGCTCTCGGCCCACCACGAGGAATCTCATGCACCCCAAAGTTACAGCGCTCTTGCGCCGGCTATTGCCCTTGGTCTCCACCGCACCCGCGGTCGCGGCCCAAGCGGAGCCCGTCGATGTTCCCGCACCGTCTTCTCCCGCAGACAACCCCGCCGTCCAATCGCACACCCCCACGGTGAAGAAACTGGTCTATGGCTTGGCCCGCGCCGGACACAAACTGCTCGCCACGCACCGTTCGCACTCTTCGCACCGTTCCCATTCTTCGCATTACTCGGGCTCCAGCGGCGGAAGCTCGGGCAGCAGCTATCCCTCCACCACACCGGCGCCGACGCGACCCGCCAAAACCGAAAAACCGCCGGCGCCCGCCAAAGCGAAAGGGGAAGAATCCGCCCCCGTCGCTCCCGATCTCGCCCGCGTCCTCGCCAAGCTCCCCAAAGTTCGCTCGCAATGGCCGGCGGAAGCGCGCCTCACCAAAGTGACGCAATTCACGCTGAAGGACGGCGACAAAGACGTGGGCGTCATCCGCCTCGAAGAAGGCACGCGGGTGAAGATCGTCGCGATCAAACGCGAACACGCCGTCGTCCGCATCGGTGCCACCGAATCCACCATCCCCTTCCCCAACACCGACGTCATCGAGCGCATGGGAGGAGCGGAAAAAATCCTCGCGCTGCCCGACGAACCGGAAACGGAGAAAAAGGAGTCCACGCCATGACGCCCGTCGTGTTCACCGTCGATCTCCAGGTGCACACGATGGAGTCGATCTGCCGCACGGCGTATCGGTTTTCCGGCCGTGCCTTTATTCGGCTCCGTAAAACGGAAGCCGGTCTCAAAGTCGGCCTCGAACCCAAGCTCAGCACGGAAGACGCTTCGGTCCTCGCGAAGGAATTCGAGAACGACCTGCTCGACCAACGCCTCCGGTCGATCGTCGCCGCGGAAACTTCCGGCATCCGCGACCTGATCCTGGCGCACGCGCTCTCGCAATCGGTCCTCGTGCGTCCCGAGTGGGAAAATCCGCGTGAACCCGCCCGCTCCTAGTCTCGCGGCGAGTTTCCGCGACCAGGACCATTACGCAAGTGGGGTCGGCTACGACCTGCTCCCGTTCCGTTTTCTGAAGCTGGACGACAAACGAACTGTCGTGACCAACGCCGGCGGCGATTACCGCGTTGTGCCGCGCGAGATGATCGCCCCGCTCGTTACTAAGCAACTCGAGCCTTCGGCTCCGCTCCTCGACGACCTCGAACCCGCGCACGTGATTACCCGCGGCGCCAAGGACGCGCACCTCGAACTCCTCGCCGCCCAACTCCGCACGAAACACTCGCGGCTTCCGGACCTCGCCACGCTCCACCTCTTCGTGGTCACGCTCCGCTGCGATCACACCTGCGGCTACTGCCAAGTTTCGCGCGTTTCGGAAAACCGCACCGCCTTCGACATGTCCCCGGAGACCGCGGATCGCGCGGTGGACCTGATGCTCCAATCTCCGTCCTCCCAATTGAAAGTGGAATTTCAGGGCGGGGAATCGCTGCTCAATTTTCCGCTCATCCGCCACATCGTCCAACACGTCGAAGCGCGGAAAGAGGGGAGAGACATCGCTTACGTCGTCGCCACGAATCTTTCTCCGCTCACCGACGAGATGCTCGCGTTCTTTCGCGCGCATTCGATCACCATCTCCACCTCGCTCGATGGCCCAGCCGCGCTGCACAACCGCAACCGCCCGCGACCCGGCCACGATGCTTACGAACGCACCGTGGCCGGAATTCAGCGCTGCCGCGCCGCGCTAGGCGAGGGGAGCGTCTCCGCCCTGATGACCTGCACCGCCGAAAGTCTCGCCCAACCCGAGGCGATCATCGACGACTACGTCCGGCTCGGTTTCCGCGAAATCTTTCTCCGCCACATCAGCCCCTACGGCTTCGCCGTCAAATCCGCCGCCAAGCTCGGCTACGAGACGGATCGTTTCCTCGCGTTCTACCAACGCGGCCTCCGTCACATCCTGAATCTCAACCGCCAGGGCATTCCGTTCCGCGAAGTCTACGCCTCGATTCTCCTCCGCCGGATGCTGACCGCCTTTCCCACCGCCTACGTCGATCTGCAATCGCCGATGGGCGCCGCCCTCGGGGCCCTCGTCTACAATTACGACGGCGACGTCTACGCCTCCGACGAGGGCCGCATGCTCGCGGAGATGAACGATCACACTTTCCGCTTGGGCAATGTCCACCGCAGCACCTGGTCATCCCTTTTCACGGATACCGCCATCCTCGACCTCGCCTACCGCACGATGAGCGAAGGCCTCCCCGGCTGCAGCGACTGCGCCTTCCAACCGTGGTGCGGCACCGACCCCGTCTTCCACCACGCCACGCAAGGCGATCCGATCGGCCATCGGCCCACGAGCGCCTTCTGCCGGCGGAATATGGGGATCATGCGGCACCTCCTCCAGTTGTTGGAAGATTCACCGGCGGACGCGAAGATCCTCCGCTCTTGGGCGACATGAAACTGTCCGGCCCCGCTTCATTTCCCTTCGTCGGCGAGCCACGCTTGCTGCGCCTCGAGCGGGCCTGCGACTCCGGTTTCGAGGCCATCGATCTCGCGCACCCTACGGAAACGTGCCCGGTCGGGTTCACCGCGGCACCCCACGCCGTGGTGCTCTCCTCCGATTTCGATTACCTCCAAGTCGGCGACATCCTCCGCGCCAATCCGGCCGCCCGCGAGGTCCGCACTCTCTACCGGCGGCACTCCCGCCACAACGTCCTCTTCTTCACCGAGCGCTGCAACAGCCGCTGCCTGATGTGTTCGCAACCGCCCCGCGCCGTGCAGGACGATCATCTCGTCGCGGAAATCCTTCAAATGATTCCGTGGCTCGATCGTAGCACGCTCGAACTCGGCATCACTGGCGGCGAACCGACGCTCCTCGGCGATCGCCTCCTCGACGTTCTCCGCGCCTTGCGCACGCACCTCCCCGACACCGCGGTGCACATGCTCTCGAACGGCCGGCAATTTCGCTTCGCGCCCTTCGCCCAACAAGTCGCCGCCGCCCAACCCAAGGACTTCATGATCGGCGTCCCGCTTTACGCCGACACGGCCGCGCAACACGATTACGTCGTCCAAGCCCGCGGCGCTTTCGAAGAAACTATCTTCGGCCTCCTCAACCTCGCTCGCGTCGGCGTCCGCATCGAACTGCGCTGCGTGCTGCACCGCGCCACCTATCAACGCCTGCCCCAGTTCGCCCGCTTCGTGGCCCGCAATCTCCCCTTCGTCGACCAAGTCTCCTTCATGGGGCTCGAACTGATGGGTTTCGCCCGCTCGAACCTCGACGCCCTTTGGATCGATCCCGCCGACTACCAAGCCGAACTGGAACAAGCGGTCGAAGCGCTCGATACGGCCGCAATCCCCGTGCAACTCTTCAACCTGCCGCTCTGCGTGCTGCGCCCGAATCTGGTCCGCTTCGCTCGGCGGGCGATTTCTGACTGGAAGAACATCTATCTTCCGGCCTGCACGGAATGCGCCGCGCGCGATCGGTGCGGCGGCTTCTTCGCCTCCTCCACGTTGCGTCACTCTGCGCACCTTCGGCCATTTTCAGCTCCGATTGCTACCTTCGCCGCATCCCAGTGAATGAATTCAACTGCTATCGCTTCCCTAACGGGACCAATTGGTGATGACCGCGGCTTCCGCGCCATTCAAAGCGTAGACCTGCTATTCCCCTAGGAACGTCCAGCGTATGACCGTTCTCGATATCGATCTCGACGCGTTCGTCCAACCTGCGGTGGCCAACCGACGTGAAGGAGATCCACGCCCCGACGACGGTGACCACACGGTCTCGTCTGTGGGCGAGGTTTCCGAATATCTTCATAAGTGGCACGTGACGCCAAAGACGCCGTTGCTACGCTGTGAACTTCACGACGGAGTGCTTGCCCCCGTCGCGGCGTTGATTGGAAACGGAGTTCTTAGCCCGCCGCTGCGATGGGTGCATGTCGACGCGCACGATGATCTCTACGGGCACTACTCGCGAAAGACGACGTCAGCGAATTTCATGTATGAAGTGATTCGCAGAAAATGGCCCTCGGAAATCGTGTGGGCCTATCCGCCCAATCACGATCAAGGTCCGCCAGGCTACGTCTTCGATTGGCGCACCCGCGAAATTTGCTTCGAAGATTACCGTGCGCCGTTTCGGGCTGTTCCGCTTGCGGAACTGACACTCCCGGACGCTCCCGCCTTTGCGTTTCTGTGTCGCTCTCCGTCATTCTCGCCGCCGAAAGCAGACGCTCTGTTTGACTATATCGTGTCCTGTTTTGCCGTCGCGGAAGTTTCTTGAGGACCGGTAACGGCCACTTGCGCACGATTCGAAAACTGGTGTGCTGCCAACTCGGCAGTTTGCTGCATCAAAATCCGCAAGTGCGGTATCGTCCGGTTGGCTTTCATTGCTTCGGCGTCGGTCGCAGGCAGCGTTCGAGTAAGGTGCTCCAGGAACTCGACGACGCGAGGGATTCCTCGGGTCGTCCAGTCGGCGATTTGCCAACCGATTTGGTTCAGAGGGATTTCGTGATAGGTGAGGTGCATCACGCGCTTGTTGACGGCCCGGCTCTCCTCTTCGGAGAGAAACGGTCCGGCGCTGACGAAACCGTAAAAATCTTCCGCGACGACATCATCAGCGCGATGTTTCCCGTCACGTTTGCGAAAGAACTCGTTCAAGCAGCGGAAACTGAGCAGCGAAGTTTCGATGGACGCATTGCTCATCAGAGTGAGCAGTTCGTAGCCATCTTCGTTGCCTGGCTGAAGCACGGGACGAAATTTTGTGATCCAGATCATCAGGGTGAAGCACTGGCACGCCCGTGTGTGGAGGCGGTCGAGTGCGAGATTCTGTTCGGCGATCGTCGGCATCACCGGAGAGTTAGGCGGGCGCTCCGCGGCGCGCTAGGTGTTTCATCTTCCGATGAAACGATTGATCGGAGCTTGCCGGCGGTCGAGCACGACCGCCGGCCGATGCTTCACCCGAGCAAGTCCCACGCCTCCTGATACCGTCCCAGCGCCTTCCGCAGCGCGCGGTGCTTGGCATCATCCACCCGGTCCAGCTTCCAGTTCATCAGCTCCCGCTCCGCCAACCGGATCGCCGTTCGCAACGCCTCCCGCACCTTCCGGTTGATCCGCTCCGGCCGGTCGGAGTTCAGCCGCTCGCACAGGGCGTCGATTTCCTGCTCCTCCAGCGCCCGGATCAATCCGCCCGCCGTCGCAATCTCCGCGATCGCCGGGAACACGCCGGTCGCCAACGCCGCCTGGTAATGCCGCAGCGCCGCCAGCACCGTCGCGTGCTCCCGCTCGTCCATTCCGTAGTGAATCGTATTCATGGTTCGTCGCGCGCGAGCGCGTTCGCCGGTCGGACGACGTGTCCGTGTCTCAGGCTCGCTCCCGCGCCACGTCACCGCCGGAGGCGGGCGAAGGAGGACGACCTTGACGGGCGTGGCACGCTGGGAGCGCCGAGGAGGGCAAGGTTACCCGAGCCGGCGCACCAACTCCCGACCTGGCAGCGCCAAGCACTCATCTGCAATGACGGTCCATCCGTCGACCAAGAGTTGGTCAATGAATGCTACGTCGTCGTCACCGAAATAGACGCCGGCTCCGTAGACCGGATTAGTGAGCCAAAGCACCCCAGGCTTCCGTCCCATCTTGGCCATTGCAGGTTTCAGCCAAAATCCCTCAGCACTTCGGCGCAGGAATATCTTTTGAGTGGCGATGCCAAACCGGTCGGCGGCGTGGAACAGGGAAAAATAGGCCGGGCACACGGCCACGATGCGCTGCCGGGCGCGGCTACGGAGCCAATTCAGCACACAAAGGATCGAAGTAGTCGTGGAGGGCGTGAAGACGCCAAAGCTGTTTTGGGTCGACGCCCCAAACTTGGCGATCACAGCCTCGGTTTCGGCGACTTGGTAGGAAAACCGATACGCAATGGCGCTGCTCAGGGAAGGCAGGTCCAGATGTGGTAGCATTGCGGTTTCGAATTCCTCCGTGGGATCCCAATGCGAGATGTTGAATGGGGCGACGCCGTATTCGCGTGCGTAAGCCTCCTCGATGTTCTCCAATAGTTCGATGCACTCGATCTCGGGCAGTGCACTACCGGCAGGGGAAGAACGCTTGGTTCGGCGCATACTGATTGCAGGATAATCCTTAGTTATCCTGCCTTTCTGGGGCCGCTGGCCCGAAAGAGACGGCGTGGATGCCGCAATTGAAGGCATTCCCGTTGCGCGCGGTCACTGACCTGCGCGTAGATCGTCGTGGTGGCGATGGAACTGTGTCCGAGGAGGCGCTGAATGTGACGAAGGTCCACGCCTTCCTCGAGCAACTGCGTCGCGAGTGTATGCCGGAACATATGCGGCGTCACGCGCCCGCAGCCGCTGGTGGCGGCGGCCTGGCGCACGACTGTCCGGATCGACTGTTCGCTGAGGCGGCGCCCGGCCCGGTTCAGGAAAAGAAAAGGCAGCTCAGAATCGATCCGCTCCCGAAGATCGAGCCAGATTTGGAGGGCTCGGCGCAGCTCAGGGCTGACGATTGGAACCGTCCGTTCGCGACTGCCTTTTCCGTCTACCAAGATGGTGTCGTCGGATAGGTTCACTGCCGTGAGCGTCAGGCGCGAAATTTCCGATACCCGCATGCCGGTGCAGAAAAGCAGCTCAATTAGCGCGGCGTTCCGCTTCTGCCGCGCGATCGTTTTTCGCCGGTTACTCGACGCCGGACGATACGCCGTCGCGATCAGTTGCTTAATCCCTGCTTTCGAGACGGTGGGGGGTAAGGGCCGCCCCAGCTTGACGCCGCTGCGAAGATCCTGCGCCGGATCGATCGCAATGACATTCTCGCCGGCTAAATACCGGAAAAACGATTTTACGGAGGCTAGCTTGCGTCGCACTGTCCGTGGTTTGCTGTCCGCATAGGTGCGGAGAAATTCGCGCAACGTATCGCGCTTAACGGCATTCAGATCAGCTGCGGCGACGAACGCACGCAGCGCGTGAAGGTCGAGCCGATAGGCTTTTAGCGTGTGGAAGCTGAATTTTCGCTCTTCGGCGCAATACGTGAGGTAACCCTGAATAGCTTGGTCGAAACGAGTCATCCAGCCACTTCATCCGTCGAAGGAACGGGAGTCGAATCGCTCTCGCGACTCGGCTTCAGGTAGCTGTTATTCGAGTGCCGACCTAGAGCGCGCAGGGCTGGCGACCAGAGCCGAAAAGGGCCGCCGCCAACCTGCAAATCCACACGCGTTTTGCCACTATCGGGTGAGGTTTGCGGCGGACACGGCGTGTATCGCTAACCTCATCCCGACGGCCTTGGATCGATCAGATGTCGTCCGGGGGCGTCCCGGGTTGTGACATGTCGCTGGTTCACGCGCGTGCGTTCTTGCGCTTCGAGCGTTCACGGAGATAGCGAGTTCGTCTTTCGCGTTGGGCTTGTTTTTTCCACCATTCGTATTGCGTTCCCGAGCAATGATTCAGCTTTTCAAGCACGCGTCGGAACGTTCGATAGGAACAGGTGGGGAATCCTCCTGCCGCCTTGCAGGTTTCCCACATTTCCCGCGACGAGTAGCAGATGGAAGGATGCCGAAAGAGGCGATCGAATTGGTATTCCAGCCAGCGCACGCAGCGCCCCCTCATGCAATTCTGGGTTGGCCTATGGCGGCGCCCAGATCGGCGGAATGCTCCCGAGGGCCGGTCAGTAAAATTATTCCACCAATTCCGGAATGTCCGTTCGCTCATTTGAGTTCTTGTTCGGAACTCCTTCATGCCGACAAGGCGCGAGTGCTGAGCGATCGATTTCGCCTCGGCCAGGGTCAATTGATTTGCTTCGAGTATCTTTGCGAATCCGGCGCGCATCCGCTCCCACAGCTCAAAACGAGCGATTTCGGAAGGGTTGTCTGACGGACCTGGCGAACAGCGCTTAGTGCGAGGCATTTCGGAAATAGATTACTGTCCAACATTTGACGATGTAAACACGTTTTCATTGGAGAAAATGCCATTCTGCATGGAGGCGTCGGCGGCCCATAATTATGGGCATGACCATATCGAAGTCTCCGGAAGCCTTGCGGAAGGCCAAAAGTCGCGAACTAGCGAAAGTTCAGTTCGGCACTGTCACCTACACGTTCGAACTCACGGAACGGGAACAGATGTCAGTGAAGCGCCACTTACTGGCGAAATTTGGCCACGATGGCTCGATCACATCTCGGAAAGCACGCCTGGCGAAGCAAACTGAGCAAGGCGTAGTGCAGGCGGAGCTGTTCGGTTTGGAAAGCAACCAAGGTATTACGAATGTGCCATCCGTCGCCCGATGAACACGAAAACACATCGGCGGCATCTGCGGTTACCCGCCTCCACAGACGCGGCCATTCTGGAATACGCCGACTCTCATCACAAATCGGTAACTTGGGCCGTCATTCAAGCGATTGATCTTCTCACGGAGGACGGACGGAAGCCCGCGACTCCGTCGACCATGTCGCAGGTATCGGCGGATATTGCGCGTATGCTGCAGGTTTCCGTCTTCGTCGCGAATTCCGTGCGGGAATTGAAGGCGGAACTGCTGCGGCAAGGTGACGTTCGTTTGGCGCTCGGTGAAGCCGCGAAGCTGACCGACCTGATGCACCAGCTCGACAAGACGGAAGCCACGCTGACCAGTTTGCGGCGGCAACTTGCGCTTCACCTGGCGGCGATGCCGGCGGCCAAACACACGGTTCGCACGAATCGGCGCCGAGCAAACGAGCGTGCAACTGAGGAGGCACTGCGATGATTGAGAAGTCGCTTCCCCAAACCTCTGCTGAGTATCCCGGACAGAACGTTGCAGGCAAGGGTTCGCTGCGTGACATGTCGCCCGAATTTTTGGCCGGCGATCAGCAGGAAATCAAAGACGTGGTGCTCTCCCTTGGAAGCCGCAAATGTCGGGCTGTGCAGTTCGTCCAGCGGTTCTCGGAACCGTTATCGGTTGTAGGGCTGCACAGGATTTATTCGATCGCGAACCATCGCCTTAAACTTCGTTTGGGTGCGTTGCCATCGACTCGGATTGCCCGCATGATTGTGTTGCATCCAGACGGTCCGGATACCCACACGGTGGGCATCCCATTAGATCTGCTGACTGGACGGACTGTCGAGATCCTGCCGAAGCGGAAAGAACTAATCGAACTGCTCGAGGCAGATTGCCGCCTCATCAATCTCGAGCACGGCTTCTCGTGTGGCAGAGATTTTTTTCGACGCAGGCTTACGCAAGAGCCGCGCGGTCGTGGCATCAGCGACGATGCGCGTGCCGCGTTGCTAGCGATAGATGGAGAGCTCGGAGAGCTGACCCGGCAAGGCGTTCTTCGAAGTCGTTGTGAGCTACTGGACGCCCTCCGTGAGGCACCAGGTGTGCGACATGTCACAGCGTTCTACCGCAAAGTGAAAGGCTTCTATGGCATCGCAGAAAACGAATGTAGTTTCGAGTTCCTCGGTGGAAAATACTCCTCCGACTTCCCCTGGAGCACAGCCGCTTGGCTCGGTGACAAGCCGGCTTCATGCCGCGACATTGGCGCTGCTGCAGCAGAGCTTGCCGAATTGCGTCCACGCGTGGCTGCGCTCGCCGGAAGGTGGGCAGCCGTTGGTCCGCGAGTGTTTGGAGGTGACATCGTCGGCCTCCCTCCAGGCTTTTCGCGAGGAGTTCGCGAGACGTATGAACGGCTTGGAGGAGCGCCTCGCGAGCGCGCCTTCTGGCACGAAATCACCGGACACGGTTTCGGTGAGCCGTGGCCGCTCGTGGCGGATTATCAAAGGGACGGCGGTCGTGGTCCTTGTCGTTCTCCTGATGTCCAATCTGACAATCCAAATTCAGGAACGAGCGCAGATCAGGCGAAGCCAAACGCAGATAGAAGAATTGGAAGCGGAACGGCGGCATCTAATCCAGTGCCTTCGAAAGCTGAAACAGCAGAAGCAGAAGGCCGCGATGGAGCTTCGGGACTCGGTTTGGGCTCAACGGATCGTGTCGTTGCGCGATCCGGAGGGTCGCCTCTGGGTGCAAATGAAGCCCGGCACGCAGCAGGGGACGATCGACGTGCGCGGGACGACCACAGTATGGATTCTTCCGGTGGAAGTGCCACTTGGGCCCAGCAACACTCCACAGAAATAGACTATGAGCACGCCAGAAAACTCGCAATCCTTGCCGAACGGCGCGGACGCCTCCTCGAAAATTTGCGAAGCGTTGCAGCAGGAATTCGCCGCCTTGCGCAAGGAGTCTCAAATTCTCTCCGAGCAATGCTTGGCGCTGCAGACGCTCTGCATATCGCTGTCGAAGCAGGTCAGCAGGGAGCGCAGCGATCGTTTGGTGTCAGAAAAAACGCAGCAGCGAATGATCGAGGAGGCTTTGATCTTAGTCCAGAACCTATGCGTCGACGCGAAACGGGAGAACATGGAGGTGCGGTTCGGTGCGTAGCAGTTTAGCACCGCGCCTTTGATCAGTTGTTCGCATTCTTTGACAGTATAGATTTTCGGACGCGAAGGTGAATATTCAGGCTCCGCGACAGCCTTCACAGGGTTTACTCCGACCCACGTGCCGTTGACGTTTTTCTTCCCGCGAGCGAACTCAAACAGAGCGTGGAGCGAGTCCCAGCGGTGGAGCTTGGCGACATTTCCGAAGGGACACGTGCGAATATGTTCATCCACCATCGCCGGGGTAATCGCCGCGATGGATTGGGAACCGTAGTTCGTCGCAAACTCCTCCAAGTAGGTTTTGTGAGACTTGTATGTGCGAGGTGATTTGTTTGCACGCGTGGCGAGAAACCGACTGACTGCCTCAGACACGGTCGGAGGAATCGCCTGATCAGGGTTGTAATTATCGGCGAACCACTGCACCGCCTTCAAAATCGAACTCGCCGACTCAATTTCTTCCGGGACGTAGTAACCGGCGTCGCGAAGGCGGGTGAACGCCAGTTCGGCGAACTCGATCTGCGCTTTGGTGAGTTGCGTGACTTGAGTGGTGAGCCCGGCGTCGGCTTGCACGGTGCGCTTCTTAATCGCGGCGATCAACGCGTCAGCCTCTTCTGCGGTCGGCACGTTCTTGCGTTGTCTCACACCGTTTTCGAGCCACTCGACGCGGCAGCTAAAGGAGCAAATTTTTCCGTCGGGGCCACGGTTGGGATGCCACCTCCAGCGAGGTTCGCCTCTTGGAAATTTCGGATTCTTGGGGCGTTTCATGGTCGAATTGTGGCCACAATTTGGCCACATTGTAAAAATCCGCCACCCGTTTCGCGTGTTATTTGTGAGTTATTAGTTTCATAACTCACTAATCACCAAGTGGCGGAAGGGGAGGGATTCGAACCCCCGGAGGCTTTCGCCTCAGCGGTTTTCAAGACCGCCGCAATAGACCACTCTGCCACCCTTCCGTGGGAGCGAGGAAATCGCTGGCAGCGTTGGCGGAATTTCCGCAGTGTCCAGCCCGCAACTCGCCGACGGGGCCACGCGGCGTCCTTCATCGCCATGGCTCCCCTCCATTCGTCCGTTGCGGAAATGCAAGGCCTCTACGGGCCTTTTACCATGCACGAGCGCGTCGTGCAAAAAATCTGGCTGCAGCAGGATTTCGCGGCCGCGCGCGCGAAACTCGTCGACGGTCGCGCGCTCGATATCGTTTTTCCCGGCCGCTGGAATTTGCTCGGCGGGCCGGATTTTCGAACCGCCCAACTGCGCATCGACGGCCACGAAATCGTCGGAGACGTGGAAGTGCATTTCCACGCGCGTGACTGGCGCGCGCATGGACACGCGGAGAACGCGGCGTATGCGGAGGTGGTTCTGCATGTGCTCTTGTTCCCGCCCGAATCCGGCGAGCCGCCGCAGCGGCGGGCGGACGGGACCGGGATTCCGGCGCTGGTGTTGCTGCCGCTGCTGCATCGCGACCTCGAGGAATACGCCGCGGACGACGCGCTCGAGGCGTTGACGGCGCGGGACGAGTGGCGGCGGCTGGAGGAGCTGGCGAATCTGCCGCCCGACGTGCTGCGCGCGCGCCTCGCGGAGCTCGCGCACCAGCGCTGGAATGCGAAGGTCGCGACGGCGCGTCAGCGGATCGCGCGACTCGGTTTCGATGCCGCTGCGCATCACACCGCGCTCGAGATTCTCGGCTACCGGCACAATCGCGTCCCGATGCTCGCGACGGCGGAGCGTTGGGGTATCGACGACTGGCGCGCCGGGGAAGATGATCGCGTCGTGGCGGCGTTGGCGTCGGTGCACGGTTGGCAAACGCACGGAGTGCGCCCGGCAAATCACCCGCGCACGCGGCTCGCGCAATATCGGGAGTGGGTGGCGCGCGTGCCGGACTGGCCGCGACGACTCGCGGAGTGGGGCGGGGCGTTGCCGGTGCTCGCCTTTGGTCCGGACGTGACGACGGCGCATGCGCGCCGCGCGGGGGTGTTTCGCGTGTTGCACGAGCAACTCAGCCGCGACGTCATGGCGGACGCGGTGAGCGGGCCGCGCTTCGACACGTTGGTCTGCGATGGATTTTTGCCGCTCCTCGCCGCGAGCGATGAGCGTCCGGGCTTGGACGAATTCTGGTTTCACTGGTTCGCGGGCGATCTGCCGGACGCGGTTCGCCGTGGGCTCAAACGGCTGGCCGTGACGGGCACTCGCGATTGGCCGCTCTCCCATGGAGCGGCGCAAGGGTTGCTGGGGTGGTTGATCGATCGGGAATATCGCGCGTAAGTGCCTGTCAGCTCGCTACAGGCGGCGCGCTTGACAACGCGCGCTCGCGGCGGCTACCTTGCGCGCTCACTCAAGTTCACTTTCCACAAGTGGGCGGGCCTACGGGTCCCGCCTTTTTTTTCCCACCACACCAACATCATGAGCAGCGAAATCCTGTCCGTCCTCGAATACATGGAGAAGGAGAAAGGCATTCCCCGTGCCGATATGATCTCCGCCATTGTGAACGCCATTAAAACGGCGGCGCTGAAGGGCGTGAATTCGGGCCAGGAGCTCAAGATCGAGATCAATCCCAAGGACGGAAAGCTGAAGGCGTGGGCGATCATGAAGGTGACGGATTCCGTTTCGGATCCGAAGACGCAGATCCATATCGAGAAGGCCCAGGTGTTCAAAGCCGGCGCCCTGGTCGGCGACACGATCGAAAAGGAAATCGATCCCTCTTACCTCGGCCGCATCGCGGCGCAGACCGCGCGTCAGGCGATCATGCAGCGTCTCCGCCAATTCGAGAAGGAGCGCATCTACGACGACTTCAAGGATTCCGTCGGCGACATCGTCAGCGGCACCGTGCGCCGTCGCGAACGCAACGATCTCTACATCGATCTGGGCAAGGCCGAGGCCATCATGCCCGGCAAGGAACAGGTCCCCGGCGAGGAATACGCCCCGGGCGAGCGCATCCGCTGCTTCCTGCTCGAGATTGAGAACTCCAGCCGCGGCCCCGAGGTCATCCTCAGCCGTGCGACGCCGAAATTTGTCCGCCGTCTTTTCGAGCTCGAAGTCACCGAGATCGCCGATGGCACCGTGAAGATCGAGGCGTTCGCCCGCGAGCCGGGTTACCGCACGAAGATCGCCGTCACCAGCACCGACCCGAAAGTCGACCCGGTCGGCGCCTGTGTCGGCGCCCGCGGCGCCCGCGTGAAGAGCATCGTTCGCGAGCTCGGCGGCGAGAAGATCGACATCATCCCGTATCACGCCGATCCGAAGGAAATGCTCGTCGAGGCCCTCAAGCCCGCCGTGCCGCGCGAAACGATTCTCGACGAGAAGAACAAGCGCATGCTCGTGCGCGTTGCGAACGAGGACCTCGCCGTCGCCATCGGCCGCAAGGGCCAGAACGCGCGCCTCACCTCGCGCCTCGTGGGCTGGCGGCTCGACATCGAGGAGTGGAAGGCCACCGCCTCCGATCCGCGTGCGCAGGCCATCAACGCGCTCGTCGGCGCGTTCGGTTTCGACAATTCCATCGCCGAGCGCCTCGTCGCCAACGGCATCAATTCCCCCGCCGCCTTCGAGGGCGTCGAGGCGAGCGACTTGGCCGGCATGGGCTTTACCGACGAAGAAGCGCAAGGCGTCATCGCCAAGGTTTCCGGGGCCCAAGCCTGATTTTCATCCACGCCACGCAACGTTACTCTCTTACTGACATACTGACTTAATGAGCGCCCGCATTCACGAGATCGCCAAGCAATACGGAGTTGAGCCCAAGGAGATGCTTTCCTGGCTCAAGGAGCAGGCCTTCGTCTCGGCGGACACCAAGTCGGTTTCCAGCACCGTCAGCAAAATCTACTACGACGAGATCGAGAAGAAGTGGGGCGGTCACAAAGCCGCCGCCGAGGCCGCTCCCGCCGCTCCGGCGGAAGTCGCTGCGCCTGCTCCCGATGCTCCGGGCCACGTGAAGCTGCCTGCCGGCGTCTTCGTGAAGTCCGCACAGGACGTCGTGCGCGAAAAGGAGGAAGCCGCCAAAGCCGCTGCCGCCGCCAAGGCCGCCGCCGCTGCTGCCGCGAATCCGCCCGCGCCGGTTGCGCCCGTGCCGGCTCCCGCCGCTCCGGTGGCCCCCGCGGCGCCCGCGCCCAAGGCTCCGCCCGCGGTGGTCGCGCCGCCGACTTTCA
Organism: Opitutia bacterium; assembly: GCA_016217545.1. Taxonomy (NCBI): domain Bacteria; kingdom Pseudomonadati; phylum Verrucomicrobiota; class Opitutia; species Opitutia bacterium. Next base: position 184,255 of record JACRHT010000017.1, on the reverse strand, counting down.
AGGCCGCGCCGACTCCGCCGCCGATCGCTCCGCGTCCTTACACGCCGCCCGCGCACTTCTCCGCTCCCAAGCCCGCGCCCGCCCCGGCGCCTGTTGCTCCGGCTCCTGTCGCGCCTGCTCCGGTCGCTCCGGCCCCGATTGCGAAAGCCGCGCCGCTGCCGCCGCCTGCGCCAGTTGCGAAAGCTCCGAGCATGCCGCCGCCCCCGCCGGCTCCCGCCGCGCGTCCCGGCTCCTCGCCGACGCAGCCGCCTCCGCCGCCGACTTACAAGGCTCCGCCCGCTCCGCCGTCAACGCCGGCCGTCTCCTCCGTCACTGTGACCGAGGAGGGCGGCGTGAAGATCATCCATCTCAAGCCGCCGATCGTCGTTCGCGACTTCGCCGTCGCGCTCGGCCTCAAGCCTTTCAAGCTGATCTCCGAGCTCATGGAGATGAGCATCTTCGCGTCGATGAACCAGTCGATCGACGAAGCGGTGGCCAACAAGCTCGCCGAAAAACACGGCTTCCTCCTCGACATCAAGCACCGCGGCGAACAGCAGCCCGTCAGCCCGGCCGTTAAGAAGGAAGAGGAGAAAAAGTCGCGCGAAGAAAAGGCGCGTGAAGAGGACGTCAAGAATCTCGCGCCGCGTCCGCCAGTCGTGGTCATCATGGGCCACGTCGACCACGGCAAGACCTCGCTGCTCGACGCCATCCGCAAGGCCAACGTCGCCGCCGGCGAGTTCGGCGGTATCACGCAGCACATCGGCGCCTACCAGATCGAGCACAACGGCAAGAAGATCACCTTCCTCGACACGCCCGGCCACGCGGCCTTCTCGGCCATGCGCGCTCGCGGCGCCAACGTCACCGACATCGCGGTGCTCGTCGTTGCGGCGGATGACGGCTTCATGCCGCAGACCGACGAGGCGCTGAAGCACGCCCAGAACGCCAAGGTTTCCCTCATGGTCGCCGTCAACAAGATGGACATGAAGGGCGCGAACCTCGACCGCGTGAAGGGCCAGATGCAGGAGCGCAACATCGCGCCCGAAGACTGGGGCGGCGACATCATCACCGTGCCCGTCGCGGCGATCAAGAATCAGGGCATCACCGAGCTGCTCGACTACATCCTCCTCCAAACTGAAGTTCTCGATCTCAAGGCGAACCCGAAGGCGGAAGCCAGCGGCGTCATCATCGAGTCCGAAGTCGAAGTCGGCCGCGGCCCCGTTGCCACCGTCATCGTCCAGCGCGGCACCCTCCGCATCGGCGACGCCATCGTGTGCGGCCCGCATTGGTGCAAGGTCCGCGCGATGTTCGACGACGCCGGCGCCAACGTGAAGGAAGCCCCGCCGTCCGCGCCCGTGCGCGTCATCGGCTGGTCCGGCACGCCGGATTCCGGCACGAAGTTCACCGCGGTGAAGAACGCCCGCGAAGCTGAGAAGATGGCCGAGGACGCGGAGCACCTCCTGAAGAAGGAAGCCGTTACCGCCGCCGCCGTCCCGAAGGACACGTCGCTCGACGCCCTCTTCGCCAACATCGCTGCGACGCAGGAAAAGGTGCTCAAGGTCGTCCTCAAATCGGACGTCTACGGCTCCGTCGAAGCGGTCCGCAACGTCCTCGAAGGCATCAAGAGCGCCAAGGTGAAGCTCGACATCGTCGCTTCCGACGTGGGCATCGTCACCAAGAACGACGTGCTCATGGCCAGCGCCGCCAAGGCCGTCATCATCGGTTTCAACACCAAGCAGGAGAACGGCGTCACGCCGCTCGCCAAGCACCACGGCGTCACCATCGAGCACTTCAACATCATCTACGAACTCGGCGACCGGGTGAAGGAGATGATGGCCGACCTGCTCGAGCCCGACCTCAAGGAGAACAAGCTCGGCGTCGCCGAGGTTCGCCAGGTGTTCCCCATCTCGCACGGCTTCGTCGCCGGCTGCCTCGTCACCGAGGGCAAGATCAACCGCAACATCTCCGCCCGCGTCCGCCGCGGCAAGGAGTCGGTCTTCGAAGGCAAGGTCGGCACGCTCCGTCGTTTCAAGGACGACGCGAACGAAGTCCGCGCCGGTCTCGAGTGCGGTATCCGCCTCGACGGCTACGACGGCTACCAGCCCGGCGACAAGATCGAGTGCTTCGAAATCCAGAAGGTGCGCGCGTCGCTCTGAGCGCACGCCGCACATTTCTCGGCTCTCGGTCCCATCCCGCCAGCCTGCCATGAGCAACCGACTTCTCCGCGTCAACGAGCTGCTCCAGCGCGAGGTCAGCGCCTACCTGCGCAAGCGCTACACGAGCGAAGCCACGCGCCTGACCATCTCCGGCGCTGACGTCACCGGCGACCTCCGCGAAGCGAAAATCTATTACTCGGTCGTCGGCTCCGATCCGGACGAGATCGCCAAGATGGGCCGCTGGCTCCGCTCGAAGGTCACCGAAATCCGCGGCATCGTCGCGAAAAACGTCGTGATGCGCCACGTGCCGACGCTGACGTTCCACCACGATGCTTCCGGCGAACGTGCCGTGCGCATCGAGACGCTCCTCGACGAGATCGACAAACAAGGGAAGAAACCGGAATGAGCCACTATCCCGAGTTTCAGGCGTCGTTCACCGCGTTCCTCGCCTCGTTGCAGGGCCAGCGCGTGGCGGTCATCGGTCACCAGCGCCCCGACGGCGACTGCATCGGCTCCCAGGTCGCTCTGACCCGCGCCCTTCGCGCGCGCGGCATCGACGCCATCGCGATCAATCCCGATCCCGTCCCGCGCCGCATCAAGTTCCTGCTCGGCGACACGCCGTTTTTCCAGCGCGACCACATCGAGCACGACGGCCGCCTCGCGGTCTTCACCGACTGCGCCGATCACAACCGCGCCGGCGACAAGACCCGCGCGCTCTACGCGGAGGCCTTCGGCTGCTTCGACCACCATCTTTCCAACGTCGGCTTCGCGCGCCACAACTTCGTCGACACGAAGAGCGCCGCCACGGCCGAGGTGCTCGCGGGCCTCTTCCTCGATGCGGGCGTGCCGATCGACGCCGTGTCCGCTCAGGCGCTCTACACCGGCATCATGACCGACACCGGCCAGTTCCGCTTCGCCTCGACTTCGAAGCGCGTGTTCACGCTCGCCGGCGAACTGCTCGCGCGCGGCGCGAATCCCGCCCAGGCCGGGCAGGAACTCTATGAGCGCGAGTCGCTCGGGAAGCTGAAGCTCCTCCAACACTTCATCGGTTCGCTGAAACTCGAGTGCGGCGGCCGCGTGTGCATCGGCGTGTTGCCGCAAGGCATTTTCGAGCAGACCGGCGCCAGCGTCGAAGACACCGAAGGTCTCGTGGACTACGCGCGCTCGCTCGACGGAGTCGCCATCGGCGCGTTGATCGAAGAGCGTCCGGGCGTCATGAAAGCCAGCCTGCGCGCGCAGGACGCAATCTACCGCATGGATTCCATTGCGGCGAAATTCAACGGCGGCGGCCACGCCAGCGCGGCCGGCCTGAATTTCCCCGACACGCTTTCCTCGTTCTATCCGAAACTCGTCGCTGCGTTCGCGCAGCGCCTGCAGGAAGTCGACGCCCTCAAGAAATGAGCATCCGTCCTCCCAAAGAAGTCGAGGGCGTGCTGCTCGTCGACAAGCCCACCGGCATGACGTCCCACGACGTCGTCTACCGCCTCCGCCGGAAATTCCAGATCCAGCGCATCGGCCACGCCGGCACGCTCGACCCGCTCGCGACCGGCCTGCTTGTCATGCTGGTCGGCAAGGCCACGAAGATTTCCCAATACCTCATTAGCGAGGACAAGGTTTACGAGGGCGAGATCACGCTCGGCGCCAAAACCAACACGCTCGACGCCGAGGGCGAAGTGATGGAGACGCGCCCCGTGCCGCCGCTCACTGAGGAGCAGGTGCTGGAGGCGATGAAGGGTTTTCTTGGCGACCAATACCAGACGCCCCCGATGTTCTCCGCCGTGAAGATCGGCGGCGTGCCGCTCTACAAGAAGGCGCGCGAAGGCGAGGAAGTGGAGCGCGAGCCGCGTTTCATCCGCGTCGCGGCGTTCGACCTGCTCGGTTTCACCTCGCCCAAGATCGCCTTCCGCCTCGCTTGCACGAAAGGCACCTACGTCCGCGTGATCGCGGGCGATCTCGGCGAGAAGATCGGCTGCGGCGCGCACCTCTCCGGCTTGCGCCGCACGGGCAGCGGCAAGTTCACGATCGCGCAGTGCACGCCGCTGGCGGAGATCGAGACGATGGAGATGGCCGAACTCGAGAAGCGCCTCATTCCGATCCACGAGGCCGCGCCGCGCATCGCCTACACGTGAACGCGCCGCGGCAGTTCGACTCGCTCGAGCGGGTGACGCTGCCCGCCGGGCCGGTTCATCTCGCCATCGGCATGTTCGACGGCGTGCACCTCGGGCACCAATCGGTGATCGAAGTCGCCGTGCACTCCGCTCATCGCAGCCGCGGACTCGCGGGCGTGCTCACCTTCTGGCCGCACCCGAGCGCAGTCCTGCGCCCCGAGAAGCCCACGCCGCTGATCCTCGCGCCCGAGATCAAGCGCGCGCAGCTCGGCCGACTCGGCTTGGATTTCCTGGTCGAACATCCGTTCTCGCTCGAGTTCGCGGCGACCACGGCGAGCGGTTTCGTGACCTTGCTCAAACGCGCTTTTCCGGGGCTCGAGGCTGTTTACGTCGGCGAGAACTTCCGCTTCGGCCGCGGCCGCGAAGGCGACACGGCGACGTTGATCGCCGCGGCGCGTGAGGCGGGCTTCGCCGTCTACAGCGCGCCGCGCCTCAACCACAACGGCGCCCCGATCAGCAGCAGTCGCATCCGAGAGCTGATCGCCAGTGGCGAGATCGAGGAGGCGAACGCGTTGCTCGGTTACTCCTACTTCGCCGACGGCATCGTCACGGAGGGCAAGCGACTCGGCCGCACCTTGGGCTTTCCGACGCTGAACCTCGCGTGGCAACCCGGCCTCGCCCCGCGCTATGGCGTCTATCTCGTCACCGTCTGCGGCGCGGATGGGAGGATGCAACCCGGGGTGGCGAACTACGGCCTGAGACCGACGGTGGAAGCCGGCGCGACGGCCCCGCGTTTGGAAGTGCATGTGTTGGCTCCGACGTCGCTGACTTATGGCGACCGCGTGACGGTGCGCTGGCTGCGCTTCTTGCGGCCGGAGAAGAAGTTTTCCGGGGTCGACGAGCTGCGGAAGCAGATTGAAACCGATCGTCAGGCGGCCTTGGCGGCGCTCCTTGAATTTTCTGCCGAAGAAACTCCAAACGGCGCTTGACTAGGGTGGGGCCGATTCTACTTTTCGGCCTCTTTCGTCCCTCACGGGGTGGTAGCTCAGCTGGTTAGAGCGTCTGCCTGTCACGCAGAAGGCCGCGGGTTCGAGTCCCGTCCATCCCGCCAATTTAGGCCCCGATTTCCTCGGGGCCTTTTTCTTGCGCGGAACTCAGCCTTTATCGGCGGCGATCAACTGGCGGAATGCTCCACCGTCGCGCTGGCTCAAGGCCTCCCAGGAACCCGTCTCGACGATCGATCCGCGGTCGAGCACGACGATGTTGTCGGCCATCCGCACCGTGGAAAGGCGGTGGGCGATCAGGAGGAGCGTGAGCTCGCCGGCGAGTTTCTCGATCGCGTCCTGCACGAGGCGCTCGTTGTGGGTGTCGAGTGCGCTGGTGGCTTCGTCGAGCACGAGCAACGTCGGCCGGCGCAGGAGCGCGCGGGCGAGCGCGATGCGCTGGCGCTCGCCGCCGGACAAGCGCAGGCCGCGGTCGCCGACGAGGGTGTCGAGCCCCTGCGGGAGCCGCTGCACGAATTCTTCCGCGGCGGCGGCGCACAGGGCCGCGCGCAGATCCGCCTCCGACGCCGAGGGCTGCGCCCAAAGGAGATTTTGCCGGACCGTGTCGTGAAACAGGAACGTCTCCTGCGGCACGTAGGCGATCGATTGCCGCCAGTCGTGAAGGCGCGGGCCGGCGAGGGAATGTCCGTCGATCAGGATTCGGCCCCGCGTCGGCACGAGCAGGCCGAGTGCGAGATCGGCGAGCGTGCTTTTTCCAGCGCCGGAAGGTCCGCAGAGCGCCGTGACGCGGCGCGCGGGCATGACGAGATTGATGTCGTGCAGCGCGACCTTCGCGTCGCCGGCGGAGGGCGCATAGGAGAACGACAGGTTTTCGATGCGCAGCTCGTGCTGCAGCGCGAGGCGCTCGGTCACCGCGGGAGGCGGCGGCTCGGCGGCGGTTTCCAAATCCGAGCGGAGCCGCTCGGTGATGGCGAAAGGGGCCAATGACAACGTGAGCTGGTGCCACGTGTCCTGCAGCGAGTTGGCGTAGGCGAGGAGCCGCGAGAATGCGAACGCCAGCACGATCAGCCGCGCCGGTTCGACTTGGCCGATCGTGACGGCGAACCAAACGAACGCGCCGATCGCGACCACGGCGCCGAGTTCGAGCCAGATGCGCGTGAATGCGTTGAAGCGGTAGAGGCGCAGCGTATGCGCCACGATGGCCGCGGTCGCTTGCTGGAATTTCCGGAGATGCAGCTCCTCGCGCCCCTGGCTCTTGGCGATTTTGATGCCGGCGAGGTGTTCGTTGACCGTGTGCGTCAGTTCGGCGCGGGCGCCGAAGCCGAGCTTGCCTTGTTCAAAGGCCGCCCGGCGCAGGCGGCGCAGTCCGAGCGCGAAGACGGCACCCGAGGCGAGCGCCATCGCGGTCATCGAAGGGGAGAGCGCGAACGCCACGCCGATTTGCGCGAGGGCCATCAAGCCGTTGCCCAGCAGATTCAGCATTTGCTGGCCGGCCCCGCCGGCGGACGGAATTTCGTGCACCAGCGCGTGGCTGATGTCCGAACTGCGTTGGCGGGCGACGAACAGCCAGTTCGCCTGCACCAGCGCGCGGTAGAGGCGGTTGCGCAAGTAGTCCGTGTAGCCGGTCTGGATGTTGAGCCCGACGAAGCCCGAGTAGGCGCGCAGCAGCGCTTGGGCGACCTTGAGCGCCACGAAAACCGCAATCAATACCGCCAACGTCCGCGGCAGGCCGAGCCAGTCGAGCGCATGCAGCGGCACGGCGGCCCAGCCGCTCAGCGGTTGGATTTCGCCCAAGCCGACACTGTGCAGCAGCGGCAGAAGCAGCAACAGACCCGCGGCCTCACCGCCGCCGATGAGCACGATCAGCGCCAGCGCGCCCCACAGACGTCCGCGCGCGTAGCCCGCGAACGACTGCCAGAATGCGCGGAACAGTTCAAAGGAGCGAGGGTGCGGGGCGGAGTCGGACACAGGGCAACGGACGACGATGGGCCGAGTGTGCGTTCGCGGTCGGGCGAGTCACCTGAAATCTCCGTCCGCCGTCCGGTGCGTCGGCGGTGCGCGGCGCGCCTCAGTAGAGACCGTTACGATAGTGTTCCGTCCACGAGAACAGGGCGCGATGCTCCTCCGCCATGCGCGCGTAGTCGGCGTCGGAGAGTCGCAGGAAGGGCACGCGGCCGTGATTCTTGTAGTCCTTGAACCACGGTTGTTGAAACACGGTGTAGAGGAGCGGGCGGACCAGCTCGGAGCGATTCGCGAGCCCCTGGTGCTTGAGCCGATAGTCCATCAGCAGGCACGAACCGACGGGAATAATCGGATCCACGAAGGGCGCGCTGGTGACATCGCGATCCACATCGAGGTGCGTGCCCGGAAACAGCCGCGTGGTGCCGGTGGAGGCGTTGAACTCGACCAGCGGCACGAAGAAGTTCACCGCGTGGGCCGGGGCGAGACGATTGATGGCTTTGTTGAACAGCGGCGGACCGTCGAAATGGACATGCTGATCCTGCGCCCCGGGCAACGAGGTCACCGCGCCGAACGCGCCGATGATCATTTCCGGTCCCACGACGGCGCGCAGCACCGGGAGCGCGAACGGATTGGCGAAGAAGTCCGGCGAGCCGAACGGTCCGGAGAGTTCGAGCGCCGCCATGAAGCGCCGGTTACCGACTCGCCCGGAGATTTCAGGCCGTTCAGCGCGTTGGAGTGGCGGGTTGCGGGCCAACACCTCCTCGCGCATCGCCGCGATGTGCTCCGGAGCAAGGACGTCGCGCAGCATGACGCAGCCGTGCGTTCGCAGCGCGCGCGAAGCTTCCGCCAGATTTTCCGCGGAGAGCGCGCGAGCGGTTTGTTCGGCGGGAGTGATTGCGACGGAGATCAGCATCTCGCTCCATCCAGCCAAAACTCAGGGGATGCGCCAGAGATAAATCTGGGCCATCCGCGCGGGTGATGTGCGCACCAATGCGGTTTTTTCCGGCGGCCAATCCGGGAAGAAATAATCGTGCGACACGACGCGCGTGCCCGGTCGCGCGTGCCGCAACAGCCGCTCGCGCACCGGTGCATAAAGTGCCGGCAGCAAATACAGGCAGATCACGCTCGCGCCGTTGACGTCGGCGGCAAAGAGATCGGCGCAGAGAAAGCGCGCTCGCGCGCCGAGCCCGGCTTGCTCCGCTTGCTCTTGCGCGCGGGCGATCAGCGCCGGATCGCGGTCAATGCCGCACGCGCAGGCGCCAAAGTCCCGCGCCGCCGCGAGCACGACGCGCCCGTCGCCCGAGCCGAGATCCATCACCGTGTCGGCGGCGGTGGTTTCGGCGAGAGCCAGCATGCGCTCCACCACGATTTCCGGCGTCGGCACGAACGGGGGGATAGGCAACGCGCCGCCCGCTCCGGCGGGGAGCGGAGCCGAGGTTTCCGTTGGCGCGGGCAATCCGAGGATGCGACGGCTGTGGTTCAGTGCTCCCGCGACCGCCGGCGCGGCCGTGGCGGACCCCACGACCGCATGAGCGAGATAGACCGTTTGCCAGGCGCGGAGCAGATCGAAACGCAGGGGCGGCGAGTGATCGTGCGCAAGAAAGTGCAACCATTCCTCATCGGGCAGCCGGGGCAGCACGCGGCCGGCGATCGAGGGACCGCGCACGGACTGCGGTGCTGCCGCCGTCGCAACCAGTTTCACCGGCGTGTGGCCGAGCGCCGCCACTTCGAAGCTCCGATTCACCTCGCGGTGTCCGGCGATGGCGAGCGCGGCGCGCGCTTGCGGCAAGTCGCCTTCCCGGACGAGCAGTTGAATCGCCTCCGTGGTTTCCGCGAGCGGCCGGTCCGGGGCGAAGCATTGAGTGAACATCCAGTCATCGGCCACGGCCCACGCGACGCCGTGTTGCTGCAGCACGTCGCCGAGGTGGGCGATTTCGCTGGCGCGGGCGAGAGCTTGCAGATGAGCGACCGCGCGAAGTTCGTCGAGCGAGGTGCGAATCTCGGCGGGACAGGCGAGGCGCAATTGTCCGCCGGCGAGTCCGTGGGCGAGGAAGAGCAGCCCGCGGTGGACGCGGGCGAGCCAGAGCAATCGAGTCCAGTCTGGCGCGACGATTCCCGGTTCCGACGTATCCGTCGCCGAGATCTCGGGCGGTAAGCACGCGCGGGCCGCAGCGCGGAGCCAGAGCATTTCCGGGAAGTTCGACGACATGGGAAGGTGGCGCGGCCCACGGCGCAGACGACGGACGGGCATGGACCGGAGGCGCTCAGTCCATGGGGTCTTCGGCCGCGCTTCAATCCCATTGCCGCCGGGCAACGCGAGCGGCGATGCGGGTGTGCAGGCGATTCCGCTATCGCCTGACGCGGACGGAGCGTCAGTCTGGCTCCGTGCTTTCCCCGTTTTTCGTGGCCGCAGTGGATTCAGGCGCGTTGAGCGTGCTGCATTTCGTCGGTGCAGCCGTGGGCATGCTGCTGGTGTGGGCAACCGTGGCGCGGCGCGATCTTTGGCCGTTTTCGCATTATCCGATGTTCGCGGAGAAACTCGATGCGGGGTCGGTGCGGTTTTTCCGGCTGCAAGTGCGGCTACCCGATGGACGTGTGGTGGGCGCGAGCGGAGTCGCGGATGCGTTGGTCGATCCATTCCACCGCGAGTGCGAGCGGCTGTGGGCGAGCGCGGGGCAACCGTCCGCGGAGTTGCTGGATGAGCTGATGTTCCGCGGCTGGCGCGAGGCGTGCCGGCTCGAACCGGCGCTCGCCGGGGCGGAGAAGGTGGCGATCGTGATGCGTGTCGCGCGCACGCTCCCCGGCGACAAGGTCGTCGTGGGGGAGAAGATTGTGCATGAATCAGCGCCGGTTGGGCGCGCGGTGGGCGCATGAACGCGACGGCGAACCTCGATTTTTTCCGGGCGGTTTACGCGGGCTCAATCGCCTTCGCCGTCGCGGTGCAGTTTCCGGCGCACTGGCGTTGGGTGCGGGAGCGGGGTGAGCGACGGGAGCTGCCGCGCTTGCTCAGTTGGATGCCGATGCCGCGACTCGGCGCCGGGAGTTTTGCTAGCGTTGCGGGGGTCTTTGTGACGTGCCTGGCGCTGGCGGCCTCCGGCGTGGCGGTGGTGCCGGCGCTCGTCGCGGCCGGGGTCGCGGCGTTGGTGTATTTTGCACAGGTGATCGAGTTGCCGGCGGTGCGACGGAAGCCGAATACCGTGCCCGTGATCCTGGCGTTGCTCGGCGCGGCGGCGTTGTTGCCCGCCGGAGCCGCCGACGCGCGGGCGTGGCTCTGTCCACTGATGATCAAGCTGCTGCTGGCGCAGATCTATTTTTCGTCGGCCTTGGTGAAGCTCAGTCGCGGCGGCGCGGAATGGATGCGCGGCACGACGTTTCGCATGGCGCTGCTGCGTTATCGGCTGCGCGACGGCAATCGCTTGGCCGAGTGGCTGGCGCGGCGGCCGGTGATGTGTCGCGCGGCGGCGACGTTCGTGCTGCTGTTCGAGCTGCTGTTCTGGCTGGTGATTCCGTTTCCCGTGCTGGCGTGGGTTTTCGTGCCGGCGGGCGTGGCGTTCCACGTCGGAACGGCGGTGCTGATGCGGATCCACTACTGGATTTATCTCGGTCCGGCCTACTTGATCTTCTGCGTGAGTTGAGCGGCGGCACCAAGCGGCGCGGCGGAAATTTGCGGTGGCGTTGCCAGTGCAGGTCGGAACAATTCGCGCTGTTCATGGAATCGCCGTATCACTATCGGGCTTTCGGCCTCAACGTCCTCTCGGACTTTGAAGTTCCATTCTGGGGGCCAGGCTCGGCGCCCTGGGATGCGCGTATCGTGCGCGGGATCGTGCCGGCGGAGCCACCCGCGGGCGAGGACCTGTGGCACGGAGTTTTTCGCGGCGGTGTGGGCAGAGGATGGTTTAATTTTCCGGGCGTGATGCGGGTCATCGTGGAAGCGGGAGAACGCATCGTCGTCGAGCCGGCGCCCGACGCGAATCCGGCTTGGCTTACGAACGCGCTGGCTGGAACGGTGTCGTCGGCGTTGCTCTATCAGCGCGGCGGACTTTGTCTGCACGCGAGCGCGGTGAGCTGGCAAGGACGCGCCTACCTTGTCATGGGGCCATCGGGCGCGGGGAAATCGACCACGGCGTCGGCGCTGCTGGCTCGCGGCTGCGAATTCATCTCGGACGACATCACGGTCGTGACTGCGGGCGCAAACGGCGAGTTCTTCGCGACGGCGAGTTTTCCGGCGATGCGCTTGCGGGAAGACTCGCATGATGAGCTGGGCGACGAACTGGACGCGACGCGCGTCTTCGATGCGTCCGACGACAAGTTTCGGTTGAACTACGGTGGTGCCGTGGCGACGCGGCCAGTGCCGATCGCGCGCATCTGTTTCCTCGAGCGCGACGAGACCCTGCGCCTCCCACGCCGGACCCCGCTGACCGGCCACGAGCGCGTGAGCGCATTGCAGCGGAGTTTCTTCCGGCGGCGCATGGCGAAGATCGTGACCGATCCGGTGCGGCTGGCGACCGTGAGCATCGCACTCGCGCAGGCGGTCGATGTCGTGCGTCTGTCGCGCCCGGTGGACGGCTTCGCGTTGGACGAGCTTTGCCAGCTGGTGCTGGAGTGAGCGGCGTCAGGCCGGAGGCGCGGCCTGCTTGGCGCCGCCGGCATTTTGGCGGAATTTCCAATCGAGCACGTGTCCGAGCATGCGGATTTCCGGCGGGAAAGTGAGGAAGCCGGAGAAGGTGCAGATCAGGTGGCCGATCAGGCCGAGGCGCTCCGCGAACGGCGGCACGGTTTCCGGTGCGAAGACCGGCGAGCCTGCCGCCACGGCGTCGGCGCGGATGAATTGCGCCGCGACACTGCAGCGCGGATTGCCGCCGCGGTCGCTCGCGCGGCTGCCCCAGTGCAGCACGGACTGGTTCCACGCGAGCAGGCTGCCGGCGGTGGCGGGCAGGGCGCGGATGTTTTGCAGCGCATCGCCGGGGATTTCGAAGCGATGGTCGGACGGCACCACCGGAGCGTCGCCCGGCCGCATGCCGGGATCGAGGTGCGCCGGCAAAAGATACATGCAGCCGTTGAGCGGCGTGGTGTCGGTCAGCGGCAGCCAGACCGTCAGGCGGCGAGGGGAGCCGTCGGCGTTGCAGGAGACGCCGGTGTAGTCGCGGTGCGGCACCCAGCCGGCGGCGTCGTTGGACGGCGGCACGAACCACGCCCAGAAATCCGCCCGCACGCGATAATCGGCGCCGAGCACGTGGGCGAGAAACGGCTGCAAGCGCTGAAAAACTCGCCACGCCTCGTCGTAGACGAAAATGAACGCGACGGGGATGTTGCGGGCGTGCAGCGCGGCCAGCGCGTCGCGCAGCGGCGCGAGTTCGGCGTCGGGCAGAATACCGGGAAGATTGATGTAGCCTTCGACGCGGAGCAGCTCGACGCAGCGGTCGAGTTCGGCGCGATCGATGGCCACGCTCGGTGGCGGCGTCGCGGTTTCCACGGAGAGGGCGGGACACAGGCCGCGCCAAAAGGCGACGTCGCTCGCTTCGGTCGGCGTAAGTAGCTTTGCGTTGGGCGCGGGCATCGTTTCTCGTGGACGCCGGATGCTCCACCCAAGCGCAGACGCCAACAAGTCCATTCTCGCGGAAACGAGCGCAGTGGGCGGCGTGGTTCGGCGCTACCGCATCTACGGCCAGACGATCGCGTCACGGCGCGAACTGCCGGGATTGCCGCGTGTGGACGACATGGCGGAGCCGGTCGACGTCACACTGCATTGGGAAAAGGTGCCGGAGCAGTTGGCGGAGGCGAAGATGGAGGGTGCGTGTTTTCAGGCGGCGCCCGGCGAGTTTCTCATCTGGCGCGAGGGCGTGGCGCGGTTTCACGTGCGCGGAGGCAACGCGATCGCGATCGAGGCGGACGCGGGGGCGAGCGCGGAGAAATTCGTGGCGCTGCTGCTCTCGGCGCCGTGGGCGGCGCGATCGTTGCTGGCGGGATTGCTGCCGTTGCATGCGAGCGCGGTGGCAATGCGCGAGGGCGCCGTGGTTTTTCTTGGTGGAGCGAGCGCGGGCAAATCGGAGATCGCAGCGGCGAGTCACGCGCGAGGCTTCGGTGTGCTGGCGGACGATCTCACGGTGCTGCGCGTCGACGCCGGCCGCGCGATGGTCGCGCCGGGTTTGCCGCGCGTGCAGCGGTGGCCGGCGACGAACGGCGAGGCGCGTGGCGTGCTCGATTGCTCGGCGCACGCGCCGACGTCGGCGGTGCCGTTGGCGGCGATCTACGTGCTCGATCGCGGCGCAGCGCGGGCGCCGGCTCGTCTTGCGGGGCCGGAGGCAATCGCGGCGTTGGTCGATGGCGTGTATCGGCCGGCGTTCGTGCGCGGGCTGGGCCTCGAGCGGCAGGTGCTGGCTCAGGCTGCCGCGTTGGCTAAGTCCGCGCGGGTGCGGCGCCTCGTGGTGCCGGACGGCGGTGATCCGCGCGATCTCGTCGCGCGCGTGGTGGAGGACCTCGCTTCATGAGCGGAATCACGTGGCTGGCGAGTTATCCGAAGTCGGGCAACACGTGGTTGCGCGTCTTCCTCGCGAACTTACGGGCGGGTGGGGCGGTCGAGGCGGACATCAACGCCCTTGGCACGCTGCAGCTGTCGGCGCGCGAGGTGGTCGATCGGCAGCTCGGTTGGGAATCGTCGGAATTCTCGGCGGAGGAACTCGAGGCGTTGCGTGGGCCGGTGCAGCGCGCGCTGGCGCGTTCGACGACGGAGTTGCCGCCGATCAAGACACACGAGGTCTTCGCGTTGCCGTCGGGCGGGCGGCCGCGGTTTTGCGCGGAGGCGACGCGGGCGGCGATCTACATCGTGCGCAACCCGCTCGATGTGGTGGTTTCGCTCAGTCACCATTGGGGCGTCGATCTCGAGCGGGCGATCGCCGTGCTGAACGACGCGGAGGCGCGGCTTGCGTCGGGGCCGCCTGAGTGGCTGCTGCCACAGGTGTTGGCGGACTGGAGCACGCATGTCGCGAGTTGGGCGGGCGCCACCGCGGTGCCGGTCACGGTGCTGCGTTACGAGGACATGCTGGAGCGACCGGTGGAGACGTTCGGACGCGCGGCGCGCGCGGCCGGGATCGAGGCCTCGGCGGAGGCGATCGAGCGGGCGATCGGGCACTCGCGGTTCGAGAATCTGCAAAAGCAGGAAGCGACGAAGGGTTTTCAGGAGCGCGCGGCGGCGCGGAGTTTCTTTCGCGAAGGCCGCAGCGGTGCGTGGCGCGGTAAACTCGGGGCTCGCCAAGTGGCGGCGATTATCGCACGTCACGAGTCGACAATGCGTCGATTCGGTTACCTCGAAAATCTCCATGACCTCCCATCCTGAAGTGTTCGATCGTCGCGGCTATACCGTCCTGCGCGGCGTGTTGCCGGCGGGGCAGCTGGCGATGTTGCAGGCCTACGCCACGCACTATGCCAAGGAAGGCAATGTGATCACGGATCGCCTGGTGCCGGGCACGCCGGCGGGCTACGCGCATCCGTGCATGGAGCGGGTGCTGTTGCAGCTGGTGCCGACGATCGAAGCAGGGTCGGGGCGCAAAGTGTTCCCGACTTATTCCTATTTTCGCGTTTACCGTCGCGGCGACGTGCTGCCGCCGCACAAGGATCGGCCGTCGTGCGAAATCAGTTTCTCGCTGTGTCTCGGCTACACCGGTGCGACCGACTGGCCGTTGCGGCTGCAGACGGTGGACGGTCCGGAGGCCGCCTCGCTGGCGCCGGGCGACGGCGTGCTCTACAAGGGCATCGAGATGACGCACTGGCGCGAGCCGTTCGAGGGCGAGTCGGCGGTGCAGGTTTTCCTGCATTACGTGGATCAAAACGGTCCGTGCACCGAGTGGCGTTTCGACAAGCGCGAGGGGCTGCGTCTGCGCGCCTGAAGGGGAGATTCATTTTTATGAACCGAATCGGGGAATACTGGAATACGCTCGGCCAACGGCTGGAGGCGGCCACCGCGGGCATGGATACGATCGAGGATTTTTCCGGCATTGCGACCGAGGCTCTGACGGCGCTCCCGGCGCCTCGCATGACGGCGGCGGAGATCGCCGAGTGGGTGATCGAGGAAGGCAAGGTGCCGCCGCAGGTGAATTACTATTCGAGCTTCGGCGACCCGCCGCTGGTCGTCTACTCGACGCCGAAATTCTATATCGAGGCGCTGTTCTGGTTCCCGAGTTCGACGGCGATCCACGGTCACGCGTTCACGGGCGCGTTCGTCGTGCTCGATGGTTTTTCGATCGAGACGCGCTACCTCTTCCACTCGGAGCGGGAGATCGAGGACGGCGTGCTGCAGGGGCGGCTCGTGCCGCGCGAAGTCGAGTTCATCGGCCCGGGCAAGGTCTGTTCGATCCTCGGGGCGGACAGTTACGTGCATGCGGTCGCCCATATGGGCAATCCCTCGATCACGCTGGTCGTGCGGACCTACGGCAGCCGCGTGCACCGGCAATATCGTTATCACCGTTGCGGCCTGGCGACCTGTTCGAACTTGAACAAGAACGAGATTCCGCGGCAGGCGGCGGTGTTGCTGGCGGTGCGTCGTGCGGCGCCGGCGGATTTTCTGCCGACGCTCGAGCGTTTCCTGCGCCACGCCAATGTGCACACGTTCTACGGCGTGTTGGAGGTGCTGATGCGTTCGCTGCCGGCGCCGATGTATCGCGACGAACTGCTGCCGTTCGTCGAGGCGCGATTCGGCGAGACGCGGGGGGAAGTGCTGGCGGGAATCCGCGAAATCCTCCGCGGGAAAGCCCTGTGGGCCGGGGCGCGCAACATGCCCGGCGCACACGGCGAACTGCAGGTCGCGCTGGCCGAATTTCTGCCCGATCCCGTCGAACGCGACGCGGTGCTGCGCTCGAGCTACGGAGAGAACTATCATCAGCTTCCAGCGAAATGGCGTGAAATGGTCGTCGCTTCGGTGAAGGGAACGGCCTGACCCGACGAGCGCTGTTCCGGACCGCACGGGCGGGGGAGCGGTGGCCACCGTGACATGAGCGCGATCTGCGGACTTTTTCAGCGCGATGGCGCTCCTGTCGATGCCGGCGCGGTGCGCCGGATGGTGGACGTGCTGGCGCATTGGGGACCGGACGCGACCGGCGCGTGGCACGGCGGTCCGACCGGCGTCGGGCACGCGGCGCTGTGGGTGACGCCCGAGGCGGTGGGTGAGGCGTGTCCGTTCGTCGATCCCGAGACGGGCAGTGTGGTCACGGCGGACGTGCGGATCGACAACCGCGACGAATTGTTGCCGGAGCTCGCGCCCGCCGCGGGGCGCGTGGTGGGCGACGTCGAGTTGCTTGCTTTGGCCTACCGTAAGTGGGCGGAAGGTTGCCTTGACCGGATCGTCGGCGATTTCGCGTTCGCGATCTGGGATGTGCGGCGGCGGCGTTTTTTTTGCGCGCGCGATCCGATGGGCGTGAAGCGGATGTTCTATTTCCTCGACGCCCGGCGTTTCATCTTCGGCTCGGAGATCAAGGCGCTGTTCACGCGGCCGGAGGTGCCGCGGGATCTGAACCGGTTGCAGATGGCGGTGGCGCTGGCGGGGCTGCCTTCGTTCGACGATCAGACCGCCTTTCGCGCGGTGAAGGTGCTGGAACCGGCCTCAGCGCTCACGGTGGATGCGGAGGGGGAGCGTCGCTGGAAATACTGGCGGCTCGACCCGGAGCGCGAGATCACGCTGGCGCGGGATGAGGATTACGTGGATGCGTTCGAGGAGATTCTCCGCCGCTCGATCCGGTCGCGGGTGCGCAGCACGGGCCGCGTGGGGGCGTTGCTCAGCGGCGGTCTCGACGCGACGACCTGCCTCGCGCTGGCGCGGCAGAGCACGGCGCCGGGCCAGATCAGCGCCTTTTCGTGGGCGTTGGCGGAAGGCGACGATTGGGCGGTGCGCGACGAGCGGCCGTATATCGAGGCCTACTTGCGGCGCGATCCGGTGGATCACGCGTATCTCCTGTCCGAGCCGAAGTGGCTGCTGGATTTTCCGCTGGAAATGAAGCGGCATCGGGACGAGCCGGAATCGCGCATCGATCACTGCCAGTTCATTCCCACTTTCATCGAGGCGAGACGCCGAGGCGTGCGCGTGCTGCTGCACGGGGCCGGCGGCGACGAAGCGGTGAGTTACGCGGCGCGCGATTTCGCGCTGGCTTGTGTGCTCGCCGGCGATTGGTCGGCGCTACATTGGGAGGCCAAGGCGCTGGCGGCGGAGAACGGAATCAATCGCCTGCAGGCGCTGCCGCGATTGCTGGAGTCTTGGCGGGAGCGCGGCGAGTGGCGCACTCCGTTCTACTATCAATGGGCCTATCGTCGCTGGTGCGAGCGGGTCGCGGATTTGTCGGACCGCGCGATTCCGATCGCGAGTCACGTGGCGCGCGAGGTGGGTTTGGTCGACTACGTGCGCGACGTGATGCGGCCGCGGATCGCGGGGGCCTGGCGGCGGCCGCTGAGGGCGGAGCAGATTTACACGTTGAATCAATCGCACGTGATCAGCGACCAGGTGGGTGTCTGGGACTATGCCGCGAGCTTCGGCATCGAATGCCGGTGTCCCTATCAGGATCGGCGCGTGGTGGAGTTTGCGGTCGCGATGCCGGTGCGGCAGCACCGTTACCGAGGGGTCAGTCGACGGTTGTTGCGGCGGGTGGCGCAGCGCTGGGTGCCGCCGGAAATTGCCCGACGGCGCGATAAATCGCCGACGATGCCGGATATGGCCCGCAGTCTCTGCGCGCTGGCGCCGGACCTGACGCGGCGCATCGAGGCGTGGCGATCCAGCCCGGCAGTCCTAGACATGCTGGATGTCGACTTGCTGCGCGCAGATCTCGCTTGGGTGGTCAAGGCGACGGAGACGCGCCCCGCCGACTGGTCGCCGGTGTTGCCATTATGCCGGGGATTGTTGCTCGGCAGTTTTCTGGCTCAAGATAGCGCGTCACGTGAAGGGAATACCCCATCTTTAGCTTGACCCGGGGACGACGTTCAGCGTCTAACGTAACCATGAACACCGGTGACACGCGCGCTGCTTGGGATACTCCGCAACTCATTGCTCTCGATTTAGGCTCGGCTCAGGCGAAATATTGCCAGTTTGGCAGTGAGGGTGGTCCCGACAATGGTCCGCTCCCCTCGACCTCCATTAATCCGCAAAATCCGGCGCAATACTGCAGCGGAAGCCCGATTTCCCCGTCCTGATCAGGCTGATTCCGGCTGGGAGGGCCCGTCAGGACGCACACAGGTCATGGTAGGCTTGTGTGCTCGCGGGAGTAGCGGCGCGGGACGCAAAAGTGTTTACGGTGTGTATCGCTCCGGGATGAAACCCGCGTCGCTGGTCCTTGGAATAGCTGCCGAGGGTGCGCACCACCTCGGAATTATCAGGCGATAGGGCGTGTTCGGAGAATTCGCCGGCTATTTTCAGGTAGTGGGCGACGTGGTCGCGATAGTCGATTGCGGCGGCAAATTCCGAGCGGTGGGCGAGCCCGAGAGAGAGGTTCCGTTCGATATACCACGCTGCCCACGCCGCGAGGTTCTGCGGTCTTTCCTCGCCGGGCTTCAGACCCCAGATTTCGGCCAGCCGCGCCCGTGATTTCTCGCGGAGGAAGTGGGGTTCGCTGGCGGTGAGCGACGCGACCACTTCGGACGGTTCGCGAAAGAGGTAGAAAAAAGGCACGCCCGGAAACGCCGCGCGGAACGCCGGAAGATGAACGAGCGCGTGCGAGCTCAGCTTCAGCACCAGCCGTTGCTCATGCGTTCGCGGTCCCAAGCCGAAGGCGCGGATGAACGCCCGCAATTCTCGCGCGAAGCTGCCCGCCGACAGCTCGGCGTGATGTCGCCACGCGAATTTCGCCAGCACATCCGGTTCGGCGAATACCCGGTTCGCCGGATCGAGTGCGAGCAGGCGGGCCAGCAGCGTCGAGCCGCAGCGGCTGCAGTGAAAAATCAGGGCCGCCACCGGGAGCGTGGGTTCAGACTCAGTCCTTGCCACCAATCCGGACAGCGAAACAACGTCGAGCGACGACGCGGCGGCCGGTGCGAGGGCGCGGAGCGGCACGAACGAGCGGTGACCGGCGGTGACGTAGCCGCGCGGGAATGGGCAATGCTCCAAGCCGGCGCTGAGGTAGCTCGGATCGGCACGGTGGGAAGCGGAGGGTGCGCTGGCCATGGAGTCGCGGGCAGGTTGGCGCGGCCCGAGGCGCAGCGCGCTAAAAAAACGCGCGGTGCGGCACCGGCTGCCTCGACACTCGGGCGTCTGGTGGCGTAGCTTCGGCGATCTCTCCCTCCGGCGGCATGCCCTGGCTTGATACCATTCTCGCTTCGTTGTTGGTCCTGTGGACCCTCGGCGTGCTGTTCTTCAACCTGCCGCTGCGCGGTCTGAATCGGCCGCTGGACAAGATGAACGGGAGCCGCCTCTTCTCCCGCTGGTCGTTGTTTTCTCCCGCCAATGCGACGATCAGGCCCGGCATCTTCGAAGTCCATTTCCGCGACCGCGTCGGGAAGGCGACGGATCCTGATTGGCAGCTCGGCGCGTGCGGTTCCTGTTGGGCGTGGCGCGCGTTTTTCTGGCTGCCGGAGCGATTCGTTGCGGCGGCGGTGCAAAACCTCGGGCGCGAAATCCGCTCGTGTTTTGGGCAACGCCCGCCGCTCACCGCGCTGGGAATGGAGCGCGCGCGAGTGCTGGAGGCGTTGATCGAGCGCCGCCATCCGCGTGTCGGCACGGCGCCGCGCGAGTTTCGCGTGGTGCGGCGGTTCGCGAGCGACGGCACGATGGAGAAAGTGCTCGAATTTCCCGGGAGATCCCATGGCGCTGGACGCTGAAGCTGCCGCGTGTCTGGCGTGGAGCGCGCGCATTTGCTCCGTGGGGCTCGTGTGGCAGTCGCTGGAGCTGGCGTGGCTGGGGCGGGAATTGCGTGACGGGCACGTGTTGGGGCGCGAGTCGGCGCGCGCGCTGGCAGGCGCGTCGGTGGCGTCCGTCTCAGAAGGGGATTGGTCGTCCGATCGCCTCTTTCTGCTCGTGCGGGCGCTGGCGGGGGCGGCTTGTTGGTTTCTCCCGTTCGGGACCGCGGCCAGCGCGGGCGTGTTGGTCGGACTGTTCGTGGGGCAGCTGTATTTCAACCGGCGTTTCGCGATCGTCCTGACCAATGCGGATCACCTGAATTTGTTGTGCCTGGGCGCGCTCGCGGCCGCGGGCTGGCCGGGTGCGTCTTTCGGTCTGCGCGCCTTGGCGCTCGGGTTCATCGCGTTTCACGGGTTGTTCGGCTACGTCGCGGCGGGCGTCGACAAGCTGCTCGCGGGCAATTGGCGCACGGGCGTGCGGTTGGTCGCCGTGTTTCAGGACAGCTCGTATCGCGTGCCGGCGCTGGCGAAGTTGGCGAGTCGCCCGCCGATCGGGGCGCTGCTGGCGTGGGGCACGATTTTGCTCGAGGTGTTTTTCCCCTTATGCCTCGTGCTGCCGCCGAGCGGTCTCTGGACCTTCCTCGCGGCGGGGATTCTGTTTCACGCAATCATCGGTGTCGCGATGGGGCTGCCGATGTTTCTTTGGGCGTTCGGCGCGACCTATCCCGCGATGTATTTCGTGCACGAGTGGCTGGCCGCTTGGTGGCGCGCGGCGCCGAACTGAGCTTCCTCCGGTGCGCACGTTTCTCCTCATCGTCGAATACGGTTTCGTGGTCCTCGCGGCGGTGTGGACGCTCGGCAGTATTCTTTTCGCGGTGCCGCGGCGTTGGGGGCGCGGGTGGTTGAGCGCGTTCAATCACGGACTGTGGTTCGCCGACTGGACGGTCTTTGGCACCGGGCGCGAGGACAGCGGGATCGTGCGTTTCACGTTGGAATTTCGGGATCGGGCTCCGGGGCAAGAGGCGGCTTGGCGGATAGCGATGCAAGGCCGGCCGTGGAGATGGCATGCTTGCCTGTGGCAACCGGAGCGGCGCGTGGCGGATCGTCTGCACCGACTCGGGCGGGATTTGGGCTATGTTCGCGATGCCGCGGTCGAGGGCGCGGAACGGATTGCGGAACGTCACGGCAAGCTGATTGCCCGGCACCTCGAGGACACGTGCCCGCGGCCGCCGGGCACGCAGCGCGAAATCCGCCTGACGCGGAGGAGTTCGCGGCTGCGGTATCCGAGCGACACGGGAGCGGAGGCGCCGGTCGCGCTGATCGCAGAAGAGGTCGTCCTTGAGCGAACGGAGGCGGCGCGATGATCGACGCGTCTGATGCGGTTGCGCTGCTGGCGCTCACGCTTCGCCTGAGTGCGATCGGTGTGTGCATCCAATCCTGCGAAGTTCTGTCGCACGGGCACGAACTGCGTGCCGGACGATTGTTCGGCCGGATCGATCGTCGCACGAGTTGGTGGCGCAACTTGATTCGCGTGGCCGACGATTTTCCGGGCTGCGCGTGGATTCTGGCGATGCGGGCCGCCTTGGCGGCGACGGCGTTTTTTTTGCCTTACCCGTCCATGATGGCCTTCGTCGTGGCGGCCGCGCTGGTGGCCATCCAGCTCTACTACAATCGCCGTTTCGTCATCCTGGCCGGAAACTGCGAGACCGTCTTCCTCATTGCGCTCGTGGCCGCGGGCGCCGGGGCGCTGCCGCAGGTGGACACGTGGGTGCGCGGAGTCGCGCTCGCGTTCATGGCGGCGCAGGTGGTGCTGGCTTATTTCGTGGCGGGTTTGCACAAGCTGCGGTCGCGGGCGTGGAGCGACGGGCAGCGGCTGCGGCAAATCGCGGCCGACGGACCGTATCTGTGGCCGTCTTTCGCGCTGCCGCTGGCGCGCGGCAATCTGGCGCGCCTTTCGTCGTGGTGGATCATCGGCTGGGAGCTGGCGATGCCGGCGGCGCTCTTGCTGCCTTCGCCGTATTTCGAGGCGATGCTGGTCGGCGGCGTGGTTTTCCACGGCCTCGTGGCGGTCGTGATGGGCCTGCACGGCTTTTGGTGGTCGTTCATGGCGGCGTATCCCGGCTTGATCTACGTGCACGGGAAAATCCTCGGAGGCGGCGGCGCGTAGAATCTGGCCTCGCCGCCGCTCGCGGTGACCTATCGAATAACTGTCATGCGCTTGTCATCGTTCATTGGGGAAACGGGATCGAGTGAACTGCTCGCGGCCTATCGCGGGCGCTATGCGATCGCCCGTCCCGAGCGCGTGGCGGAGCGTTTCGCCGCGCTGTGGGCCGAGTGGGAGCTGGAGGCGATCTGCCGCTTCACGGTGCTGCCCGAGTCGGACACCTTCCGACTCGTGACGCACGGGAAACAGGTGCCGCCGCCGACCTATCGCGGAAGGCCGGCCGCCGCGCTGCATGCGGCGGTGCAACAATTCCGGCAGTCGGGCGCGACGGTGAATTTCCCGCGGGTCGAGGCCTATTCGAACACCGTTCTCGCGCTGGTGCGCGAGATCGAGCGCGCGTTCGATTGTCATGTGCGGGTGCACTTTTTCTCCACGCCGCCGCGCGCGCAGGGACTCGGGTTGCATGCCGATCACGGCGACGCGCTGATCCTCCAAGTGCAGGGCAGCAAAACGTGGGATGTCTACCATGGCTCCGATCGCTGGCCGGCCGCCGAGGTGCCGGCGAAGTTGAAGAGCGAACCGCCGGACACATTCACGTTGGAGACCGGCAGCTGGTTGTTCGTGCCGGCGGGCGTCTATCACGAGGTGCGCAATCGCGGCGACGAGCCGTCGACGCATTTCACGATCGGGTTTCATCCGCTGAGTTGGGCGGCCGGCATCGAGTCTGCGGTGCAGCGCGCGCGGCAGGCCTCACCGGCGTGGCGTGAACCGCTTTCGGTGCTCGGCGGCGCGCCGGCCGCGGCGGAGGTTGCCCGCCGCCTGGAAATGTTGCCGGCCTTCCTCGCCGAGGCGATGGCGGTGGAGCGCTACGGCGTGCCGCTGCCCGACGGCGAGGTGGTCGCACGTGAACGCTTGGAGAGCATCGATCGCGACACGCGATTGGCTTGGCGCGGCGATGCGGTGACGTGCGACGCGCGCCCCGATCGCTGCGATTTGTCGCTGGCCTACCGCAGCGTGCCGTTGCGGCTGCGCCCGGAGCTGGCCGACGTTCTGCGGCGGATGGGAGCGGCGAGTGGCTTTACGCCCGGCGAGTTGGCGCTGCCGGAGGCGGAGAGCGTCCTGCTGTGCCGATTTCTTGCCCACGTCGGCGTGGTGCAATTTGCCGCGAAACGCTGACACCGGATGCCGCTCGGAGCCTCCGGTTGTTCAGGTTGATACTTGACCGAGCGAACGCCTGATCTCTACTCGCTCGTTCATCATGTCGCCCCAAACCGTGCTCTCCCGGAATCCCGAAACCATCGCCACCGAGATCGACGGTGAAGTGGTGCTGATGAGTCTGACCACCGGCCGAACCTTCGGCCTCGACAAGCGCGGCAGCGCGATCTGGGCGCTGATCGAGCAGCCGCGGACCGTGGCCGCCGTGGTGGCGGAGTTGATCAAGGCTTACAACGTCACGGCCGAGCAATGCCAGGCGGACGTGATGACCTTCGTCGGCAAGCTCGTCGAAGCGCAACTCGCCTCGGTGAAGGATCCCGTTGCCTCGACCTGATTCCATGCTCGAGGACACCGCGGTGTTCCAGCGCGCGCGGGCGATCGAGCGCATGCAAGTCGATCGCGCGGCGGTGCTGGTGAATCGCGGCGAGCAGGCCTACTTCGGCGTCAACGCCGTGGGCGCACGCATCTGGGCCCTTCTGGAGGAGCCGCGCAGCGTGCCGGATCTCGTCCGCATTCTCACTCGCGAGTTCGCCATCGACGACGCGGCGTGTCGCGAGGCGACCGAGGCGTTCCTGCGCCAGCTGCTCGCGCGTCAACTCATCGAACGCAGCCCCTGAGCGCGGGGCGCCCCAATCACATGGACCTGGTTTCCCTCATTGGCCCGGCGGAGTGGAACGAATTTCGCACGGCGTTCGAGCGCCGCGCGACCGTCACGCACATCGCGACCGACGCGCCGCGTCGATTCCAAGGACTCTGGGCCGACTGGGATCTCGACGCCTCGTGCCGCTTCACCTCCGTCACGCGACACCCGCACTTCCGGGCGTTGAGCCGCGGCAAGCAGGTGCCGGTGGCGGCCTTCACGGATCGCATGGGCGCGTTCCGCGAGGAGGCCTTCCGGCAGATTCGCGCCGCCGGCGCTTCGGTCGCGTTCAGTCATTTTGAGAATTTCTCGAACATCGCGCTCGCGCTGACGCGGACGCTCGAGGCGGAGTTCCATCTCCCGGTGCAGATCAACGTCTACATCACGCCCGGCGGGAATCAGGGACTCGGCGTGCACGTGGATCCGCACGACGTGCTGATCCTGCAAATCCAAGGGCAGAAAGACTGGGATATCTACGACGCCGCCGGCGTGAAGAGCGAGATGACGCTGCAAACCGGCGGCTGGCTCTTCGTGCCGAAGGGCACGCGTCACGAGGTGCGCAATCGCGGCGTCGAAACGTCGGTGCACTTCACGATCGGTTTCCATCCGCTGACGTGGGGCGAGGTTTTTCAGCGCGCGTTGCAACAGGCGCGCGTCGACAACCCGACCCTCAATGAACGACTGATCGTCGGCGCAAACCTACAGGCAACTCCCGACCAGGTGCGCGAGCGGTTGGGCGCGCTGCTGCCGTTCGTTGATCTGGCCCAGTGCGCTGCGGACTACTACCGCGATTTTTCCCAGTTGAGCGTGGCGGTGCCCACCAGCGAAGCGATCACGAGGCAGGAATTGGAGCGGCTGACCGAAGCGAGTCGCCTGCGCTGGTCGAGCGGCACCGAGTTCGCGCGGCCCGTCAACGGCCTGCCCGAACTCATGCGCGGCTACCGTCGGCATCCGTTGCAACTGGCCCACGATTGGGCCGAGCCCGTCGCGTGGATGCAGCGGACCGGCGAGTTCACCCCCGCGCAGCTGCCGACCGCCAACGTGGCGGATGCGGTGCTGCTGTGCCGGTTCCTCGCAGGCTTGGGCGTGCTGGAATACGCCGCGCCGTAGTCGCGTGGGCGTTTAGCGCGCTTCGTCGGCGAACCTTGCGACCACGACGTGGGCGGCGGCCTCGCGTTCGCCGGTGACGATCTTGTCGCCGGTGCGGATCCACGCATGTGCCATCATGTCGTCGCGCTTCTCGGCGAGCAGCGCCACGCCGAAGTAGAGCGTGTTCGACAAACGCCGGCGGCGGAGCATGCGTTGCGCCGCGAGAGCCTGCGGCAGGCAGACGAAACCGAGCGGCACGTGCCGCGCCACAGCCTGCACCGCCCACGAAATTTTGACTGCCACGCGGCGATCAGCCGGGGAAATCGTGGGCGTCGTCTCGTGCTCGCTGCGGCCCAGTCGCGCCGCGTAGCGGCGAAACGGCACGAGGAGCACGACAATCTTCGCGGCACACAGAAAGGCGAACGCCTCGAACGCGAGCAGCCAGTCGTGGCGGTCGCGGCGGAGGAGTTTGGCCAGGGAATTCATCGTGGACGGAGCGAAGTGACCGTCATTGTGCGGTCCGACGTCGCGCCACGTCAGCAAGTTTTTCGCCGGATCAGCGGTCGCGCCTCAGCGTGAGCCTGCGGTGCGGCGACGCGCGAGATCGGCCGCGATCTGCGGTTCGAGGCGTTCGAAGCGGCCGTAGAACAGCACCGGCACGAGCGCGAGGGCGAAGGCGAGCGTGGGCAGCCAGACGACGCCGAACGTGATCGCGTGAAGGGCGGCGGAGGTTTGTGCGGCTTTCGGCACATAACCCGCCGCGTCGAGCAGCCACATCGGGAGCGCGCCGCCGAGGCCCGCACCCGCTTTCAGGCAGAATGCGGCACCGACCGCGGTGAGGAGTCCCGCGGCGCGGATGCCGGTTTTCCATTCGCCGTAGTCGACGCTGTCCGAGAGGACGGAAAACGGCATCGCCATCGCGGCGCCGCTGGCGACGAAACCGATCGTCCAGCCGGTCAGCACGAGCGAGATCGATGCGCCGCTGCGCAGACCGGCGTAGACGACGAGTTGGCCGACGATCATGCCGGCTAACCCGAGCGCCCACACCGTGGTCTTGGAAACGCGCCGGCAAAACCACGGCAACAGCAACGCGGTGCCGAGCGAGGCGAAGTCCAAGCCGTTGGCGAGTTTCAGCAGGTCCGGACGATGCAGCACGTATTCTAGAAAGTGCGGCGCGACCGTGACGCGCGAGATGAAGCCGATCCAGAAGAGGAAGCTGCTGGCGAAAATGATGAACCACGGCCAGTTCCCGCGCAGCGCGCCGAAGGTGCCGCGCAACGGCACCGGCGTCGATTCGACCGGCACCGTTTCCCGAAGATTGCGAAATGCCGTGAGAAACAGCGCCAGCGATACCGCGGCGAAAATCGGCACGGCCAGCATGTAGCCACGGCGATCGTCGCCACCGCCGAGCACGCGCACGAGTTCGAGCCCCGTGAGATTGACGATGAGCACGCCGAGCTTGGAGCCAACCATGCGGAACATCGTCAGCGTGACGCGCTCGTGCGGATCGGGCGTCAGCGCGGAGAGAATCGACGTCACGGGCGTGTTGATGCCGGTGTAGAGGACGTTGCTCACGATGTAGGTGATCGCGGCGTAGGCGACCTTGGCGCCGTAGCTCAGTTCGGGCGTGAGGAACGTCAGCACGCCGAACACCGCGAACGGTCCCGACAGCCACAGGAACCACGGGCGGCTTTTGCCCCAGCGGCTGTTCGTGCGATCGAAGATGATTCCCCAGATCGGCGCGTCGATCGCGTCGACCCAGCGCGCGACGAGCAGGATCGTGCCGACGGTCGCCGCCGGAATGCCGTAGGTGTCCGTATAGAAATACGGCAGATACCACATGATCCAACAGAACAGCAGCTGTCCGGCGACGTCGCTGGCGGCGTAGCTGAACCGCGTGGAGGCGGAGGTCGTGCTCAAGGGGTGGTGGGGTGGGGTAGGAAAGCAGCCGCGGTCTGCTACGGCGTCAGCGCTTCGAGGCCATGGCGCGCGAGCACGTCGCGCAGCTTCACCGGCCGGCCGCTCGCGCAGGATTCCTCCATGGCCTGCATCAGCGCGACGGTGACGATGCCTTCGTCGACGTCGGGCGTGGGCTTGCGGCCGTCGGCGAGGGAGCGCGCGAAATACTCGATGTAGTTCTGGTATTCGCCGGCGTGGTGCGAGTGGCCGCCGAAGCGGAAATAGTAGTCGTCCTTGTCCTCGAACGTTTCGACGACGGACTGCGTGTCGGTCTTCCACGCGTAGCGCAACTCGTAGTAGTCGGCCTGGCCGGCGCCGAGCGCGCCGCGCAGCACGCAGCTCATGTTGCTGTCGCGTGAGTTCGGCGTGACCGGGCTCGTGTAGGTGCCGCTGACGCGCGCGATCGGACCGGAGCGGGCCTTGTAGATGAAGTGGAACGTGTCCGCGTGGACGAGCCCGAGCTTCGCGCCGTTTTCGCTCAGGCGCGAGTAGCCCATGACTTCCTCGATATCCGGCAGATACCAGCGGATGAAATCCACCGGATGACTCAGGCCGCCGTAGAGCCACTTGAAGGCGTCGGTCTTGGCCCAGCCCTTGGCGAGAAACCAGCGGTGGTCCGCGTTGTAGTAGGCTTCGACGGAGTTGAGCGGGCCGAATTTTCCCGCCTCGAAGTGCTCGCGCTGGCGCGTGAACGGCGCGAAGAAGCGCGAACTCTGGCCGACCATCACGCGCTTGCCGGAAGCGGCGGCCGCGGCGCGCACTTCGGGGGCGCGACTCAGGTCGTGGAGGAACGGCTTCGTGCAGACCACGTGTTTGCCGGTGCGCAGCGCGGCGATGACGTGGTCGGCGTGCAGGTGATCCGGCGTGTAGATGCCGACCACGTCGACGGCGGGATTCCCCAACAGCGCCGCGTAGTCGTGCGTGTATTTATCGAGCGGCAGCTGAAACTCGGCGCAACGCTCGCGGCCGAGCGCGTCGTTCAGATCGCACAGCGCGACGACGTCCCACAGTTCGCTGTGCAGGCCCGCCGAAATGATGCTGCGACCTTCACCGAGGCCGAGAACACCGAGTCCGAGTTTTTTCATGGAAGAAGAATCAGGCGGCGGCGACGCCGGCCATGAGCTGCATCAGCCGCGCCTCGCTGAACTCCGCGCGCGGCACTTCGCCGACGAGCTGGCCGCCGCGCATCACGAGGATACGTCCGCAGAGGCCGATCAGTTCCGGCAGTTCCGAGGAGATCATCAGGATCGCTTTGCCCTCGCTCGCGAGCGCGTCGAGCAGCTGGTAAATCTCGGCCTTGGCGCCCACGTCGATGCCGCGCGTCGGCTCGTCGACGATCAACACGGAGCAATCGCGCGTGAGCCACTTCGCGAGCGCGACCTTCTGCTGGTTGCCGCCGCTGAGCGTGCCGACGCCGGTCTCGATCGACGGCGCCTTCAGATTGAGCCGTTTCGCGAAACGCTGGGCGACGCTGCGTTCCTCGCTGGCGCGCATCCAGCCGGCGCGGCTGAGGGCGGGCAGGGAAGCGAGCGAGTTGTTCTCGCGGCAATTCAGGCCGAGCACGAGGCCCTGGCGCTTGCGGTCTTCGGGCAGCAGTCCGAGCCCGGCGCGGAGCGAGGCATCGATCGAACCGACTTCGATTTCGTTTTCGCCTATGCGCAGGCGGCCGGTGGCGTCGGGATCGAGGCCGAGCAGCGCCTGGGCAACTTCGCTGCGACCGGCGCCGACGAGCCCGGCGAGGCCGACGATTTCGCCGGCGTGGAGCTCGAAACTGACGTCGCGAAAGCGCGACGGATGCGCGAGCCGCTCGACGGCGAGGCGGCGCGGACCGCGGGCTTTGTGAAGGTGTTTCGGCTCCTGCACGAGCAATTCGCGGCCGATCATCTGCGTGACGACTTGCTGCGGCGTCGTGTCGGCGATGCGTCCGGTGGCGACGTGACGGCCGTCGCGGAGGACGGAGATGTTGTCGCACAGCGCGAACAGCTCCTCCATGCGGTGCGAGACGTAGATCAGCGTGAGGCCGCGCGCCTTCAGCTTTCGCACGAGGGCAAAGAGCTCCTTCGTTTCGCCGGCGGAGAGCGAGCTGGTCGGCTCGTCCATGACGATGATCTGCGCGCCGGTGCCGACGGCGGCGGCGATCTGCACGAGTTGCTCCTGCCCGGTGGAGAGTGTGCCGATCAGGCGGTCGGGATCGAGGTCGGCGTGAATCGACTCGAGCATCGTGCGCGCGCGGGCGCGGAGGGCGGCGCGGTCGACCCAGCCGAGGCGGTTGCGCGGCAGGTCGCCGAGGCAGAGATTTTCGGCGATGGAAAGGTTCGGGCAGAACGCGAGTTCCTGGTGGACCATCGCGATGCCGAGCGCGCGCGCGGCGAGCGGCGAGTCGGGAGCGATGACGCGGCCCTCGAGGTGAATTTCGCCTTCGTCGGCGGTGTAGACGCCGGCGAGGATCTTCCCGAGCGTGCTTTTGCCGGCGCCGTTCTCGCCGATGAGCGCGTGGCACGTGCCGCGTTCGATCGCGAGACTGACGCCGTCAAGCGCGCGGACGCCGGGGAAGCGTTTCGTGATGCCTTGGAACTCGAGGTAGGCCACGGGGGTGAAGCGGCGGAAGGGTAACGCGAGAAGGCGCGGCGCGCTACCTGTCAGCCGTGGATCGTTGCCCGGAAAATCACTTCCGGAGCCACTTCGCCCAGTTCTTCGCGTAGTCGTCGAGGTTGTCCTTCGACACCGGGACCAGCGCGCTCACTTCCTTCACCGCGGGCGGGTCCTTCTTGAGGACGATCTTGTCGATTAGCAGCGCGACGGAGCGGTAGCCCCACTGGTAGCATTGCTGGCCGAGGAGCACCGGGACGTGGCCGGAGCGGATGTAATTGAGCTGCGCGGGGAGCGCGTCGACCGAGACGCATTGCACGGTGCCGGGCTGCCACTTGAGGGCGTTCTCGGTGAACAGCGCCCAGCCGCCGATCATCGCCCAGCCGGTGATGTCGGGGTTGGCTTGCATGACCTGCTCGACCTTGGCGGCGGCGTCCTGCGGGGTTTCCTTGTGGTAATAGACGTCGCGGATCGTGATGCCCGGATACTTCTTTGCGGCTTCGCGGACGCCGGCGACGCGGCGCTGGAGGTTCGGGGCGTTCTGGTTGCCGGCGAGGACGGCGACGATGCCCTTGCCGCCGAGAACGCGCGCGAGTTCCTCCATCGTCTGTTTGCCGCAATCGAGGTCGTCGACGCCGTAGGTGGCGAAGCGCTTCGAGTTCGGCGCGTCGGAGTCGAAGGTGACGATCGGCACGCCGTTGCTCACGGCGGAGTTGATGGCGTCGGTGAGCTTGTTGGCGTCGGAGCAGGAAACCGCGATGCCTTCGGCGCCAGCGAGGACGAGCTGCTCGATGGCTTCGGCCTGCTTCTGGGCGTCCTCTTCGTTGGGCGTGCGCCAGTCGATTTTGATGGTCAGGCCGAGCTTTTTGCCGAGATCAACGGCGGCGTCCTCCGCGCCGACGCGGGCGGCTTGGAAGACAGGGTTGCCCTGCGATTTGGCGACGAGGCCGAGGGTGATGGTGCGCGGGGCAGCGCTCGCGGCGACGGCGAGCAATGAGGCGAACAGGAACGTGGAGGGTAGCTTCATGGGAAAATCAGGCAGCCGCCCGCGCCTGCCGGCGGCGCGCGAGCCAGTTGTTGACGTTGTCGAGCACCACGGCGGCGACCACGACCACGCCGATGATGATCTGGCTGTAGTTCTGGTCGATGCCGAGGATGACGATGCCGGAGGAAATCATCTGGATGACGAGCGCGCCGAGCACGGCGCCGAGCGCGGTGCCCTTGCCGCCGGTGAGGCTGGCGCCGCCGACGACGGCGGCGGCAATGACGTTCAATTCGTAGCCTTGGCCGTCGCCCGAGGTGGCGGCGCCGTAGTAGCCGATGGAGAGCAGCGCGGCGATGCCGGCGCACAGGCCCGAGAGCAGGTAGACGCCGATCTTCACGCGCTCGACGCGGATGCCGGAGAACCGTGCCGCGAGCTCGTTGCCGCCGACGGCGTAGACGCGACGGCCGGCGGCGAGGCGGCCGAGGAAAATCCAGCCGGCGACGAGCACCAGCACCATCACCGCGAGCGGCACGATGCTCAGGCCGTTGCCGATTTCGAAGCGCACGAGGTCGCGGAAAGCCGGTGGAAATCCGCCGACGGATTGCCCGCGCGTCACGACGAACGCGATGCCGCGCAGGATCGCCATCGCGCCCAGCGTGATGATGAACGGATGCACGCGCAGCGCGACGATCAGTCCGCCGTTGGCGAGTCCGCACAACGCGGCGGTGCCGACGCACGCGAGCGAGCCGAGCAGCACGCTGGCGAAAGGCGACGAGCCGGCGTGCGCGCCATCCGGGCCGAATTGCTGGAACGCCAGAGCGCCGAGCACCGAGGCGAGCGCGTAGATCGAGCCGACGGACAGGTCGATGCCGCCGGCGATGATCACGACCGACATGCCCACCGCCATGATGGCGATGAAGCTGGTGTCCTTGGCGAGTTGCGCGAGGTTCTGGGCGTTGAGGAATTTGTTGCGCTCGATGAAGGCGGGGACGCGCTCGCCGGCGTCGTTGGTGGTGAAGACGCGTTGCCGCGTGCCGTCAGGGCCAATCTCGAAGAGCGGCGTGCGGACGGTGCCGCTGAAGAACCACAATGCGGCGCCGAGCACGAACACGACGAGCAGCAGGCCGCTTTCGGGGATGAACAGAGCTTGGCGCAGGCGGGCAAGCATGGGGTAGGCGACCAACGGAACCAGTCCCGCGACGCCTGACAACCGAAACCTACACCTTTACGGGAAAGTCCGATGGGAAACGCACGCGCCTGCGCAACAAGATGAGCGTTCGCAGGCTTGCAACTCATCGCGTTGCGCGACTCGACGCCCCCTGATTCGCCGTGGCGAAGTGCGACCGGTCAGCGTCGAAATCGGGTGCCGGGTCGAGCGGGTGTTCCGTAACCACGGCGACGCGGCAAAAAATAGTCGCAACGCGCGCTGGCTATTTCGTCGGGCGATGCCTTTCTGGGCGCGCCCTCCTTGCGGTGCGTCGCGGGGATGGCAATCCACGCTCCCACGAATTTCCATGCATCCCGAGTCCGAATCCACCGCGGCCGAATCCGGCCATGTCCACGATCACGAAGAGCTTTCGCTGCCCTTGTTCGCGTTCACCGTTTTGGCGACGCTGGGCGCGTTCGGTGCGATTCTGTGGCTCGCCGCTCCCGCGGTGTGGGACCTCCAGTGGCTCGCGCCCGCGTGGAAGTTCGGCGCGGCGTTCGCGCTCATCAGTCTCGTGAACTGCTTCATGGAGTTTTTCTTCCATCGCTACGTGCTGCACCTGCCGGCGATCCCGTTTCTGAGCCGCCTCTATCGTCAGCACACGCTGCATCATGCGTTGACGCGAATCACACGCCGGCCCGCGCGCGACGGGCGCGGAATTCTCTTCATCGAAAACAAATTTCCGATCACAGAGCCCGAGCAGACCGAGGCGTCGTTTTTCCCCTGGTATTCGCTGACCGTGTTCGCGGCGCTGCTCTCGCCGCTCTTCGCGCTGCTGCAATGGCTCGCGCCGTCGTTTCCGTGGTTTGCGGGCGGCTACGCGGCGATCGCTTCCTCGCTCGTGCTCTACGAGGTGTTGCACGCGATCAACCACTGGCCGTTCGAGACGTGGGCGCCGCTCATCACGCATCGGCGCTGGGGCTGGTTCTGGCAGCCGGTGTATGCGTTTCACTTGCGGCACCACGCGGTGACGGATTGCAACGAGTCCGTCTCGGGATTTTTCGGCCTGCCGGTGGCGGATTGGGTGTTCGGGACGTGCGTGATTCCGCAGACCGTCTACGCGGAGGGCGAGGAGGCGACGCCGGAAAAATTCGCCAGCCCGCAGCCGTGCCGACCCATCCGGGCGCTCGACGCGTGGGCCCAAACGTCCATCCAGCGCCGGCGCGCCGATGCCTCGGACGGTGCGACGGCGGAGAGCGCCGACTCGCGCGTCTATACGCGCGGCGAGGAAATTGCGCACTGGGTGACCCACGGAATCGGGCTCGCGGTGAGCGTCGCAGCGCTGACGCTGCTCATCGTTTTCTCGAGCCTGCGCGGCAGCGCTTGGGAAGTGGTCAGCTTCACGATCTTCGGCCTGACGCTGCTCGGGCTGAGCACCGTGGCGGTGTTGCGGCAGGCGTTCCGGAACGGACGGGCCAAGGAGCTGTTCCGCCGCCTAGACCAGCCCGCGATCTTCGTGTTCATCGCTGGCACCTACACGCCGTTCCTTTTCTCGAATTTGCGCGGCGGAACCGGCTGGTTGTTCGTCGGTGCGATTTGGGGACTCTGCGGCGCGGCGGCGGTTTACAGCTTGGTGTTCGGTGCGCGGCATCGGCTCGTCACGATCGTGGCCGGGCTGTTTGTGAGCTGGACGATCCTGGTCGCGATGGGCGGCGTGATCGCGACGCTGCCGCCGGCGGCACTGTGGCTGCTCGTTGCGGGCGCCGCGTGCTACGGAGTCGGCGCGGTCTTCTATTTCTGGCAACGGCTGCGCTTCCACCGCGCCACCTGGCACGCGCTCGTGCTCGGCGGCAGCACGTGCCACTTGCTCACCGCGATTCTGTTCCTGCTGCCGGTGACGCGCTAGGCGTCCCGGCTCAGCCGAAGAGCTGCAGGATTTTCGAGGGGAAGAGGCCGA
This sequence comes from Opitutia bacterium, assembly GCA_016217545.1. Lineage (NCBI taxonomy): Bacteria > Pseudomonadati > Verrucomicrobiota > Opitutia > Opitutia bacterium. Next base: position 150,500 of record JACRHT010000017.1, on the reverse strand, counting down.
AGAGGACGATCAGCGCGCTCGCGATGAGAAGCGCGAGGCCGGCTTGCACCGGGACGTTGATCTTCGCGGTAGCGCCTTCCTTCGGGCCGGCCACGAGCGCCTGCTTCAGGATGAGCAGGTAGTAGTAGAGGCCGACGGCGCTGAGGGCGATGGCGGCGAACGTGAGCCAGCCGACGGGGCCGTTCAGGCCGGAGAGTTTCAGCGCCGAGGCGAAGACGGAGAATTTGCCGAAGAAGCCCGCCAGCGGGGGCACGCCCGCGAGAGAGAGCACGAAGACCGCGAGACAGCCCGCGAGCAGCGGCGAGCGCTTGTAGAGGCCGGCGAGGTCCGTGAGGTCCTGGCAGCGGCCGGCGCGTTCGACGACGGCGATGACGCCGAAGCAGCCGACGGTCGCGAGGCCGTAGGTGGCGGCGTAATAGAAAACGGGGCCCGGGCCGGCGCGGCCGGCGGCCACGACGCCAAGGAGCATTGCGCCGGCGTGCGCGATGGCCGAGTAGGCGAGCAGGCGGCGGACGTTGGATTGGGCGAGAGCGCCGAAGTTGCCGACGAACAGCGAGGCCAGGGCGAGCAGCGCAACCATGGGCGTCCAGCCGACGACGAGCGGCAACTCGCTGATGCGCCCGGCGGTGAAGCCGAGGTTCGGCCAGAGGAGCCGGTAGAAGAGCACGAAGCCCGCGAGTTTCGAGGCGGAGGCGATGAGCGCGGCGGACGAGGCGGGCGCGCCTTGATACGCGTCGGGCGCCCAGAGGTGGAACGGCGCAGCGGCGGCCTTGTAGCCGAAGCCGACGATGATCATCGCGAGGGCGACGACGACGAGCGGCGTCATGCCTTGGAGCGAAATGTGAATCGCGATCACCGGCAGGTCGATCGAGCCGGTGGCGCCGTAGAGCAGGCTGAACCCGAAAAGGAGGAACGCTGCCGACATGGCGCCGAAGAGGAAATATTTCAGCGCGGCCTCGGCGGATTGGGGCGAGGTCTTGTCCCAGCCGGCGAGGACGTAGAGCGAGATGCTGGCGAGTTCGAGGGCGAGGAAGGCGACGAGGAGTTGTTGCGCGCCCGCCATGAGCGTGAAGCCGGCGGTGGCGAGCAGGAGGACCGCGACGTATTCGGCCGGGTGGCGCAGCGTGACGACGTCGTTGAGCAGGCCGAGCGTGAGCCAGGCGAGCAGGAGGACGCCGAGGCGGGTGGCAAGCGTGAGGCGGTCGAGCGAAAAGACGCCGCCGAAAGCGGTGGTGTCGATGCCGGCCTGCAGGGAGCCGTAGAGTGCCGCGACGATCGCCAGCATGCCGATGAAGACGGCGGGGCGCAGGCGGGCGGCGGTGTCTTTGCCGCGGCCGGTGGCGAGATCGAAGCCGAGCACGACTAGCGCGCCGAGCGTGAGGGCGGTTTCGGGCAGGAAGGCCCGGAAGAGTTCAGCGTAGCTCAAGCCGTTCATGACGCACCTCCCGTCAGCGCCGCGCGGAAGAGCGGCGATTCGAGCGCGGGCCGGATCCAGTCGAGCAACGCGTCGGGATTCAGGCCGAGGTAGACCATCGCGGCGATCAGGAGGATCGCGCCGGCCTTCTCGGGCCAGGTGATGGGCGGGAATTCATGGGCGTGCGGTGTAGCCGGGCTCGTTGAGCCCGGCCGGCCGGGCTCGGCGACCCCGGCTACAGGTGTGCCGGCGTCAGTCTTGCCGAAGAAGGAGACTTGGATCGCGCGCAGCGTGAAGGCGGCGGCGATGAGGACGCCGGTCGCGGCAACTAGCGCCCAGAGCGGCTTGGTCTTCCACGTGCCGACGAGGATCGTCAGCTCGGCCGGGAAGCCGCTGAAGCCGGGCATGCCCATCGAAGCGAGGCCGGCGATGACGAAGACGACGGCGGCGAACGGCAGGAGCTTGTGCAGCGGCATCGCGCGCAGGTCGGCGAGCTTCCGCGTGTGCGTGCGCTCGTAAACCATGCGGCCGACGACGGCGAAGAGCAGCCCGGCGATGATGCCGTGCGAGAACATCTGTAGCACCGCGCCGCTGACCGCGACGGAGTTGGCCGCGGCGAGGCCCAGGAGCACGAAGCCCATGTGGCTGACGCTCGAGTAGCCGATGACGAATTTGAAGTCCTCCTGCACCAGCGCGACGAGGCCGGCGTAGACGATGCCGATGATGGCGAGCCACGCGATGACCGGCGCGAAATAGGCCAAGCCGGTCGGGAACGTCGCCATCGCGACGCGCAGGCAGCCGTAGGCGCCGAGCTTCATGACGACGCCGGCGAGCAGCATCGAGGCGGCGGTCGGCGCGGCGACGTGGCCGGTGGGCGCCCACGTATGGAAGGGGAACATGCCCGCGAGGACCGCGAAGCCGGTGAACACGAGGGCGAACATGCCGAGCTGTTCGAAGCGGGAGAATTGCGTGGCGGCGAGCGCGAGATCGGAGAGCGCGAAGCTCGAGCCGCCCGAAGCGGCGTAGGCCCAGAGCAGGCCGGCCATGACGAGCGCGCTGCCCGCGAACGAGTAGAGCACGAGCTTCATCGCGCCGTATTCGCGGTTGGTGGAGCCCCAGTTCGCGATGAGGAAATACTTCGGGACGATCGCGATCTCGTAGAAGACGAAGAACAGGAACGCATCCACGCTGAGGAACACGCCGAACACGCCGCCGATGAGCGTGAGGTAGAACGCGAAGAACTCACCGGTGCGCTCCTCGATGTTCCAGGAGAACAGCACGCCGACGGTGGCGGCGAGGCCGGTGAGCACCATGAGCGTCATGCTGATGCCGTCGGCCGCGAGATGGTAGCGGACGCCGAGTTCGGCGATCCACGGTGCGTCGACGAGCGTCTGGAGATTGTTGGTCGGCGTGAAGTGTGCGCCCGCCCAGAGCGCGAGCCCGAGGGACGTCAGCGCGGTGACGAGGGCCACGATGCGCGCTAGTTGCGCCGAGCGCGCGCCGGCCAGCAGCGCGAGCGCGGCGCCGGCGAAGGACACGTAGATGGTGCAGGGAAGCGCGTTCATTACGGAAGGTGGGAGACCCACGAGGTGACGAGCGGGTTGACCAGGCCGGCGAGGAGCTGCGGGAGCAGGCCGAGCACGAACATCAACGCGATCAGCGGCAGCAGCGTGAGCTTCTCGGTGGTGTCGAGTTCACGGAAATTGACTCCGGCGCCCTTGGCCGGGCCATGGAAGACGCGTTGCCAGAACGTGAGCAGGAAGAGCGCGGTGGCGAGCAGGCCGAGCGTCGAGACCGCGGCCGTGGCGGGCGCGAGGCCGAAGACGCCGCGGAAGATCAGGAACTCGCCCACGAAGCCGTTCAGGCCGGGTAGACCGAGCGAGGAGAACATCGAGATGCCGCACAGCGCCGCGAAGAGCGGGGCGGCGGTGCGCACGCCGCCGAAATCGTCGAGGCCGCGGCGACCGCCGGCGCGTTCCGCGAGCAGACCGACGCAGAAGAACAGCGCCGCGGCGGAGAGGCCGTGGTTGAACATTTGCAGGATCGCGCCGCTCAGCGCCGAGGCGGAGGCTTCGCCGGGTTTGCCCGCGAGGGCGACGGCGAAGAGCGCGAGCAGGCAGTAGCTCAAGTGGTTGACCGACGAGTAGGCGACCATGCGCTTGAGATCGGTCTGCTTGATGGCGGCGTAGGCGCCGAGCACGACACCCGCGACGGCGAGCCAGATCAGGCACGGGGCGGCGGCGTGGAGGTCAGCCGGGAAGATCGGCCAGAGGATGCGGAGGAAGCCGTAGACGCCCATCTTAGACATCACGCCGGTGAGGAACATCGACGCGCCGGTCGGCGCCTCGGCGTAGGCCGGAGGCAGCCAGGTGTGGAAGGGGAAGAGCGGGACCTTGACCGCGAGGCCGAGGAAAACGCCGAGGAAAACGAGGTGCGGCCAGTAGCCGCCGATGGCGCCGAGTTGCGTGGCGAGCCCGCCGGATTTCGCGAACGCGGCGAGTTGCACGAAGTCGAAGGTGCCCGCAGCGGCGAAGAGCGCCGCGAACGCCATCAGCATGAACGCGCTGCCGCCGATGGTGTAGATGACGAACTGGTAGGCCGCGCGCGTCGCGCCGGGGCCGCCCCAGAGTTTGATCAGGAAGAACGCCGGCACGAGGCTCAGTTCCCAGAAGATGAACCACGGGAAGAAATCCAGCGCGAGGAACACGCCGAGCGCCGCGCCTTGGAGGAAGAGGAACAGCGCGGCGTAGAGCGACGGCTGCTTCACGGTGCGGATGGTGCCGAAGAGCGCGACGGGAGCGATGATGCCGGTGAGCAGCACGAGCACGAGGCTCAGGCCGTCGACGCCGAGGTGGTAGTTCACGCCGAGCGCGGAAATCCACGCGTGCTTCTCGACGAATTGCAGGCCGGCCGCCGGGTCGAAGCCTGAGAGGACGGTCGTGCCGAGCGCGAGCGTCGAGAGGCTGACGAACAGCGCGATCAGGCGCGTCGGGCCGGCGGGGAGCTTGGGCAGCAGCGCGAGCAGGAGCGCGCCGGCCCACGGCACGAAGATGATGAGCGAGAGGAGCGGGAGACTGTTCATCGCGCACCTCCGAAGATGACGACGAGAAGGACGATCACGAAACCGAGGACCAGCGTGCGGAGGTAGCCGTGCGCGCTGCCGGTTTGAGCCTTCGAGTAGGCTTGGCCGGTGGCGCGGAGCGATTCCGCCGCGGAGTTGAAGCCGCCGTTGAGGCCCTGTTCATCGGTGTCGCGATTGACGACGCCGGTGAACTCGCCGAGTCCGGCGAGGAGGCGCACGGCGCCGTCCCAAACGTAGCGGTCGGACCAGTCGGAGAACGCGGCGAGGGCGGCGTTGGCCTTGAAAGCGGTGGCGGCGTAGAGTTCGTCGAAGCCGAGGCGGGCGGCGAGCGCGGCGAAGACGCTCGGGAAACGTTGTTCGAGCGGGTCGCGGGCAGCGGCGTCGGCGCGCGGGCGGCGACCGTAGATCGCCCAGCCGGCGCCGATGCCGATGGCGACGAGAACGATCGAGGTGACCATCAGGCCTGCGCCCTCGAGCAGCGAGTGGCCGTGGACGGCGTGCTGGCCTTGCAGCATCGCTTGAAGCCACGGATAGGCGGGCGTGCCGAGGAAACCGAGCGTGACGGCGAACGTGGCGAGGATGATCAGCGGGACCGTCATCGCTGGGCCGTTTTCGTGCGCGTGCTCGGAACCGTGCGAGCGGGCCTTGCCGAAGAACACCTCGGCCATCAGGCGGGTGTTATAGAAGGCGGTGAGGACGACCGCGACGATCGCGGCGTAGAAGGGAATGTGCGAGGTGTCCCACGCGTGCGCGGCGTGGAGGATGGATTCCTTGGACCAGAATCCGGAGAAGAGAAACGGCACGCCGGCGAGCGCCATCATGCCGACGGCGAAGGTGGCGAACGTGACCTTCATGTGGCCGCGCAGGCCGCCGAGCGCGCGGATGTCCTGTTCGTGGTGCGCGGCGTGGATGACCGAACCGGCGCCGAGGAAGAGCAGGGCCTTGAAGAAGGCGTGCGTGAGCAGGTGGAAGATCGCGGCGGTCCACGAGCCGACGCCGATCGCGAGCATCATGTAGCCGAGCTGCGAGACGGTGGAGAAGGCGAGGATGCGCTTGATGTCGTTTTGCGCGACGGCGATGACGGCGCCCATGAGCGCGGTGATGGCGCCGATGAAGGCGACCACGGTCAGCGCGTGCACCGGGACGTTGGCCAGCATCTGGTCGATCGCCATCAGCGGATAAACGCGGGCGATGAGGAACACGCCGGCGGCGACCATCGTCGCGGCGTGGATCAGCGCGGAGACGGGCGTCGGACCTTCCATCGCGTCCGGGAGCCAGACGTGCAGCGGGAACTGGCCGGACTTGCCGACGGCGCCGCAGAAGATGAGGAGGCCGATGGCGGTCGAAAGCGCGAGGCCGCCGCAGACCTGCTGACCGAGGAGCGTTTGCAGCACGGAGGACTCGAGCGCGCCCTTGCCGGCATCGTAGAACAGCAGCGTGCCGCCGGCGTGTTGCAGCCAGAGGATGCCGAGCAGGAAGCCGAGGTCGCCGATGCGCGTCGTGATGAAGGCTTTTTTCGCGGCGGCGGCAGCGGACGGTTTGTGGAACCAGAAGCCGATGAGCAGATACGAGGCGAGGCCGACGAGCTCCCAGCAGATGAAGAGGAGCAGGAGGCTGTTGGCGACGAGCAAGCCGAGCATCGCGGCGGCGAACAGGCTGAGGAAGCAGAAGAACTGTTTGAAGTTCGCGTCTTCCTTCATGTAGCCCGTGCTGAAGATGAAGATCAGCAGGCCGACGAACGTGACCATCGTGCACATGAACGCGGTCAGCGGATCGAGCAGGAAGCCGAGCCGCAGCGCGCCGGTGCCGAGGTCGAACCATTCGAAGTTGTAGACTTGGTGCGCGGCCGGATGAGCGAGAGCGCCCTTCAGGGCGAAGCACGAAACGACGAACGCGGCGGCCATCGACAGGATGGCGGCGCCGGCGGCGAGCGCGCGGCCTTTGCGGGGTGTCAGCGCACCGATGGCGGCGGACGCGAGCGGCAACGCCGGGATGAGCCAGAGAGAGTGGGCGGAGAGAGTCATGGCTCAGCCTTTGAGTTGAACGGCTTCCTGGAGCCGGATGCTCTTCTGGTGGCGATAAATCGCGATGACCAGGGCGAGGCCGACGGCGGCCTCGGCGGCGGCGACGGCGATGGAGAAGAGGACGAAGATCACGCCGGTGCCCAGTTCCGGATGCGGACCGTAGCGCCAGAAGGCGATGAAGTTGAGGTTCGCGGCGTTCAGCATCAGCTCGATGCCGAGGAGCACGAGGATGCTGTTGCTGCGCGAGAGGGCGCCGATGAGCCCGATGCAGAAGAGGAGCGTCGAGACGACTAGGCAGATTTGGAGCGGGCTCACGAGGCGCCTCCTAGGTTTTTTTCAACACAGAGGTCGCAGAGGACACAGAGGAAGGGCAGAGCGGCAGAGTCCAATCTCTGTGCTCTCTGCGTCCTCTGTGTTTGCTGGATTGGGACGAAGCTCATGATGCGTCCTCCTTGTCCTGCGCGGCGATCACCACGGCGCCGAGGAGCGCGACGGTGAGGATGAGGCCGGTGATGAGGAGCGAGACGGCGTGCTTGCCCATGAGTTGTTCGCCCAACTGGCGGACGCTGACGCTCGCCGGTGCTGCCGTGTCGGCGGCGAGCGGCGAGCCGAGGATGGCGCCGATGAGCACGCCGGCGACGCCGCCGGCGGCGATGATCGCGAGCATCGCGCGCGAGAGCGAGGCGGGCTCGATCGGGCCGAGGTCGCCGCCCTGCTTGGTGAGCAGCACGGCGAAGAGCACGACCATCGAGATCGCGCCGACGTAGACGAGAATTTGCGCGAAGGCCACGAACTGCGCGCCGGACCAGAGGTAGAGCGCAGCGAGGCCGGCCCAGCTGGCGATGAGCAGCAGCGCGCTGTGGATCAGGTTGCGCAACGACATCGCCACCGCGGCGGCGGCGAGCGTGACGAAGGCGATGAGGAGCAGCGCGGGTGTCATGACGCGTAGCGGTAAGTGCGGGGCGCGCGGCCCTTGTTGAGGCGGCGGGCGATCACGAGGAAGGGCACGAAGATGATCGCGGCGGAGATCGGCCAACGGGCGATGTCCATCACCGGCGAGACGTGTGCGGTCAGAGTCCAGAACGCGGCGTTGGCGACGTTGATCAGCGCGAGCGGCACGAGGAGCTGCCAGGCGAGGCGCGTGAGCTGGTCGATGCGGAGGCGCAGCAGCGTGCCGCGGATCCAGATGAAGAAGACGACCATCAGGATGAGTTTTCCCATGAACCAGAGGTAGGACGGGATGAACTCGAGGAAGGGGAACGGCGCTTGCCAGCCGCCGAGGAAGATCGTGATGCCGAGCCCGCTGAGGGCGAAGAGCCCGAAGTATTCGGCCATGAAGAAGAGCGCGTATTTGAAGCCGGAGTATTCGGTGAGGTGGCCGGCGATGAGCTCGGATTCGGCTTCGGGCAAGTCGAACGGCGAGCGGTTGCTCTCGGCCAGCGCGGCGACGAGGAAGATGAGGAAGCCCGCGAAGCCCCACGGCGTGAAGACGTGCCATTGCGGCAGGAACCCGAGGAACCAGCCGCCCTGCGCTTCGACGATCTGCTGCGTCGAGAGCGTGCCGACGATGAGGATGACGGGGACGACGGAGAGGATCAGCGGGAGCTCGTAGCTGATGAGCTGCGCGAGCGCGCGCATGGCGGCGAGGAGCGAGTATTTGTTCCGGCTCGACCAGCCGGCCATGAAGATCGCGAGTTCGGTGGCAGCGCCGGCGGCGAAGAAGTAGAGCACCGCGGCGTCGAGATCGACCGGGATCATGTGGCGACCGTAGGGCAGCACGGCGTAGCCGAGGAGCGAGAAGGCGACGACGGTGACCGGGGCGAGGAAGTGCAGGAGCTTGTCGGCGGTGGCGGGCACGATGTCTTCCTTCGTGAGCGCCTTGACGGCGTCGGCGAAAGGCTGCGTGAGGCCCCAGAGGCGCGGGCCGTTTTTCCAGAAGGGCAGGCCGGCGCGGTTCGGGCCGAGGCGGTTTTGGACGCGCGAGAGGAGTTTGCGTTCGGCGATGGTCGTGAACGCGAAGAAGAGGCCGAAGACCGCGAGGATCGCGACGATCGTGATCAGCGAGCTAACGAGCCACTGCAGCGAATCGGGGAACCAGCCGACGATTTCGTCGCGCACGATGAGCGGCAGGACTTCGAGGAAAGCGCCGTCGGCGGAGGATATCGAGCTGTAGGAGCCTGCTTGCAGGCGACCGGACAGCCCGATAACGGTTTGCGCGAGTGAATCGCCTGCAAGCAGGCTCCTACAAAAGAGGTCGGCGCTCATGAGGCGGCGGGCGGCTGAGGAGCCGACGCGCTGGGCGCGGGGGCGGGTTGAGGTTTAACAGCAGTGGCGGGCCCGCCTTCGCTCGGAGAGCTACGGCGAGGTTCGTCCTTCGGCTGCGCCGAAGGCGAAGCGGGGGAGGAAGCGGGAGCGGCGGTCGGAGCCGCGGGCGCGGCCTTCGCGGCGGCGGCTTTGGCGGCGGCGGCCGCAGCGGCGGCCTTGGCTTTTTCCTCGGCGGCTTTGCGGTCGGCGGCGAGGCGGGTGTCGACTTCGGCGGCCTCGGCCGGCCGGATCTGGTTGTAGTAGTCGTTCGACTTGGCGAGCTGTTCGCGCTTGAGCAGGAGGCCTTCGAAGCGGTTCGAGGGCGCGACCTCAAAAACCTTGTCCATCTTGATCGAGTCGAACGGGCAGACTTCGGCGCAGATGCCGCAGCTCATGCACACGGACGTGTCGATGTCGAAGATCGCGGGATAGAACTGCTGCTTGCCGGTGGCGTCGGGCTTCTTGTCCTTCGATTTCTCGATGTAGATGCACTGCGGCGGGCATTCCTTCTCGCAGATCTGGCAGGCGACGCAGCGCAGCGTGCCCATCGGGTCGTCGGGTGTTTCGCAGACGAGGAAGGGAAACGAGCGGTAATTCTCGCCGATGGGCGCCTTCTCTTCGGGGTAGGAGACAGTCACCATGCGCTCGGGCGTGGTGTAGCTGCCGACGAAGTTCTTCGCGGTGACGGCGAGGCCTTTGAGGAGTCCGGTGCCGAGCATGGTGGGCGCTGCGCGCGGTTGAGAGCTGAGGGTTGAGAGTTGAGGGCCGGTCAGCGATCGACCTCGCCCAGGACGATGTCGATGCTGCCGAGGATGACGACGGAGTCGGCGATGGTGTGGCCGAGGCACATTTCCTCGAGCAGCGTCAGGTTGATGAGCGTGGGCGGACGGACGCGGTAACGATACGGATTGGGCGTGCCGTCGCTGATGAGATAGAAACCGAGTTCGCCCTTCGGGCCTTCGATGCGGCCGTAGGCTTCGCCGGCCTTCGGGCGGAAGCCGCGGATCTTCGCTTTCGGGTCCATGACCGGGCCGGCGGGGAGATCGCGGAAGGCTTGCTCGAGGATTTTGACCGACTCGCGCATTTCGAGAATGCGGAGCATGTAGCGGTCGTAGGTGTCGCCGTGCGCGCCGAGCGGGACGCGGAAGTCGAAGCGCGGGTAGAAGCCGTAGCCGTCAACCTTGCGGAGGTCGTAGTTGTAGCCGGAGGCACGGAGGCACGGGCCGGTGATGCCGGCGTTGATCGCTTTCTTCGCGTCGAGGACGCCGACGCCCTGCGTGCGGGCCAGCATGATCTCGTTGCCGGTGAGCATCTGCTCCCACTCGTCGAGGAAGCGCGGGTAATCGGCCACGAGCTTCTGCGCGGCGGCGAGCCACTCGGGCGAGGGATCGACGCGGCAGCCGCCGAAGCGCTGGAAGTTGCACATCATGCGCGAGCCGCTGAGCGCCTCGAAGAGGTCGAGGAACTTCTCGCGCTCGCGGAAGCCGTAGAGGAGTGGCGTGAACGAGGTGCCGAGGTCGTTGAAGAGGAAGCCGACGAGGCAGGTGTGGTTCACCAAGCGCGTCATTTCCGCGAGGATGACGCGGAGGTATTGCGCGCGGTCGGGCACGGCTTGGCCGGCGAGTTTCTCGACCGCCATCGCGTAGGCCCAGTTGGTCGACATCGAGCAGAGGTAGTCGAGTCGGTCCGTGTAGGGCATCGAGCCGAGGTAGCTCGTGCCTTCGGCGATCTTTTCGTGGTTGCGGTGCAGGTAGCCGAAGACGGGCTTCAGCTTCACGATCTGCTCGCCGTCGAGCGTCGCAACCATGCGGAACACGCCGTGGGTGGACGGGTGTTGCGGTCCCATCGAGACCTCGAGCAGGTCGCCGTGGAACGGGTCTTTCACGGCGCGGACGGTCGGACCTCGGAGCCCGCCGAGACCGGCGGGAGCTGAGAGCTGAGAGTTGAGAGCTGAGAGATCGGAGAAACTCATGGCTTCACCTCCGGTTGGGCCGCGGGTTTTGTAGCCGGGCTCGTGGAGCCCGGGCCGGGGTCGGCGACCCCGGCTACAGGAGCGGGTGCCGGATAATGCGCCTTGGCGCGGGCGAGGACGGCGTCGTGCGGGGTCGGTTCGTATTCGAAGTCGTCCGGCGAGACGTAGTCCTTGCGCATCGGGTGGTCCTTGAACTCGTCCCACATGAGCAGGCGGCGGAGGTCCGGGTGGCCTTCGAAGACGATGCCGTAGAGATCGAAGATTTCGCGCTCTTGGAAATCGCAGGAGCGCCAGACGGGCGTGAGCGAGGGGAGCGTCACGTTGTCGCTGCGGTTGCCGGTGCGCATGCGGATGACGACCGGGCCGTGCTTCAAGGCCATCGAGTAAAGGTGATAGACAGCCTCGAGGTAGCCGGGCTCGGTGCGCTTGGTCTTCTCTTCAACGACCTTGGCCGGGCCGCCGGCGGCGTCAGGCACGGTGGTCTTCTTCACGTCGACGATTTCCTTGTCGAGCCAGTCGACGCCGGTGGCGTTGGAGCAGTAGTCGAATTGGAGCGCCTCGTCGTCGCGGAGAAAGAGCGCGATCTCGCGGCCGAGCTTCGAGTCGATGAGCAGCGAGTGCTCGGCCGCGGCGCCGGGGTTGAGCTGGATCGAGACTTGGGCGCCGGGGAAGCGCGTGGCGATGCGATCGCGGATTTGTTCGAGCGTTTCCATGGCTCAGGCTTTGCGCGGGAGCGACGGCGGCGACCACACGTCGGGGTTCTTGGTCGGGATGATGTCGTGCTCGCCGTAGGTCGGGACGGGGAACTCGCTTTGCACGTCGGAGCGGAGGTGCTTGGCGGCCTGCGGGCCAGCGACCTTCTCGGTCTGGATCTTCTTCTGTAGTTCGATCAGGCCGTTGAGCAACGCCTCCGGGCGCGGCGGGCAGCCGGGGATGTAGATGTCGACAGGGATGAAGCGGTCGATGCCTTTGAGGACGTTGTAGCCCTGCTTGAACGGGCCGCCGGAAATCGCGCACGCGCCCATCGCGATGCAGTATTTCGGCTCGGGCATCTGGTTCCAGAGGCGGACGACGTTCGGCGCCATCTTCTTGGTGACGGTGCCGGAGACGATCATGAGGTCGGCCTGGCGCGGGGACGGGCGGAAGATCTCGGCGCCGAAACGGGCGATGTCGAAGCGCGCGGTGGCGGCGGCGATCATCTCGATGGCGCAGCAGGCGAGGCCGAACTGGAGCGGCCAGATGGAGTTGGCGCGACCCCAGTTGTAGAGCTCCTCGAGCGAGGTGAGCAGGATGCCGTTGCGGCGGAGCTCTTCGCGCTCCGCGTCGGAGATGTTTCCGGCGGCGGGGAACGGCGTCGGAGCGTTTCCGCCTTCGCTCGGTGAGCTACGGCGAGATTCGTCCAGCGGCTGCGCCGCAGGAGAAGGCGTGGAGGGAGCGTCGCTCATTTCCAGTTGAGGTGGCCGCGTGCCCAGGCCCACACGAGGCCTTCGGCGAGAAGAAGGATGAACACCAGCATCGCGAACAACGCGCCCGCGGGCAGGCCGGTGAAGGCGACGGCGAAGGGCAGAAGGAACAGCACTTCGACGTCGAAGATCAGGAACAGAATCGCGTAGAGATAGTAGTGCGCCTTGAACTGGATCCACGACTCGCCCTGCGGCGGGAGGCCGCACTCGTAGACAGCGTTCTTGAGGGCGTTGGGCTTGGCCGGTTGGAAAAACAGCACCCAAAGCCGGGCGACACCCAAAAGGATCAACGGGAAGGCGACAGCTACGCCAAGGAAGAGGGCCAGGAATGCGTGGGGATGGCCGTTCATGTTTTTTTGGTAAGGGCAGCTTCGGAATCTGCCAACTTCTATTCAACGCCGGAACCGTTCCGTTAATTGTCAGAAGCTAATCATCCGTTGGCTGGGCCGCGCGATTAGGGCCGGTGCAACTAATATCACTCCGCCAAGAAACGCGAAGTGCCCGGCAAAGCGTGGTGAGCGGGGTGCGCGATGACACGCTAAAGTGAGCGCGTCACTCCACTCCTCCACCATGGCCACTCTCACTGATCGTCTCTCCTACAACGTCGCGGGTCGCTTCTACGTCGACTCGAGCTGCATCGACTGCGACCAATGCCGCGTCATCGCGCCGGATCACTTCGGTCGCAACGAAGACACCGGCACGTCGTTCGTGGTGAAGCAGCCGGTCAGCGACGAGGAAGTCGCCAAGTGCAAGGAAGCGATCGACGCTTGCGCCACCGCCTCGATCGGCGACGACGGCGAGTAACCAATTTGTGTGTTAGTTCGTGTGTTCAACCGGCCGCGGCGCTTAGCGCCGGGCCGGTTTACGCTTTATAGGGCGCGCGACTCGAGGACGCCGCGCCACAGTGCGACTTCGCCGTCGATGCCGTGAGCCGCGAGGCGCGCGGCGATTTCGTCGAGGGTCGGTTCGACGACGCGGTGCTTCGGATCGGCGGGCCACTCGGGTCGAGCGGCGCGGGCAATGGCCCAGCACGCCCAAGCGCGCCAGCGGCGCTGGTCGCGGCGCGGCTCGTTCATGCGGTCGGCGAGGTGTTGAAAATGCACGCGCGGGTTGCCGATGAAGATGTCCGCCGGCGTGTGGGCGAGAAACCAGCGCATCGCGGCGTAGGGCAGCGGCCAGTTGCGCAGGATCGGTTCATCGCCGCGCAAATCCGCGCCGAGCGCACGGTCGAGGCAGAGTGTGGCGCGCGCGGCGAGGCCGCGTCGCCAGAGATAATGGCCGTAGGTCAGCGCAGTGAGGTAGAACGCCGCATCGCGTGCTTCGCCGTGAGCCGTGAGCGCGCCGGCGTCCATGGCCGCGGGCGGTGCGGGCAGGTGGGGGCAGGGCGGGAGGGAGTGGTGCACTCGTTCTCTTTCTCGTGGTCGTTCTCGTTCTCTCGGGTCGGGCGGAGGCAGAGAGAACGAGAAAGAGAATGAGAACGAGAACGATTTGGAGGCGGGGCGGGCGAAGTTGAGCTTGGCGGGCGGGCCCGGCTCCGCGCATAACGGGGGCTCTGGAAGAGCAGACCTCAGATTTGATCAACGAAGTGCGCGGCTGGCGTCGCGCGGCGTTGTGGTGCGTGGCCGCGCTGCTGCGCATCTGGGTGCGCACATTGCGCTACGAGGTCGATGCCGAGACGGCGAAGCGCCTCGCGAAGTCCGACGTGCCGGCGGCGATCGTGCTCTGGCACAACCGGCTGTTCCTCTCGCCGGAGTTCTTTCGCCGGTTTCGCACGCAGCGGCGCGTCTACGGTCTCGTGAGCGCGAGCAAGGACGGCGCGTGGCTCGCGGCGTTTTATCGGATGATCGGCATCCATCCGGTGCGCGGCTCGAGCAGCAATCTCGGACGCGAGGCGGCGCGCCTGCTCATCGAGCGGATGCGCGAGGGACACGACATCGGCATCACCCCGGATGGTCCGCGCGGTCCGATGTATGTGGTCGAGCCGGGCGTGCTGGTGGTGACGCGGCGGTTGAATGCGCCGATGGTGCTGCTCGGGGCGGAGTTCACGCGCGCGAAGCGCCTGCGGAGCTGGGACCGGCTCTATGTCCCGTGGCCGTTCTCGCGGGTGAAATTGCGTTGCACGGTGCTGGAGCCGGTGCGCGCGGACGGAGAAAAAATCAGCGCGGACGATGTCCGCGCTGCGTTGTGCGCGATCAATCCGGATACGGACTGATCGCGGTGGTGGCGACTGAGCGTTCGCTCAGAAGGTGGGCGTGACGGTGACGCTCTGGCCGGGTTCGACGACGTAGTCGTTGCCGGTGCACCAGGTGACGTCGTTGATCAGGACCTTGAACACGACGGGAGCGGTCGCGCCCTTGAGCGTGGCGGCCCAGCCGTCGGCGGCGATGCAGTCCATCGCGACGCCGTGGTCCCAGCTGAGGCCCGGGCCTTCGCCGCGGAGGTAGAGGTGGTTGCCAAAGCCGATGTCGAGGCGCGCGGAAATGACCGTGGCCGGCGGGGCGGGCGGCTCGGACTTGCGGCGAGCGGCGGGCGCGGCGGCGGTGGGAGTCGCGGCTTTCTTGGCCGGGGCTTTGGCGGGCGCTTTGGTGGCTTTCGGAGCGGCGGCCGCGGGGGCGGCTGCCTTCTTGGTGGTCTTCTTCATGGTTTAAATTGAATGGGTTCGACTGGCGGAGGGTCTGTTTCCCGCCGCTGGTTGGGCGGTGCAACAGCAAATTCAGGGCCAGACGCGGCGGGCCGTCGGAAGATTTACGGCAACATCTGCGTGGTGACCGAAAAATTTTGATTTACTCCGGCGAAATCGGCCTGCAAACAAACACCTCCCTCCGGGGCAGTAGCTCAGTTGATAGAGCGCGTCGTTCGCAACGACGAGGTCGTCGGTTTGATCCCGATCTGCTCCACCAAATTTCCTAAAACGCATCCGGCCGCCGACTTTCGTTCGGCGGCCGGTCGTTTTTGGGGAGGCGAGTTCGGCTCTCGGGCGGGCCAAAGAAAACGGGCCGGCATTGCTGCCGGCCCGCGGGAGGGATGGCGAGCCCCCGCTCGCCTTCCACGCCTGCCGCCGACTGCTCCGTCGCGGCAGGTTGGACCCGAAGGGTTAGAAGTTGCCGCGGATGCCGAACGTCCAGTTCGTGCCGTAGTTCTCGTAGCGGAAGAGCACGTCGGGGTTGCCGGCGCTCTTTTCCATCAGGAGGTGCGGTGTCTCGAAGATGTTGCGGCCGGCGAAGAAGAACTGGAGCCGCTCGTTGATGATGAACGCGCCGCTGAGATCGCACTTGGTGTTGCGCTTCTGGTAGCGGTTGGAGGCCTGGAAAGGCCCGGAATCGTCCTGCCAGATGGCGCTGAAGCTCAGGTTGAACCACTTGTTGCGGTGCGCGAGCGTGCCCTTGAGCGTGTGCGGGATGACGCCGAGGATGACCTGCGTGGGCGGGGTCTCGACGTAGGTGCGCGTGTAGGAAGCGGTCAGCGACGTGCCCTGCATGAACTTCGGGAGGAAGTTCAGGTATTGCTGGTAGGAGTATTCCATCGAGCTGTAGGTGATGGGCAGCGGAGCGCTGGTGTAGCTGATGAAATCGTAGCCGTCGTAGTCGGGGTCCGTGTTGCCGTATTCCTCGGAGGTGAGGGTTTTTTGGAGCGTCTTGTTCGTGACCTTGCTGCGGCTGGCGACGACTTGGATGTTGTTCACGCCGGTGCTGCCGAAGAAGTAGCTGAGCGAGGCGGCCATTTTCTTGGAGCGCTCGGGGAGCAGGTTCGGGTTGGGCGTGTTGATCTGCAGCGCGTCGTCGTTGATCTGGCGCGTGCCGCTGATCTTGCCGAGGTCGGGACGGCGGATGGTTTTGCCCCAGCCGAAATCGACGAGGAGGTTCGGGAGGATCGAGTATTTCGCCGTGGCGCTCGGGAAGTAGTCGGCGTAGTCGCCGTGGCGCTGCACGCGCGGGCGGGAATACTTGTAGTCGATCGCCGAGATGCTGTTCGGCGCGAGCGCAGCGGTGACGGGATAACCGGCCGCGGCGACCTGCTGGTTGGAATACGGGTCGAGCTCGGTGGAGTCGATTTCGGTGAGCTCGTAGCGCACGCCACCTTGGAGAATGAGTTTCTGGATGCGCGTGTTGCCCATGAGGTAGCCGGCGGTGACGGTTTCCTTCACGTCGTAGGTCGGCTGGTTGAGATACATGCCGGACTCGTAGTTCGCGAGGCTCACGCCGGAGGTCGACGAACCGGTCGCGCTGGTCGGGAGCGTGCGGACGAAATACTCCGGGTGCTCCGAGAAGAGATGGCCGATCGTGTCGCGATCGGGGAATGCGGGTGCGCCGCCGCCGTTGATCGACGTGAAAACGACGCCGGGCTGATTGCCGCCTTGGAAGAGCACGAAGGGTGAGGGGAAGTTGGCGAATGAGCCGGTCGTGCCGCCGCCGGGGCCGACGTAGAGCCACTTGTCGGAGTCGTTCGAGTTGCGCGCCCACTGATAATTGCGGGTGCGCTTGGCGCCGAACTGGAGGAAGGACGGGATGCGGAACGGCAGCGTGTAGCGCGCGTTCACGTCGCCGGACTTGATGTCGATCGTGTTCTGGCGGTTGTCGTCGGAGAGGCGCGGGTTGGTCTGCAGCGCGAGGTTGGTCCAATCGGAGCCGCCGGTCTGCACGATCTGCCAGTCGGCCGCGTCGGGCGCGGAGCGCGTGGCGGTGAAACCGATGCCGGTGACGTTGTTCACCGTGGTGTTCGCGACGAGCTTGTGCGCGAGGTTGTCGTAGTCGTTGCGCGAATGCGACGTGGTGAACGAGCCGTCGAGGCGGAGATTCTCGCGGCGGTATTCGAAGCTGGGCGAGAAGGTGAGCGTGTTGGTGAACTTGGCGCCGTTGCCGCCGCCGAACTGGAGGCTGCCGGCGTTGGCGGGCGAGGAGCCGTAGGTGAGGACGCCGTCGCCGGGGACGGTCGCGCGGGTGCCGCCGGCGATGGCGGTGACCTGGCGGTTGTAGAATTGCGCGTGGTAGCGGCTGAAGAGCGCGTTGAGCGAGAGCGTGAGGTTCGGCGTGGCGCGGAAGTCGAAGGTCGCGGTGTAGCTGCCGCGGTTGGTCCACTTCGGGCCGTCCTTCAGGAGCACCTGCGTGAGGACCTGCGCGCGCGTGTCGGGAGCGACCGGTGTGCGGTTGTAGGTGTGGTCGACGCGGTATTGCTCGTTGTAGAGATTCGATTCCTGGAAGTTGAGGATGACGCCGAGGCGGTTGTTCAGGAAAATGTCGGAGTAGTAGCCGTTGAAGTTCGGGCGCCATTTGCGGCCGACGCGGTCACCGGGTCCGGGCGTGGCGCCCAGCGTGAATTCCTGCGAGTTCAGCACGGTGGAGAGCGTGGCGCCGAAGTGGCGGCCTTTGCGGTCGAAGGCCTTTTTCGTCTTCAGGTTGATGTTGCCGGCGGGCGCGTTGGCATCCATCGCGGCGCTGGTGACGCGGTTGATCTCGATCGATTCGATGCTGTTGATCGAGATGCTGTCGAAACCGAAGGAGCGGTTCGCGGTGCCGGAGGCGGAGTTCTCGAAGCCGACGTATTGGCCGAACGAGTCGGCGCTGGCGATGTTCTTGCCGTCGAGCGTGACGGAGGCGTATTCGGAGCTCATGCCGCCGATGCGCGGGCCGCGGGTGTCGGCCTCGACGTATTCGAGTTCGACGCCGGGGAGGAACTTGAGGAACTCGCCGACGTTGCCCTCGGTGATGTTGCCGAACGCGTCGGAGGCGACGGAGCGGCTCATGTTCATCGAGTTCTTCTGGCGCGAGAGCGCTTTGGCGTTGCCGTCCTTCTCGGCCGTGACGGTGAAGGACTGCAACTGCACGACGGTCTCGCTCTTCGCGGCGTTGGCGGTGCCGACCTCGATTTCCTGATTCGTGGTCTCGCCGGCGACGACGGTGATCTTCATCGAGACCGGCGGCAGGCCGAGGTAGGTGACGGTGAGCGTGACCTCGCCGGCCGGCACGCGGGCGAGCGAAAAGTAGCCGCTCGTCTCGGAGACGGTGGAGAGATCGGTGCCTTCGACGCGCACGATGGCGTCGCGGGGATATTCCTTGGTCACGACGTTGTAGACGTGACCGGCGATCGTGCCGGTGGCGTTCTGGCCGAACGCGACGACTGCGCACGCGAGGGAGACGAGCGCAGCAAGCGCCCGGATGGGTAGGGATCGTTTCATGGAGGTGCTAGGGGATGAGGCCGCGGGTAGAAGCGGTGCTCGACGTGGCGGACGCGCCGTTGGGGTGCGTGCGAGCGCGGGGAGATTATCGCGCGGCGCGGTGAGCCGCATCCCTCGTTGGAGGGAGGGCGCGCATACGGACGCCCCTCCAATGAGGGATGGCGTTCGCGGTCCGCTGCGGTAGAGTGCGTCGGCTGCGGGCGGAGTGGTTTCCGCGCGCGGGCCGTGCTGCTGTGCTTTTCCCCATGCCCCTTCGGTCAATCCGCCGCTTCGTCTGGTCGTGCGCGGCCTATTTCATCGTTTCCCTCGCGTGTGCCGCTGCGCCGGCACGCGTCGCGCAAGAGCTGACGGACGCGTGGCGCTTCCGCTTCGGCGAACTCCCGTCGACGCCCACGCTCGCGGACACGGCGCAGTGGACCGAGATCGCGTTGCCGCATACGTGGAACGCCCGCGACGGCGCCGACGGTGGTGGCGACTACGCGCGCGGCACCGGCTGGTATCTGCGGCGCTTCACGCTCGGGCCCGAATGGGCGGCGAAGCGCGTATTTCTCGAATTCGACGGCGCGAGCCGCGCCGCGAAGGTCTTTCTCAACGGCCAACTTCTCGGCGAACACGTCGGCGGCTTCGCGCGTTTCCGCTTCGACACCACGGCGGCGCTGAACCGCGCCGGCGAAAACGTCCTCGCTGTCGCCGTGAGCAATGCGCCCGACGGCACCGCGCCGTTCAGTGCGGACTTCACGTTCTTCGGCGGCCTCTATCGCGGCGTGCGGCTCGTCGGCGTGGACGATCTCCACGTCGAGCTGATGGACCACGCCTCGCCCGGCGTCTACATCACCAGCCAGCATGTGACAGCCGAGAGCGCGGGCGTCTGCGTCGTGGTGCTCGTGCGCAACGATGCGACGCAAGACACGCGCGGCGAGATCGAGGTGGTGCTCCGCGACGCGGCCGGAAACGTGGTCGGCACCGCGCGCAAAGCCGCCGATTTCCCTGCGGGCGCGACGGCGCACAACAGTGTCGATTTCACGCTCGCGCACCCGCGGCTGTGGGACGGTCAGCGCGACCCGCACCTCTACCGCGCCAGCGTGATCGTGCACGCCGACGGCGCCGCGCGCGACGCGCTCGAGCAGCGCTTCGGCGTGCGGTCGTTCCGCATCGATGCGGACAAGGGATTTTTCCTCAACGGTCATCCGCTCGATCTTCACGGAGTCAGCCGTCACCAGGATCGCATTGGCAAAGGCTGGGCCATCAGCGAGGCGGACGAGCGCGAGGACTTCGCGCTGATCCGCGAGATGGGTGCGACCGCGGTGCGTGTCGCGCATTACCAGCAGTCGCCGCTCTGGTTCGATCTGGCGGACGAGAGCGGGTTGGTGGCGTGGGCGGAAATTCCCGTCGTCAACGAGGTGCCCGCGGGCGCGCACTACCTCGAGAACGCCCGGCAGCAGCTCCGCGAGTTGATCCGCCAAAACTACAACCGGCCCGCGATCGTCGTCTGGGGCGTCGGCAACGAGACGCGCGAGGACGGCGAGAAATCCTCCGGCCCGATCCGCGTCAACGGCGTCGAGTCCGGCCGCGTCCTCGCCGCGCTCGCTCAGACGGCGAAGGCCGAGGATCCGACCCGCCCGTCGGTCTACGCGTCGAATCATCAGGCCGAGGATGCGCGGAATTTCCTCACGGAGGTCACCGCTTTCAACCGCTACTACGGCTGGTATCACGGCCGCGCCGACGAGATCGGCCGCTGGCTCGACGACGCGCACCAGCGTTATCCAGCGTTGCGCTTCGGCATCAGCGAATACGGCGCGGGCGCCAATCCCGCACAGCACGAATGGCCCGCGCGCAAGCCGCCGCACGCCGGTCCGTGGCATCCCGAGGAATATCAAAACGATTACCACGAGACGCACTGGCTGGCGTTTCACGCGCGGCCGTTTCTCTGGTGCAAGTTCATCTGGAACATGTTCGATTTCGCCGTCGATGCGCGCAACGAGGGCAGCAATCCTGGTATGAACGACAAGGGACTCGTCACCTACGATCGTCGCATGAGGAAGGACGCGTTCTTCTGGTATAAAGCCAACTGGAGCGACGAGCCGGTGCTCTACCTGACGAGCCGCCGCTGGACGGAGCGCCCGGCGGGCCGCGCGGAGTTGAAGGCTTACTCCAATGCGCCGCGCGTCGAACTCTGGCTCGATGGCAAGTCGCTCGGCGTCATCGAGAGCGACGAACACCGCTTCCGCTGGCCGGTCGAACTCGCGCCCGGAGAGCACCACGTCGTCGTGCGCGCTGGCACGCTGTCCGACGCGATCACTTTCACCTGTCTTCCTCCGAAACCCGCCACCCCATGACTAAGCTCTCGCTCGCCGCGCCTTCTGCCGCCCGTCCGTTTCCCGCCGATTTCGCGTGGGGCGCCGCGTCTGCTTCCGCCCAAGTCGAGGGCGCCGCGCAGGAAGACGGCAAGGGCGAGTCGATCTGGGACGTGTTCGCCCGCCGACCCGGCGCGGTGAAGAACGGCGACACGCCCGCCGTCGCGTGCGACCACTATCACCGGTGGCGCGAGGACCTCGACCTGATGGTCGATCTCGGCGTGAAGCACTACCGGCTGTCGATTGCGTGGCCGCGGATCATGCCGGACGGCGTCGGCACGCTCAACCGTCGTGGGCTCGATTTCTACTCACGCTTGCTCGACGCGATGCTCGCGCGCGGCATCACGCCGTGGGTGACGATGTTTCACTGGGATCTGCCGCAGGCGCTCGAGGCGAAGGGCGGCTGGCCGACGCGGCAGGTGGTCGACGCCTTCGCCGACTACGCGGACACGCTGGTCAAGACCTACGGCGATCGCGTGAAGAATTGGATCACGCTGAACGAAATCGCCGTCTTTGTGGACAACGGCTACTCGGTCGGACGCCACGCGCCGGGGCGCAAAGAGGATTTCGCGACCGTGCATCAGGCGTTCCATCATGCCGTGCTCTGCCACGGCCACGGCGTCCGCGCCGTGCGCGAGCATGGCGGCAAAGGTGCGCTCGTCGGCCTCACCGACAACTCGCGCGCCATCACGCCGGTCAGCGAAACACCGGAAAACATCGCCGCGGCGCGCGTAGCGTTCGCGCGGCAGAATTGCCGCATCCTCGAGCCGATTTTCACCGGCGCCTATGGCGAGATCTACCAGAAGCACACGAAAGGCTGGCTGCCGAAAATCGCGCCCGGCGACATGGCACTGATCGCCGCACCGACGGATTTTCTCGGCATGAACATCTACTCCGGCGATTTCGTGCGCGCCGGTGCGAACGGCGAGCCGGAGTTCGTGCGCGTGCCCGAGCACTACCCGGTCGCGGACAGCCCGTGGCTCCGTTGGAATTCTCGCGCGCTCTACTGGGGGCCGCGGCACGCGGTCGAAGTCTTCGGCGCGAAGGCCGTCGTCATCACCGAAAACGGCGCCGGCTACGACGAGGCGCCGCCGGTGCACGGGCAGGTGAACGACCTGCACCGCCTCGAATACATCCGCGCCTGCCTCGGCGAACTGCACCGCGGCCTCCGCGACGGCGTGCCGACGCTCGGCTACTTTGCGTGGTCGCTGATGGACAACTTCGAGTGGGCCGATGGCTACGCGCGGAGGTTCGGGCTCGTGTATAACGATTTCACGACGCAGCAGCGCACGCCGAAGGCCAGCGCGCTCTGGTATCGCGAAGTGATGAACGCCAATGCCCTCGTCTGACGCCGCTCCCTTTTCCCGACGCGCCTTCGTGCGCACGCTCGGCCTCGCCGGCGCCGCTGTCGCGGCCGCGCCGCTCGTCAACGAGAGCGTTTTTCGCGCCGCGGCGGGCGACCCGCGCACGCTCGTGCTGATCCATCTCGCTGGCGGACACGATGGCTGGAGCACGTTCGTGCCGGCTGACTCCGACGACTACTATCGCGCGCGCCCCACGTTGGCGCTGCGCCGCCCGGAGCTGTTGCGCCTTAGCGAATCGCTCTGGCTGAATCGTGCTGCGAGCGACCTCGCGCCGCTGTTCGAGCGCGGCGAGTTGGGCATCGTGCCGCAGGTCGGTTTGGCGCCGGCGAGCCTCAGCCACTACCGCGCGACGCAGGTATGGCTTAGCGGCGGCGCGCCCGAGGAAATCGAGACAACGCCGTGGTTCGCGCGTGGCAACGCGACGGTGACGGAGCTGAGCGGCGACTTTTCGGCATCTCTCGCCCGCGTGGGCACAGAGGCCGCAGCGCGCGACGAGACGGAGGTGTTTTTCGTGCGGCTCGGTGGCTTCGACACGCATTTCGACCAGCGCGTCGCGCACGATGCGGCCATCGCTGCGTTCGCGCGCGGCGTGGCGCAGCTCCAGCGCGCGCTTGCCCGGCGTGGCGTCGCGGAGCGTGTGCTGACGGTGGCGTTTTCGGAGTTCGGTCGCACGCTGGCGGAGAACGAATTCTCCGGCACCGACCACGCGGCGGCCGGTCCGTGCTGCTTCATCGGCCCGGGCGTGCGTGGCGGCGTGCTCGGCCGGTTCGATCCGACGGTGGCCGCGCCGGTCATCGACCATCGTCGCGTGATTGCGACCTGCGAAAGCTGGCTCGGTTGGGCGGAAGGCGCTGGCGCCACGTTCAAATCGCTGCCGGTGCTCACCTGATTTATGCGTTCCACATTCCTCGGCCTCGCGGCCGCACTCACCCTTGGCCACGCGCCGTTCGCGTTCGCGAGCGGCTCGAACGTAGAAGTCTACCTCACGGCGCAGGAGGGCGGGGCGCGGCTCGCCCGACAGGAGCCGCTGGCGCTGCATGCCGCGCCGGAGATGACCGAGAAGACGGCTTACGTGTTCGTCGATTGCTCGAAGCAATTCCAGACGATGGTCGGCATCGGCGGCGCGCTCACCGACGCCGCGGCGGAAACCTACGCGAAGCTGCCCGAGGCGAAGCGCCGCGAGTTGCTGCGGGCGTATTTCGATCCGCGCGACGGCATCGGCTACACGCTGGCGCGAACGAACATCCATTCGTGCGATTTCTCGAGTGGCAGCTACACCTACGTCGCTGATGGCGATCGCGAGCTGAAGACCTTCTCCCTCGCGCACGACGAGCGCTACCGTCTGCCGTTCATTCGCGACGCGATCGCGGCGGCCGGCGGCAAGCTCACGCTCTATGCGAGCCCGTGGAGTCCGCCGGGTTGGATGAAGAGCAACGGCGAGATGCTGCACGGCGGCACGCTCAAGCCGGAGTTTGCGGCGGTGTGGGCGGAGTATCTGGCCAAATTCGTGCACGCCTACGAGGCGGCCGGCGTGCCGGTGTGGGGCCTCACGGTGCAAAACGAGCCGATGGCGGTGCAGAAGTGGGAGTCGTGCATTTTCACCGCGGAGGCCGAGCGCGATTTCGTGCGCGATAACCTCGGGCCCACGCTCGCTCAACGCGGCCTCGGCGACCGCAAGCTGATCGTCTGGGACCACAACCGCACGCTGATGTATGACCGCGCGCGCGTGATGCTGGAGGATCCGGCGGCGGCGAAGTTCGTCTGGGGCGTTGGCTTCCATTGGTATGTCAACGACGCCTTCGAGAACGTGAAGCGCGTGCAGGAGGCGTTTCCGAACACGCACCTGATGCTGACGGAGGCGTGCCTTTACCCGTGGGATCGCGCGAAGATGAACGAGTGGCACTGGGGCGAGCGTTACGGCACCTCGATCCTGCGTGACCTGAACAACGGCGCCGAAGGCTGGACCGATTGGAACATCCTCCTCGACGAAACCGGCGGGCCGAACCACGTGCAGAATTTCTGCTATGCGCCCGTGCACGGCGACACGCGCACCGGCGAGCTGCTCTGGATGAATTCGTTCTACTACATCGGACACTTCTCGAAATTCATCCGCCCCGGCGCGCGCCGCGTAATCGCCTCGACCACGACCGACGAACTCGAGAGCACGGCCTTCGTCAATCCCGACGGCACGACGGCGATCGTGGTGCTCAACACCGGTGACAAAGCGCAGCCGTTCGTGCTGAGCCTCGGTCGCGAGGGTGTCGCCGCGACCACGAGTCCCGCGCATTCGATCATGACGCTGGTCGCGCCGGCGGCGAAGTGAGCGCGGCCCCGACCACAACTCGACCAGTTTCGGGCAGTATGGTCGGGCAGTTTCGACCGCCGCATTCAACTTCACCGCGAGGTGGGTCAGCCATCGATTTGGCTGGGCGCGTAGACTGAGGGGAGCTGCACCGAGCGGCTGATGGAGGCGCCGTTCATTCTCCAGATGATGAGGTGGCCGGCCTGCGGGTTATGCACGAGGAGGTCGCTGTTGCCGTCCTGGTCGTAGTCTGCGACGGCGACGATGTGCCAGCTGCGGTCGAGCGTCGGAAGGGGAGAGGACCGCGCAACGCTGCCGTCGGGATTGACCGACCAGATCACATGCTCCCCTGTGCTGGAGTTCTCGAGGACGAATTGTGCGAGGCCATCGACGGAGAAAGTGCCGCTGCCGACCACGTGCCAATCCGCCGAAAGCGTGGGCAACGGGACGGAGGCGTGGACGCGCCAACCATCGAGAATCCAGACGACTTGCTGTCCGTCGTTGATATTGCGGAGCAGAATGTCGGTGCGGCGGTCGTGGTTCAAATCGGTCGTGGATTCGAACCGCCAGCCTGGGGCAAGCGTGGGCAGGTTCAGTGCGCTGACAAGGGTTGGGCCGCGCATCAGCCAGATCCCGCGCGCCCCCGTGCCAGTGTTCTCGAACAGCAGGTCGTTGTAGCCGTCACCGTTGAGGTCGCCGCCGTGCGACACTCGCCATTCCGCCGCAGTGCCGGGCAACTCGAACACTGTGTGGAACTCGAGATCGCGGAGCGACGCCAGCCAGCGAGAGCGCTCGGTGGGATTGGAAAAGAGGATGTCGGGGAAGCCGTCCCGATCGAGATCCTTGGCAATCGGCCCCCGCGCTGCGTTGATGGCGGGGCCGGCGAAGGACCACTCAGCGGGCAGAGTTGGCAGCGTGACGGTTGCCGCCACCGTATAGTCGCTCGCGAGGGACCAGAGCCGGCGCTCACCGGAAAGAGCATTTTGGAGGAGGATGTTTGGGCGGCCGTCGGAGGTCAGGTGTCCAACCCCCGCGATGCGCCAGCCATCGTATCCGGCCGGCAAAGTCACCGATTGGGCGATGGCGAAGTCGGCATTCATGATCCAGAGGACGCGTTCGCCGCTTTCGGTGTTTTGGAGGACGATATCCGCCCGGCCGTCGCCCGAAAAGTCGGTCGCGCCACCGATCAACCACATGGTAGGCAGGGCGGGCAGTGCGAGCGAGGACTGGATCGCCGTGCCCGCCATCTTCCAAACTACACGTTCACCAGTGGCGCTGTTTTGGAGGAAGATATCAGGCTGGTCGTCCGCGTCAGCATCGCCGACACATGCGATTTGCCAGACGGTCGGCAGGGTGGGAAGCGCAACGGAGGAGACGATGGTTGCGCCGCTCATCAGCCAGATGACATGCTCGCCGGAGAGCGTGTTTTGCAGCACGATGTCGGCGCGACCGTCGGCGTTGAAGTCACCGACGCCCGCAAAATGCCAGCCACTCGTGAAAGTCGGAAGGTTGGCCGAGCCGACGATCGAGGTGCCGCTCATCCGCCAGATGACGCGTGCGCCGCTCACTCGATTCTCCAAGAGGAGATCCGTCTGGCTGCCGCTCAGGAGCGAATCCTGCGGAGCCCGTGCGACAGTCATCGTGATGTCGCGCATCGCGGAGCCCGCGCTGTTTGCCGCGCGCAGCTGAACGACAAACGTGCCCATGACGGTGGGCGCGCCGGAAATCGCGCCGGTGGCCGGATCAACCACAAGACCGGCGGGCAGTCCCGAGGCGCTGAAAGACGTTGGTCCGTTGGTTGCAGCGATCGCCAGTTCGAAGGGGAACCGCAAGTAGCCGGTCGCGGTTGCGCCGTTAGTGATCACCGGAGGAACGGCGGGGGCCACCGTGAGCGTAAGTATGCGGGAGTCGCGGCCGGTGGTGTTGGCGGCGGCAATCGCGATGGCGAAGGCGCCACTCGCGCTGGGCGTGCCGCTGACGACGCCGGTCGACGTGTCGACGGTGAGCCCCGGCGGAAGGCCGAGGGCATTGAAGGCATTGGGGGAATTGGTGGCGTCGATGGCGTAGCGGAACGGCAAGTCAACCTGCGCCGAGGCAGTAAGCGCGCTCGTGATCACCGGAGCGGGACGCACCACGGTGATCACGAGCGTGCGGGCATCGCGGCCGTAGTTGTTGGCGGCGGCGATGCTGACGCCGAATGCGCCGATGGCAGTGGGGGTGCCCGAAATGACACCGGTGACGGTGTCGACGGACAGCCCGGGGGGCAGGCCTAGCGCGTTGTAGCTGTTGGGCGTGTTTTTGGCGGTGATGGAGTAGGAGAACGGAGCGTCGCGCGTGATTGAGGCGGTCAGCGCGCTGTCGATCACAGGAGGCATGGCGGCGAGGCCCGACCAGTTGAGTTGCACGGGGCCGTAGCTCCCCGAGGAATAGCTGTCGACCGCGACATAGTAGGTGACGCCTGCCGTAGCCGCAAAGGTGAGGCGACTGGTCGTGTCGGTATTGCTGTCGTCGTTGCGGGCAACGATCGTGAGGGACGAAAGGGCGGTGCCAGTGTAGACTGCCAGCGTGGTATCGAAGCTGCTACCTTTGGTCGTCAGCAGCGCCGTGCCTGTTGATGGGGCGAGCCAGCGATACCAGATCGAGTGGGAGTTGCCTGACCAGTGCACGGGTTCACCGCTTTCGGCGGTGGCACGGGCGTTGTTGGCAACGAGCGAGCCGAAGCCGCCGTTGATCGCCTGCGCGTTGGCAAAATTGTCGTTGGGCGGGACGACGGTCGTGTCGTAGATGACGAAGCTGACCGCGCGCGTGTCCCAACCGATGGTGTTGCCGGCGCGGAGCTGCACGTTGAACGTGCCAGGTGTGGTGGGCGTGCCGGCAATGCCGCCGGAGGCGGAGTTGATCGTCAGGCCGGGCGGCAGACCTGTGGCGGCGTAGTCCGTGGCGCTGTAGAGCGCCACGATCGGATAGTTTGCGGAAATTCCGGCCGGCAGGTAAACTGCGGATTGATTGGTGATGGTGGGGGCGCGGGTGGCGACGTCGCTCCAAGATAGGTTGAATGGACCGGCCCGCGTGTCGGCACCGTCGACCAGGATGTAGTAGGTGTTGCCCGCCACGGCGTTGAAGTTGAGCAGACTATCGGTCGTGCCACCTGCGGGATCGTCGTCGTTGATGCCGACTTCGGTGAGATAGTAGGGCCCGCTGGCTGCGGACCCCGTGTAAACCGCGAGAACGGCATCGAGGCCGGAGACCGCGAAGGTCATGCGGCTGATCGGCGTCGCTCCGTTGGTCGGTGCGAACCAAGAATACCAGACGGTGCGGCCCGCAGCGTTGGGCAGGGTGGATTCAGCGGACTCCCGAGTGGCGTGGAGATTGGAGCCGACGATGTTGCCTGATCGGGAGGAGCCAAGGGAAACCGCGTTGGCCAAGTTGTCGTTCGGTGGCGGTCCTGCTGCGACGGTGAGCGCGAGCGTCTTGCGATCAGTGGCGGTGCTGTTTGCGGCGGCAATCTCGACATTGAAGGATCCGACGGAGATCGGAATGCCGCTGATGACGCCGGTCGATGTGTCGACGACGAGTCCGGAGGGGAGCCCGATGGCGTTAAAGCTGTTCGGTTGGTTGGTGGCGGTGATCGCGTAGCGATAGGAGGCGCCCGTGGTCGCGGAACTCGTGAGGCTGCTGGTGATCACCGGGGGCGGGGCGGGAACGACGTTCAACGTAAGCGTGCGGGAGTCGCGGCCACCGTAGTTGGCGGCGGCGATGGTGACGCCAAAGGTGCCGGGGGTGGTGGGAGTGCCCGTGATGCTGCCGGAGGAGGTGTTGATCGTCAGCCCGGGCGGCAGCCCCAGCGCATTGAAGCTGGTTGGGCTGTTGGTGGCTTGGATCGTATAGGAAAATGCGACGCCGACCTGGGCCGAGGCGGCGGTGGCACTGAAGATGACGGGGGCGGGCTGCGGGGAAACCGTCAGCGAGAGCGTGCGGGAGTCGCGGCCGCCGTAGTTGGCGGCGGCGATGGAGATATCGAACGTGCCTGCCGTCGTGGGAGTGCCGGAAATCACGCCGGTTGTTTGGTTGACGGAAAGGGCGGCGGGCAGCCCGGTCGCATTGAATGCGGTCGGTGAGTTCGAGGCCGTGATCGTGTAACTGAAGAATGATCCAGCTTGGCTGCTGGCTGAGAGTGGGCTGGAGATCAGGGGGATTGGCGGCAAGCCGACGGAGAGGACGAGGGTGCGCGTATCGGTGCCGAAAGTGTTCGCCGCCGCGATGGTGACGCCAAACGTTCCGCTCGCGGTCGGTGCGCCACTGATGAGGCCGGAGGTTTGGTTGATGGCGAGTCCGGCAGGGAGTCCGGTGGCGTTGTAGGCGGTCGGCGAATTGGTCGCGGTGATCGCGTAGGAGAAGGACGCGCCGGCCAAGGCGGTGGCGGTCAGCGAACTGGTGATCGCGGGCTGCGATGGGTGCGGTGCGACGGTGAGGGTGAGGGTGCGTGCATCGCGCCCGAAGATGTTGGCCGCAGCGATGGTCACATGGTAGGTGCCGGTGGCGATCGGTGTGCCCGAAATGACGCCCGTATCGACGTTGACGGTCAGCCCAGATGGGAGTCCGACCGCGTTGAAGGTTGACGGGTTGTTTGTGGCGGTGATGGCGTAGGAGAATGTTGCATTGGCGTTGGCGTTGGCGGTCAACGCGCTGCTGATAGCGGGCGGGGCGGCCGGTGTGACATTGAGTGTTAGAATCCGGGTGTCTGTGCCGTAGCTGTTGGCCGCCGCGATCGTGACGCCGAAGGTTCCTGTTGCCGTCGGGGTGCCGGAGATCCGTCCGCTGTCGAGATTGACCGACAAGCCGGGAGGCAACCCGGTAGCGTTGTAGGTCGTCGCGCCCGGAGCGACGATCGCGTAGTTGAATGCGGTGCCGAGGTAACCATATGCGTTCAGTGAACTCGAAATCGCCGGGGTCGTCGGTATGGTGCCAGTAACGGTATACTGTCCGATGCTGCCATAGACGGTGTAGCCACTTGGCGGATTGCTGAGCGGGGTTCCTACGCCAACCGGGGCCACTTCGAGGAAGAAGGTCCCGCCGGTGACGGTTGCGGTCAGGGTCGCCCGGGTTTCGTCCGTTGGATTCGCGGTTGCGAGCACCGTGCCGTTCGCGTCGAGCAGGCGCAACCGGATGTCGAGGTTGCCCCCGTTCGTGTATTGAGCGGAACGGAACGGCGATGCGGTCACGCTCACGGTGCCTCCCCCGAGGGTCAGCCGGAAATAGTCGACGTCGGTGGATTGTTCGATGAGCCCGGAAAGGGAAATGGCGTTGCCTTGTGGAACGACCGTCGTCGCCGTCGCCGGTGTGTTGCCAACGTCGTCCGCGCGATAGGTGAGCAAATTCGCCATGATCGCCAGATCGTCCTCGGTGTTGTTGGCCCCGTAGTATTCGCCTTTCGACCATTGGCTCACGGCTTGGTTGTAGCCGGTGCCCATGATGGGACCCCAGGAAACGGCGCCGCTGCCGTGGCCGCCATAATACGTGAGGCTTGATGTTCCGTCGTGGGACAAGCCCAAATTGTGGCCGAATTCATGGCTCGCGGCTTCCGAGACGATATCGGGACGGCCCCCGGCAAGGTTGTTGTAGTAGACCAACGCGGGCTGATAGGTGGTGACATAACTCGAGTAGTTGAAGACTCCGACGTAGGCTACGCCGCCTGCCGTGCTATAGGGCGCCGCGACGCCATTTGCGTCCGTGTTGCGTGTGATCAGCACACGACCTGTTCGGGGTCCGAAAGTGGTTGGCTCAACCGTGGTCACGTTGATGTTGAACGGCGCAAAGTCCTCCGCCACGCGCTGCCAGATCTGGTAAATCGCCGATTGCTCGGCTTCGCTGAATGTCGCCGAATCGCCGTCCAGATCATACGCGAGGAAGTTCCACGAGGAGACGTTCGCGCTGCTGTTCCACGCGGAGCCCGTCAAAACATGGCCGTTGAAGTCCAGATAAAGCACATTGGCTGCGCCGGGCCGGCTGCTGTAGGCGGGTGGGTTTGCGATCGGCACTGTTATGGGCTCCGCCACCGAGGCGGAACTGCCGGGCGCCCAACTCCCGTCGATCAGAGGTTTGGCCTCGTGGGGTTCGGCTGCTGGTTCCGGCACTGCGGTCAAGCCCTTGCAGACGTAGTAGACCATGCCGGTCGCGTCGACGCGCAGGGTCTCGATGTCATTGCGGTGAAATTGCATCCCGGAGAGTCGCTTCAGCGCGAATTCGCGCAGGGGGGCGGGTAGGGCCGTCAATTGTTGGCGCAGCGTGGACTCGGGGACATCCTCAACCTGCACCGGAATTCCGGCACCGAAGACGATGCGTGGCCCCGGCATAGCGGACGCGGCCTCCGCAGGAGCGGATCGAGTTCGGCCGGCGATGTTTTGCCTTTCTGCAGCGATAGGGCCGTCCTTTGGGGATACCGGCGTGTGTGCGAGCCAAACCCACGCACCCACCGCGCATACTATTCCCAAGAGGGATCCAACCGCTCTTACTCTCCGCATGAGCGGCATAAAAACCGCCCGCGCGCTAGTCCGTCAACCATCGGATTTACTACTATGGCCGGCTAAGGTTTCAGCCCGGGGGGCAGAGGTGAATGATGCCGCGCTGGAGCGCAGCCGTGACGGCCTGCGTGCGGTCGGCGACGCGGAGTTTCGCGAGGATGCTCTTCAGGTGATCCTTCGTCGTGTATTCGCTGATGCCGAGACGGTCGGCGATCTCCTTGTTGGCGAGGCCGCGGGCGAGGGCGTTGAGCACATCAATCTCGCGCGGCGTGAGCTGTTCGTAGAGCTGGCGCGACTTCAAGCGCGAGGCGACGTCGCGCGGGATCCAGCGCTTGCCGGCGGCGACGGCGTGGATGGCGGGGATGAGTTCCTTGTCGGTTGCGCTCTTGAGCACGTAGCCCTGCGCGCCGGCTTCGAGGGCGGTGTGGATCTCCTCGTCGCCGTCGAAGGCCGAGAGCATGAGCACGCGTGCGTCGGGCGCGCCGCGACGGATCTGGCGCAGGGCCTCGTGGCCGCTGCGGCCGGGCATGCGCACGTCCATTAGCACGAGCTCGGGCCGAAGCTGTTCGTAGAGCGCGACGACTTTGTCGCCGTCGTCGGCCTCGGCGACGACGCGGAGGCCGGGCTCCGTGTTGATGAGCGCGACGAGTCCCATGCGGACAATGAAATGGTCGTCGGCGACGAGGATTCGGACTTCGGTGGTGGCGGTGGTGCTCATAGCACGGCGGCGTCGCGCGGGGTCGCGGCGGAAAGTTTAAGGGTGACCTGCACGGTGGTGCCTTCGCCGAGCGGGCCGGAAATATCGAGGCGGCCGCCGAAGCGCTTCGCGCGCTCGCTCATGCCGAGCAGGCCGAAGTGGCGGTCGCCGTGGGCGGCGACGCGGTTGGGCGCGAGACCGCTGCCGTTGTCCTTGATCGAGAGCGTGACCTGGTCCGGCGTGAAGGTGAGGCGCACGAGCGCGAGCGTGGCGCCGGAGTGCTTGATGACGTTGGTCAGCGCCTCCTGCGTGATGCGGAGCAGATTCTCCTCGACGATTTCGGGCAGGCGCTGGCGCTCGCCGAGCGTCTCGCACTCCACGGTGACGGCGCTGCCGGCGGCGACTTGGCGGCAGGTGATGGCGATGGCTTCGGCGAGGTCGAATTGGTCGAGTTCGCGCGAGCGCAGCGCCCAAAGCGACTGGCGCAGCTCGAGCTGGCTTTGGCGGAGGAAATCGCGCGCGAGTTCGAGCGGCGCGCGCGCCTCGGCGGGCTTGGTGGCGAAGAGGCGCGCGGCGGTGTCGAGTTGGAGGGCGATGCCGGTGAGCGTCTGCTCGAGGCCGTCGTGCAGCTCCTGCGCGAGGCGCGTGCGCTCCGTGAGCACGGCGCGGAATTCCACCTCGGCGGCCTTGCGCGCGCCCATCTCGTGCTGGAGCTGCTCGGTGCGTTCCTGCACGCGCTGCTCCAGCTGGTCGTGCGCGGCCTGCAGTTCGTGTTGGGCTTTTTCGCGTTCGGCGATGGCGGCGCTGAGCATGGCGTTTTTCTTCGCGATGGTGAGCAGCCACGCGACGACGCCGGCGAGGACCACGGAAATGATGATGAAGCCGACGATCATCCGTTCCGCCGTGAACCAGCTCGGGTAATCCAGCACGCGAACGCTGCCGGGATTGGGCAGGAGGAGATTGAGCGAGCGCATCCTGCCGTCGTCGCCAGTGTCGTATTTCGCGACGCCCGCGAGTTCGACTGTGGCGCCGAGCGGCACGAGCGTGAGCACGGAGGATTCCTGCGGGGTCTCGCATTCGGCGGTGAAGGTCGCGTCGGCGTTCTGGATCGTGCAGACGACGCGGACGCCGGAAAACGGCCCGGCCTCGCGCTGGACCGGGCGCACGCTCCGCGCGAGCAAGCGGCCGCGCAGGAGGATGAACTCGGCCGGATGCAGGCCGTTGCGCAATTCCTCGAACGGAATCTCGCGCGCGGCGAGCGGCGGCTCGTTGCCGTCGACGGGACGCAGCACGGCGTCCTTCAACACTGGCTGGTAGTCGACGAACTCCACGAAGCCCACGGCCTCGACGATGCGTCCGGGTTGGAGCTGCTGTGGCTGGCTGGTCTGGATGTGCAGCGCGCCGGTGCCGTCCTGCACGAAGAGATCGAGGCCGATCCGCTGCAGCGTCACGGCGCCGCGCACGTGGATGCGTTCGCTCAGGCTCGCGTCGGCGCGGTAGCGCGCGATGTCGCGGATCGCGACGGCCGGTTGACCGAAGGGCGGGTGCGTCTCCGCCTGTTCGACGAGAAAATCCTCAGCGGTCGGCACGAACAGGTTGACGGCCGTCAGCTGGTGGATCGCGGCGTTGAAGGCCATCGTCACCGTGCCGCGCACGCGAACCTTCGCGGCGATGAGCGACTGCGGGTCGACTTGCGGCGGGAGCTTCGGAAAGACGCGGACGCGATACGCGCCGACGGAGAGTTCGACCTGGAGTTTGCGGGTGGAGGTCACGCCCACGGCGCGCACGAGACCGGAGATTTCGACGCGCTGCCCGTCCTCGACGCCGGCGAGGAGGCGCTCGACGCTGACCTGGCGCGCCTGAGGCAACGAGGCGAGGCCGCCCTTGGTCAGCTTCACGGCGCGCACGACCGGAGCAAACGCACCGGGGCGGCTGAAGCCGGTCACTTCGATGACTTCGCCGACCGCGGGTGACACGCCGACATGGCTGATGAACACGCCGCCGCTTGCGTCCTGGACGATGAATTTGCCGTTCCAATCCGGTTCGGCGGCGGTGACAACGCCGCGAACGGCGACCGGGAGCTCGATCGCCGCGGCCTCGGGCGAGAGCGCGAGCACCTCGGCAGCGGAGCGCAACGGGGGAGGCGGGGAGACCTCGGCCCGGGCGTCCGCGAGCAACACGCCCGCGCCCAACAGCAGCGCAAGCGCGACGCGACGGAAGGGGCGAAAGGGGTTAACGACGGGGTCGATGCCCCGAGCGAATCGTCCGCCGCGCGCCTTTCCAAGGCTTCTTTGCCCCCCTCGAAAGAGGGATGCGGCCACACAGGAAACTCTCCTGGAAATCGAAATGGTCGGGCTGGTGAGATTCGAACTCACGACCTCTTGCACCCCATGCAAGCGCGCTACCAGGCTACGCTACAGCCCGATTGTTCATCGGAAGGGTGAAGAAGCCCCACGGCCTCGGACGAGGCAAGTCATTATTTTCAGGGGACGATTCCCGGCCACTCTCCCGAACGAAACATGGCGTCCCCGGCGTGACTCGAACACGCGACCAGCGGTTTAGAAAACCGCTGCTCTATCCAGCTGAGCTACGGGGACAACCGTCGTGGCACTTTGCGCAGGCCGGAGGCGCTTGTCCAGCGCGGCGAGATTCCTCGTCGGCGGCGCGCTGGCGCGAAGTCGGCGTCGATCGACAGCCCGGAACCGCCCCGAGCCGGACCGGTCGCAACGGTGGGCCAAATGATGCGCGCATTACCCCGATTGCTGATTTGGTGGCTCACGGCGGCCGCGACGTGCCTGCCCGTGGCCGCGCTTGCGGGCCGCGCGAGCGAGAAGGTCGCGCAGGCGATCCGCGATGCGCTGCCGCGCTACGATCCGGCGCAACGTGCGAGCGCCGAGCGAGGCCAGGAAGCCAAGCAAAACTCCGGCGATCGCTCTCCCGTGCTGAAGAATCCGGCCCCGCCGTTGCCAGCCGCCCCGGTCGTTCCCCCGCCGCCGCCGACTCCCGCGGCCGATGCGCCGGTCGTGCAACTTCAGCCGTTCATCGTGCATGGACGTCGCGAGCAGCCCATCGTGCGCTTGCCGCGGATCGTGGCGCCCGAAGCGCTGCGTCCGGGCGAGGAAACCGCCGATCCCTATATCACTCCGGACGAGCGCCGGGCGCGCCTGCAACGGAAACACCTCTCCGCGCTCGACCGCTCGCTGAACAAGTTGTCCCTCGGCACGGCCCTCCCGAATTCCGCCGACGCTCGCGCTTCGGACGCGGAGCGGCGTGAGCAATTCGCGCGCGGCGCCGCCCAAGTTGCGGACGCGATTCAACTCGGGGCCGTCGCCGGAGAGGACGAAAAGGCGCTCAAGGAACTGCGCGAACTCTACCTGCAGTTGATGACCACACGGCCGAAATGAGACGCCGCGCTGAGTTTTTTGCCCGCGGCGTTTCGTGGTGACCTCGAACCCGCAAGGGTTGAGCGTGGAGCCATGCAACCGGCCGAACTCCTTCCCGAAGTCGCTGCCATCGCCCGCGGGGCGGGCGAGATCATCCGCCGGCACTTCGCCGCGCCGATCCCGATCTCGGCGCGCAAGTCGACGCGCTCCGACGTCGTCACGGCCGCCGACACCGAGGCCGAGGCGTTCATCGTGCGCGAATTGCTGGCGAGATTTCCGACGCATCACATCGTCGGCGAGGAAGGCGGCGGGCAGGGCGCGCCGGCGGCCACGGCGCCGTTCCACTGGTTCGTCGATCCGATCGACGGCACGGTGAATTTCGCGGCGAAGCTCCCGCATTTCTGCACCAGCATCGCGCTCACGACGCCCGACCGGCAGCCACTGCTGGGCGTGATCTACGATCCGACGCGCGATGAGCTTTTCACCGCCACGCGTGGCGGTGGCGCGCACCTCAACGGCGGGCCGTTGCGCGTGACGACGATCGAGGCGCTGAACGACGCGGTGCTTTCCACCGGTTTCCCTTACGACAAGCACACCAACCCGGCCAACAACGAGCGCGAGTGGGCGGCGTTCCTGAAGCATATCCGCGGCGAGCGCCGGCTCGGCTCCGCCGCGCTCGACCTCGCCTACGTCGCCGCCGGGCGTCTCGACGGCTATTGGGAGAACTACCTGAATCCTTGGGACACGATGGCGGGCGTGCTGCTCGTGGCGGAAGCGGGCGGCACGGTGACCAACTACGACGGCGAACCGAATCCCCAGCGGGTCGACCGCGGGCGCTACGTCGCGAGCAACGGACTCATCCACGGCGCGATGCTGGATGTGCTCGCGTCGGTCCGCTGAACCGCGGGGGATGACGGCGGCGCCGGGCGTGTCGGCCGAAGTCGGGAAAACTTTAGGAAATTCTGCGAAAATTTTGTCGCGGGCGCGGCGGGGATGCTGTTCCTTGGGCGCGTCGTGCGTAAGTCCTTTCAACGTCAGCTCTTGATCATCGCCGCCTTGGGCGGCGTCGGGCTGCTCGGGCTGGCGATCTGGTCACGACAGGGGGCGTCAGCGGCTCGCGAGGCGCATCCCTCGATCGCCATGCGGGCCTCGCTGCCCGCGGACAAGGTGGTGGCTTTCGAGACGCCGGAAACGGTGGCCGATGCCCCGGCGGCGGTCGGTTCGGGCGCGGCGCGGGTCGTCGAGCAGCTGCCGGCGGGCGAAGGCGCGCAGTTTTCCACCCTGATCGAGCTGCAGCTCGCCGCGACGGACATGAATCTCGACCTCGATCTGACGACCAAGCAATGGCAGGCGTTCGCGGCCGCGGTCGTGCAGGCGCAGGCGGTGCGACACAATTACGAGGCGACCATCGCGACCGCGACCTCGGTCGCGCCGGGTCGCTACCGCATCGACATCCCGGCCTACGCGGCGGCCGGCGACGAGCTCCGTCGGCAATTTCTGGCCGACCTCGAGCGGGGTCTCGGCAAGGACGCGGCGACGGAAGTCACGCAGGCTTTCGCCCACCGGTTCGAGGGCAGTTTCGCTGGCTTCGGCGTGAGCGCCCAGACGCTCGAGGTTACGGGCGATCCGAAGCACGGGTCGACGAACGTCGAGGTTTCGCGGACGGTGCGTTATTGGGACAGTGCGGACGGTCGCGAGCGGATGACGACGCGGCGCGAGGTGCATTTCCCGAGTGACGAGGACCCCAGCGGTGAACGCTGGAACGCTTTGCTGGCGCTGGTCTCCGCGAGCTGAACCAACGGGCTGAGCCGGGCCGCCGCGCCCGGCATTTACGCCGTCTTAGCGCCGCGACGAGCTTCGGTAGTCAGCGAGATAATTGTCGAGGTCCGCCTGGGCTTTGCGGCGTTCGAGTTCGTAGGCGGTCGGCTGCTGCGTCACGGCGGGTGCGCGGGCAAACCACTCGCGTGAGGCGCGGGCGACGGCGGCTTCGCGGCTCATGCCGGTGGCCGTGAGATCCTTGACGCGCTCGTCGACGTAGGCGCTGCGCGCCGTAAGATCGGTGAAGCTCCCGGGTGCGTCGCGGAAACGGGGCTTCGCTTGACTCGATTTCTGGGAGGCGCAACCGGCGGCGACGATCATCAGCGCGGCGGCGAGCAGGGCGAACACGCGACGGGCTTGCATGCCGGCATGCTTCACCGAAGGCGCCCGCGCGTCAACGCCGCGTCCGCTTCACCCCCACGCGCGCGCACGATCGCAATCTCAGCGCGCCGCGCCGAACGATGCCGCCCCCGCCGCCTCACGTCCCGCGATCTCGGCGGCGACGCGCAGCAACGCGCCGTGCGCGCGGACCGCCATGCGCACGCGGCTGCGTTCGTCGGCCGACATTTCCGGAATCCGTGCCGGCGGCGCCGGGCGGAACTCCGGGAGAAAATAGCGCTCGTAGATCGCCCGCTGACGGGAAACGCCGCTGATGTTGCCGATGGCTGTGACCATTTGCGGGCCACGGAAAACCCACGCGCGCCCGCACTGGCAAGCGGCATCGCCCCTCGAGGCGGTCACACTTTCGTGACAACGACGCGGGCGCTTTGCCTTCCGCGGGTTTCTTGCGCGCGGGCTTGCGCCGGGCGCCGTCGTTGCGGGAAGCTGCGGCGTGACTCCGACCGAACAACTTTGCCTCGCCTGCGGGCTGTGCTGCGATGGCACGCTCTTCGACGGCGTGCAACTCGAGCGCGGAGACAGCGCCAGGAAACTGAACGCGCTGGGTTTGCCGGTCACGACCTACCGCGGGCGCATACCGATCTCCCGTTTCTCGCAACCCTGCGCGGCCTTGTGCGAGGATCGCAGTTGCCGGCTCTACGCGAATCGCCCCGGGCAGTGCCGCAGCTTCGAGTGCAAGCTCTTCAAGCAAACCCGCGCGGGCGAAGTCGAACTTGGGACCGCGTTGCGCCTCGTCGCCAAGACCCGCCGGCTCGCCGATCGCGCGCGACGCCTGCTGCAGCGGCTGGGCGACACGGAGCAACACCGCTCGCTCGGCGAACGCTTCCATCGCATGGATGACCGCTTGCGCGCCGATCCGTCCGACGCCGAGGCCCTCGCGCGGTTCGCCGACCTGAGCCTCACGATTCATCGCCTCAAACTTCTCGCGCACGAGCGCTTCTACACCCGCCCGGAGAAGACGAGTCTGACCGAGTGAGCGCCGCGCGGCGGACGCGGGAGCGCGGGTTGATCGCGCCACGTAAACGAGGTCGCGGCGAATTGTCCGCCGCGCGCAACTTCCACTCCGGTTGCGTGTGCTTTCGCTGGATTTCCGGAACTTCATTCCGGAAGACCGGACACAGATTCAGTAACTTCGTCCCCAGCGCCCCGTGATTCGTCCCCTGATCCGTCTTTTCTCCGCCGGCAGCCTGGCGGTGTTTGTCTTCGCCGCCGCCCCGCCGCCAAGCTCGACCGCGGTCGATGCCGCCACGGCCGAGGATTTTGGCCGGAACGTGCAACTCGCGCCGTTCGTCGTGCGCGGCGAGAAAATCGCCATCTCGATCCACGCGCGCACGAAGTCCGACCGGCGCTACGCCACGGAGTTTGCCGAGGAGGTCGTCAAGGTCGCGTTCGAGACGATGGACAACAAGTCCACCGGCGCCGGCCTGGTCATCGTGGGCCGCGAAGGTGAGCCGCATCCCGTCGTGATGATGCGGAAATTCCTCGCGATGGCCGATGCCGGCCAGCTCCAGCCCGGCGTGGCCGAGCTGGCGCGCGGACTCGACGCGAAGCTCACGACGTGGAAGTCGACGCTGAACCTCGACGAGAAGAGCCGCGACGCGGAACGCGAAGGCCCGAACATCACGTTCGACCAGATTGTCCCGGCGCTCCCGGTGCCGCTGGAGGGCGTCGCCGCCAAGCTCTACCAGCTGGCCTGGGACGAGAAGTTCGACGAGGCGCGGCTCGCCGCGCGGATGAGCACGCTCACCATCGCCGATCTCGAGAGCAGCCTTTTCGCGAAATACGACTGGGTGTTCTACCTGCCGCCGCGCAACGCCTTCGATCCTGTCATCGATCAGATCGTGACGGAGGTCATGAAGCACGAAAAGATGGGTCTGCTCAAACGCGCGGCCATCCGCAGCGCGATGGTTGTGTTCAAGCCCGCCATCCGGAAGTCGGTCGAGGGTTTCCGCAAAGGCATGCTCTACATGACGGTGCTCCAGGCCCGCAGCGGCTGGAGCAAGGACGACATCAAGGCGCTCACGGGCGCCTACGTGCAGGTGCTGATGCCGGATTTCAAATTCAACGACGGCGCGGAGCAGACGCACGAGCGCATCATGGCCGCGATCGAGAAGCAGAAAACGAAGAACGCCGAATACGCGAAGGATCCCTTCGTGGTCCCGGCCCGGTTGGCGACGTTCGATGCGGCGGCCTACGCGCGCTTCGTCGGCGACTACGGGAAGTTGGAGAAGGAGCGGAAGGAAAAACAGGCGAAGCCGAGTCGCGCGCTGCTCTACGAAAACGAGGCCTGGCTGTGGCAATACCGCGCGGGCAAAGCGACACGGTTGTATCCCGCCGGCGAGCGACTCTTCGTCTCCACAGACGGAAAACTGACGGTGGAGTTCAAGCTCGACGAGCACGGCGTCGTCACCGCCGCCGAGGAGCGCCGCGTGCGCTACCGCCAGACGTTTCCGCACCCGGCCGTCGAAGCGAAGAAGAAGTGACCGTGACAAGCGAGCGGCGGGGTGGGGCGGAGCGCCCGCGCGCCCGCTGCGAGCGTGGCTGCCGCCGGCCCCGGCGGTTAAGTTCGCTTATTCGCGCGCGGTGCGTCCCAATGCGTGCCGTCTCCATGAAAATCAAATCGGCCACCTTCGAACTCAGCGCACCGAACCTCCCCGCCTGTCCGCGCCTGCCGCTGCCGGAGTTCGCCTTCATCGGCCGCTCCAATGTCGGCAAATCCTCGCTCATCAACCTGCTCGCCGAGAAGCGCGACCTTGCGAAGGTGTCCGACCTGCCGGGCAAGACGCGCCTGATGAATTTCTTTACCTTCAACGCCAGCTGGCGCCTCGTCGATTTGCCCGGCTACGGCTACGCGCACGTTTCGAAGCAGGAGCGCGCCGCCTTCAACGAAGCGGTCGCGGAGTTCCTCACGCGCCGCGAAAGCCTCCGCCACACCTACGTGCTGATCGACTCGCGCCTGCCGCCGCAGGGCATCGACATCGATTTCCTCGGGTGGCTGGGCGACGAGCGCGTGCCTTTCTCGCTCATCTTCACGAAGGCGGACAAGCAGTCGAAATCCGCCACGCAAGGCGCGATCGAGCGCTTCCGCCAAACCGTGTTGCGCGACCAGCCCGCCGAGCCGGCGATCTTCATCACTTCCTCGAAAACGAAGGACGGCCGCGGCGACTTGCTCGCGCACATCGCCGCGCAGCTGGAATAAAGCGGACGCGCCCTCGGAATGCGCCGAGGCGCGGATCGGTGTTTCGCGTGGCGCCGTGGGCGAGGGCATCCGCTTTTCGTTCCGCGATGCCATTTGACAGGGGCGGGGCTTGAGCTGCCGTCGCGGAGCGGCACAGTGCGCGCATGCGCTTCCCCTGCCGCCGGATTTTCTCCCTTGGGTTGATCTTGCTCGGCGGCGCCGTCGGGCGCGGCGCCGCGATCGCTCCGGCCGGGCCGGGACCTTTCCCGGTCGCCACCACGCAACTCGAAGTTCGCCCGCAGGCCGACGCGAAGGCCATGTTCGCCTTCCTCAACGGCGCGCGCAGCGGCAAAGGCACGTCGTATCTGACCGACATCCTCGTCCATCCCGACGCCGTCCCGACCGTGCAGATCGACGTGCCCGCCGACGCGAAGAGCTACGGTGCCTTCGCCGGGACGCGCGTGCCGCTCGTATTGCTCGTTGTCTATCCCACCACGCGCGACAATCCGCGGCCCGACTACGTCTTCCCCTACACCGAGACTGGCGACCGCACCTTCACGCACATGCAGCGGCCGGGCGAGAAACCCCTGCTGGCCGATCCCGCCGCGAAATACCCGCTCATCGTTCTCACCGGCGGCTACAACACGCACGGGCTCTGGCATCTCTTCCACCTCAAGCAACTGGCCGCGCACGGCTACATCGTCGTCGACCTCTTTCACGGCGACGGACGCAGCGATCAGTTCGCCGCCAATCTCGCGCTCCGCGGCCGCGCCGTGCGCGCGGCGCTCGACCATCTGTTGCGCGATCCTGACTTCGGTCCCGCGATCGATTCCACTCGCATCGGGGCCACCGGCGAGAGCGCCGGCGGACACACCATCCTCGCCGCGCTCGGCGGCATCGACCCCGCCGGTCGCGTGCCCGGCCTCGCCGATCCGCGCGTGAAGGCCGCGGTGGGCGTGGTGCCCTTCATGGGCGGCAGCTTCGGTTTCTGGCCCTTCAAGTTCGACGCTTGGTTCTTCGGCGAGGATCACTCCGGCCTGCGCGGCGTGCGCCGGCCATTCCTCGCGATCTACGGCGGCAAGGATTCTAACGTCCCGCCCGCTGGCGTCGAAGCCGGCGTCCGCGCGCTCGGCGGGCCGACGCTCGCCGTCCGTCTCGACGACGAGGCGCACCTCCTGACGGACACCGCACAACGCGACGTCCGCACGTGGGAGCTGCTTTTCTTCGACGCCTGGCTGCGCGATGACGCGGACGCCCGCCGCCAGCTCGAGCAAGCCGAGTCCGTCACCGGCGGCGTCGCCGACCGCGTCACCTACCGGAGCGCGGCGTCGCGGTAGCGCGCGCCGCGCGCGATCGCTCCAGCACGCGCAGCGCGAGCGCGCCGACCAGCACGGCGAGCATCACGGCGTAGATCGGCCCGCCGGAGAGGCGCTTGGCGCCGCTCAGGACGAACACCACCCACAACCAATAGGCGCCGACGGTATGCAGCCGCCGCCACCGCTCCGCACCGAGCCAGCGCTGGGCCGCGTCGTTTGACGTGGCGGCGAGCAGGGCGATGAAGAGGTATCCGCTGCCGCCCGCGATCAGCATCTGCGGCGCGAAGACCTCGCGGCCGAGTTCGGGCGACAACGTGCCGAGCCGGATGAACAGCGCGGCGTGGATCAGGTGGGACGTCGCGAACGCCAGCCCGAGATGCCGGCGATGCCGGCGCAGGAACTCCGTGGCGGCGCACGGCCAGAGTCCGGCCAACGCGCGGGCTGCGAAGGTCAGGGCAAACAACCCGAGCGAGGTGCGGGCCGTCAGCCGCACGGCGCGGCGCACGGCCACCTCGCTCGTCGGGTCGGCGTGGAGCACCGTCGCGACGGCGGCGAGGATGGCGAGCGTGGCGAAAAGCCAGAGGAGAAGTCCGCGGGAGCGTGGGCGGGCGGTCATATGTAAGCGGCGATAACATTGGCGGAGGCGACGACGGCAAACGTTATTTGTCTTCGGCCGGGATTTTTCTTTCGCTGCGGGATGCCTCGAACCCGCCGCCCGCGGAAAACCTATCACCATGGAAGCCTGCGCCAGGCCTTGCTGGACGCCACGCTCGCGCTCGTGGTCGAGCAGGGCGTGAACGGCTGGTCGCTGCGCGATGTCGCGCGCCGCATCGGCGTGTCCTCGGCGGCGCCGTTCCGGCATTTCGAGAGCAAGGCGGCGCTGCTATCGGCCGTGGCGGAGCTGGGCATGCACGATTTCGTCGCGGCGGTGGCGCGTGAGGTCGAGGCGGCGGAGCCGGAGCGGCAGCTGCACGCGATGGGTGTCGGTTACCTGCGCTGGGCGATCGGCAATCCCGCGCAGTTCATCGTCGTTTCGGATCGCTCGCTCTTCAACCTGGCCCAGGCGCCGGCGTTGCTGGCCCAGAGCGAGTCGGTCATGGAGCAACTCGACCGCCGGCTGATCGCGCGCTACGGGAGCCGGCCGGATTTCATGCTCGCGCCGGGCCGGCTCGTGTTTCGCGCGCAGGTCTACGGCCTCGCGCGCATGGCGGTGGATCGCCATTTGGAGGAGTGGTCGGTCTCGCCTCGCGAGACGCTCGACTACTGCCTGCGGATCCTAGACCAGTTCTTCGCGCTGCTGCCGGACGCGAAGCCGAAGCCGCGCCGCGCGAAGCGTTAGGTTGTGGCCCGCCGGCTGCGGCGCACGATCAGTTCGGCGACCGCGACGTTGATGCACCAGGCGAGCGTCATCAGCAAATCGCGCCGCAGGCCCAGCATGGGCCCGAAGGCGAGGGTGGGCGGCAATAGAATGAGCACCTGCGTGCCGGCGCCTTGACCGAGCGCGTAGGCCCGCACGGCCCAGTCGCGGTGCGCGGGCAGGTCGCGTTGCAGGACCGCGCGCCACGAGAGCCACAACGCCGCCGTCATGCCGACGCCGACCAGCAGGCGGACTGCGACAAGCAACGAGCCCTGCAGCGGCGCCGGAATGACGTAGAACGCCGTCATCCACAGCCCGGAGAGCGCCGCGAGGAATCCTGCGATCATCACCGGCCGCCCCCACGCGCG
Source organism: Opitutia bacterium (assembly GCA_016217545.1). Classification (NCBI taxonomy): domain Bacteria; kingdom Pseudomonadati; phylum Verrucomicrobiota; class Opitutia; species Opitutia bacterium. Next base: position 107,012 of record JACRHT010000017.1, on the reverse strand, counting down.
GTGCAGCGCGAGGTGTCGGTTCCGGAAGCTGGGATTGAACTGGAGCGCGCCCACGAGGCAGTAAACGATCGACGCCACGACGTGGATGACCACCGGCGTGGGCGACGCCAGGAATCGCGCGCTGTCGGGCGCGTCGCCGGTCGGCCGGGCAACACTCACGACGCGCGCGATGCCCGCCGCCACCGGAATGAGGCTCAACGCCCACAATCCCGCCGTCACGCCCCAACCGCTTCTATGGTTTCGCTGCATCGCGCGAATCTCCCGCGTGAGCCCGCCTCCGCAACGGCAACGAGGCAAGCCGTTCTTCTGCGGGCTTCAGCCGAGCAGCAGCCCCAGTTTCACGAGCTGCGCTTCGAGTTCGGCGATCGAGCTCCACGGCAGGATGGGGGAGTTCTTGCGCTCGTCGGGCGGATCGCGCTCGAGCGAATCCGACCACCCGCCGCAACCGGTGAGCGGGAGCAGGGGACGCTTGTGCAGCCAGGCGAGACAAACCTCGGACTTCGTGCCCGCGCGCCCACCGATGACGAGGCAGGCGTCGCCCGCGAGCGCCATGAGGAGATTGCGCGCGTCGCCCATGCCGCACGGGATGAGCACGGAGCACGGCCAGTCCTTCACGCCGATGTCGTCGTGGGGAACAATGGAGACCACGGTCCCGCCTGCTGCCAACGCCCGTTCCGCCGCGACCCGCGTCGCCGGCGCGCCGCAACCGCTGACGACTGTCACACCGCGCCGCGCGAGCATTTCGCCGGCCGCGCCGGCGAGTTCGTAGGCGGGCGAGCCGGGTTCGGCACTGCCGAGGATGCAGACTTGTGGGGCGCGCTTCGTGGGGTTCATGCGCCGCAGGCTGGAGCGGCGTGGTCCCGCGACAAGGGAATAGCCGCCCGCTGGGCCGAAGGGCGAAACGCGCGGGCCGGGAGGCGGACGACGCTCGCATCGTGGGTCTTGCCTCCCGATTTCCACTCGCGTTGCATCGCGTCATGACGACTTGGGTGCGGTGGTGGAGCGCGGTGATGGCGATGGCGGCGGTGTTGAGCGTCCCTGTGCGGGCGATCGAGTGGCCCGACGAAAGGCTCGCCGATCAATCTCCGGAAGCGAAACAGGTGATTGCGAAGCTCGAAGCCGGTGACGAAGCAGGTGCGATCAAGCTCGCCGGAAAACTGATCCGCAAGAAGCCCGACGTTGTGGACCTGCCGGTCTTGCTCGGCGCGATTCACGCCGGCAATGGCGCCTACGATGACGCGATCGAGGCGTGGAAGCATGCGGTGCGCGGCCGCGATACCGACGTGGTGCCGCTCGCCATGATGGCCCGCCTGCACGAAGAGCGCGCCAAGCTCGGGCCCGGCGGCGCGCACGTCGGGGGCGGCATCCGTTACAGCGCAAAGGATATGAAGGCCGATCGCGACACGTTCGTGCAGGCGCAGTATCGCGCCGGTGCCGAGTGCCTCGCGCAAATCGTCGCCCGGCAGCCGCGTGCGCTTCCTTATCAGGTGAAGCGACTCGAGTTCTTGGTCTCAGCAAAGGAATTCGCCGCTGCCCGCGCGGCGGGCGAGGAATACCTGAAGCTGAATCCGGAGAACGGTGATTTGTGGCGACTCCTCGCCGAGGCGGAGGTCGCGGCCGGAGATCAGGCCCGTGCGCGTGCGGCGGCGGAGCAGGCCGTGCACTGGCAGCCGAACAACGCGCCGGCGTGCCGCGTGATGGCGAACATCCTGCGAAGAGCGGGCGATGCCAACGCCGAGAGTTGGGCGCAGCGCGCGCGGTTTCACGCTTACGTCCCGGAGTTTCTCCACGGGTCCTTTTCTCCCGAGGCGGCGGCTTTCGTGGATGTGCTCAGTTTTCCCGCGAACGGCCTGCGCGCGGATGGTTCGCCGGACGAGCAAGTGCAGAAGAAATGGCAGGAGGCGGCGCGGCAGGTGATCCGGGAACTGGAGACGCGGAAAGACGAATCCAGTTCGCAACTGCTGGCCGCGGCGGCGTGGCGGCACGAGTGGCACGGCGAGGTCGAGAATGGGATTTTTGCAGAGCTGGAGCGGCGCCGGGCCGAGTCGCTGCTGATCGCCTTGTTTGATCACGCGGAATCGACGTGCACCGTTGGCGGCGCCGCGCCGGCACTGGCGCGAATGAAGAGCGACGCCGTGTTCGCCGCCATGATCGAGCGACTGCCGCAGGATCGCAGCATGTTTCCGATGGGTTTGCCGGAGTCGCTCGCGCTCTATCAGCGCCCGGAAGCGGTCAAGGCGCTCGATGCGGCGGTGCGCGTGGCGATCCAGGAACAGCGTCGCGCGGGCCAAGGCGTGGATGCTTTGATGGCGGGGATGGGCACGCGCCTTTTCGTCGAGCGCTGCCTGTGGTCGTTGGCGACGTTCAAGACACCCGAGGCGCGGCAGGCGCTCGAACAGGTCGCGGCGGATCGGGATTGGGCCATCGAGGCCGGCGCCGCCCTCTACGTGCAGAGCGGCGACGCGGCGATCTTGGAAAAGCTGCTGCAAAGGCTCAAACGCGAGCCCAAACAGGCCGAAGGCGTGGCCGAGCAACTCCGCGCGCACGGGCTCGAGTCTGCGGCCCAAGCCGTCGCGGTGTTGATTCCGAAAGCACAGAAAAGCGAGTAGGGCATTCGTCGCAATCGCGATGGCTCCGCTGGCGCAACCCGCACCCTTCATGTTCGAAATCCTCGTTCCCATTCCGTTTCTGGTCATCGGCATTGCCGCGACGTTCTTCCGAGAGCGCGCGGCGGAGTGGTTCTGCCGGGCGGGACGCGCGTCGTGGCGCGCGGGAACGTTCGGCCTCACCGACATGGCGCCGCTCTACCGCGAAGAAATGGCGAAGCAGGTTTTTCGCCTGCTGGGGCCGCTGTTCCTGTGCGCCGGTTTGTTCGTGGGATGGATGAGCGTGCAGTCGTTTTCCGGACCGAATTCGTGGGCCGCGATGCGGCAGGCCCGCGCCTATGTCGAAGCGCAGCACCATGCGTCCGGCGGCTGGAAATTTAGCGCGAGTTCGAAGCCCGACGACACGGTTGAAATCACTTACCGCTACGGGGAGAAGCGCGGCCGCTTGCTCGCGACCTGGAAGACCGACCACTACGAATTCACGGAGTTGCCGGAAGAGGACCGGCGGCGGTAGCGAACGGAAGCGCGCCGCGCCTCAGGCGATTGCCGTGCCACGCCGCGCATCGGGTGCTCTTCGGAAAGTTCGTGCAACCGGAGGCGGGCTGCGGTGTTTTTGCGGGCACATGACGCTCCAATTCCCTTTTCGGCGCGCGGCTCGGCGCGGTTTTTGTGTCCTCGTTGCGCTGCTGGGCGCTGGGCTCGCGTCCGCGGCGGGGGAGAAGAAGGTCGCGCCGCCGGAGGGTGTGCCGGCGAAGGATGAGTTTTCGCGGATGGTGCAGCTCGCGCCGTTCGTCGTGCGCGGGCAGCAGCTCGCGGTGTCGATTCACGCCCGCAATTCCCGGGACCGGCGCTACGCGCAGGAGTTCGCCGAGGAGGTGCTGCGGGTGATCCATGAAACCGGCGTGAGCGAACGGACGGGCCGCGGGCTCGTCATCATCGGCGCGAAGGGCGAACCGCACCCGATCCGCTGCTTCCGGCAATTCCTCGCTCTGGCCGAGGCCGGCAAGCTCGATCCCGCGGTCGCGGCGCGCGTGCCGGAGTTGCAGGAGTCGATCGAGCATTGGCAGCGCCGCTCGGAGAATCGCGGGAGCGGTTCGGCCGTGAAGATCGAGGCGAAGGGATCGAAGGGCGGGGCCGACGGCGAAGTGGATCTCGAATTCGAGAGGATCGTCAGCGCGCTGCCGCTCCCGTTGGAGGGACTCGCGGCGCAGCTCTATCAGCTGGCGTGGTTCGAGAAGTTCGACGCGGCGAAGGTGGAGGCGAAGCTGCGGGCGCTGCGCGCCGCCGATCTCGAGCGCGACCTGTTCACGCGCTACGACTGGGTTTTCTATCTGCCGCCGCGCAATGCGTTCGATCAGGTGCTCGACGAGATCATCGCCGAGGCGATGAAGGAAGAGGAGGCGGGGTTGCTCGCGCGGATGGCGGTGAAGAGCGTGATGCTCGTGGTGAAGCCGAAGATCCGGAAGGCGATCGAGGGCGTGCGCCACGGCCTGATGTTCGACTGCGTCGTGCGCGCCCGCGCCGGGCTCGACGACGACACCGTCTCCGCGCTCACCGGCGCCTACATCGAGCAATTCATCCCTGACGAAGAGAAGTTCGCGGGTTCGGACCACGAGCGCACCGTCCGCGCCGTGCGCACGGAGTGGGAGCGGTTGAAAACGAAAACGCCGCCCGCGGAGTCCGAGGCGGAGTCCGTCGGAGCGAAACCCGCCGAGCCGCCGCGCTGAAAGCGTGGGGAAGCCGGCCGCTGTAGGCTACTCGCAGACGTGACTCAAACGTCGCCGGTCGTCACGCCGCGCCGCGCGAGAATTTCGTCGGCTGCATCGGCGAATTCGTGGACGTGGGAGCTAGGTTCAGCGCTACCACGAATACAATCTGCGGCGGCGGCTACAGAATACGGAAGTCCGAATAGCCTTCGATTCGCCAATGCTTCCCCCGTTGTTTGGGCACTCCGCGTAGCTCAACAAATTTCCCGGCTCCATGTGCGTCGAAGGCGGTGCGATAGTCTGCATCTGAAACTTCAACCTGCATCTTGAGATCAGTGTAATCGCCACCGTGAACTTGCACGGTTATCTTCCTGTGCGCGATCAAACTCATTTGGAGTGGGGGAACATCGGACGAGAGTGCCACCACGCTTCCCGTAAAAACGGTAGGCGGAGGTTGGATCATTGCCTTCAGCGCTTCCGAAGTCTCCTTGATGAGCGAGACTTTGCGCGCAGTTAATTCGAATCGTAGAGGAGATTGTTGAAGTTCAGGCTTCTCAGGGAACATTGACGACCAGCCGAAGGAAATAATTAGAGGACCGTCGTCGCTCACAGCGGCTAAACGTAGGATTGCATCGCACACATTCGCGTTAAATGCCGTTTGGTAACTGTCCCGTAACGGAGCTAAATCCTGTGCAGCTTCGGACTCCTCAGTTTTTAAAAAACCGGTTGCGAGCCGTTCCAGGACACGTCTCTCCATTGGCTTAACAGAGGGTTGCCCGATGAGTATCTGCCCCTGCTCGACTACGGGACATTCGACTCTGAAACCAAAACTTCCCGCGAAAGTGTGTCCGAACAGAACTTCTTCAGTTATCGAGTTTGCCTTTGGATCAGGAAGAAATGGTTCGGGGTCTTCCTCTGCATTTGCAGTTTGTGTGAGAAGGTTTCTCAACTCGGAAACAATTTCATGCGCTCGTGCCAGTGTAATTTGGCTTCGGGGATAGATTCCGCAGAGTGTGTCGAAGTCGATTCCTGAAATCTTAGCGGCAATTTTGGGGACAGTAGTTTTTGCGAGAGCTGCAAGGATCTCCACTGCGGTGTGGATATCCTGTTCGTTTGCCTGCCCATCCGGAGCAATTCGAACGACCAATTTGATCGGTCCTTCAATCGGAGAGATGCGCTTTTCAAAAACCCTGAACGCTAGTTCTGAATCTGATGCCTGAAACGGCTCAGAGCCGAACGATAGACGCTTTTTTCCACTACGATCAGACCAGCCATCTTTCAGGAGAAAAGCGGTGAGCTTCGGCAATGATACGTGGGAGCCACTCATGAGAACTGCTCCTCCATCTCGTTAACCAAAAGCCGCAACGTATACGGATCGAAACGTTGAGATTTGGGGATGTGAACTGCCGTCGTGTTGTCGTTTTCTGTCGGTGCCCCGCTGATTCGTTGCCAATAGCAGCAGTGCCGAAGGATCATCTCTTCGTGTGATAGCTCTACCCAATCATGTGCGGAATCCGGTAGGCAGAGAAGGATGAGGTAGATTGGGATGCCTCCGAGCGCACTGCGCGTGATCAGTCTGTTGTATGCATCGACAGGCATATCGTAGACGATCTCGTCTGCATTCTGTGTCGTTCGCCAGTTTTTCGTAGCCTTCGCTTGATACTCGATGCCAAACCCCGTCTCAATGCGCTTGTTCTCGACGACAACGACCTTTTTGAAATTGCCATCTGTGCCGTAGTCTAGGTCTCCGCCGCGGATATTCGCGTTAAGTCCGGCTTTGGCTGCGACCGCTGTTAAGTAGGCCCGGGAGAGCAACTCCTCGGTGTGCTGAAGTGTGATCATTTGCTCGGCCCAAAAAATAGTTAGGCAGCTGGCTGATCGAAATCAAGCTTCGCTCAGTTCGCAGGCGTTGGACGCGCATTTCGTCCGTGACCGCCGATCAAAGCTCGCTTCGATAGTTTTACTTCACTCTATGACCGCCAAAGAAGCCCTCGCCCAACTCCAAGCCCTCGGTGACGAAAAGCTGCGCGCGCAGATGATCAAGCGCGGGGCGCCGGAAAATCAGTTCGGCGTCAAGCATGGCGATATCCGGGCGTTGGCGAAGAAGATCAAGTCGGACCACAAGCTCGGACTGGAGCTGTGGAAGACGGGTCACGTCGAGGCGCAGCATCTGGCGGTGCTGATCCTCGAGCCGAAGAAATTGTCGGCGAAGGAACTCGACGGCCTCGTCCGCACGACCAGCTGGTCGTGGGTGGCGGACTGGCTCTGCAATTACGTCATCGATCACCACCCGGCGAAGGAGTCGCTGCGCGAGGGTTGGATGAACGACAAAAATGTCTGGGCGGCGCGCGCGGGTTGGTATCTGACCGGCGAGCGCGCGGCCGACGACGCCGAGGGACTCGATTTGCCCGCGTTGCTCGACCGCATCGAGAAGCAGATGGCGAAGGCCGCGCCGGAGGTGCAGTGGACGATGAATTCCTGCCTGGCGAAGATCGGCATCAACCACCCGACGCTGCGCAAGCGCGCCGTGGCCATCGGCGAGAAGCTCGGTGTCTATCGCGATTATCCCGTTTCTAAAGGCTGCACCTCGCCCTTCGCGCCGATCTGGATCGAGGCGCTGGTGAAGCGGCAGAAGTGATCCGGCAGATATTTGCCCACGGAACACACGGAAGAAGGGCCCACGAAACACACGAATAGACACGAAAGCAGCGCCGCTTCAGGAGGTTTTGCCCGCGAATAGATTTCTGTGTGTTCCGTGTCTTCCGCGGGCAATTCTGGGGGGCTTTCTGGTCAGCTCGGTTTCGTGTGATTCGTGTGTTTAGTGGGCGTCTCTGGTTCCGGGGCTTTGTCACAGAGGAAAGCGAAGACGAACCGGAGGACACGGAGGCGATGCTCCGTGTTCTCGGATTGGACCTCTTTCGGGCTCCGTGTCGAAAGCTGCTACCGCCACGCGCGGCGGGCCGAAGAACGCGTTGGGGTCAACGCGTTCCACCTTAGTAGTCGAGATACGGCGCGAGCCATGGGCCTACGCCAAGGCTTCGGTCCACAGGTCTTCTCGGCTTAGTAATCCAAGTAAGGCGCGAGCCACTTCTCGGCTTCGGGGACGGCGATGCCTTTGCGGGTGGCGTAGTCAGCGACCTGGTCTTTGCCGAGTTTGCCGACGGCGAAGTATTTCGAGTCCGGGTGATTGAAATACAGGCCGCTGACGCTGCTGGCGGGATGCATCGCGCACGACTCGGTGAGCGTGATGCCGGTCTTCGCGGTGGCGTCGAGCAGGTCGAAGAGCGCGGGCTTCTCCGTGTGGTCGGGGCAGGCGGGATAACCGGGCGCGGGACGGATGCCGCGGTATTTTTCGCGGATGATATCCTTCAGCGCGTAGTTCTCGAGTTTGCCGTAGCCGGAGAAGTCGCGCGCTTGCTTGTGCATGTATTCCGCGAGCGCTTCGGCGAGACGGTCGCCGAGGGCCTGCGCCATGATCGCGCTGTAGTCGTCGTGCTTCGCGCGGAATTCCTGGGCGAACTCCTCCACGCCATGGCCGGCGGTGACGGCGAACGCGCCGAGGTAGTCGAGGCGGCCGCTGTCCTTCGGCGCGATGTAGTCGGCGAGGCTGTGGTTGTGCTGGCCTTCGGGCTTCTCGTTTTGCTGGCGGAGGAAGTGGAAGGTCTTGAGGACCTGCGAGCGCGACTCGTCGGCGTAGACCTCGACGCTGTCGCCGACGCTGTTGGCGGGGAAAAAGCCGAGGACGGCTTTGGCGGTGTAGCGTTGCTCGGCGAGGATGCGTTGGAGCATCGCCTGGCCGTCGCGGTAAACCTTGGAGGCTTCCTCGCCGACGACGGCGTCGGTGAGGATGTCCGGGAAGCGGCCGTGGAGTTCCCAGGCGGAGAAGAACGGGCCCCAATCGATGAGGCCGACTACGTCGGCCAGCTCCAAGCGGTAAGCTTTAAGCTCTACGCTCTCAGGATTCGGCGACTGGTTGGGCTTAGCGCTTACAGCTTTCTGCTTATCGCTCTCCACCGCATCGGTGGAGAAGGTGCGCGTGCCGAGGAATTCGGGGCGCGGGATGTCGACGATCGACCACTCGGTCGGCTGGGCGCGCTTGCGGGCCTCGGCGATCGGGAGGAGTTTGCGAGCGGTGCGGCGGTCGCCGAACTCGATACGCTGTTTCTCCTGCTTCTCCTGGATGTCGGCGACGAACGCGGCCTTGTTGTCGGTGCTGAGGAGTTGCGAGACGACGCCGATGACGCGCGAGGCGTCGAGCACGTGGACGACCGGCTCCTCGAAATGCGGGGCGATCTTCACCGCGGTGTGCGCGGCGGAAGTCGTCGCGCCGCCGATGAGCAGCGGGAGTTTGAAATCGAGGCGCTGCATCTCCTTCGCGACGTGCACCATCTCGTCGAGCGAGGGCGTGATGAGTCCGGAGAGTCCGATGATGTCGGCCTGCTTCTCCTTGGCGACGGCGAGGATCTTCTCGCACGGCACCATGACGCCGAGGTCGATCACCTCGTAATTGTTACAGGCGAGCACGACGCCGACGATGTTCTTGCCGATGTCGTGGACGTCGCCCTTGACGGTGGCCAAAACGATTCGCCCAGCCGAATCGTTTTTGCCACCGAGCTGAGAGCTGAGAGCTGAGAGCTGAGAGCCAGAGTCCGGACTCTGGACTCTAGACTCTAGACTCTCAGCTTCTGCTGCTCTCCGCGCGGCCTTCTCGGCTTCCATGAACGGTTGCAGATACGCGACCGCCTTCTTCATCACGCGGGCGGACTTCACGACCTGCGGGAGAAACATTTTTCCGGCGCCGAAGAGGTCGCCGACGACGCGCATACCGTCCATCAGCGGGCCTTCGATGATGAGGAGCGGCTTGCCGTATTTCTGGCGGGCTTCCTCGGTGTCCTGGTCGATCCACGCGTCGATGCCTTTCACGAGCGCGTGCGAGAGGCGCTCTTCGACGGTGCCTTTGCGCCAGGCCTCCTGAGCTGAGAGCTGAGAGCTGAGGGCTGAGGGCTTATCGGCGCCGGTCGCTTTGAGTTTTTCGCCAAAGTCGACGAGGCGCTCGGTGGCGTCGGGGCGGCGGTTGAGGAGGACGTCCTCGACGAGCTCGAGCAGGTCCTTGGGAATCTCCTCGTAGACCTCGAGCATCGCCGGGTTGACGATCGCCATGTCGAGGCCGGCGCGGATCGCGTGGTAGAGGAACGCGGCGTGCATGGCCTCGCGGACGACGTTGTTGCCGCGGAAGGCGAACGAGACGTTGGAGAGGCCGCCGCTGACCTTGGCGTGCGGGAGGTTCTGTTTGATCCAGCGCGTGGCCTCGATGAAATCGACGGCGTAGTTCGCGTGCTCCTCGATGCCGGTGCCGACGGTGAGGATGTTCGGATCGAAAATGATGTCCTCGGGCGCGAAGCCGGCGGAGCCGACGAGCAGGCGGTAGGCGCGTTCGCAGATGCGAATCTTGTCGCCGAGCGTGGAGGCCTGCCCCTGTTCGTCGAAGGCCATGACAACGACCGCGGCGCCGTAGCGGCGGATGACGCGCGCCTGCTCGAGGAACTTGGCCTCGCCCTCCTTGAGCGAGATCGAGTTCACGATGCCTTTTCCCTGCAGGCATTTCAGGCCGGCTTCGAGCACCTCCCATTTGGAGGAGTCGATCATGAACGGCACCTTCGCGACTTCGGGCTCGGAGGCGCAGAGTTGGAGGAAGCGCGTCATGGCGGCGGGACCGTCGATGAGGCCGTCGTCCATGCACACGTCGATGACGTTGGCGCCGTTCTCGACCTGCTGGCGGGCGACGCTGACGGCTTCCTCGTATTTGTTTTCCTTGATGAGCTTCGCGAACTTCGGGGACCCGGCGACGTTCGTGCGCTCGCCGATCATCGTGAACGTGCCTTCGCGATGCGTGAACGGCAGCGAGCCCGACAGGCCGAGCTTCGGTGCGAGGATCGTGAGCGAGCGCGCGGGCTTCGGGCGCAGCGCTTCGGCGATGGCGGCGATGTGCTCGGGCGTGTTGCCGCAGCAGCCTCCGGCGATGTTGAAGAGGCCGTGCGATGCGAAATCGCCCATGTAGCGCGCCATGTCGGCGGGCGTGAGGTCGAAGCCGGTCGGCGAAAGCGGATTGGGCAGGCCGGCGTTCGGGTAGCAGGAGATGAACGCGTCGGACTTCTGGCCGAGTTCCTCGAGGAAAGGGCGCATCAGGTCGGGACCGATGGAGCAGTTGAGGCCGACTGCGAGCGGACGGGTGTGGCGCACGGCGTTCCAGAACGCCTCGACGGTTTGCGCGGAGATCATCGTCTCGCCGCCGCGGCCCACGGCGGCTGAGATCATCAGCGGCAGGCGCACGCCGTCGGCGGCGAAGACTTCGTCGATCGCGACGAGGGCGGCCTTGGCATTGAGCGAGTCGAAGATGGTTTCGACGAGGAGGAGATCGACGCCGCCCTTGATCAGCGCGCGGATCTGGCGCGTGTAGTCGGTTTTGACTTGGTCGAACGTGATGACGCGGAAGCCCGCGTCGTCGGCATCGGGAGAGTTCGAGAGAGAGACGGTCAGCGGTCCGATCGCGCCGGCGACGTAGCGGCGGCGCCCGGTGGCGTTGGCGACGCGGTCGGCCCAGCGGCGGCATTGTTGCGCGGACTGGAAGTTGATGTCGTGCGCCAGCTCGGCGAGAAACGGGTTCTTGATGATCTCCTCGTAGAACGCCGGGTCCTTGCGGCCGCCGCGCTCGCGCGGGTCCTCGATGAAGAACTCGCTCTGGCCGATGGAGGTCGCGGAAAAGGTGTTGGTCTCGATGATCTCCGCTCCGGCTTCGAGGAAGCGCCGGTGGATGTCCTCGATCGTGGGCGCGAGGGTGAGGGAGTAAATGTCGCCGTTGTTCTTGAGATCCTTCGGGGCGTTGCGGAAGCGCTCGCCGCGCACCTGCTCCTCGGTGTGGCCGTAGCCGCGGATGGTGGTGCCCATGGCGCCGTCGATGATGACGACGCGCTCCGCGAGGGTGCGGCGGAGGGCGATTTCGGCGGCGGAGAGAGTGCGGTCGGTCGGCATGCGGTCAGTTCGTATCGATGCATCAAGATTCGATGATGCGAGAAAGGCAACAGTGGCGTTTGACCGCTCGGGCGGAGCGCGAAGTTTTATGACAATCCAGGAATCCGGCCAGTGAAGACAGGGCGGCGAGCCGCTCGCCGGCGCGATCAGTTTAAGTTGCGGCGCAGAGCGGAGTCCGCGCCCTGCCTTCGCCAAGGCTGCGCATCGTGTCACCACAATCCGCGCGCAGCGATTGCGCTTGCGGCGTGGCGAGCGAATTGGGTTCGTTGCGGCTCCTGAGTTCTTTCATCCTCAACTTGGCAGACGCAGGGAAGGCCGTGCAAACCGGCCACAGTTGCGCTGCGGTAACGCATGACTCGCGCTCGCCGGTGGCAGGCACCGGAAACCAATTTTCGCTTCGGCGAAAGTGAAGGGGAGCGCGGGGTGCGCCTCGCGCGAAGTAACAAGTCGCAAGTGCGCAAGTAGCAGGAGCCCGCTCCTGTTACTTGGCCCTTGGTCCTTGGACCTTCGCGCGGACGGCGCGGATTGCGGAGTCCGAACATCTGGCTGCCGAGGCTCACCTTCCGTCGATGCGCGTCACCGCGCGCGGCGGAAACTTCATCGCATTACGCCCCGGGGATTTCTTCGGGGCCAGTGAAGGGTGGGAGTGGAAACCTGTTTGAGGCGCCGTCGCAGCAAAGCCGGCACCCGGGCGTGGATCTGCTCTTGCCGCTGGAAAAGCAGATCATGTCCAACTCGTTTGCGACGTCGCTTCGACGCTCGCTCCTCCTCGCCGCCGGCTTCGCGCCGGGGCTCCTCGCGCTCGCGCAAGACGCGGCGCCCACCAAAGTCGACGACTACGTCGTCACCGCCACGCGCACGCCCGTCGCGGCCAATACGCTCGGCAGCGCGGTCGACTCGATCAGCGCCGCCGAACTCGCGCGGCAACAACTCACCGGCTTGCGCTCCGCGCTGGCCGGCGTGCCCGGAGCGCCGGCGTTCGCGTCCGGTGGCGCGGGCGGCTCCACGTCGCTCTTCCTCCGCGGCGCGAACAGCAACCAGACGCTGTTCCTCGTCGACGGGATCCGGTTCAACGACCCGAACACCGACTACGCGGTCGCGCTCGGCGGCGCGTGCGTCAGCGCGTGCGACTCGCTCGAGATCGCGCACGGGCCGCAGAGCACGCTCTACGGCGGCGAAGCGGTCGGCGGCGTCGTGTCGCTGCGCGCGCAGCGCGGCGCCGGGGCGCTCAGCGGCAGTGTGGCGGCGGAGGCCGGCTCTTTCGGCACGATCCAAGGGGCCGTGAAGGCGCAGCGCGGCGACGCGAAGAACGCGTTCTCGTTCTCCGCGCTCGGCGGCCACACCGACAACGATCGCGCGAACAACGATTTCGATTCCGCGACCTACGTGCTCCGCGTCGATCATCGCGCGAGCGACGCCGTCGCGCTCGGGGCGACGTGGCGCGGCTTCCACGGCGTCTACGGCTCGCCCGGCACGCGCTTCACGAACGATCCCGACAATCAGGACCGTGAGAGCAACCAGCTCGCGACCGTGTTCGCGGACTTCACGCCTTCGCCGACGTTGACCAGCCGCGCCGTGCTCGGCGGGCAGGATCGGCGTTTCGTCTCGGAAAACCCGCGCGCGGGCGGAGCGACGCAGATCACCGTCGTGAAAAACCGCCGCGCCGTGCTCGACTGGCAGGCGAGCTACGCGGGCGTCGAGAAGCAGCGCATCACCGGCGGCGTGACCACGGAGGTCAACCACACGGTCAACACGGGCTTTGGCGCCATCAACAAACACCAGCAACTCTTCGCGGTGTTCGTGCAGGACGAAATCAATCCGGCCGAGAACGTCTACCTCACCGCCGGACTGCGCAGCGACGACTTCGACACCTTCGGCCGTGCGACCACCGGTCGTGCGACGGCGGCATGGCTCGTGGCGCAGCAACGGGTGAAGCTCCGCGCGAGCTACGGCACGGGTTTCCGCGCGCCGTCGTTTCTCGATCTCTACGGGCAAAGCGCGTTCTACGTCGGCAACCCGAACCTTGCGCCGGAAAAGGCGCGCGGCTGGGACGCTGGCGTCGATTTCTACCTCGCGCACAATCGCGGCACGCTCAGCGCGACGTGGTTCGATACGCGTCTGACGAACCTCATCACCTACGATTTCGTCGCTTTCCCGAGCACGGTGAAGAACGTCGAGCGAGCGCGCACACGCGGCGTGGAGTTGTCCGGCAAGTTCACGCTGCCGGGCGCGAGCGCGACCGAGGCGCGATTTGCCTACACCTATCTCGAGGCGGACAACCTCACGCAGCACACGCGCCTTCTGCGCCGCCCGCGCCACAGCGGCTCGGCGGATCTCTGGCACGATTTCGGTCGCGGCTTCAGCGCCGGCGCGGGCGTGGCGTTCGCCGCGCAGCGCGAAGACGTGCACGCCGCGACGTTCGCAAACATCGACGCGGAGGACTACGCGGTCGCGCGCGTCTACGCCGCCTGGCGCGCGACGGACACGCTGACGCTCAAGGTGCGCGTGGAGAACCTGCTCAACGAGACCTACGAGGAAGTGCACGGCTACCCGCAGCCGGGCGCCGGCGTCTTTGCCGGCGTGGAGTGGAGGTTCTGAGCCTCCGGGTATTCGTCGATGCATGCGAAGGCCGCCGTGAGGCGGCCTTTTTCCTACTGTTCGAGCAACGTCGGGGCGTCGCGCGCTTGCGCCGCGAATTGGGCGCGCAAGACTCGCGCCATGGCCACCCCGCCTGTTGTCGCCCCAACGTTGGTTGTCGCATTGCTGTTCGCCTCGGTCGCCACCACGACCTCGGCCGCGGATTATCCGATCCGCCCGGTGCCGTTCACGGACGTGCGCGTCACGGACGGCTTTTGGAAAACGAAACAGGAAACGAATCGCTCCGTCACGGTGCCCTTCGCGCTCGCGCAATGCGAGGAATCCGGTCGCCTGAAGAACTTCGATCTCGCGGCTGAAGTCATGCGCCGGCGCGCGGCGGGCGAGAAGGATTTCCAAATCAAGCCGCCGACGATCTATCCGTTCGACGACACCGACGTCTACAAGGCGATCGAGGGCGCGTCCTACGTGCTCAGCATGCGGCCGGACGCGGCGCTCGAGGCGACACTCGACGGCTGGATCGCGCGCTTGGCGGCGGCGCAGGAGCCCGATGGGTATCTCTACACGTTCCGCACGATGCATCCCGATTCGCCCGGGCACGAGTGGGTCGGCGCGAAACGTTGGGAAAAGGATCCGCAGCTCAGCCACGAACTCTACAACTGCGGTCACCTCTACGAGGCGGGCGTCGCGCATTTCCAGGCGACCGGCAAACGAGCGCTCCTCGACGTGTGCGTGAAAAACGCCGAGCTGCTCTGGCGCGACTTTGGCGATGGCCGGCTCCGCATCGCGCCCGGGCACGAGATCGTGGAGATGGGACTCGTGAAGCTCTACCGCGTCACCGGCGACGCGCGCTGGCTGAAGCTCGCGCAAATCTTCCTCGATGCGCGCGGGCCGGGCGGCTCGTCTTACGGGCAACAACACGCGCTCGTCGTCGACCAGACCGAGGCGGTCGGCCACGCGGTGAGGGCGAACTATCTCTATTCGGGAATGGCCGATGTCGCGGCGCTGACCGGCGATGAGCGTTACCAGCGTGCGATCGAGCGCATCTGGGAAAACATGGCGGCGCGGAAACTCTACCTGACGGGCGGCGTGGGTGCGCTCGCGCGCGGCGAGGCCTACGGCGCGGATTACGAGTTGCCGCACGACGGCTACAACGAGACCTGCGCCGCTGTCGCCCTGATGCAGTGGGCGCACCGGATGTTTCTGTTGAGCGGCGAAAGCCGTTTCATGGATGTGTTCGAGCGCACCGCGTTCAACGGCTTCCTCAGCGGCGTGTCGGCAAGCGGCGATCGGTTTTTCTACCCGAACCCGCTGGCCTACGACGGCGCGGCGAAGAACAACCACGGCCACGCCGGTCGCGCGCCGTGGTTCGGTTGCGCGTGCTGTCCGCCCAATCTGATGCGCACGCTCGCGTCGCTGACGGGCTGCTTCTACGCGGTGAAGGGCGAGGCGCTCTACGTGAACTTCTACGCGGCGAGCGCGGGCGAGATGAGCGTGGCCGGGCAGAAAGTGCGCGTGACGCAGACCACCGACTACCCGTGGAGTGGACGCGTGAAGTTGGCCCTCGCGCCGGAAAAGCCGACGACTTTCACGCTCAAGCTGCGCATTCCCGGCTGGGCGCAGGGCCGGCCGGTGCCGTCGGATCTTTACCGCTATGAAAAACCGAAGGCGGCGGACTGGGCGGTGCGTTTCGGCAACGAGCGCGCGGCGCTGGTCGAGTCGGACGGCTACGTCTGGCTCACGCGCGAGTGGCGCGCGGGCGACGAGGTTGAGGTCGATTTTGCGATGCCTCCCCAGATCGTGCGCGGGCATCCGGCGATCGCCGCAACCGAAGGGCAGGCGGCGTTTGAACGCGGTCCGTTGGTCTATTGTTTTGAGCAGGCTGATCAGCCGATTCCGGCGAGCGTCGCCCGGACGCCTAGGATCGCGGCGGTCGCGGGCCCCGGATTGCTCGGCGGCGTGACGGCGCTCGACGTCGACGGCGCGATCGCCGTGCCGTATTTCGCGTGGGCCAATCGCGGCGTCGCACCGATGGCGGTGTGGCGGCCGGTGAAGTGAGTTGGCTGAACGGGTCCGCAGACTCCGCGCTTGCCGCGACTCTCTTTCGGGGGAAACTGCGCGCACCCCGTTTGTCCATGATGCACCACGTCGTTCGTTGCCTTCTTGCTTCCGGTTCCGTCGCGGTCGCCGCTTTCGCGGCCGAGGACAGTTTCCGCCACGGCCAGCCCGCGCAATCGCAGCGCTCCGCGGCCGACTACGTGCCTGATCTGAATGCGTTCGCGAAACCGCAATCGAGCGAGCTGCGCGAGTTGGTCGAGCGCTTCATGGAAGATCGGCACGGCCTCGAGGTGATGCACCCGGTGCCGAACTCGCCCGTGCAACTGCGACGGCTCGGGGAATTTTATCGCGCCTGGCAGGCGAAGCTCGAGGCGATGGACTACGAGCAGCTCGGCGTGGAGGGTCGCATCGACTGGCAGCTGATGCGCGCGGAGCTGAAATACCAGCTCGCGCTCCTCGACCGGCAGCAGAAGCGCATGGCCGAGATCGTGCCGTTGTTGCCGTTCTTCGAGCAGCTCGCCGCGCTGCAGGAAAAGCGCCGCGAATACGCGCGCCCGGATGGAAAAACGGTCGCCGGCGTGCTGGCGGACGCCCGCGTGCAGCTCGATGCCGTCCGCAAGGCGCTCGAGTCCGGCCTGAGCGACAAACCCGCCGAGAACGCGATCAAGCCGAGCAAGATCGTGGCGCTCCGCGCGATCAACCAGCTCGACGCCACCGGCAAGCAGCTCGCGGATTGGTTCAAACACTACGACACCTACGACCCGGAGTTCGGCTGGTGGACGCGTGAGCCTTACAAGAAGCTCACGGGCGCGCTGGACGACTACGCGAAGTTCCTCCGTGAAAAAGTCGTCGGGGCGAAGCCGGGCGAAGACGAGCCGATCGTCGGCGATCCGATCGGCGCCGATGGCCTCGCGGTCGATCTCGAGCACGAGATGATTCCCTACACGCCGCAGCAGCTGATCGCAGTCGCGGAAAAGGAATTCGCGTGGTGCGAAACCGAGTGGAAGAAGGTCGCGCAGGAACTCGGCTACGGCGACGACTGGAAGAAGGCGCTGGAAAAAATGAAGGAGGACTACGTCGCGCCGGGCGACCAGCCGCAGATGATCGCAGGCCTGGCTTACGAGGCGGTGGATTTCATCACGAAACGCGATCTCATCACGGTGCCGCCGCATATGATCGACGACTGGACGATGACGATGATGTCGCCCGATCGGCAGAAGGTGAACCCGTTCTTCCTCGGCGGCCCGCGCATCATCGTCTCGTTCCCGACGGACACGATGGATCACAAGGACAAGCTCGACAGCCTGCGCGCCAACAACGTCCACCTGTGCCGTGCGACCGTCTTCCACGAGCTGATTCCCGGCCACCACATGCAGTTCTGGTATATGGATCGCTACAATCCGCACCGCCGCGCGTTCGACACGCCGTTCTGGGTCGAGGGTTGGGCGCTCTGGTGGGAATTTCACCTCTGGGATCTCGGCTTCCAACAGAAGCCGCTCAACCGCGCCGGCGCGCTTTTCTGGCGCACGCATCGCTGCGCGCGCATCATCTTCTCGCTGAATTTCCACCTCGGCAAATGGACGCCGCAACAGTGCATCGACTTCCTCGTCGATCGCGTCGGCCACGACCGCCACACCGCCACCGGTGAGGTGCGCCGCTCGTTCAACGGCGACTATTCGCCGCTCTACCAAGTCGGCTACATGATGGGGGCGATCCAGATCCGGGCGCTTTACGCCGAGTTGGTGAAGAGCGGCAAGATGACCGAGAAGGATTTCCACGACGCGTTCATGAAGGGTGGCGAAATGCCGATCGAGATGGCGCGCGCGCGGCTCAGCGGCACAAAGCTGCCGCGCGACTGGAAGTCATCCTGGAAATTCGTCGGGGAGAATCCGTGAAGAAGCCTCGCGCACCGAAGAAACCTTCGACGGAAATCTCCGCGCCCGCCGGCAAGGCGCTGCGCTGGGCCGTGGCGGTGACGTGCGTCGCGGCGATCGCGCTGCTGATGCGGCTCGCGCGCGACATCCTCGCGCAGATCGAGGCGCTCGGTGGCACGGGCGGAGCGGGCGCGATGCGGTTGCTCACCGGTCTCTTCGTCGTGATGTGCCTCGCGGGCTTCGTCGCCGCCGGCCTGTGGAAAGTCGGGCGGAGTTTGCTCGACCGAAACGGAAAGAGCTAACCGCGCGCTCCGTGCAGCGCGTCGAGACGCGCGAGCATTTCGTCGTCGCTCAGGTCGCCGGGCCAGCCGTAGGCGGAGGCGAGGGCCGACTCGATGGCATCGCTGTCTTCGCTACGCGACGCTCGGGCGAGGGCGAAACGGTTTTCCTCCTGCGTGCGCGAGAGGGAGTTCAGCGGCGTTGCGGGCGGCCACGGGAAAGGGAAGGAGCGCAGCGCGGCGAGCAAGTCACCGCGTCGTTCGCTCCAGAGTGCGAAAGGACGGGACGCCAGCACGGCGGCGCTGAAATCGTCGTCGCGCGCCCACACGACGAGCGAGTCGTCGGGCAGCACGTCGCCTTCGATCCAAGCGAACGCCGGGTCCGGCTCGTCCGCCGGTGCGGCAAGAAAGCGCTCGAGTCGGGCGAGCGCGTTGCGCAGGTCGTCGTTTCGGCTGGGCGAGTGGAGCGGTGTGCCGGAGCGCGCGAGAACGGCGAACGGAGCGGCGTAGAGTTGCGCCTCGGCTTCGCTCATCGCGGCGGGAAAATCGACGACGGTGAGCCGGCGTTCCGCGCCGTCGGAGGCGACGCCGATGAACTCGCGCAGCACGTCGGCGTTGGGTTTGCCGGTGGCGTTGCGGGCGGCGCGGAGGCGCTTCAACCCGGCGGGCTGAACGACGCGGGCCGGATCGATGCGTTCGCCGCGGAAGGCGAACGGGAGATTCTCGGGCAGCGGCGCGGGTGCGGGCATGAGTTATCCGTTGCCGAAGGCGCGCGGGCCGCCAAGCGTGCAATCGCATGAAGCCCACGCTCG
The DNA here is from genome assembly GCA_016217545.1 of Opitutia bacterium. Classification (NCBI taxonomy): domain Bacteria; kingdom Pseudomonadati; phylum Verrucomicrobiota; class Opitutia; species Opitutia bacterium. Next base: position 88,054 of record JACRHT010000017.1, on the reverse strand, counting down.
TTTACCCCTTCGCGCTGGCGTTCGTCGCGGCGTTGACCGCCGCTCCCTCGACGAACATCGAGGCGATTCGCGCCGACCGTGCGGCGCGGCAGCAGGAGCTGATGGCCGAGTATCGCGAGTTTGTCGCCTTGCCCAACGTCTCGGGTGATCGCGAGAACGTGCGCCGCAACGCTGAGTTTCTGGTCGTGGCGATGAAGCGGCGCGGCATCGCGGCCGAGTTGCTCGAGGGCGAGACGGGCGCGACGAATCCCGCGGTGTTCGGCGAGGTGAAGGTGCCGGGCGCGACGACGACGGTGATTTACTACGCGCACTACGACGGGCAGCCGGTGAACCCGAAGCAGTGGGCGGAAGGCTTGGAGCCGTTCAAGCCGGTGTTCGTGACGGCGCCGGTCGAACGTGGCGGCAAGAACGTCGCGTGGCAGCCGGGCCAGCCGATCGATCCGACGTGGCGCATCAGCGCACGCGCGGCGGCGGACGACAAGGCGGGCGTGTTTTCGATTCTCAACGGTTACGATGCGCTCGTGCAGACCGGGCAGGCGCCGACGGTGAACGTGAAGTTTTTCTTCGAGGGCGAGGAGGAAATCGGCTCGGTGCACCTCGCGGAACTGCTGCGGAAGCACAAGGCGAAGCTCGCGAGCGATCTTTGGATCATTTGCGACGGGCCGCGTCACGTTTCGGGCCGCAAGGTCGTCCAATTCGGTGTGCGGGGCGACGTGAACATGGACCTGATCGCGTATGGCCCGAAGCGTCCGTTGCACAGCGGCAACTACGGCAACTTCGCGCCGAACCCCGCGCAGCGGCTCGTGACGTTGCTCGCGAGCATGAAGGACGACGGCGGCCGCGTGCTCGTGCCGGGATACTACGACGACTACGTGCAGTTTTCCGAGACGGAGCGGCTGGCGGTGCGCGAGGCGTCGTTTGCCGATGCGGCATTGCTGAAAGAGCTCGGGCTCGCTCAGCCCGAGGTGCCGGGCCGGGCTTTGCTGGAGGGCTTCGAGCTGCCGACGCTCAACATCAACGGCATCCAATCGGCGAACGTCGGGCGGCTCGCGGCGAACATCATCCCGAGCAGCGCACGCGTGACCCTCGATCTGCGCATGGTGCTCGGCAACGAGTGGCGGCGGCAGGTGCAGCGCGTCGTCGATCACATCAAGGCGCAGGGCTGGCATATCATCGACCACGAGGCGACCGACGAAGAACGTCTCGCGCACGCCAAGCTGATGCGCATCGAAGTCGGCAGTGGCTACAACGCGCAGCGGACGCTGATGAATTTGCCGATCGCCCAGAAGGTCGTCGCGGCGGTGCAGTCGACCAGCGCGGAGCCGGTTGTGAAGCTGCCGACGGGCGGAGGCAGCTTGCCGCTGATCGTCATCGAGCAGGAACTGGGCGCGAAAGTGATCACGGTGCCGGTGGCGAACTACGACAACAACCAGCACGCCGAGAACGAGAACATGCGCGTCGACTATCTCTGGGAGGGGATGGCGACGTTCGCGGCGCTGATGCGGTTGGAGTGACGGAGGGTGAGGGCGCGACACGCGGAAGCCGGTCGCGCGTGCGGGAGCGGTTTTGACAGCGAGTTGACCGAAATGGTGTTGCTGGTGCCCGCCGCTCGCGGTTTCACAGAAGCCATGCGCTTCCTCGTCCTCGCCGTCGCATGCTTGCTGCTGGCAGTGGCGCCGGCGTCGGCCGTCCACTACGGGCAGTCACGCGAGGACGTCATCAAGGAACTCGGCAAGCCGGCGTCCGACCTGAAGCGCGGAACGCGCGAGGTGCTGATCTACAAGGCCGGGCGGATCGAGTTGGACGGCGGCAAGGTCGCCATCGTGCAAGGATTGCCGGTGACGGAAGAACCGGTTGCGGCGCCAATCGCTGACTCCCCGTTGCCCACATCTCCGGTCGAGGCGGCGAAGGCGGCGGCTGCGGACGGCGCGAAATCGAAGCCGCTCCCGGCGGCCGCATCGCCCGTCTCGACTGCGAAGGAGAAAAGCGTGGAGCAGCAGATGATCGAGGCGGACGTGGCCGCGCGGGCGAAGATGGAGAAGCAGATCGAGGAACTCGAAAATCCGCCGAAGCCGGCGCACGACTACGACCGCGGGCCACCGCGGTGGCTGACGTTCATCGTCGAGCTGCTCGTCAAGGCGTTGCTGATGCTCGCGGCGTTGAAGCTCACGGCGAAGTATTGGGGCGTGGAGATTTCGTGGTTCGGCCTGGCGATGGCTGCCCTGGCGGACACGGTGACGCGGGCGGCGGTGGGGGCGATTGCGCTGTGGGCGCTCGGAATGGGGACGACGATGTATGCGGACGAAGCGACGGCCGCGATCATCCTCGTCGTCGTGCTGCGCAAGGTGAGTTACAACCAATCGCTCGCGCAGGCGGTCACGATCACGATGACATCCAAGACGTTTTCGATCGTGGTGGGTTCGTTCCTATCGGTGTTCGTGTTGCGCACGCTTTTCGGCGGCGGCGGCGGGCTCATGCCGTTCTGAGTTCGCGCGGCCGGAGTTCCTGCGGAATTGAGGCGACGAAATTTTTTCGCTTGTGCACGTGTCTGTCCCAGCTACCTTGACGAGACAAGGTAGCTTGCTCATCCCGAAATCATGGCCATCGACGAAAAATTCACCGCGATCCGCAAAGGACTCCTCGAGTTCCTGGTGTTGAAGATCATCGCGGCTGAGAAGGTCTACGCGGCGGATATCCTCGCGCAGCTGGCCAAGACGGATTTCGCGACGCAGGAAGGCACGCTGTATCCGCTGCTGAGCAAGATGCGGCGCGAGGGGCTGCTCGATTACGAGTGGCAGGAGTCGGAGGCGGGACCGCCGCGGAAGTATTACGAGCTGACGGCCAAGGGCCGGGAGCAGCTCCGCGAGACGCTCGACTACTGGGGCAAGATCAGCGGCACGGTGAAGAATCTCGGGCAAAAATGAACGGCCTGCGGGCCTTCCTTCCATGAACAAGGTGATCACGATCAATCTCGGCGGCACGGCCTACCAGCTGGAAGAAACCGGCTACGATGCGTTGCGCGCCTATCTCGAGGCCGCGGGAGCGCGGCTCCAGAACAATCCGGACCGAGGAGAAATTCTCTCTGACATCGAGGCGTCAATCGGCGAGAAGTTCCGCGGGCGCCTCAACGCGCACAAGAATGTCGTGACGGCGCAGGAGGTGGCGGCGGTGCTCGCCGAGATGGGGCCGATCGAGGACGACTCGTCGGCCCACGCGCCCGGCGGCGCCGCGCGCAACGAGCCAAAGAGCGAGTGCGACGAGCCCCGCGCGGCGGGAGCGGCCGGGGCCGGCCCGGTGAAGCGGCTTTATCGCATCTACGACGGCGCGATGGTTTCGGGCGTCTGCAACGGGCTGGGCGCCTATTTCGGCGTCGACCCGACGATCGTGCGCGTGGCGTTCGTGCTGCTGACGCTCGCGTGGGGCGCGGGAGCGCTGGTGTATTTGCTGCTCGTGATCGTGGTGCCGGTGGCCAAGTCGCCGGAGGAGAAGGCGGCGTCGGCCGGCGAGCCGTTCACGGCGCAGGAGTTCATCAAGCGGGCGCGTGCCGGCTACTACGGCGCGATGCGCGACTTCCATGACCACCACGCGCGGCGCGAGTGGAAGCGGCGGTTTCGCGAGGAAATGCGCGGATGGCGCCGGTCGTTCCGGCGCGAGATGCGCGCGGGGGCTTGGGGACGTTCCGCTTGTTTCAGCGAAGGTGGCGCCGTGCCGCCGACGCCGACTTTTGCGCTCCCCTTCATTTCCGTGATGCACGGCATGCTGGCGGTGCTGATGGTTTGCGCGGTGATCACGCTGCTGGCGACGGGGACGCTGCTCGGAGCGGCGTTGCCGGCGAATCTTCCGGTGTGGGTGGCGCTGCTGCTGATGCTGTTCGCTTACGGCATGGTGTCGTGGCCGCTGAAGGCGGCGCGGCGTGCGTTCTATCACGGAGCGTTTTCCGGGCCGCCGTGGGCGTGGTCGGCGGCGATGGCGGTCGACTGGGTCGTGTGGCTCGCCGTGGTGGCGGTGATGCTCTGGCTCGCGGTGAAGCACCTGCCGATGGCGCAGGACGCGGTGCACAACCTGCCGGGCGTCGCGCGGGATGCGGCGCACAGCATTCGGGAGTGGTGGAGCAGCTGGTGAAAACCGCCGCGCAGAACGAATCAGGCGTCGCTCCGGTCGCAACGGGCCGGCTGCAGCGCTTCCGCAGCGAGTTGGCCGACCTGGCGTTCGCGCTGGAGCGGCGCGGGCGGATCGACGCGGCGGATGTGGTGAACGCGATCGCGGCGCGCGTGGCCGAAATCGAAGCCGAGTTGGCTGTTACGGCGGAGCCTGGTGCGACATGATTGCCGCCGTCATCGTCCTTGCGGCTCTGATGGTGCTCGTCGCGACCGACCAAGCCGACGGCGGCAGCTGACGGGGGCCGCGCTCAGCTGGCGAACTGCACCCGCGGGTTCGTATCGAGGAATTTCGCGATGGCGGCGACGAAGGTGGGGCCGTATTCGGCGCGCTTCTTCTCGCCGATGCCGGTGATGCCGTCGAGTTGGTCGACATCGATCGGGTATTCGCGAGCGAGCTGGCGAAGCGTCGCATCGCCGAAGACGACGTAGGCCGGAACGCCGCGCTCGTCGGCGAGTTTCTTGCGCAGCTCGCGCAGGCGGGCGAAGAGGATCTCGTCGCACTCGATCTCGCCCTCGCGGCGCGTGATGCGTTTCGCTTTCGGCAGCGAGAGCGGTTTGGTGAGGGTGATCTTTTCGCGCGAGCGAAGGACGTTCATGCCGTCCTCGGTGAGTTCGAGAATGGGAAACTCACCCTCGGCCTGGGCGACGTAGCCGAGGCGCATGAGTTCGCGGCCGACGGCGGCCCACGCGGGGCGGGCGAGTTCCTTGCCGATGCCGTAGGTCGTGAGCTTGTCGTGATTCCAGCGCAGGACCTTCTCGGTTTCGGCACCGGTGAGGACTTCGATGAGGTGATTCATCCCGACGCCGAAGCGGCCGGTTTGGCGGATGCGGTAGATGCAGGAGAGGAATTTCTGCGCCACGACGGTGCCGTCGTAGGTTTCGCGCGGCTCGAGGCAGTTGTCGCACGCGCCGCATTCGTTGACGGGAAACTTCTCACCGAAGTAAGCGAGCAGCTCGCTGCGGCGGCAGCCGGCGCTCTCGGCGTAGTGCATCATCAGGCGGAGCTGATTGCGTGCGACGGTCTTCTCGTGCTCATCGGTCATCTCGTCGATGAAGTGCGTCTGCTTCGCGGCGTCCCCGCCGGAGAAGAGCAGGAGGCAATCGCTCGGCAGGCTGTCGCGGCCGGCGCGGCCGGTTTCCTGGTAGTAGCCCTCGATATTTTTCGGGAGGTCGTGGTGGATGACCCAGCGGACGTTGGGCTTGTTGATGCCCATGCCGAAGGCGATCGTGGCGCAGATGATGCGGCACTCGTCGCGGAGGAAGAGTTCCTGGTTGCGCGACCGCTCCTCGGCGTCGAGCCCGGCGTGATAGGCGCGGGCGGAGAAGCCGCGGCCAGCGAGCGCCTCGGCGACGCGCTCGGTCGTGGCGCGCGTGGCGCAGTAGATGATGCCGCTCTCGTCTTCGCGCTTGCGGACGAAGTCGATGATTTGCTTCAGCGGCTGGTCCTTCGCGAGGACGCGGTAGGTGAGGTTCGGGCGGTTGAAGCTGGCGACGAAGACGGCGGGGTCGCGCAGCTGGAGGTGTTTGACGATGTCCTCGCGCACGCGCTCGGTCGCGGTGGCGGTGAGCGCCATGACGGGCACCTCGGGCAGGAGTTTGCGGAGGCGGGCGAGCTGGCGGTATTCGGGGCGAAAATCGTGGCCCCACTCGGAGACGCAGTGCGCCTCGTCGATGGCGAGGGCGGTGATGTTCCAGTTGGAGAGGTTCTCCTTCCACTCGTCGAGCATCAGCCGCTCGGGCGCGACGTAGAGCAGGCGCCACTCGCCTTTGTGCAGGCCGCGGAGGCGCGATCTCGCTTCGTCGGCGGAAAGAGTAGAATTGAGAAATGTGGCGGCGACGCCGGCGGCCTGGAGCTGGTCGACCTGATCCTTCATCAGGGCGATGAGCGGCGAGACGACGACGGTCAGGCCGGAGCGGTGGAGCGCGGGGAGTTGGAAGCAGAGCGATTTGCCGCCGCCGGTGGGGAGGAGAGCGAAGACGTCCTTCCCTGCGAGGGAGGTCTCGATGATCTCGCGCTGCAACGGCCGGAAGGCGCCGTAGCCGAACGTGGTTTTGAGCGTGAGCAGGAGGTCGTCCACAAACTGTCCAGAGTGCGTGACGGCCCGTGCGGCAATCAAGCGTGGAGGCGAAAATGCCGGCGAGTTTTTATTTTAACCCGAGCCAGCGGGCGAGGGCGCGGACGGCGTCGGCGGATTGGTGGCCGCGTTTGACGGAACGGGCTTCGACGCGGAGGCGGCCGGCGGCGCGGTCGGCTTTCGGATCGACGTGGCCGACGAGTTCGAGGCCGGCGAGAATCGGAAGCGAGTAGTGGCCGCGCACGCGTTTGGCGGGCGGCGTGTAGGCTTCCCACGTGTAGTCGAAGTTCCAGAGCGCCGCCGTGACGCGGCGGTCGTAGATCAGCGGGTCGAGGGGGGCGAGGAGGTGGAGGGGAGGAGTTGAGAGTTGAGGGCTGAGCGTTGAGAGCTCGAGCAGCGGGAGGTCGCTGCGAAGGCAGAAGAGCGGGGGGCAGCCTTCGACGGCGATGGGTTGAACGAGTTCGGCGACGAGGGGAAGTTCGTCGCGTTTGAGGGTGCAGAGGCGGCGCTGACGGAGTTTCAGTTCGGCGCACCAGCGGGCGGTGGCGCGGCGCGACGGTTCCGATTGTGCGAGGATATCGGGCGGGAGGATGCGCTCGGGCAGATCGTAGTAGCGGCGGTTGCCGGTGCCGCGTTTGGCGATGAGGAGGCGGCCGTGAAAGAAGAGTTTTTGCAGCGTCGCTTTCACGAGCGACGAGGCACCCCAAATCTGCCGCGCGGGGCCGTGATCGTCGAAGTCCTCCGCGCTGAGCGGACCGCGCGAGGCGATCTCGATGAGGAGCTTTTCGGCGAGAGCTTTTTGTTTCGCCGACAGGCGGCCCGACCAGGCGCCGGAGCGGTGGGTGCGGCTGCGCATGGCGGCGAGGAGGTGCGGCCAGGCTTCGTGGCCGAAGGCGACGAGGATGCCGGTTTGCGGGTGGTGATGTTCGAAGGCGTTGCGCGCTGCCGCGGATTTTACCGTCACGTCGCCGTGCAGGTGTTGCACGAGGTCGCCCTCGCGGTAGCCAGCGACGCGATTGCGCAGGATGAGATCGTGCATGCGCCCGCAGATGTTGAGCGGGTCGATTTGGACGTAGCCGAGATGGGCGAGGGCGGTGCCGACGTCGGCGACCGGCTCGTCGAGCAGCTGCGCGCGGCGCATGAAGCGGCGGGCGTGATCGGGGGGCAGGCGGAACGGTGCGGGCAGCACGGAGGAAGAAAGACTGAGGACGGAGGACGGCGGGGCGGCAAGCTCGACGACGAGGCAGCGGGTCGAGTGGAGAAGCGGTGCAGTTCGGGTGTGTTGCGGGTGGTCGGCTGTTTTTCGCCTTCGGCTGCGGGCGTTGCTTTCGGCTTCGGAAAATAAAAAGGCCGCGCATCGCTGCGCGGCCGGGAAGTTATCTCGGGCGGTGCGGTTATTTCTTCGGCACGGCGGCTTGCAGCTCGTCGAGGCGCTTCTGGAGGGCGTTCATCTCGGTGACGAGGCGCTCTTCCATCTTCTTGCGGTCGGAGCTGTTCACGATGCTCATGCTGGCGGCGTCGCGGACGACGTTGGCCGGCAGCGAGAGGAGGCGGGTGAGAAGGCCCTGATCCTTGAAGCTGCTGAGGTAGAGCGCGGTGATTTCGTGGGAGAGCTTCATGGAGTCCTGCGCGATGGCTTGGGCGGTCATCACGTTGTTGTTGAGCTCCTGGTTGCGGGCCATCTCGGCGGTGAGGACGCCGCTGATCTGGTTCGTGATGCGCTGCGAATACTGGGCGATGGACTCGCGGGTGAGGTTCTGGTCTTTCGACATCTCGGCGAGGATCGGGGAAATGCGCTCCGCGAGGCGGCCGCCGACCTTGTCGATCTGCTCGTTCTGGATCTTTTCGGCTTCCTCGGGCGTTTTCGGAACCTGGCCGTAGGGGAGGACTTTGGCCGCGATGGCTTCGGCGAGCTTGTTCATCTTCTCTTGATTCAACTTCTGCACCTCCTCGTCGGTCATGAACATGTCGGCGGAGCGCTTCGCGATGGCGTCCTTGAGCAGCGTGTTGACGGCCTCGATGTGGCGGCGGGTCTCTTCCGCGGAGGCCTTGAGTTCGGCGTTGGTCTGTTCGCGCAGCGCGTTCATCTCGGTCTGCTGCCGGGTCGCGAGGTCTTGCACGGTTTTTTGGTGGAACCAGAAAATCGCGCCGCCAACGAGAAGGGCGGTAAGGATGACCGCCGGAATTTGTGCTTTAAGATTTTGCCACATGTGTGTGTCGGGTTGAGATAACTGCCGACAGTCAGACAGATAGAATGTTCAAATGCAACGCCGCCTTCGTCTCGCCAAACGTGTAAAAACCTCTGCCGCATGAGTCTGAATCGCTACGAACAATCGCTCTTCGATTACTGGCAACGCCAGCCGGAGGAGTTGCGGCATTGGCAGATGAAGACCGTGGAGGCGGCGAAGCGGTCCGCGTTGCCCGGTGACGTCGCGCGCGGACTCGAACGTGAGCTGTGGGACTATTTTCGCGAGCGGACGGCGCAAGTGCCGGCGCTGCGGTCGCTCAGCCCGGGTGGCGGTGAGCGCGTGAGCATGCTGAATCTCGCCGAGCTGATGCTGCGACTCTGGGGGCCGCTGCCGAAACCAAAACGCCCGGCGACGCGCCCGCCGGAGAGGTGAAGGGACGGTGCGTCAGGCGTCGTGTCGCAACGTGACGAGCGTCGCGCCCCAGCTGCCGCTGTGTTCGTCGCCGAGGCGGAAGCCGACGACGCGCGGCGAGCGGCGCAGGAGTGCGTGGACGGTCTCGCGCAAGGTGCCGGTGCCTTTGCCGTGCACGACGCGCACGGTGAAGATGCCGGCGCGGACGCACTCCGCGAAATAGTCGTCCAGCAGCGTTGCGACCTCGGCCGGGCGAAACGTGTGCAGGTCGAGCTCGCCGGTGATCGGAACACGGACGGGTTCGTTGGCTGCCGGGTCTTCGGTCACGGCGGCAATCAAGGTGAGAGGCCGGACGTGCGCAAAAGAAAACCCGCCCCTTGCGGGGCGGGTTGGACACACACACAACTGACAAACAAAATTCGGGAGATCAGGAGCGAACCTGCGCGGGCGTCTTGCTCGCGACGGCGACCGGGCGCTCTTGCTGCGGGGCGCTCTGCGCGATGACGTTGAGCGAGGGCAGCGTGGTGCGGACGGCGACCGTGGGCTTGGCCTGGTTGCGGAAGGCCTCGAGGCTCTGCGCGATGGTCTTCTCGGCTTCCGTGTAGCGCGGGGCGGTGACGATGTAGGCCGGGAGGTCGACGACGTTTTCGTTGTGGTTCTGCGCGGCGGCGGAGGCGGCGGTGACGGTGAGGCTGGCGCTCACGAGGGAGAGGATGAAAGTGATCTTCTTCATGGTTCGTATCGGTTGATGCCACCACTACACGCAAGCGCGGTGCCAAGTTGCGGAGGGTCGCGTAAGTGGCAGTGAATGCGTGGAATGGATTTTTCGGGCTAGTTGGGGAACCTGTGCGACCCCGCCTCTCCGTCACGCGCGCGGCATCGGCGATTCCCACGCGTGGGACGATTTCGGCCGGGTCATGCCTGACCATGACTTTCGGACGCCGAAAGGGCGTCGCGAGCGGCTGAGGATGGCGCTGAATTGGCGGCGTCATCCTCGTTTCCGCCATGCTGCAATTCGATCATCTCACTCAGCGCTACGGCGCCCTCACGGCACTCGACGACGTCTCGCTCATGATCGAGCGCGGCGAGTTTTTCGGCCTGCTTGGACCCAACGGAGCGGGCAAGAGCACGCTCATGTCGCTCATTGCGGGTCTGCGCGAGCCGACCGCCGGCACGTTGCGGCTCGGCGGCGTGAATCTCGCCGGGCGACCGACCGATGCCGTGCGCGCGATCGGTTTCGTGCCGCAATCAGTCGCGCTCTACGAGGATCTCACGGCGGAGGAGAATCTCGGCATCTTCGGTCGCCTCTACGGTCTCGCGGGCAAGGCGCTCGCCGCGCGCATCGACGAGTGCCTGGCCGCGGTGCAGCTGGCGGATCGCCGGAAACACGCGGTGAAGACTTTTTCAGGCGGCATGCAGCGACGGCTGAATCTCGCCGCGAGTCTGCTGCACGAGCCGCAGTTGCTGCTCTGCGACGAGCCGACCGTCGGCGTCGATCCGCAATCGCGCAACGCGATCTTCGATCTGCTTCAGCGGCTCAATCGCGAGGGGCTGACCGTGATCTACTCGACGCACTACATGGAAGAGGCCACGCGACTCTGCTCTCGTATCGGCATCATCGACCACGGCAAAATTCTCGCGCTCGGCACGCTGGAGGAATTGCTCGCGCGCCTGCCCGCGGCGGAGGTCGTGAGTTTTGCGCGCGACGGCACGCCGCCCGCGGCGGTCGCGGCGCTGGCGCGCTTCGGGACGTTGCGCGAACACGACGAGCGCTGCGAAGTGCTCCTCGCGGCGGGCGCAAGCCTTGCGGACTTTTTCGCCGCGACCCAGGCCGCCGGCTTGCCGGACCGAGCGTTCACGCTGAAGCGCCCGACGCTCGAGGATCTCTTTCTTCACCTGACCGGCAAAACCCTGCGCGAATAACACCGCCATGCACCTCGTCCTCACGCTCCTCCGCAAGGATTGCCTCAATTTCAAGAAAGACCGCGTCGCGGTGGGCCTCACATTCCTCGTGCCGATCGTGCTGATCTACATCTTCGGCCAAGTGTTCGGCGTGAACCGCAAGGACACGGGGCCGGTCGGCATACCGCTCGCGATCGTGAACCAGAGCAGCGCGCCGGAAGTGGCGACACTGATCGACGCGCTGAAACGCGAAAAGGCGTTCCGCGTCGTCGAGACCGGGACCGACGCCGACGCGCAAGGTCGCCTCCAGCCGCTGACGGAGGAGGTGGTGCGCGCGGGCTTCAAGAACGACCGCTTCCGCTTCGCCCTCGTGTTCCCGACGGACGCGACGAGCGACGCGCGTTTCGGGCTGCGCATGAAGTTCCTCACAAATCCGCGCAACGAGATCGAGACGCAGACCGTGACGGGCTTGCTCCAGAAAACCGTCTACACCGCCGCGCCTCAGTTGCTCATGCAGTCGCTGCGCAAGCAGGCGGTGGAGTTCATCGGCGCGAAGGACACCGACAAATTCTACGGCGAGATCGCGGGCAGCGTGAGCCGCGCGTTCAACCTCGATGAAGCCAAAGTGCGCGAGACCATGGCGCGCGGCGAAATCCCGCGCTCGAACCCGGCGTCCGCGAAACCCGACGGCGCGTCTGCGAGCGGCGTCGGCGACTTCATGGATCGCGTGATCAAGATCGAGAAAGAGCAACTCGCCGGCGCACAGGTGAAGAACGCCGCGGCGACGCGCGTGGTCGGCGGCTGGGCGATGATGTTCCTGCTGTTCTCGCTCAGTGGCATGGCGACATCGCTCTTCGAGGAGAAGAAGGCCGGCCTTTTCCTGCGGTTGCTCTCGGCGCCGGTGCGTCGGTCGCACCTGTTGTGGAGCAAGTATCTCTTCGGCATCGCACTCGGGCTCGTGCAACTCGTCACGCTCTTCTTCGCGGGACGCCTGATGTTCGGCATCGATGTGCTTTCGAATTTCGGGAATTTCGTCGTGATTTGCCTCGTGGCGGCGATGGCGTGCACGGCGTTCGGGATGTTGCTCGCGTCGATCACGCGCACGCAGGCCGCAGCGTCGGGGCTGGCGACGCTGCTGATCCTCACGATGAGTTCCATCGGCGGCGCGTGGTTTCCGACGTCGTTCATGCCGGAGTTCATCCAGAAACTCAGCAAGCTGACCGTCGTCTACTGGTCGATGGAAGGCTTCGCGCTGGTGCTGTGGAACGGATGCACGTTCACCGAACTGCTGCCGACACTCGGCGTGCTGCTCGGCATGTCGGCCGTGCTCGTGGCGATCAGCCTGTGGCGATTCCGCCGCGGGCCGATTTTCGATTGAGCGAGGCGGCGCGGATGCCGCCGGGGATCAAGCCTTGGGCTGGTCCGGCGGCGTCGTCTGGGACGTTGGCGTTGGGCCCGTCGGCGGCGCGGCGGGAGTGACGTTCTGCGGCGGTGCGGCGGGCGCGACCGGCTTCGGGGCGAAGCGCTTCGCTTCGGCGGATTCCTCCGGTTTCTCGTCCATCGCTTCCTTGATCTGATACTCGACGTCGGCCGCGGCCTTCTTGAATTCCTTCACGGATTTGCCGAGTCCTTTGGCGAGTTCAGGGAGCTTGTTGGCGCCGAAGAGGAGCAGGATGATGAAGAGGATCAGCATCAGCTCGGGGCCGCCGATGCCTTCGATGAACGCGAACGGGAAATTCATGGTCGGGGATTAGACGTGCGCGGGCCGAAAAGGTAACGGCGAAAATCGCGATTAGCCGTGCGTGATGTCGACGAGGAATTTCTGTGTCTGGCCTGGCCCGACATGATGCAGGCCGAGTTTGGTTTCCGGCGCATTGGGCGGGCCCATCCACGGCTCGACGCAGTAATAGGGGACCTTGTCGTCGGCGGCCCAGGTGACGACGGCGGCGTCCTTCGCCGTCGTGTTGGAGAAGCCGGTCCGAAAACGCAGACGCGCGCCGGTGGTGCGCTCGGTGACCTGAAACTGGTGGCCGCGCAACGCGGTGTGGACCGTGTCGATGAGCGCCGGGTTGTCCAACGTCTCGCGCGGTTGCAGGCGCGGGCCGTCGACGAGTTGGCCGGATTCGTTGCGGCGCACCGTGCGCGCGGCGGGGACTTCGAGCACGTAGTCCTTCCGCGTGAGGCCTGCGGACCACGGCAGGTTGAAATAGAAATGATGGCCGGCCGACCACGGGATGGGCGTTTGGCCGAGGTTGGTGAGCTCGAGTTCGACGTATACCGCGTTCGCCTCGAAGCGGTAGCTGACGACGAATTCGTAGTCGAACGGGTAGCCCTCCTTCGCCTCTGCACCCGGCACGAACACGGCGGAGAAACCGCGCTCGTCGAGGCGCTTCACGCGGAACTCGCCTTGCCGCGCGAAACCATGCATTGGCATCGGTCGACGCACGCCATCGTCGGCGCGCCAGGAGCCGATCTCGCCGCGGTCGTAGATGCGGCCGTTGAAAGGGAAGAGAATCGGATTTCCGCCGCGCACCTTCGCGATGTCGTCGAGCTTGTCCAGTTCCGGCCAGTAGATGAGGTCGCGGACGTTGCCGTCGCCGAGAGTGACGTTCCAGTGCATCAGGCGCGCGCCCTTTTCCGGCAGGGCGAGGAAGGTCGACGGCCCGACCTGCCAGCGATAAATCGTATGCCCCAGATACGGGATGCGTTCCATGTTGGCTTGGTTTGAAAGAAAAATGCCGCGACACACCAACCCAAATCGCGCCGCTCGCGTGTCAGGCGCGAAAAATTTGAAACGCTTCGGGGCTTTGTAAGTTGAGCGCGCTTGCAGCGGTTGCGCGCTGCGGTATGGTCCGATGCTGTGAACCTTGGGCGTCTTGCCTTTCTATTCCTCGTGGCGGTGGGAGTGTCGTTCGCGGCGGATCACGCCGTCGCCACCCCGCCGACGGTCGCGCCGGCCAAGCGCGTCGCCTTTGTCATCCCCGTGCGGGACGAGATCGCCAAGCCCACGCTCTACATCATCCGGCGCGGCCTGAAGGAAGCCGTCGAGCAGAAAGCCGACCTGGTCGTGCTCGACATGAAAACGCCCGGCGGCGCACTCGATTCGACTTTCGAGATCATGGAGGCGCTCGGCAAATTTCCGGGCAAGACGGTGACGTTTGTCGACGATCAGGCGATCTCCGCCGGCGCGTTCATCGCCGCGACGACGGAGGAAATCTGGTTCGCGCCGCGCGGAAAAATCGGCGCAGCCGCGCCGGTCGACTCCTCCGGCAAAGACATCGACAAGACGATGAGGCAGAAGGTCGTCAGTTTTCTTCGCGCCGAAGTGCGTTCGATTTCCGAGGGCAAAGGCCTGCGCGGGCAGGTGGTTTCTGCGATGATCGACGAGGATTTCGAGCTGAAGATCGGCGACACGATCCTGAAGCCGAAAGGCGAACTGCTCACGCTGACCGCGAGCGAAGCGATGAAGACCTACGGCGACCCGGCGCAGCCGCTGCTGGGAGCCGGCATCGCGACCGATATCACCGCGTTGCTCACGAAGAAATTCGGCGCGGGCAACTTCGAGGTGCGCGAGTTTCGCATCACGTGGTCGGAATCGCTCGCGCAATACCTCACCGCGCTCGCTCCAATTCTGACGGGCCTGGGCCTGCTCGCGCTGTTTCTGGAATTCAAGATGCCGTCGCACGGCCTGTTTGCCGGCGTGGGCATTCTCCTACTGCTGGTCGTCTTCTTCGGTCACTACGTGGCGGGTTTTTCGGGGCACGAGCCGGTGCTGTTGTTCACGCTCGGCCTGTTGCTGGTGCTCGCTGAGGTGCTGTTTTTCCCCGGCGTGGCATTGCCGGCGGTGACGGGGCTCGTGCTGATGCTCGGGGCGCTCGTGTGGTCGATGGCGGACCTGTGGCCGAATGAGCCAATCCAGTTCTCGGGCGAGGCGTTTGCGCGGCCGCTGTCGAATGTCGGTCTCGGCGTGCTACTTTCGGTGGCCTTCGGCGTCGTGCTGCTCCGGTTCCTGCCGCAAGGATGGATCTGGGACCGCCTGACCGTGAACGCGGTGGCGGGCACGGTGGCGCAAGCGGCGGCCGGTGGCGCGCGGACGTCGGACTTGATCGGTGCGAGCGGGATCGCGGCGACCGCGTTGCGCCCGGGAGGACAGATCGAGATTGCCGGCCGACGCTACGAAGCCCGCGCGGCCCTCGGCAGCATCGCGTCGGGGACACGCGTCGTGGTGCGCGCGCGGGAAGATTTCGCCTTGGTGGTGGAGGAGGACAAAGCATGAACGCGATCATCCTGTTGTTTGTCGTCGGCGCGCTGTTGCTCACGGCGGAGATTTTCCTGCCGGGTGCAATCGCGGGCATCATTGGCGGCGTCGCGCTCGCGGCGGGGAGTCTGCTGTCGTTCCGCGAATTCGGCTTCAACGGCGGGCTGCTCGCGAGTTTCGGCGCGCTGGCGCTCGTCGGCGCGATGCTGTATCTCGAACTCGTGGTGCTGCCGAAAACCGCCTTCGGCAAACGCATGGTGGTGCAGTCGACAGTCAGCGCCACCAGCCAGCCCCCGCCGGCTCCGGCGGAAGTCGTGGTCGGTCGTGACGCGGTCGCGCTCACGACGCTCGCGCCGAGCGGCTACGTCGAGATCGACGGGCGCCGCTACGAGGCTTTCAGCCGCTCCGGCCACGTGGCGAAGGGCGCCGCGTTGCGCGTGGTCGGCGTCGACAATTTTCGCATCATCGTCACCCAATCCTAAATTTAACCCATGAGCTCGATCCCCCTCATATTCCTCATCCCCATCATCGTTGTCGTCCTCATCATTGTGGGCGTCTTCATTTCGTTCATCGGCGTCTGGCTCAAAGCCCGCCTGAACGGCGCGCCTGTCAGTGTGCTGAATCTCCTCGGTATGCGCCTCGGTGGCGTCCCCTACGGCCTCGTGGTCGAGGCACGCATCACGGCGGTGAAGGCCGGCATTGAGGTCTCGACCGACAAGATCGCGGCGCACTACCTCGCGGGCGGCAATGTCGTCCCGACCATCCAGGCGATGGTCGCGGCCGAGAAGGCCGGCATCGAGCTCGGTTGGGATCGCGCCTGCGCCATCGACCTCGCGACCAAGGGCTCCGGCAAAAGCGTGGTCGAGGCCGTTCGCACCTCCGTCGATCCGAAGGTCATCGATTGTCCGAATCCCGACCAAGGCCGCACCACCATCGACGGCGTGGCGAAGGACGGCATCCAAGTGAAGGTGAAGGCGCGCGTCACCGTGCGCACGCACCTCGACCGCTTCGTCGGCGGCGCCAAGGAAGAGACCATCATCGCGCGCGTCGGCGAAGGCATTGTCACGACCATCGGCTCGGCCGAGAGCTACAAGACCGTGCTCGAGTCGCCGGACAGCATTTCCAAAACCGTGCTCGCGCGCGGCCTCGACGTCGGCTCGGCGTTCGAGATTCTTTCGATCGACATCGCGGACGTGGACGTCGGCGAGAACGTCGGCGCCAAGCTCCAGGAAGCGCAGGCCGAGGCGAACAAGAACATGGCGCAGGCCCAGGCGGAAATCCGCCGCGCCGCCGCCGTCGCCCTCGAACAGGAAATGAAGGCCCGCGTGCAGGAGATGCAGGCGAAGGTCGTCGAGGCGCAGGCGCAGGTGCCGCTCGCGATGGCCGAGGCGTTCCGCACCGGACGACTTGGCGTCATGGATTACTACAAGATGGAGAACATCCAATCGGACACGGCCATGCGCGGTTCCATCGCGCACCCCGAGGGCAAGAAGTAAGCCCCCCGCGCGGCTTCTCCCCATGGAAGAAATCCTCAACTGGGTCGCAAAGCACGCGTGGACGCTCGTGATCATCGCGGGCGTGATCGCCCAGGTCATCAAGGCGATCCGCGGGCAGAAGGACGACGAGCCTGCCGCGCCCGCGGACTCCGCGGACAAGCCGTTCGCCGATCCCGAGCTGGCCGAACGCACGCGCCGCATCCGCGAGGACATCCAGCGCAAGATCGAGGAACGCCGGCGCGGGATGGGGCAGGGCGGCTACGAGCAGCCGTCCGCGCCGCCGCCCGTTCCCGCAGCGGAGGAGAATCCCTACGACAACCCGCCGCCGTTGGTGCGCGAGGTCGTGGTCGAATCCGCGCCGGAACCGATCCGCGCGAGCGTTCCGCGCTTCGAGACGCAGCGTCACGCCGAGATATTGGAGCAACAGGCCGCGCTCGCGGAGAAGATGCGCGAGCTCGAGCTGATGAAAGCCGCCGCGGCCCGCCGCACGGAGTTCGAGCAGCAGACGGCCGACACGCAGACCGCGGACAAGGTGGCGGCGCGTGGGGCGCTGCTCGACGATTTGCGCAACCGCGGCGCGCTGCGCCGGGCCTTTGTCCTGCGCGAAGTGCTTGGCCCGCCGGTGGCGCTTCGCTGAGCATCGCATTTCGGGCGCGGTTCGCCGCGCCCTTTTTTTTGCGCAGGGAAAAGCAGCGTCGCGATCGCCTCCGAGCCTCCCGGCGTCTCCGGTGTTGAACTCGCGCGCGTTTCCGGCAGCGTCGCTCGTCCATGGACCGTCTTCAAGGCCTGTGCGGAATCGCGTTGATCCTCGGTATCGCGTTCCTCGTCTCGAATAATCGTCGCCGCATCAACTACCGGCTCGTCGCCAGCGGCATCGCGCTCCAAGTCGTGATCGCGCTGCTGGTGTTCAAAGTCGGCCCGGTGGGGCGCTTCTTCCAGCTGCTGGGCCACGGCATCGGCAAGCTCGAGGAATTTTCACGGCAGGGCGCGGCGTTCGTCTACGGTGGCATCGCCGTCGACCAGGGCGGCAAGATCGGCAACTATTTCGCCGGCGGCTTCGTCTTCGCCTTCAACGTCACCGCGACGATCGTCCTCGTCTGCGCGCTCGTCGCGAT
The DNA here is from genome assembly GCA_016217545.1 of Opitutia bacterium. Lineage (NCBI taxonomy): Bacteria > Pseudomonadati > Verrucomicrobiota > Opitutia > Opitutia bacterium. Next base: position 70,448 of record JACRHT010000017.1, on the reverse strand, counting down.
ACTCTACCATTTCGGGATCATGCAGCGCGTCGTGGCGGTCATCGCGCGCGCGATGAATTTCATCATGCGCGTCTCCGGTGCCGAGTCGCTGAGCAACGTCGCCAGCGCCTTCGTCGGCCAAGTCGAGGCGCAGGTGATGATCCGGCCTTATCTCTCCGGCATGACTAACAGCGAGCTGCTCGCCTCGATGAGCGGATCGCTCGCCTGCATCGCGGGCGGCATTCTCGTCGTCTACGCCAACATGGGCGCGGCGGCAGGCATGGACCTCGCGCCGAAGCTCATCACCGCGTCGCTCATGGCGGCGCCTGGTGCGCTCGTGATCGCCAAGATCGTTTTCCCCGAAACGCAGGAGAGCCAGACGATGGGCACGGTGAAACTCGAAGTGAAGAGCGGGTATTCCAACGTCATCGATGCGATTTCCCACGGTGCCGGCGACGGCTTCAAGATCGCGATGAACGTCATCGCCATGCTCATCGGCTTCATCGCCGTGATCGCGTGCCTCGACTGGATCCTGACTTCGATCGGCCACATCTTCAGCCCGAACTTCAATCTCACACTGAACTGGATTTTCGGGAAGCTGTTCTACCCGATGGCGTGGGCGATGGGCGTGCCCTCGCAGGACGTGAGCAGCGTCGCGACGCTGCTTGGCCAGAAGCTCACGATCAACGAATTCGTCGCGTTTCAGAATCTCACCAACAAGAGCGTGCCGATCGTGACCGACAAGGGCCTGCTCATCCTCAGCATCGCCATTTGTGGTTTCGCGAACTTCAGCAGCGTGGGCATGCAGATCGGCGGCATCGGCGCGCTCGCGCCCGAACGCCGCGCCGACCTCGCCAAGCTCGGTTTGAAGGCGCTGCTGTGCGGCACGCTCGCGTCGTATCTTTCCGCGACGTTGGCGGGCATCGTGATCTGAGCGAACCGCGCCGTAGGGCGCCGGCCTGTAAACACTAGGTGAATCCCCTCGCACGCGTGGGGCGTCGGTGACTTTTGCGTGTTGGGTGAAACTATTGGCGTCGTTCGTGCGTCAATGCCGCTCGAAGTCCCCCGCCATGAACCATGCCATCGAAATCCTCCTCGCCGCCGGTGCGCTTGTCGCAGCCGCTGCGGTGGGAGCCACCTGCCTGATCGGTCTCGCCGTCTGGCTGGGTGGCCAAACCGAGCGCCCGGCCAAGTGACGCCCTGACGCTCTGCACTTGGCGGCGAGGGCCAGCGCCGCAAGTGTGGGTTTCATGGATGTGCACGAACGCCTCGCGAAATTTCTCGGCCAAACTCCCGCCGTCTCGTCGGCCGCGTTTGTCGCGCCCAACGCGACGGTCCTCGGCGCCGTCACTCTCGGGGCCAACAGCAGCGTGTGGTATGGCTGCGTGCTGCGCGGCGACATCAATTCGATCGAGGTGGGCGAGGGGAGCAACGTTCAGGACCTCACCATGGTTCACCTGGCCGACAATTTCGGCGTGAAGATCGGTCGCTACACCACGGTCGGTCACAGCGCGATCGTCCACGCGTGCGAAATCGGCGACGAGTGCCTGATCGGCATGGGCGCGACCATTCTCGACGGCGCGAAAATCGGCGACCAGTGCATCGTTGGCGCCAACGCGCTCGTCACGCAAAAATTCGAAGCACCGGCGGGTTCGATGATTCTCGGCTCCCCGGCGAAGATCGTTCGCGCGCTCACGGACGACGAGCGCGGCAGCATCAAGAAATGGGCGCTGAAATACATCGAGGTCGCGCGAGCGCACGCGGAGCGCGTTGAGGGTTCCCGCAGCGTTTGACGCCGACCCGCGTCGAAGGGATCGGCCGGCCTTTCGACAACGGATGCGCAGACCTCCGTGCGTGTGTCGATTACAGTGGGACAACCCAAGGAGATCCCATGAAACATAACGTCGGATCCTACGATGCAGGAATTCGCTACGTGCTCGGCTGGTTGATCGTCATCTGGGGCGTGCACACGGGCAACAAATGGGGCTTCATCGCCCTGCTACCTCTGATCACAGCGGGAATCGGGTTCTGCCCGGCCTACTGTCTGTTCCACGTCGACACGACCGCGCCAGACAATCACGTCGCCAGCTAACGCGCGCGTTCGAGGACGCTGAACGTGTAGCGGTAGTTTGCGTCGGCGCTTTCCTTGCGCCATGTCTCGCGCCAGGCGAGGTGGCGCCACTCGGGGAAGAACGTATCACCCGGCACGTCGGCGTGCACGAGTGTGAGCAACAGTCGATCGCAGATCGGCAACGTTTCCTCGTAGATGCGCTGGCCGCCGCAGACCATGATTTCACCCGGGAGCGTTTGCGCGATCGCTAGCGCCGTCGTCACGTCGCGCGCGACGTGCACGCCCGGCGCCGCCACCGTGGCGCTCGAAGTGATCACGACCGGCACGCGACCGTCCTGCCGCACGCGTGGCCAGGTTTCGTAGCAAATGCGACCCAGCACCACCGTCGTGCCGGCGGTCTTGTCGTGGAACCACGCCTTGTCCTCGGGAATATCGAACGGCAAGCGCCGGTCGCGACCGATCACGCGGTTCTTGGCGCAGGCAACGATGAGGTTGATCGGTTTCGGCATGGAATTTCAGGCGCTGTCGGCGAGGCGGACGTGCACCGCGGCGCGTTCGAAGTCGCTCGCGGCGAGCAAGGGCGCGGGTTGCATCCGTCCGAGGCGCGCCACCCAGCGATCGGGCACCTGCTCCAAACGTGTGGCGAAATGCGTCGCGGTGTCGTTGTAGTAGGTGCGCGCGAGCGCGACGCGCTGCTCGGTGGCTACGAGCTCGGTTTGAAGCCGCGCGAATTCGGACTGCGTCTTCAGCTCCGGATACTTTTCCACGACCGCGCGCAATGTTGCCGCCAATCCGCCGAATTCTGGTCCGGCCACACCGGGCGCCGTGGCGGTCTGCTGCGCGCGCAGGAGCGCCAGAGCGGACTGCAACGACTGCTCGTGCGTGCGCAGGCCATCGAGCACCCGCACCAGCGCCGGGATCAAATCGTGGCGGCGTTTGAGCTCCACCTCGATCAGCGACCAGCTTTGGCGAACCCTTTCGCGCAATCCGACCAGGCTGTTAAACACGACCCAAACCCAGGTTGCTCCCCACAGCGACAGGAATAGCGCGGCGCCCAGCGCGGCCGGCACCCACGGCGTTGCCGGCATGACATCCGGCGCGAGCAACGCGCCGGCACCTACCGACGCGGCCAGGCCGAAGAGCCACGTGGCCCAGGAGCCGAGCGCGTAGTTGGCGAGCACGCGCTCCTCGCTCCGGCAACTGATGAGAAAGAGCGGCGCGTCACGGTCGTGCGCGATCTCCGCTGCGACGATGTCCGCGCGTTCGCGTGCGCGGCCGACGATGTAGAGACTCGCGTGGAGCGGGATCCCTGATTCGGAGAAGCGACGCACGTGGTCGGAGTCCGAGACCGCTCCGGGCGGTCCTTTCGCATAGTAGAGGGCGTCGCCGCGGGACACGGTCTCCGAAAACAGGGGACAGGTTTCGATTCGCGCGCCGTCGGGGCGGATCAGGACGACGCCCGTGTCGTCCCGCAGGTAAAATGGGATTGTCTCGCCGCCGCTCGCGACGGTCGACCAGCCGCTTTCGTGGCGCGTGCGCGTCTGCGGCTTGCCGTCTTTGTCGGTGTAGTGCTCGACGACGGTCCGCGACCAGCGCTCCTCGACGGTGTAGCCGTAGCGCACACAAGGAGCCTCGGCGAGGAAGCTGCGGAGCGGTTCTTCCGCCTCCGCCGTCCCCTTGAGTTCGACGAGACCGATGAAGACGCCCTGGGTCTTCGTCGTGGGCAAGTCCCGGAGCAGGCGATGCCGCCGCCGCAGATGCAGGCTCCACGCGAGCAGCAGGAGACTGCCGGTAAGGAGCGCGAGGCTGGGGGCGAGCGGGCGGTCCATGGGCGGAGGGACCAAGTCATCGGTTTGGCGGCGCAGTTTGTCGAGAATTAGGCGCTGCTGCGGCGAGGAAAGACCTCCCACTATCGGCCCAGACGAGGGTTGCGCTCTTGTCTTGGCGGCGGCGCGCGGTATCCCGGTTCGCATGATTATCGGTGTCCCCAAAGAAATTAAGATCGGTGAGAAACGTGTTTCGATGACCCCCAGCCTTTGCCGCCGCGTCACCTCGCTCGGCGCGAAGGTCATCATGGAAAAGAACGCGGGCCTGACGGCCGGTTTCACCGACGATGAATACAAGGCCGCTGGCGCGACCTTCGCGACTTCCGCGGCCAAGGTCTGGAAGAGCGCCGACATGATTCTCAAGGTGAAGGAGCCGCTCGAGGCCGAGTTCGACCTCATGCAGCAGGGCCAGACGATCTTCACCTACCTGCATCTCGCCGCCGGCCCGGCGCTGGCGAAGCAGCTCTGCAAAAAGGGCGTTCTCGGCATCGCTTACGAGACCGTCGAGGGCGGCGACGGACAATTCCCGCTGCTCAAGCCGATGTCGCACATCGCCGGCCGTCTCTCGATTCAGGTCGGCGCGTATTTCCTTCAATCGCAGGTCGGCGGCTCGGGCGTGCTGCTCGGCGGCATCCCCGGCACGATGCCCGGCCACGTCGTCGTGGTCGGCGCGGGCAACTCCGGCGCGCACGCCGTCCGCATGGCCGCCGGTATGGGCGCGCGCGTCACGGTGCTCGATCTCGACACGCGCAAGCTCGAGGTCATGGACCAGGAATACCGTGGCAAGGTCGTCACGCTCGTTTCCAACCCCGCCAACGTGGAAGCCGAAGTCGCTTCGGCTGATCTCGTGATCGGCGCGGTGCTCATCCCGGCCGCCAAGGCTCCGATCGTCGTCACCAAGAAGATGGTGAAGAACATGCGCCCCGGCTCGGTGATCGTCGACATCGCGATCGACCAGGGCGGCTGCATCGAGGGCATCAAATACACCTCGCACGAGAAGCCGACCTACCAGGAGTTCGGCGTCAACCACTACGCCGTGCCGAACATGCCGGCGCTCGTCGGCCGCACCTCGACGCTCGGTCTCACGCAAGCCACCGAGCCCTACGTCGCGATGATCGTCCAGAAGGGCGTCGAGCGCGCGCTGAACGAGCACAAGGGCCTCGCCAAGGGCGTGAATACTCGCGGCGGCCGCATCGTTTACGACGAAGTCGCGAAGGCCGTCGGCTTCGATCAAGCCTGAGCGACCCCGCGCACTCTGGCGTGTTGAATCTTCCGCCCGGCGCCTCACCGCGCCGGGCTTTTTGTTTGCCGGGCTTTTGCCGCGCGAGCCATTGTGCGGACGCGGGCCCATTCAAAATGGGCAATCTACGTTCTTGTCTTCGCGGCGTGCTGCTCGGGCTGGCGGCGCTCCTCCTGCCGTCCTCGCTCCCGGCCGCCGAAAGTGGCTTTCCGGGCGAGAAATCGCGTTGGCGGCTCCATCGCTCGTCGCATTTCGAACTCTACACCAACGACAGCGCGTGGCGCGCCGTGGACACGTTGAGCGATCTCGAATTGCTCCGCGCGTTCTTCCTCGAACAGGTTCACCTGCGCGAGCATCGCCCGATCCCCGTGACGGTCTTTCTCTTCGCCGGTGAAAGGGATTTCCAAGCGTGCCTGCCGACGACGGTGAATCGCGCGAATCGCCTGCGCGGGCTGCACCTCGCTCAGGCCGATCGCACGACGATCCTGCTCACACCGCCCGACAACGAAGAGAGCTCGCCGCTGGTCGTGCGGCACGAATTCGTGCACCATCTCTTCCGCGTGGCGGAGGAAAATCCGCCCGTGTGGTTCAACGAAGGAATGGCGGAGGTCTACTCCACCGTCGCGATCGAGCGCGGGAAGCTGATGTTCGGCCGTCCGCCGCTCGGCTGGTTGCGCGCGTTGCAGCAGGAGAAGTTCATGCCGCTCGAGCAACTCGTCGCCACCGGCCGCGACTCCGCACTCTATCGCGGCAACAGCCATACGGGCATCTTCTACGCGCAGTCGTGGTTGCTCGTGCATTTCTGCTATTTCGGCGCGGTCGACATTCCGTTGGAGAACCGGCTCCGCTTTCTCGCGGCCGCCCGGTCGCCGGAGGTGAATGAGAATCCCGCGCTGTTGCGGGAAGCGAGCAAGCAGCTCCTCGGATGGGACCTCGACCGTTTGACCAAAGAGTTGAATTTCTACGCGTCCGCCGGTCGCTACCAAGCGCGCAGCGCGCCGCCGCCGCCGGTGCCGGATGCGAAGACCTTCACGGTGGAGGACATGCCGCCCGCGACGATGCGGTTGCGTCTCGCCGAGGTGCTGGTGCGCACGCGGCAGGACCCGCGCGCGGAGTTCGCGCTGCTCGAAGCGGCCAGCGCGGGCGACGTCCGCGCCAACGAAGTCCTCGGCACGCTCGCGCGCTCGAAAGGCGACACCGTGGCGATGCAGGAGCGGTGGCAGAAGGCCCTCACCGCCGACGCTCCGAATCCCGCCGTGGCGCAGGAATACGTCGAGTATCGCACGCGGCAGCTGTTCGCGCGCTTCGACCCGTATTACCGCATGCCGGCGGAGCTCGGGGAAGAATTGCGCAGCTGCCTGCTGCGCTCCATCGCAGCGACGCCCGAGCAGTCGCGTGCTTACGAGATGCTCGCTTGGGTCGAGGCCAGCGCCGCGGAGCCGATCGTGGCGAACCTGAATACCGTGCAGCGTCGCTTCGCCCAATTGAAGGCCCGGGATCGCACGCTTGTTGCGCTGGCGTGCGCGCGTCATCACCTCGGCAAGGATGCCGAAGCGCTGCAGTTGCTCGATCAACTGCCCGGTTTGGCCCCCGATTCCTGGAGCCGCGAAGCGGCGGAGGTTTTGCGGGCGAAGATGGAAGGCCGGCGGCCGGTGCATGAAAAATCTCCCGCACGTGAGAAGCGGCCTTCATTCGCGCCGACGATTAAGATCAATCCGATGAGCGAGGCGCCGCGATGAGTTCGCCGTTTTTGTTTTCAGACAAACCAGCGGGGCCGTATTCGCGTCCGGACGTTTGCCGCGGCGCGCCAGTGCCGGGACGGCGCAGGGGCGGAGGCTGGCGTCGCTTGGCGCGCACCGTGTGTTTGGCTGTGCTGGTGGGCGTGGCGCCGGCGTGGCTGGTTGCCAAGCCGGAGAAGTGGGTCGCCGTGCAGAGCCCGCTGTTCACCGTCCTGACACCGGCGTCCGAGGCGACCGCGCGGCGGTGGGCCGTGGAGCTGGAGCAGTTTCGCCGGGCGATGCAGCTGGTCGTGGACGTGCCGGAGCAACAGCTGCAACCGGTCACCGTGCTGCTCTTCCCGCGCGACCGGGAATTGCGGCCGTTCAAGCCGCTCGAAAACGGCAAGCCGGAGGAGATCGGAGGTTTTTTCGTGCACGTCGGCGGCACTCACGCGCTCGCGCTTGCCTTGGACTACGACGAGCGGACCACGCGGCAGCTCGTGTTTCACGAAGCTGTGCATTGGTATAGTGCGTCGGCGGAGCAGAATCTCCCGGCGTGGCTGGAGGAGGGCGTGGCGGAGGTCTACTCTACGTTCCGCGCCGAGGGCGACTCGTGTTCCTTCGGTGCGTTGATGCCCGATCACTTGCGGTTGCTGCTTCGCGAAGGGGTCGATGTTGGCCGGCTGGTGATGACGCCCCGCGAGGGCATACGATTCAACGAGGGCAATCGCGCGACGCTGTTCTACGCCCGTTCGTGGTTCATGTCGCACTATCTGCTGTATGGCCGCGGGTCGCCGGGTCGCGATGCGATCGCGCGCTATCTGGATGGATTGGCGCACCGCGCGGATTTGGAAGGGGCTTTTCGTGATGCGTTCGGCGCGGACTACGCGGAGTTCGGTCGCAAGCTGGCCGCGTATCTCAAGCAGGGGCACTACGCGCCGCAGCGTTTCCGGGTGCCCTATGCCGATATAGAATCGAAGTTGACCGTCCGGCCCGCGAGCGTCGCTGAAGTGGAGCGCACGAAAGGCATTCTCCTGCTCGGTTCGCGGCGCGGAGAGACTGGCGCAGCGCTCTCGTTCTTGCAGCGGGAGACCCAACTCGCGCCGACCGATCCTCTCGCCTGGCAGGTGCTGGCTGAAGCTCAGTCCATGGCAAAGAACCACCAGTCGGCCGCGGACTGTTTTGCGCGCGCCATCGCCGCGGGTTCCCGCAGCTATTACGCGCACTACGGCTACGCGGTGGCGAGGATGCAGGCCAGCGAGGTGGTGGAGGACAACTTCAGTCCGGCGCTGGCGCTGGATGTTGCGCGCGCGCTCCGGCAGGCGCTGGCGCTGAATCCCCGTTTCGTCCCCGCTTACCAGGGTCTCGCCGGGGTTGTTTCGGCGCTCGAAGTCTACGACCCCGCCGACCGGCGCTTGCTGGAGAAAGGCGCGCAACTCGCGCCGGACGATGCGGCAATCGATGTGGGACTCGGGGTGGCGGACTTACGGGAAGGAAACGAGCGTCGCGGGCGGCAGCGGCTCGAACTCGCGCTCGTCGATCCACGCGCCACAGCGGACCTGAAGCAGTTCGCGCGGCGTCTCCTGCATGTGCAGGACTGGCAGGAGGTCGAGCGTGAGTTGAATGAGCTTTTCGCGAAATCCAACTACGCGCGCATCGTGTCGCGCATCGACGAAGTGCGAGCGAAGTTTCCCGAGCCGCACCTGCAGTCGCTGTTGGAAGTCAATCGCCGCACAGCGACTGCTGCTGATCGGCTGTCGCGTGCCGTCGAACATGCCAATGCCGGCAGAAAGGCCGACGCCCGCCGGCTCTTGCAAGAGGTCGTTGATTCCGACGCGGAAGCGCGGGACAAGAAGGAAGCCAAACGGCTGCTGGGACTGATAGGCCAGTAGCCAGGGCGGTGGCGAAGGGGCAGCAAAAAGGCCGGCTTGCGGCCGGCCTTGAGGGGAAAGGAGCGGAGAGCGCGGCTCAGGCAGCGACGATCTTCACGCTCTCGACGGCGACGCGGTCGATCGGCGTGCTCTTCTCGCCGCCGTTGGACTTCACGGGAACGTTGGCGAGTTGCTCAAGCACTTCGTCGCCCTTCACCAGCTGGCCGAAAGCGGTGTATTGGCGGTCGAGGAAGCGGGCGTCGCCGTGGCAGATGAAGAACTGCGAGCCGGCGCTGTCGGGGTGCGAGGAGCGGGCCATCGAGATGACGCCGCGCACGTGCGCCTTGGCGTTGAACTCGGCCTTCACCTTCCAGCCGGGGCCGCCGGTGCCGGGCATGCCGGTCTCGCCGGCCTTCGTGTTCGGGCAGCCGCCCTGGATCATGAAGCCCTTGATGATGCGATGGAACGCGGTGCCATCGTAAAAGCCCTCGCGGGCGAGTTTCTTGAAATTCTCGACGGTCTTCGGCGCGACGTCGGGCCAGAAGGCGATGGTCATTTCGCCGTAGCTGGTCTTGATGACGGCGACTTCGTTGGTGGAGGCGGTTTCGCTCATGGAGCTGAAACAAGATTCGGGAGCTGGTGGGGCCGCAAGGTGAAAGCGGCGGCGAGCCGGCTGGAGCCGGCCACCGCCGTGAAGATCCGCCCCTCAGGGGGTCCGATCCTTGTGGTCGAAGAATTTCTGGATGCGGGAGCGCCAGTCGTCGATGTCGACTTCGCGCATGTATTTGAACTCGATCTTGAGAATGTCCGGATCGTGGGACGGATCGTGCAGGCGGTGGTAGATGTCCGTGAAATGCTTCGTCACCTCCGTGCCGACGATGTGGAGGGTGGAGTTGATCACCTCGCCTTCGCCGTAGAAGTGCACGAACACCTCGTCGTCGTCGATGATGACGAGCTCGAAGGAGTTCGACACGCGGGTGAGATACAAGTCGAACGCGCAGCCGCGGAAGGTTTCCAAATACACCTCGATGTCCTTCAACTTGGCCTTGTTGTTCGCGGCAATGATGCGGGTGTATCTCTTGACGGGTTGGATGCCCAGCTGGGCGTCGCCGAGCACGCGCTGCCTGATCGCTTCGCCGTAGTTGTCTTGGTTGCCCTGTATCGCCATCGGGAAGAAGCGGGTGGAACGGATGTTCTCCTTGGCGCGCATGGTAGCGGCGATGAGCGCGGCGAAAGCCTCGCGCTGGCCATCGATGAACAGGTAGGTGCCTTTCTGGGTGGTCTTCACCTGTTGCACGAGTTCCGAGACGTCCTTGGCGAAGCCCTTGCTGATGACTGGCAAATCGCGGATCAGCGAATACAGATTTTCTGTGGCGGTCCGGATATCGGGAGCCTCTGGATTCTGCCGCTCGCGGCTCTTCACCGCTTCCTCGATCTCACGATGGAGCTGAGGCCACGAGAAGCGGAGGATGGCCGCAAGATCACTCTGCGTTTTGGGCGATCCGAGGGCCTTGTTGATGGCCTCGCAGGCGCTCTGGAATCCCTCCTTCGTGAAGCTGCGGGCCTGAAACTGCCGAAGCGGGCTGCAGAGTTCATGCGGCAGTGCATCGAAGAGAATCGGAATGACGCGGCTCTCGTTGGTCATCTTGGAGAGTGCTCCAGCCTCGAAGGCCATCCAGCAATTGTTCAGATTCTCCTGAGTATAGACGAATATGCCAATGTGGCAGTTTTGAAGAATCTCGGCCAGCTCTGGGGACCAGCGTTGGCCGGCGCCGATGTCCTCCGGCGTGAAGTAGACGTCGAGATTGCGGAAGTTCGCGATCAGCCAATCTTTGAGGATTTTGGCGATGTCTCCGCTAGAGCCGCTTGACGACCAGCTGATAAAAACAGTGGGATTCTGACTCATGGGTGGGGTGCTTCAGGAGTATATATGCAGATAAAGCGCCAGACGGCGAGCGTGTAGTGGGGCCGCAGCCAGAGTAGGAAATTGATTCAGCCCGACTGGCTCCTTTGAGGACAGGTGGAGGCGAGGCATGCGAAAGTGCCGCCGGTTGTGCGGTCGATATAGCGGTGCCTTCGGGCCCGACGATTGCCGCGACGCTCTTGGCCGACGAAGGCCGGCCGGCGAGCGTCAGAATTGATTGATGCGAGTTTCGCGGGCGCGGCGGGTTCCAATTCGAATGCACGAGACCCTGTCGGGCTGGGCTGTCGCTGGACGGCGCCAGATTCTTGCCGCCGTGGCGAAGGCAAGAGCGCAAAGCGTCCCGAAGATTTAGCACAAAATGCGCTGTGCCGTCGGTCCGGACGGGGTATCCTGTGGCTCAACCAAGGAGGTGTCATGAAAACCCGCGAACACCGTGAAGACCGGCCGCGTGGCGACCTCACCGAGGAGATCCGCCACGAAGCCTATCTGCTCTGGCAACAGGACGGCTGCCCCGACGGCCGCGAACTCGACCACTGGCTGGCCGCGCAGGAAAGGGTGCGCCATCGCCGCCAAGCGCGGCGTGCGCCGGACGATGCGGGCGAAAGCCCAATCCGTCCGACCGAGCAGCTCGTGACGCCGAATTGAAGTCGGCTGCCCCGGGCGACGATCAGGAGCTGGTCTTCTTCGCCACGTGCCGGTCGAGGAAGGGCAGCAGCTCGCCGAAGACCCGCCGCCACTCGCGCGGGAAGTCGGGACTGTGGTCGCCGAGGAGCTGATCGGGCCCGCGGATCGTCAAACCTTCCAGGAAGATGTGCGGGGTGCCGCCCTTCGCGAGCGCGCGCTGCACACGCTCGGCTTCGTAATACAGGCCCGCTTTCGGGTCGCGCGGGTAGTAGTGGAACGAGGGCACTTTCAGCTCCGAGAGAATGGGAACGGGATTGAGCGTTTCCATGTAGCGGCGCACGCCGGTCTCGCCGCCGAGGCGCGACTTGACCTCATCCTGACTCATCCGACCGTAAACGAAGTCCATGTGGTCCACGTAGTCGAAATGGGCGGGAGCCCAGAAGTTCACGACGGCCGCGAAACGCTGCGGGTGGCGGCGCGCGGCCTGCACCGCGGTAAGGCCGCCCTGCAAATAGCCGAGCACCGCGACCCGCGCAGGGTCGACGATCTGCTTCTGAGCGAGCCAGTCGATCCCGTCGACGAGATCGTCGACGATCTTGCCGCCGAGTTCCTGATTTCCCGCCGCCCAGAATCGCTCGCCGTAGCCGACGGTGCCCCGGGTATCGATATCGACGACCGCGTAGCCGGCGCACGCGAGCGCCTGCTCGCGTGGCGAGTATCCGAAATGGCTGCGCTCCGGACCATCGACGATGAGGACGGTTGGCCACGGTCCCTTGCTGTTGGGTGGCAGGTGAACGCGACCGTGCAAGGTGAGCCCGTCGCGCGAGCTGAATTCGAAATAGCGGTTTTGCGCCAAGCGGGCCGGTTGCGGCTTCGGCGAGACCGTGCCGAATTTCACGAGTTTTCGGACTTTCACGTCGAAGAGGTAGAAATCGCCCGCCACACGGTCGCTCGTGCTGAAAACGATGAGGCGCGATTTGTCCGGGGTGACGCTGACGATTTGGTTCGTGGTGTTGGGCAGCGCAGCGTCGAGAGCATCGGCGACGGCTTGATCGTCCGCGTTCAGGTAGCGGAATTTCGGCCGGTCCGTTTCGAAGGCGACGTATTGCATGCGGGTCCAGTCCTCGCCCCATGCCGACAGGTATTCGGGGTCGATCGTATCGGCCGCACATAGGAGTTCCTTGGCGTCGGTGGCAGGGTCCCATGCGATCAGGCGCACGGTGTCGCCGGAAGCGGAGTCGAAACCCACGAGGCGGCGCTGATCCTCCGCGACCCACACGGGCTGGAAATCGGGCAGGCGACGATCGCCCAGCTCCACGCGTCGCCAGCCCGAGCCTTGCGGGAGGACCATGAACCATTTCTCGTGCAGGCGTCCGAAGCCCGCGACGACGTCCCCCCGGGCGGTGGTCAACCAGCGTTGCACGTAGCCGGAGGGCACGGGCACCTGGGTGGCACGCCCGGTGCGGACGTTGAACTTGAGCAGATCGAGGTCCCAATTCCGGTAGCGGACGAGTAGCACGTTCTCGGGGTCGTCCGGCAACGGATTGGCCAGTCCCGCGTAGCGGAGGTCGCTGGGTTGATCGGTCTTGAGGGTTTTCAGATTGAACGTCTCGAACCCCGCGCGTCCGTCGCGCTCGTCCAGGATCAGCAGCAGATCGGGTGACTTCCACCAGTAGTTGCGGAAGCGGGCGTCGGTGCGCAGGAGCGGTGTGGCTTTGTTGGTGGCGAAATCCACGAGGCTCAAAACCTCCTCCTGCCCGACCAGCATCACGACGCTGTAGGAGCGGCCGTCGGGGGCGAGGCGGGGCAGGCGAAAGCTCGGGGGCGCGAAGAAATACTCGAGCGGCAGCGGAGCGGGTGAATCGGCGGCGAGGCTGGCGTGCGTGCACGCGGCCAGCGCCAGGACAGCGCAGAGCAGGCGTTTCATAGGGGCGAGGGAGCGGCTGGCCCGGGCCGCTCGAATACGGAGAGAGACTTGAAGCGCGCTCGTGAGCGGCAAGGTGAATCTTGCCGCGCTACGGGGCGGCGCGGACGGGCAGCGTCCGTTGCAGGAAATCCAGCATCGCCGAGTAGACGCGGCGGGTCTCCTCGTGCGTGCGTCGGTCGAAGTCGGCCATCGTCTGGTCGACTTTCTCCGGTGGCTTTGGCGTCACGAGGATGACGCACTCCGCGCCGGCCTGCTTCATCGTCTTTTCCACTTTCGCGCCGGAGCGCTCGTTCATGTTGCGCGTGAAATAGTGGAACGACGGCACGCGCACTTTGCCGAGCTGGAGCGAGGGATCGAGTTCCCGCTGATAGCGTTTCAGGCGGAAGTAGTCATTGGCGCGCAGTCGCCCCGCGCTGGTGTCGTGCAGCCCGAACGCGAGGTCGTCCACGTCGAGCGCTCCGTTGTCCATCGGTGTGGCGAGATTGATCCACGCGCCGAACAACTCCTGGTGCCGCACCAGCGTGTGCAACGCGAGCACGCCGCCGTTGCCTTGTCCCACGATGGCCACGCGGCGCGCGTCGACCCAACCCTCCGCAATGGCGTGGTGAACCGCGTCAGCGAGGTCGTCCGCCATCGTGGTGGCGACCTTCATCTCGCCGGCCTTGGCGAAGGCTTGGCCGAAGCCCTCGACGCCGCGGTGATTGACTTCGAGCACGGCGAAGCCGCGGCTGGCCCACAGTTGCATGAAGGGCTGGTAGAACGCCTGCGCCCGCTGGGTGAAGTCATAGCCCGCGCTGACGATCAAACCCGGTTTTCCGGCCGAGGCTTCTGGCAAGATGATCCGCCCGCTGAGCTTTTGCCCGTCGCGCGCCTGGAACGTGAAAAAGCGGGAGCGCGCCAGACGATTGAGCGCCAAGCCCGACCGCGCGCCGCCGAGCGATTGCATCCGTCCACTCTTCCGATCGAGCAGGAAATACAGCTCGGGCACGACGTCGCTGGTGGCCTCGATTAACAGGCGGCTTTCGTCGGCGGAGGTGCTGATGATGTTGTTGACGGTCTGCGGGAGCGATCGGTCGATGGCCGCGGCGAGTTGGGCGTCGCTTTCCGCGAGATAGTGAAAACGCGGCTTGTCGGTCTCGTAGGCGATGGCGCGCACGCGAGTCTCGTCGTCACCCCACACCAAATTGTAGCTCGGATCGACTTCGGGAGAGTGGAAAATCACGTCCTCCGCCCCGGTGATCGGGTCGCGCGCCACCACTCGCGCGGTGTCGGAGGTCGCGTAATCGTAGCCCAGCAGCCGGCGCTGGTCGGCGGCGACGGCCCAAGGGCGAAAGCTCGGCTGACTGCCGCGGCCGAGCGCGATGCGTTTCCAGTCGGCTGTTGGTTTGTCGCGCACGAGCATGAACCACTCGTCCTCCACCTGCCCGAGACCGGCGATCGCTTCGCCGGCCCGGTTCGTGAACCAATGCAGGACCCAGCCGGGATTCTTCTCGATCACCTCGGCCTTGTCACGGACGAGATCGTAGCGGCGGAGGTCGTTTCCCGTCGACGTGGCGCTCGCCACGAGAATGTGCGTTGGATCACCGACGAGCGGATTCACGATGCTCGTGGCGCGGCGATTGAGCTGTCGGAGCTCGGAGGTCGTCTGCGTCGTCAAGTTGAACGCGCGAAAATAGGACTGACCGTTCAGCTCCTCCAGTAACAGCAGGAGCGTATCATCGCCCTTCCACCAAAAATTCAACACCCGGAGATTGCTCAGCGTCGGCCCCAGTCGCGGCTGCATCGTCGCCGTGTCGAGCAGCATCACGACTTCCTTGAAGTCCTGGCGATAGATCAGCGCGATGCTGGCCCCATTGGGCGAGAGCTTTGGATTCCGAAACTCCGGCTCCGCAATGAATGCATCGATGGGCAGTGGGGCGGGGGCGGTGGTGCCAACGGAGACGCACACCAGCGTCGCGCACGCGCCGAGCAGGGCGGTGATCCTTCGTAACATGGGAAATCGAAAACCGTGCGGCCGACCCGAGCCGCGCTGGCGTCAGTTAAAAACCTCGTCCACGCGGTCGCAGAAGTGGTGGATGAGGAAAAGGTGGCATTCCTGCGCCGCGGCGCCGCTCTCGCCGGGGACGATGATCTCGGCCGTCGCGAGTCCCTTCGCCTTGCCGCCGCCGCGGCCGAGCAGCGCGATGGTGTCGAGGCCGAGTTTCTTCGCCGCGTCGAGCGCGAGGAGGATGTTCTTCGAGTTGCCGCTCGAGGTGAGCACGACGACCACGTCGCCGGGTTGCGCGAGGCCCTCGATTTGGCGCGAGAAGATGGCGTCGTAGCCGTAGTCGTTGCCGATGCAGGTCACGAGCGTGCCGTCGGCCGTGAGCGCCACGGCGGGGAGCGAACGGCGGTTCTTGAAATAGCGTCCGACGAGCTCCGTGGTGAGATGCTGGGCCTCGGCCGCGCTGCCGCCGTTGCCACAGGCGATGATCTTCCGGCCCGCTTTGAGCGCCTGCAGGATCAAATCGCCGGCACGGTCGATTTGAGCGCGTTGCGCGGAGAGCCCTTGGAGTGCGGCGATGGTCGCTTGTTGCGAGGCTTCGAAGGAAGACATGCCTCGACGCAAACAGACGCCCGGCTTGCCAGCAAGCCCGCGCGCGCCAACCGTCGGCCCGCGCCATGCGCTTCGCCCACGTCACGCTGCAAAATTTCCGCAACCTGCCGCTCGTCTCGGTGGAGTTGGCGGGGCGGCACACGTTTCTCGTCGGCGCGAACGGGCAGGGGAAAACGAACTTTCTCGAAGCGCTGGGTTACGTGACGGCGCTGCGGTCGTTTCGCGGTGCAGAGCCGCGCGCGCTCGTTGCGCTGGAGCAGAAGCAGGCCGGGCTCGGCTTCACGATCGAGCACGAGCAGTTCGGCGAGTCGAAGCTGGCGATCACGTTCGGCGCGGACGGGCGCACGGTGGAGTGGGAGCAGGGCAAGGTGACGCGCCTCGCGGACTTCATCGGCAAGTTTCCGAGCGTCGTTTTCTCGTCGCAGGACAACCAGTTGTTGCGCGGCTCGCCGTCGTTGCGGCGCCGCTGGCTCGATCTGACGCTCGCGGCGATGGACGGCGCCTACCTCGCGGCGCTGCAGGGCTACACGCGTGCCGTGGCAGAGCGGAACATCCTCTTGAAACACGGCGGGCGCGACGCGGCGCAGCTGACGGCGTTCGAGCACGAGGCGGCGAAGCACGCCGTGAAGCTCGTCGCGGCGCGCGCGAGCGGCGTCGAGGAGTTGAGCGAGTTGTTTCGATTGGCGCACGCGCGGCTGGTGCCCGAGGGCGAACAGGCGGGATTGATCTACGCGCCCGACACCGCGGCGACCACGGCGGAGGAATTCGCGGCACAGCTCGCGAAGGCGCGTCCGCGCGACACGCTGCTGAAATCCACCGAACGCGGGCCGCATCGCGACGATTTGGATTTCCTGCTGCAAGGGCGTCCGGCGAAGAATTTCGCCTCCGAGGGCCAGCAACGGTGCCTCGTGATCGCGCTGCGGTTGGCGCAGGCGACGTATTTCAAGCGGCACAGCGCGATCGAGCCGGTGCTGCTGTGCGACGACGTGCTCGGCGAACTCGATCCGGAGCGGCGGCGGAAATTTTGGGCGTCGCTCGACGGTCAGCCGCAGGTCGTGGCGACGGGCACTGCTCTGCCCGAGGCGGAAGCGGGCACGTGGCAGGTGTTGCGCGTGGCGGGCGGACGCGTCGAGGAAGGCGGCGCGGCGTGAGCTTCGAGGCGTGGCAATGGCTGCTGCTCGCCGTCGGTGCGTTCACGGCGGGGTTTTCCAAGACGGGAATCCCGGGGTTGGGCATCCTGTTTGTCGCGATTTTCTCGAATCTGATGCCAGCGCGGCAGGCGACCGGCGTGGTGTTGCCGTTGCTGATCGTCGGCGACGTGTTCGCGGTGGTGAGCTACCGGGCGCATGCGCAGTGGAAACATCTGTGGCGCCTGCTCGCGCCGACGATCGTGGGCGTCGTGATCGGTTGGGCGGCCTTGCGCGTCGCGGACGATCGGCAGACGACGCGGCTCGTGGGCGCGTTGCTCGCGATCATGCTCGCGGTGCACCTGCTGCGGAAGGCGCGGCCGGAGAGCGCGGAGGCGGCGAGTCACGCGCCGCTGTGGCTGGGCGTGCTGGCGGGCGTGTTTGCGGGATTCGCGACGCAGGTGGCCAATGCGGCCGGGCCGGTGATGATGCTTTACCTGCTCGCGATGCGGTTGCCGAAGCTGGAATTCCTCGGCACGAGCGCGGTGTTTTTCATGGCGGTGAATCTCTTCAAGGTGCCGTTCATGGCGCAGCTCGGGCTGATCAATGCGCAGAGTCTCGTGCTGAATCTCTGGCTCGCGCCGGCCGTGATCGCGGGCGCGCTCATCGGGCGCGTGGTGGCGGGCAAGGTGAACCAGCGGGCGTTCGAGGTGGCGGCACTGGGACTGACTGCGCTGGCGACGGTCAAGCTGTTGTTCTTTTGAGTTGGAGTGCGGCGGTGCCCGCGCCACATCTCAGAAGCGATGGCCCGGATGAACGCGCGACAACTCTGGAAGGCGAAGCTCGAGGGCACGCTCGCGCCCAAGGAATGGCCGACGGCGCCGACGTTGTCGCGAGCGCCGTTTGCGGGCCGCGTGTTGGGCATCGATCCGTCGCTGCGGGGCACGGGTCTGGCGTTGATCGAGTTCGCTTCGGGACGACAGCCGGTGTTGCTGCGCTGCGAGACGGTGCGTGTGCCGGCGAAGCATCCGATGGCGTTTTGCCTCGGCGAAATCCATCGCGCGGTGACGCGGTTCCTCGGGGATTTCTCGCCGCGACACGTCGCGCTCGAGCAGACGATCTACGTGCAGAATTTCCAGACGGCGCAGATCCTCGGCGCGGCGCGCGGCGCGGCGATCGCTGCGGCGGCGTTGCGGGAGATCGAGACGTTCGAGTATCCGCCGTTGCGCGTGAAGCAGGCGGTGGTCGGCGCGGGGCGCGCGAGCAAGGAACAGATGGCGCGCACGGTGATGTCGCTGCTGGGGCACGGTCGGCCGCTGGCGTTCGACGAGGCCGACGCGGTGGGCGTGGCGCTGTGCCACGCATTCACGTGGCGCGAGTGAAGGCGGAAACGGAGTTTGGGTGGCGAAGGCGTTGCCGCAAAACTCCGTAATACGAAGTTTTTGCTAGTCGCTGCCCGGCTGCGCGAGCGGGGCGGAAGTCCGGAATACGGAGTTTGGCTGCATCGCGGGCGGGGACGCGTGGATTTTGGCGAAGGTTGATCGGCATGCGTTGGCCGCTTGCACGGACGGCGGTAATTGCGCAGCGTGATGGCATGAACGAAACGAGTGCGCCGTTTTCGGAGCGTGCGTTTCACTTCCGGCCTCGATTGCTGGAGGTCTGGGGAAACTATTCCCGCGAGAAATTCATCGGCGATCTCGGCGCGGGTCTGACCGTGGGCATCGTTGCGCTGTCGCTCTGCATCGGCCTCGGCATCTCCTCGGGCGTGACACCGGCGGCGGGGCTCTACACGGGCATCGTGGGCGGTTTCATCGTGTCGATACTCGGCGGATCGCGCGTGCAGATCGGCGGTCCGGCGGGTGCGTTCGTGGGCTTGGTGGCGTTGATCGCGGCGGAGCACGGCCTCCCGAGTCTGCTCCTCTGCACGATGATGGCTGGCGCGATCCTATTCGCGATGGGCGCGCTCAAGCTCGGCAACTTGATCAAGTTCATCCCGCATCCGGTGACGACGGGCTTCACGTGCGGCATCGCGATCACGATTCTCATGACGCAGGTGCGCGCGTTTCTCGGGCTGCAGCTTGCGGACGAGCCGGCGGAATTCCTGCCAAAGCTCGGCGCGCTGACGGCGGCGCTGGAAACGGTGCAGTGGCCGGCGGTCGTCATGGGCTTCGGCTCGCTGGCGATCCTGCTCTACTGGCCGAAGGCCTGGAGTCGCGTGCCGGGATCCATCGTCGCGGTGGTGCTCGGCACGATCGCGGTCGCGGTGTTCCACGTGCCGGTCGAGACGATCGGCAGCAAGTTCGGCGGCATACCGCGCGGCTTGCCGACGTTCGCGGTGCCCCCTTTCGATCTGGCGCACCTGAGCGCACTCATCCGCCCGGCGTTCACCATCGCGATGCTCGGAGCGATCGAGTCGCTGCTGTCGGCGGTGGTGGCGGACGGCTTGGTCGACGATCGGCACGACTCGAACCAGGAGCTGATGGCGCAGGGGGCGGCGAATTTCGTGAGCCCGCTCTTCGGCGGCATTCCGGTCACGGGCGTCATCGCACGCACGGCGACCAACATCCGCGGCGGCGCGCAAACGCCTGTGGCGGGCATCGTGCACGCGATTTTCCTCCTGGCGGTGCTGCTCGTGGCGGCGCCGCTGGCGAAAGACGTGCCGCTGGCGGTGCTGGCGGCGGTGCTGGTGGTCGTGGCGGTCCGCATGGGCGAATGGGAGGAATTTGCGTTGCTGCACAAAAAGCCGCGTGGCGACTCGGCGGTGTTCCTCGCCACATTTTCGCTGACCGTGCTGTTCGATCTCACCGTGGCGGTCGAGGTCGGCATGGTGCTGGCGGCGTTTGCGTTCATCAAGCGCGTGGCCGACACCACGCAGGTGCACGCGATGACCGGCGAGCAGGTGGCCCAAGGTGGGCAGGGGCACGAGCCGGTGAAAAACGTGCCGCGCGGCGTGATCATTTACCGCGTGTTCGGGGCGCTGCTGTTCGGTTCGGCGGAGAAGCTCGATCGCATCATCCGCCGGTCGGGCGGTGAGACCAAGGTGGTTATCCTGCACATGGCCGCGGTGACGGCGATGGATGCGACGGCGCTGAATCGCATCGAGAGCATGCACGCAAAGATGAAGCGGCATCGGGAACACCTGATCCTGAGCGCGCCGCACACGCAGCCTTACTTCATGTTGGAGAAAGCGGGATTTTTCGACGAACTCGGCCGCGACAACGTGTGCGCCGATTTGGAGAGCGCGGTGGCGCGCGCGCGGGAGTTGCTCGGCAAGAAGTGAGAGCGAAGGAGCCGCCGCTTGCTCAGGCGGCGCGGTCGGTGCGTTCCGTGGGCGCGGGCGCGGACGGGAGCAAACGCAGGCGGCGGCGGACAGGTTTCTCGAATTGCTTGAAAAGCGTGTAGCCGATGCCGCCGATGCCGGTGAGCGCGGCAGGAACGAGCAGGGTGTCGTAGCCGAACCGCGCGAAGCCGAGGGCGCCGAGAATGCCGCCGCTGAAGAAACCGGTCAGGAGCGCGCCGTAGAGGCCGATGCGACGCCAATCGACCTTCTCGTTGCGCGCGAGCAGTCCGAGCGCGATGCCGAGGTCGGTGACGATGCCCGTCATATGCGTCGTGCGGATGACCGCGCCGCTGTAGCTCGTGGCCATCGCGTTTTGCAGTCCGCAGGCCATGGCCGCGAGATAGTCGCCGGTGATTGCGCTGTGGCGCAGGAAATACGTCGCCCCGAGCAGGAGAGCCGCTTCGACGGCGAGCGCGACGCCGTAGCGCCGGCCGGCTTTGAGGGTGCTTTGCCGGATGATGAGTCCGCTGAGGACGCAGCCGGCGAAGAAGCAACCGAGCGTCGATGCCACGTGCGCGAGCGCGGCGCGATCGTTGCCCACGAGGCCGATGCCGAGGTTCGAGACCGTGCCGGACATGTGCGAAATGGCCTGATGGTGCGCCCCGAGGAAACCGACGGCGTTCACGCAGCCGGCGACGCACGCGAGGAGAAATCCCCCGGCGAGAATCCAGCGCGGTATCGGTTTCGTGAGCATGAAGCCGTGCGTCAAAGCACGTCGCGGGCCGGAGGGGAAATCAAATCTGTGTCGTGTGCGACGGCCCGCGCCCGCGTCGCTTCGCGCCGAGACCGGCCGCAGGAACGCGAGTTGGCGCAACAGATGCGCTTTGCCGTGACGCTGAATGCGTTGGGAAGGCGCCGCGCGCCGTTGTCGATCGCGGAGAGTGTCTGCGCTTCCGCTGGACGCGGCGGTCGGTGGGCGCGTTTGCGGTGGCTTCGCTGTGTCCTAAAACGCGAGCTGTTCGCCGGGTTTCAGGGCGCGGGTATGGTGGTTGGCGCGAGCGGCGCGGAGGGCGAAGGCTTCGCCGTCCTGCGCGATCTTGGGCCAGGTGTTGTAGTGCATTGGCACGGCGAGTTTCGGGCGCAGGTAGTCGAGGGAGAGGAGCGCGTCATCGGGACCCATGGTGTAACTGTCGCCGATCGGGATCATCGCCAGATCGAGTCCGACGCGGCCGATGAGCGCCATGTCGGAGAAGAGCGCGGTGTCGCCGGCGTGGTAGATGTGCTTGCCGTCGGCGGAGACGAGCACGCCGCAGGCGACGCCGCCGTAGGGCGGGTTGGGCTCGAGTTCGATGCTCGACGTGTGGAAGGCGAGGGTGAGCTTCACGCGGCCGAACGGGAAATCGTAGCCGCCGCCGGGGTTGAGGTCGTGCGTCTTCGCGCCTCTTTTGGCCAGGTATTCCGCGATCTCGTAGTTGGCGATGATCGTGGCGCCGGTGCGTTGGGCGATGGCGAGCGCGTCGGCGCAGTGATCGGAATGGCCGTGAGACACGACGAGGTAGTCGCACGCGATGTCCTTGGCCTTGACCGGGCTGGCGGGGTTGTCGTCGAAGAACGGGTCGAAAACGATGCGGGCCTGGGCGGTTTCGAGGAGAAAAGCGGAGTGGCCGAAGTAGGTGAGACGCATGGTCGGATGACGGAAGACTGAGGACGGATGATCGGAATGACGCCGAGAGCGGGCACGCCGTTAGGTGCGCGGGATTTTGAACGCGTTGCGGCCAACGCGTTCCACCGTCACTCGGCCACGGGGCGGGAAATCTGGTCGAGCTCGGCCATGACTTGCGGAGACATTTTCTCGAGCGTCGCGAGGGCGCCGAAGTTTTCGCGCAGTTGTTCCGGGCGGGAGGCGCCGAGGATCACGGTGGAGACGTTCGGATTCTTCAGGCACCACGCGATGGCGAGCTGCGGCAGGGGCGTGCCGATGCGTTGCGCGATGGCGGCGAATTTTTTCACGGCTTCGATTTTTCGCTCGGAGCCAAAACCGGTGAGGCGCTTGCGGAGCCACTCGAGGCTTTCCATGTGCAGGCGGGAGTCGGAGGGGACGCCTTCGTTGTATTTGCCGGTGAGCAGGCCGCTGGCGAGCGGCGACCACGTGGTGGTGCCGTAGCCGTGGGCCTTGCAGAGGGGCGTGAGCTCCTTCTCGAAGCGGGAACGGTGGAAGAGGTTGTATTGCGGTTGTTCGACGACGGGGGCGTGGAATCCGTATTTCTCGCAGATTTCAAAGGTCTCGGTGATCTGCTCGGCGCTCCATTCACTGGTGCCCCAATAGAGAACTTTGCCCTGGGTGATGAGGTCGTGCATCGCGCGCACGGTCTCCATCAGCGGCGTCTCGGGGTCCGGGCGGTGGCAATACAGGACGTCGACGTGGTCGTGCTGGAGGCGGCGGAGCGAGGCTTCGCAGCCTTCGATGAGGTGTTTGCGCGAGAGGCCCATCTCGTTCGGGCCGTCGTGTTCGGCGCCGAAGTAGATTTTGGTGGAAAGGACGTAGCTGCCGCGGCGCCAGCCGGATTTTTTCAGGATGTCGCCCATGACGATCTCGGCCTGTCCGTCGGCGTAGCCCTCGGCGTTGTCGAAGAAGTTCACGCCGGCGTCGTAGGCCGTGTGCATGAGATCGCGCGCGGTATCGCTGCTGATCTGGTTGCCGAAGGTGACCCACGCGCCGAAGGAGAGCGCGGAGACTTTGAGGCCGGTCGTCCCGACCCGGCGATAAGGCATCGTCATGCCGGCGGAGTGTGTGGACGCGGCGCGATTTGTCTAACGCGGTTTCTCGGCCGCGCCGGGCCGCTGCCGTTCTCCGCTACGCGAGAAATTCCCGGGCGGCGGCGAGGTCGGCCGCGATCAAGCCATGGCTGGCGACGTGGGTGCGGAGCGTGACGTCCGCTCCGGCGCGGCGGAAAATTTCGGCGAGGCGGGCGGGGTGATCGGGCGGCACGATCGGATCGAGTTCACCCGAGGAGATGAGGATGCGTTTGCCGGCGAGCGTGGGGAGGGCGGCGGGAGCGGGTTCGAGCACGACCATCGGACGCAGGAGCACGGCGGCGGCGAGCGACTCGGGGCGAAGCAGGAGCAGCGACGCGGCGATGTTGGCGCCGTTGGAGAAGCCGAGCGCGGTGAGGCGGGTGGCGTCGAAGCCGTAGTGCTTCGCGGCCGCATTGATAAAATCGGCGAGGGCGTGAGTGCGGCGCTCGACGTCGCCGAGGTCGAAGACGCCTTCGGCGAAACGCTTGAAGAAGCGCGGCGCGCCGCGCTCGAGCACATCGCCGCGAGGGCTGAGCAACGCCGCGCCGGGCGCTAGCTGACGGCCGAGCGGGAGCAAGTCGCGTTCGTCACCGCCCGTGCCGTGGAGCAGCAGCAGCGGCGCGGCGGTGGGATCGCGGGAGGGTTCGAAGACGTGTTGGTAGGAGAGCGTGGGCATGGAGAGGCGGATGACAGAGGACCGAAGATCGAGGACGGATCGGGAAGGTAGGGGCCGTTGCCCCCAACGGCCCTTTAAGCTGCGCGGCGGGCGGGAAGGGCGATTGGGGCAACCGCCCCTACCGGGTTAGTTGAGCTTCGGGAGCGCGGCTTCGATTTCGGCGCGGTGCGGCTCGAGGCGCGGTGGGAGGGAGAGTTTGGTGCCGAGCGTCTCCACCGATTCGTCGATGGCGAAGCCGGGCTGGTCGGTGGCGATCTCGAAGAGCACGCCGGCGGGCTCGCGGTAGTAGATCGACTTGAAGTAGGCGCGATCGATCACCGGGCTGACGTGCGCACCGGCATCGACCAGCTGTTCGTGAGCGGCGAGGTGTTGGGTGTCGTCGGCGACGCGGAAGGCGATGTGATGCACGGTGCCGGCGCCGTTGAGGCCGCGCGGGAGCGTGGGATCGGTGAAGAGATCCACGTAGGTGCCCGGGCCGCCGGTCGCGACGGTGTAGCGCGCGCGATGCGGCTCCTCCCCGTGCAGGCGGTAGCCCATGAGCTTGAGCATCGCGGCGGTGGGCTGCGCATTGGTCAGCGCCAGCGTGCTGCTGTGGAAGCCGCGGATGCCGTGCTCGGCCGGAACGTCGTTCGATGGCGCGGGGAGGCGCGAGTCGGCCTCGGCGGTGGCGATCAACTCGAGGCGCATGCCGTCAGGGTCGGCGAAGGCGAGGACTTGGTCGCCCAGACGCGGCGCGATCGGTTCCGCGGTGACTTTGAGAT
Source organism: Opitutia bacterium (assembly GCA_016217545.1). NCBI lineage: Bacteria > Pseudomonadati > Verrucomicrobiota > Opitutia > Opitutia bacterium. Next base: position 46,032 of record JACRHT010000017.1, on the reverse strand, counting down.
CGGCGAGGCGCTTCTGCCAGTAGGCGAGGGAGCCGGCGGGGACGGAGAAGGCCGTCGCGTAGGCTTGGCCGGTGCCGGGGCGGCCGCGGCGGAGACCTTGCCACGGGAAGAACGTCAGGGCGGTGCCGGGCGAGCCGACGTTGTCGCCGTAGTAGAGGTGGTAGGTGCCGGGATCGTCCTGGTTGACCGACTTCTTGACGAAGCGGAGGCCGAGAACGCGGGTGTAGAAGTCCAGATTGGTCTTCGGGTCGGCGGCGATGGCGGTGATGTGGTGGAGTCCGAGGAGTTGCATTGTGGTTTGATGTTAAAGTAATCGGGAAAAATAAAAATCAGCCCGGCGGCAGGCCGATCTTTTTGCAGAGGCGGCCGAGGTCGAGCAGCTCGGTGGAGGAGAGGCGGTTCATTTCACGCGAGACGTTGCCCACGACCTTGGGGAAGAGTTCAGCGATGAACTTCTGGCCCTTGTCGGTAAGCTTCACGACCACGAAGCGGCGGTCGGCGGGATCGCGTTCGCGGGCGACGAGGCCGGCCTTTTCGAGATTGTCGACGACGAGAGTGAGATTGCCGCCGGAGCGCAGGAGTTTTTCGGCGAGTTCTCCCTGGCAAAGTGGGCCGATGTGGTAAATCGACTCGAGGACGCCGAATTGGGTGACTGTGAGGCCCTCGGGGAGGACGGCGTGGACGCGGGAGGAGACGGACTCGGCCGCACGCTGTAGCTTGATGAAGGCGTTCAGCGCGTTGATCTCTTCAATTGTGCCGCGGTGGCGTGTTCCCATGGCACGAGATGCTGCGGATTAATGATTCGATGTCAAATCAAAAATACCAAAGTTCGCAGGTGCTTGATTAACAGAGGCTATCCGACTGGCGTCCCGCCGAGGCGGAGCGCGTTAGGCGTCGATTTTCGCAATGCGGGCGAGGTGGCGGCCGCCTTCGAACGCGGTTTCGAGCCACACCCGGACGATTTTGAGCGCTTCCTCGTCGGTGATGGTGCGTTGGCCGAGGGAGAGAACGTTGCCGTCGTTGTGGGAGCGATTCCAGACGGCGACCTGTTCGTTCCAGCAGAGGCCGCAGCGGATGCCTTTGACGCGGTTGGCGGTGATCGCCTCGCCGTTGCCGGAGCCGCCGAGCACGATGCCGCGTTCGAACTCGCCGCGAGCGACCGCTTCGGCGACCGGGCGGATGAAATCCGGGTAGTCGCAGGGAGCGTCGGAGTTGGTGCCGAAGTCGCGGACGACGTGTCCGTCGGCGAGCAGCATGGCCTTGATCTTCTCCTTGTAGGCGAAGCCGGCGTGGTCGGAGCCGATGGCGATGGAAAATTTCTTCATGGGGGCGAACGCGGGAGATTTGCGGCGGTCGTTATTCCGGGCACCTTCAACGCCAGCAAACAAAAACACCCCCATGAACGCACGTCTTCTGTTTGTCCTCACCGCCGTTCTGATTTTGGCCGGATGTTCGAGCACGCCCAATCAGCGGATCGCGCAAAACGAGGCGGCGTTCGCGCAGTTTCCGCCGGACGTGCAGCAGAATCTCCGCGCGGGGCGCGTCGACGTGGGTTACACCGAGTCGATGGTGCTCATCGCACTGGGCGAGCCTGCGCATCGGTTCGAGCGGGTCGATACGACCGGTCGGTCTGACGTGTGGGTATACGTGCGGAGCGCGCCGCGTTTCAGCTTTGGATTCGGCATCGGCAGCTACGGCCGGCACTCGGCAACCAGCGTCGGCGTGAGCACGAGCACGGGCGCTTACTACGACGACGAGGCGCTGCGCGTGGAACTCCAGCAGGGGCGCGTCACGCGGATCGAGTTTCGGAAGGGGTGAGCGCGCCAGACGGGGCGCAATAACCACAGCACTTCGTCGCGTTCGCGGCGGAAGGGGTAGGGCGGGACCGCTGGGCCCGCCGGAAGTGACGCCGCGTTCTCGGCGGGCCCAGCGGTCCCGCCCTACCTTCACGTGTCGAGCACGCGGAGAAGAGCCGCGGTGTCGGCGAAATCGGCGAACACGGCTGTCGGCGCGTGCGCGGCGAGTTCCGCCACGGAAAACATGCCGGTCGCCACGCCGATGGTGCGGGCGCCGATGGCTTTGCCGCACTCGATGTCGTGCGGCGTGTCGCCGATAACGAAGGTGCGTTCGGGCGCGAAATCGATCGCGTGGCGCTCCTTGGCGCGGCGCAGCGCATGCGGGCCGAGGTCGTTGCGGAGCGGGCTGTCGTCGCCGAACGCGCCGAAGGGGAAGTAGTGCCACACGCGGTAGTGCTCGAGCTTGATGCGGGCGCCGCGCTCGACGTTGCCGGTGAGGAGCGCCTGCACGACGTCGTCGCGGTGGTGGAGCGTTTCGAGAAGTTCGGCGATACCGGGCAGGATGCGGCCGGAGCGCGTGGCGATTTCGCCGGCGAGGAGTTGCAGGTAGCCTTCGAGGATGGCGTGGATGTTCTCCGCGGTGGGCGGCATGCCGTGCTCTTCGAGCATGCGACGGATGATCCAGCGGTCGGTGCGGCCGGCGACCTCGACTTTGGTCATGTCCGGTTCGCGACCGTGCAATTGCGTGAAGGCGCGCACGAGCGCGATGATGCCCGCGCGGTTGGTGCGGATGATCGTGCCGTCGATGTCCCAGAGGATGAGTTTTTTCACCGGTCCGGGCAGCCAACCGAAGTGCCGGCGGCTGGCAAGCGTTGTGACCGCCTTGTGACGACGGTGCGCGCCCGGTTGGCCGATGATGACCCGGAAAATGAAGAGCCTTCCTCTCCCTTTCGCGGCCGCGTTGCTGGCCGCCGTTCTCGGAATTTCCCCCTTGGCGCTGTGCGGCACCGAGGCGGCGCGCGTGAGACCGGACTCGGCGCTCGAGCTGCTGGTGGAGGGCAATTCGCGGTTTGTCGCCGGGCGGACGATCCGGCCCGATCAGGGCGTGGCTCGGCGCGCGGAACTGGCGAAAGGCCAGCAGCCGTTCGCGATCGTGCTCACTTGCGCGGATTCGCGCGTCGCTCCTGAAATCTATTTCGACCAGGGGCTCGGCAGCATTTTCGTCATCCGCAACGCCGGCGCCGTCCTCGACGACCACGTCATCGGCAGCATCGAATATGCGGTGGAGCATCTCGGTGCGGGACTGATCGTCGTGGTGGGCCACAGCAAGTGCGGCGCGGTGGCCGCGACCGTCGCGGGCGGACACGCGCCCGGACACCTGCCGAGCATCGTGCACTCCATCGAGCCCGCGGTGAAACGCAGCGCCGGCGAGCCGGGCGACAAGATCGACAATGCCGTGCGCGCGAACGCGCAGCTGGTTGCCGCCGAGTTGCAGGCATGCGGACCGACCTTGAGCGAGGCGGTGGCGCACGGAAAATTGAAGGTCGTGGCGGCGCGCTACGATCTCGCGAGCGGGAAGGTGCGGATTCTGCCGACGCTCGCGAAGGCCGGGACGACGGCACCTGCGGAACACGTTCCCGAGTCGCACAGCAAGGAAGCCCACAAGACAGCCCACGGGCAATGACGCTGGCCGCGCGCCGCCCTTATTCGTTTTCGGGCGGCGTTGGCGGCGCGCCGCGGCGCAGTGCGGTGAACGCGCAGCCGGCGAGGATCAGCGCGGCGCCGAGGATTTCGTGCGCCGAAAAATGTTCGTGGAAGAACACCGCGCCGCCGAGGGCGACGCCGAGCGGGACGATCATCTGGATGAGCGAACCTTCGGCCGCAGGCAGATCGCGGAACGCGCGGGTCATTGCGAGTTGTCCCGCGCCGGCGCACACGCTGGCCAGCAGGAGCACGATCCAAGCGAGCGGCGGCAGCGGGGCGAACGTGAGTGCGGCGGGGACGGAGCAGATGAGCAGGCCGTAGCTGCATTGGGCCGCGAAGATGGTGGAAGTGTGTTCGCTGTCGTGCAGCTGGCGGATGGTCACGACGACGTGGGCCGACATCAGCGCCGCGAGCACGGCGAGCGCGTCGTAGGGGCCCGGCGGATTGGCCGACGAGAACACGTTCGTCAGCAGCGCCAGTCCGACGAGGGCCGCCGCGCCGCCGGTGAGGATCGATGGACGGAGTTTTTCCTTCAGCCACCACGCGGCGAGGAAGGCGGCCCAGATGACGTAGGTGTTGCCGATGAACACCGCGCGTCCCGCGCCGAGCTTCACGACGGTGAGATAGGTGAGGTAGACGCCGATGCCGCCGACGATGCCACGGTCGATGAGCTTGCGGTTGCGCCAGAGGTGCGTCGGCTGGAACTCGCGGCGATAGACCACGACGATCATGCCGAGACCGACGACGAAGCGCGCGACGGCGATCAGCCAGACGTTGGCGGAGGCGAGCGTGCCGAGCGCGCGCACCAGCAGGACGTTCGCGACGTAGAACGTCGCGGACGCGAGCATGATGAGCAGGGCGCGACGGTGACGCTGGGCGGATGCGGTCATTGGGAAAAGAGAACGCCGCGCCCGAGGGCGCGGCGGCAAGACTGGAATGCGTTCTGCGAAATCGGGACCGAGAGAGCTTAGGTGGAGCGCATTGACCTCAATGCGCTCGACGCAGAACGCGTTGGGGTCAACGCGTTCCACCGACGGCTCAGCGCGGCGCTTCGTCCCACTTCACAGCGCGTGGATCGCGGATTTGCTGACGGCGAGGGCGGCTTCCTTGACGGCTTCGCTCATCGTCGGGTGGCCGTGGATCGTGCGGCCGAGGTCTTCGGCGCTGCCGCCGTATTCCATGTGCGTGACGACCTCGCTGATGAGTTCGCCGGCGTTGTGGCCGAGAATTTGCGCGCCGAGGATCTTGTCCGTCTTCGCGTCGGCGATGATCTTCACGAAGCCGTCCGTCGCGTCGGCAGCGATGGCGCGGCCGTTGGCGGCGAAGTTGAATTTGCCGACGTTGATCGCGAGGCCGCGCTTCTTGGCCTCGTCTTCGCCGAGGCCGACGGAAGCGACTTCGGGATTCGTGTAGACGATGCCGGGGACGAGGTCCCAATTGATGTGGCCGTGCTTGCCGGCGATCCACTCGGCGACGGCGACGCCGTCTTCCTCGGCTTTGTGCGCGAGCATCGGGCCGGCGACGACGTCGCCGATGGCCCAGATGTGCGGGATGTTAGTGCGGAGGCGGCCGTCGACGGCGATGCGCTTCTTGTCGTCGAGCGACACGCCGGCTTTGTCGAGGCCGAGGCCGTCGGTGAAGGGGCGGCGGCCAACGGCGACGAGGACTTTGTCGGCCGGGATTTCGATTTTTGCGCCGTCGCGTTCGGCGGTGAGGATGCCGTTGGCGTAGCCGGTGACCTTCGCGCCGACCTCGATCTTGAGGCCCTGCTTCTGCATGAGGCGCGTGAACTGGCGGACGATGTCGTCGTCGAAGGTCGCGATGATCTTCGGGAGGAATTCGACCACGGTGACTTCAGCGCCGAGGCGCGCCCAGACGGAGCCGAGTTCGACGCCGATGACGCCGCCGCCGACCACGACGAGTTTCTTCGGGACGGAGGTGAACGCGATGGCGTGGTCGCTCGAGACGACGGTCTCGCCGTCGAATTTCATGAAGGGCAGCTCGACCGGCGCGGAGCCGGTGGCGATGACGAAGTGCTTCGCGGTGAGCTTGGTGGTTGTAGCCGGGCTCGTTGAGCCCGGGCCGGGGTCAGCGACCCCGGCTACAGTGATTTCAGTCGGCGAAGTGAACGAGGCCGTGCCGGTGAAGACGGTGACTTTGCGGCCCTTGGCGAGCATCGCGACGCCGCCGGTGAGCTTGGCGACGACGGCGTCTTTTTTCTTCATCAGCTGCGCGAGGTCGATTTCGACGCTGCCGAATTTGATGCCGGAGTCGGCGGCGTGGTTCTTCGCCCACGCGACGTGCTCGGTGGCGTGGAGAAGGGCCTTGCTGGGGATGCAGCCGACGTTGAGGCAGGTGCCGCCGAGGGCGGCGCGCTTGTCGACGAGCGCGACTTTGAGGCCAAGCTGCGCGGCGCGGAACGCGCACACGTAGCCGCCGGGGCCGGCGCCGATGATGATGAGGTCGAAGGAGGACATGGCAGAGGAGCTGAGAGTATAGAGCTTAGAGCTGAGAGAGAATACAGCTGAGTTGCAGAGGTTCAGGTCTCTAGACTCTGGACTCTGCGCTCTCAGCTGTGGGAGCTCAGGCTCCCAGCACGAGGCGGGCGGGGTCTTCGAGGCTGTTTTTCACCGACACGAGGAAGGTGACCGATTCCTTGCCGTCGACGAGGCGGTGATCGTAGCTGAGGGCGAGATACATCATCGGGCGGATGACGACCTGGCCGTTCAACGCGATGGGGCGCTCCTTGATGGCGTGCATGCCGAGGATGGCGCTCTGCGGGGCGTTGATGATCGGCGTGGCGAGGAGCGAGCCGAAGATGCCGCCGTTTGTGATCGTGAAGACGCCGCCTTCGAGGTCGGCGAGCGTGATCTTGCCGTCGCGCGCGCGCTTGGCGGCGTCGGCGATGTCACGCTCGACCTCGGCCATCGACTTCTTGTCGCAGTCGCGGATGACCGGGACCATGAGGCCCTTGTCGGTCGAAACGGCGACGCCGATGTCGTAGTAGTGGTTCTGGATGATCGTGTCGCCGTCGATCTGGGCGTTGATGCCGGGGACTTCCTTGAGGGCGTTGACGACGGCCTTCACGAAGAAGGACATGAAGCCGAGCTTCACGCCGTGCTTCTTGGTGAAGTCGTCCTGATATTTCGCGCGGAGGCCCATGACGGCGGACATGTCCGCCTCGTTGAAGGTCGTGAGCATGGCGGCGTTGTGCTGCGCGGCAACGAGGCGGTTGGCGATCGTCTGGCGGAGCTTGGTCATCTTCACGCGCGTCTGCTTCTCGCCGCGCGACGCGGAGGGCGGAGTGCTGGGCGCGGCGCTGGTGGGTTTCGGCTCGCTGGCGCTGGCCGCTACGGGGGCGGACTTCGGCGCGGCGGTAGCCGCGCCCTCCACGGCGGCGATCATGTCGCCTTTAGTGACGCGGCCGGCTTTGCCGGTGCCGGCGACGCTGGCGGGATCGACGCCGGTCTCGGCGGCGAGGCGGCGGACGGCGGGTGACTGCGCGTCGGACTTCGGCGAAGTGGGGGTGGTTGGAGCCGGGCTCGTTGAGCCCGGGCCGGGGTCGGCGACCCCGGCTACAGTGACGGAGGTGTCGATCGTGGCGACCACGGCGCCGATCTTCACTTCCGTGCCGGCGGTGACGGCGAGCGTGATCTTGCCGGCGGCCTCGGCGGTGCCTTCGGAGGTGATTTTGTCGGTCTCGAGTTCGAAGAGGACCTGGTCCTTCTTCACGACGTCGCCGTTGGCGACGTGCCATTTGGCGAGGATGCCGGACGAGATGGATTCACCCATCGGGGGAATTTTGACTTCGATAGCCATGGTGAGGAGGGAGGAAAAGTGAAAGTGGAGGTGGAGCGGGAATCGTTCTCGTTCTCTTACTCGTTCTCGTTCTCGTTCTCGTTCTCTCGGTGGAGTTCAAGAGAACGAGAATGAGAACGAGGAACGAGACCGATCGTTTCTAGAGGGTGAAGGCGTCCTTGAGGAACGCTGCCAGCTGAGTGCGGTGCTTGGCGAGCATGCCGACGGCGGGGGAAGCGGCGGCGGGGCGGCCGGCGTAGGCGACCTTGCGACCGAAGATCGTCTCGAGCTGCGGCGCAATCCAGCGGGCGGCGCCCATGTTCTCGGGCTCCTCCTGGCACCAGACGAGTTTCGCGTTCGCGTATTTTTTCGCGAGTTCGGCGAGGCGCTTCGTGTGGAGCGGATAGAGCTGCTCGACGCGGACGATGGCGGTGTTCGCGAGGTTGTTTTTCACGCGGTAGTCGACGAGATCGTAGTAGACCTTGCCGGAGCACAGGATGACGCGGTCGGCCTTGGCGGCGTTGTCGTCGATGATTTCCTCGAAGGCGCCCTTGGTGAAATCGTCGAGCTGCGAGACGGCGGCCGGGTGGCGCAGGAGCGACTTCGGCGACATGACGATGAGCGGCTTCAGGAAGTCGCGGCGCATCTGGCGGCGCAGGAGGTGGAAGAACTGCGCGGGCGTCGTGCAGTTGGCGACCTGGATGTTGTCCTCGGCGCAGGCTTGGAGGAATCGCTCGAGGCGCGCGCTGGAGTGCTCGGGCCCTTGGCCTTCGTAGCCGTGGGGGAGGAGGAGCACGATGCCGCTGTTGCGCTGCCACTTCGATTCGCCGGAGACGAGGAACTGGTCGATGACGACCTGCGCGCCGTTGGCGAAGTCGCCAAATTGCGCCTCCCAGAGGCAGAGCATTTCCGGGTAGTCGAGCGAGTAGCCGTAGTCGAACCCGAGCACGGCGTTCTCGGAGAGAAGCGAGTTATAGACGCAGAAGCGGCCTTGCTTCGGGTCGAGGTTTTTGAGCGGCGAGTATTTGGTGCCGCTCTCGATGTCGCTCCACACGGCGTGGCGATGGCTGAACGTGCCGCGCTCGCAATCCTGGCCGCTGAGGCGGATCGGGGTGCCTTCAAGCATCAGAGTGCCGAACGCCAGCGCTTCGCCCATGCCCCAGTCGAACGGGCCGCCGTTCTTGTGGGCCTCGGCGCGAGCGTCGACGAAGCGCTTGATCTTCGGGTGAATCTTAAAGCCGTCCGGGATGCGCGTGAGGCCGGCGAAGACTTGGTCGACGAGCTTGGCGCTGACCTTGGTCTCGACCTTCGCGAACGAATATCCGGGCTGGAATTCCGCGGTGGAGCCCTTGAAGACCGCGTTCGGGTCTTCCTTGCGCTTGGCGGCGCGCGAGGCTTCGCGGGCCTTGGCTTTCTCGAGGTGCTCCTCGAGGGCGGCGGTGTATTCGGCTTTGATCTTGTCGCCCTCGACGGTGGTCACGCTGCCTTCGTTGACGAGCTGCTGCGTGTAGATCGCGGAGACGAGCGGATGCGCGGCGATGGTTTGGTAGAGCTTCGGCTGCGTGAAGGACGGCTCGTCGGTCTCGTTGTGGCCGTGCTTGCGGTAGCAATACATGTCGATGAACACGTCGCGCTTCCACTTCACGCGGAACTCGAGCGCGAGTTGGGCCACGGCGCAGACGGCTTCGGGATCGTCGCCGTTCACGTGGAAGATCGGGGCTTCGATCATCTTCGCGACGTCGGTGCAGTAATTCGTCGAGCGCGAGTCGCTGGGATCGGTGGTGAAGCCGATCTGGTTGTTGATGACGAAGTGCAGTGTGCCGCCGGTGGTGTAGCCGGGGAGCTGCGAGAAATTGAGCGTCTCGGCGACGATGCCCTGGCCGGCGACGGCGGCGTCGCCGTGGATGAGCAGCGGCATGACGCTGGTGCGCGACTCCATGTCGTTGCGGATGCGCTGGCGCGCGCGGGCCTTGCCCTCGACGACCGGGTTAACGATCTCGAGGTGCGACGGGTTGGGAGCGAGGAGGACCTCGACTTTTTTGCCCGAAGTGGTGGTGAGGATCGCCTCGTAGCCGAGGTGATACTTCACGTCGCCGTCGCCCGCGACGGTGTCGGGGATGTAGTTCTCGGAAAACTTCTCGAACAGCTCGTCGAAGGATTTGCGCAGCGTGGAGCAGAGGACGTTGAGGCGGCCGCGGTGGGCCATGCCCATGACGATTTCCTTCACGCCGAGCTCGGGGCAGGCGTCGATGACGGCGTCGAGCGCCGCGATGACCGTCTCGCCGCCTTCGAGCGAGAAGCGCTTCTGGCCGACATATTTCGTGTGGAGGAATTTTTCGAACAGCTCGGCCTTGTGAACGCGGCGGAGGATGCGGACCTTTTGCTGCTTGTTGAAGGTGGGCTTGAGCTTCGTGGGCTCGATGCGGTCCTGCAGCCAGCGGCGCACTTCGGTGTCCTGGATGTGGACGTATTCGACGCCGACCTTGCCGCAGTAGGTTTCGCGGAGCGACGCGAGGATGTCGCGCAGCTTCCTCTGGCCGCCGCCGAGGTAGTGGCCCGCCTCGAACGTGCGGTCGAGGTCGGACTCATCGAGGCCGAACGCGGCCAGCGCGAGGCGCGGCGAGGGTTTCGGGGCGCCGGCGAGCGGGTTGATGTCGGCGTCGATGTGGCCGATCGAGCGGTAGTGATAGATCAGGCTGTCGACTTGGGACTGCTTCGGGATGCAGCTGTCGGAGCCGGCCGCAGCGGTTGCGGGAGCGGGCGCGGCGCCGCCCGCGAGCGAGCGGCCATCGGAGCCGAGCGTGAAGCCTTGAAAGAAGGCGCGCCAAGAGGCGTCCACCGACTCGGGGTTGGCGAGCCAGCGCTGATACTGTTCCTCGACGACGGCGACGTTCGCGCGTTCGGAGAAATTAACGGGATTCATGAGCGGAAGAGGGAGAGACCCGGCCGTCGGTCAAAGGGACCGGTTGAGGGCAGGGAGGTGCAACGGAACACCGGAGGGGCGGCGATTCAACCGCTTACGCTCCGGCACGCCGAGGAAAAATCCGGTTTTATGCGCCGGGGCTTGCTCATAACGAAAACTTAAACACGCTCCCGCCGCGTCATGCCCGCTCAAGAAATCAAGAACGCGCTCGAAAACTTCGATTCCGCAGTGAAAAACGGCGATGGCGCGGGCATTTCGGGGGCCTTGACGCGATTAGAAGCGCTCCTCGCGGCCCATCGCGGCGAGCTGCACCCCCAGTTGGTGCATTTCCTCGAAGGCCGCAGCTACGCGAAGGCGTTGCTGTGGCTCGGCGGCGAGAGCGGCTTCGCGAAGCCGGCGAGTCCTCCCGGAGGTTGCGGCGGCGGCGGACATCGGCACTGATTTTCGGTCTTCCATGAACAACGGCGGCAAAGTTCCCACGGACGGCGGGCAATCGCTCGGGCAGAATCCCTTCGGCGCGCTCAACACGGCGGGACTGCCGTCAGTGCCGCAGAATGCGCCTGCGCAACCGCGCCAAGTTTCCTCCCGCTCCCAACCGAACACGAACCGCGGTCGCGTGGACATCAAGCGCACGACAGCCGGGCGAGGCGGCAAGACGGTGACGCTCGTCACGGGATTCGTCGGGATCGGCCTGCCCGAAAAGGAGCAACTCGCGAAAAAGATGCGCAACGCGTGCGGCTGCGGCGGCACCGTGAAGGACGGCGATATCGAGATCCAAGGCGACCAGCGGGAGAAGATCGCGGCGATTCTGAGCGAAGCGGGTTTCCGGCCCGTGTTCGCGGGCGGGTGAGGGTGCGATGGAAACGGTGACTCTCTATCGTCCAGTTGGTCAGAAGGAACTCGATCTGATCCAGGCAGCGAATTTTCGGGTCTTCCCACCGCGCCTTGCGTGGCAATCGATTTTCTATCCGGTTTTGTCGGAGGACTACGCGATTCAAATCGCGCGCGACTGGAACACTCGCGATAGCGCAAACGGCAACGTGGGTTACGTGACGGCTTTCGAGGTGGAGGCGGCGTATTGCTCGAAGTTCGAGCGCAAGTGCGTGGGTCGTTCGGACCAACAAGAGCTGTGGGTGCCGGCGGAGGAACTTGCGGAGTTCAATGCGCGGATCGTCGGAGCCATTCGCGTGGTGCGCGAATTCCGTGCGGGCGACTAACTACAGCCACTCGATCGTCACGTGCTTGTGGCAGGCGGTGAGCGTCTCGACGATTTGCTCCACAAGGTTGTGACGGATGGAGATGTTTCGCGGCAGGAGCGGATTCTGATAGTAAGGGTTCACCTGCTCACCCGCGAGGATGTGGATTTCGTCGGCGGCCAGCAGCTCTTGCGCGAGCAGCGTCGCACCGTGGCGATCAGGCGGGAGTTGATGGCGATCGCCGCCGGAGGATTTGAGCAGGCGCAGAGTCTTGGCGAGCGTGAGGACTCCCTCGGTGACCAGGTCGATTTCCGGCAGGATGCCGATCGGTGGCACGTCCTCGCGCAACGTCGTCGTGTCGATCCGGACCAAGTGGCCGAGGTGCTGGCCCACGATGTTCCCGGTGGTGCCGCCGCAAACGGCTTTCCGGCCGTTGAAGGCGATCAAGCGGTCCACGGCCGGCGCGTCGCTCGCGGGATCGGTCGGCGGGCCGGTGAACACCATCAGGCGACTTGGCTCGCGCACAAGCAGGCCTACGAGCGAGGCATCGTCGCCGGGTTCGCCGCCGTAGAGTTCGCCGGTCTTTTCGATGACTTCCCGCACGACGGTGGTCGCGGCGGCGGGGCGCTCGCGCAGGGAACGCACGAGGAAATCGGCGATCTGGACGCGACCCCAGCCGAAGTTCATGAGCGTGCCGAGGCCGGCATACATGACGCCGTCGCTGATCACGCCGAAGAAGTCCCCGAGTTGCAGCGTGCCGGCGGAGAAGTGTAGCGTGCGCCCGCAGATGCTCTCGGTGCGCATCGGCAATTCAACGAGTTCGCCGTCGCGAATGAGGAACGGCGCCGGGCAGTCGAAATTAATCACCTGAAACCGTCCGTTCGCGAGATCCACCTCGAGCACCACGAAGGCGGCGTAGGCGATTTCGCGGACTTTGCACGTCGGCAGCGTGCCGATGACGGTTTCGAGCACGTCCGCGAGCGGCGCGCCAGCGCGCACCATCGTGACGAGGATCTCCGAGGTGAGGCGGGCGAGGATGTTCGCCTTCACGCCGCTGCCGAGGCCGTCGGAAAGAACGATCAGCAGCTTTTCCGGCGTGCGCAGGATCTTCACCTGATCGCCGCACAGCTCCTCGCCGTGGTGGTTCAGGCTCGATGCGGCGGTATCGTAGTAGGGCATCTCAGTGCTTCTCCTTGCCGAGCAACTCGAGCAAGTGGAGCAGGCTGACCTTGGTCTCGGCCGTGGCCTCGCCGAGCAGGCCGGCGATCTCCTGCGCGACGCGCATCTGCTTGTCGACGACCTGCCGCACTTCCTGCACCGCTTCATGGCGGAGCGCGGCGATCTCCTTCTCCTGTTTCCACTCCGCGGTCAGATCGACGAAGATGCCGGCGACGAGCCGCTCGCCTGGCACGGCAAAAGTCAGCGCGCGCGCGAACAGTTCGTGGCGCGGATATTCGCGCTTCGGCCCCATGACCTTGTGGCCGGTGGCCAGTGCGTGGCGAAAATCGTCGAGCTCGTCGATGATCGACGCAGCGGGGCGGCCGAGCAGCGTCTCCGGTGGCGAGCGAAACATCCGGCAGAACGCCGGATTCACCACGACGATCTGCATCTGCTCGTCGAGCACGAGCAGGCCGTTCGGGTCGTGATCCCAGAGTTGTTTCCAGAGTGCGGTGTGAGGGTCCATATCACGCAGGGGGACAGAGCGGGAGGATCTCGCGCGCGAAAAATTCAGCGGCGCTCGCCTCCTCGATGCCCGAGAAGACGCGGTCGCCGATCTTCACCGATGGCCCGCGCGGGCAATTCTCGAGGCAGAACGCGCCTTTCAATTCGACGCGGCCGGCGAGTCCGTGCCGCGCGATGAGTTCCTCGAAGATCGGCAGCAGGCGGTAACCGCGGCGTTGGTGGCAGGCGGAGCCGAAGCAAAGCGCGATGACCGGCGCTGGCGGTGAAGCGGGAGTTGGTTGCGTGGTGGCGTTGACCGGCGCGCTCATCGCGGCGCGCCCCGAGGGGGCGCGGCGATCGGCGCGGGTGGCGCGGTGCCAGCTGCCGCGCGGCGATTCGTCAACTCCGTGCCGTCGCTGCGGCCCGGAATCGGGCCGAGGAGGACGCGAGTGCGGTGCGATGACATTTCGCGAGCCTCGTTACGCGGCCAAGCCGGCGGCGAGTGCGAGCGCGCTCTTCGCGCGGTTCATGATGTAGAGGTGGTAGCCCGGCGCGCCGTTGGCGAGGAGGCCGCGGATCTGCGTGAAGGCCCAGTCGAGGCCGATGATTTCCACGACGTCGGGGTTTTCCTGCGCGGCTTCGAGACGCGTGACGAGTTTCGCCGGCAGATGCGCGCCGCACATTTCCGTGAAGCGCTTGATCTGCTTCAGCGAGAGCACGGGCATGATGCCGGGGATGATCGGGACGTTGATGTCGCGCTCGCGGCATTGCTCGACGAAGCGGTAATAGAGCGAGTTGTCGAAGAAGAGCTGCGTGGTGATGAAGTCCGCGCCGGCGTCGACCTTGCGTTTCAAGTTGTCGAGGTCCGCGCCGAGGGTCGTGGCTTGCGGGTGCTTTTCCGGATAGCCGGCGACGCCGAGGCAGAAATCGGAGTGACGCGCCTTCAGGAGCGCGACGAGTTCGGCGGCGTAGCGCAGGCCGTCGGGTGCGGGTTGGAAGTTCGGATCCTTCGGCAGGTCGCCGCGGAGCGTCATGATGTTGCGGAAGCCGTCGGCGTGGAGGCGATCGGCGATGTCGTTCAGCTCCGTGCGCGAGTGGCCGACGCACGTGAGGTGCGGCATGACGGTGAAGCCGAAGTCCTTTTTCAGCAGCGCGGCGGAGCGGGCCGTGCGCTCGCGCGTGGTGCCGCCGGCGCCGTAGGTGATCGACACGAAGTCGGGTGCGATGCGCTGTAGCGCGCTGGCGGAGTTGTGCAGCATCTCCATCTGCGCGTCGTCCTTCGGCGGGAAGAATTCGAGCGAACGCACAGTCTTGCGGCTGGCGAAGAGGTCGGAGATCGGGCGGTCGGCTGACATGGCATCAATGCATCCGGATTCGAGGATGTGTGTCGAGAGCGGATCGCGTCACCGGACGACCGGAGAAGCGGGCCGGAACACGGGGCGGCGTCAGGCGACCGGGCGCCTCCGCCGCCGTGAACAAGCCTGGCAGCGAGCTTGCTCGCGACTTTGCACCGGAAAAGGTCCGCGCGCGTCGCGTGTCGCGACCAAGGTCACTCCCACAGGATTTCCGAAGGCGAAGGGCGGGCGGCGCGGAGCGGAGTCCGCGGCCTTGCCTCACGCGACCGGGGCGCCGGCGTCGCGGGCTTTTTCCGTTTGGAGGCGGAGCTGGCCGCAGGCGGCGGCGATGTCGTGGCCTTTTTCGCGGCGAAGCGTCACGGAGACATCGGCGGCGCGCAGGATGTCGGCGAAGCGTTCCTGGCGCGTGAGCGACGGGCGTTTCCACGGCAGGCCTTGCACGGTGTTGTAGGGAATGAGGTTCACGTGCGCGTGCAGATCGAGCGCGATGTCGCGGAGTTTTTCTGCCTGCTCGAGCGAGTCGTTGATTTCCTCGATGAGGATGAACTCGAGCGTGACCATGCGGCCGTGTTTTTCCGAGAACGTGCGCACGGCCGGCAACAGTTCGGCGAGCGGGTAGCGCTTGTTCACCGGCATGATCTGCTCGCGGACGGCGTCGGTGGCGCCGTGGAGCGAGATGGCGAGGCGGATGCCGATGGGCTCGTCGGCGAGTTGGAGAATCTTCGGGACGAGGCCAGAGGTAGAGAGCGTGATGCGGCGCGCGCCGAAGCCGAGGCCCCATTCGGCGTTCACGATGGTGAGCGCGCGGATGATGCCGTCGTAGTTGTGGAGCGGCTCGCCCATGCCCATGACGACGATGTTGTCGAAGGAGGCGAGTTCGGCGCGGGCGCGTGGCGTGTGGGCGTCCTCCTGGCGGCAGATTTGGATGAGTTGGTGGACGATCTCGCCGGCGCTGAGATTGCGCTTCAGGCCTTCGAGGCCGGAGGCGCAGAACTTGCAACCCATCGCGCAACCGACCTGCGTGGAAATGCAGATGGTCTTGCGCGAGCGGTCGACGCCGACGCCGGTCATCGGGGCGCGGATGATGACGGTCTCGATGAGCGAGCGGTCGCGGAGTTCGAGGAGGAGCTTGTCGGTTTCGTCGCCGGACTGGCGGTCGAGGACGAATGAAGTCGGCTCGATGTCGTAGGTCGCGGCGAGCCAGGTGCGCAGGTCCTTCGGGAGGTTCGTCATCTCGTCCCAAGTGCGAACCCGCTTCTTGTAGAGCCAGTCGAGGATCTGGCGCGCGCGAAATGCCGGCTGCCCCGCGGCCGTGAGGGCGGCGGTGAGCGTGTCGAGGGTTTCGCCGTAGATAGCGGGTTGGGCGGGGACGAAGGCCAGGGGAATTGAGGGTTGAGAGCTGAGAGTTGAGAGTTGAGAGCGGCAAAGCCGACCGAAGGGCCGTGCGGAACTGCGACGTTGTGGTTGAACTCTCAACTCTCAACCCTCAACTCTCAACTCGCCTGTGATGAAGCTCCTGCACCGCCACATCTTCGCCAACGTCGCGCTGACGTGCCTGGCCTCGGTCGGTGTGTTCGCGTTCGTGCTGATGATCGGGAACGCGTTGAAGGATCTGCTCGGGCCGGCGCTGGCGGGGCAGCTCGATTTGTTCACGCTGCTGGAGTTGGTGGGGTTGTTGGTGCCGTTTGTCATGCCCTATGCACTGCCGATGGGGATCCTGACGGGCGTGCTGCTGGTGCTCGGGCGGATGTCCTCGGATCGCGAGATCACGGCGATCCGCGCGTCGGGCGTGAGCGTGGCGGGGATTTCGGCGCCGATTTTCTTTTTCGCGCTGTGCGGCGTCGCGGTGAATCTGCTGGTGAATTTCCAATTCATGCCGACGGCGCGGCTGACCCAGCAGCGCATGCTCGCGGACGCGGTGCGGCAGAACCCGCTGAATTTCATCGTCCAGAAAACCTTCATCCGCGACTTCCCCGGCATCGTGCTCTACGTCGGCGAGAAGAAGGGCGACAACACGCTGAAGGATTTCTGGCTCTGGGAAGTGGACCCGCAGGGCCGCGTGAAGCGCTTCGCCCGCGCCGACGAGGGCCGCATCACCTACAACGAAAAGGACAACAACCTCATCCTGACCGTGCAGCGGGCGCAGGTGGAAATTCGCGACGAGAAGGATCCGGAGAATTTCAGCGGCATCGCCGGAGCCCCGGCGATGGAGCGCGCGACCTTTTATCTGCCGTTGGAGCGCCTGACCGGTTCGCGCACCGTCACCGCGAAGCTGAAATGGCTCACGCTCCCGCAGCTCTACGCCGAGTGGAAACGCCTCGGCGCCCCCGATCCGTCGCTCACGCGCGAACAACGCGCTGAACGCGAGCGCCAGCGCATGAAAGCGCAGATCGTTTTCCACGAGAAATGTGCGATGGCGTTCTCGGTGCTGTCGTTCGCCCTGCTGGCGATTCCCCTCGGCATCAAGGTCTCGCGCAAGGAGACCAGCGCGAACCTCGGCGTGGCGGTCGCGCTGGCGATGGGTTACTACTTTGCGACCGTCGTGTTCGGCTGGTTCGACAACAAGCCGCAGTTTCGGCCCGACTTGCTGATGTGGGTGCCGAACATCGCGTTCCAGACCCTCGGCGTGTGGATGTTTCGCAAGGTCGACCGGGCGTAAATTGAGGGCCGTGCGCACGCGTAAAAACGTAACTGCGGGGGAGGGCGGGGCGTCTCCGATGACGTGCCTTTTCCGCTCCCATGCTCCTCATGGCTGACGAAACGTTCGATCTGGCCGGTTGCCTCGAACGCGTGCGAGCGCGCGATCAGGCGGCCGCGCGCGAGCTCGTCGAACACCTTTACCCGCTGGTCATCCGCATCGTCCGCTCGCACCTCCCGCGCCGCGTCGCCGAGGAGGATCTCGCGCAGGACGTTTTCCTGAAAATGTTCACCCGCCTCGCACAGTATCAAGGCAACGTGCCGTTCACCCACTGGGTGTCGCGCATTGCCGTGACGACGTGCATCGACCAGCTCCGTGCGCAGAAACGCCGCCCGGAGTTCCGCTGGGCGGACCTGTCGGAAAACGAGGCCGAGGTGCTCGACAACGTGCTCAGCGACACGACCGCCGAGACCCCGAGCGACTCCATGGCCGCGCGCGAACTCGTCGGAAAGCTCCTCGACCAGCTCTCGCCCGCCGATCGCACCGTCATCCAGATGCTCGACCTCGAGCAAAAGTCGGTCGCGGAAATCTCGGCTCTGACCGGCTGGGGCCAGTCGATGATCAAAGTCCGGGCGTTCCGCGCGCGTCGGAAGTTGCAGAAGCTCTTTCAAGAACTCAGAAATCAGGAGAAGTCATGAACCCGCATAATCAGCAATGGCTGCGCCTCGCCACCGCCGCGCGCCAAGCCCCCGACGATCGCGATGAGACCGCGCCGTTCGGCTTTGCCACGCGCGTGGCCGCGCTCGGCGTCATGGCCCCGGCCGCGGTGCTGCCGCGCGCGATGTTTGAAAAGTTCGCGCTGCGCGGCCTCTTCGCCGCCTGCGCGCTCAGCGCAGCTGCCGTGGCGTTCGGCTACTCGGCTTTCACGAGCGAACAGGAGACCGAGGCGGTCACCGGCGATAGCGTCACGGAAATTCTCGCGCAGTCATGACCGACAAGCCCTGGAAACTCGTCCTGCTGTTGACCGGCATCTTCCTCGCGGGCGGTGTGGCGGGCGGCTTCGTGACGCTCGAGGTCGGCAAAAACATGCTCCGCAAGCGCCTCGCCCCCGAAAATTGGGGCCCGGCGCGCCTGAAGAAACTCGAGGAGCACCTCAAGCTCACGCCCGAGCAGATCGAGCGCCTAAAGCCGATCGTGCGCCGCGACGTCGACGAGTTGACCCGCCTGCGCCAGCAGGGATTCCAGGAAACCCGCCGCGTCCTCGAACGCATGGAGAAGGATATCGCCGAGATCCTGACACCTGAGCAGCGCGCGAAGTTCGAAAAGCTCAACGCCGAGATGCGCGAACGCGCACGGCGCTTGGTCGAGCAACGCCGCAACGAGAAGGGCGAGCGTCGTGGCCCACCCCCGGACGGGAAGGACGGTCCGCCGCCCCCGCCGCCGGAGGGCCGGGGCCCAGGCGACGCCGACGAGATCTGAGTTTCCGCGCCCGCGCCGAGTCGCGGGCGCGTTTGTTTTCGGCCGCAGAGATTTATTGGTTGCGCGACGAAGGGTGCGACCTACGGTCCGCCTTGGCCAGGTGCCATGCATGGGCAGGCGCGTGAACCCCGCCAGGACCGGAAGGTAGCAACGGTGACGACGTTCTCCCAGTGCCGTGGAGTGCCTGGCCACTTTTTTTCTCCTCGCCGGAGGCCGGCGAGGAAGTCCAGAGCTGAGAGTCCAGAGCCGAGAGGACGGTCGGCGCGTTTTTGCTTTTCTCTCAGCTCTCAGCTCTCAACTCTCAGCTCTTCCAGATGTCCGGCGCTTACCAAGTCATCGCCCGCAAGTGGCGGCCCCAAACCTTCGACGATGTCGTTGGCCAGGAGCACGTCGTCCGGACGCTGAGGAACGCCATCGCCCGCCAGCGCATTGCGCACGCCTACCTCTTCGTCGGCCCGCGTGGCACGGGCAAGACGAGCACCGCGCGCATTTTTGCCAAGGCCCTCAACGTCACCAACGGCCCGAAGGCCGACTTCGACCCCGAGGATCCGATCGCGAAATCCATCGCCGAAGGCTCGTGCCTCGACGTGATCGAGATCGACGGTGCCTCGAACAACGGCGTCGAACAAGTCCGCGAGTTGCGCGACACCGTCCGCTACGCGCCGGCGCAGGGGAAGTTCAAGGTCTACATCATCGACGAAGTGCACATGCTCTCGGCCGCGGCGTTCAACGCGCTGCTGAAGACCCTCGAGGAGCCGCCCGAGCACGTGAAGTTCATCTTCGCTACGACCGACGTGCAGAAGGTCCTGCCGACGATCATTTCGCGTTGCCAGCGCTTCGACCTGAAGCCGATCCCGACCGAGCTCATCGTCCAGCGCCTGAAAAAAATCGCCGGCGCCGAGAAAATCAAAGTCAGCGACGAGGCGCTCAACAGCATCGCCCGCATGGCCGACGGCGGCATGCGTGATGCGCAGTCGATCTTCGACCAGATGATTTCGTTCTGCGGCGCCGAAATCGGCGAAGCCGACGTGCTCGACGTCTACGGTCTCGTCTCCGCCGCGACCATCGCCGACCTCGGCAGCGCGCTCGCGGCGGGCGACCACAAGAAGATCGTGCGCATCGTCGACGAGTGCGATGAGAACGGCCGCGACCTCTACCGCATGCTCGTCGACTTGCAGGCGCACCTGCGCACAGCGCTGCTCGACGCCATCGCCAAAGGCGGCCAGAGCGACGCGCTCGGCACACCGATGTCCACCGAGCAGCTCACGCGCCTGCTCGACGCGCTCCGCGAAGGCGAGAGCGGCGTGAAGCACGGCCTGTCCGAGAAGATCAATTTCGAAGTCGCTCTCCTGAAGGCCGTCGAAGCCAGCCGCGCCCGCGCCATCGACAGCCTCATCAAGGAAATCGCCACGCTCGCCGAGAGCCTGCCGGACGACCCGGTAAAAAAAAACGACTGAGGCCCGAGCCTAACGGCGTCGCCGCGCCAGCACCTGCGATCAGCGATCAGCGGTCAGCGGTCAGCTCTTCGAGTGGAGAAGACGATGCGCCCGCCAGCAGCGTGCAGGCGGAGAATCCGGGTGCCCCGGTCGATGACGGCGCGCCCGTCGGACCTGCCGATGGCGAAGAGGCCGCGTTCATCGCCGAGCAACGCGAACAAGGCTTCATCGCACCGGCCGCGACACCTGCGGCCGCCGTGGCCGAGCCGGACGACAAGTCACCGCTCCCGCCGCTCGACGATCTCGTGAATCGGATCCCCGCCGCGACGCGCGAGCTGATGGACGAGCTTTTTCGGGCGAAATTCATCACCGTGAAGCGGGTGCCGCGCAGCGCCTTAAAGAACTAGGCCGCCCGCTGCGGCCGGTGACGTCCGGTCCCCGGTGGTTCGCCGTCAGGCGCGCCGTGTCACCTGCGCAGATTTCTGAGCCCGCGGAACGCGGCTGGCACGGAACCCGCTTTCTACGCGCGCGAGCATCGGCCGGTTTTGGCCGAAGTTCACCGACATAAAACTACCCTGCGTTCCCATCCCACACTATGAGCGTTAGTCCCTCTCGCCTCGCGGCGATCTCTGCGGCCAATAATTACCGCACGACGAAGACCGTGGCTTTCAACGAAAGCCACTCTGCCGGCCTCTTCGGCAAGAATGTCTTCAACGACAAAATCATGCAGCAGCGCCTCCCGAAGGCCGCCTACAAGTCGCTGAAGAAGACCATCGACACTGGCGCGACCCTCGAGGCCGGCGTGCTCGATATCGTCGCCACCGCGATCAAGGACTGGGCGCTCGAGCACCACGCCACGCACTACGCGCACGTTTTCCAGCCGCTCACCGGTATCACCGCGGAAAAGCACGATAGCTTCCTCGAGCCCGACGGCCGCGGCGGCGCCATCGCCGAGTTCTCCGGCAAACAGCTCGCGCAAGGCGAGCCCGACGCCTCGTCGTTCCCCTCCGGCGGCATCCGCGCCACTTTCGAAGCCCGCGGCTACACCGCGTGGGACGTCACCAGCCCTTGCTACCTCGTCGAGAACGCCAACGGCGTCACGCTCTGTATCCCGACCGCGTTCGTCTCGTGGACGGGTGAGGCGCTCGACCTCAAGACTCCGGTCCTTCGCTCGATGAAGGCTCTCGATGTCCAGGCGCGCCGCATCCTGAAGCTCTTCGGCCACCAGAATATCGCGATGGTCACCGCCACCGCCGGCCCCGAGCAGGAATACTTCCTGATCGACCGCAACTTCTACCTCAGCCGTCCCGATCTGCTCACCGCCGGTCGCACGCTGTTCGGCGCTCGTCCGCCGAAGGGCCAGGAGTTCGAAGACCAATACTTCGGCGTCATCCCGGACCGCGTCCTCGCGTGTATGCACGAGTGCGAGGCTGAACTCTACAAGCTCGGCGTGCCGGTCAAGACCCGCCACAACGAAGTCGCCCCGTCGCAATACGAGATCGCGCCCATCTACGAGAACGCGAACATCGCCGCCGACCACCAGCAGCAGGTCATGATCACGCTGAAGCGCGTCGCGCGGAAGTATGGTCTCGAGTGCCTCCTGCACGAGAAGCCCTTCGCCGGCGTCAACGGCTCCGGCAAGCACCTCAACTGGTCGCTCGGCAACGGCACGCAGGGCAACTTGCTCGAGCCCGGCAGCACGCCGCACGCGAACATGCAGTTCCTCGTGTTCTGCGCCGCCGTCGTCCGCGCCGTCCATCGCCATGGCGCCCTCCTCCGCGCGATGGTCGCCTCCGCTTCCAACGACCACCGCCTCGGCGCCAACGAGGCCCCGCCGGCCATCATCTCGATCTTCCTCGGCGAGCAGCTCGCCGACGTGTTCGAGCAGCTCAAGAAGGGCAAGGCCAAGTCCTCCAAGGCCGCCGGCACGATGCATCTCGGCGTCGACACGCTGCCGCTCCTCATGAAGGACGCTGGCGACCGCAATCGCACTTCGCCGTTCGCCTTCACCGGTAACAAATTCGAATACCGCGCCGTCGCCGCCAACCAGTCCATCGCCGCCCCGCTGGCCGCGCTGAACACCATCATGGCCGAGTCGCTCGACTACATCGCGACGAAGCTCGAGAAGGCCCCGAAGTCGAAGAAGTTCGAAGACGCCGTGCAGGACGTTCTCACCGAGATCGCCAAGGAGCACAGCGCCGTCATCTTCAACGGCAACGGCTACTCCGAAGAATGGCACAAGGAAGCTGCCAAGCGCGGTCTCCCGAACCTGCGCACCTCTGTCGACGCCATCCCGGTGCTCGCCGCGAAGTCCACGATCGCCGCCTACGAAGCCTACGGCATCCTCACGAAGCGCGAACTCGAGGCCCGCCGCGACATCGCCTTCGAGCAATACGTCAAGGCCGTCGCCGTCGAGGCGAACGTCGTCACGGAAATGGTGAACACCAAGTTCATCCCGACCGCGATCTCCTACCAGACCGCGCTCGCGCAGAATGTTGCCGCTCTCCGCGCCGCCGGCGCCAAGGCCGACACCGGCCTGCTGGACAAGATCACCGGCATCCTCGACAAGCTCACCGCCGAGCTGGCGAAGCTCGAGGAAATCCGCGCCGATCACGTCTCCGGTCTCGAAGCCGAGGCCGCCCACATGTGTCACGAAGTGCTTCCGCAGCTCCTTGCCATCCGCAAGGCCGTGGACGCGCTCGAGGCCGTGTGCCCCGACGAGGCCTGGCCGCTGCCGACCTACGAAGAGATGCTCTTCATCCGCTGATTTTGGGGTAGAACGCACACCAACAACGCCCGGCCGCCCACGCGCCGGGCGTTTTTTTGGGCTGCTGCGGAGACAAATCCTCCGCAGCGCAAAGGAGCGGCGAGTTCCCCGCCGCCCGCACGAAACCTCCGTCCCGTAGGCAGCGCGCCCGCGCGCGCTGGTCCGTCCGTTTCGAAAACGCTGAGGCGCACGCGCAAGCGCTGCCTACCGCCTGCGTCCGCACTTTCGTCTAGCCCGCCGCGCCGCGTTGCGGTTGAACGTCGTCGATGCCGAAAGCCCCCGCCAACGCGCCTGCCGCCGAAGCCACGGCGTTGTCGCGCCTCACCGACGCCGGCGAGTGGCTGCTCACGCTCGGCCTCGCCGCGACGCTCGCGTGGACCACGTTGTGCCTCGGCGGATACCTCGCTGGGACCGTGCTCTGGTCGGCGCGCGCGACCTGGGTGCTCGCGGCACTCGGTGCGGTGCTGCTCGTGCTCCGGCCCCGGCCGCTCGACTGGCGCGCTTTGCTGCCGGCGCCGTTCCTGCTGTTCGCGCTGGCGAGCGTCGTGTGGATTGCTCCGGCGAAGTGGCTGGGGTGGCACGAATGGCTGCTTTGGGTCCAAATGTGGCTTTGGTTCGCGCTGGCGCTGCACTTCGCGCGGTCGCGCGCGCAGACCTGGACGCTGGCCGGCACCGTGCTGGCGCTCGCGTTGGTCGGTGTCGCGATGGCGGCGTATCAGCGTTTCGTCGATCCGAAGTGGATGATGCTCGGCCGCACGCAGGCGGAGCAATTCGCCGGGCGATCCGCGGGCATGTTCGGCATCCCGAACAGCCTGGCGTGCCTGCTCGAATTCGCGCTGCCGTTCGGTCTGGTTTATCTCGGATCGCGGTCGGTCTCGTGGACGGCGAAAATCGCCTGCGCGTGGCTGGCTGCCGTGTTGGTTTTTGGTCTCGTGCTCACGGGCAGTCGCGGCGGCTGGATCGGTGCGGCGACGGCGCTCGCCTTGTGGCCCGTGCTCACGAGTCGGAACGCGCGACGCGGTGCGCTCGGCGCGGTGGTGGTGCTGGCCGCGATCGGGGTGGGTTTGGTGGCGCTCTATTTTTCCAGCGACTATGCGCGCGGGCGCATCGATCCGTTTCTGCGCGGCGAATTCGAGTCGAGCCGGCCGCTGATCTGGCGCGTCGGTCTTCAGCTGTGGCACCGGGCGCCGTGGCTCGGCACGGGCGCGGCGTCCTACAACGTGTTGTTCGACCAGCATCGCCCGCGCGGCTTCGTCCACGAGCCCGATTGGACGCACAACGATTACCTGAACACGCTGAGCGATTACGGCCTGATCGGTTTCGCGCTCTGGGCCGGCGCGGGTCTGGCGATCGGTTGGCTGGGGTGGAGTAAAGTGCAGGAAGCGCGCCGCGCGGCCGCGCCCGGGGCGACGTTCACCGATGGCTGGCGTTGGCGGCTCGCGTGCTGGCTGGGGCTCGTCGCCTTCGCGGTGCATCTGTTCGTCGATTTCCATACGAAGATCCCGGCGCTGGCCTATCTCGCGGCGCTGACGGCGGCCTTTTTGCTGCGGACGGAACCGTCGGCCGCACGCACGCCCTCGCGCCGCGCCGCGCTCGCACTGGCGATGTCGTTGGTCGCGGCGCTGGCGTTTTCCGCCGTGAAGGCCGATCGCCCTTACCGCGCGGAGGCGTTGCGCTTCGACGCGCGCTGGCAGATCGATCACGTCGCGTTGGGCACGGTCGCGATCCATGACGCCGTGCCGTTCGCGCTGCTGAATCTTCAAGAAGCCGTAAAACTCGATCCGGAAAACGGACGGGCGTGGGCCGACCTGTCCTATGCGCAGGCGTTGTCGCGCCACGTGACAGGCGGCAACGCCATCGCGGTCGGACGTCGCGCGGCGGAGTCGGCGGCGCGCGCGGTGGCGCTGTGCCCGACCTTCGCGGAATCGTGGGTCCGCCAAGGTGTAGCGCTCGAACTGCAGGGCCGGAACGCAGAGGCCGAAACTTCCTTCGATCGCGCCGTGGCCCTCGCTCCGAACGTCGCGATGTGGCACCTTTATCGCGGGGCGCACCTCAGCGTCGTTCCGGGCCGAAAGGCGGAGGCGCTCGCGGCGCTCGAAACCTGTTTATCACTTGACCCGACTTTGGCGCAGGCGAAATCTCTGCGCGCCCGCCTGAGCGCGGGACGTTGAACGTCTTTCAACCCCGGCCCACATGAAATCCTCGGTCCTTCGTTTTGTCTTCGCGGCGGTTTTTGCCATTGGTTTGTCGCTGCACGCCGTCGCGCAGACACCTGCGCCTGCGGCCACTGGACCGTCCAAGCCGGGTGCGATCAAGGTCGGCAAAGTGCAGGGCCAGGTGACGCGGCTCACCGCCGACTCCAAGACTTTCGAACTC
Organism: Opitutia bacterium; assembly: GCA_016217545.1. Classification (NCBI taxonomy): domain Bacteria; kingdom Pseudomonadati; phylum Verrucomicrobiota; class Opitutia; species Opitutia bacterium. The sequence goes on along the minus strand of JACRHT010000017.1, from coordinate 20,902 downwards.
AAGGTCGGCGACACGCTAGTCGAAACCGACTTAATTCAGACGGGCCAAGGTTCGATGGTCGTCATCGTGTTCGCGAACGGCGCGTCGATCAAACTCGGCAGCAACACCAGCATGCAGATCGCCGAGTTCAAAATGGACCCGTTGCCGAAAGCGATCGAGGTGGCGACGCTCAAGGAAGAACCGACGATTTCGCGCACGCGGTTGAAGTTGAATCGCGGCGAGCTCGTCGGCGACGTCAAGCACCTGAACCGCGAGAAAGGCTCCAGCTTCGAAATCGCGACGCCGGTCGGCGCGGCTGGTATTCGCGGCACCCAGTTCCGCATCGTTTTCATTCCGTCCGGCAATGGCACGTCGTTTACCTTCCAACTCCAGACGGCCGACGGTCACGTTACCTTCTACTCCGGTCAAGCGCAGGCGGCCGGGCCGGAACTGAACGTGCTCACCGCGAACGAAATCGTGGTCACAGCTGACGCTACCGTCGATCCGACCACGGGAGCGATCACGGTCACCAACGTCCAAGTGCCGGACGCGCCCGCCTCGATGTCGACGACTGCGACCGCCGCCATCACCCAGCAGGTGACCGAGGTGATCGTCGAAGCGACGAAGAACACGACCATTACGATCAGCGAGCAGCAACAGGCCTCAACAACGCCGACGGACACCGGAACCACGGGCGGCGGCACCGGTGGAGGCACGACGGGTGGAACCACCGGCGACTCCGGCACGACGCAATCGGGCACCACGGATACCAGCGGAACGGGCGGCACTGGTGGCACCGGCGGAACCGGCGGCACGGGAGGCACCGGCGGCGGTGGCAGCGGCAACCTTGGGGTCACGCCCGGCAACCAGAAGCTCACCAACGGCGCTGGCGGCTGAGTCGCGCGCGCGTCGCGCCCCGGATTTCCCCGCGCCCGGCCGAACGCCGGGCGCTTTTGTTTTCCCTTCCCACGTCGCGCTCCGGCGCTACGCTGCGCGCCGTGGCTCACACGAAGGCGAAACTCGATTGGCGCATGGCGTTCTTGCTGCCGATCCCGGTGCTTTGGGCGTTGGTGGGACACCTCGGCTACCTGCGCGTCGCGGAAGACCTGACGCTCAGCTGGCGCTATCGATTCCGCGGCGAGCGACCGGCGCCGGTGAACATCGTCTACGTCGACATCGACTCGCGTTCGATCAGCGACCTGAAGAACTTCCCGTGGCCGCGCTCCTATTTTTCCCAAGTCGGCGAAGCGCTGATCAACGAGGGCCGCGCCAAGGCGGTGGGCGTCGACGTGGTGTTCTCCGAGAACGGCATGTCGGTCGCCTACGACCCCGAATTTTGGCGGCAGGCCAACATCGAGTTCTACAACTACGTGGTGACCGATCCGCCGATCGTTTTTGCCGCATCGTATTCGGCGGCGACGTTTCGCGAGGCGACGGGCAAGATCGAGAAGCGGGAACTGCCGTTGATCCGCAACGGGCTGCCGGCGCTCGACAAGATTCCGACGCCCGAGATCCTCGAATTCGAGCGCCGGCCCAAAGTTCTCTGGAGTCCGCCGCGTCTCGGCCTGATCGACACGCTCAACGGCGGCACGCAGTGGGTGCCGCTCTTCGTGCCGACGTCCACGAACGGGGTGCATCGCTTCGACCACATGGCGCTCGCGCTGGCGCTGACCTATTGGGGCGTGCCGGGCGACGTCGTCAAAATCACGCGCGACGCGATCGAAGTGCCGCCCGGTCAGGACCGCGCGGCCGCGCGGATTCCTCTCACCGACGAACAGATGGTCGAGGTGAACTGGTTTTCGCCCTGGCTCTCGGAGCACAACCCGCGCGTGAGCTTCTCGGTGGTGCTTGGCCAAGTGCTGAATCTCCGCGAGGGCACGGAAGAGGAGAAGGCGAGCGCACGAGCATTCTTCGCCGAGTTCCGCGACGCGATCGTGCTGATCGGCCCGGTGGACCAGTTGCTGCAAGACCTGGCAACGACGCCGTTCGATGACCAACCGGTGCCGAAGGTCGGCGTGCACGGCAATCTGCTGAAGACGATCATCAGCGGCGAATACCTGCACCGCCTGCCCGATTGGGCGCTCTACGTGATCACGGTGGCACTGGCGGTCGTGGTGACGGCGCTGGCGGTATTGGGCGGTGCGCGCGGGCTGTGGTCGAAGGCGGCGGCGTTGATCCTGTTGCTCGGCTACGGCGCGCTGGCCTTCGTGTTGTTCAAGACTTCGCACGTTGTGTTGCCGTTTGCGGCGCCGCTGAGCGGGGCGTTCATGATGGCCTTCGCCGGCATCGGCTGGCAGCTGATCGTCGAGGAGAAACAGAAGGGTCGCATCAAAGGCATGTTCTCCGCCTACCTCGCGCCCACGGTCGTCAACAGCCTGATCGATTCCGGCAAGGAACCGGAACTCGGCGGACACGAGGAGACGATCACGGCGTATTTCTCGGACATCCAGGCGTTCTCGACCTTCTCCGAGAAGATGACGCCCGCGCGTCTCGTCGAGTTGATGAACGAGTATCTCACCGCCTGCACCGACATCGTGCAGGAGGAGGGCGGCACGCTCGACAAGTATATCGGCGACGCCGTCGTCGCGATGTTCGGCGCGCCACTGCCGCTGCCCGATCATGCCTACCGCGCGTGTGTCGCGAGCGTCCGCGTCCAGAAGAAGATCGAGGAGCTTCGCCAGAAATGGCGCAGCGAGGGCGACAAGTGGCCGCCGGTTGTGCACAACCTCCGCGCGCGCCTCGGCCTCAACTCCGGTCCCGCGATCATCGGCAACATGGGCAGCCGCACGCGGTTCAGTTACACCATGATGGGCGACAACGTGAACCTCGCCGCGCGCATGGAGTCCGGTGCGAAACTCATGGGCGTCTACACGATGGTCACCGACACGACGCGCGCCGAGTGCGAGAAGCACGGCGGCGAGCGCATCGTCTTCCGCTTCCTCGACAAGATCGTGGTCAAAGGGCGTTCGCTGCCCGTCGGCGTGCACGAAATCGTCGGGTTCAAGGAAGACCTCGGCGCGTCGACGTTCGAGTGCCTCGCGCTGCACGCGAAGGCCGTCGAGCGTTACCACGCGCAGGATTGGGCGGGTGCCATCGCGCTCTTCGAACAGGCCGCGAAACTCGAGCTGCATCAGCCGGACAAGGCGCTCGCAATCGAGAGCAATCCGTCGCTGATCATGATCGAGCGCTGCCGCTACATGGAGGCGCACCCGCCCGGCGCGGATTGGGACGGCGTGTTCGTGATGAAGGAAAAGGGCTGAGCAATTTGTGGGCGGCACGTGCCGCACAATTCGCCGGAAAATTCGCGAGCCGGTGCCGGCGGCCCGGATTTGCCCGCCCGGTCCGGTGCGCTACGGTCCGGCGCATGCCTTACGTCAACGTCCAGATCACTCGCGGCGCCACACGCGCCCAGAAACAGCAGCTCGTGGCCGACATCACGCGCTCGTTGCAGCTGCATCTCGGCAAGAAGCCGGAGCAAACCCACATCGTCATCGATGAGATCGACACGGACAACTGGGGCTTCGCCGGGATGCTGACGACGGACTACCTCGCGCAGATCAACGCGGCGAAGGCCTCGTCGCGTGTCTCGACCAAGAAAAAGCCGCGCGGAACCGCGCGGCTGGGAAAGAAGTGAAGAATGTGTTTCGGATCGCTCAGGCGCCGAAGTTCTTCGCGGCGGCGTCCCAATCCACGACATTCCAGAAGGCCGTGACGTAGTCCGGGCGGCGATTCTGGTAGTTGAGGTAGTAGGCGTGCTCCCAGACATCGAGGCCGATGACGGGCGTGCCTTCGATGCCGGCGACGGCCTTGCCCATGAGCGGGCTGTCTTGGTTGGCGGTCGAGCCGATGGAGAGCTTCTTGTCGGCGCCGACGACGAGCCAAGCCCAGCCGGAGCCGAAGCGGCCGGCGGCGGCCTTGGCGAACTCGGCCTTGAAGGTGTCGAACGAGCCCCAGGTGGCGTTGATCGCATCGGCCAGCGCGCCTTTCGGAGCGCCGCCTTTGCCCGGGCCCATGATCGTCCAGAAGAACGCGTGGTTGCTATGACCGCCGGCGTTGTTGCGGATGACGCCGCGGATGGCTTCCGGAACCTTCGAGAGGTCGGCGATGAGCGCGTTGACGTCGAGCGCGGCGAGGGTCGGGTGGTCCTTCAACGCGTTGTTCGCGTTGGTCACGTAAGCGTTGTGGTGCTTCGAGTGGTGAATCTCCATCGTGCGCGCGTCGATGTGCGGCTCGAGGGCGTTGTAGGCGTAGGGCAGTTTCGGGAGTTCGTATGCCATGTTCGTGGTGGGTGAAAAGAGTGGCTACAAAGTGCACGCGGGTTGCGTGGCGTCAACTTTGGCGGCCTAATATGTTTTCCGGTTCGGCATTAGCGGCACTCGCGCGAAACAGCCCGGTGCGTCGCGCTCAAGCCTCGCGGCGCTTCAGCTGGAAATACGCTTGGATCAATTTCAGGCACGGTTCCTCAAGCACACCGCGCGTGATCGTGAGGTGGTGATTAACCTGCGGCAGCGCGTTGAGGTCGGTCGCACCGCCGAGGCAGCCCATCTTGGGGTCGGCGACGGCGTAGACGACCCGCTTCACGCGCGACATCAGCGTAGCGCCCGAGCACATCGGGCACGGTTCCTTGGTGACGTAGAGTGTGGCGTCGTTCAGCCGCCAATCTCCGATCGCGCGCGCGGCCTGTCCCATGGCGATGATCTCGGCGTGCGCGGTCGGGTCGCGCGTGCTGTCGCGCTGGTTGTGGGCCGCGGCAATGACCTCTCCGCCGAGTTCGATCACGGCTCCGATCGGCACCTCGTCCGCGCGCCAGGCATCGATGGCTTGATTGTAGGCCAGCCACATGAAGAACGCGTCGTCGCGCACCAGTTGCGACGGGTGGACTTTGTCGAACGGGCAGGGGAGCGCGGGACGTTGCTCGGAAAATGGGTCGGCCATCGGTGTTCTCCCGGGTGGCGCGGCGGCGGCGCCAGAGGGAAAGCCTTGACTACGGGGCGCTTTTCCCGGTTACAAGGGGCTTTTATTGCATGACCCAACCCTCCAGCCCGCACCTCCACCATGTCTGACGGCAAATCGATCGAAGTCGAAGGCAAGGTAGTTGCCGTCCTGCCGGGCACGATGTTCCGGGTCCAATTGACCAACGGTCACGTGGTGCTGGCGCACATCTCCGGTAAGCTCCGGAAACACTTCATCAAGATCGCCGCCGGCGACACGGTGAAGATGGAGATGAGCCCCTACGATCTAGAGAAGGCGCGCATCACCTACCGCGTGCGCGAGACGAATCCGCTGCCGCCGCGTCCGGGCGGGTTCCGCCGCCGCTGAGCGCGTCCCGTGAGTTTGCCGAGCGCGTTGACCCCAACGCGCTCTTTTCGTTTCTGGAGTGATGCCCGCCGTCCGTTCCCGCCGCTCGCTGCCGAAAGACGCGCCGATGCCGCCGGCGCCGGCCGCGTTCGCGGACGAGATCGACGCCTTCATCAGCACGCTCGAGCTTGAGCGCGGCCTCTCGCGCAACACCTCGCAATCCTACGAAAAGGACCTCGTGCAGGCCGCGCATTTCCTCGCGCGCAAGGGAGTCGCCGGCTGGCGGGCCGCGACGACTGACGATCTTTCCGCATGGTTGCACTGGCTCGCCGACGAGAAGTTCACCGAGTCGAGCCAGGCGCGCAAACTCAGCGCGATGCGCATGCTCTTCCGCAAGCACCTCGTGCCTTCCGGCGCGCGCAACGACGATCCGACCGAGCTGCTGAGCGGCCCGAAATTCCGCCGCAAACTCCCGCAGGTTCTCTCGCCCGGCGAAATGGAAAAGCTCCTCGTCGCCCCGACCGGCGCCGACGCCTACAGCGTGCGCGACCGGGCGATGCTCGAGCTGTTTTATTCGAGCGGCCTGCGCATCTCGGAGCTCTGCGCGCTCACGCTGCAGCAAGTCGACCTCGAGCACGGCTTCGTGCGCGTCTTCGGCAAGGGCAGCAAGGAGCGCGTCGTTCCGCTCGGCGAAAAGGCGAAGGACGCCGTCGTCGCCTACCTCGGCTCCGGCCGGCCGCGCCTCGTGAAACCGCGCACCGGCAGCGAACTGTTCCTCTCCGAGCGCGGGAAGGCGATCTCGCGAAAGACCGTTTGGGCAATCGTGAAGACTCACGCGAAGCGCGCCGGCATCTCGAAGCACGTGAAGCCGCACCTACTGCGCCACTCGTTCGCCACGCACCTGCTCGGCGGCGGCGCGGATTTGCGCGCGATTCAGGAAATGCTCGGCCACGCCAGCATCGGCACCACGCAAATCTACACGGCCGTCGAATCGTCGCGCCTGCTCGACCAGCACGCGAAGCATCACCCGCGCAATAAACTCAAAACCTAGGTGGAACCGGTTGACCTCAACCCGTTCCGAGCGCGTTGAGGTCAACGCGCTCCACCTCAATGTTCCGTGTCGCGCGTCTCGTGGCTCAGCAGAATCGCGCCGAGCGTGATCGCTGCGACGATGGCCAAATAGTGCCCGACCGCCTGCAAGCCGTGGTGCGTCGCCAGCCACGTCGCCGCATACGGCGCGAGCGAGGCGCCGAGGATGCCGGCGAGATTGAAGGTCATCGACGCGCCGGTGTAGCGCACCGCCGTCGGGAATAGCTCCGACAGCATCGTGCCGAGCGGCCCGTAAGTCAGGCCCATGAGCGTGAAACCCAGGATCATCGCCGCGAACGCACCGCCGGTTCCCGCGCTGAAAATCGGCCCGAGCACGAAGCCGAAGACCACGATCGCCGCCGAAACGACGGCGAGCGTGAGCTTGCGCCCGCGTCGGTCGGCCACCACGGCCGATACCGGAATCGCGATGCCGAAGAACAGCACGCCGGTCATCTGGATGAGCAGGAATTTCTCGCGCGTGAACCCGAGCTTCGTCGTCCCCCAGCTGAGGCAGAACACCGTGAGCAGATAAAACAGCGTGAACGTCGCCACCGCGCCGAGCGTGCCGAGCACGAGTGCGCGCGCGTGGGTCGTCACGACCGTCATGATCGGCACCGCCACGCGCTTCTCCTCCGCCATCGCGCGCGCGAACGCCGGAGTCTCGCTGATCTTGAGCCGCACCCACAGGCCGACCAGCACGAGCACCGCGCTCGCCAGGAACGGCAGGCGCCAGCCCCACGCGAGGAATTGCGCATCCGACATCGTCTTCGACAACACCACGAAGATTCCGCCCGACATCAGAAACCCGATCGGCGCCCCGAGCTGCGGGAACATGCCATACCACGCGCGTTTGCCCGGCGGCGCGTTCTCGGTCGCGAGCAGCACCGCGCCGCCCCATTCACCGCCGAGTCCGAAGCCCTGCCCGAAACGGCACACCGCCAACAGCAGCGGCGCTGCGATGCCGATGCTCGCGTAAGTGGGCAGCAAACCGATCGCGACGGTCGAAAGGCCCATCGTGAGCAGCGCGGCGACGAGCGTGGCCTTGCGGCCGATGCGGTCGCCGAAGTGCCCGAAAACCGCCGAGCCGACCGGACGCGCAAAAAACGCTAGTGCGAACGTGGCGAACGACTGGAGCGTCGCCGCCGCCGGCTCCGAGGCCGGGAAAAACAGCTTGGGAAACACGAGCACCGCCGCCGTGGCGTAGATATAGAAGTCGAAGAACTCGATCGTCGTGCCGGCGAGGCTGGCCAGCAGGACACGACGGGCGGAATTGGGGCGTGGAGCCGAGCCGGGGTCGCTCATGGGTGCTCGCGGTTATGCGGGGCCGGCGCGCCGCGTCAACTTGCCTCCGTCGCATACGCCTTGGCCGCGAAAGCGGCAGGATTCCTCGCAACTTTGCTGTAACTCCACGGCGTCTCCCCGGGTTGTGGAAGCGTGAGTTCACTGTTTTCGGCCAACGTCGTCCGTCAAACCCTCCGTCGGCTCGCCCGCGAGCGCGGCTTCACCGCTACGGTCGTCCTGACGCTCACGCTCTGCATCGGCGCCAATGTCGCGATCTTCGCGGTCGTGGATGCGGTGCTGGTCCGCGCCCTGCCGTTTCCCGAGCCGGACCGGCTGATCGTTGCCGTGAACGCCTATCCCGGCGCCGGCGTCGAGCGGGCGGGGGCCTCGCTCCCGAACTACTACGACCGCAAGGCCGCCATCAAGGCGTTCGCTTCCACCGCCATCATTCAAGGCGGCAGCGCCACGGTGGGCGAAGCCGGTTCGCCGCAACGGGTGGACCGCGCGCGCGTGTCGCCCGAATTTTTTGCCACCCTCGGCGTGCCGCTCGCGATGGGCCGCACGTTCACCGAGGAGGAAATGTTCTACAAGGCGGCCAATGTCGCCATCCTCACCGACGGCTACTGGCGCGCGCACTTCAACGCCGATCCCGCGGTGCTCGGCAAGACGTTCACGGTCGACAGCCAGCCGGTCACCATCATCGGCGTGCTGCCGCCCGGCTTCCGTTACCTTTCCGAGAAGGCGCAGTTCTTCATTCCCGCCGCCTCGAACCCCGAGGATCGCAAGCCGGACCGCCGGCACTCGAACAATTTCATGCTCATCGCGCGTCTCGCGCCGGGAGCCACGCTCGCGACCGCGCAGGCGCAGATCGACGCGTTCAACGCCGAGCAGATCAAGGACGACCCGTTCGCGCACCTGATCAAGGGCGCCGGCTTCACCACGAAGGTCTTCTCGCTTCATGCCGACCACGTGCGCGAGGTGCGTCCGGTGCTGCTGATGCTGCAGGGCGGCGTGCTTTTCCTGCTACTCATCGGTGGGGTCAACCTCGTCAACTTGCTCCTCATCCGCGCGAGCGGACGCGCCAAGGAAATCGCCGTGCGGCAGGCGCTCGGCGCGAGTCGCCGCGACATCGCGAACGGCGTGGTGTTGGAGACGGTGCTGCTGGCCCTGATCGGCGGCTTGCTCGGACTCGCGATCGGCGCGGCCGGCGTGCAACTGCTCGCCTCGCTCGGCACCGATCAGCTCCCGCTCGGTGCAACGGTCGCCTTCGATGCTCGCGTCGCCTTCGCCGCGCTCGCCGGCTCGGTGGTGGTGGGCCTCGCGCTGGCGCTGCCAGTCATTTGGTTCAATTCCCATACGCGCCTCGCGCCGGTGCTGCAGGCCGAGAGTCGTGGCGGCACGGTCACGCGCTCGACGCAGCGGCTGCGTCACGCGTTCATCGTCACCCAGGTCGGTCTCGCCTACGTGCTGCTCGCCGGCGCGGGATTGCTCGGGGTCAGCCTCCAACGCGTGTTGGCGACGAAGCCGGGTTTCAACCCCGACCAGGTGCTCACCGGCCAAATCGCGCTGCCGTGGAAAAATTACCCCGAAACGAAGCCGCGGCTGGCCTTCGTGGAGCGCTTGCTGACCGAGCTGCGTGCGCAGCCCGGGGTGACCGCCGTCGGCTTGAGCACGAATCTTCCGATGACTGGCGACACCAACAACAACGCCATTGCCATCGAGGGCATTGAACTCAAGCCCGGCGACACGATCCGCGCGCACTACACGTCGAGCGGCGTCGGCGACTACTGGCGGGCGCTGAATATCCCGCTGCGCGACGGAAGACTCCTCGAAGATGCGGACAACCATCGCGAGCAGCGCGTGTGCGTCGTGGATGAGGACTTCGCTCGTCGCTACTGGCCGGGCCAGAGCGCGCTGGGCCACCGGCTGGTAAACGGTCCGACGTTCGAGGAGAAGGAAGCGTTCACGATCGTCGGCGTCGTCGGCAGCGTGAAGCAGACGAACCTCGCCGAGACCGCCGCGCAGGGCGCGATCTATTTCCCTTATCAGCACTACGCGGCGATGAATTTCTCCGTCGTGATCCGCAGCACGCTGCCGGCCGCCACCTTGGCGCCGATGCTGCAGAAGACCGTGCTGTCGATCGACGCGGCGTTGCCGGTGAACGACATCAAGTCCATGCAGGCGTGGGTCGACGAGTCCGTCGTCGTCCGGCGCTCGCCGGCCGTGCTCGCCGCCATCTTCGCCGCGGTGGCGCTCATCCTCGCTGCCATCGGCACCTACGGCGTGCTCGCCTACGCGGTGAACCAACGTCGTCGCGAGATCGGCGTGCGGATGGCGCTCGGCGCGCAGCCGCAGCAGGTGCTCGGGCAATTCCTCGGTCTCGGCGCCAAGTTGCTTTTCGCCGGCACGGCGCTCGGGCTCGTGGGCGCGTGGGGCGTCGGGCGGGCGATGAAGAGCCAGCTCTTCGGCGTCGAGTCGCTGCATTGGGGTGTGTTCGGCGGGACGGCGGTTGTCCTGCTGCTCGTCGTCTTCGCGGCGACCTTCCTGCCGTCGCACCGCGCATCGCGCGTGTCGCCGATCGACGCCCTGCGCGACGATTGAGCCGCGCGAGCCTCCGCATGGGAGGGCAAAGCGGCCGCGTTGCGCAGCCGATGCGGCTGGGTAGACAACGCGGATGTCGACGCGGCGCCCACGGCGCGCGGACAGCCGGCGGTTTTTACTTTGAAGCGGGGGCGGGTTTGCGCCGATATCTCCTTGCTGAGCTGTGCATTGGCGCGGCCGGCCGCTGTCGAAGCCCCTTCATTCCCCATGTCCGAGACCTGTTTTGTTTCCAAAAGCGAGGTGGTTGACCTCCATCTGCCCGACGGGCGCAGTCTTCGCGGCGCGCGCGGTGCGTCCCTCGAAAAGCTCCTCCAGCCGTTGCAGGCGGTGTGGCCGTCGCGAATCGTCGGCGCGATCGTCAACGGCGAGCTGCACGAGTTGACCTACCGGCTCGAACTCGAGGCGCACGTCCGCCCCGTCGCGATGACCGATGCCGACGGCGCGCGCATTTACCGGCGCTCGCTCACGTTCCTGCTCTCCACGGCGTTTCGGCGGCAGTTCCCCGGGGCCACGCTCCGCGTCGACCATGCGCTGTCGTCGGGCGGCTACTATTGCCAGGTGCACGGACGCGAGCCGTTGACCGCCGATGAACTCGCGCGTTTGCGCGACGAAATGCGGCTGCTCGTGGCGCAGAACCTGCCGTTCGAGAACCGCCAGGTTCCCGTGGCCGAGGCGATTCAGCTCTTCGAGGCGCGCGGCGACACCGACAAGGTCCGCCTCCTGCGGCATCGCACGCGGCCGCGCATCGATCTCTACCAAGTCGACGGCTACGTGGACTACCATCACGGCTACATGGTGCCCTCGACCGGTTACTTGGAGTGGTTCGACCTGGTCGCGACCAACGATGGGCTCGCGTTGCTCTATCCGCGGCAGCACGCGCCGAAGCAGCCGACCGCGCTCGTGCAATCGCCCAAGCTCCTCTCCGCCTTCCGCCAATACGGCGACTGGCTCCACCGCCTCGGCATCGGCGATGTCGGCGCCCTCGTCGACGCGATCAAGGCCCGGCGCACGCGCGAGATCATGCTCGTTTCCGAGGCGCTGCACGAGCAGCACATCGCCGCCATCGCGCAGCAGATCGCCGAGCGGGGCGATCGCGCGCGGGTCGTGCTGATCTCGGGGCCTTCGTCCTCGGGCAAGACCACTTTTTCCCGTCGCCTCGCGGTGCAGCTGCTCGCGCGCGGCCTGTCGCCGTTCGCGCTCGAGATGGACAATTACTTCATGGAGCGGGAGCGCACGCCGCGCGATGCCGAAGGGAAGTTCGATTTCGAAACCATCGACGCGCTCAAGCTCGACCAGCTCGGCGAACATCTCGGCCACCTGCTCGAGGGACGCGAGGTGCAGCTGCCGCGCTACAACTTCCACCTCGGCCGCCAGGAACCGGGCGAAACCGTCCGGCTCCGTCCGGGCCAGATTGTGATCCTCGAGGGCATTCACGGGCTGAATCCGCGCCTCGTCCCGCCCGCGCTCGCCGCGCAGGCCTTCAAGATCTACGCCTCCGCGCTTACCCAGCTCAGCCTCGACCGGCACAACCGCCTCTCGACCACCGACACGCGCCTCATCCGTCGCATCGTCCGCGATGCCCGTGATCGCGGCTACTCCGCCATCGACACGCTCTCGCGTTGGGAATCGGTGCGACGCGGCGAGAAGCTGCACATTTTTCCGCACCAGGAAAACGCCGACGCGATGTTCAATTCCGCGCTCGTCTACGAACTTGCCGCCTTGCGACCGATCGCCGAGCCGCTGCTCCGCCAGGTGCCCTACGGCACGCCGGAACACGTGGAGGCCCTGCGTCTCCTGTCCCTGCTCCAATGGTTCGCCCCGATCGAGGCGGATCAGGTGCCAGAGAACTCGATCCTGCGCGAATTCCTCGGCGGTTCCTGCCTGAAGGATTTCAAGGCCTGGGGCGGTTGAGGCGCGTCGTCGCCGCGGAGGGACGGGAAATTGTTTTTGAAATGGCGCGCGACTCGCGCCTCATGGCGGCATGTCGCTTTCCGTCGCCGGTCAACGCTGCCTCAGTGAACGCGAGCCCGAACTCGGGCTCGGCATCGTCGCGCAGGTCGATCGCGCCGCCAAGCGGATCGCGGTCGACTTCCCCGCCGCCGGCGAGCGCCGCCTCTACGCGCTGAACACGCCAGTCCTGAAACGAGTGCAGTTCCGCGCCGGCGAGGTCGTCGCGACGCGCGCCGGCGCACGCTTCACGGTCGAGGGGGTCACGGAGCAAGACGGCCTGCTCACTTACGCGGGCGAGGGACGCAGCGTGCGCGAGGACGAGGTGTCGGACGTCACCAGTGTCAGCCGTCCGCCGGAGCGCCTGCTCGCAGGACAGGCCGAGCCGGGCGAGGTTTTCGACCTGCGGTTGCGCACGTTGCGCTGGCAGGCGGCGTGGCGGCAGTCGGAGGTGCGCGGGTTCCTCGGGGCGCGCGTCGACCTGATCCCGCACCAGTTCTACATTTTGCAGGAGGTGGCGTCGCGCCGGTTGCCCCGCGTCCTGCTCGCCGACGAGGTCGGCCTCGGCAAGACGATCGAGGCGGGGCTGATTTTGCAGCGCCTGCTGGCCGTTGGACAAGTGCGCCGCGCGCTGGTGCTCGTGCCCGAGTCGCTGACGCACCAGTGGTTCGTCGAACTGTTGCGGCGGTTCAATCTGTGGTTCAGCATCTACGACGAAGCGCGCTGCACCGAGTGCGAGCGCAGCGAGCCCGGCCAGAATCCGTTCCTCTCGGCGCAACTCGCGCTCGCGAGCACCGATTTTTTGGCGACCAGCGAGACGCGGCGGGAGCAGGCGGTGGCGGCGGGATGGGATCTGCTGATCGTCGACGAGGCGCACCATCTTGAGTGGACGCCGGAGGCGGCGAGCGCTGGCTATCAACTCGTGGAGCAACTCGCCGCGCGCACGCCGGGCCTGCTGCTGCTGACCGCGACGCCGACGCAGCTCGGGCTCGCCGGGCATTTTGCGCGCCTGCGCCTGCTCGATCCGGCGCGCTACACGGATTTCGCGCCGTTCGCGGCCGAGGCCGGCAAGTTCACCGCCGTTGCGGCGATCGCCGACAAGATCGTCGGCGAGCGCGTGCTGACGGCGAAGGACCAGGCCGCGCTGCGCCGGCTCTTCACGCGCGATCCGGCGCGGGTCGAAGAGCATTTGGCGGCGCTCGCCGCCAGGCGGACGGGCGCGCGCGAGGCGCTGTTGCGCACGCTGCTCGACCAACACGGGACGGGGCGTGTCGTTTTCCGCAATACGCGGGCGAGCATGAGCGGTTTTCCGCGCCGGCAATTCTGTCCCGTGCCGCTCGACGCGACCGAAAACGCGGCGTTGCTCGCGCGCATCGCGCGCGAACTCGAGGCGGAGGAAACCGGTGGCGAGGCGGCGATCCGCTACTCGTTTCGCGACGACCCGCGCATCGCTTGGCTCACGGAATTCCTCTCCGGACTGAAACCGGCGAAGGTGCTCCTGATCTGCCGCTCGGCACGCAAAGTCGCGGCGATCGAAGCGGCGTTGCAGGAAAAGGCGGCGTTCAAGGTCGGGCAGTTTCACGAGGGCCTGCCGCTGGTGCAGCGCGACCGCCAGGCGGCGTGGTTCGCCGAGCCCGATGGCGCGCAGCTGCTGCTTTGCTCCGAGATCGGCAGCGAGGGTCGCAATTTCCAGTTCGCGCATCATCTCGTGCTCTTCGATCTCCCGCTGAACCCCGGCCTCGTCGAGCAGCGCATCGGTCGTCTCGACCGCATCGGCCAGACCGAGACGATCCGTGTGCATGTGCCGTTTGTGCGCGGCAGCGCGCAGGAGCCGGTGGTCGAGTGGTATCACGCGGGGCTCGACGCGTTCGAGGCGCCGCTGCACGGCGGCACGGATTTCCAGGAGGCGTTTCGCGTTCCGCTGCTCACGCTCGCGACCGGTTTCGCGACGCGGCCGGCGGCGAGGGAGGAGGAACTCGCGGCGCTCGTGGCGGAGACGCAGGCGTTTCGCCGCGAGCGGGCGGAGCGCATGGAGAAGGGGCGCGACCGTTTGCTCGAGTTGAATTCCTTCAACGCCGCGGCGGCGGCGCGCGTGCTCGACGCGATCCGGGCGGCCGAGGCGGATCGCTCCGTGCGCACGCTGCTCCTGGATCTGCTCGATCACTTCGGCGTCACGGTGAAGGAGCACGAGGGAGTCGAGGTCACGTTCGATGCGAGCCATGCCTACGTGGAGAGCTTTCCCGCCATTCCGGCGGACGGCTTGCTCGCGACGTTCGACCGCAAGCGGGCGCTGTCGCGCGAGGACATCGCGTTTCTCTCGGCCGACCACGCGTTGCTGCGCGACACCAGCGACCTGCTGGTGGATTCCCCCGCGGGCACGACGGCGTTCGGCACGATGGCGGGCGACGCGCCGAATCTCCTCGTCGAGGCGGTTTACGTGCTCGAGCCCGTCGCGGAGGCGCGCTGGGGCGTGGACCGCTTCCTCGCGCCGCAGCCGTTGCGCGTGGTCGTGGATGTGCGCGGCGACGATTTGACCGAGGAGCACGCGGCGGAGGACATCGCGGATGCCTTCGAGGACGGCGACCTGCACCGTTTCCTCGAGCAACCGGGCTTCAACGCCGCCGTGCTGAAGAAACTCGTGGCGGCGGCCGGCGGCGAAGCCGAGACGCGCGCCGCGGAGCTGCGCCGTGCGGCGGCGGGATGCGCGGAGTCGGTGCTGAACGCGGAGCGGCAGCGCTTGGTCGACCTACAGAAGTTGAACGACCACGTCCGTCCGGAGGAGATCGCGCTGATCGGCTCGCAACTCGAGCACGTGCGCGCGGCGATCGCCGCCGCGCGATTGCGGCTGGATTCGCTGCGGCTGGTTCTGGTGCATCCGCGCGACTGACGCGCCTCGTTCGCGGGCGGCGCGCCCGGAGTGGCCCGGGGGCGCGGCAAATGCAGGCTTCCGCCCGGCGTCCGGATTTCGTTAGGTTGCGCGCATGACCGAACAGCAACAGCACGTCGAAAACGTCCGCCAGTCCGCCGCGAAGATTGCCGCCGCCTGCGGCTCACTCGCGCCGAAGATCGCCCTCATTCTCGGCTCCGGTCTCGGCGGCCTCGCGGCGAAAGTGCAGGACGCGGTCGTGATCGCGTATCGCGACCTGCCCGGCTTCCCGATTCTCACCGTCGCGGGCCACGCGGGGCAGTTGATCGTCGGCAAGCTCGATGGCGTGCCCGTGATCGTGTTGAACGGCCGCAAGCATTTCTACGAGACCACCGACGCGTATCCGCTGAAGACCATGATCCGCGCCGTGAAAGCCGCGGGCGTCGAAACGCTCTTCCTCTCCAACGCCGCCGGCAGCCTGCGTTCACACATCGGCGTGAGCCAGCTGATGCTGATCACGGACCACATCAATTTCCTCGGACTCAACCCGCTCACCGGACCGAACGACGACGCGTTTGGCCCGCGTTTCTTTCCGGTCAGCGATGCGTGGGACCCGGGCCTGCGCGCGAAGATCAAGGCCGTCGCGCAACGCGAGGGCGTGACGTTGCACGAAGGCGTTTACGTGGCGTTCCGCGGTCCGTCGTTCGAGACGCCGGCGGAAATCCGCATGGCGCAAGGGTGGGGCGGCGACGCGGTCGGCATGTCCAGCGTGCCCGATTGCCTCATCGCGCGGCACTGCGGGCTGAAGGTCGCGGGCGTGTCGTGCATCACGAACATGGGCGCCGGCCTCTCCGACGAGCACCTCACGCACGCGCACACGCTCGAGAACGCGGCGCGCGGCGCGGCGGCCTTCGAGAAGCTCGTGATCGCGGCGGTGAAGGAACTCTGAACGCGGTTCGCGCCGCGCTCAGTTGTTCTTCTTCGATTTCGAGAGATCGTCCTCGAACTTCGCCTGTTCGGCGCGTTGTTTCGCCGCCGAGTCGTAGAGGGTGTAGCTCTCGACCGAGTTGCCGAGGTTCTGCCAATCCTGCGAGGCCTTCGCGGCGGCGTCGCCTTTCTTCAGGCCCATCTGCTCGTATTGGGCGGCACGTCGGTCCATCCAGCGAGCGGCTTCGGCGGAGGTGCGCTGGGTCGCAGGCGAGCGGGCGGCTTGGGGCTCCTGGCAGCCGGCCAGGACGGTCGCGAGAACGACGAGGGTAAACAGGCGCGTCTTCACGCGGGCATTGATGGCGCAACGCGTCCGTCCGCTCAAGGGCGAACGCGGCCGCGCTGAGGGCGGCTGGTTGACTTCAAAGCGCATCCGGCGAACGTGGGGCCTCGCACGCAACCACGCCTCAACCCCTCGTTTTCATGCGTCACCTTCGTCGCCTCCTCGCCACCGCGCTGGCCATCGCGATCGCCGCTGTCTCCTTCGCCCAGGCGGCACGCACCAACAAGCCGATCCTCCACGGCAGGAACTGGGTCGCCGTCACCGGCAAGCCGCTCGGCGCCACCGCGGGCGCGATGATCTTCGCCAAGGGCGGCAACGCCGTGGATGCCACCTGCGCGATGCTCGCCGCCGTGTGCACGATGTGGGACACGCTCGGCTGGGGCGGCGAGACGCAGGCGCTCATCTACAACCCGCATACTAAGCAGGTCATCGGCATCAACGCGCTCGGCGTCGCTCCGACCGGCGCGACGGTCGAGTTCTTCAAGAGAAACGGCTACGCGTATCCGCCGGAATACGGTCCGCTCGCTGCGGTGACGCCGGGCACGCCGGGCGGATTGATGACGATGCTCGCGGAATACGGCACGATGTCGCTCGCCGATGTCCTCGCGCCCGCCATCGCCATGGCCGACGGCTATCCGATCGAGCAGCAGGCGGCCGACCAGATCGAGCGCTTCCGCGGCGAAATCACGAAGTGGCCGTATTCGAAGCAGGTCTTTCTCACGCACCTCGACGAAAAGGACCCGGCCAAGCGCGCCGCGCCGCGCGCGGGCGAGATTTTCCACCAGCCGGATCTCGCCGCCATGCTGCGCCAGCTCGTCGACGCCGAGAAGACCGCGCTCGCCGCGGGCAAGGACCGCAAGGCCGCCATCATGGCCGCCTACGACCGCTTCTACCGCGGCGACATCGCCGACGAACTCGTGCGCAGCACGCGCGAGCAAGGCGGCCTCTTCACGAAAGAGGACCTCGCGAATTGGCGCGTGAAAATCGAACCGCCCGTCTCGACGAACTACCGCGGCATCGAGGTCTACAAGCTCACGACGTGGACGCAGGGGCCCGCGCTGTTGCAGGCGCTCAATATCCTCGAGAACGCCGACCTCCGCGCGATGGGCTACAACAGCGCGCGCTACATCCACACCGTCTACCAAGCGATGAACCTCGCGTTCGCCGACCGCGATTTCTACTACGGCGATCCCGATTTCCCGCCCGAGGAGCCGGTCCGCGGCCTGCTCTCGAAGGACTACGCGAAGGCGCGCTTTCAGACGATCGATTGGGCGAAGAACGATGCCAAGGCGCATCCGGGCGACCCGTATCCGTTTCAAGGCGGCGCGAATCCCTTCGCCGAGTTGCTGAAAAAATGGACGCCGCAGCCGCCCTCGAGCGCGACCAAGCCCGCGTCGTTCCAGGTCGCGGCGTCCACGCCGCCGATCTTTTCCGATGACGAATATTTCAAAATGGGCACGACCTCGATCCAAGCGGCGGACGCCGAGGGCTGGGTCGTCTCCGTGACGCCGAGCGGCGGTTGGATTCCCGCGGTCGTCGCCGGCAAGACCGGCGTCGGCCTCTCGCAGCGCATGCAGAGCTGGGTGCTCGATCCGGCGATGAACCCGTTCAACGTGCTCGAGCCCGGCAAGCGCCCGCGCGTGACGCTCACGCCCTCGCTCGCGCTGAAGGACGGCAAGCCGCTCCTCGCGTTCTCGGTGCAAGGCGGCGACACGCAGGACCAGAACCTCCTGCAGTTTTTCCTCAGCTTCGTCGAATTCGGCATGAACGTGCAGCAATCCGTCGAGGCCGCCGCGTTCAACAGCTACCAAATGCAGTCGTCCTTCGGCGACCATCGCAGCGAGCCGGGCCGCATCCAAGTGCGCGCCGACACGCCGCCGTGGGTCCGCGCCGAGCTGACGAAGATGGGCTACAAGGTCGAGACCGCCGAGCGCACGAGCGGCCCGGTCACGGCAATCTACATCGACCAGGCGAACCGCACCTTCCAAGGCGCCGCATCGGATTTCGGCGAGGACTACGGCATCGCGTGGTAGCGTGTGGAGGGCCCGTCTCCCGACGGGCCGCAGGGAAGCGTGCAGCAGAAAGCGGCCCGCGGGGACGCGGGCGCTCCCGCTTCCGAAAGGTAGCCGCTACTCCCGCCCACATCTCGCCAACGCACGCGCACAGCTTGGGATTGCCCTCGGGTATGACACTGCTTTCCTAGCGCGACCGTGGCCAAGACCCGTGTCGAGATCGTCCAGGAGAACTTTCTCAACTGGTTGGCGTCCGCCCCGACGCCCACCCTTCGTCTCGAAGACGACGAGCCGCTCGGCGCGCACACGACGCTGACCGCGCGACAGGCCCGCGAGGTTTTCGAGGACCAGCTCGCCAGCCGACTCCTCGACGTCGCCGCGCGCGAGATGCGGAAGACGAACCAATCGTTCTACACGATCTCCAGCGCCGGCCATGAGAACAACGCCGTCATCGGCGCGTTGCTGCGCCTCACCGATCCGTGCTTCCTGCACTATCGCTCCGGCGGCCTGATGATGGCCCGCTCGCGCCAGGCGGGCGATGTCGACGGCATACTCGACACCGTGCGGTCGTTCTGCGCGTCGGCCGATGACCCGATTTCCGGCGGGCGTCACAAGGTTTGGGGCAGCAAATCCCTCTGGGTCCCGCCGCAGACGAGCACCATCGCCTCGCACCTGCCGAAGGCCTACGGCATGGCCTACGCGCTGCGGCGCGCGCACCGGCTCGGCGTCGAGAACGGTCTCGCGGCGGACTCGGTCGTTCTGTGTTCGTTCGGCGACGCCTCGGCCAACCATGCCACGGCGCTCGCGGGCATCAACTCCGCGCGCTACGCCGTGCGCCGCGGCGGCGAGGTGCCGCTCGTGTTTCTCTGCGAGGACAACGGCATCGGCATTTCCGTCGAGACGCCGGCCAACTGGATCCACGACAACTTCAGCGCGCTGCCGCACCTGCACTATGTCGAGCTCGACGGCACGATGGACGCGATCTGGGACCGCGCCGCTGCCGCGATCGAAGCCTGCCGCCGCACGCGCAAGCCGCTTTTCCTGCACCTGCACACGATCCGGCTCTGGGGCCACGCGGGCACGGACGCGGAGATTTCCTATCACTCAGTCGCCGAGATCGAGGCGACCGAAGCGCGCGATCCGTTGTTGGCGAACGCCCGGATGCTGGTCGCGACCGGCGCGGCGACGCCCCAGGAGTTGCGCGAAATGGTGCGAGCCGTCGAAGCGCGCATCGCTGCCGCGGCCGCGCAGGTCGTCCGCGCGCCCAAGCTCACGAGCGTCGCCGAAATCGTGCGCCCGCTCGCGCCCTACGACGAGGCGGCGATCCGCGCCGTCGCCGCCGAGCAGGTGCAGCCGGAGGTGCGGCTCGAGCATTTCGGCACGCTGCCTGAGAAGGAAACCGCTCCGCTGAAGCGCACGCTCTGCGCGCACGTGAACGCGGCGCTGACGGACGAGATGCTGCGCTTCCCGGAGATTAGCCTGTTCGGCGAGGACGTCGGCCGGAAGGGCGGCGTCTACGGCGCGACCCAGGGCTTGCAGAAGGCGTTCGGGCCGCACCGCTGCTTCGACACGCTGCTCGACGAGACGACGATCCTCGGCACGGCGCAGGGCGCGGCGACGGCTGGGCTGCTGCCGATCCCGGAGATCCAATACCTCGCCTACATCCACAACGCGCTCGACCAGCTGCGCGGCGAGGCGTGCTCGCTCCAGTATTTTTCCAACGGGCAGTTCTCGAACCCGATGGTCGTGCGCGTGCAGGGCCTCGCCTACCAGAAGGGCTTCGGCGGGCACTTCCACAACGACAACTCGATCGGCGCGCTGCGCGACATCCCGGGCTTGCTCGTCGGCGTGCCCTCGCGCGGCGACGACGCGGCGATGATGTTGCGCGGCCTCGTGGCCACGGCGCGCGCCTGCGGCCGCGTGTCGGTCTTCGTCGAGCCGATCGCGATCTACCACGAGCGCGACCTGCACGCCGAGGGCGACGGCGCGTGGCTCTTCGACTATCCGACACCGGAGCGGATGCTGCTGCCGGGCGAAGTCGGCGCGTATCACCCGAAGGCGAAAGACCTCTTGATTGTCACCTACGGCAACGGCGTGCGCCTCTCGTTGCGCGCGGCACGGATGCTCGCGGAGAAGAAGATCGCCGCGCGCGTGCTCGATGTGCGCTGGCTGAATCCGTTGCCGCTCGACGCGATCCGGAAACACGCCGCGGCGTGCGGCCGGGTGCTTGTGGCCGATGAGTGTCGCGCGACGGCCGGAGGCATCGCCGATGCGGTGGTCGCCGCGCTGGCGGAAGGTGGCTTCGACGGACCGATGGCATCGGTGCGCGCCGTCGACACCTACGTGCCGCTCGCGGCCGCGGCGAATCTCGTGCTCATCTCGGATAAGCAGATCGCGGAAGCGGCGGAAAAACTTGTTTGAAGGTAGGGCGGGACCGCTGGGCCCGCCGTGAACGGGATGCCGCCTACGCGGCGGGCCCAGCGGTCCCGCCCTACCGCCCGTGGTGAGCCTTCGTGGTGGTCGCCGCCGGCCCGGCGGCGCCAAGGGGGGCGGGATGTG